>NZ_UHFA01000002.1:0-1200000 GCF_900459175.1 Streptococcus downei MFe28 | reverse complement strand
CATTTTCAATATAATCTTTAACGCTACCTGCCCAAGTGGCACGGCCACAGAGAACCCCGTTGAAATTAGCTCCAGACTCATGAGCAAAGACCAAGGTGTCTTGGAAGAGTTTAGCTGAAACACCTGCACTGAGGTAGATATAAGGCAGGTTGGTTGCTGCTTCTTGTTGTTTGAAGTAGTCAGCAGCTTCTTCCTTACTGTAGACAACCTCTCCATCACCAAAGCCTTGGACAAAGTTCATATTAACTGGAACTTCAACCTTGAGCACATCAATGTTAAAGCGGGCTTCTGAGAAAACCTTCATAGCCCCTAGAACCTTGTGCGGTTTAACTTTAGCAAACTCTGCACTCTTGGTATCCGCAATCTTTTCATCATAGGCCAGAATTTCCAAGAAGAAAGGAATATCTTCGGCAAGGCATTCAGAGCCAACCCGTTCAATATAGGCTTGCTTTTGCTGATTGAGCTCTTCGCTACTATCCACATCATAGTAAAGCAAAAATTTAACAGCATCAGCTCCCTGCTCTTTCAAACGTTTTGCCGACCAGACATCCAAACAATCTGGCAGACGCTTGGTACTAGTAGTATCATAGCCCGTTTTTTCGTATGCTAAGAGAAGACCAGCATTTTTATCTAAAACCTTGGTCGCTGGCAGGCCATATTCAGGGTCCAAGAGCATGGATGAAGCATAGGGTGTTAATTCTTCTGCCACCAACACTTTCAACTCTTCCATTTGGGCAACGCTTGGCTCAGCATCTTGGTACTGAGCCATCAATCGCTTGAGGGCCCCCCTTTGGTCAAAAGCCAAGGCCGAAATGATGCCCTTGTCATCACTTAATTTTTCCATGTATTTGCGTTTTCCTTCAGTCAATACCATTTTACTTCCTCACAATATTTGAATTTTTCGTAACAACTAGGTTTATGGTCAAAATTATGGTCAATGAAAATCAAAAACAGACACGGGACTCACTAGAGAGGCAAGCTAACGATGCGATATTCTTGATTTTCCAAAATCATTAATCGTGGTATTCGCCACGGTTCCACTTATCAAGGAATTCCTTGAAGAAATCTGGGTCAGTCTGGTCTTTATTGGCTGTTTGCAAATGTTCGATTTTAGCAATCAGCTTCTTATTTTCTGGCGTTTCCTTATAATCGGCATTGATAAAGGCATCAATAATATCATTCATCAGGAGGCCACCCGTGATCTTGCCACCAAAACCAATTACATTGGCATTGAGTTCTTCCTTAGCATAGAGGGCTGTTGTCATATCTCTTACTAGGGCTGAGCGGATACCTAGAACCTTGTTGACAGCATTGTTGATACCAACACCAGTTCCACAGATACAAACACCTAAGTCGGCTTGACCACTAGCAACAGCCTCGCCAACCCGTTTACCATAGATAGGATAATGAGTCCGAACATGGTCATAGGTCCCGAAGTCAAGAACTTCATGTCCCTTTGACTTTAAAAATTCAGAGACCGCCATCTTTTCATCCGTTACGATATGGTCACAACCAATAGCAATTTTCATTTTATTTCCTCCAATTCAAACAACTGTCTAGCACATCTTGTTCAGCATATCGACACGAATTTGGTGACGGCCACCATCATAGTGCCCTTCAACAAAGCCCTTGGCGATATTCTTTGCCAATTCATCACCAACAATTTCTGCCCCCATAGTAATCATGCGAGCATTATTGTGGGCCCGGGTCATGTAGGCTGAGCGTTCGTCAGAAACTTCCGCTGCCACCATACCTTTAATTTTGGTTGCTACCATGAAGGGGCCTGCCCCATAGGCATCCACCACAATCCCAAGATTGCCTTCTGTAGCATTGACCTCCTTAGCCACAGCCAAGGTCACATCTACAAAATCTTCTTGGGAATCATCAGTAACATCGAGGACTTCCAGTCCTTTTTCATTCAGATAAGCCTTAATAAGGTCTTTGAGTCTTTTACCTGCCTGATCGGCACCAAGTACAATAGCCATTTTCGTTCTCCTTTGTTTGCTTTTGTTTGCTACGAGATTATAATAAACCCAAACAAACATTTTGTCAAGATAAAATTGAATGTTTTTGTTTGTTTTAAAAAACACGCTGCAAACCCTTTCGAATTAATACTTCTCGACTTTCTTTACAAAAATCTTCGAAAATTTTTATAAAAGTTTCTTGTGACTTTTTGTTCGTAAATGTGTTTTTCATCTTCTTTATATGATATAATGGCATCATAAATGAGGACAGGAGTCATTAAATGATCAAGAAAGAACGCTTAAATTGGATATTGGACCAGCTGTCCCAGCAATCTATCATCAGGGTCACTGACATCATGGAGGCCTTGCAGGTCTCGGATATGACAGTCCGTCGCGACTTGGCCCAATTAGAAAAAGAGCACCGTTTAATCCGTATTCACGGTGGTGCTCAAAGTCTCAGTCCCATAAACCGCCAGGAAAAGACGAATTTAGAAAAGCAATCCCAACAGGTTGCTGAAAAACGACAAATTGCTGCCTATACGGCTAAACGGATTCAAGATGGGGAAACAATTTTTATCGGACCAGGAACCACTCTAGAATTTCTAGCTCAAGAACTGGTTGAGCGCAAACTTAGAATTATTACCAATAGTCTACCTATCTTTGAGATCTTACAGGAAAGCCCTAGCGTTGACCTTCTTCTGATTGGGGGTGAATACCGCCCCGTTACTGGGGCCTTCGTTGGCTCTCTGGCCAGCAATAATATTGATAGTCTGGTTTTTTCCAAGGCCTTCATCGGGGCTAATGCCATCTATAAGGATGCTGTGGCCACCTACAATGAGTCTGAAGGGACCATTCAAGAGCTAGCCCTCAATAAGGCTATTGAGAAATACCTCTTGGTAGACCACAAAAAATTTAACGCCTACGACTTCTTCATCTTCTATAAGACTAGCGACTTCAACTATGTCATCACCGATAGCAAACTGAGCGACGATATCAAGGCCCAGTATGAGACCCTGACTCATGTACTAAGGGCCGATGAAGAATAAGCTTGTTCTAAAGACCCCATCAGGTTGAATCCTGGCGGGTTTGAAATTTGACTAAGTGTAAGCTTTAGTATATACGAAATGATACAACTGGGTTAGAATAAACTTAAGAAAGAACTGGAGGTTAAGCCATGCCATTAAGCGCCAAGGTACTTTTTGAAAAGGGATGAAGATTTCAAATTTCTTGACAGAATAGATTTAAGACGATATCCTTTTTAATCACTAAGGTAGTGCTCATTGCAACACCAAAGCCCCAAGGAATGCCGGTTCCTTGAGGCTTTTTTTACCTTCTTTTCAGATTAAGGGGTGCTTGAGGCTGACAATGCTAATTGTCCTTACCATCCAACCATTTGTCAATGAAGTAGAGCAGAATACCGGATACCACATTCACTCCGATGGTAAGTAAGACGTCTAAGGTGCGCCCATTTGCAAGGCCTCCTTTCCAGCAATGGAGTTGCTCAAAGAAAGCATGACATTTTCATTAGCTCGTAAAGAGGATTTTTGTTCATTTTATTACTTTCTTTAGTAAATCTAGAGAGGAGAATTATAGACCTCCCTACTCCTCCTCACCAGCTTGGAAGTCGGTGGAGTGGGAAGCCTTCCATTCTTTGATATAGTTAAGGCGGTCTTTGATGCGACCCTCATTTCCCTGGTCGGTCGGTTGATAATAGACATGATCTACCACGCTTTGAGGGCGAGTTGGCATGGTGGTCAATTTATCATCATAGAAATGGGCTAGCTGGTAGCCCTTGCCATAACCCACTTCTTTCATCAGCTTGATTGTCGCATTTCTCAGATGCAGGGGAACCGGTTCGTTGAGGGTCTTTTTGATGTCCTTTTGAGAGGCGACACGAGCCTTGTAAGTAGCATTGGATTTTGGTGCTAAGGAGAGGTAAATCACGCACTGGGTCAGATGGACATCACATTCAGGTAAACCAATAAATCGGCAGGCTTGAAAAACATTGATAGCTAGGTTGAGGGCATTATTATCAGCCAAACCAATATCTTCACTAGCAAAACGCACCAGGCGACGAGCAATATAGACGGGGTCCTCACCACCTGCCAGCATTCGGCCCAGCCAGTAGACGGCGGAGTCGGCATCGCTATTGCGCATAGACTTATGTAGAGCCGAGATAATATTATAGTGATCTTCGCCATCCTTATCATACTGGAGGGTCTTAGTGCCAAGGAGGTCCGTCAGCAGTTCTTCCCTAATTGTGACCTTATCGTCTTCCTTATCACTATTTAATACCAACATTTCCAATGTATTGAGGGCAGTTCTAGCATCTCCATCGGCATAGGCCGCAAGTCTTTCCAAGAGCTCGTCAGAAATTTCGACCATGATACCAGGAAAGGCATCCTCTGAGCGAAGGACTCGCTTGAGGAGATTTAAAATGTCTCCCTTGGCCAAGGGCTTAAGGACGAAGACCCGCGCCCTAGATAGGAGGGCGGAATTGACCTCAAAGGAAGGATTTTCTGTCGTGGCTCCAATCAGGATGATGCTACCCTTTTCAACATAAGGTAAGAAAGCATCCTGCTGGGCCTTGTTAAAGCGATGAATTTCATCAATAAAGACAATGGTCTTCTCACCAAAACTGCGATTTTCTTCGGCTTCATTCATAATGGTCCGGATTTCCTTGATGCCATTCATAACAGCACTAAAGGTGATAAATTTAGCATTGGTCTTCTTGGCAATGATTTCTGCCAAGGTCGTCTTACCAACCCCTGGTGGCCCCCAGAAAATCATGGAATACACCTGGTCTTTCTCAATCATTTCTCGCAGAAACTTTCCTTGACCGACCAGATGTTCCTGACCAACGAAGTCATCCAGACTTTGGGGGCGCATACGACTGGCCAGGGGAGCAGACTTTTGCATATCTGCATCAAAAAGCGAAGTTTGAGGCATGGGACTTCCTCCTAATTTTACGCTACTTACCAATGACTAAGCGACGGGTGTAAACGGCTTGACCTGAATGCATGACGATGTCATCTACTGTTGAAACAAGCCTAACTCCTCGGGTAACCGCAGGTGTCCAGTTGCGGTCGATAATGTCGGCTAGACTGGCTTCATCCAATTGGGCAAAGTAAGTCTTGGTCCGCTCCATAGTTGCTTGTAAATAGTCCTTGAGAAGCTCTTTATCAAAAACGACTACCTTGGCCGCTTCTTGAGGAGTGTGGCACCAGTCTTGCGTATCATCGGGCAGGTCAAGATTAAATCTTTCTTTAAAGCCAGCAGCCTCATAGAGTTGTGGCAGGCCTGCCAGAGGGGAGATTTGATAATCCAAAACTCGACTCGAATGCCAAATAAGCCAAGTAACTGATTTAATCAAGGGCTTGGGCATGGTATTGGCTTCTGCTACTGTCATTTGGTCTAGGGTTTCTAAAAAACGTTCTTGAGCCCGTTCTAGGGTGCTAAATGATAATTCTAAAGGTGACATAATAACCTCTTTCTATGAGAGCAAGCTGAATGGCCATGGACAGGAAATTCCCATATAAATCCAGCTGCTCTCTCTACTATTCCACCAGGCAGATATCCCTAGTGGTTATCGCTAACCTTAGCCTACTACTGCCGAAAGCTTTTTGCAAGTCTTTACTAGAAAGAAAACCAGGCGACTCATTTGTCGTCTGGTTCTTTTGGGGGTGTGAGGATTATCATAGCTGGAGCCAGCTAGGAGATTTATCAGGTCTTCTTTGAGTGAAGAAGAACAATTTTCCTTCAGTTTTTTTAAATTCTATGCTCCTAAGGCTAGTCAGTCAGTTTGAGACAGAAGGCATCCCAAGGTTGGAGCTTGCGATCACTCAGGGCTTTTGCAACATCAGTATTGGTGATGAGGCTTTCCTTGAAAGAGTCTGGCCAAGAAAAATCTTGCGTTTGGCCAGAGAAATTGGTCACAATCAGATAGCTTTCTGAGCCCCAGCTACGCTTATAGGCAAAGACCTTATCGGCTGTTTCTAGAAGCTCAAAATCAGCATCAATCAACCATTCATTGTCCTTACGGAGCTTAATCAACTTCTGATAGGTATAGAAAATGGAGTCAGGGTCTGCTAGAGCAGCTTGGACATTGATGGTTTCATAATTGGGATTTACAGGAAGCCAGGTCTTGTCTGCACTTGAGAAACCAGCTTGATGAGAGCTGTCCCACTGCATAGGTGTTCTAGCATTGTCTCGGCCAATCATTCGGATGCTATCCATGATGGCATCTAGGCTTTGGCCTTCTTCCAAAGCCTCGTGTGCAAAATTCAAGGACTCAATGTCGTTGATTTCCTCAAGGCCAGCAAAAGGATAGTTGGTCATGCCGATTTCCTCGCCCTGATAGATGTAAGGCGTCCCTCGCATGAGATGGAGCAAAATAGCCAAGGCCTTAGCTGATTTGACTCGGTAGCTTCCTGTGTCGCCCCAGATCGAGAGAACCCGAGGCAGGTCATGGTTGTTCCAGAATAGGGAATTCCAGCCCTGACCCAGCTCCAAGTCAGTCTGCCACTTGTTAAAAATGGCCTTGAGAGCAGGTACATCCAGCTCCTTGGCATAGTCCCACTTAGGAGCATTCGGTTGATGTTGGAGACCAATATGTTCAAATTGGAAGACCATAGACAGCTCCTGATGGTCTGGATTAGAATACTGCTTGGCAATCTCAGGACTGGCTCCCCAAGTTTCCCCCACAGTCATCAGGTCATGCTGACCAAAAGTGGCTGCATTCATTTCTTTTAGGTAATCATGCAACTTGGGGCCATTAGTGGAAATCCCTTGGTCAGGGATTTTGCCAATCATATCGATAACATCCATGCGGAATCCACCGATGCCTTTGGCAATCCAGAAATTCATCATGTCATAAATCTTCTGGCGGAGCTGGTCATTTTCCCAATTCAAATCGGGCTGCTTCTTGCTGAAAAAGTGGAGGTAATATTGTCCCGATTTCTGGTCATACTGCCAGGCTGAACCTCCAAAAATAGACTGCAAATCATTGGGCTGATCCCGCCAGATGTAGAAATCTCGCTCTGGGCTAGTGGGATTCTCCCTGGCTTCAATAAACCAAGCATGTTCATCTGACGTATGGTTGACCACTAGGTCCATAACAATCTTGATATTTCGTTGATTGGCCTGGTCAAGTAGCTCGTCCATGTCAGCCATACTACCAAAGATGTCGGCAATGCCCTCGTAATCAGAAATATCATAGCCATTGTCATCCATGGGACTCTGGTAAACAGGAGAGAGCCATAGAGCTGTTACGCCAAGCTTTTGCAGGTAATCCAATTTACTGATGATACCTTGCAGGTCACCGACCCCATCGCCATTAGAGTCTTTAAAGGACTTGGGATAAATCTGATAGACGGTTGCCTTGTGCCACCAATGTTTTTCCATTGCTCTTTCCTCGCTTTTTAGAAATCGTTTTCACACCCACTACTATACCGTTTTTAAGTAAGTTAGACAAGAGAATTCGCAAATTTTATCGTTAGTCGTATCATCCCAGTCGTTAGTAATTGATGCCTAGGGGAAGGCAAAAAAGCCAGTCTAGTTCTATTAGAATTTTAGAAAGCTTGGCGATTAAAAAACTCCTCAGCCGCACAAAGTGGCTCAGGAGTTTTTATAGTCTTTAGGTTAGTCCCTATCATCATAGCCCTTGGGATGACTGGAATGCCAAGCCCAGGCGCTTGTGATGATTTTTTCGATATTGTCAAATTCTGGTGCCCACCCCAAGACTTCTCTAGCCTTAGTTGAATCAGCAACCAGTGTATCAGGGTCGCCAGGTCGGCGATCAGCCTTCTCAGCAGGAATTTCCTTACCTGTTACCTTGCGGGCAGCTTCTAAGATTTGCAGATTAGAAAATCCTGTTGCAGACCCCAGATTGAAGGCCGTTGAAGGATTGCCTTGACGCAGATAGTCAAGAGCTAAAAGATGGGCTGAGGCCAGGTCAAAAGGATGGACATAATCACGTACGTTGGTGCCATCTGGCGTCTTGTAGTCATCGCCAAAAATCATGATTTTTTCCCGAACCCCTTGCGCTACTTGAAGGATAATGGGCAGTAGGTGGGTTTCTGGACCATGGTCCTCACCAATTGATCCATCTGGTTTAGCCCCAGCTACATTGAAGTAACGTAAGGGCACGAACTTAATCCCATAAGCCTGGTCGGACCACTTCATGATGGTCTCCATCATGAGCTTGCTTTCACCATAGGGATTAATCGGTTTTTGCGGGGTTGTTTCCTTAATAGGGATTTCTTCAGGGATACCGTAGGTCGCTGCGGTTGATGAAAAGACAAAGTGCTTGATGTTAAACTCATTCATGACTTCCAAGAGCTTAATCATACCAGCGGTATTGTTATCAAAATACTTGAGCGGTTTTTCCATAGATTCGGCCACCAAAGAAAAGGCCGCAAAATGGATAACAGCATCCAAGTCAGGATTTTCACTGAAAACCTGACGCATAAAGGTTTGATCAGCTAAATCACCTTGGTAAAACTTGGCAGATGGATGGACAGCCGCTCGGTGACCAGTCACCAGACTGTCAACAACGACCACCTCTTCTTGGCCCTTTTGGACCAGATAATCCACCATATGGGAGCCGATATAGCCAGCCCCTCCCAAAACTAGAATTGCCATCTTTTCAGATACACTAGGGCCTAAGCCCTTCCTTTCTCTCTTTATTGCATGAAACCCAGCCTCATGAAAACCTCTTAGAATGTAAGAGTTCTTTTTCACGAGAGCAAGTCTTTAATTCGCCCCTCCTTTTAATAAAATCAGGAGAAGGACCTTTTCTGCATTTATTCAATCCCAACTGTCTCTAGAAAACGTTTAAAAGCAGCTTGACCTTCTGGGGTTCGCTTATAGACCCCGGCATCTTCCAAAACTCGGACAAAGACCTGACCAATAGCCTCTTGGACAAGCTGATGAACATTATCTGGATTGATGACCAAGGACTTTTTCAAGTCACCCGCCCAGTCCTTATGATAGTCAGCTATTTCATTATACTGGTTTGTCAGGTAGTTTTCAACCTCTGCTAGCTCTTCTTTTAAACGAGGAGGGAGGATTGCCAAGCCCATGACCTCAATCAAGCCAATATTTTCCTTTTTGATATGCTGAACATCGGCGTGAGGATGGTAGACCCCGTCAGGAAATTGCTCAGAGGTATGGTTATCCCGTAAGACGATGTCCAACTCGAATTGCCCTTGACGTTTTCTGGCAATAGGGATCACCGTGTGATGAGGCTCCTCTTGGCTAAAGGCAAGAATATCCACCTCTGGATCGCTATAATTCCTCCAGGCCTGACGAATCACTTCTGCCAAGGCAACGAGTTGCTCCTTAGGGTTTCTGCCCCTGTACCACACCCATATGAACTGATAAAAGCCCTATTCATCCGAACAGGACTAGTCTTGTTTATGGTAAATATTTTCCAGCAGCCAGATAGAGTTCATACCAATCGTGGTGGGAAAGGTTAACTTTACCAGCCTGAGCGGCTTCCTCAATGTGCTGTGGATTCATACTGCCAATAATAACCTGCATCTTGGCTGGGTGGCGTAAAATCCAGGCTAAAGCGATAGCAGCCTTTGTCATCCCTTCACGCTGAGCAAATTTTTCCAAGACTGTATTTAATTCTGGAAATTTCGGATTATCAAGGAAGGTTCCTTTAAAGAAACCAGATTGAAGCGGAGACCAAGCCTGAATGGTGATGTCGTGCAAGCGACAATAGTCTAGTGCATCACCATCACGATTGATAGACATATCAGTCTCCTTATTATTCATATAAAGTGGCTGATCAATCAATTGAGACTGCTCCAAAGAAAGCTGTAGTTGGTTAAAAATAAGGGGCTACTTAACGTACTTTTTAAGGAGTTCAATTTGCAGAGGCATTAAGTTGCTAACACCAAAATAACGGACCTTCCCTGTACGTTCTAACTCATCAAAGGCTTGGGCTACTTCTTTTGGATCAAAGATAAGATCCGGTCTGTGAAGCAATAGGGAATCCAGATAACCGGTTTGCAGATGTTCCAAACTTTCATCCACACTAGCTAAAATATTTTCCTTGGTCCAATCGAATTCCTGACGTTCAAAACGTAAGCCACATTTTGATTGTAGGAAAATATCTTCTCGCTTGAGGCCAGTTAGCTTAAAGGCTTGACCAAATTTACGTTCATCAGCCCCATCTTCTCCATAACAAGTGGCATGATCAAAGAAGGTAATACCAGCTTCATAGGCTGTTTTAATAACTTGAGCAGCATCTTGATCGCTTAAATCAGGCATGCGCATGCATCCTTGTACAATTTCTGGAACAGCTTGTGGATCATTGACAATAGAAATAGTTTGCATAAATCCTACTTCCTTTCTAGAATTGTTTATCGTAGGTTACGCTAGAGACTAGGACAGACACCTATGATGACTTTGCCCTCACCCATAAAAATGTGTAATCTTGGAAGATTACGTATAAAAAGACCAATAGACAATCTCTTGATTTCTAATCCACAGTCTTTCAAGATAGTAGTTGGGGAGAAAAGCAAAACCTTCATGGGGGCCTGCCCCAGACTCAACCCCAACTAGTTAGCAAGTGTTTGCAAAATATTCTTAACGATAGTATCCACACTAAGGCCATTTTTAGCCATCAGCTCTTGACGGTCATAGCGGTCGTGGAAATGCTTATCAATACCATAATTTTGGACCTTAATATCAGTATTACCCAGATAACTGGCAATGGTTTGACCGTAGCCACCTTCCAAGAGACCATCCTCCAAGGTTACCACCAGTTGATGCTTGGCGGATAGAGAATCTAGAAGCCCCTTGTCCAGACCCGTGATAAATTTAGGATTGACTAGGGTAGCCTTGATTCCATGCTGGTCTTCCAGAGTCTTGGCCACTTCTTGGGCAAGACCGTAGAAATTCCCTAGACCAAAAATAGCAACTTGGGAGCCCTCTTGGGTGACCTGATTCTTATTTAAAATAGAATAATCTGTCTGGTCGGGTTGACCAGTTTCCTCAAGGGGACCGACAGGTACCCGAATGGCAACGGGATGGTCCTTTTGTTCAATGGCCCAATCCAACATGGCTAGGTGCTCTTCCTTATTGGTTGGAGCCAGATAGACTATATTAGGGATATGGCTGAGGAAGGGAATATCAAAGAAGCCCAGGTGACTTTCATCGTTCATAGCATTGACCGAGGCCGAGTGAACCAGAACCGTTACTGACTGATTATTGAGGGCAATATCGTGCCACCATTGGTCATAGGTCCTTTGCATAAAGGTGGAAGCCACGTACCAGACAGGCTTGGCCCCATTTTTGGCCAGACCCGTTGACATGGTCGCTGCTTCTTGTTCCGCAATTCCGACATTAACAAATTGTTGGCCAGCTTCTTGCCTTTGCTCCTGAGAAAAGAGGAACATAGGGGTTCCAGCATTGACCGCAATGACAGTTGGATCCTCCTTCATCTTCTTGAGCAGGAAGTCGCCTGTGATAGAATTGTAATTCGGTCCTGAATTACCTCTTAGGTATTGGCCCGTTTCAGGATTGAAGGGACCGCCAGCATGGAAGGCTTCCCGATTTTCTTCCATAAAGGTAACGCCGTGACCCTTCTGGGTATGAATATGGAGGAGAACAGGGTGGTCACTATCTTTGACCTCTTGGAAGAGGGCAATCAGAGAGGCTAAGTCATTTCCCTTATCCAAATAGTAATAATCAAAACCTAGGGCCTTAAAGAGATTATCCTGGGCTTGTCCATTTGTCTCCCGCAAGGTCCGCAGGGCTGTGTAGATACCACCTTTAGGATTTACAGCGATGGACTGGTCATTATCGTTGACGATAACGATGGTATTGGTCCCAGTTGTGGCGATTTGATTGAGACCCTCGTAGGCCTGACCACCTGACAGGGAACCATCACCGATGATGGCGACAACATTGGACTTTTGACCCTTGAGATCCCTAGCCTTGGCCACGCCTGATGCTAAAGCCAAAGAGGTTGAGGTATGGCCGATGGTGAAGAGGTCGTGCTCGCTTTCCCTGGGATTGGTATAACCTGATACATCATCATAGTGATCAGGATCCAAGAAGGCTTGAGCCCGTCCCGTCAACATCTTATGAACATAAGATTGGTGGGAGACGTCAAAAATGAACTTGTCACGAGGGGAGTCAAAAACATAGTGGAGAGCCACGGTCATTTCAACCACACCAAAGTTGGGTCCATTGTGTCCACCGTGGTGACTGGTTTTCTCCAAGAGGGCCTGTCTAGCCTCCACCACTACTTCTTCTAATTGGTCTTGAGAGAGTTTTTTCAAGTCTGCCGGGGATTGGATTTTTTCTAACATAGATTCTTCCTTTCAATCTTGGTCGTCGGATTAGAGAAATGAGGCTGTCCAACCTTGGCTGTCCAGCTTCAGTTTAGGACTTTAGGCCCAGGTTTGCAACCAGCTAGCAATTGAAGCATCGCTAGAGAGGACACGGCCTGGAAGCAGATTTTTTCCTACTTCCTGAGTCAGAAGCTCCTGGGATTGGGCATAGATGGAACCACCCGAGGTGGCAAAGCTAGCGATTGTCTTGCCAGTTAAATTCAGTTTATCAAGAACCGTCTGAATAATCCTTGGAGGAATGCCCCACCAGATGGGATGGCCAATAATAATGGTATCATAGCCAGAAAGATCAGGGAGGGAACCTGCAAAGGCGGGCCGACTCTTAGGATCATTTTGTTCCTGGTTGGCTCGACAAGTATCATTGGTCCAGGTCAAATCAGCCTGACTGTAGGGTACTTGAGCCTGGATTTCATAGGTATCGGCCTGTAGACGATGGGCAATTTTTTGTGCCACCCGTTTGGTATTTCCAGTCATGGAAAAATAAAGCACTAAAGTTTTTGACATAAGATTCTCCTTTCAGACAAAAAACTCTTAGACTTCTACTTGAGAGAAGGACTAAGAGCTTGGTTTTATAGCATAAAAACAGAGTAGTGGGAACTAAGCCGAGTCACCTTGAGGCCGAGCAACTTAAGGGTCAGCCAATCAAGCTTGGCCAGTAAGCGACTCAAGACAGGGATAGGGGGCAAGCTAGAGCCAGCAAATTGTCGTGTTGATTTTTACAGTTTACTAGGCTTGGCCTTCCCAGCCACCTTTGGTGTCAACTCCTGATGCTGTAGCCAGGTTTTCCAAGTGGTCGACTTCTTCCTGGTTCAACTGAATGGCCGAGACTTGAGCTGCATCTTCCACTTGAGCAACCTTAGTCATCCCTAAGATTGGGGTTGTCCCCTTATCAATGGCCCAGGCTGTCGCAATTTGAGCTGGAGAGTCATGGTACTTGTCAGCAATCTCTTTTAAGCCAGCTAGGAGGTCTTTTAGAGCTGGAAAGAGGGGATTGTAGGTTTTACCACGGTTAGAATCAGCTGGTAGAAGGTGATTTTCATCGTATTTACCAGAAAGGGCCCCTTGTTCCAAGACCATGTAGGAAAAGAATTGGATGTCATTTTCCAGACAGTAGTCCAGAAGGCCATCATCAATGGATGTCCGATAAAGGAGGCTGAAATGGTTTTGCACAGCTGAAATTTTGAGACCAGCAGGTGCTAGAATTTCCTGAACCCGTTTGACCTGAGCCAGACTGTGATTAGAAACCCCAATCCGACCAATTTTACCAGTCTTAACCGAATCTACCAAAAGGGGTGTCCAGCGCTCAACATCAGCTGCATTATGAATCCAGTAAATATCAATAAAATCGGTCCCTAAACGTTCCAAGGAACCCTCCAGCATCTCAATGACAGGATTTTCTACCTCATCGTTTTGCATACCAGGCGTAAATTTATCAGAAATTAAGACCTTATCCCGACCGACTTGGGCGATTAACTCTCCCAAGATTCTTTCCGATTGGCCATTGGCATAGGCATAAGCCGTATCAAAGAGATTGAGGCCTGAAGCGATTGCCTGATTGAAGACCTCTTGCAGGTCTTGGGTGTCTAATTGATTGCCAAAAACGGCATCACCACCGGCGAAACCACCGACTCCCCAGGACCAGGTCCCAACTGTAATCTTCGGCGTTTGATGATTTGTCCTTTTTACTATTATTCCTTTTCTATTTTACTAGGGCCCTCACCAGATGATAAATTAAATTATAGACAGAATGGGGCTTAAAGGGTACCCCCGCCTTTTCAACCGCCATTTTCTGCTTGGCTGTGGCTTGGGTATAGGGGTAGAGGCCAAAGAGATAGGGAAAAAAACTATAGATAAAGTCTTCCCGCCGACTCTCAGACCAGTCGGGCAGAACCTGGCTTAAGGCTTGGTCCATGGCCAGCAGGGTTTGGCCATAAGCTGCCTTAAAGCTAATAATTCGCTCATCGCGACTATTGTCCTCAAAATCGGCCATATTATTAGCAATGAGCTTGACCATCAAAGGACGGTCAGCCAGGCTCTGGGCTAAGTTCTGAGCTAGTCCTTCCTTACTTAATTCTGGCTCCTTGGCCAGAGTCAGAAGTTCTTGAGCCCAACAACGGTACTCCTCTTCCAACAAAGTTAGGAAGATTTCCTCCTTGGTCTTAAAGTAATTGTAGATGGAGGGCCGACTGATGGAAGTCACCTGACTGATAGCCTTGAGATTAATATCTCGATAGGGGATGGTTTCATAAAGTTTAGCCGTAGCTGAGAGGATTTCCTGACGACGGCCTTGTTGCTTATCTTTCACAAAAAACTACTTTCTTTAACTTACTGTCCGCGAAAATCTGTCAACTGGTCGGCAATCAGGTTAGCTGTGAATTCGCTAACCTCATAGTCCGCAAGCCCTTCAGCGTAATAGGCATCTTTAGCCAGTAGGTCTTCCAGGGCCTGACGACTCTCAGCTTGGGCAAGGACTAAACCAGCCATGCCCCTATTTTTATAAGGACCGACCAGTAGGAAGTGATCCTGGTCAAACTGCTCCTTGAACCAGGCCCTATGGCCAGCCAAGAGCTGATCCGCACGATTTTCGGGAACCTGCTCCGCCTTTATAGTGATATTGATTAAATACATGGTATCTCCTTCTATTTTTGACCCAAATGCTCTAGATGGTCTTGACAGGCCTTTACTAAGTCCTCATCATTGATAGACATGGCACCAGGAACAGCAAAATAGGGTAGGAAGACTAGATTAGTATGATACTGGATAGTCTCCAAGGGCTTGAGCAATTCTTTAGTCGTCGTATGAAAGCGCCCATCAGTTGTGTAGTCTTCTGGATTGGCACCCTGACTGAAGGCTAGGATGATTTCCTTGCCACGCAGGGCATTGCCTTGACTGCCATAGGCCCAACCATACTCTAGAACTCGGTCCAACCACTCCTTGAGCAGGGCTGGCGTGCTATACCAATACATGGGAAATTGGAGGACTATTCGGTCAGTTGCTTCAAGAACCCTCTGTTCTTCTGCCACATCAATCTGAAAATCTGGATAGAGGGCATAGAGATCACGCACATCAAAGCCAGCTTCTTGGGCTGTCTTGGCCAAGGCCTGATTGACCCTAGAGACTCCTTTTAAATTCGGGTGAAAAGCAAAAATTGTTGTTGTCATATTAATCTTCTTTCTATTTGTCGTCAAACCAGGCGTTAAAGCTAGACATTCCAGCCAAAGAGGCCCTTTTCTTCATCCATCTGCCGAAGAGTTTCTATATCTTGTGGACTGAGCTCAAAGTCGAAGATGGCAAAATTTTCCGCCATCTGCTCTGGATGAATGGATTTGGGAATGGCGACTACCCCTTCTTGGGTAATAAAGCGTAGGATGACTTGGGCGACTGTCTTTCCATACTTGTCACCGATAGCCTTGACTGGGGGATTGGTAAAGATGTCCCTCTTGCCCTCTCCAAAAGGAGCCCAAGATTCAAACTGAATCTGATTTTCCTTTGTAAAAGCATGCAGAGCCTTTTGTTGGTGCAGGAGGTGCATCTCGTTTTGAAGACCGCTGGCTGTACAGCAAATGTCTCTTTGATTTCTTGAATCTGGTCCTGATTAAAATTGGACAGGCCGATTGCCTTCAATTTCCCTTCCTGATAGGCTTCTTCCAAGGCTTCATAGGTGCCTTGATAATCGGCCATAACCCAATGAACCAGCATCAAATCAATATAGTTAGTCTGGAGGTCCCTGAGAGCCTGAGCAATCTGCTTCTTGGTCACCCTGTAGCCAGAAGTTCCCACCTTGGTCGTTATAAAAAATTCTGAGCAAGGCAGACCAGATTCCTTGATAGCCTGACCAACCTGAGCCTCATTGCGGTAATATTGGGCTGTATCAATGGCGGTAGCCAATCTTAATGGCCTGACTAACGGCTTCTACCGCCTTACTCTGGGGAATTTGATAAACCCCAAAGCCCAAAATAGGTATTTTTGCTCCCGTATTTAAGGTGACATAATCCATAGCTCAAACCTCCTTATAAGTGGTCGAAAGGATACTGCGATGAAGGACCAATGAATTCCAACCAAAGTCTGGTCGGCCTTTTCTAATAGGACCAGCACTCCTTTATTAGAAACTTCCAGTTTTTCTGACACTGTGTCAATAATATTTACATTTTCATTTTAGCAGATTCTGACACAGTGTCAAGAATTTGCTATCAAAAAAAAGAGGAAAGGACTGTCCTCTCCTCTTATGGTAATAAATTTTTACAGTCACTCCTGCAAGAACCCCTTGCTAATCAGCCGACCATCCTCAAAAACTAGTAAGTCCTTATCTTGAACCAGCTCAGCCGTCCGCTCAAGATAGGTTTGAAAATGTGGGGTCAAACGATGGTGATTATAGGCCTCTTCATCTGCATAGACTTCAAAGAAATACCAGACAGTAGGGGCAGCCTGGTCTCGACCTGCCAGCAAAGCCAAGACACCGGTCTCTTTTTCAAGAGCGGCCTGCATTTCCTCAGCCACAATTTCCTTGAAGACAGGGGTATCTTGGGCTTTTACTTCTAGTCTTGCCAGTCGAAGATGAGGAGCTTGCCCAGTTAGATAGGTCTTTTTACTGGCCTTTTCTAATAAGACCTCTGGTTGCAGACCAATGACCTGGCGGTCTGAAAAGCCCTCCCTAGCAAATTCGGCAAACCGTTGAAAGTGTCCCGAGGCGACATGTTCCTCATAAGCTTTTTGATGGGCGTAAATTTCAAAAACAACCTTGCTCGTCGGCTGGCCCTGCTTATTGCCCGAGACCATAAAGAGTGTACCTGCTTCCAGATTTTGGGATTATTGAAAATTATCTAAACCTACCTGAGCAAACTCTCCTAACTTTTCTGGCTTGGCCTCCAAGAAAAAGAGTCGCATTAAAAAATCATGGGCCATTTTTCTACCACCTTACTTGCTTTCTTGGACTCATTATAGCAAAAATCCAAACCTGAGGGTCTGGATTCCTTTAGCTTTCCAATAGTTTGGACTAACCCTTAAGGGCCTCCCAATCAATCTGATGGTCCTTAAAATAATAGGTCCTATCCCGATCAGAAATTGGTCAAAGGACTCGACAGGGACTGCCGACAGCCACAACATTGGCTGGCAAATCCTTAGTCACCAGACTACCAGCCCCGACAACCGTATTATCCCCAATGGTAACACCAGGCAGGACGGTCACATTAGCGCCTAGCCAACAGTTCTGACCAATCCGAACTGGACTGTTGTACTGGTAGCCCTGGCGTCGAAGCTGGGGTAAAATTGGATGACCTGCTGTCGCTATGGTCACATTGGGACCAACCATGGTGCGGTCGCCAACATAAATATGGGTATCATCCACCAAGGTCAGATTAAAGTTGGCATAGACCCCATAACCAAAATGGACATGGTGCCCAGCCCAATTAGAATGAAAAGGGGGGTCGATATAGCAGTGCTCTCCGATTTCAGCAAACATTTCTTTTAAGAGGGCTTGTCGTTTAGAAACTTCGCAATGGCGGGTCTGATTGAAATCATAGAGCTTCTCTAAACAGGCCGTCTGTTCCTCTATGATGGCTGCATCCATAGGCAGATAGAGTTCTTCTTTGTGTTGTTTGTCTTTTTGGGACATGGACTACCTCCAAGGTTTTAAAGCTCATCCTCCTCTTGGAAACGGTGATTTTCCAAGAGACGCAGGAAGTGGTCATCTGGCACTTGACCACCGTGGTACTTGCTATAGACCTCCTTGACCGAATTGCGATGCTTCTCATAAAGAGCCTTGCGCCGTTGGAATTGTTCCTTACGGAAATCTTGGGTTTCTAATTTATTCTTGGTCAAAACAGCTCGCATCTCCTCTCGCTCTTGAGGGTCATGGATGCTATCCAGACCCCAGGCAATCCGCTTAGCCGCATAATCACGATACTGCTGAGCTCTTTCTCGCTCCCGCTCAAAGTGACGATGGATAATAGCTGAAACGTCCTTGGGCGAATGGAAAATTTCCCGCACAGCTGAAATAGGCTCAATGTCAACTACCGTATAGGTCAAAGCTCCCAAGTAAGGCATGAGAAAGACGGTTATGGCCCCAGCCGCAATCAGGACTGAAGCAATATCGCTGGACATAAACTTATCATTAACCGCAATCCCTGTAATCCCTACAATCAGAGGGAGGGCTGTCGTACAGTAAAAGGCCACTGAAAAACGATTGTGCAAATCCAGACGTTGATCGGGATCCTTTTCTAGGGACAAGGAAATCACTATAGGAATAGCTCGAATTAAAATCAAGGCCAAGATGAAGGTGACTAAAAGCCCAGGCTGTTTGGCCACAGCCATCAGATTGATGCCACAACCGGACATGACAAAGAAGAGGGGAATGAGAAAACCGTGGGCAATCCCATTGAGCTTCTTCTCCAGCATATGGCTGTCCTCAGGAATAACAAAGCGCAGAACAAAGCCCGCCGCAAAGGCTCCTAGGACAATATCCAGTTCAAAAATGGAGGAGAAGGCAACCAAGACAATCATCAAAAGGATGGTCACCCGCACGGTCATCTGGGAATTGGTATCCGCCTTGGAATGCAGAAACTGGTACATGGCGCCACCGCGCTGAACCGCCTTATTGCCCAAGGTAGCCAGCCAGATACAAATGACCAGCATGCCACCGAGGATAACAGCTGTCTTCCAAGTTGACCGGGCTGAGAGCAGGATGGCCATGGCAATGACCGTTGCCACTTCTCCCCAGGTCCCATAGGCGATAATAGTATTACCAATCTGAGTCCCTGTCAGCCCCCTCTCCTCAAGAATGGGCATGAGGGTTCCCAAAGCGGTTGTCGTAAAGAGTAGGGCCGTCGCAATCAAGCCCTGTTTACCCGAAGCAATGTCAGGCATAAAGAAGGCAACAGCTAGACCAATGGCCAGGGTCACCACCCAGGTCCAAAAGCCTTTCTTCCCCTCCTTACCGACGATGACCTTGGGGTCAATTTCATAACCTGCTAAGAGGAAAAGAAAGGCACAGCCCAAGTCAGACAAAAGTTTGAGGGCTTCACTATCCGAATTGATAAAATTCAAGGCGTGAGGACCAAATATCGCCCCTGCCGCAATCAAAATAACCGTTTCAGGCACAACCTGCCTTGGAATTAAACGTGCCACCATCGGTGTCACCACAGCTATAAAGGTAATGAGTGTCAAAGAAATAAAAGTTCCTGTCATAGAATACTCCTAACATCAAAGGGAGTGGGAAGATGTCATCAACGGTACTGTCATACCTATTGCTTTCCCTTTCCCGGACATTTAGATAACATTATACCATTTTCAGCCGTCAGCTGACATGTTTTCATCTCCTATCCCTTTTCATTGAGTCTCACATAGAAAAACCTGCGGCTTAACTATAGCTGCAGGTTCTTGTCTATTAGGGAAACACTGGAATTGCCTTTCAGCACGGCAACCTCAAACCTTTTATGATTGGGCTAACCTCTAAGAAAGGCGACACTCTAAAAGAGCAATAAGTCTAAACATGTTAAGCCATTAACGAGACATTCTCTGGCTTGACTTCAGGAGTTTAATCCCCATATAGAGGAGCAAAACACATACCAGGAAGGTTGTGCCGCCGAGCAATTCTTTTGAGAAGCGCTGATCAGACTGGTTTGACAGCAACATAACTCGCTCTAGGGTAAGAAACGAAGCCAGCGCATCTGAAAAACTGACCAGACGAAGCGTCTGCCAAAAGAGACTTTGCCGCTTATGGGAGACAACAACATTGTAAATGGCAATGCCCAGCTTGCTAAAAGTATACAAGGCGCTGGGAATAATCATATACCCCCTTATCGTCTGAACAGCCTTGTTGGCCATTCCGGTCATATGAGATGCCATTAGAAGCATGACCAAAAAGATGAGGAGGTAGGCAATTCTTTGGACAACTTGAACAAGTGCTTCTTATTCTAATTTGAAGCCATAACTCAAAAGCAGTACACCAGTACACGCATGGCAGCAAGAATACCATAGTAAAGGGCCAGATCATAAAATCCTAAGCTGGAGCTGAATTGACCGACCAAGAGATTATAGAGGATAAAGAGGATATTAAAGGCAAAGCCTAGACTTATAAAGAGAAAAGCGCGCAGCCTCTTATTGCGAATCAGAAGACTTGCGATTTGTTCCCAGATCAGTCTTTCCAAAATCCTCTCTAATCGCTGCCGATACTTAGTTAACATCTGTAAAGCTCCTTTAATCATTTTCTAGCTTACTATTAAGGGGCATCGTCTCAATAATCATTCCCACATCATAGCAAACGGTAAAACCAGCTGCTGCCAGCTTAGTCTACAGTCTAGAGTGGACCAGCTTTAACCAGTGCTATGGATATAATTCTATATCCGTGGTGCTAGTTAAAAAGTTACGAAAAAACCCATGTGGACTTACTGCCAGTGACAAAACGAACAGGAAGTCACCCAAATGAGCCACTTACAATATACCGCTAAATCTCATCACTTACAATGTCAGGGGAAACAATTGCCCAAAAGAGGAATGGCTGGCCTATAAGTTATGCTTGGACAAATCATTCTCTCCTGTAACTTAAGTTATCTGGATATCAACTAGCACAAGGGATAATTTATATTTTTAACTATCACGAATATTTCAGGTAATAGTGCGGTGGTTAACACTATGACTGATTTTTTAACAAAATTTAAAGAGAAATTACCGATGATGCGTCAAGCTAATCTGGCCATCGTTAATAAGCAAAAACAGGACAACCAAACGATTGCTATCCTGTTAAGAATGGCGAGATTGAGCTTTACCTGCATAAAGCCAGTCGTAAAACAAGAGTCGTCGTTGAGTTTCATGGGGATGGCTCGCCCTCATTTTTTACACCTTCACCTGTCGGTAGTCATCCCAGCGTTTGCAAGGATGTCTTTTATCTCCTTCTCAAATTTATCAGCCCTGACCAATGCTAGTCCTTCCTTTTCATCTCCAAGGATGACCAATTTGCACCCGCCGGTCAGGCCGAACAAGTCCCGCACCTCTTTCGGAATCACGATCTGGCCACGCTCACTTATTGCTGCAGTTCCGAAGATATGCTTGCCTTCCGGAGCTGGTGCCATAGGCGTATCCTCTACACGGTACTCGCGGATCAAACTGTCAATGGTGACTCCGTAAACCTCGGCCAGCAAGGCACACTTTTCTATATTGGGTATTGTTTCGCCACTCTCCCATTTCCCGTATGCCTGACGGGAAATAGCTATCTTCTCTGCTATTTTCTCCTGCGAAAAGCCTTTCAGCTTCCGTAGCATGATCAGATTCTCTTTCAGCACATCAAATTCCTCATTTCTGTAATGCATTAACCGACTGGATATAAAAATCACGATGAAGGGTATGTATGACGTGATCACTTGTATCCGTTTCCACCAGCCTGCCATTATCGCCGATGTAGGAAACGGCACGGTCAGCCTGCTCACGGGAAGCCGCACAAAGATATGTCCCGTTCTTAGCCACCTGTTCCTTGGCATGAATGTAGACGCATGGAACTTCAATATCCGACAGGATATCCTCATGCCTTAAGCCATGATTCCAGCTCAGGTCATAGAAGCGCTCTCCATAGGCAAAATCATACTCTCTCGCATATTCAAACACATACCAGATGGAAGAAGGAAGGAAGCCAATCTTTACGGCCTCATCAGGATGCTTGTCGTGATAGTTCTGAGCATAATCAGCTATACCCGGCATAGCGTTTTTCATAAAGAGCTGTCCCCAGTAACAGCGGCGGAGGTAATAAGCTTCCCAGCACTCTGTCTTGTCTGATTTGTTGTAATCATGCAAAGGTTTAAACGTATCCTTGTAGGCAAAACTATCTTCCCAGCCTTCTCCCTCTGTCGAAAATATCGGAGGATCTTCAAGCACTACGCCTGAAATGTTATTACCGCCGTAAGCCGCGACATAGGCTGCTGTAATGGCTCCGTTAGAATGTCCGGAAACAACTGTAGGCTTGCCAATAACATTATTGATAAACCAGATCAGATCATTACCATTCACATCGAGATAATAGAGGTTTTCGTCGTGTGATGATTCGCCGTGTCCATATACATCGACAGCGTAGATATGCCATTTTTTACTGAGCTCAGGCATGACAAGCGCATAGTCTTCCCAGATACTCATCTGTCCGTGGATCAGGAGAAGCGGCGGTTTATCATTCTCGACTTCTCCGTAATTGATGGTGCTGCCAGTCGGTAATGTCACCTGCTTTTCTGCAGCGTGAACCTCCGTCAAAGCTTCCTCATATTTGTCATACCAATGGATGTTACGATACCAATAGATCCCGAATGCTGCAGCTCCTATGGCAACAATTATCAGAACAATGATTAAAATGATTTTTACCACTTTCATGTCGCACCCTCCTTCGATAATTTCTAGACTAATTTTACCCGAGGGTGTGCCTAATTTCCACCAACCAAAGACGGCATATTTATAGGTTTTTTGTAATCTTTAGTTGCATGATAGCGGGATAGAACTCATTGGGTCGTCAAATGACCTTGATAGCCCCGCCTTCCTATTTTCAGACTTGAGGAAGCAAAACGGTAACCACTAGAGGCGATTTACCTATTCCGATTATGTGGACTGACAGTTTTTCTGATGAGCCTTTAACTTTTTCATTGCCCAATCATAATGACTTGCAGTCGCACTCACAAAATAGGAACCCAGCGTACTCCCTCCAACCCATTTATATACACCTTTTGAAAAAAATTCTTCGTTTGTAAAGGTTTCAGCCAACTGTAAAACATCGCTATGGGATTTATGAAATATTTTAGTTGCATTTTCAAGAGAAGTATTTTGATGTTTCTTCCAAAACTCCACATTCATCTCTCCATAAGTTTTCCAGTTATATGGTTCAGGCAAAAATGGTTTTGCTTCTCCCTTTTGATTGGAAGGTACCCAATTCAAAATAAGCTGATGCCATTCATAGAGATGGATTAAAACATCTCTTAAATTCTTATCTCTTTTCCAGTGGACTTCCTTCTTATTTTCATCTCTTGAAAAATCAAACGGCGTACTTAAGGCTTCCTCTGTCATCTTTGAAATAAGTAAATTTAAGTTTTCATAGTTTTCTTTGGCAGCAGTTATTAAATCATTTTTTGTCCTTGGTATGGGAGACCTTTGAAGCGGCTTGCCGAGAAACAAAAAGCAAGCCGACCACTTCACGGTTGAGTTCAAATCCGGCATCAGCATCGATATTACAGAATAAGAGCAAGTCACCCTTGGGATTTTCCTATAGGGTGGCTTGCTCTCTTTTGTTGTCGGTTTTAATTTGTATTTTCCTTCGCTCACTTTCTGAAAATCTGCATTTCCGAGAATAGATTGTGTAGCCTCTGCGCAGAGAACGGCAGATATTCCGCAATCGTGAATCCAACGATGTCGGCATGATCCTCGATCAGTTTCAGTACATCAGCCAGTTTTTCCATCGTCATCCTGCCGCCTTCGGCACCGTCTCCGACCAGCTCCGGATTGGCAAAGTATGTATCACTGAAAAGCGCTGCATTCAGCACATCAATATCCAGATGCACAAGAATATGCTCAAAGCCGCTCATAAAGGCAATGATTCCCTCATCTGAAAGGAAATCCGTATCCTGCACTTTGAAGCGTACTCCGCTGTTCTTCAGAAATTTTTCCTGATAATCATGCAGTCCCTGCAGACCAATATAGAGCACTTCCTATGGTTTGAACTTCGGACTCTTCATCAGTCCGGACAGTTTTTCATCCCCGCCGCCCAGCAGATTACCGAGCACCATCGCATGTGCGTATGGGTAGCCGTCTGCCGGTGTTGAAACATCCGGATGCGCATCAATCCAAATAATACCGACATTATCATATTTGCCATGTAGATAGTCGAACGGTGCCTGTGATACAAGACAATTGCCACCGATGGTGATGACTCTGTCCGGAGCTGCATCTTCGAGCAGCTTCCCGCCCTGTATGATATTTGTCTCCACAGTCTCTCTGGCGTAGATGCCATCTGTCACTTCATATTCCTTCGTTCCGGGAGGATCAATCTGAACCGTTAGAGTTTCCTGCTCTGCATTTTTCGGGATGATGCAGCTCATCAATTTCGATCCGAGATAATAAGTATCAAGTCCTCTCGACTGATAGTCCGGGTAAATCAGTCTTACTGTTTTACTCATCTTCATTCCTCCAAAAAAATCAAGTTCATTAGCAGGTTTGGATTTTCTTCTCTACAAAACGAAATTCTATAATTCTTTTCTCATATAAACTACGTCATCCATAGGATTATGGTAGTAAGGCTCACATTCAGCAAATCCATGTTTTTTATACAGATGAATCGCCGCCTGTAAAGGTGTGATCGTATCAAGCACCATTTCTTTATAGCCCGCATTCTTTGCATGTTGCAGGATTTCTTCTACCAGCTTGTCTCCCATGTGTGTGCCTCTTTTCTCCGGCAGGACATACAACCGCTTCATTTCGCATCTTTCATTGGTATGCCTGTGATATGCAACCATACCTACAACTTTTCCATTATCAACTGCAGCAAGCAATTCTCCTTCCGGAGCCGTATACTTATGAGCCGGATCTTTCAATTCTTCATCAAGATTCTGAAATGACAGATCTCTACCCAGCCATTTTGTATATTGAATAATCAGATCCTTTATCTGGTCTATATAATCTTTTCCGTCTACTATTTCCATATTTACCATCCAATTCTGACTTGTCGATCTCCTGCTTCAGCAGAAAAACAAAGTATTTCTCATTAAGACCCTCTCACAGAAAGTCCTATTATCAAGCCTTCCCGGCTTTGACATCTAATCCGCAGCCACAACCTACCCAGCATCTAATCTGGCAACTCAACCCTATCACATTTTTGCCAAAAAATCGCTTGAATAAGTTACCGCAGAGCGTTCGTCCACCCGGCCACTTTCGAAGCTGGCGGAAGCCGAAAAGTGCCTGAAATCAAGGGCTTTCGAGCCCTATCATGTGTCTCTCCTTGACATCAATACTACGGTCTCGACGTGGTGCGTTTGTGGAAACAAATCAACCGGCTGCACCTTTGTCAGTTTGAAGCCCAATTCTTCATATAGCTTGATGTCACGCGCCATGGTTGCTGGGTTACAAGAGATGTAGGTGATTTTCTTGGGCTGCATGGCGGCGCTAGCCTTGATGAAACTTTCAGTCAAACCTTTTCTCGGCGGGTCAACTAGGACAGCACTAGGTTTAATACCTGCCTTGCTCCAAGCTACCATGGCTTTCTCGGCAGGAGCACAGACATAGTCAGCATTGCTGACCCCGTTAGCTCTAGCATTTTCCATGGCATCCTCGACGGCCTTTTCCACCACTTCAACCCCATAAACCTGCTTGACCTCTTGAGCTAAAGATAGACCGATGGTTCCAATACCTGAGTAGGCGTCGATAACCACAGCCTCTGCAGTTAAATTTGAGAAATCAATGGCTGTTTGATAGAGCTTCTCAGCCATGAGGGTATTGACCTGATAGAAGGATTGGGCAGAAATCCTGTAGGTCTTGCCTAGGAGGCTATCGCTAATGGTATCCTTGCCGTAGAGGGTGCGAAATTCTGGCCCGAAGACGACATTGGTATTTTTGTCATTGATATTTTGTATGATGGAAACGACTTCTGGGAAGGCCTGAGTGATTTGCTGAATGATCTGCTCAATGCGGAAAATCTTTGGTCGTGTGGTTACTAGGACCAGCATAGTTTCACCAGTATAGTGCCCCCGACGGACCACCAAATTGCGAATGAGGCCCGTTTGTTCCTTCTCATCATAGGGTTTGAGGTCAAAGCGTCGCAGGAGATCACGCACAAATATGATGAGCTTATCAATCTCCTTGTCCTGAATATAAAAATCCTCAATCGGTACTAGGTCGTGGGAATTTTTACGGAAGAAGCCGGTTTCCAGCTGTCCATTGACACGACGAACAGGGACCTGGGCCTTATTACGATAGGCGTAGGGGTGATCCATTCCAATAGTAGGCAGAACCTCAATATTTGTAAGACCAGCGATCTTGCTCAGATTATTGACCACCTGCTTCCGCTTGAATTCCAACTGTTTTTCGTAACTAAAGTGACCAAAATCAGCAATCCCAGTTCTCAGGTAACTAGCATCTAAATCCGTCACTCGGTCTGGTGAGACCTCCAAATAATCTTTAACCTTACCATAGCCAATTTTCTTTTTAACCTTAAGAACCCGCATGCGAATTTTCTCACCTGGTAGGGCATTATCGACAAAGAAAACCAGACCGTCTACTTTGGCAACCCCCTGACCCTGGTGGCTTAAATCAAGGATTTCAACGTCAATCACATCATTTTTATTTAGCATAGCTTCTCTTTTCTAGCAAAATTTATCCAACCCACAAAAAAAGGAGAGGACTCAATCCTCTCAATTATATCACAGTTAAAGAAATCACCGCATACCCATCTTTTTCAGTTGGGAGCGATAATGGTCAAAGTCGATGGAGAGACCAGAACCACCATACATATCAAAATCGTCAACCCAGTCACCATTTTCTGGCATGGTCTTTTGCTGAATCCCCTTAGAGGCATCTGATAGAACAGAGACTCCGTTTGACAGAAGGAAACTGTAGGGCATATTGGTTGAAGTCAAGGCAAAGACCTTGCCGATGGCTTCTGAGCCAGTAAAGAGCTTGGTCGGATTCTTGACCTGACTGATGATGGTCTTCATGACCTGTTGTTGCCGCTTGGTTCGGCCAAAGTCGCCCTCATCATCGTGACGAAAACGCGCATAATTAAGAAGCGTTCGGCCATCCATCTTTTGTTTTCCAACCTTGATGGTCTGTTGCGGAGTCACTCCATCTTTAGCATTGAGGTCATCTGGCACATCAACCTGATCCACCTCTTGGCCATCAACGGTCGCAAACTTGGCATTAATTTCAACCCCACTTGGGAAAAGCGTGTCTACCGCTTCCGCAAAGGTTTCAAAGTCCAGCATGACATAGTATTTAATCTTGAGACCGAAATTATCTTTCAGAGCCTGCCGCATATACTCGGCTCCCTGATTTCCATCCTGTTCCCCTAGATTAAAGGCCGTATTGAGCTTTTGGTCCTGAGAATAACTATCCGCACTAACCCCATCAATATTAATCAGAGTGTCTCGCATGAAGCTGACCATTTTGACCTTATGATCACTGTTGCCTACATTGACCACCATGATGGAGTCGGTTCTAGCATCAGTAGAGCCTTGCGTGACCCGCTTATCGCTCCCCAAAATCAAGATGTTAGTGCCATCTTCCGTATCTTCCCCATTAAATTTTTCCTTAATGGCGGGCTTATACTTGCTATTTGCCCCATTGACGGCTGAAATACCCTTATAGAACTTATAACCCATACCAGCTGCTACGACTAGCATTAAGGCGAGGAGTGCTAGAAGTGTTCTTTTAACCCAACGACGTTTACGCTTGGGCTTCTTGGGCCTCGCCTCTTTGGGCTCAAGATTTTGAGCGACTGCTTGAGCTTCTTTTTCAGCACGCTTCCTCGAGCGTCGGCTCTGATAGGCAGACCGTCCGTCATTATAAAGTGGCAACCCTTGAGCCGTATATTGCCTGCCATCTTCCTCATCAGCGTCTTCATAATCTGGATTATCATAGCTATAGTCTTCATCTGGATAATAATCCTGAGACCAGGACGGGGCATCGTCAGTTTCCTGATAGCTAGAGCTATCTTGATTATAATAGGGACTTCTATTGCGCTGGGCTTGGTTGAAGGCCTCAACCTTGGCCTGTAAATAATTGAACTCTTCCTGCTCCTTAGGCGACAGGTAGGAGTAATTGCGCATCAAATAGTTGTAGCGTAGCTCTTCGTGATGCGTCAAATTGTGATTTGCCATAGTCTTTACTTATTTTCCAATCATTTATTAGAGTCAAATCGGATAGACCTTGTACTCTCCTAGAATTTTATAATTAATCCCCAAAGTCTTGAGTTCCTCCAGGGCAAAGTCAACCAGCTCACTTTCCTGGTTGTCCAAATCAATAATGAAGAAATACTCACCCAGAACCGTCTTCAGGGGGCGACTCTCAATCTTGGTCATGTCAATCCCACGCCAGGCGAAGACCGACATGGCCTTGTAGAGGGCACCAGGAAGATTGTCGGGTAGGGTCAGGGCCAAGGAAATCTTGCTAGACTGCACTGGCAAGGTCAACTTGGGAGCTTTTTCCCCCAGAACCCAGAAACGGGTATAGTTTTCATCAATTTCTTGAATATCCTGGGCAATAATCTTCAAGCCATATTCCAGAGCTGCCACACTGGGAGCAATGGCGGCATAGGGTTGGTCAGGATGCTCAGCCACATGGCGAGCTGCATAAGCGGTACTCGCCGTTACCTCAATTTGAGCCTGAGGGTAGTGCTGACGAATATAAGCCTTACCTTGGGCTAGAGCTTGGGGATGAGAAAAAATTTTTTCAATTTTTCTATCTGCCTGACAGACCATCAACTGTTGTTGAATGGGCTGGACAATCTCCGCCACAGCGCAGATATCTGCCTGGTGAAAAAGATAGTCCAGGGTCTCATGAACCGATCCCTCTATGGAATTTTCCACCGGAATAAGGGCAAAATCAACCTGAGCATTTTCATAGGCCTTAATAACATCAGTAATATTAGCATAGGGCACCAATTCTTGCTCGGGAAAAGCCTTAAGGGCCGCATTATGAGTGAAAGAGCCGCTGGGGCCTAAGTAGGCAATCTTCATCCGATTTCCTCAACGATTTCTTCTGGTGTTTTGTTGGTGACATCAATAACGATATTAGCAGCATCTTCGTAAAATCTCTGCCGTCCATCAAAGATAGCCTGGAAGTCCTCCTTGCTATTGTTAACAAAGAGGGGACGAACATTGGTCTCATCCTTGGCTATCCGGTCATAGAGGGTGTCAAAGTCTGCTTTTAAATAAATGGTTTCAGGATTAGTAGCCAAAATCTCCCGATTGGCTGGACTGGTAACTACTCCGCCTCCTGTGGCGATAACTTGGTCGCTATCAGCCAGTTCTGCCAGGGTCTGGGCCTCGATTGCGCGAAAGGCCTCCTCTCCCTTAGTCGCAAAGAAATCTGCAATCGGCATCCCAATCTTTTGCGTAATCAGGCTATCCATATCAACAAAATTCTCATCAAGGAGGCGAGCAATGGTGGACTTACCAGAGCCCATAAAGCCAATTAAGATCTTAGCCATTGATTAATCCTTTCATATCCTCAAAGAAGCTTGGGTAGCTAGTATTGATTGCCTCTGCACGTTCCAAGTCTACTTCACCTTCCTTGACCAATAGGGCAGCGATAGCCACCATCATGCCGATGCGGTGGTCACCAAGCGTATTGACCTTAGCCCCATGCAGGGCGGTCTTGCCTTGAATAATCATGCCGTCGGCTGTTGGCTCAATATCAGCTCCCATGCTATTGAGGGCATCTGCAACCACCTGAATTCGGTCGGTTTCCTTGACCTTGAGCTCTTCGGCATCCGCAATTACGGTCTGCCCTTGCGCTTGAGTCGCCAAAAGAGCAATGATGGGAAGTTCATCAATTAAGCGAGGGATAATATCCCCAGCAATTCTAGTTCCGTGAAGCTCTGAGCTTTCAACAGTAATGGTTGCAGACTTTGCCCCCTCATCAATCTGACTGAGGCTGATTTTTCCACCCATGGCCTTGATGACATCCAGAATACCTGTTCGGGTCTCATTGATGCCAACATTTTCTAAAATAATCTTAGAATCAGGCATAATCAAGCCTGCTACCAACCAGAAGGCAGCACTAGAAATATCACCTGGAACAACAACTTCTTGTCCTGTCAGGATTTGACCTCCTTGAACATGGATTTCCTTGCCAGAAATTTCCAAGTGACCACCAAACTGCTCAATCATATCCTCGGTATGGTTACGGGTCTTCTCCTTTTCGATAATGATCGACTCGCCATTGGCCTGCAGAGCCGCAAAAATCAGAGCAGACTTAACCTGGGCTGAGGCTATAGGCAAGTGATAATGAATAGGTTTGAGGGACCGACTGCCATGGATATTTAAAGGAGGAAGATCTTTTTCACTGCGACCAGCAATCTCAACCCCCATCTGACGAAGAGGGATAGAAATCCGATCCATGGGACGCTTGGACAGACTATCATCACCATACATCTGAACAGAAAAATCTTGACCCGCTAGGACACCAGAAATCAGCCGAATGGAAGTCCCTGAATTTCCAATGTTGAGAGGCTTTTGGGGAGGACGGAGGCCTTGGAAGCCGACACCCTCAATCCGAATGACGTCCCCATCATCCTCAATGTTAACCCCCATATCTCGAAAGGCCTGCATGGTTGAGAGAACATCCTCTCCTCGCAAAATATCACGAATAAGAGTTTGACCTTGAGCCAGACTACCAAACATGATAGAACGATGACTGATGGATTTATCCCCAGGAACTCTTAAGTTCCCTTGAAGCTGTTGAACATTGGTGATTAGTTTCATGAAGGCCTCCCTAATTAGGCTAATAGTTACTAGTATTTTACCATAAAAAATACCTATTTTTCAGGCAAAATCCTGATTTTTAGGTCGGTCTCAAGGCGGAATTTGGTTGATTGAGCGGACAAGTCTTTACTCAAGGTCTGTATTTCACAAGTAGCTTTACATAAAAATAAAACCTGAGTAACGCTACCAGGTTCTATCTTCTTTTACACATACCCATAAAGCTTGCTGACGGTGACAAATTCATAACCTTGGGAGCTCAGGTAATCTAGGACAGCAGGCAGGGCATCTACCGTTGTCTGATGAATATCGTGCATTAGAATGACACTTCCATCTTGGACTTGCGACTTGACCTGATTGAGGATGGACTGGGTTGTGCGGTTCTTCCAGTCGTAGGTATCCACATCCCAGAGGACCTGATAGAGGTCTGTCAGACTACGAACGGTTGGATTAGTAGCCCCGTATGGAGGGCGCAGCAAAATCGGTGCCTTCCCCGTGGCTCCTTCAAGGGCTTGACTGGTTTGATTAATCTCTTGACTGGCCTGACTAGGCGTTAGCTTATTGAGCTGAGGGTGATCCCAGGTATGGTTACCAATTTCATGGCCAGCCGCCAATTCGTCCTTGAGAATCTGCTCATTACCAGCAATTGATTTTCCAACAACGAAGAAGGTAGCCTTGGCCTTGTACTTCTTGAGAATTTTCAAAACCTGAGGAGTCGTGTCAGGATTGGGACCATCGTCAAAGGTTAAAGCCACCACATGACCGGACATTTTCTCCAATCGCCCATCTCCCTGCTTATAGCTCTTATAGGCCTCTAAGTCATCTCCCTTGAGATAACTAGGGTTCAGGATGTTATAAAGGGCTGTTAGGGGGAGATTAATGGTCTTGCCGGCCAGCTTGAAAGTCACTTGGTTATTAGCATAATCAAAAGCCAGATGGGATAACTTAGTCTTTTTGAGACTGGCCAAAACCTTCTCGACTTCCTTATGGTTGAGGGATTGATCTTGACCAATTCGAGTCTCTAAATCAGCCTTTAGATCTGTTGTTCGTGATAGAAAATCTGGCAGATCTAGTCTCTCATGCTCAGAGGTCACAAAGAAGCTTGCCAAGTCCTTAGCCTTACCCTTTTTCAAGGAAGAAAGTCCCTTATAATAGGTATGCTGATAGACCTGAGCGTGTTTAACCTCATTCAGATTGGAATCCGAATAGCGAAGGCCAATAAAGCGATAATCACCGCCCTTGGCCTCCTTGGCCAGCTTGTCTAGCTCCTTTTTTACCCCACCATGAAGTTTGCCCTCGTCACTGCTGGGATAATAGACATAGGTCGACCCCTTTCGAACCAGAGTCACAGCACCCTGTCTTTGACCATAGGCCAACTCGCTTTTTGCCACCTTTGAAAGATCCTTTTTGATGACCTCATATTGAACGATTAAAATACCAAGCAGAACTATGGCACAAATAATAGCTGCACAGAGAAGGTAAAATTGTTTTCTCACATTAGCCTTCCTTTCCTAATTTAGCTCTATTATAATGGAAAAGTATCCAGGCTTCAATATTCTCCAGAAAAATAGTCATCTGAAACTAATAAAACCGAACCTTTTTTAGGGAGCCCAATACTTAATAAAAATCAATCTAGCCAAGGCAACGAACTGCAGGCAGTACTTGGGTACGGCAAAGTGAGTTAACGATGGATAGTTTTGATTTGTGAAGTGTATAAGGGCCTTCTGCTAAATTTAAAAATCAGCACCTGATTGTCAACTCTTTCAGAGATTAATCAGCACTCAAAATGGCAATAAAAAAAGAGGTTGGGACTTTTTGTCCCCACCTCATCTATCTTACTTCTTACTTTCCAAGTTTTGCCTTGGCTGCGTCTGCAAGAGCTGTGAAAGCTGCCGCATCATTGACAGCCAAGTCAGCCAACATTTTACGGTTAACTTCAATTTCTGCCAATTTCAAACCATGCATCAATTGTGAGTAAGACAAACCATTCATACGAGCTGCCGCATTGATACGAGTAATCCACAATTTGCGGAAGTCACGCTTACGTTGACGACGGTCACGGTAAGCATAGTAGTATGAGTTCATCACTTGTTCTTTTGCAGTACGGAACAAGATATGCTTAGCACCATAGTAACCTTTAGCTAATTTAAGTACACGTTTACGACGTTTGCGTGCAACAACGCCACCTTTAACACGAGCCATTTATATTTTCCTCCAAATATTCTTCTTGATTAATCTTGCAATCGTTATCTTATTTCATTTGTGACAACATAGCTTTAATACGCTTGAAGTCTCCAGAATGCACCATAGCTGCTTTACGAAGATGACGACGTTGCTTTTTAGTCTTACCATGGAAACGGTGGGAAGTATAAGCGCGGAAGCGTTTCAATCCACCCTTACCTGTACGTTTAAAACGTTTTGCTGATGCACGGTGAGTTTTTTGTTTTGGCATTTTAATTTCTCCTCTTAAATTTTATGGTAACCAATCCTATTTTTTCTTGTCAGGGATTGGTGCCAACTGCATAAACATTTGACGGCCATCCATCTTAGCACGTTGCTCGATGATAGCGATATCCTGAGTCGCTTCAGCGAAGTCCGCCAAGACTTGGGCTCCAATATCCTTGTGAGTAATCATCCGTCCACGAAAACGGATAGAAACCTTGACCTTATTGCCCTTTTGCAAGAACTTACGGCCATTGCGAAGTTTGGTCTCAAAGTCGCCCTTATCAATAACAGGACTGAGACGAATCTCCTTAACCGTTACAGTGCTTTGCTTTTTGCGCTGTTCCTTTTGTTTCTTTTGATACTCAAACTTGAACTTTCCATAGTCCATAATCTTAGCAACTGGTGGGGTCGCTTGCGGTTGGATCAAGACTAGGTCAACATTGGCATCATCTGCTACTGCCTGAGCTTCAGACAGAGGCTTAATGCCCAGTTGTTCTCCCTCAAGCCCCACAAGACGAACTTCCCGAACGCGAATTTCATCATTTATGAATAAATCTTTTTTTGCGATGATTTTCACCTCTTCATTTTTTTAGAGAAAAACGAAAGCGGACTTGCCAACGCAAGCCCGCACTACAGTAATATTTCATAAAATGAAACTTGACATGTAGAGCCAGACAACGTTAGTCGCAAGGCGAGAAGCTCTCACTTCTGCTTTTCTCATTGTTAGTAGTATAACACGCCCACTAGCCTCTGTCAATAATTTTCTTCGCTTTTTCTAAAATGAAGTCAACCACACCCTGAATCGAAACTCCAGTTGTATCAAGGGTGATGGCATCATCCGCTGCCTTAAGGGGAGAAAACTTACGATGGCTATCTTTGTAATCCCGATCCGCAATTTCCTGCTTGAGGGTCTCAAAGTCGCTAGTAATTCCTTTTTCTTGGTTTTCCTTGAAGCGACGCTCGGCTCTCTCTTCGACAGAAGCCACCAAGAAAATCTTAAGTTCCGCATCAGGGAGGACAACGGTTCCAATATCCCGGCCATCCATGATAATACCACTATCAGCAGCAATTCGTCTCTGTTCATCAACCAGCTTTTCTCGCACCTCCGGGATAGCTGAGATAGCCGAAACATTGTTGGTGACATCATTTTGCCGAATGGCAAGGGTAACATCTTGACCAGCCAGGCTGACTATTTGACTACCGTCAGCGGCCTTGCCAAAGTTGATGGGATTTTCTTCAATCAAGGTCAAGAGGGTATCGACCTGACTGGCATCTAAACCATTTTGAAGAGCCAAATAGGTGGCACAGCGGTACATAGCCCCAGTATCCAAATAGGTGTAGCCCAGCTTCTTTGCCAAAATCTTGGCTACCGTACTCTTACCGCTAGAAGCTGGTCCGTCAATCGCAATTCTAATTGTTTTCATCTTAGTTAATGTGAACCTCGTCACCTGGGTTAGCGTACCAGTAACCTTGGGTCATGTGATCAGGGTTAAGCTCCCTGAGTTTTTCAACAGAAATACCAGCTCGGGCAGCAATGGCTGCTTCCCCTTCACCTTGTTGAACGGTAATCGTATCGCCATCAGCAGAGGATGAAGAAGACTCGTCAGTTGATGAAGAGTCAGAAGTGGCCTCCGAGTCAGATTCAGAGCTTGTAGAAGCTTCCTGGCTACTACTTGACTCTTGCTTAGCGCTGGACTTAGAGGCTCCGTAGAAGCTTGAGGTTGCCTTGGTTTCATTACTTCCACCGTTAGAGGTGTAGAAGACGAAAAAGAGAATGGTAACCACAACCACAAAGAAGACGCTTAGTAAAATAGTCAGAACCGGGGTGCTGACAAAAGAGCCACGACTTTGACCAGCCTTGGAGCGACTGGTCGCTGAATGACGTCTACCAATGATAATGTCATCGTCATCATCAACTTCATCTTCATCTAATTGGTCTTGAAGAAGCTCTTGTTCCGCTACTTTTTCGGTTTCATCAGGAGCAAGCTCCTCTTGCTCCTCTAAATCGTCAAACTTCTCAACCTCTTCAATCTTTTCCTCATCTCTTTCTTCGATTGGCGTTTCCCATGGTTTTTTCGACATACTGTCCTCCCTTGTAAAATTAATAAAAGCGTACTAAAATAATACTATGAAAGTCTCTATTATTCCAGAAAAATGTATTGCTTGCGGTCTCTGCCAGACTTATTCTGATGCCTTTGATTATCACGATGATGGCATTGTCAAATTTTCAAACAGTGACCAGCTTAGACAAATTCTTCCAGATAGCCCAGCTAATCGCTTAGCTGTTAAATCTTGTCCAACGAAAGCCCTCAGAAGTGATTCCTAAGTGAGGGCTTTTCTTTTTTGTCGTTTTGATACAGTTTAAAGTAATCCAAGCTTTCTGAATGGTCTAAGAGTTCAACGTCTCCCTTAAAGGCCGAATTGAGGGCCAAGTCATCCAAGAAATACTTTTTGGGCCACTTGCGCATATAAAAGAGACGTGATTTCCCGTTGGTGAAAATCAAGGCCAAGGTAGACTTGGTGACTTCAACTCGCTTGATGCTAGCAATATCGACCTTGAGTGGCCTAAAAATATTGAAGGAAATAATCCAGAGCTTGTTATCCTCGCTAATGATGAAATAACGATGGAAACCTAGGCCAACAAAAGTCATAAAGATTGCAATAAAGGTTAAGCCCACCCAAGGAACCGAAACTTGCTCACGAAACATAGACATGGCAATAAAAATCGGAATAAAGGTAATGGACCAGTACATGATGGACCAAGACAATTCCGGTTGCCAATGGTATCTAACTTTGCCAAATATTTTTATCATTGAGCCCCTCCATACCAACATATTCTACCATAAAAAGCAGAGATTTCCTATCTAAACTGAAAAAACATCTTTTTCGGAATCCATAGCTAAACAAAAAGGTCAGAATTGTCTTCCAACCTATTTCTTTTATTTAAGACAGGCGACCGCTGTAGTCAATACTTTGGTCGACATTAGCGCCTAGGGCTTTCGAAACGCTGGTGTACTGCCAAGCGGCAGCATTATTATAATAATTATAGTTGGCCGCTTCGTCTTCAGACATTTCACTATAACCCTTGACATAATGGGCAATCCACATATTTTCTATACCAACCTGGCTGGTTGAGAAACTTCCGCCTCGGGTGTCCAACCAGTTGGCCATGGTGTAGTAGAGCAGATTATTGTAGCCTAGACTCTTCATGGTCTGGGTCCAGACCGAGGTATTGCTGTTGACATTGCTCAAGACATCGCTGTGCTCAATGTCATCTACCATGGCTGTGCTGGAGTCCAAGCCATAGGACTTGGCAACATTGACAAAGTAAGCGGCTTCGCTTCTGGCCTCGTCAGCATTTTTATAACGAGCAAAATGGTAGGCAGAGACCTTGAGTCCAGCAGCCTTAGCATTGGCAATTTGGCTAGCTGCATAAGGATTGATGTAGGAATTTCCTTCGGTCAATTTTACGACAACCCCTGTAATCCCACGCGATTTGAGCGCACGGTAACTATCTACAGAAATATTGTAGTTATAGCTGCTGACATCAATGAAGTAGCCATTGGCTCTTTCCTTATTTAAGTCGTATTGACCTAGGTTAAAGCCAGTCCGGCTACCATCTTGATAGTTGACATAGACATGGATAGTGTAGCTACCAGAAATCATGCCATGGTACTGCTCATCAACTTGAACGCTAGCCTTACCATTTTGCACATCCGCACTATACCAATGAATATTAGCCTGATTTTCTTCTGACCAGACAGCTACATCCATACTCTTGGCCTTTTTGGAAGTATCGGTCTCGTTGAGGACAACTCGGAGACTACCAGCAGCAGGATTATGATCCGCTACGCTCGGCCAAACCACAGCAGGCGTGACGGTAGCCGTTACGGTGAAATCAGTCGCTCCTAGGCCAACCAAACGTCCCCCTTCTAAACTAGAATAACCGTAGAGATGGACCAGGTATTTTCCAGATTCAAAGTTATGATCTTTCAACTTGATGGTGGCGCTATAACTGCCATCGCTCTGCTTACTTGCAGGGTACCAAACGATATCATCTTGGTCATTTTTTTGTGTCCAGACAGGAACTAGGACCGAGGTGATATAACTTGAAACCTTGTCAATCTTGACATTATAAGTGGCATCGTCTTGCTTGCTAATTTTAGCTGAAGCGCTCGGTGACGGAACCTCTATGCTGGTGGTATTGATTCCTACAAACTTGCTATTTTTATTGGCATAGGTATGAATATGATAGGTTCCGTAGCCTGAGTGATTGCTGTAAGGCGCCAAGGCTGAAAGTGACCCATCAGCAGGATACCAGTGGATGTCATCTTGATCACCAACCTGGGACCAAACTGCAAAGTAAATATTAGAGAGGTCAGCGGCTTCATTTGTATCTAAATGAAGTTGAATGCCATTGGCACCTAGACTTGCCCTGACCTTATTTTGGGGAGCAACCTTGCTGCTAGAAGCCGTTTCCTTGCGCTCAAAGCCAGGTGTTGCACTCAGGCCAATCAGACCTCTCGTAATCGAACTTTGGCCATAGATATGAACGCTGTAGTGGTCAAAATCATTGTGGTGATTAGCTGGCTTAATGGTCAGTGAATAGGTATTGGCATTCACCTTGTCCGCATGGTACCAAATCATGTCATCCTGGTCGTTTTTATCCGACCAGACTGGCACAAAAACTTCCGTTATATCGCTAGAAACATTGCCAACAGTCAGCTTGTAATCGCCATTTGAGGTCGCTTCAATTTTGCTGGAAATCTTTGGTGGGTTAACCATAATGCTGGTGGCATTGCGACCAATATTTTGACCATTAATGACGGAATAAGTATGAATAATATATTTTCCATAAAAACGGTGCTTAGATAAATCAATGTAGGCAGCACCTTGAGCATTGGCCTGATACCAAACCATATCATCTTGGTCATTTTCCTCAGTCCAAACCGCAAAATAAAGGGCTTCATTGCTTGCAATGGAGCGGTTGTAATGGATGATCAAGGTCTTGCCAGATACAGAGGCGCTGGTGACTTCCGAGCTGGATTGACCAGCTGCAGTAGCGCGCGCAACTGTCGCCCCAGCACTGGCTCGAAGAACTCTTGAACCTTCATTGATGGTTTGATCTGCTACTTGCAGCTGGTCTTCCTCATCTGAAGGGTCTACTTGATTAGTTGAGGCAGGTGCTTGTATCTGAGCTTCTGAATCTCTTTGACTGGATTGGACCTCCGAAGCTGATTGGTTATCAGTTTCCCAATCGCTGATGGTTTCAGAACCTGCTGGTTCTGACTGACTGGACTGGCTGGTTTCATCAACCAATTGGTTTTGCCCTTCTTGGCTGCTGTCATCAAGGGTGCTTGTCGAAGCAGGCTGACTAGTATTTTCTACAGACTTAGGCGAATCTTGCGTATCAGTCGCCGTCACCGATGGATCCGTCGAAACCGAGGCAAGCTCCCTACTTGCCCCCGTTTGCGGATAGCTCTGCTCATCAGCAGCTACTAGACCGCTGGTCCCCAATACTGTTAAAGCGGCCGCACTAGCAATGACCCAGTGCTTTTTGACCTTGTACATTTTTTTTCGCATTCTCTCTCATCCTTTTTACTTAATCGAATTCGCCTACAAGTCTTTGAAAAAAGATAAAATCTTCTCCTTGCTTAGATTTTGGGCAATTCTTAGATTTTCCTATTTTTCTACGACTTGCTTAAGAGTTACATATCTTGACATTTAATTTGTCAATCCTATCCATCATAAAGTTTTCGGGTTAATAATGACTTAAACCAGAATTTCATATCCCTGGGTCGCTAAAAGATGGATAGCCCGTTCAAATTGGTCTGCCTTAGTCAATAGATAGTCTGTATTGTAGGTTGACAAGGCAAAGATGCTAATTTGATTTTCGGCCAAAATGTTGGAAATCTTTGCTAAAATGCCAATCAAGGAAAAATCCAGCACCCCTTTAATTCGAAAGGCTCGCCAGCTAGGGTCAACCTTGCTGACATTATCAGGAACTAAAGCCTCTGGACAGACTAAGGACTTCTCCTGGTCTGTCTGAGCGAGAAAAACAAAGGGAGAAGCGAAATCAACTTGGGAAAAGTCTGCCAATTGACAGACGGCAAAATTTTCTTTCAGTGCTTTTATTTGCATTGGGTCCTCCTTATGAGAAAGGGCCGGCTACGCTTGCCGACCCAATTATCATGACCTATTAAAGACAGGCCAGTTGCCACCAACTTTTGATTAATAGTTAACTAGCCAAGGCTTGCTTGACTGAACCTCCTCGCTCTTCAATTTTAATCATCTTCGTCCATGGACAAGACAGATAGGAAGGCCTCTTGAGGCACTTCGACTGATCCAATGGCCTTCATGCGTTTTTTACCAGCCTTTTGTTTTTCCAAGAGTTTACGTTTTCGAGAAACGTCACCGCCGTAACACTTGGCCAGGACATTCTTACGCAGGGCCTTGATGTCGGAACGAGCGACAATCTTTTGCCCAATGGCAGCCTGGATAGGCACTTCAAACTGTTGACGGGGGATGATTTTCTTGAGCTTTTCAACAATTAACTTGCCTCGCTCATAGGCAAATTCACTGTGGACAATGAAGCTGAGGGCATCAACCTTGTCGCCATTGAGGAGGATATCCATCTTAACCAATTTGGAACTGCGATACTCAGAAATTTCATAGTCAAAGCTAGCATAACCACGTGTCGAAGACTTGAGCTTATCAAAGAAATCAAAGACGATTTCTGCTAGAGGAATCTGGTAGATAACATTGACCCGATTGTCATCAATGTATTCCATAGTGACGAAATCGCCCCGCTTGCGCTGGCAGAGTTCCATAACCGCCCCGACATATTCCTGAGGAACCATAATCTGAGCCTTAACAAAGGGCTCTTCAATGGAATCGACCTTGGTTAGGTCAGGAAATTCAGAAGGGTTGGAAACTTCCAAAAGTTCACCATCGGTTGTATTGACATGATAGACAACCGAAGGCGCCGTCATGATGAGGTCGATATTGAACTCCCGCTCCAAGCGTTCCTGGATAACATCCATATGGAGGAGGCCCAAGAAACCTGCCCGAAAGCCAAAACCTAGGGCTTGCGAAGTTTCGGGTTCAAATTGTAGACTGGCATCATTGAGCTGGAGCTTCTCTAGTGCTTCCCGCAGGTCATTATACTTATTGGACTCAACCGGATAAAGGCCAGCAAAGACCATAGAATTCATCTGCTTGTAACCATGCAAGGCCTGGTCTGCTGGTCGGTCAGCTAGGGTAATGGTATCCCCGACCCGAGTGTCGGCCACAGTCTTGATGGAAGCTGCAATATAGCCAACATCACCGGTCGCCAAATAGTCACGGCCGACAGCCTTAGGCGTGAAAATTCCCACCTCAGTCACATCAAAGGTCTTACCGTTAGACATGAGCTGGATTTTATCCCCTGGTTTGACCATACCATTGACAATCCGCACCTGGAGGATAACCCCACGGTAGGCATCGTAAACCGAGTCAAAGATTAGGGCCTGTAGGGGCGCTTCCACATCCCCTGCTGGGGCAGGCACCTTGTCAACAATCTGCTCAAGGATTTCTTCAATACCAATACCAGCCTTGGCAGAAGCCAAAACCGCCTCACTAGCATCTAGACCGATAACATCTTCGATTTCCTGGCGAACCCGCTCTGGATCCGCTGCTGGCAGGTCAATTTTATTGATGACGGGCAGGATTTCCAGATCATTATCCAAGGCCAGATAGACATTGGCCAAGGTTTGAGCTTCAATCCCCTGAGCCGCATCCACCACCAAGACGGCTCCTTCACAGGCAGCTAAAGAGCGTGAGACTTCGTAGGTGAAATCGACATGCCCCGGCGTGTCAATCAGGTGGAAAATATAGGTCTCCCCATCCTTAGCGGTGTAATTGAGCTGGACGGCATTGAGCTTGATGGTGATACCACGCTCGCGCTCCAAGTCCATGCTATCCAATAGCTGAGCCTGCATTTCCCGGTCAGAAACCGTCTCCGTCTGTTCCAAAATGCGATCGGCCAGGGTTGATTTCCCATGGTCAATATGGGCAATGATGGAGAAGTTACGAATCTTCTCCTGCCGTTCTTTAAGTTCTTGAATGTTCATGATTGTTCCTTATTGGCGAATTTAGTCACTCTATTATACCAAAAAATCAGCCTAGGCATAGGACTGATTTCTAGGATTTTTTTTAATAAAAACAAGGTAGGACAGATATTTTTACACAGTCACTCCTCTGGAGAGCAACCCAACTTATCCTGCCTCAAAGATAAATCACTGATCAAACCAGATGGCAACTTCCCTCTGGGCTGACTCTAAAGAATCAGAACCGTGGGCGATATTTTTAATAGCCTGACCAGGTAAGGCAGCAAGGGCAAAGTCACCCCGAATGGTGCCAGCTTGAGCCTGGCTAGGGTCGGTTGCCCCCAACATATCTCGCCAAGCTTGCACCGCACCTACTCCTGCCAAAGTCCCAATCAGGACAGGACCACTGGTCATAAAGTCACAAATAGTTGGAAAGAAGGGCTTATCTACCAAGTCCGCATAGTGCTTTTCCAAGGTAGGACGGTCAATCTGGCGCATCTCCATACGAGTGATTTTCAAACCACGCCCTTCTGCTCGCTCTAAAACTCGACCAACCAGGCCCCGCTCCAAACAATCTGGCTTTAAGATAAAAAAGGTTTCTTCCATGATAAACTCCTCAAAGACTTGTAATAGTTTAGGTTGTGAAAACTATTATAACAAGTTTTTCAGAAAATATCATGAAACTCATTTCAAAAAACTTTCCAAAGAGATACTGATATTCGAAGTTTTATCTGTCTATCTAGCAACCCTAACTCAGGCCCTGAAATTATGCTGATGACTTCTTCCGATAAGCTCTCCAGCTTCTTCTGCTCAACCAGAGACAGCCCAGCATGATGATTTCATAGAGAACAAAGAAGAGAATAAAGCAATGGAGAAAATAATCCTCGGGCAGGACCCAGATGATAGGGTCGGTGTAGGGATTAAAGAGCCAGTTGGTTGCGCCTGGAAAAAGTAGCTGATGAAAAAGGGTAAAGAACTGGTCAAATCCGATAAGAAAGGCCACAAGTCCCAGCAAAACTGGTAGAATAGCTAAAGCTGCAAAGAACCGACTGGCCAGCCAAAGGGATTTGGTTCGCAACTGGCGCTTGAAATAGAACCAAGAAGGTAGAAGGCTAATTAGAAAGACCAACTGATCTAGATGAAAGAGGTGCTTAACATCGCGAAAATGGGCCAGTCCCTCGGCCGATGAGGGAAAGTCAGCCATCTTGAGCTCAGCCACCCAAGGCAGGGTCAAATAGCTCATCAGCTGGTGAAAATTATAGAGCAACTGGTGGTTAGTCAGTCCTCTAAGTTTAGCTAGGTGTAGCCAATGATTTTCTAAAGGATAGAGGACCCAGGCCAAATAAATAGTTAACAAAATGGCTAGACTTAAGAGCCAGAAGGCAAAGCCAGCCAATTTTACTTTTTCTTTCATTTAGAGCTCCCAATCATCTAGGCTATCGACAACATGGCTAGGTTTAACGGGTAGACCTGGGACATCTTCTGGCTTGGTGAAGCCTGTCAAGACCAAGAGGGTATCCACATCATTTTTGATCCCTGCCATGATATCGGTCATATAATTGTCCCCGACCATAACTGCCTGATCTCGGCTCAAGCCCAGCCTATCCAAGGCTTTATTGATAATGACCGCCTCTGGTTTACCGATAATAACAGGCTTAACCCGAGTCGCTGACTCCAGGAGATTTTGAATGGCGCCAGCTCCTGGCTCTTGACCGCGCTCGGTTGGAATATTGAGGTCAGGATTGGTCCCGATAAAGAGAGCTCCTTTTTGGATAGCCAGAGTCGCGGTTACCAACATTTCATAGGTCAGTCCACGATCAAGACCAACCACAACATAGGCTGGGTTATCCTTATCCTCCATATAACCGGCCTCAGCAATAGCTGACTTGAGGCCAACTTCTCCGATAACGTAGGCAGTCTTGCCTCGCTTCATATCATTCATATAATCAACAGTTGCCAAAGTCGCGGTGTAGATGGTTTCTAGCGGTGTTTCCACATTAAAATTCTTAGCCAACATTTTCTGCACCATCTGCGGGGTCCGCATAGTATTGTTGGTCACCAAGGTGTAGGGAATTTTTTGCTCCTGCAGGCGTTTGATAAAGCGCTCACCAGCTGGAATCCGTTCCTTCCCTCGGTAAATGGTCCCGTCTAAATCAATTAAATAACCTTTGTAAGTCATGCTTGCTCCTAATCATAAGTCTTTCTCGGGGGGCATGTCTAGTCCCTTCCTGTATCAAGAGAGTCACCTTGTTTTTTTCATGGCTGCTAAGCAACTTCTGCCATAAAATGCCTTTCTTATTGCTGTTCACGCTCCCGCCACTCTATCTGGGCTTGGGCGTGGAGGCCTTGGTCGGTCTTAATCTCGTGCTGGCTAGTCAGGCCATCTTGGTGCATCCGAGTGATGATGTCTTTGCCGTAATGGATTTCCTTGAGGTATTTGAGGTGGATTTTCTTAGGGACATGGCTCTTGAGAAAATCAAGGTCCATGGCTTCATACATCCACTCCAGATACTTGCTGTTGTTGACATGGCCGTTCATATCCAAGTCCAAATAACGAACATGAAAACGGGCTTCTTGCGCCTCTTCCAGAGGCTTGTATTTTGGTCCCCGAAGTAATTTTTTTATCTTCTCAGATTCATAGGGGGCAACAATTTCATCCTTGACCGTCACCACCTTGCGGCTATCATAATCCATGAGAACAAAGGTGGAGGAAATCTCAATAATCTGCTGGCCATCTTGACCGTATATATAGAACTTCCGATAACAAAAGAGCTTGTTATAGGCGATAGCTTCAGTCTCCACCTCAATGGTTTCGGCATAGCGGGGCAGTCGCTTGATATCCAGCTCATAGTCTGTAATAACCCAGACTAGATTAAAATGCTCCAAAAGCCAATCGTCGGTATTACCCAGGCTTTCTGACTGCAGGCCTGATACTTGCAGGGCGAAAGACAGCAGGTGGGGGAGTTTTATCTGATGATTGATGTCGCTTTCGTAAAACGGAACTTGATAAGTCACCTTAAATTTTTTTCCCATGAATGCTCCTTTTAATGTTTGCCAGATGTTTCAAAAAGTCTGGCCATTCACCTTATACTCTTCGAAAATCAAAATTTTCCCACGGATAAAGTCACTCTATAATTTCTCATTAGAGTGACTACGAAAACTACAATTGTAGTTTTCTATATCCCTGACTAATTTCATAAAAACTGTAATAGTGACAGTTTTTACTCCATGTCGCATCGTTAACTCACCTTGCCGTACTTACTGAAGAAAGCGAAGATTTCCCTATGTCCAATCTCAAAAGGTCTCCCAGACCTTTTGAGCTACCTGCAGTTTGTGCGATGCCTCACAAAGTTGGTCGATTTCACCAACTTTGTGAGGTTAGTAAGGAAGCTAGGCAATCGCTATAGAGAGTGCCATTAGCTATCAAGCCACTAAAGTGGCTGATAGCTTTGCTCCTTGCCTCGGGTCTTTCGATTTTCATTGAGTATTAGTCAATGAAAAATTTTTCAGCCACCGTGTCACCTAAAAACAGGCCTCGCTTGGTCATGCGGATCTGGTCGCCTTGAGTTTGAAGGAGACCGTCAGCCAGCAAGTCGGCCACAATCTGACCATAGCGTTGTTGGAAGTCTTCTTGAAATTTTTCCTGAAAACGATTGATAGAAATGCCTGATTTCTTGCGAAGGCCTAAGAAAATTTCCTCTTCCATCTGCTCGGACTTGGTCAATTTTTCCTCATGCAAGCGAGCATGACCGGCTTGCGCAACGGCCTTGAGGTAGTGCTGAATAGGGCCACGATTGCGGTAGCGGACACCATCCAGATAGCCTGAAGCCCCTGCTCCTAGGCCGTAATACTCGACATTATCCCAGTAGACCAGATTGTGCCGGCTCTCGTAGCCTGGCTTGGTGAAATTGGAAATCTCGTAGTGCTCAAAGCCGTGTTTCTCCAGCTCGTCAATAATATAGGTGAACATGTCGCTCTCGACATCTTCATTGGGCAGGTGGAGCCGACCACGACGCATCTTATTCATAAAGACCGTGTGATTCTCCAGAATCAGACTGTAGAGACTGAGGTGGGGAATATCCAGAGCCAGAGCCTTTTTGACATTGGTCTTGACCTGATCCATGGTTTGCCCTGGCAGGGCGTAGATGAGGTCGATGGAAATATTGTCAAAACCAGCCTGCTTGAGGGCTGAGACCGACTGGTAAATTTGAGCCTCATTGTGACTGCGGCCGATGCGCTTGAGCTCCTTATCATCAAAGGTCTGCACGCCCAGAGAGACTCGGTTGACGGCTGATTTTTGCAAAACTTCAACCTTATCTGCCGTCAAATCACCGGGATTGGCTTCAATGGTGAATTCTTCCAGAGCCGACAAATCCAAACTCTCCTGTAAGCCCAACAGAAGGACCTCCAACTGCGAGGCTGACAGGGCGGTCGGGGTCCCGCCACCAATATAGAGGGTTCGCAAATTTTTTATATCATAAAAACGAAACTCCTCCAGCAAGGCCTGCAAATAATCATCCACCGGCTGGTTCTTGATGAAGACCTTGGAAAAATCGCAATAGTAGCAAATCTGCGTGCAAAAAGGGATGTGCACATAGGCAGAGGTCGGTTTAGTAAACATGGCCCTATTATAGCATTTTCAGAAGGAGAAATTAAGGGAGGGGATTGATGGAAAGAAAAAGCCCCCGACTATGGAAAGCGGGGAGCTTAAGGAATACAATATAAAATCTAATAATATACTATTTATCGCAAAATATTCTCTCAAAACATAATAAGCATAAGTTCTAAAAAAACTAATATTTTTTTATAGCGAAGTATCGTAATATGAGAAAAGAATCAGCAAACTACAATCTGCTTAATCCACTTTCAAATATTTTTGTATCTTTCTCAAATCCTATATATTTCCTATGAAGCTCTTTGGCTGCCAATAGAGTTGTAGCACTACCTGCAAATGGATCCAAAATAACTTGCCCCTCTACTGTAACAAGCTCCACTAATAGCTTCATTAAATTAATCGGCTTCTGTGTAGTATGGTATTTCCTATCATCTGGTTGAAACTCAACCTTTATCATATTAGACTGATTTGACATGTCTTGATTAATATTCCATTTTTTCAAGGCATCTTCATACCATGCACCTACGCCATTTTCTAAGACATTATTTGCAATTGTACCTCCTGTTTTATAAGGCTTTTGTAACCATAATATTGGCTCAAATAATGGTCTTAAATTTGCAACTCGCCAACCCTCCCAATTTTTTTGATTTTCATAATCTCCTCTACGTTCATAAATCTTCGACAGACGTTGTGCTCTATGCGGAGCCTTATCTCTCTCCCAACTCAACATATCTTTAAATGTGAATCCAGCTTCTTCAAGAGCAATTATGACTCTGTGTGAATATTTCCTTCCAGCAAAAACAAAAGCACTGCCCCCTGGCTTTAAAACCCGGAACCATTCTTTGGACCAAGAAGAAACCCAATTTTGATATTCTAGTGGTCTTTGTTTGTCCGCTTCAGACCAACCATTCAATGGTTTTCCTCTTCTTTTGAAAAGTTTATTTTTAGTTTGTGAAAGAGAACTACCACCCAATCCACTATTCGTATTAGAATGAAGAACATCCCACTCATCATAATCGATACCGTACGGAATGTCTGAAATAATAGAATGAATTGAATTGGTAGGAATCCTACTTAAACCTACTATGCTATCTTCATTATAAAAACAATCGATCTTCATTTTCTAGCCCCTCAACAAATTTATTAATAGTGTTTAATTTTGCAGAGATATTAATTTCTTTCAAAAGCTCTTCTATGGCTTCATCTTTAGTCAATGATTTTACTCTTTCAATCTCCTGTTTCCAGTGATCACTTTCATCATTTGATCTTAGTTTAATGTTCAATATCTCTTCTTGTAGTAACTCATGAAGTCGACTTCTTTCCAATTTAAATAGTTCAATAAAGTAATTATTAAACTCTGTCATAAAATTACTTTCGGAACTATAAACTGTCGTCTTTTTGCTATGCTTCAATGGAAAATTCCAAAGCTGTTCAAGGGTAAATGTGGAAGTTTCTGTAATATCTAATTGTAGTAAAACCGATAAATGTTCCCAACTAAAGAGCAAAACATTCTCATCCAAAGACTGTTTAAAAATCTGACTATTTTTGGTTGGATATTGAAAAAATGGTGCTACTAGGACGGCATAGTCCTTATCTCCTCTCCACTCACTAAGGGCTTTTACTTTAAAATCTTTCTGATTTTTCGCCGTACGGCTCAACCTAAATGATTTCGCATCTGCCACTAATCCATAATTGTATTCAACGGATTGTGCGACAACATCACCAGCATTTCCCCTCTCTTCTAAGGGCTTAGCATTCAAATTCAATAGTTGTAAAGCTCTCGAAAGAACAATATCCCCAGCTTTTGAGAAAAGTTTTTCTTGGGAAGAACTTGTTTTTATTGCTTCTGGTAAAATTCCAATGGAACGAACCAACTCAACCATACCTTTATTGGACTGTTGATTAATAAAACTTTCCAATTGTTCACTTGACTTTTTAAAATCCAAACTAGAAGTTGATAATTCGTGAATTAGGCAAAGTAATTTTTGAAAAGTAGATTTTTCTATATTTTTATCCTCTTTTTTATTCATCGTTATTCTCCTTTCAGACACAAAAAGCAGAACACACTAATAGAGTGTGCTCTGCTATATTTTTTGTATCATAAAAAGAGGTTAACGAATTAACCTTGACTAAGTGCTGTGCTGTGCTGTGCTGTGCTGTGCTGTGCTGTGCTGTGCTGTGCTGTGCTGTGCTGTGCTGTGCTAATGATTGTAGCATGGCATTCTCCTCATGACATAATATTTTTTTAAAAAAAGAATTTTTTCTCTCGTCAAATTAACTTTCAAAGCTCAAAAACTTATCTTTCTTAACTAGCTTTTTTATTATATCATACTTAAATAAAACTAGATGACACTATATTTCTCATTAATCATATAAAAAAGCAACCCAATTTGGATTGCTTTTTTCATCTTTAATCTGGCTAATCTGCTGGAGTTTCCCTTTCCACGGTCTTGGGCTCTAGGTCAACAGAAGGTTGCTCGACTGAGTCATCTTGCTCGGAGTCTTCTAGTTCCACATCTTCAAGGTTAGGAGCCGAATACTCTACCACTTGTTCATCGTCTAGAGAAACCTCCTGAGATAAATCAAAGGTGTAGGTGTTTTCTTCATCTTTGAGGAGGGTGGAGACCTGCTCCTGGATGGATGGCTCCTCTTGGTCAGCTGGCAAGTCTTGCCCTAGGACAAACTCTTGCGCCTCAAGGTTTGGGACTGCTTGAGTGTCAGCCATCTCTGGATTTAGCGAAAGGTCTAGCTTAAGATTTCGGTTGGCTTGGTCATCTGCCTCATCTGTTTGAAGATATGTGGGGGCTTCTTCAAGGGCTGGACTAGCCATTGTTTCTTGTAAAGACTCTTTGGCTTCAAGGGATGGATTTTGGCCAGTTTGGACCGATTGCTCTTCCTCTCCTAGCTCTAACCCATCTGTGCCCACTTCCTCAACTGGGGGAATCTGACCAGCTTCAAGAGGTCCTTCTTGGTTCTCAGGGGTCGGTTGATCTCCTAGAGCCTCGCTTTGCCTTTCAGGTGACTGGGGAGTTCCACCACTTGCTTTCTGATTATCAGGGGATAAGGTTTGTCCGGCTGGTTTCTCCTGATTGACAGGGGTTTGCCCAGCTTCTGGGGCTACTCCATGGGTCTCAAGAGTTTGGTCAACTTGCGCATCTTCTTGAGTTGGGAAATCTTCTTTTTCTTGACTTTCAGGAGATGGATTGGTTGGGACAACTGTCTCTTGGACTTGGGACTTGGCTTCTGCGACTGGTCTTGGGGCAGGCTCTCCCAGCTCCCGACGGTAGTCTGCTGGCAAGGCTAGGTTGGCTGCCTTGTATTGGGCCTGGAGATCCAGGGTAATTGCTGCTCGATTGCCCAGTACATTGCGGAGCTTATCTCTAAAGCTAGCATAATTGCCCAGGTCAAAGAAGAACTCTGGTGCCGAGTAGCGTGGATTGTGCATCCGCTCCTTAAAGCCCATAATCAACTGGCGACTTTCAAAGGCTGTCCGAATGGCCGAAAGAATCTCATTGCCCTGGTTGATGTCCAGATAGATATCCGAACGACCAAAGAGCTGGCGGACCGTCATATTGGTCACATTAGGATAGAGGTGGACATTGCTGAAGCGCCCCAGACTGAGGAGCCTGCTGGACATTTCCGTAATGGCCGCAATATGCAGGGTCATGTCCGGGAAATCTTCAATGATATTTTCTACATAATCCAACTGGTCAGAATTGGTCAAAATCAAGGCTTCCTTGCGGGCCTGATTATCCCTTTGGAAAGGATAGAGGAGGCCGACATAGGTGAAGGCTTCCCTTTGCTCTGGGGTCACCATCCTCAAGATTTTCTCGTAGGTATTGGCATCCTGGACGATAATCTTGGTTTTGCGCTCTGCATCTGGCTTGAGGAGGAGCTGCATATTATAAGGCAGGCTATCGCCAATGGGCTCCTGCCAGAAAAGGACGTCATCGCCTTCTTGGTGGAGTTGGTATTTGACTAGGAAGGGAAGACCCAAGGTGTTAAAAATGATTCGGTCCAAATCGTAACCTGAAGCCTGGATATAGTAGGTGACAAAATCAGCCTTGGACTTGAAGATATAAATCTTGCCTTCGTGCTCCAAAACCAAATCGCCAGTCACATAGTTTTCCATCAGAACTTCCTTGCCAGACTTGTCGTAATAGGACTTCTGAACGGCTTGACTATCACGATTGTAGATGGTTTGGGCAAAACGGTAACCGTACTTATTGTAGTGGTCGGTCGAGCGAATCTTGCCCGCCTCGTCCAGCCAGTCAACCGATTGGACAAAGCGATTGTGAGTTGGCTTAGAGAAATGGATGTTGGCCCGTTTTTTATTGAGGTCAAAAATTTGACCGCTGGAATTGGTGGCCTTGATTTCCCAAAACTTAGGCACAGGAATCTCATTGAAATGCAGAGGCTTGCCTGTGGCATTGACAAAGCCGGTGAAAAAGAGGAAGGGAGAGGTCACATCATCAGGCAGGAAACCATTGTCGTTGATGGCAATGGTAGTATTTTGATAGCCCGACAGGATGAGGGAATAATGGAGGTCCCAGCTGTCTTGATTATAATTTTCAAAAAGGTTAATCATTGCTCAAGCTCCTTCTCTTTGGTCGGGTCGGTCTCATCCTTTTGGTCCTTATCCTGGGACTGACTGGCCTCAGCAGTCTGACTCTTGTCTAGGGCCGAAGGCTGTGGCTGAATCAGGTCTGCAATCAGTTGCTGCCACTTGGCTTCGACCTTGTCGGTTAGATAGTTCTTGGCTAGGTCGTAAGATACTCGGTGCATGCTGTCCAGATTGGCCAAGGTGAAAATTTGGACAATCTTGGTACTGAGGCTTTCGACAATTTCCTGGTCGGTATCCAATTCTGAAATGGGAATCAGGTAGCCATTTTCTTCGTCCTTAATAAAGTTCTGATTACCGTAGCGGGCATCAAAGCCAATCAGAGGAAGACCGGAACCAATAGCCTCCATCAGGGTCAGGCCAAAACCTTCACTCTTGGAGCCCGAGAGATAGACCTCGTGGTGCATATAGGTGTGGCTCAAATCCTGGTGACCCAGAAGCTGGATATAGTCCTTGGCCCCCTTTTCTTCAATGATTTGCCGCAACTTGGCTTCTTCACTACCAGAACCATAAATGTCAAAGTTAATATCTGGTACCACTTCATGGGCTTCAACGACAGCTTCAATCAGCCAGTCAACATGTTTTTCGGTAGCCAAACGAGAGGCTGTCATGACCGAGAAAGGAATCCGTGGACTCTTAGGCTCCTTGATTTCATCAAGAGAACCGACCGGAATAGTAACAATCCTAGGCTCCTGATGCTTATAAATCAGGAACTGTTGACTGAGGATTTCTTTTTGGCGGTCAGTAGCCACGATAAAGACATCGACACTATCAGCATTGGTAAACTGGAAGTCATAGTAGTTATTCCAAAGGACCGAGTTGGCATTGGTGCCATTTTCACTATAGTGCTCGGCATGAACCACCACGCCCAGCTTGGCTGGCTTAACCTGACGAAAGACTGCTTGTCCGATACCGGTTGAGCGGTCAAGAAGGACCAAGTCATCAGCGCTCAGGGCCAATTTTTCCATAAAGTAGGCGACCAATTCTTCCTTGGAGTAGAGAATCCGATTGGGAAAGCGATAGAAAGGCTGGTCCCCATCGGTAATCTCATCATAGGCCACACTACCGTTGAGATTGTAAAAGGTCCGCTTGTAGAGCTTGGCCGCATTATCCTTGGGGGCGTAAAATTCTGTAAAGGACAAGGTCTTGCCATTATTGTAGAAATCCTTGCGAACCAGATTCCCATTGGAAACGAATTCAATTCGATGGATGATTTCCTTGCTGTGGCGACAATAATAGGCCGTGGCAAAATCGCGATTGCCAAAATAGAAACGAACCAGCTTGTCTTCACGGTCAACCTTGGTAATTTCTCTGGTAAACTGAGCCTTGAGGTCGCTTTCGGTCAGGGTGGTCGGTGCTGGCTCTTGGTCGGTAAAGTAACTATAGAGCCAGATAATCTGGTCATCACTAAAACCGACATTGCGGGTCATGTCAACGATATTATCCTGGCTGAAAAAATCGGTAAAGACAAACTTGGCATCCAGTCCAAGATTTTTAAAGACTTTGGAGCGGTAGGCCTGGGCATACTCAACCCCGCTGGAGGCCCAGCCAATTCCTAAATTGATATTATAAATTGTCATGGTGACCTTTCTAATGGGCTTGGGACAATTCATCGAGCCTAGAGTTTCTCCAGGATCGATCGGCTCAGGACTTGACCTGAACCTCAGCTTTTGTCACAAGCAGGCTTTTTTCTGACTAGCTAGGCTAGATGGAAAAGCAAAAGATGGGCAAAACTTGGCCTTAAGAGGGCCTCTATTCAGCTTTTCCTTTGCTTTTCTCTGCACCCTTCATCATACCATAATTCTAATAATTTCGCCTTGGTCTGCCAAGGAGATACTTAGGGACTCTGGATGCTAGAGCAAATTAGTGCCGGTTTCAATCCAACCGCTCGACCAGAACCTCGTCTCCGCCCAGTAAAATTAAGTACTTGTCGACCCTAAGCTCATCAAAGGATTTATGGAGGGCTCGGGCGTAGAGATCCATTTGGTCCTTGTAACGTCGCACCAGCTGGGCTGGATCTTGATAACGGTCGGTCTTGTAGTCAAAGAGGACAATGTGGTCGGCATAGCGGATATAACCATCCACAATCCCACGAATGACCATATCTTCATGTGAGTCCCGGTCTTCAAAGAGCATGGCGAAGGGAGCTTCTCTGACCAACTTGTCACCCTGACTCATGATTTCCTGTCCCAAAGGATGATGGCGGAAGAATTTCAGGAGCTTGTCCAGCTTGAGTCGCTTTTTGACGGCAGGCTCTGCCTGCACCAGCTTCAAGGCTTCCCGCAGGTCAGCCAAGCTGATGTCAGGTCTGATAGGCAGTCGCTGCATGAGCTCATGGGTGGCAGAACCGATTGCTGCTCCTGTCACCCGCGACTCTTTTCCAAAGCTTGGCAGGTCAAATTTAGGCTCCAGAATCCGTTTTTCCATAATATCCAGGCCCTGATCCTCCATGACAGGCTGGTAGAATTTCTTAATTTGGCTGGGTGTTCGAACGGTTGGCAGATTGATAGCCGCCTGGTATCGATGATTGAGCTCTTCAACAGCTTCCAAGGCATCTAGGGCCTGCTTGATGTTATCCGATTGGCGATTATGAGCCTGATCGTCCACATCCATGGGCAAACTAGCCTCAAGAGGGCTTAGATCTTGCAAATCTTCTGGACCGACAAATCTTAGCTCAAAGGATAAGTCATCTTCTGGGAAACTTTCTTTCAGGGCCAGGAACCAATCTTGGAAATTAGTCCACTGCTCCCGTCCAGCCAGGGCTAGGCGTTCTTGGTCGCGATAATCTTCATACTTGCCCTTTAATTTTTCCTGACTGCCCTGACCAACCAGATAAAGTCTGGTCTCGGCCCTTGTCATAGCCACATAGAGTTTGCGCATCTGTTCAGATAAATCAGCTCGATGGAGGGCCTGCTGATTGAGAATAAAAGGGAAGGTATCAAAAGAAAGCTTGACCTGCTGATACTGCTCTTGAGGAAAGCGCTCAGCCAGATTGGCCACGTAACGAATGCCCAGACCACACTCCCGATTGAGAACAGCCTTCTTTTGCTCATCTTGCTTATTGAAAGATTTGTGCAGATTCAGGACAAAGACATAAGGAAACTCCAGCCCCTTACTCTGGTGGATGGTCAAGAGTTGGACGGCATCCTTGGGGAGCGCCACCTCAACGTCAGCCAAATCCTTGTCATTGGCCAGCGTCCGATCAATCATATTGATGAAGCGCGGTAGGCCCTTAAAGCCCGACTGCTCAAACTGGTCAGCCCGCAAGGTCAGGGCAAAGAGGTTAGCCTGCCTTTGTTGGCCATCGCTGAGGGCACCAACATAATCATAGTAAAACTTATCCTCGTAAATCTTCCAAATCAAATCGTGGAGACTGCTGCTTTTGGCAAACTTACGCCAGGATCTTAGGACCTGATCAAAGGCCTCGATTTTTTCACGAGACTGGCTATTAATCACTTGGGGGTTGTCCCCAGTTCCGTCCAAGGCTAAGAGGAGCTTGTCATAAAAATTGCCAAACTTAGCCTGGAGAGCAATTCTCGTCAAGAGGTCCTCTCCAAAGTTAAACATGGGCGACTTGAGTAGGGCAACTAGAGACTGGTCTTGCAAAGGATTATTGATGGTTCTCAGGGTCTCCAGCATAACCATGACTTCCAGGGCCTGGAGATAGTGGCCTCCTGTGTCTTCTGAAACAACAGGAATGCCGTAGGTCTTGAGAGTCGAGAGAATTTGGTCGTTTCTGGTTCTGGCAGAGACCAAGAGGGCAATCTGGTCAAAGGCCACGCCCTCCTCGCGATGGAGACGGATAATTTCTTGGGCAACCAGCCTGATGTCGCCTGGATCTTGAATGTCTGTCTCTTCATCTGGTTCAGCCTGAGTCTCATCATAGATGAGGACCTGGGTTTGATTTTCAGGGATAGGGCTTGATTTCTGGGCATTGCCTGCCTTGAGGAAGTGACTCTGGTCATAGACTAATTCACCAATATCTTGGTCCATGAGGCGACTAAAGACGGCATTGCTGGTCTCCAAAACTTCCAGATGGCTGCGGAAATTTTCCTTGAGCAAGACTAGGAGCCCCTGGCTCTTGTCAGCTTGGAAGTTGTCTATTTGGTCATAGGCTGCAAACTTGGCCTGAAAAATATTGGGGTCAGCCTGGCGAAAGCGATAGATGGATTGCTTAACATCCCCTACCATAAAGCGATTGTGGCCATTCGATAGGAGATCCAGCAGGCGCTCTTGCATATGGTTGTTGTCTTGGTATTCATCGACCATGATTTCCTGGTATCTAGCCTGGTAGAGCTGGCAAATTTCAGGACTGGCTTCCAGGATTTCGATGGCCAGATGGGCAATATCGGAGAATTCAAAGGCAGCCTCGGCCTTCTTTTTTTCCAGATACTGTTGCCCATAATCAAGGACAAAATCACGCAGAAGTTCCAGTAGCTCAAGCAGGTCTGGCTGAAATTCTGTCAACAAGTCTAGGGGATTGAGAAGCTGCTCTAGCTTCAAAAACGGTTCTAGGAATCGCTTGCGCTCCTCATTATAGGCCTTGGCAAAGGTCTTCCAATTTTCATCCTTGCCAGCAGCAGACAGGGTCAGCTTACGACCCTCGCTAATGGTTTTTAAGGCTGCTAAATCCTGGCGGGATCGCTCTAGGTCACCCTTAAGGTCCATTCTCGCCAGAATCTCAAGCAAAGTCGCCATATTGTCTGTCGCCTTTGTCTTCTTCTGGAATTCTCCTTGGGCAATCTCTAGCTGATTTTTGAAAAATTTCTCAGCCTGGTCAAGCTTGACCATCAGGCCCTGGCCCTTGATATAGGAAGCTAGAAAACGATTAGCCTGACTGGGGACGTCTTCCTGATAAGACTTAAGTAGAACGTCTTCTAACCAGTTCTTTGGATTAGCGGTAGACTGGCTAAATTGGTAGATACTGTCCACTAGGCTACGAAAGCCTTTGGAGTCCTTGCCCCTACCGATAAAATTGCGGACCAGCCTCCTAAAGGTCTGACCCTCAGTACCTGCCATGTAGGAGGCAAAGAGGTCATCATAGACTTCTTTTTTCAAACTGGCCTGCTCGCTTTGGTCCTGCAGGATACGAAAATTGGGTGAAATTCCCAGGCTATAGCCATAGGTGTTGACTAACTTCTGACTAAAGGCATCCATGGTTCCAATATCGGCCGTGGCTAGATTGGCCAGCTGCTCTGATAAATGTTGTTTCAAGGTCAGGTCGGAAGTGGCCGCAATTTCTTGCGTCAGCTTCTTTTCCAGTCTTTCCTTGAGCTCTCCTGCCGCCTTGACCGTAAAGGTCGAAATGAAGAGCTGATTGATGCTGTCTCCCCGTTTGAGACGATCGAGGATGCGCTCAACCATGACGAAGGTCTTCCCAGACCCGGCTGAAGCAGAAACCAGAATATTCGTCCCATTGCTGTAGATGGCCTGAATTTGTTCAGGGGTTCGAGGCAGACGCTCCTGCTCCTTGGCCAACTCGGGCTCTTGCTCTTTTAGTTTCTCAATTTCCGCAAAACTTAAAAATGCTGGAAAGCCCATCAGGCCTCACCTCCTTGCTCTTTCATTCTTTCTAAAAGTTGGTCACGACTATCCTTGACCAACGCTCTAGCATAGCGCATATGACGATCGGCCTCAAAGCCGGTAATGGTCTTAAATTGCTGTCCCTCAACCGAGCGACGATCCTTGGTGTAGGGATTGATGGCAAAACGACCTGACAGGATGGTCCTGGCTGCCTCCTGATAGAGGACCTTGGTATAGTCCAAAAGCAGATCCATTTCCTCCCGACTAAAGACCTTGCTGGCATGCGTATTGAAGTAGGGCTTGAGCTGACTAGCCACCTCTTTGGCATAAAGCCCCTGATAGCGAAAGGCCTTATCAAACTTGTCCAGACTCTGACCCAAACTAGCGACTTCACTAAATTTAAGTTCAGGATTTTGCAAATGCAGGTAACCTGCTCCAAATACCTGGGCCTGATAATCCTGGGGCATGGATTCCCTGATGGCCAAGATATAGGTTAAAAGTTGCGGACTAAGGCCGTTGTAGAATTCTTCTAGGCTAAATTTCTTGTCCCCAGACTTGTAGTCAACCACACCTAGATTAGGACTTTCTGAGCTACTGAGTTGGTCCAGACGGTCAATCTGGCCGCGGATTTCCAATTTTCGCTCCTGCCCTAGAGGAAGCTGGAGATTAAAACCCAATTCCAGAGCCTTCTGCTGGGCAGGTGTTTTCTGCCAATTCCTCTGGCCCAAATAATGCCTGGCCTGAGCCTTGTCCAGGACCTGGACCAAGTGATTATCGCGCAAGATATGAGTCATGGCCTGGGCAATACCTTCAAGAATTTCCCGAGAAAATTGGGCCTCTTGGTCATAGGAATATACCTGTTGGAAGGCCTCTTCTTGGTTGACCTGGCTTAGTGTTCGACTCAAGAGTTGGTCAAAATTGGAACTGTCATCCAGTTTACTCATCAGTCTTTCAAAGACTCGGTGCAGATAAATCCCGTGTTGGCGGAAATCAGGATGGATGGAATCCTCCTCCTGCAAATTCAAAACCTTCTGTAAGAAATAGCCATATTGGTTGTTATAGAAGGTCGTTAGACTGGAAGCGGACAATTTTAAGGGCTGGTCGGCAGGATAAAGCAAATCCAAGGTCTCCTGAGAAAGAGGCTCAACCGTCAAGTCCTGGCTGATAGTTGGGATAGCTAGGTCAACTTCTTTTAGCTTCTGGCGCAAGCGCCTAACCATGACCGACCAGAAAGTCGTCTGTTCCTTATCCAGGTCTTGATTCTGACTGAGCTGGTTGGCCTCAATAATCCTTGACAGGAGAGCCTTGTAGGTCCCTAAATCCGTTGGTTGGGAGGCAAATCCGGCTGGCTTCTTAAGAATTGGTTCAAAGCCCAAGTCCACCAGGTCTTGCAAGTAGGGCGATAGCTGGTCCTGACTATCGGCAGAGATTTGTGGAGCCGATAGGACCAAGGACTGGCTAGCCGAATTGACCAAGGAAATCATAACGGCATGGAACTTCTTGACTTCCTCCTGGCCACTAATTTCAAAATGGCCTTGACGGTCTTGGCTAGCTAGGGTTTCATTAATCTGCTGGCGTTCCTCATCAGTCAACAAACCAGTCGTCTGACTGAGACGAGGAAAGTTACTAGCAGTCATCCCTAAGGCAAAGACATAGGGGCTAGAGTGGGGCTCAATCAGCTTATAGTCCTTGATATTAACCACATCCAAGGTCGCTGGTACCAGCTTGAAATTGGCAGCCATCATGCCTTGCCCCAGAAGGGCTAAAAAGTCATCCAGGGATAGTTTGGTCCCTCCAAAGATGTCATCCATCTGCTCTAAGAGATCACAAAAGGACTGCCAAACCTCTTCTTCTCTTTCCAGTCCCGCTTGATTTTGGCCCTTGGCCAGTTGGGCCATATTAGCTGGTAGGTCAATAGCCTCTAAGAAGGGCAGAAACTTCTTGGTCAAAAGGCTGCTTCCCAACAGGGAGCGGCTGGAAAAAAGCTCTAGCAAGGGTGTCATCACAGCTCGCCGAATTTGATTGAGCCTTACCAGGTCATACTTTTCAATGACCTGACCCTCGTCATCAAGACCTGCCTCCCGATTGACCGTGAAGTCCTTGCTAAATTTGGCCTGTCCCTTGATGTCGGCGAACCTGACATATTGTTCGAATTTATCAATGTCCAAATTCATCAAATCCTTGAAGAGACCTGATTTGAGCAAATTCAGCAAGTCTTTGGCTCGAAAATTATAGCGCTTAATCCGCATTAAACTCTCAACAAAATTAACCAGGGGGTGATGACTCATGGCCTCTTCCTTCCCCAGATAGTAGGGAATCTCGTACTTGGAGAAGGTCTTGGCAATCTGCAATTGATAGGCCTCTACATCTCCCAACAAAAGGAGAATGTCCTTATAGCGGACCCCTTGATTGAGCAGATTGCGAATGGAGCGGGCGACTGCTTCAACCTCTTCCTTCTGGTTAACAACCTCCCAGATAGTCAGGGCCTGCTTGTCCTCTTGGGAAATTTCAGGGAGGTCGCTTGAGAAATCTCGCTTAGCCTCCAGAAGGGCCGACAAACGACTTAGGCTGTCCTCTTGCCTTTCCCCCAGGACCTGAGCTCTAACGGCAAATTTTTGCCCCAAATCTAGGAGAAATTCGACATTGGCCTGATAGAGATTGCCGGCTAGAAAACTGGATTTAAAGGCCTTTTGACTGGCATAGGTGCCGATGACAATTTCCACCTCTCTGTCATGCAGAGCGGTCACCAAGGCTTCTTCTTCAGCAGAAAAGCGGCTAAAGCCATCGACAATAACCACAAGATTTTGCAAATCCTGGTCCAATTGTCCACTATTGACATGCTCTAAAAATTGGGCAATCTTGGTTTGCGATTCAAAATTGTCCTCTTGAAGAAGCTGATAAAAGGCAGAAAAAATGGTCAAGAGATCCTGATACTTGACCTCCGACTCCAAATCCGCCAAGTCACTAATGGTCAGATTTGACCTTTGCATTTCCTGGTAGAGGTCCACCAATTGCTGAATAAAATTCGGGTCTTTGGCAAGACTGCCGTAAATTTTCAAGTCCCCCTCTTTAAACTGAGACAGGACCCGAAAGAAAATCATGGCCAGACCTGTCTCGGTCACAGGCTTTTTATCAGACACATCATTGAGGACAAAATAGCGGGCCATCTGGGCAAAGCGGGTGATGGTAATATTGAAGGAGGCCTTATCCTTTAGGGTCTCCAAAACACGGCGCTCCTTTTCAAAAGAGAGGGAATTTGGAGCAATATAAAAAACACGGTGGCCAGCCCGAGCATAGTCTTGCGCCAGCCCGGCCAGTTGGTCTGTCAAATGATTTCGAATATCGGTATAAAGTAGTCGCATACCTTCCTCCAAAAAAGGATTTACTAGTTATTATTATAACATAGTGAGTAACATAAAAAGAGGCTTGAGCACAGGCTCTGCCTCTACAATTCTATATTCAAGTTCGCAAGACAAATCAAAGTTATGAGTCAAGTTCGCCTTGTCCCAGAGCCGGCCTTCCAATTAACACTCCCTAATACTCAATAAAAATCAAAAATAGCCAAGGCAACGAACTGCAGGCAGTACTTGGGTACGGCAAGGTGAGTTAACGATGGATAGTTTTGATTTTTGAAGAGTATAACCAGCCCGTTCTCCGAGCTGGCTTCTATCTATTCAAAAAAGGCATAGTAGTCGCTGAGGGCCATTTGGCTCTTAGCCTCTTGGTCCAAATCTTGGATGATTTGGCCGTCCTTCATGACAATCAGACGATTGCCATACTTGAGCGCATCCTCCATATGGTGGGTAATCATGAGCCCAGTCAAGCGGTCCCGCTCCATGATTTTGTCGGTCAGCGCCATCAAGGACTGGCTGGTCTTGGGGTCCAGGGCTGCAGTGTGCTCGTCCAAGAGGAGCAAATCAGGCCGTTTGACAGTAGCCATCAGGAGGCTGAGGGCCTGGCGTTGCCCACCTGAGAGAAAGCCTGTTGGGGTATCTAGATGCTTATCCAAACCATTACCAATCTGAGCAATCAGCTTCTGGAAATCATCTCGGAAGTCATGAATCTTGCGCGGAACCAGACCCCGACTTTCGCCACGGTACTTGGCAATGAGAAGATTCTCAGCCACAGTCATCCGCGGAGCCGTACCCATTTTAGGGTCTTGAAAAACCCGAGCCAGATATTTGGCCCGTTTTTGAGCAGGAAGGTGGGTCACATCCTCGCCTAAGATATGGATGAAACCTGAGGTCAGCATGAGGGTTCCCGCAATCACATTAAAGAGGGTGGATTTCCCAGCCCCATTACCGCCAAGGATGGTGATGAAATCGTGCTCGTAAATGTCCAGATTGACCGCATCCAATATGGTCTTGTCAGCATCGTAACCATTGCTGACGGTGACGGTGGCATCTTTTAATTCTACAATTTTTGTCATCGTGATAACCTAACCCCCTTGAAGAATTTTTCCTTGAACCTTGGCACAATTAGGAAGATGGCCAAAATCAGCGCACTAAAGAGCTTGAGGTAGTTGGTGTTGAAACCAAGAGCCACCACTGCCCAAATCAGAATTTGATAGAGGACCGAGCCAATCATGATAGCGATAAAACGCTCCAACATGGTCAAATTGGCAAACATGACCTCACCGATGATGATGCTGGCCAGGCCGATGACAATGACCCCAATTCCCTTGGAGACATCGGCGTAGCCATCCTGCTGGCTGACCAGGGCACCAGATAGGGCGATAATGCCATTGGAAACGACCAGCCCCATCAACTCCATATTATCCGTGTTAATGCCGAAGCTCCGAGCCATTTCCCGATTGTCCCCTGTGGCAATATAGGCCTGACCCAGACGGGTATTGAGAAAGAAGATAATCAAGAGAATGACCAAAATAACTACCATCGTCCCTAAAATGAGAAGATTTAGCTCCTTGCTAAAGGGTAGGAAATCCTGGAGAAGCTTACGATTGAGGAGCCCCAGATTTGAGCGCCCCATAACCATAAGCATAATTGAGTTACAGGAGGTCATGACCAGAATCCCCGCCAAAATCGTCGGAATCTTGCCCCTAGTATAGAGGAGACCCGTTGCGAACCCAGCCAGACAGCCAGCTCCCACCGCTGCTAAAGTAGCTAGGAAGGGATTAATTCCCTGAGTTATCAGGGTAACCGCTACCGCTCCCCCCAAAGGGAAGCTCCCTTCTGTTGTCATATCGGGGAAATCAAGAATCCTAAAGGTCAGGTAAATCCCAATCCCCAGAACAGCCCACAAGAGGCCTTGTGAAATTGTTGAAACCATATATTTTCTCCTTGTCATTGCGACGTTTATATTGGTCGGTCGATACTAGTAACCTAGAGAACACCTAAGTTCGGTGGCGACACGAAGCTAAAGCAATCGATGACATTGCTTTAGCGGAGTTAGTCAGGAACATAGAAAACTTCAATAGAAGTTTTCGTAGTCACTCTAAGAAAAAAATCATAGAGTGACTTTGTCCGTGGTATCTTGTTAATTGAGCACGGGCTAAAAGCCTAGTGAAAAAGATGAATATCCTAGAAAATCCTGATTTTCTGTCCCTTCCCTATTTTCATACGGCTTTTTTAACACCCTTTGCATCTTTATTTAATCACCAATCCAGATTTCTTAGCATCCTTGAGGACCGAATCTGGAATCGTCACGCCTAATTGTTGAGCCACCTTGAGGTTGACAGCTGGACTGCCAGTATCGACAACCTTGACCGGAATGTCGGCTACCTTTTTGCCCTTAAGAATTTGCACGGCAATCTTACCGGTCTCCACACCTAATTGATGCTGACTTTGATAAACCGAAGCCAGGCCACCTTCCTTGAGCATGGTATCGACACTTGGATAAATAGGTAACTTATTACTATTAGCAATGGAAACGACGGTCGTAAAGGCCGAAGCGATGGTATTGTCCTGAGGAATCCAGAGGGCATCCACTTCCTTACTGATGACATTCATGGTCGTGGTAATCTCATTGGTCGATGGGACGGCATAAGTCTTAACCTTGAGGCCTGCTTTTTGAGCCGCCTTACTGAAATTCTTGACCTGGGAAACCGAATTATCCTCACTGCTGGCGTAGAGAATGCCAACGGTCTTGGTCTGCGGTGTGACGGTCTGAATTAATTTCACAGCATCAGCGATGGGCACCTGATTGGAGGTACCTGTAACATTACCAGTCGGATGCTTGAGATTGGTGACCAGCTTGGCACCAATTGGGTCACTGATAGCACCCATAACTACTGGGGTATCCTTGCTGGCATTGGCCAGACCCTGAGCTGCTGGCGTTGCAATTCCAATCAGAACATCATTGTGGCCATCAGCCAATTGCTTACTCATGGTCGCAATCTTGGATTGGTCGCCTTCGGCATTGAGAAATTGAATCTTCACTCGGTCACCAGAATAGCCTTCCTTAGCCAATTCATCCTTGATGCCAGCATAGATTTCATCCAAGGCTTCGTGGGTCACATATTGGAGCACCCCGACCTTGACCGTGCGATTGCCTTGGCTTTTTTGTCCCAAATGCCATTGGTCATGACCCACACAGGCCAGGGTGAAGATAATTAAGAGGGACAAAACTGCCCACAAACGCTTGTTTTTCATAGGAAACCTCCTCGAGATTAAAGTAGAAAACAAAAAGTAAGCTGGTGAAGACAAGTGACCTGACCGCAAGCCCAGAAATTGGCTGGACCACCAAGAGTAAGAAGCTCTTGAGCCCCCTTTCAGAAATAGGGGAAAACTCGTCCTAGCTTTCGTCTCTCTCCTTCTGTCAAGACTTGCCAACCTATTCTATTGATAATCAGCAAGTGAAAACACTGATTAAACCCAGCCAAGGCTCTGAGGTTAGCAGAAAAAAGCCCCCACATTCCCAAAGGAATGTGAGGGCGTAGTCCACGCGGTGCCACCTCATTTGAAAAGACTAAGACAACCGTCTTTTCATCTCTAGATCGTCTAACAACGATTAGCAGGATACGGTGTGCTAAACCCGAGGACTATTGCTTATCCTCAATTCTTGACTGGTCAACTCAAGTGGCAAGTCCTTCAAACAGCCCAATTTCAGAAAGCCCCGACTGCTTGTTTCCAATAACCACAAGCTCCCTGAAAGTCCGAGCCACTTACTTTTCTGTTTAGTAATATTATACCCGTTTTGCAAGGGCTGTCAAGATAAATTTTCAGAAAATTTGACAAAGTGGCAAAATCTTTTAGCTAGGCTCCAAAGTAAGCCAAGGGTCAGGTCTAGCTAGCATCCGACTCCACCTCTATCTCATCCACCTTCATCTCTATCCGGCTGGAACCATCGCTCCTCTTTTCAATCAGGACCTGCTGCTGAATGGTCTCTTTCATTTCCTTGACGTGGCTGATGACACCGACCAGGCGATTTTGACCAATCTGCTCCAGAACAGTGATGGCCTTGTCCAGGGTCTCCTCGTCCAAGGAACCGAAACCTTCATCAATAAGGAGGGTTTCCACTAGGGCCCCATTACTAGTATTTTGCACAACTTCCGATAAGGAGAGGGCAATAGCTAGGGAGGCAATAAAGGTCTCACCGCCTGATAGGGAGGAGGCGGGCAATTCTTTATTGTTGGCCCTGTCGTAAATGTTAATTTCCAGACCCGACTGGCTGTTACCAGCCCCTTCTTTGCCAATTAAAAATTCAAACTGCTGGTTGCTGAGAAGACCGATATAGTGGTCATTGGCATAGGTCAGAATCTCTTCCAGGTAGGCCTGAATGACATAGGTCTCCAGCTTGAGACGCTGACGGCCGGTCTCCGTTCCGCTAATAATGTTTTTGAGCTGGGTCAGCTGGCTAAATTCTTCCAAATGGTGACCAGCCTCAGTCAGAAGCTCCTCAATTTTAGCTACCAGCTGGCTAACCTGATGGAGCTGACGCTGTGCCAGGGCCTCTTGATTGGAGGCCTGGGTCAGGGCCAAGTCTGCTTCTTCCTTTTGCTGGGTCAGAGCCATCAGGTCTGGCTCTTCTTGCCCAAGCAAGACTTGGTTAAGCTCAGCTAAACTGGAGTCCAGAAACTCCTTATTTTGCTGATACTTGGTTAGCCAGGTTTGTAGCGCTACTGCTTGACCAGTCGCTAAGTCAGCCAACCAGTCATCAAGTTCAGAGCGCTCATGGGTCAGAGCTTCAGGGGCAGCCAGACTGGCTTTAAGTTTCCCGCTCAAAATTTCCAAGTCTGACTGATTGGCCTGCAAGCTTTCAGTCTGACTGGCTAAGCGACCTTGAAGACTAGACAAGACTTCCTTGCCAGCTGCCACTTGCTTCTGACAACTTTCAAACTCCTGACGGAAGGCCTGATAGGAAGCCTTGCATTGGGCTATCTCCCTCTCATAATAGGCTGGCTCCTCGAGGATTGGATTGGCCTCAAGAATCTGGCCTTGACTCTGTTCCAGTGTTTTAAATTGACCTGATAAACTAGCCATCTTCTCTTGGCCATTTTGCTGGTCCTGCTCTAATTTGGCCAAGTCATGGGACAGTTCTTCCAGCTTTTGGTCCTGCTGACTTCTTTGGTCAAAACGCTCTTGATAGACGTGAGCCAGCTTTTCCTTTACGCCCTGACCGATTTGATGCGAATAAGATTTTTCCCAGATGAAGCCACTCAAGTAGGTGGCGGTCACATCCTGTAGGCTCTGGTAATCGGTTTCTAGGAGCTCTCTTTGCTCTTGGCTAGCCTTTTCCTTGTCAGCTAATTGACTAGCTATTTGGCTAACCTCAACTTGCTGGGTTTGGAAGGCTTCCTGCTGGCTAGCAAGTTTGGTCTCTAATTCCTCTACTTCCTGGGAGAGGTTGACCAGAGCACTTTCATCAACCAGCTCAGCCTTGCTTCCTGGATGATCCAAGGAGCCACAGACAGGGCAGGGACTACCTTCTTCTAATTCGGCTTGGAGCTTGGCCACCATCAATTTGAGCTGGTCCCGCTTGATTTCCTTCAGCCGAGCCTGGAGGTCAGCTAGGTCTGCTTCAAGTCCTGCTAAATGCTCAAGGCTGGCCTCCCTTTGGTCAGAAAGCTCTTGCCTGTCTGCCTGCAGGTCCACCAATTTTTGCAAACCTTTTGTCAGGTCACTATCAACTAGGTCTTGAACTTTCTGGAGAAGTTTTTTCAAATCTAATAATTCCCGGTCAGAAACCAGATCAGCTTCAATCTGAGTCCGAGCCTGCTTGACTTCCTGCTCCCGCTCAGACAAGCCTGCTTGGTCTCTGGCTAATTTTTCCAGGCTGGCCTTAGTTGTTTTTAAATCAGCCTGGACCTTAGCGAGGGTTTGAGCACTATTTAGGGACAGGGTCAGATTTTCAATGTCTTCCTGAGCCTTTTCCTGCTGACTTTCTTGAGCCTGCAAGTGACTCAGTCGCTTTTCAAGTGGTGCCTGCTTTTCTTGACGCTCAGCCAAGTCATCCTGCAAGTCGGCTATCCTTTTTTCTAGGTCCCCTACAGCCGCTTGCTTGGCCAGCTCTTCCTTGACCAAATCGGCCAGGCTGTTCGCAAAATCTAATTGGGCCAGTTTTTCTTGCTTTTGCTGGTAAGCTTCAGCCTGTTCCAAAATTTCGGTTTGATAACGGGCCTCCTGGGCCTGGCGCTCCTGAAACTGACCATCCAGCTTTTGGGCTGTCTGGTAGGCTTGGTCTGCTTGTCTGGTCGCTTTTTCAGCCTCAGTCTTTTCCTGCTTGGCTTTGGCTAAAGCATCTTGATAATACTGGTGTCTTTCTTGGGCCAATGCCAGTCGCTGGTCACTCGTTGCCTCAGTAAAGGCCTCTCTTTCTTCCTCTGTCCAAATTTGACTAGTGAAGTGGCCATCCAATTTCGCTTGTAATTGGCTTTGCTCCTGCCTAGCTTGGGACCATTTCTGAGCCAAATCATCCTCAAATTTAGCAAAGACCTGGGTGCCAAAAATCTGTCGCAGAATTGGAATTTTCTCACTGGTCGGCGACTTGAGAAACTGGCTGAACTGGTATTGTGGCAACAAAATAATCTGTTTAAACTGCTCACTAGTCAGACCCAGAAGATCAACAACGGCCTGGTTGGTCTCCTTGGGCTTGCCAGCTAATTTATCCAGCTCTATCCCGTCAACCTTATCAACAACGGACAGGCTGGCCTTGCTGGTCCCAATTCCCTTGCCCCGATCCAGACCCTTTCGGGGTTTCAAATCCAATTCTCGCTCCAAGCGGTAGAGCTGGTTGTGGTGTTCAAAATAGAAAACTACCCTAGTTCTAGGATCCTTGAGGCTAGCAAAGGTTGAGCGCAACTCATTAACAGGTCGGTCGCTGGAAGTCTTGTCGTAGAGGGCGTAGGTCATAGCATCAAAAATACTGGACTTACCTGCTCCCGTTCGGCCACTAATTAGAAAAAGGTTAGACTCATCAAGCCTAGAAAAATCTAAGATCTCCTGACGGTAGGGGCCAAAATTGGTCATTTCAATCCGAATGGGTCTCATCAGGCTTCCCCCTTTCCTAATAGTTCCTCGACCAGAGATTTTTGATAGGCCGTCAACTGGTCTCCTCCTGTCATCTCTGAAAAGAAGTCTGCAATCAACTGGTCCTCGGCTAGTTGCGACTGACTAGAATTAAAGCTAGCTCGTTTCATCTTCGGCTTGGCCTTGGTTTCCTTAATTCGCAAATCAATGATTTCTTGTCCATAGATTTCCTCCAATTGGAATCGAACATTGATGCCCTCCAAATCCTTTCGCTCCTCCACTAGAATATCAAAGGCAAAACGCGCTTTTTTCCTTGGGTATTTGTCATAAAAAACCTGCTGCAAAAGCTCCTGATAGGGAGCCTCCAAAACGTAAAAGTCCTTGTAGGGCTTGAGGGGATGGAAGGTCTTTTGGATGGCCCCATCCGAAATGTCCAGCAGGTAGACCCCCTTAACGTCCTTGCGCTTGGCTTCATCCTTGTTGAAAATCAAGGGACTGCCACTATAGGCAACCGTCTCGGTCGGTGAAGCATAGCGGGTGTGAATATGGCCTAGGGCCACGTAAGCAAAATCCGCGAAGAGATCACTAGTCAGAGTTGTCAAACCGCCAACCATCCGAGTCGTTTCCGACAGCATCTTCTGGCGCAAATCACTATCGTCCGCCCCCTTACTAACTGCAAAATGGGTGACTAGAATCTGTTTTTTAGCGGGATTAAACTGCTCTTTCATATCGGCGATAATCCGTCGCATCACCCCATCCATGGTCGAAAGATCGCTATCCTGATAGTAAACCCTAGCATCAATGGGGTCAATAAAAGGAAGAAGAAAAATCTGCAACCCCTCCAGCTCGATAGGTTGAAAACTATCTGCCAGCCTTGAAACTAAATGAAAGCCCTGGCGCCTGAAAAATTCCTGACCAAACTCCAAGCGCTTGGCCGAATCGTGGTTTCCCGTAATAGCGTAGACAGGAATTCCCGCCTCAAAGAGCAGACGGTTGAGGGTCTGGTTGAAGAGGCTGACAGCCTCAACAGGCGGTAACCCTCGATCATAGAGGTCACCAGCGATAATGACCCCATCGACGGCTTCCTTCTTGGCCAAGTCGATGATTTGCTCCAAAACATAAGTCTGGTCATCCAAGAGGCTGATGCCATTAGAATTAAGCTGACGACCGATGTGCCAGTCAGCAGTATGTAAAAGTTTCATTGCACTACTCCAATTTCTACTAAAGTCATTATAACAAAGAAATGGAAGTTTTTAAACTAACAACTGTCATTTCTGTTAGTAATCTCAATGAAAATCGAAATTAGCCGAGGCAAGGAGCAATGACATCAAGTCACTAAAGTGACTGATGTCAAACGACATTCTCCATAGCAATTGCCTAACTCCCTTACTAACCTCACAAAGTTGGTGAAATTGACCAACTTTGTGAGGTGTCGCACGAACTGCAGGCAGCTCAAAAGGTCTGGGAGACCTTTTGAGGTTGGAAATAGGAAAGCTTTGCTTTCCTCAGTAAGTACAGCAAAGTGAGTTAACGACGGTAAATTTTGGTTTTCGAAGAGTATAATTTCAAAAATGAAGACTGGCCTCATGCTAGGACGTGCCCTAATGGTGGTTCTGTGGGCCTTCTATGCTATAATAAGGGAAGCACATTTCAAGAAAAGATGAGGAAACCAAGACATGTCATTCGATGGCTTTTTCTTACATTATTTAACCCAAGAACTGCGCGAAGAAATTCTTTACGGGCGCATTCAGAAGGTCAATCAGCCCTTTGAAAGGGAGCTGGTTCTGACCATCCGCAACAATCGTCAGAATTATAAGCTCCTCCTCTCAGCCCACCCTGTTTTTGGCCGAGTTCAGGTAACCAAGGCCGATTTTCAAAATCCGCAGAATCCCAACACCTATACCATGATTATGCGCAAATACCTGCAGGGGGCTGTGATTGAAGGACTCAAGCAAGTGGAAAATGACCGCATTTTAGAGCTGACCATTTCCAATAAAAATGAAATTGGTGACCAAATCAAGGTGGCCCTCATGGTCGAAATCATGGGTAAGCATAGCAATATTATTCTTCTGGACAAGTCTGAGGGCAAGATTATTGAGTCCATCAAGCATGTCGGCTTTTCGCAAAATAGCTATCGGACCATCTTGCCTGGCTCGACCTATGTCGCCCCACCCAAGACCGACGCCCTCAATCCCTTTGAAGCTCAGGAAGGTCGTCTCTTTGAAATCCTGCAAACGCAAGACCTCAGTCCCAAAAGCCTGCAAAAACTCTTTCAAGGTTTGGGACGGGATACCGCTCAAGAGTTAGCTAGCCATCTACAAGCAGATAGGCTCAAAAACTTCCGAGCCTTCTTTAATCAATCCTGCCAGCCCAGCCTAACAGAGAAAAGTTTCGCTCCTGTCGCCTTTAGTGACAGCCAGAAGGACTTTGCCAGCCTGTCTGAGCTTATGGACTTCTACTATCAGGACAAGGCCGAGCGAGACCGTGTCGCCCAACAGGCCAGCGACCTCATCCACCGTGTCCAAAACGACCTGGAAAAAAATAAAAAGAAGCTAGTCAAGCAAGAAAAAGAACTGGCTGCAACTGAAAAGGCTGAAAGCTTCCGCCAGAAGGGCGAACTCCTAACCACCTACCTCAATCTGGTTCCCAACAATAAGGACCAGGTTCAGCTGGACAATTACTACACAGGAGAAAAACTGACCATCGCCCTGGATGTCAGCCTCAGCCCCAGTCAAAATGCTCAGAAGTATTTCAAAAAATACCAAAAACTCAAGGAGGCTGTCAAACACCTCAAGGGCTTGATTGAAGAGACCAAGCAAACCATTTCCTACCTAGAGTCGGTGGAAACCGCCCTCTCTCAAGCCTCTCTGGATGAAATTGCAGAAATCCGTGAAGAGTTGGTGGAGACTGGCTTTATTCGGCGGCGCAAGCAGGATAAACGCCAGAAACGTAAGAAACCCGAGCAGTATCTGGCTAGCGATGGCAAGACCATCATCATGGTTGGCCGCAACAATCTGCAAAATGAGGAGCTGACCTTCAAGATGGCCAAAAAGGGGGAACTCTGGTTTCACGCCAAGGACATTCCTGGCAGTCATGTCATCATCAAGGACAACCTAGAACCTTCCGACCAAGTCAAGACCGATGCCGCCGAACTGGCCGCCTACTATTCCAAGGCTAGGCTCTCCAATTTGGTTCAGGTCGATATGATTGATAATAAGAAGCTCCACAAACCCAGCGGGGCCAAGCCTGGCTTCGTTACCTACACCGGTCAGAAGACCCTACGCGTAACCCCTGACGAGGAAAAAATCCAAGGCATGAAAATTAAGTAAACTAAGGCATCTCAACCAAGGAAAAGTTTCCAAAGGGCAAACTGAAATCATCTAACTTCCTAACCAGAAAACCAAAACTATGCCAAAGTCAGTTGGCCTTTCTTCAGTCTTCCAGACAAGTTGGCTCAGTCTAAAAGCAACCGCCACTTTCGGGTGGTCTCCTAATCTTCAAAACTTTAAAAAACAATGACAAACTACCAAACCATTATTTTTGACCTAGATGGAACCTTGACAGATTCCCAAGTTGGTATCATTAACAGCCTGACCTATGCTTTCCAGCAAATGGGACTCCCCCTGCCAGCCAAGAGCCTCCTTAAGAAATTCATCGGCCCACCTCTGAGCCAATCCTTCCAAGAATTCTGTGGGCTCTCGCAATCGCAGAGTCAGGAAGCTATTGGCTACTATCGTCACTATTTCGCCGATAAAGGCTGGAAGGAAAATCAAGTCCTGCCAGGTGTTAGCGACCTCCTCAGCGACCTTAAGACCGTTGGAAAGACCCTTCTGGTTGCCTCTTCCAAGCCTGAAATCTTCGTCAAAAAGATTCTAGATTACTTTGGACTCAGCACCTACTTTACCGTCATTGCTGGGGCTAGCCTAGACGACAGTCGGGCACAAAAGTCCCAAGTTATCGCCCACGCTCTGAAAAGTGCAGACATCAGCGACCCTAAGACCTGTGTCATGGTTGGCGACCGCAAGCATGATGTAGAAGGTGCCAAAGCCAACGGCCTTCCCGCTATTGGTCTGTTGCTCGGCTTTAGCAGTCGCAAGGAATTGGAAGAAGCTGGCGCCCTAGCCATCGCCAAGGATTTCAAGGCATTAAAGAAAATTCTTTTAGATTAAAATTATCTAAGAGGCCCATACCTCGCCTCCAAAAATCTATTATTTTAAAAGAGCCCCTATAAAATTTCCAAGTCACAAAAAGTTCCGACTTTCTGTGGCTTTTTAGACATCAATCAAAACTCCCTAATTTATTGACTTCGGATCGCCTGATACTTTACTGTCGGTACTTGCCACTTCGTCCATATTAATTTTCTCTGCATCTTAGTTCCTATCCATCCAAGAGTTGCAATTCTCAAGGATTAGGACTAAAATAAAGGCAATTAGGAGGTATACTATGAAATACGCAAGTAAAGAAGCTTTTGACAAGGCCAATGCCTTTGGCCTAGGAGATAGTAACGAGGCCTTTGCCCAGTTCTTCATCGGTCAATCCTACCTCAAAAATCTTGGGGCAACTGAGGACGGAGGTCTGGCCTTCCACAATGTTACCTTTGAACCTGGCTGCCGCAACAACTGGCATGTCCACAAGGCGACTCAAGGAGGTGGCCAAGTCCTCATCTGTACCGCTGGTGAAGGTTGGTATCAAGAAGATGGCAAAGATCCTGTCGAGCTCAAAGAAGGTTCCCTAGTTATCATTCCAGCCAATGTCAAGCACTGGCATGGAGCCAAGGCCGATTCTTGGTTCAGCCACATTGCCATCGCTGTCCCTGGTCAAGATACGGAAAATGTCTGGCTGGAAGAAGTTCCAGATAAGGACTATCAGGCTCTCAGTCAATTCGAAAAATAGAGGAGGCACTTATGACCATTAAACAAACTGCTGGGCGTGACCGCTTGGGAGATTTCGCTCCCGACTTTGCCCATTTCAATGATGATATTCTTTTTGGTGAAAATTGGAATATTGAGGCCATTGACCTCAAAACCCGTTGTCTCCTAACCGTGACAACCCTGATTGCTTCTGGCATCACCGATTCATCCCTTATCTACCATCTGCAAAATGCCAAGAACAATGGGGTAACCAAGGAAGAAATCGCCGCTAGCATCACGCACATCGCCTTCTATGCTGGTTGGCCCAAAGCTTGGGCAGCCTTCAATTTGGCCAAGGATGTCTGGACAGACTAGCCAAGGCTGATAATCAATTAGCTAGGTCTGCTTATACTCTTCAAAAATCAAAACTATCCATCGTTAACTCACTTTGCCGTACCCGAGTACTGTCTGCAGTTCGTGCGATGCAGAGCAAAGTTGGTCGATTTCCCCAACTTTGTGAGGTTAGTAAGGGAGCTAGGCAATCGCCATGGAGATTGCCGTTAGCTATCAAGCCACTAAAGTGGCTGATAGCTTTGCTCCTTGCCTTGGCTACTTTTGATTTTTATTGAGTATTAACCAATCAGGATAGAAAATGAACATATAAAAACTTCGCTGGCAAAAGCTGGCGAAGTTTTTAAATAAGTGAAACGGGACCCTCCTGACAAAGGGGTGACTTTGAAAGGATAATTGGAGCAGATTTACAAGGAACTTGATAGGTCTGCCCTTCAAGTCACGCTTAAAGGTAATCCTTTCAAAAACAGGGGTTAAATAATTCTGCTAGCGATTGGACGACTTTTATTTCCATGTGAAAGAGCCAGAAGGTTGCCGACATTGCAGGCTGTGCGTTCCAGATTCTGGGAAGCAGATGCCAGGGTATTTTCCAAACTATCCAGCTGAGGAATAATCGGAAAGGCCGCCACAATATTTTCGACAGGAAAATCGGGCGAATCATCTTTGAGACTGCCACAGATGGCAATGACAGGGATTCCTGCAGGTGTCCGCCTAGCCACACCAATCGGGGCCTTGCCAGCCAAAGACTGGCCATCCATGCGCCCTTCTCCGACAAGGACCAAATCCACCTGCTTGACCTTCTGGTCAAAATCCAAGAGGTCCAAAATGGCATCAATTCCTGAAACCAGCTGACCGCCCGCAAAGGTCACTAGCCCTGCTGCCATACCTCCCCCAGCACCGGCGCCAGCTAAATCAAAGATGGCTGGATTAGCCAACTGATAAAAGGCCTGCATGGCTTGGTTAACCCTGGCGAAGTCAGCCTCTGGCAGACCCTTCTGCCCAGCAAAAACATAGGTCGCCCCCTGAGGGCCACATAGGGGATTAGTCACATCGGTAATAAGGGTAAGCTCGAGTTCCTTAATCTGATTAGGCACCGCAGCATCTGAAATCCTTGCCACCTTCTCCAGATTACTACCAAGGGGCTGGAGCTTGTGACCAGAGATATCAAAAAATTCATAGCCGAGACCTGCTGCCATGCCAAGGCCACCATCATTGGAGGCAGAACCTCCAACCCCAACCATGACCCGTTTATAACCGGCCTCAGCCAGGTGGACCAAAAGCTGACCAAGTCCAAAGGTAGAAACCCTTAGGGGATTTCTCTGGTCAAGGGGAATCTTTGCCAGACCGACCAGCTCTGCCATTTCAACCAAAGCCAGGTCATCCTTGACCGCATAGGTCAATTGACAAGGCTGGCCAAAGGGGCCGGTAACCTCTAGATCCTGGTAGGTCATTCCCAGACTAGCCACTAGAGCAGCAACTGTCCCTTCTCCTCCATCACCAAGGGGCAGGGAGACCAACTGACAGTCCAGTTGGCTCTTTTCAAAACCACGCGCCAAGGCCTCTGCTACTCCTTGGGCCGACAGGCTCTCCTTAAAGGAATCCGGTGCCAATAAAATCCGCATGACATCACCTTCAATCACATTTTCCTTGCCCCTATTATAGCGCAAAAGCTAGGAAAAAAGAAGTTGAGATAGAGCCTCAGTAAAGAGCGAACACCTAATGACCATTCCTTCAAGGGATTGCAAAAAGCGCCAGTATCCAAGAAACATACCTCATAAGTCCTAGAAAAAAGTCACTAACTAGTGGCAACTAGTTAGTGACCTTCTGCAAACTATCCGAATCAGTCTTTCTTAACAGGGACGAATTTCCAGGCTTGGGATTTGGTGTTATTGCGAGCATAGAGCTGTACTTTTGTTTCTGGACTCGCCTTGGCACCTGTAACATCTAGTACCTGATTCTTACGTTTAGAGACGATTTCAAAGAAACCATTGATGGCACTGGCTCTAATAATCCATTGTTGGCTCTCAGAACCATTAGGAGTAATAATGGAAACTTTATTACCATTAAAGGCTCCATTACCAGTATCATCAATCATCTTATTTGTTGTCTTAGTCGTAATTGAATAATAACCATTGTTAAGGTACTTGACTTTAAATACCTGATTATCATTTTGATCGGTTTTCTTTGTAAAAATCTGAACTTGGGTATTATCCTCAGAAGTATTATAGGGAACATCTAAAACCATATTGTCATCTAAGGCCGAAACAATATGATAATCACCATCAGCAATCGTACGTTTGGCATCGTTATCCAAAGAAATAAATCTAAATTGCTGAGCTCCACTAGTAGTTTTCTCATAAAGCTCAATATTTGTTCCGTTAGAAATATTTCTTTCGGTAATATCTACATTCAACCCACTTTTCTTAGAAATTATTTCAAAAGAATTAGAGTTCCAACTTGGCTTGATAATCCATTTTTGATAGTCACTACCGTTATCATCATAAAGTTGAATATTAGCACCATTTTTGCTACCACCATCACCTGCATCAACAGCTTTTCCACTCTTCTTATGAATAATCTTGTAGTAGCCGTCGCCTAAATAGTGAATATTAAAGATAGCTCTAGAGTCTGAAATATTGTTTGACAGTTGCACATTAGACCCGTTTTGGAAATTTGAATCATTGATATCAAGTCCAAAATTTGTGTCCAAGGTAGATGCAATAACGTAATCCCCGTCTGATAAAGTCCTATCAGTTGCGGGTGCTAAACTTTCTACATCGTATCTTCCATCACTTGGTTTTGAGACTACCGCCAAATCCTTAAAATGAATATAACCTGTGAAAGCACTCTTATGAGCTACCCGTCTGTGATAATTATGGGTATAGCCATAATTATATTCCTCAATTTCAACGTTATCACCCATGACATTTGAAATCCAAGCAACATGTCCATAGGAACCATCATCTAGCCATCCAACAGAACCAATGGCAGGATTGTTGTCAACACGATAACCTTCCCGTCGTGCCCGATAGCCCCATTGGCCACCATTACCATAAGCTCCAGGAATAGTGAAACCATTGACCGATTGCAAACGCCAAGCAGTAAACGAGGTGCATTCACGATTGTAAAGTCTCCACGGATCAATCACACTATCGGGAGCTGCATTTTTAAGGTAAGCTGGATAGTCATCGCCTCTCGCAGCTGATACTGTATTAGCCGTTTTTCTTTCTACAACAGCAACTACCGAAGCTCGCTTAACGGTCGAATTTTCTTGACCCGCCTCCTTATTTACTTCCGTTTCAATCGGAGTAACCTGAGTCGGATCAGTTTCGGATTCAGCTTGAACGCCTGTTCCCGAGATTTCATGAGATTCAAGGCCTGTTTGACTTTCATCTGTCGAACTTTGACCCACTTGGTTACCTGTTGCTTGAGCCTGTTCTTTGTTCTCTGCTTGAACTTGATTGTCTGTAGTATCCCGAGCTTGTTCCTGGTTTTCAGGGTTTGATTGAATATCTGAAATAGTCTGATTTGCTTCCTGCCCTGTAACCAAGCTGACATCAGATGATGGGTTGCTTGACGATACCTGCTCATCAGCCTGAACATAGCCCGATGACAGAGCAACAGCTCCCACAGCCATAGTCGTGAGACCAGCTAGAAAGGCTTGTTTCTTGAGTTCATGCTTGCGCATCTTCCTTTTGTTTCGTGTCATAAGAAACCTCCAAAAAAATAATCTGAAAGAAAGCGAAACTTCCTTACACCTATATATTCGTATTAATAATAAAAATTTTGAACATTACTCAAAAATTTGGTTAAAATCAAAACCACCCGTCAAACGGGTGGTTTGTACACCGCCTATAAGGCGTTAACTGCCAGCCGCGTCTAAAGACGCTTGCTGAACTTTGTTCAGATCATGCTTAATTACTTGACTAACGCCCGTATCAACGGGCTTCTATCGTGAACGAAATCCTCCATCTGAGAATGGATCTTCATATTCCTTAACACTCAATTTATCTAGGGCTATGTCATCCTTCTCTTGCTCTCGAATATATTTCGCTACTGTTTTCTCGTTCAATCCAACAGTACTGACGTAGTATCCCCTCGCCCAAAACTTACGATTTCCATACTTGTATTTCAAGTTCGCATGCTTATCAAATATCATCAACGAACTTTTGTTCTTTAAATATCCCATAAAATCAGAAATCGATAGTTTTGGAGGAATCAGAATTAACATATGGACATGTTCTGGCATCATGTGCCCTTCTATAATTTCCACACCTTTATACTTACAAAGATGTCACATGATATCTATTAAATCTGACCTTACTTTATAATATATTTCTTTACGATGATATTTAGGTGTGAATACAATATGATATTTGCACATCCATTTCGTATGTGATAAACTGAAACTAGTTTTTGCCATTTATTTTTCCTCCTTATCTAACCTGAATAATGAGATTATACAGGAAAAATAAATGGAAGCTCAAAGCCTTATTAGCCGCCAGCTTAGCTGGTGGTTTATTTGTTTCTCACAAAGTGAAAAACTGGCTGGAAGCCATAATAAAAAAGAAAATCAAAAGCGATTTTCGGCTCTATAATTTCTGTAGTGGGTAATTCCCACCGCAGGACTTATAGGGCTTTTTGAGTACAAAAAAAGTCCCATAAGACTTATAATGAAAAGCGCTAACCACACCATTAGAAAGTCGATTATGGAACAAATTAATAATACCACAGATCTCATCGGATTTGGAGATAAAAACATCATTATTGAGACAGCTTTTGACTGTGAGTCGCATTACGTTATCTATGCTAAGCTTGATTACAAAGCACCTTCCTGCCTTCATTGCCAAGGAAAGATGATTAAGTACGACTTCCAAAAACGCTCTAAAATCCCAGTGCCTGATAATAACTTTATGCCAACAGTTCTTAAACTAAAGAAACGTTGTTCCCAGTGCAAAGACTGCAGGCGTGTCGTGGTCTCTGAGACACCTCTTGTGAGAAATCTCTGAGCCTATTTGGAAACGTATCACAAAGGCTCATACAAAAAAGATGACCAACTCAGACATCTCTGAAATGGTCCACGTCTCAGTCTCTTCTGTCCAAAGAAAACTAGCTCAATTTACCTTCAAAGAGGACTTTTCAAAACTCCCTGAAGTCCTTTCCTGGGATGAATTTTCAAGAAATAAAGGAAAACTTGCCTTCATCGCTCAAGATTATCACACCAGAAAAATTATAACTGTCCTTGATAATAACCGTCAGACCACCATCAAAAACTATTTCTATAAGTACTCTAGTGAGGCTAGAAATGCCGTCAAAGTCGTTACGGTAGACATGTCGGGTGCTTACATTCCCATTATCAAGCAGCTATTCCAAAAAGCTCAGATAATCCTTGATCGTTTTCACATCATCCAGCACCTCAGTCGTGCTATGATGACAACCAGAATTGCCATCGTGAAACAGTTCGATAAGCAGGAACTACCTTATCGACTCATGAAGAATCACTGGCGACTTTTAGCCGCAAACTCTCTGATAACCTCTTTTATTCACGCACGCTACGTGAAACTAGAACGCCTAAAGAAGTCGTTAAAAAAACACTTGAATTCTCAGATAAGCTCAGATACTACTACGACCTTTATCAGCTCTTACTTTTCCATTTCCAAGAAAAGAACAGTAAACACTTTTTCTCACTTATCGAAGATAACATAAAACTGGTTAACCCCGCTTTTGTCAAAGTCTTCCGAACCTTCCTACGCTACAAGACATACATTACCAATGCTTTAGAAATGCCTTTCTCAAACGCCAAACTAGAAGCTACTAACAAGCTCATTAAAGACATCAAGCGTCTGGCATTTGGATTTAGGAACTTTGACAACTTCAAAACGAAAATTCTCATCACCTTGAACATTCAAAAAGAGAAGACCAATTTGGTCCTCTCTCGCGTTTAGTTATATGTCACCCACTACAGTTGACAATGAGCCCGATTTTCTTGATATTAGTAGATTTCCCATAAAATTAACCGTATTAGAACAAAATTCCCTATTGAATCTAATCAGAAATTTATTTAGTGGAGTCATTAGCCCTTTCTTTATTGTACTCATCCATATCAACACCAGTGATTGAATTTTTTCCATAATAGACAGACATCCAACGGTTAAACCATTGTTTCGGAAATGGAGTCACGTATTGGGAAGAATTGTATGCATTATATTCATTATTTGGTGGCGTTAAAATTGGTATAGAAACATCACTTTCAGAAGGAGCTTTTTCTAAAATTTCATTCTGTATCATCAACTCATTATAAGTACTCTTAATATTTTTGTGAACATCTGAGTAACTAAAGAGAAAAGTGATACTTGTTATCAATGTCAAAGCATAAAGAATGGGCTTAAATAGCTTTTCAGATAAAATATTAAAAAGTGCAAATAAAAGAATTCCTAAAAAAAGAACAGAGCTAAATAGAGTCCGCTTATGAATTTCAGGGGATAAGACTAATACATAAGCAGAAATTACATGTCCTAAAGCTAATATAACAAAGAAAAGGAAATGCTCCTTATCAATTCTAATCCTCATGATGATAATTAAGATAATCAATAAGGCTAGAGTATAATAAAGCCAGTGATAGTTATATTTTAAAAGGTTAGCAATTTGCTCATAGTTATTATGGAGAAAGCTAGCAGTATGCTTAATAGAACCCCTTTTTTGAGAACCTGGTGAAGACATCATTAAGATGAAACCCAGCCCACCAAATATTAAACTAGAAAAGACAATCCAATTCCAGTCTTTTTGAAACAGGTAATGTCCAAGCTGAAATATAAAAATCAAGAGTAAAATAGTCGGTGACGAATTCTCATTACATGCGCCTGCTAAAAAGCCTAAAAAAACTATAGGGAGTTGAAATTTCCAGTTAACTAAAGTTGGCTTACTTGCTAATTTAATAGCTAAGTAAAAATATGATAAGTAGATTAGACTAGTCCACAGGTAATTACCTGAACCTGATACCCATAAAACCGAGTTGCCGATATCGGGTAAAAAGAACCAAATGAAGATAAAGCCTAAGAGATAAGTGAAGGGTTTTATTTCTTTATTTGAGTTAATTAAACTTAAAGAAAGAACTATTGTATTAAGAAGGACTATAGCAGCACTGTTAAAGATATCATAATAACCCTTATCAAATTGTAAGAAAAACTGAACAATTGTATGTGCGACAAAACGCCCATTCCATAGACGCCAGTGATTAATCTGTGACTGAATAAGCGAGAAAAAGCCATGGACCCGTTCTGGATATCTACCCGGCATATATCCTTTATAGACATAATGATATGTGAAATCATCTGAGGTAAAAAGAGTCAGACGATTCAATTTTAAGAACAAGGAGAAAAAAATGATGGTAATAATCAGATACCAAATATTTTTAAAAATAACCTCTTTAGAAACCTTCATTAATTAACTTACCTATTTATATAAAAATACTGTATGTACTGATAAATATTTTTTATTGTGAATTAATCTAAAATATCTTAAACTTTCAAAATTCTCATCTATTAAATTTATCAGTCTTATCAATATAAAGCACAACTTTTTAATTGCTACGTTCCTTAACAATGTATACAGGACGTCTTTTGGTCTCCACAAAAATCTTAGCAATATACTTTCCTAGAATTCCAACCGTCATTAATTGGATACCACCAATCAAAAGAATGATTGTGACCGTACTTGCCCAACCTGATACAGGGTCACCCCAAACTAACTTTTTAATCACAATAAAAATTATCGCTAAAATAGAAATGATAAAAGATCCGATACCTGTCCAAGTTGCCAAATTTAATGGAGCTTCAGAGAAATTAATAAAACCATCCATGGAGTAAACCATCCATGGAGTACTTCAAAAGACTCCAGAAATTCCAAGAAGTCTCTCCTGCAACCCGCTCACGATTTTCGTAACTAATATAAGTAACATCAAAACCAACCCAAGAAAATAGCCCCTTTGAAAAGCGGTTAACCTCTTGTAACTCAAGAATACTGTCAACGACTTGTCGGGTCATGAGACGAAAGTCTCTAGCACCATCTACCATCTGAGTCTCAGAAATTCGATTAATAATGCGGTAAAAAGCCTTGGCAAAGAAGGAGCGAACGACTGGCTCACCTTTTCTATCAGCCCGTCTAGTTCCAACGACATCATGACCTTCCTTGATTTTATTGTACATCTCAATCAAAAGCTCAGGTGGATCCTGTAAATCAGCATCCATAACGGTGATAAAATCGCCTTTCGCTTCTTCGAGACCAGCTAGCAGACCTGCTTCTTTTCCAAAATTTCGAGAAAAAGAAAGGTAGTGAACATTGGAGTAGCTTTGAGCTACTTCTCTTAATACCTCTAATGTTTTATCCTTAGAACCATCATTAACAAAAATGTACTCAAACTCTAGCTCCGTGGCCAATTCCCTTTCAACCTTTTGGCTTTCTTCTAAAAAGGGTAAAATTGTTTCTTCCTCGTTGTAACAGGGTACAACTACTGATAATTTCTTTACCATGCTAGTCCTATTACTTTAAATACTTACCGCTCAGAGACTCTATTTAGAAACTTGGACAAGCCCAATGATGATATGGTTACAATTGCGGGGAAAAATTGGAGTAGGTATCTACTTCGGCCTCCTTCAAATATCATCAAAAATAACAGACCTCCAAAAATCGTAATTTGATAAAATAAACCATAGCTTTCTAATGAAAAATTGAATGAATAATACATCAGTCCAAAAGCAACGATTATCCATACTAACTGAATAAAGAGGCCATACAGTTGATAGTTTTGTCCAACGTAAACGTAACTTCTAATAAAGGACATAAGCTTATTATTCTGAATTCGTTTTAGAAATGGAATACTTAATCGCTGACTTTCACTGAGTACTCTTTCTTGGAACCATCCAAAATTCCCTTCCCCGGTTATCCAATAAAATTTATAAAAAATGTGGCCGGTGAACGAGGCAAATGTATAATCCTTTATCCGCCTTTTTATATCCTTTAAGGCCTCTTTATTTCTATCCTTCCCCTTTGAAGTCAAAACAGCTTCGGGAAGCTGTGCATGCTCATTACCAGTATATGTCAACCCCAAGTCGACATAGTACAGGAGAGTCCTTGATTTTCCATTATCATATGCAACAAAAGTTTGATTATTTAAGTAAACCTTAGAGCAAGCATTGAACAAAATAAAAGTAACAAACACGGGTAAAACCATTTTTAATACTTTTTTGAAATTCTCTTTCTTTTTTACAAGTCTGTTCACGATAACTATCCCACCAGCAATAACATAGATGATTACGGTCGGTCTGAGACCGTAAGCGATTGCAAGTAAAAATCCTAGCAAAATACCTAATGGAAGGCTTTTTGAATTTAAATATTTGATTAAATAAAATAGTAGCAGACTTAGCACAAATAGAGTAATTGAATCAGAATATGTGTAAATATATTGAGGTGATATTCCTAACCAAAGTATTGAAATCAACCAAGTAATATTCGCTATCCTATTTGAAAATATCTGCTGATTTGTCCGATAAACTAAAATAATTGAAAAGTCAATAAAGAAGATATTCCACAATCCCAAGAAAAACACGAATTGATTTTTAAAAATAAAATAATTCAATTTAAACCAGATTAGAAGTAGAAAATTATTGGGATTTAATGAAATATAATCAGTTGAACTTGCAAAATTTTTATTAGTCGTAATTTGATAAACGATTGTTGTGTCTGCTGAAGCTAATGCAATACTCGAAAAAAATATTAGCAATTGGAAAACTAGTAAAGCAGCAAAAACTTGCTTCTTATGACTAAAAATAAAGCTAACATTTTTTTTAAAATAGACTACCGTCCTATCTTTAATAAAAAATAGTATTATAGAAAGCACAAGAGCAACCACTAACAAAAGTGCTGTAATAGTTGTTAAGTTTGTAAAATCAATATTTAGAAATTGAAACAAAAAATTTACTGAAAAATATAATGTTAAAAATCCCATCAAGAAAAAGAATGTATTACCAATTCGGAACAATAACTTCATGAGGCACTCCTTAATTTAGTACTCAAAAAATGCTTTATTATTAATATAATCTTTACCAACCGAAATATCGTACTGAACAAGCTTTAAATCATTAGCAATCTTTTGCTGTTCTTTCGTTAATCCTTTTTTATCTACTGATGCATTATGTAAGACATCAGTCAATAGTGCATAATAAGGAGTCACTTTCGAATCAGTCTGTTCCAACAACTCAGCTGTAAAATCACTTGAATTAACCAATGGATAGTTCATTTTCTTATTATCTTTATTTGACCAAATGAAATAATCCGTCTGATACTGACTATCAGGATCAGACTTAAAGGTGCTAGTAGGATAGAGCCCAGGAAGATGGTCTCCATAAAATACAACCGTAACCTTTTTATCTAGCTTAGATAAAGATTTTAAGAAGTCATCTACACTATCATCAGAATAATGAAGGAGTCTTGCATATTCAGTTAATGAACCATTTGCCTGACTATTAAATCCTTTACCTCTTCCTGTTATATCTTCTGGTTTACCGACAGACCAAGGTACATGATTCTGCATGGTAATAACAGAAAAGAATTGATTATCTTTATTCTCGATTTTATCAAGAACATTATCAAAGACGGTCTTATCACTGACACTGACACCAACCTTTTTAGAATTCTTGAATTTTTCGTTTCCATCAGTATCAAAAATTAAATGCTTAAAATCCAACTCTGAATAAATACCTTTACGATTGTAATTAAATGCTCCAGAAGGATGCATAACATAACGATTTTTGCTAGCAAAAGCATTACTGATTGATGGGAAATATTGCATTTTTGGAACCACTTCTGTATAAAGGGTAGAAACCGAGGAAGAGTAATTATAATATGGTAAACCAGTTAAAGTTTGAAATTCCATGTTAGCTGTTCCACCGCCATAGCCATCGGATTTCATTAAGCCACTAGTCGTTGAATTCTTTATTCCCTTCACTTTTGGTATAATATCTTGACTTAGACTTACATTTGGAACTCTAGTTGGATCAGAAAAACTTTCATTTAAAATATAAATCACGGTTTGATCAGAAATATTTTGGTCTCTAGTTTTATTAATTTCTTTAGCACGAGATTCGTATTTTTTAACTAATTTATCCATTGTTGACTTACTATAATTAGATGGTTTCTTCATTACAGTCGTAGTTAACTGCCGAGTCCAAACATAGATAACAGACTTATACCGGGCATTTACATCAAAGCCCATCCACTCAGTATTATATGAATTGTTTAATTTAGAAATTACTGGAATATTAGAGATAACCTTATTATCTTTTGCAGCACTAAACGTTGAGAAAACACCAATCATAAATAGCAAAACTAATAAGGCCGAAACTATTCTAACTGAAATTTTATCATAAATCTGACCGATTACCAACTTATGCCTAAGTAAGATGTAAAGCATAATTGGTATAACAAAAATTATAGTGATAATAATTATTAATTTTAGATTTATTAGAGTAAGTAAAAAGTCAACATGGCTTAACCAAGAGAAATCCGTTACCAAAAGAGGTTCATTTCGCATGTTGTTTTTTAAAATATTAACGATGGAAATGGTTGTTCCTAAAACAATATCTACCAGAACACTTGGAAGATAGCGATTGAAAATCAAGTAAGGGATGAAGAGTAAAACGCTCAACATGACAATTTGAAAAAGCGTAGCACCTGGCATTATGTAGTAACCAAGTAACTGGCCACTGTCTTTAACACCAAATTGAAGAGTATAGTTAAGAACCACTGCAGAGAAAATACTAGTTGTTAAAGCCAAAGAAACGCTTGCACGATTTTTTCTAATGTCCTCCCATCCCTGGGTTATCCAAAAACCGACTGCTAATAGAATGACTAAGACAATAGCTGAAGTGATGAAAAAACTGGTCTCAAACTCACCGATTTTTTTCAATTTAATTAAATTTCCCATACTAGAATAGAGGGCTTCTAAGACTTGGGAGTGATTCGAAATTAAAATGGCAAAAAATAAACTTAAGTAACTTCTGTCTGACTTATAATCCTCAAAAATAGTATAGATAAAATTCAGTTTCTCAGGGCGAAATTTATTCATGACAAATTTTAGGATTATACTCAAAACAATAACTATACTAATGGGTACTACCGCATTGAATTGGAAAAAGTCATTTTTTTCTAGGCTCCAAAACTTAAACTTATTGTTATTCAAGTTCCTTGTGACAATAACAAAATAAGAAACAACTAAATAAACCACATAACCAGCTAAAAATTTCAGAACCGTCTTCGTCTTAATAGAAGTTGAAAAATAGAAGGATAAGACTAAGACTGAGATAAACGCAATGACATTCAAAAATGTAGCAAAAGATTGAATCGCTGTAGTCTTTATACCATCAAAACTTGTAAAAAATAGTTGAGAGGCTTCATTAATGAATATAGCAGCAATGATAATAATTAGACGGTGCATCCAAGTTATCCAGTCAATCTCACTAAAAATTGCCTTATACTTTTGGACTATTTTTTTATTCTGATTATCCATTGTATTAATGTTTAACCTTTCCTTGAAGCCTCTTCAGAATATATTTCACCGCCCGTGCTGGTCCGATGATAATATACTTCAAAGCTCCCTTAATTCCTCCCATATAGGTAAAATCTACGTAGGTGTTGGGGCTACTATTGGCCCTAGTATTGAGCTGTTTATTCTCAATGAAGGGGGTCATCGTGATTGGGCTTGGGGATATGCGATAATCGTAGTGCTTATCCCAAGCAATATAAATTAAGAGTCGCTCAATAGCATGGAGAATGGAGTTCTGGGGCAGAGGTTCTGCCGGAACATACTCATCTGTTAAGTCCAAATCAAAGAGCGGACTTAGGGCATCATACTTGAACCAGGCATAGGTCCCATAGCTCATGACGAAGGTATCCATAGCCTTGAAATCAATGGATTTCTTCAAGCTCATCTTTTCCCAAAGTTCTTCCATTTCTGGAGCAATGAGATTTTCATTCCAAGCTACGACAATTTTGTTAAATCTAAAGAAGCTTGGCATATCCGCAATAACAATACCTAGCCTATCATTCTTAGCCATTTGAGCTAAAATCTGGTTGGCTGGCTTAACCAGCATGGCAATCAATTCCTGCCGCCAGGATTGGCCAGCCCAGTAGTCGGCTTCCTTAGACTTCTTGGTATGGAAATGACCGATATAGTCATAACCCTTGAGCTGGTCCTTCAATTTTAGCATAGGCAGGACATCTCGACCAATATTTCCTGTAACAAAGATTTGCGCTAGAACTTGATTTTGCTCCAAGATGGCCTGAATTTCAGCCCGCTTTTCTTCCTTATCCGTTGTGATAAAGAGGTCATAGGCAAAATGGAAGGTCTTGAAGGCATCAAGGAATTCCTGCAAGAGATCCACATAAAAAACATGGAGATGAACCGCAACCTTGCTTTCTGCAGGAAGCTCTTCCGCTTCTGCCTGCTCCAAGTACTTGCGTGCTAGGAGATAGGGGAGGTCAGGCTGACCAATATTAGTCATATGACTGACGATGAGGCCAACCGGATAGTCCGAAGTTGCCTCAATCTGATTAAGAATGTAGGGCGTGATGGACTGATTGGCGTCAATTGTTTTAACCTTGATAAAGGGCACCCTAGCATTGAGGATAGCTGTCGGATTATAGTAGCTAAAATCAGGATGGAGCATACCGTCCGTCGAGGCGTCTAAGGTATTAAAAACAGCATCATACTTGAAACCAACATCTGTCAGAGCAGTTGTTACCCGCGTTTCGTACTGGCCGATAACCTCTTGGACATCAGTAAAATCTTCAACTCCTTGCCAAAACTCTTGAAAGGCGGATGACGTCACTACCTTTTGACTAAAGCTGATAAAGTAGCTTTGAATATGCTCAGGAAAACTCTTGGTTTTGCGGTGATTGGTCAAGCCCCAGAAATCGACATTGGGGTCAGCCTCGAATTTTTGGTAGCTTGCTTCCAAGTCCCACAAGGGACCAAAACAAGTATCATTCATAGTGGTCACTGAGTTGTAATTCGCTAGATTTTCCCAGCCGACCTGGGCCATACCATCCCGCCAAGCCGCAAAATCAAAACCGCTATTTTGCCGCTGGATAAAATCATCAATCAGCCCTTGCTCCTCAAGCCTAGCCTGATCTCCCAGTTTAAAGTCACTATTAGAAATGAAGACCACCTTACTGTAGAGTGGACGCAACTTCTCCAATTGATAGACAACGTGCAAGCTCAGGCGATTAAATTTATTAAAATGCACATATAAAAGCAAACGCTTCATCTTCTATTTTCTCCTAAAGAAATTGATGATTTTTGTTGGGATGGTCCAACGTTTAGAATGAATAACCTTTTGGTATTCTGATTGCCAGTAGCTTTTTTCAGCCTGCTCCTCTTCCAGGAGTTTATGGGCTTTCAAGCTAGAATTCACTTCCTGATTAAGCAGACTATGTGTGTTTTGAACTTCTTCATTAAGTTGGGCAATCTCATCTCTTTGCTGATGAATTTCTCGACTGAGGTAATAGATACGTTTTTCCTGCTTAGCATCCTGTCGAACAAGAATATCAGTCATCTCAGCCATGTCTTGGTCAGGATATTTTTTTAAATAGTCTAGCTGGGTCTTCAAGAGGCCATCGATACGATGAATCATTTTTTCTTCCGACTGGGGACGAGAATCTGAATTACTGGTCATCCGATAGGCAACTGTAGGTTCAGGCAGAAAAGATAAAGAAGTTTTTTCAAAAAGTTCTAACTGAACATTGAAAGTATCATCTACTGCTTGCTTATCAATATTATCATTGATAGTTTGCATTAAGTCAGTTTCAACTAGCCAAGAAGATGGTAGGGTCATCCCCTTGGTTGCCAGCATCTTTTCGTAGGTATTAGCATAGGCGATGGGACCGTTTTTAAAGACATCCTCAGCTGTCACTTGATTATTTTCATCAACGATATTAAAACTAGTATTGCACCATTTAGAGTCAGGGTTGGCTTCTAACAAATCCACTTGTTTCTGCAATTTTTTAGAATCAATCCAGTAATCATCAGCATCGCAACGAGCAATGTATTTTCCCCTAGCTTCCTTACAGATGTCAATCCAAGTCCTCGTAATCCCTTTATTTTTTTCATTTAGGAAAACTCGGATTAAGTCAGGGTGGCTCTTAGCGTATGATGCAATAATCTCTCTAGACTTATCGGTCGAGCAATCGTCCACTAAAATTATCTCGTAGGGGAAATCAAACTCTTGAGCAAGAAAACTCTCAATTGCTGTTCCAATAAAATCGGCATAGTTGTAACTCGTACAGATGATTGATACCATCATGCTCGGCATAAGCTAGCCTCCTATCTAGTCAACGATCAGTTAGACAAAATTTCCCAATTTCCATTTCTTTTTACAATACCTGATGCCGAATCCATGGCTGATAAATCATCAAGCTTAATATCATCTCGGTTCAACACAATAACAGGCGCATTATTATTGTTGGCAAAGGCCAACATTTCTTTTGATTTTCCTAGAATAGTGACCTGTAATTTTAGTTTAATATCATTCAAACTAGAAATGCTACAAGAATAACGGTAACTCTTATGTCCCCTTCCTTTAGTCGGATAATCTAAAGCATTATCATTATAAATCCAGATATTGCGGTCAATGTCCGTCAATGAGAAGACAATATGAGTTTCCGTATCATCCAAGACATCGTAGGAAATTTCAAACTCAATTTTTTCATCTTGAGTCATCTGCTGATTTGACAGTAACTTAACCTCAAGATTATCAACATGTTTAATATCTTCAGTTTTAGTCTCACTACTGTCACTCTCAGCCTCAGGTTGCACCGCATTATCCAAACTGTATTGGTTGGCAACGTCATCTGGATCGCCGTAGGCCTTAATCAGACCATCTTCAATAAGGACAGCCTTGTTACAATATTTTTTTACCGCTCCCATATCGTGGGTGACCAGGATTGTAGTCTTACCACTTTCCTTGCGCTCCATGAAGTAGTCGTTACACTTACGCTGGAAGGCTTCGTCACCGACGGCTAGGACTTCGTCCAGGATTAGGATATCCCCTTGGGCCTTGATAGCAACTGAGAAGGCCAAGCGAACCTGCATCCCACTGGAATAGTTTTTGAGCTTTTGGTTCATAAATTCCTTGAGCTCCGCAAATTCCACGATATCGTCGTACATGGCATCCACTTCTTCAGTTGAGAACCCCAGCATGGCCCCGTTCATATAGACATTTTCCCGACCTGTCAACTCAGGGTTAAAGCCGACCCCCAACTCGATGAAGGAAACCAGCTTTCCATCAATGGTCACCGCTCCTTTTTCTGGGACATAAATCTGAGAAATAATTTTCAAAAGCGTTGATTTTCCAGAGCCATTACGGCCGACGATACCGAAGAAATCGCCTTTTTCCACTTCAAAGTTAATGTCTCGCAGAACGTGTTGTTCCTTGTACCCCTTGATACCCTTGAAGCGATTGACCACCGTGGTCCTTAGACTATTGGATGCTTCAACAGGTAATTTGAAATATTTGCTGACATGGTCAACTTTTACTGCAATATTATTTTCTGTCGTCATTATAGAATCTCCGCAAATCTCTTAGAACTTCGATTAAATACCGTCAAGCCAATAGCAAAAATGACAAATGGCAAGATATAAGGAATGGAGTAATACCACCAGTGATTAATCAAATTCCAGATGGTGAGATTGGCCTTATCAATCAAAAGATAACGCAAGTCTTGAATCATCTGTGCTAGAGGATTGAGCATGATAATTTTACCAGCCAGAACACCCTTGGCCCCCTGATTGGTAATGAAAGTCAAGGGATAAATAATGGGAGTGGCATACATGCCGGCTTGGAGGAAGACTTCCCAAATTTGACCAATATCACGGAATTTAACATAGAGGGTTGCTAAAAGCAAGGCCACGCCCCAAGCCATGATAAAGAGTTCAAGGAAGAGGGGAATGGCAAAGATAGCGTCCCAGCCAATATGAACACCATTGATCAGGGAAAAAATCAAAACAACAATCAGGTTGATTCCAAAGTTGATTAAAGCTCCACAGACCGATGACAGTACAATGATGGACTTGGAGAAATTGAGCTTACGCAAGAGGTCCCCTCTAGTTACGATGGAGATCATTCCCATACTGGTTGCTTCCGTGAAGAAAGACCAGATAACATTGGCCAAAAGCAGGGCCACCGCAAAGTGAGGCACATCGCCGCCCAGACGCAGGAAGCGAATGAAGACCAGATACATAATCATAAAGAGCATGAGGGGCTTGAGGATTGACCAGAGATAGCCAATCACACTGCCCTGATAGCGCAGTTTAAAGTCTGTTTTTATGAGTTCTTTTAGTAGGATACGATTCTTCTTACTAAGTAGATCCATGAGATTCTCCTATGCTTGATAGCCGTGCTTTTGATAGTGGCTATAGCCGATTTTCGTTAGAATTAAAGTTTTAAAAACAAAGGTATGAAAGGGACGATTTTTAGCGAAGCCATAGTCTTTCAAGGTCTTTCGCCTCTGGGACCATGACTGATTCAACAAGTCAACATAGGCCCCAACCAAATCCTTTTCTTCTTGAGCTAGGCTCAAATCCAGCAAGAGACTAGCTTGTTTCTGACTGGCATCAATCAACCACCAGTACTTAGCTAAGAGTTTGTGGGGCCTCAGCCAATACTTAAGTCGCTTGGACCAGGTTCTAGCTCCTAAAACATTACTGTCATGCTGACGGTAGAGCTCAGTTGGCTGGTCAATGTAGACCAGATTTCCCTTGGCTGCTGCTACTAGCGCCAAAAACCAATCATGCATAATAAGTTTGTCCAAATTTTGAGCCTGCCAGTTTTTCGCTGTCGCTTCATTAATCATGGCAACGCCACCGGTAACGGTATTTTCCGTCAATTCCTGCAAAAGCGTGGTGTTGGCATGGCCTGACTGGGTGCGAATCATGCTGGGATGTTGCACCTCAAGATCTTGATTGACCACCTTGAGGTCGGTATAGACCAAGAGGGGCTTATCGGCAGGATACTTCCGACCTTCCTGGATGCAGAGCTCCAACTTCTCCGGCAACCAAACATCATCTTGGTCGCAGAAGAAATAAAAGTCGGCCTCTTGGTATTTGAGCAAGGTGTAGAAATTCTTGATGACACCAAGATTGTCCCGCTGGTCTGGATTGATAAAGACAATCCTTGTGTCTTTCTGAGCATAATCCGCAATGATTTCAGGGGTCCTATCACTAGAGCCGTCATCGCGAATCAAGAGAGTCCAATCCTTGTAGGTCTGCTCTAAAATGCTGTCCAGCTGTTGAGCAAGAAAACGCTCCCCATTGTAGGTGGACATGAGAATATTAACTTTCATGCAAAAACAACTCCTCGTACTCGCCTACAATTTTTGGCCAAGTATAATTTTCAGCCATGAGCTGGTGGGCTTCCCGTCCCAATTGGACAAAATCAACTTGACCGTCCACTTCATTAATCAGGCTTGCTAGGTTACCATGTCCCTTGTCCCAATAGCGGGCTGTCTGCTTCGCTACTTTTTTATTGAAGTCAACACCCAGCACCAGATTCAAATCGGTATGGGCTAGTGCTTCTAGCAGACCGGGATTGGTCCCACCAACCTCATGCCCATGGATATAGGCAAAGGCAGCCTGCCGAATATAGGTTAGCAGGTCACGATCATAGACGGTCCCGACAAATTTAACACGGGGGTCTTGGTCAAAACCAGTCTTTTGCCGCAATTCCTCAAAATAGGGATTACCAGCCTGATTGCAGATGATGATCAAGTTTCGCTTGGTCTTAGAGGCCATAAATTCTCGAATAGCGGTCTCATAGTTATTCTCTGGGACGAAGCGACCCACAATCAAATAGTAACCCTTCTCTTGGGTCTGCCACTTAGTGAAAAAGTCCTGGACCTTTGGCGACTGAGCCGTCAGACTAGAAGCGGTCAAGTCCGTCCCATAGGCGATAAAAGTAGTCTTAGACCAAGGGTAACTGGACTGGATGTAGCTTTCAATGCCTTGATTATCAGAAATAATCAGGTCAGCCTTCTTGGTCATGACCTTCTCAGCATACTTGAGGTAGGCTTGAACAGGTCTTGACCACTTGGAGCGCTTCCACTCGAGACCATCGGGATTGACAAAGAGCTGACCACCCAGCTTGTGAATCTTACGGGCAAAGGGAGCAATAAAGGCTCCGATGGTATTGCCTAGGATATAAAAGATGGGACTTTCAATCGCCTGCTCCTTAATCAATTTCAGAGCGTAGTTGATGGCCTGCATGTCATAGGCAATCACTCGGGCAGGACCCAGTTTGGGAGGATTGACTGTAAAGCAATCGGCCCCCATGTAGCTAGAGTGTTGACCTGTCTTCTCATCTGAGAGGCAGGCAACATGATAGGTCAGGTCATCAGATTGACGATGCTTAACCAACTCTTGGACGAAGGTCTCAAAACCTCCGTACTTGGCCGGCAAGCCTCGACTGCCAATGATAAAAACGTGTTGCATACACAAGGTCTCCATTCTAGCAATACAATCACTCTATTATACCATAAACCCAGCCATCATTTCAGAGATAAAGCGAATTTCTCAAGCTATTGAGACAGTTTGAAGCCTTAAGCTTCCTTGAGATTTTAAGGACTTTTCCTTCTTTGAAGCCTTTTCCAAGTCATCAAGCCTGAGAATAACTTTCGCTCTTGCTTTCTATGCTATTAGATAAAAGTCCAGAGACAGTCCAAACCTAATTAGTACGACTGACCAAGACCGTCAAACCAAGACCGTCAAACGAATTCTGTATCGGTCCGATGAGCCCAAAAAAGCCTGACCCTCTTGGAGAGAATCAAGCTTCATCTGACTATTTCTTTTCTTGTTTATAAAATTCCTGCAGAGCTTCCTGCCAAGTTGGAATGACAAAACCAGTAGCCTTGGCTTTAGCTAAACTCATAGTAGAATTCAGGGGCCGTTTAGCCTTAGCTGGGAATTGGCTGGAGTCAACTGGCGCTACTTCAACATCGGTATCCTTGAGGATTTCCTTGGCAAAATCGTACCAGGTCGTATCCTCTGTCGCATCATTGGAGAGATGATAGTAACCAAAATTCTTTTGATTTTCAGTGACATAAGTCATAAATTCAGCCAAGGTACGGGTCCAGGTTGGTCGACCATGCTGGTCATTGACAACCGTTAAACGCGGATGAGTCTTGGCGAGATTTTGCATGGTGAAAACAAAATTCTTTCCATAATTTCCGAAAACCCAGGCCGTCCGAATGATATAGTAATGATCCAAATATTTTTCTACCGCTTCTTCACCCAGACGTTTGGTGCGACCGTATTCCGTCTGTGGATCTGGCTGATCTGTTTCCAACCATTCTTGACCAACAGGCTTTTGGCCATCGAAAACATAATCAGTAGAAATGTAGACCAGAGTTGCTCCATATTTGGCCGCAGCCTTGGCGATATTTTCAGTCCCAGTTACATTGATGGCGTAGTCCAATTCCTTACCTTCATCTTCAGCGGCATCAACAGCCGTGTAGGCGGCACAGTGATAGACCAAGCTTGGTTTAACTTGAGCAAAGACCTCATCTACTTTGGCAGCATCTGTGATATCCATTTCTGCCACATCAACAGCTACGTATTCTTCATTTCTTTCATCCAGCAAATAGCGCAATTCTGTTCCCAATTGGCCCTTGCTTCCAGTAATTAAAATCATTGATTTCTCCTTTGATAAGGCAGGGATGACCAGTCGTCAAAATCGCTTGTGCCAAAACCCCACCAGACTTCATTCCACCTTATTCTAACAAAAAAAGAGCCTAATTTCACCCTTTTTCTTTCACAATATAGACTGGTCGCTTCTTGGTTTCTAGGAAAATTTTGGCGATGTACTTGCCAATTATTCCCAGAGCCAAGAGTTGCAGACCGCCCAGGAACATAATAATGGAAATGGTTGAAGCCCAGCCACTGACGGGATCACCAAAGATTAGACGCCGAATAACGACGAAGATAATGGCAAAAATTGACAGAATAAAGCTAGCTAAGCCTGCCCAGGTTGCCAGATTGAGGGGTGCCTCTGAAAAATTGATAAATCCATCTATGGAATAGCGTAGGAGAGACCAGAAATTCCAAGAAGTATCGCCAGCTACCCGTTCACGATTTTCGTAAGGAAGGTAGGTGACATCATAGCCGACCCAGGAAAAGAGGCCCTTGGAAAAGCGGTTGACTTCACCTAATTCCAAAATGCTGTCAACCACCTGACGGGTCATGAGACGAAAATCCCTTGCGCCATCAACCATTTCGGTATCAGAAATCTTATTTACCAGCCAGTAAAAACTTCTGGCAAAGAAGGAGCGTAAGACCGGTTCCCCCTTGCGGTCAGACCGACGGGTACCGACGACATCGAAACCTTCCTCAACCTTTGCATACATCTCCTGCAAGAGTTCAGGCGGGTCCTGCAAATCGGCATCCATAACCGTTATCAAATCGCCATCTGCAGCTTCTAGCCCTGCTAGAAGGGCAGCTTCCTTTCCAAAATTACGGGAAAAGGACAGATAATGGACATTAGCAAACTGCCGACTGACCTCTCGCAGAACCTGCAGGGTCTGATCCTTAGAACCATCATTGACAAAAAGATAATCAAATGACAGCTGACCAGCCATAGCCTGCTCAACCTTTTGGGTCTCGGCTAAAAAAGGATGGATGGTCGCCTCCTCATTATAGCAAGGAACAACAATACTCAACTTTTTCATAGTCAAATTTCCTATCTAACGAATTCCTAAAGCGATGCGAGCATAGCGACTCATGCGGTCAACCGTCCAAGCCGGTGTCCAAACTAGCTTGACCTCAACCTTGGTCACCTCTTTCACCTCGCGAATAACGTCATGAATTTGGTCAGTCAGAAGGTCGGCTAGGGGACAACCCATGGTGGTCAGGGTCATGTCAATTTCTGTATAACCACTGTCTTCAAAACGAATCTCATAGATGAGGCCGAGATTGACAATATCGATACCCAATTCGGGGTCAATGACCATTTCTAGAACTTCCAGAATGTGGTCCTTGATTTTTTCGACTTCTGCTTCTGTGTATTTCTTTTCTGACATCTGCTTTCTCCTTTTTGAGGATGACTAGATTTGATTCTTGATTACTAGGAATAACCACTTCAAGTATAGGTCGAGGGCACTCGCTGTTTATAACTTACTTGCGAAAAAATTCTCAGAGGAGCGTCTCCCTGATACTGTCTCCCAGACTTACCTCGCTCTTTTTTTCTAGGCTTGACGGTGACTTACGAGAATTGCTAGGGCAACTTCCCTGTCACCCTCACTAATTTCGCTTGGATAATAATATCGATTATCCAAGCTTCATGTCGCGGTTAAAACAGTCCGCAGGACTGTCACCCTCCTCTTATTTCCCGAGGGTGACCTGAGTTAGGGACAAAAGTCCTTAACTCCTTACTTTTTACCATCAAACACCTTGACGCAGTGGTTGATTTGTGATGATTGGCTTTATGCTTCAGCATTTAGCCAATCACATGCCAACGAAGTGGAGATAAAGTCCTTATCCCTTGCTAGGCAGGGATAGGTCCAAGGGTCTGGGAGACCCTTGGAGAAAACCAAAATTAACTGTGCGGAGGCGGGACGACAAAATCGATTTCGTTGAAATCACAATTTTTGTCCCGCTCTCAATCCTCCATAAAGTCTTTGAGTTGTTTGCTGCGGCTGGGGTGACGGAGTTTGCGGAGAGCCTTGGCTTCGATTTGGCGAATCCGTTCACGGGTTACGTTAAAGACCTTACCGACATCTTCCAGGGTCCGCATCTTGCCATCATCAAGGCCAAAACGCAGGCGAAGAACGTTTTCTTCACGGTCGGTCAAGGTATCCAAAACTTCATTAAGCTGTTCTCGCAAGACAATCCGAGTGGTGTAATCAACGGGATTTTCAATGACTTCATCTTCAATAAAATCACCCAGATGGCTATCATCTTCTTCACCGATAGGGGTTTCCAAGGAAACTGGTTCTTGGGCAATCTTGAGGATTTCTCGAACCTTGTCAGGGGTCATGTCCATCCGTTCAGCAATTTGCTCTGGGGTTGGGTCTTGACCCAATTCCTGCAAGAGATTGCGTTGCTCCCGCACCAATTTATTGATGGTTTCAACCATGTGGACTGGAATCCGAATGGTCCGAGCTTGGTCGGCGATGGCCCTAGTGATGGCTTGACGAATCCACCAGGTAGCATAGGTTGAGAATTTGAAACCTTTGGAGTAGTCAAATTTATCAACGGCCTTCATCAGCCCCATGTTCCCTTCTTGAATCAAATCCAGGAACTGCATGCCACGCCCAACATAGCGTTTGGCAATAGAAACCACCAAACGTAGGTTGGCTTCTGCTAAACGTTGTTTAGCCATCAAGTCGCCTTCTGCTGCTGCGATGGCCAACTCTTTTTCTTCTTCATTAGTCAAGAGGGGCACGATCCCGATTTCTTTGAGGTACATGCGGACAGGGTCATTAACCTTGGCAGAATTGCTACCTAGCAACTCTTCATCTGTCAATTCTTCTGGCTTGGGAGCCTCAACCACATACTTACTAGAAGGATTACCTTCCTTGTCCGTAATTGAAATCCCACCATCAGTCAAGCGTTCCAAGAGGTCATCAATCTGGTCGGCATCAAGGACGAAGGGAATGACCAATTTTTCAGTCACTTCATCATCAATAGCTGTCCCTGCTTTCTTATGATTGCGGATAAAGTCTGCTACTTGTACGTTAAAGGTTGTATTTGTTTTTTTACTTGCCATTGTTTCCTCTATTCCATATTTCTTTTTTGAGCAATGAAGGCCTGCAATTCCATAATAGCCCGCTCGTCATCACCGTGATTGCTGCTATCACGGATAATTTTACTGCGTTTGCGTAATTCTTCTTCCTGGCGGTATCTGGCAATTCGCTCTTCCAAACCGCTTATCTCACCTTCAGACATCTCTTGGGGTAAATTCTCTTCTTGGACACTATAGTAGGCCTGTCGCAAATCATCTGTCATCTCAGCTAAATCCAAGTCTGAAATTTCGCCCTTTTGACGCAGGAGCTGAAAGAGAGCCTCTAGTTGGGGACTTTCAAAGGCAAAATCCTCCCGATTGCGAAAGTCATTTAGCAAGTAGTCATACTGGAGCAGGCGATAAAAGAGCTGATTCTCTGCCCGTTGAACAGCCGACAGAGTTTTGCTGACCGGAAGCTCCGTCAAAATGGGTCTCGAAGCCTGACCATATGGGTCAGATTGGGTATTCCCAGCATTGGCTCGTAGCTTCAAACGCTCATTATTAACCGATTGCTCTACCTGAAAATAGTCGAAATCCGGCAAATCCTCAGCCACCCTGTTGATGTAGGTATTCTGAGCGGTAATGGAGGTTACGCCAGCGATAATCTTAGCAATCCGCTCAACATAAGCAATCTCCGTTTGCAGGTTATCAACATTTTCCGGTCGCAGGTATTGAATCCAAAACTCAGTACTGGAAATCCGCGACTGGGTTAAAAGCTTGGCTAATTCGTCAGCCGAATTGGCCTTGATAAATTCATCAGGGTCCATCTGGTTGGGAATTCGAACAATCTCAACCGTCAAATCCTGCAAGATATCCAGCGACTTAGCGATAGCATTCTGACCAGCCTTGTCACCATCGTAGGTCAAGATAACCTTCTTGGTGAATTTTTTCAGGTGCTTGACGTGCTCAGGAGTCAGGGCTGTCCCCATGGAGGCCACGGCATTTTCAATACCCGCTCGATAGGCGGCGATAACATCCATAAAGCCTTCCATCAGATAAACCTCATGACTCTTAGCCATAACCGGTCTAGCCTTGTCTAGATGATAGAGCTCATAAGATTTATTGAAAATAGTGGTGGCCCGGGTATTCTTATACTTGGCCTCTTTACGGTCTTGATCAGCCTGGGTCCAAATTCGACCAGAAAAACCAATCACATGGCCATTTTCATCCGTCAGCGGGAAAATAATCCGATTGCGAAAGCTATCAAAGATAGAACCCGCCTCTGAGAGATTAAAAAGGCCCGAGTTAAGAATGGTATCCTCGTCATAGCGAGGGGAGAGACTTTGATAGAGATAATTAGACTCATCAGGAGCCAGACCAATATTGAAATAATCAATCATCTGGTCATCCAGCCCTCTCTGGTAGAGATAGTTGCGAGCCACTTCTCCCACCTTGGTGGTTTTCAAGACTGCCTGGTAGAATTTACTAGCATCCTGGTTGATGTCAAAGAGCTTTTGATGGGGATTTTGTTTGGCCTGGGTCTGATTGGGAACTTCCAGGGCTAGATCCATTCCGATTCTTTCAGAAAGAATCTTGACGCTCTCCATAAAGGTGATTTGTCGATACTCCTCTAGGAACTTAAAGACATCCCCAGACTTACCACAGCCAAAACAATGGAAGAACTGTTTGTCCTCGATAACATTAAAGGACGGGGTCTTCTCTTGGTGGAAGGGACAAAGGCCTAGGTAGTTTCGACCAGACTTGGTCAGCTTGACGACTTCGCCGATAACATCAACGATATTGACACTATTTTTAATCTCAGAAATCAGTGATTTATCAAAAGCCAAACCATCACCTCCCAACAGGAAAAACCATTTTAGTTTTACCTCTTATTATAGCATGTTTTACTAGTGATTGTAAAATAAGGCAACGAAACTTCATGCCAGTCATAACAGGAAGATTAAATACTTATAACAATCAAAGTTTCTGGTCAAAAGCCTTGACTTGTCTACGCTTTTTCCGTTATACTGGGAAAGTAGTAAATTTGAAAGGGATTCATTTTTAAAATGATCAAAGAACTTAAAGAATTTTTGTTTAAGGGCGATGTCCTTGACTTAGCCGTTGCCGTAGTTATCGGGGCTGCTTTTAACGCTATCGTTACCTCTTTGGTATCCGATGTTATCACCCCAGTCATCCTCAACCCAATCGTTAATGCGCTTGGCGTTAAGAACATTGCAGAACTTTCATGGAATGGTATCGCCTACGGTAGCTTCCTGGCAGCTGTCCTCAACTTCCTCATCGTCGGCACAACCCTCTTCTTCGTTGTAAAAGCTGCGAATACAGCTATGAAACGTGGCAAGAAGGAGGAAGTGGAAGAAGCTCCTGTTGCTCCAACTCAAGAAGAATTGTTGGCTGAAATCCGTGACCTCCTGGCCAAGGAAAAATAAGCTGATCGAAGGACCTCAACCGAGGCCCTTTTTCTTTGCCCGATTTATAGCTTTTTAGTAATACTGGTAGACTAGAAAGTGAAAAACAAGAGGGAACTTGAGCCAATCCTTCAGCTCCTCTCCTTGCTTGCTGTCTCGTTTGCTTTGATTTCGACTTAGCATCAAGCATCAAGGGTTTGACCCCACAAAAAAAATAGAGAACTCCTGCCTTTCAAGCTCTCCTTCTTGAAACCATAAAAAGAGGTTGGGACAAAACTATCCCTCAGCCAACGAAAAAGCAACGGTTTTGATGCCGTTGCTTTTTGCTTGACATAGGTAGTCTTGATAAAATATCGTTGACAAAAAAATAATAGAAAGGCTACCTCATGTACAGTCACTATAACACAAATCAAACGACTCTGCCACTAGAATTAAGCGCATTCTTACCCCACAACCATCTCGTTTTTACGATTGAAAAGGTGGTCAATAAACTAGATGATAATGCCCTTCTAAACTTTTATCATGAGGTTGGGCGGCCTTCTTACCCTCCCCAATTACTCCTAGCAGCCCTTTTATTTGCTTATTCTCAAGGGATCTTTTCCGGACGAAAGATAGAAAAAATGATGGTGGAAAATCTTGCCATGCAATACTTAACAGGTCAGCTGGTGATTTCTTATCGGACAATCAATCGTTTTCGTGTGGCTCCTGGGATGGAGGAGCTGATTCGTAATCTCTTTATTGACCTCAACCTTCAGTTGAAAATGGAGGAATTAGTGTCCTTAGAGTGTTTGTTTATTGACGGGACTAAGATTGAGGCTAACGCTAACAGGTACAGTTTTGTTTGGCGGAAGGCTGTTGATAAATTTTCTGCCAAACTTCAAGCGACTCTAAAAACCTATTTTCAAGAGGAAATTAATCCTTTGATTCAAGAGGCCATTGTCTTAGATGACCAAGAGCCTGTAACTTCTGAACAATTGACAGAGTTTTCTCAAATCCTTGAGGAAGAATGGAAATCAGTTAACCAAGCCATCGAAGAAAATCCTGTCAAAGGAAAGGATGAGCGTCAAACAAAGCGTCGGAAACTCAAGAAAGTCCTTCGAAAGGTAAGGGAGGATTTTTCAGCCCGTGCACAAAAGTACGAGACCTATCAAGCTACTTTCACTGGTCGCAATAGTTTTTCAAAGACAGATACAGACGCCACTTTTATGCGGATGAAAGACGACCACATGAGAAATGGTCAACTGAAGGCTGGCTACAATCTCCAAATCGCTACTGAGAATCAATTTGTTCTCCACTATGATATCTTCCCAAATCCGACAGACACCAAGACCCTCTTACCATTTTTAGACTCCTATCCCCATGACGCCAAGACTATTGTCGCAGATGCTGGTTATGGGAGTGAAGAGAACCTACTAACTCTTGACCAAGAGGAAATTGATCACCTGATTAAGTATGGCAGGTTTGATAAGGAACAAAAGAGGACCTACAGAAAGTCTGACAAGAATCTAGCCAATTGGCACTATAATGAAAAAGAGGATAGCTACACCCATCCAGAGGGTTGGAAATAGGTGTTTCATCATCTCAAACACCAGAAAACGCAAACAGGTTTTGAACAAGAGATTAAGGTCTACCAGGCTGAGGAGCCTGAATTAGCTCCTCAAAAGGGGCTATATATCAACGAGCGGTACCAATACTTAAAGCAAAAAGAAGCTCAAGCGCTTTTATCTCCTGAGGGCAGTCAAGTTTTCGCACAACGCAAGGTTGATGTGGAGCCTGTCTTTGGGCAGATAAAGGCTTGTTTGGGTTACAAAAGGTGTAATCTGCGGGGGAAACGACAGGTCAAGATTGACATGGGATTGGCCCTTATGGCTAATAATCTCATCAAATATAACAGGAGAAGTAACCGAACCTAAAAAATAGAGGGTCACCAACAAGTGATCCTCTGTTTTTATGGGGGCAAATGGGTTTTGTCCCAGGCTCTTTCTTTTTTTACATCAACTCACTTAGAATTTTTTACGTTTGCGAGCTGCTTCTGATTTACGTTTACGTTTTACAGAAGGTTTTTCATAGTGTTCACGTTTACGAGCTTCTTGAAGAGTTCCCGCTTTTGTGACTGAACGCTTGAAACGACGAAGAGCATCGTCAAGTGATTCATTTTTACGTACCACTGTTTTTGCCATGGATTTCACCTCCTCAAGAAAAATGTAACGTTTTTTACGTTCCTTACTAGAGTAACGAATTTTACTAGGAATGTCAAGGTATAGGACAAATTTAAAGAAAAAAGCTGAGAAACTTCGTTCTCAACTTCTAGAAACCTACTTCCCAGCTTCTGACTCCTGATTTGCCTTTTCAACATAGTCATCAATCTTGCCTTCTTTTTTCAGCCTGGTGATGATGCTATTGAGCTTATTTCTCAGGGCGATGGAACCTTTAGGAAGGGCAATGGCGTAGGAGGAACCATCAACCTTTTTAAGGGTAATCTTAGCAAGGGTCAAGTCCTTGTTGCTGTTAATGTAGCCTTGGGCAATGGCGCTCTCCATAACAATCCCTTGAATTTTACCACTCTTGAGTTCATTGACCCCTTCACTATTTTGCGTCAGGGAGACAGCTGATGCTTTAGGAATCTGGTCGGCTAAGACGCCTTCTTGAATGGTTCCCTTTTGGGCTGAGACAGATTTCCCTGCAAAGCTATCGACAGAGGTATATTTGGCTAGGTCAGCCTTACGGATGACCACAACATTTTTAGATTCAAAGTAGGGCTCGGTAAATTCAAAGGAATTTTTCCGATCTTCTGTCACCGATATACCAGAAATACCATAATCCGCCTTACCAATGGCCACACTGCCCAGTACATTGGTGAAGGAAACGGTTAAAAAGTGGATTTTGACATGAAGTTCCTTGGCAATTTCCTTGGACAATTCCACATCGACACCTGCCACAGTATCGCGACCATTGACCAGCCGTTTGAACTCAAATGGAGCAAAATCAGGGCTGGTCGCTACAACCAAGGTTCCCCGCTTTTGAACATCTGACAGGGAGCTATCCGTCTTAGTTGATTTTGCAGAATTGGAACAGGCCACTAGGCTGACTGAGAGCAGGACTAGGAGGACGGCCGTAACGATTTTTTTGATTGACATAGATTTCTTCCTTAGTGATGGGCTTTAGCAAGACCTGAGAAGGAACGAGCGGTCTCTAACCACCCAAATTCTCTAGCAGGGCTAAGCACTAGGTTCTCTTAATTTTTATACTATTCTAGCTTATAAAAATACATCTGTCAAGCTGAATTTCCGCCTAATACCAAAAGAAAACTGCATAATATCGCAGGTTTAGTAGAACTTCTTCTGCCATTGACCATCACGCTTATCCTGGTAGAAATACTCAGACAGCTCTGGCTCATCAAAGACTCTCAGCAGGGCCAACATATCATAGGCCAAAGCCATCTGAGGCAAGTCCCGACGATTGACCCAGAGGACTTGACCTTCCTGAGAGGACCGAAGCTGACCAGAATAAGACCCAGCCTTATAGAGAAAAACGATATAGCGATAGCCTTGATCCGTGTGCCAATCCTTGAGGCCGACCAGTTGAGGATCTTTTATGGTCAGACCGGTCTCTTCATAAATTTCACGCACAACCGAATCATGGATGGACTCCTTTCCTTCCACGTGGCCACCTGGCAGGGCAGCCCCCGACCAGGAATAACGCTTGGGGTCACGAATTTGCATGACGATATTGCCTTTATTATCTTCAATTAGGCACATATTGGTTAAGATTACGGGTGTGGCACGAGACATGTTTTTCTCCTATAAGAAGGGCAAGACGACAGACATCCAGAGCCAACTGATGGGCATAACCAGAATCATGGCCGGAATCATATCAGCGGTTGGAAACATTTTGACCTGAATAATCCGAAAACCTGTTGCCACCATGAGAAAGCCACCGCAGGCTGTGAAGTCCCCGATAATTTTGGCATTGGTCAGGGGAACAATGACACCAGCCAAGTAAAATAAGATGGAAAAGATGACAAATTGAGGGAGGGCAATGGCTGAGACCACGAAGCCTAAGTTGCAGGCAAAGATAGCGGCTGTAAAGAAGTCCAAAATTGATTTGGAAATCAATATAGAGGCATCACCAGTCATCCCATTAACTAGACTCCCATAGATACCGGTCCCGCTGGCACAAAAGAGAACAATGACCGTCACCAAATCGTTTAGGAATTGTTTTCTGGGCATGTCGGGTCTGGAGGGAAAAATTTTCGACATGTAGCGTTGCATGATGAAGCCGCCCTTGAAGATCTTACGGTCAAAATCAAGCAGAAGACCAACAACGGTCCCTAAGACGACCGCAAAAATAACAGCCGGCATATAGGACATTTTCATGATTGAAGAAATCCCCATTCCCATAGAGCAGACACCGAATATCATATTCATCTTTTCTTTAAAACTATCATTGAGATGGTGGCCAAAGAAACCGCCCAAGAGTCCTCCAAAAACAATAGCAAAACTATTAACAAGCACACCGACTGGCATTAAAACACTTCCTTTTTATGATTGAGCCAATAGGAAAAAGGCGACCAAGCGTCAACCTTTCCCTACTCCTCTTATTGATTGCTTTTATTCTAGCACTATCCTTTCCAAAAATAAAGCTAGCCTGAAAGACTAGCTCAATCTCTTTCCATGGTTGAATGCAGCCCTCAACCTAATCCAGTGCCTTGAGTTCCAGCACCATGTCACGGATTTGGGCGGCCAATTCAAAGTCAAGCAGTTCGGCAGCTTCTTGCATCTGCTTCTGCAACTTCTTGATGGTTTCCTGCCGTTCCTTCTTGGACATGGTGGAGACATCTACTTCTTCTGCTACCTGACTATCCTGGCTAGTCTTGGTGATAGCAATCAAGTCGCGGATTTCCTTCTTAATGGTCTGCGGAACAATGCCATGCTCCTCATTGTAGGCCATTTGAATTTCTCGCCGACGAGCTGTCTCATCCATAGCCTTCTGCATAGAGTCGGTCACAGTATCTGCATACATGATAACATGACCCTGACTATTGCGGGCAGCCCGACCGATGGTCTGAATAAGACCTCGTTCATTGCGAAGAAAGCCTTCCTTGTCCGCATCCAAGATGGCAATCAGACTAACTTCGGGAACATCGATACCTTCTCGCAAGAGGTTAATCCCAATCAGGACATCAAAAACGCCCAGACGCAGGTCGCGGATAATCTCGGTCCGCTCCAAGGTCTTAATATCACTATGCATATACTTGACCTTGACCCCCATCTCCTTGAGATAGTCGGTTAGGTCCTCCGCCATCTTCTTGGTTAGGGTGGTGATAAAGGTCCGCTCACCCTTTTCAACACGGTCATTGATTTCACCAAGCAGATCATCCATCTGCCCCATGGTTGGTCGGACTTCAACCTCGGGGTCCAGCAGACCGGTTGGTCGAATGATTTGCTCAATTACCGTATCAGTCTGCTCCATCTCATAATCACCTGGAGTCGCTGAGACATAGACAATCTGATGGACATGGCTTTCGAATTCCTCTCGGCGCAGGGGCCGATTGTCCAGAGCCGAGGGCAGGCGGAAACCATAATTGACCAGCATCTCCTTACGAGAGCGGTCACCATTGTACATCCCCTTGATTTGGCCCATGGTCATGTGGCTTTCATCAATCATAATCAGGAAGTCCTCGGGGAAGAAATCTAAGAGGGTATAGGGCGGTTCCCCCTCACTCCTGCCATCCATATGACGAGAGTAGTTTTCAACCCCGCTGGTGTAGCCCATTTCTCGCAGCATTTCGATGTCATAATCTGTCCGCTGTTTGAGTCTTTGGGCTTCTAGGAGCTTGCCTTCTGATTCAAAAAGCTGGAGCTGTTGCTGGAGTTCAGCCTGAATTCTTGAAATGGCGACCTCCATGTGTTCGTCATTGGTCATAAAGTGAGTGGCTGGGAAAATTGCCAGATGGTCCACTTCGCCAAGATTGTGGCCCGTCAGAGCATCAATCTCACGAATTCGGTCAATTTCATCGCCGAAAAATTCTACCCGAAAGGCATGCTGGTCCCGGCTGGCTGGGAAGACTTCGACAACGTCGCCTCTTACTCGGAATCGTCCCCGTTGGAAATCAATGTCATTGCGTTCAAACTGGATATCAACCAAATCATTGAGGAGCTGGTCCCGAAAAATCTCTTGACCTGGCCGCAGACTAACCACGCTATCGGCATATTCCTTGGGGGAACCCAGACCGTAGATACAGGAAACGGAAGCAACAACGATGACATCATTGCGCTCCAGAAGGGCTGAGGTGGCCGAGTGACGGAGCTTATCAATTTCATCATTGACTGAGCTGTCCTTCTCAATATAGGTATCAGATGAAGGAACATAGGCCTCTGGTTGGTAGTAATCGTAGTAGGAAACAAAGTACTCGACCGCATTGTCAGGGAAGAACTCCTTGAATTCCCCATAGAGCTGACCGGCCAGGGTTTTGTTGTGGGCGATGACCAAGGTTGGCTTGTTGACCTTGCTGATGACCTGGCTCATGGTATAGGTCTTACCTGTACCCGTTGCCCCTAGCAGAATCTGGGCCTTTTCGCCCCCCTCAATATTGTCAACTAGCTGTTCGATAGCCTGGGGCTGGTCACCCGCTGGCTGGTATTTGGAAACCAAGTGAAATTGGTTATCATTTGTACGATCAATCATTTAGGTCACTTCTTTTCTTCTAGACTTTTGCTTCTATTTTAGCACAGATTATCAGCTAGCTCAGGAAATTTATTTATATGTGATGTTAGATTTTCTAACATGAAATTCAAAAAAATTTGCCTGGGACCTAATTTTCTGATAAAATAAAGAAGCAATTTTACATTAAGGAGACAAACATGAAGAAAAAACTTCTGGCACTTATGCTAAGTGTCTTGTCCGCTTTCTTTATTTTCTCTGGGAAGGCCCAGGCCGCAGAAAAGATTTCCATCGTTTCTGACACGGCCTATGCGCCCTTTGAATTTAAGGATAGTGACCAAACCTATAAAGGTATCGACGTTGATATCATCAAGGAGGTTGCCAAACGCTCAGGTTGGGACTATAAGCAGACCTACCCTGGCTTTGATGCAGCTGTCAATGCTGTCCAATCCGGACAGGCAAGTGGCCTTATGGCCGGTACCACGGTTACTGATGCCCGCAAGAAGGTCTTTGATTTTTCTGATACCTACTATGACACCTCAATCGTCGTCTACACTAAGTCAGGAACAACCAGTGTCACCAGCTATGACCAACTCAAGGGTAAAACTGTCGGTGTCAAGAATGGTACCGCCGCTCAGGACTGGCTGGACCAACACGCTGACCAGTACGGCTATAGCGTAAAGACCTTTGATACTAGCGACCTGATGAACAATAGCCTGGATCAAGGAGCTGTTGATGCTGCCATGGATGACAAGCCCGTTGTCCAATACGCCATCCAACAAGGTAAGCAATACGACATGAGCATGGAGGGCGAATCCGTTGGTAGCTTCGCCTTTGGGGTCAAAAAAGGTGGTAAGAATGAATACCTGATCAAGGACTTCAACAAGGCTCTCGCTGCGATGAAGAAGGACGGCACCTACGATAAAATCATGAAAAAGTGGTTGGGTGACTCGGTCAATGAAAATTCGAAAACACCATCAGCTAGCCTGCATTTGACTGGAGATGCTAACAAGAAGGCGACCCCAGTCAAGGATAGCTACACCATTGTTCTCGATTCTTCCTTTGCTCCTTTTGAATTTCAAAATAGCTCTGGTGGCTACACCGGTATTGATGTTGAACTGATTAAGGCTATCGCTAAGGAACAAGGCTTCAAGGTCAAATTGCAATACCCCGGTTTCGATGCTGCCCTCAATGCTGTCCAATCCAGTCAGGCAGACGGGGTTATCGCCGGTATGACCATTACCGATGAGCGCAAGGCTACTTTTGACTTTTCCGATCCCTACTACTCTGCTAACACCATCTTGGCTGTCCCAGCTGACTCCAAGGTCAGCAAGTACGCTGACCTCAAGGGTAAGACCGTTGGTGCTAAAAAAGGGACTGCTTCCTATGACTGGTTGACCCAACGCGCTGGCCAATATGGCTATACGGTCAGAGCCTATGATGATGGATCTACCCTCTACGATAGCCTACAAAACGGCTCTGTTGATGCCATGATGGACGATGAAGCCGTCCTCAAATACGCTATCAAGCAAGGTCGCAAGTTCAAAACCCCAATCAAGGGTGAAAAGTCAGGCGATGTTGGCTTCGCCGTTAAGAAGGGCTCCAATCCTGAACTGGTACAAATGTTCAACAACGGCCTAGCTTCCCTGGTTAAGTCTGGCAAGTATGACAAGATTGTCAACAAGTACCTGGCCGAAAACAAGGAAAGCAAGCAAAAGAAGGCTGATGAAACAACCATTGTCGGTCTCATCCAAAACAACTACAAGCAACTGCTGCAAGGTCTCTGGATTACTGTTGCCCTGACCCTGCTCTCCTTTGCTATTGCCATGGTTATCGGTATTATCTTTGGTATGATGGCTGTTGCCCCTAATAAGATCCTCCAAGGGATTGCCAAGGTCTTTGTCGATGTGGTTCGGGGTATCCCGCTGATGATTGTTGCAGCCTTCATCTACTGGGGTATTCCAAACCTGATTGAGTCCATCACCGGTCATCAATCGCCAATCAATGACTTCGTCGCTGCTACTATTGCCCTCTCCCTCAACGCCGCTGCCTATATCGCTGAAATTGTCCGTGGCGGTATTGAGGCCGTGCCTAAAGGGCAAATGGAAGCCAGTCGGAGCTTGGGTATTCCATATGGTAAGACCATGCGCAAGGTCATCCTGCCACAGGCCGTTCGGGTTATGTTGCCAAACTTCATCAACCAGTTCGTCATCTCGCTCAAGGATACCACCATTGTCTCGGCTATCGGCCTGGTTGAACTTTTCCAAACTGGTAAAATTATCATCGCCCGCAACTACCAATCCTTCCGGATGTATGCTATCTTAGCCATCATCTATCTGGTCATCATTACCCTCTTGACCCGCTTGGCCAAACGATTAGAAAGGAAGCTGAAATAATGGCAGACTTGAAAATTGATGTACAAGACCTCCATAAATCCTATGGCGACAATGAAGTCTTGAAGGGCATTGATGCCCAATTTAAGGAAGGCGATGTCGTTTGTATCATTGGACCTTCTGGTTCTGGAAAATCAACCTTCCTGCGGACCCTCAATCTCCTAGAATCAATCACTAGTGGTAAGGTCATCGTTGATGGCTATGAGCTGTCCGACCCTAAGACCAATGTTGATAAGGTTCGGGAAAACATTGGCATGGTTTTCCAACACTTCAATCTCTTCCCTCATATGTCGGTTCTGGAAAATATTACCTTTGCACCTGTTGAGCTGGGTAAGTATTCTAAGGAAAAAGCTGAAAAAATTGGCATGGAGTTGCTAGAAAAAGTCGGCCTCTCCGATAAGCGAGACGTCAGCCCCGAAAGTCTTTCAGGGGGACAAAAACAGCGGGTGGCTATCGCTCGTAGTCTAGCTATGAATCCTGACATCATGCTCTTTGACGAGCCAACATCTGCCCTAGACCCAGAAATGGTTGGTGATGTTCTCAATGTCATGCGGGACCTAGCCGAACAGGGCATGACCACGCTGATTGTCACTCACGAGATGGGCTTCGCCAGAAAGGTGGCCAATCGTGTCATCTTCACCGATGGTGGTGAATTCCTCGAAGATGGCACACCCGAGCAAATCTTTGATAATCCCCAACATCCTCGTCTTAAGGAATTCTTGGACAAGGTTCTCAATGCCTAATAAATATGGAACGCCACGACAGTTGTCATGGCGTTTTCTCGTTTGCCAATCATTCCTTGCTTTTCCCCAATCTTATGATACAATAAGAGCAAATAATCAGGAGGTAAGAGTGCATTGAAAAATTAATTTTCTTCTTGTCTGATTTGACTTCTTCACGATACTTCGTTAGTTATCCTCGACATACTCCAGTATTGTCTTCTTCCAACTGCCTAGTCTCGTTTTGAATCAAATCGCCAAAGTTCAATACTTTATCTGGAAGAAGATTTTTTGATGTGTACTTTATATTCAATGGCTGGCTAGATACTAGTCTTTTTGTGCAAGCAAACAAGTTCTACTAGATAAGGTAGAGCTTGTTTTTTTGATACCCCAAGGAGGTTTCTATGCTACAAATACAGTATTTAACTATTGTTCAAGATAAGGATTTGCACACTCTGATTGAAAAACTTAACGCCACTATTAACACAGGTGACAAGGTGGCGATTATCGGGGAGGAAGGTACTGGTAAATCAACCCTGCTCCAATACATTTATCAGCCAGAACTGATTACAGGCTATGCTAGTGTAACCGGTAAGATTGTCAATCATTTCAAGTCTATGGCCTATCTTCCTCAGATTCTCCCCAAAGAAGACAGCCAACTGTCCATTCCAGACTATCTCTACAAGAATATAGATTATGAACTATTTGATTTCAATTTGCTCTATCAACTAGCTGCTAGGCTCCATTTCGATAGCCAGCGTTTTGAGGATGACAAACAAAAGGTCGGTCAACTTTCGGGTGGTGAAAAAATCAAACTTCAACTCTTGAAACTCTTAGCACACCAGCCTGACCTACTCCTCTTGGATGAGCCTTCTAGCGACTTGGACATCGAGACCTTGACTTGGCTGGAGGATTTCATTGCAAAAAGTCCTTTGACGATTGTATTCATCTCCCACGATGAATCTCTGCTAGGTAAGACTGCTAATCACATCATCCATCTAGAACAAATCAAAAAGGGCAGTCAAGCGCGCTCAACCAGCAAGGCACTTGACTACCAGTCTTATATACAAGAAAGACAAAGTTCTCGTATCAAGCAAGAACGCCTTGCCAATAAGGAACGTGAAGAACAGCAGGAACACATGGAAAAACTCAATCGTACCAAGTCAGCTGTGCGACACGGACTTGTGACTACCAAAGATTCTACCGCTGGTCGCTTGCTGGCCAAAAAGATGAAAAATTTACTGTCACGGGAAAAGCGCTTTGAAAGAGAATCAGACAATTTCACAGAACTACCTGATAATCCAGATAAAATCGGACTATTTTTCTCCCATATCCATGCTCTACCAGCCCAGAAAGTTCTCCTAGCTTACCATGCTGAAAAGTTAGCGACTGGACAAGTCATTAATTTCACCTTCAAAGGACAGGAAAAAGTTGCCCTCATCGGTCGCAATGGCATCGGCAAATCCATGTTAATACGAAAAATCTATCAAGATTTGCAAGGCAAGACTGGTATCTCCGTGGGCTACATGCCACAAGATTACGCAGAAACTATTGACCAAAATGTAACAGCACTCTACTTTCTCAGTCAGCCCGGTCGTGAGGAAGAGGCACGCAACTTGCTGGCCAGCCTCAAATTCACACGAAATGAGATACTACACCCCATCAGCAATTTATCGGGTGGACAAAAAGCTAAACTATTTCTAGCTAAAATGGTTTTTGACTGCAATAATGTCCTTCTACTTGACGAACCAACTCGTCACTTCTCTCCGACTTCTCAGCCCGAAATCAGAAGATTATTACAAGACTATCCCGGTGCTATTCTCACCATTTCGCACGACCGCAACTTTATCCAGCAGATAACTCAAGTAAGCTATCAACTAACCGAAGATAAACTGATTAAATTGATATAAAGAAGGCCAGTCCTTATTTGGACTGACCTTCTTTTTTATCTTCGGCAGCTTGGGCTGCTTCCTTCTTCTCTCGCTCTAAACGCAACTTGCGATTAGGATTGAGCTTGTTAAAAAGCTCCTCCAGCTTGTCCGCATTCCAAACATCAGCTGCCGACACAAAATTACCATCCTTATCACGGAAGGATATAGGTTTGTCTCCCATTAAATCACCTCTTTCAGGCTTAGAATTTCTATATTAGTTTTTGACCGATAAACTATTCATCGGAGCAATTTTTTATACGTAATCTTCCAAGATTACACATTTTTGTGAGTGAGGGCAAAGCCATCATGAGCGTTTGTCCTACTTTTTACAGTCTATCAATCTGTCAGAGCGTCTGACCTAGAATTCCCACGACTTTAGTCACTCACAATTCTTAACTAGTCAACAAATTCAAACTCAAACTTACCGATACGCACTAGGTCGCCATCCTTGGCACCCCGTTCACGCAAGGCTTGGTCAACTCCCATTCCCCGTAATTGGCGGGCAAATTTCATGATGGATTCCTCCCGCTCTAGATTGGTCATGACAAAGAGTTTTTCCAGCTTCTCACCTGACAGAACCCAAGTAGCATCATCGTCACGACTGATTTCAAAGGGATTTTGTTCCTCATCAAAGCCATAGTAGGCTTCCTCTTGAGCTAGCTCATCCTCGCTATAAATCAGGAACTCGTCCGTCTTATCCAAGAGTTCTGCCGTCGCTTCAAGGAGATTTTCCAAGCCTCGGTGGGCCAGACTGGAAATAGGAAAAATCATTGGCAGGTCGTCAAACTCATCGTAGTCTGCTGCCATTTTTTCCTTAAAGACCTTGAGATTTTCCTTGGCCTCTGGCATGTCCATCTTATTAGCCACAATAATCTGAGGCCGCTCCAACAAACGGAGATTGTAAGTTTCCAATTCCTTATTGATGGACAGGTAGTCCTCATAGGGGTCACGCCCTTCTGCCGCTGACATATCAATGACATGGAGGATGACCCGAGTCCGCTCAATGTGGCGCAGGAACTGGGTTCCCAGCCCAACGCCCTGACTGGCTCCTTCAATCAAACCAGGTAGGTCAGCCATGGCAAAACTCTCACCAGACTTGGTACGAACCATACCGATGTTGGGCACAATCGTCGTAAAGTGGTAGGCCCCAATTTTGGGCTTGGCTGCAGAGACAACGCTGAGCAGGGTCGATTTCCCAACAGATGGGAAGCCAACCAGACCGACGTCGGCCAAAATCTTCAGTTCCAACTGGAGGTCACGCTCTTGACCGGGCTCTCCATTTTCGGAAATCTCAGGAGCAGGATTGCGAGGAGTGGCAAAGCGAATATTACCACGGCCACCGCGACCACCCTTGGCGGCCACAAATTCTTGACCATTTTCAACCAAATCGGTCAGTACCTTGCCAGTCTCAGCATCCCGGACCGTTGTTCCAGGTGGGATAGCAACAATGAGGTCTTCGGCACCACGACCGTGCATGCCCTTGGTCATGCCCTTCTCCCCATTTTTGGCCCTAAACTTGCGATTATAGCGGAAGTCCATCAGGGTCCGAAGCCCCTCGTCTACCTTAAAGATGACCGAGCCACCCTTACCGCCATCACCTCCCCAAGGACCACCATTGGGGACGTATTTTTCACGGCGAAAGGCCACCATGCCATCACCGCCACGACCTGCTTTAACGTTAATCTTGGCCGTATCTAAAAACATACTCATACTATTTCCCTATCTTTTGACATTCTAAAAGAGGTTGGGTAAACCTCCGACCTCTTCACCGTTTTAATGTAATCCTGTCTCCTTGGGACTCCAGACTCAGTTGTAAAAGATGAGTATCCAGAAATCCAAGAGTCTGGCGGAACTAAAAGCAAAACCCAGTCCAACCAACTAAAGCCAATAGAGCCTTGCAATGCTGTCAACTCTCCTTAGAAGGCGGTGAGGGCTCCCAGTACAATTGCTCCGACAGTAATGATAACCATCAATAAGACTACCCACATGGTCAAGTGTTCAAAAAACGTTTTCTTGCGTGGACCATTTTCTCCAAAAGCCATAATATATCTACCTCTTCATTGCATTATTCTAATCTATCTTACCATGATTACCCCTACAAATCAACATGGAACCCTGATAAATCAGCCAGTTCTTGAGCACTTAAGCGACGATAGTGGCCTTCGGACAAATCATGGGGCAAATGCAAAGGCCCCATACTTATCCGCTTGAGCTCAAGGACTTTTTTTCCTCGGCTGGCGACCATCCGTTTGACCTGATGAAACTTTCCTTCTGCAATCTCAATTTGCACCAGACAGCTTCCTTGAGCCTGGTCACTTTCTAGAATCTGAAGTTGGGCGGGCCGGCAGACAAAATCCTTGAGTCTAATACCTTGCCCAAAGGCGACCACATCCTCGTCTGTCATTAAGCCTTCCACCTTGGCCTGATAGACCTTGGCGACGTGTTTCTTGGGTGATAACATAGCATGTGCTAGGGGGCCATTATTGGTCAGCAGTAAAAGGCCAGTCGTATCGATGTCCAGACGACCAACAGGAAAGACCTGCTTTTGATGAGCCAGCTCATCCAATAAATCCAGGACCGTTTGGTGCTGGCTATCCTCCGTCGCTGAAACAACCCCTTGAGGCTTATTGAGCAAGTAATAGACAAAGGTCTCATGCTTAAGAAGCTGACCTGCAAGGGTGACCCTATCCTTCTTCTCGTCAATCTGACGCTTGGGGGAGCTTTCTATCTGGCCATTGACCTGGACCTCTTTCTTCTTCAAAATTGCCTTGACCTGACTGCGACTACCAACAGCACAGTCCACCAAAAATTTATCCAAGCGCATATTTCCAACTTCTGCTCATCGTCAATTTCTCTCATTATATCATAAAGGGCCTGGCCTCCAGGGCCAAGCCAATCTGTTAATTGATGCCAAGTTTATACTCAATGAAAATCGAAGGCCCGAGACAAGGAGCAAGGTCATCAAGTCACTAAAGTAACTGATGTCGCAGGAGGTGGCTGTTACCTTTGCGCCTCTTTGTGACACAGCAGACAGCTGTCACTTTAATGAGAAATCATAGAGTGACTTGATCCGTGGGAAAATCTTGATTTTCGAAGAGTATTAATCCAAACCTATCTTTTCTTGGACAACCTTGGCAATGGTATCGACGTAGTAGTCAACTTCTTCTGTCGTTGGAGCCTCGGCCATCACTCGCAGGAGGGGTTCTGTACCGCTAGGCCGGACCAGAATCCGACCATTACCAGCTATCTCTGCTTCCATCTTCTCAATGACTTGGGCAATGACCGGAACGTCCATGGCCTTATCCTTCATACTGTTTTCCACTCGGATATTGACCAATTTTTGCGGATAGATAGTCACTTCACTAGCCAAGTCCGACAAGGTTTTACCTGTTTCCTTGAGGACCTTGGTTAATTGGATAGCGGTCAGTTGGCCATCCCCTGTCGTATTGTAGTCCATAATAATGACATGGCCAGATTGCTCACCACCAAGATTGTAGCCATTTTTACGCATTTCTTCAACGACATAGCGGTCACCAACGGCTGTGACAACCTTGTTAATGCCTTGGGCATCAAGGGCCTTATGGAAACCAAGGTTGGACATGACAGTTGTGACAATAGTATTTTGAGCTAGTTTACCTTGCTCAGACAGGTGTTTTCCGATGATGAACATAATCCGGTCACCATCCACAATCTGCCCATTCTCATCAACCGCAATCAGGCGGTCGCTATCACCATCAAAGGCCAGACCAATTTCTGCTCCTGCTTCTTTAACGGCTTCCTGCAGTTGTTCAGGGTGGGTTGAACCAACACCATCATTAATATTGAGGCCATCAGGATTCTCACCAATAACAGTAATATCAGCATTCAAATCAAGAAAGACGTCTCGAGCAGAAACTGATGCCGCCCCATTAGCTGTATCAAGGACGATTTTCATCCCTTCCAAGTCAATTCCTGAGTCCACTAGGAACTTCTCATACTTGCGCAGACCCTCTGGATAATCAACTAGAGTTCCCAGGCCTTGGGCCGATGGCCGAGGGAGCTCATCTGCTGGCGCATCAAGAAGGGCCTCTATTTCGGCCTCACGGTCATCATCCAACTTAAAGCCATCGCCACCAAAGAACTTGATGCCGTTATCTTGAGCTGGATTGTGACTGGCTGAAATCATAACACCAGCGCTGGCTTTTTCTGTCCGAACAAGGTAAGAAACGCCTGGGGTCGCTAGGACCCCCAACTTGTAGACTTCAATTCCTACCGACAGCAAGCCAGCAATCAGGGCCGACTCCAGCATTTCTCCAGAAATACGCGTATCTCTGGCCACGAAAACACGAGGACGTTCGGTTTCATGTTGGCTGAGCACATAGCCACCAAAGCGACCTAATTTAAAGGCCAACTCAGGTGTCAATTCCACATTAGCTTCACCACGGACCCCGTCCGTTCCAAAATAATTTCCCATAGTATTCTAGTGCTAGGCACTTTCCTCCATTCTTAATCGTCACAATCAGATTTTATTTCTTAGTCGTTGTCAACTTCACTTCAACTTCAGATGGATCTACAACCACTCCTTCTGGAGCCGCTAGCTTGACCGTTTTAGTCGTATTTCCTTTGACATTTGAAATATCAACCTTGGCCGTCAATTCACTAATACTATTTAGACTAGCCTGATCCCCTTGGATAAGGGCTGTTGAAGTATCAAGGCTATAGCTGATATTGGACAAGGAACTATCCATATCTCCAGTTAGCTCAACCTTAATCGGCACCTTTTTGGTCATGGTTGAAACATTTACCGATAGATTGGCTGTTTCAGGACTGATAGTCGCTGCTAGGACATTGCCACTAGCATCCACGGCCTGAAGATTAACCTTGCCCTCATAATCATCACTCAAAGCTGGCTCATCGTCTGGCAGGCTAGCTCGAATATGGTCTATCTGGGCAATGGTCGCTTCGTTACTGGTCACCTTAACCTCATCAACATCCAAATCTGTTGATTTCACCTTGTAACCCTTAGCCACCTGACTATTAGAAATCTCTGCCTTAACCGCAAAGGTCTTGGTCCTCTTTTTCCCGATGGTAACCGTTGCTGTATTCGGTGCAATCTTGGCCGTCATCCCAGCCGGCAAATTATGGACATCTAGTTGAACCTTGGAAGTCCCCTCCTTAAGATTGGTCAAATCTGCCGTCACTTGGAAATTGCGGGTTGACTTGTTGGTCTCTGTCGTTAAATTAACACGATTGGATGAACTCAGGGTCACCGTAACCGTTGAAGCGTAGCCCGAAATATAATACTCGCTACTGTCGTACTTAAAATTGATAGGAACATTTTCTACAGTATCACTAAAGCTGGACGAATTGGCCCCGCTGGAGTTTCCCTTATTGGTTCCATCACCACTAACAATCGTCATAAAGATGAAGATGGCTATAAATAAGGAAGCTATAGCCGTACCAAACTGGCGAATCATGTGGCGTTTTTGAAACCATCTTAATCTATTATTTTTCATGCCGACGACCTCCCCTCCATTGATTGAGAAGGTTAACCCGCTTAGGCTCAGCCTTAATCAACTTATCCCTCAAAAAGGCTTCCAAGTCTTCTCGACTTAAATCATGTAGGAACTCACCCTTATAGGTAACAGAGAGGCCACCAGTTTCTTCGGAAACAACCAGGGTCAATGCATCAGAGTTTTCGGAAAGACCGATAGCCGCCCGGTGTCTGGTCCCAAATTCCTTAGAGATGTTGCCAGATTCTGACAAGGGCAGGTAGGAACAGGCTGTTGCAATCTTATTTCCGCGAATAATGACCGCCCCATCATGCAAGGGGGTATTGGGGATAAAAATATTAATCAGAAGCTGGCTAGTCACATCAGCATCGAGAACAATCCCCGTTGAAATATACTCTTGTAAGGTCTGCGTCCCCTCAATAGCAATCAGGGCCCCAATCTTACGGGGACTCATATAGGCAACAGCCTTCATCAGGGCATCAATCAGTTGCTCATCCTCAGTCATATTATTGGTTTGGATAAAGGCCTGAGGAGTCCGACCAAACTTCTCAAGTCCTGTCCGAATCTCGGGTGCAAAGATAACAACCGCTGCGATAACCCCATAAGTGATGACTTGATTCATTAGGTAACTAACCGTCGTTAGACCAATAATCTGAGCCAAGATACGCAAGAGAACAAAGAGGATGACCCCTTGTACCAGAGACATGATTTTCGTTCCTGCTAAAGCTTTAATAAACTTATAGATGAGGTAGGCAACGATTAATATATCTAGGATATTGACAATGATGGACCAGGGTGAATCAAAGATGGACCGCCAAAAGTCAGGATCTAAATTGATTAAATCGTTCATGTATTCCTCTCTTCTTATTTTTCTACTGTGAAAATCAGCGCCTTCTATTATAACACTTTTTAACAGGTTTTTCCTTACCTGGCAAAGAAGATTATCCAGTGTTAGAACCACAGATTCTTTAGGCCTAGTCATTTAATTTCAGACAAAACAGTCATCCACTAGACTCCTTTATCAATTACAATCTTGGCAAAAGTGGATCAGTCAAACTATTCCAATTTCAGCTCATCCATTTTTGGATTTTGCCAAAAACTAGGAAATTGGGTACAATAGCAATAAATTAATTAAAAGAGGTAAGATTATGATTGGAGCTATTATTGTGGGAGCAATTATCGGAATGGTTGCAGCTGGTATCACCAGAAAGAGCGACTCCATGGGCTGTTTTGCCAATATTATTGCAGGTTTAATCGGTTCCTTTGTTGGACAGTCCCTCTTTGGTTACTGGGGACCGTCGCTAGCTGGCATGGCCCTGATTCCTTCCATCGCAGGGGCTGTCATCGTCATTGCAGTCGTTTCATTTTTATTGGATTAAGGCTATAGAAAATGCTAGATTGATTTAATCTAGCACTTTTTTATATCCAAAATGAAAACTAGGGAGGCAGCCATTGCTCAATAAGGAAAGCAAATTCCTCCAGATACTAGTTTTGCCTACTTCCATGCTTTCAGATGCAGTATACGGCTATCCTATAGATAAACCATCTTCTCCCTATCCCCAACGGAAAACTTTAATCGCAATGGCATAAATAATGAGCGCAAACAAAGCAATCAGTCCAATTTGTGGCAAGACTTGTACTAAAGAATAATCTTCTGTGATGATAAGGCGGATACCGTCATTTACAGGTGTCAATGGAATATAGTCTGTTAACTTTTGAATGAATTCCGGCATCATAAAGCGAGGGAAGAGGATACCAGAAAGGAACATGAGTGGGAACATGACCAGAGTGGATAGGCCAGAAGCCTGCTTATCATCCTTGGCCCAACCACCAACTGCTAAGCCAAGACTAAAGAGCATAACCAAACTCAGCAGAGCAAACACAATCAAATTAAGCCAGCTACCAACCATTTGCCAATTGAAAAGATAGGTCGCAATAGCAAACATAATTGGAAAGGCAATGGCTGCCAAACCTACGAAAGCGAGCATGTAGGAGAACATATACTGGGCCGGTGAAACTGGGCTGGCGTGAATTCTCTTAAGAGCGCCTGTTTTCTTATCTTCTGGTAAGGCATTAGATAAGCCCATAAGTCCAAAACTCATCAGCGTATAAGCTAACATCCCCGCAAAAAGGTAATCAAATTGCCTGAGACCTCTTTTATTACTTTCAACTGTCTTAACTGTCAAATTTGCGGACTCTCGTCCCAACTTTGTGTCCAGCTTAGTTACAAATTTATCTAGTACACTGGCTGCAACAGCCCCACTTTGACTAGCAGACCGATAAAGAATCTTGATTTGACCACTTGGACGCTTATTCGTCTGAGAAATTTGACCGAAGTCTTCAGGAAAAGTGACAATAACATCAATTTCACCACGGGCTAGTTTCTCTTCAGCAGCTTTCCTATCTTTTACCTTGATTTCTTTGAAAAAGCCTTTCTTATTGCTCTTTGTTTTCAGAGTATATTTTAATATCTGCTTACTGAGTTCCTTACCGGCAGGAGTTGCCGTATTATTTTCGATGGCAACATTCCAACTACTGACACTTTCACGGTTATAGACGGTTCCAAAAACCAGCAAGAAAATGACCGGCAGGCCAATCATGAAGAAGAGGTAAATCTTATCCCGCATCGAGCGCTTAAAGAGGGAGAGGGATAGAACCCCAGTTGTTTTGATAAAGTTCATTAGTCTCTCAGCTCCTTTCCGGTTAGATCGATAAAGACATCCTCTAAGTCAGCTTCCTGAATGACTTTTGTTTTCTTGAAACCACGGTCCAGCAAGGCCTGAATAAGATTTTTAGGACTATCAATGACCTTAATTTCTCCTTCATCCATGATGGCTAAGCGGTCGCAAAGTAACTCCGCTTCTTCCATGTAATGTGTCGTCAAAACGACAGTAATTCCGCGTTTTTTGATATCTTGCACCAGTTCCCACAAGTTTCGGCGAGCCTGGGGGTCCAGCCCAGTTGTTGGCTCATCCAAAAAGAGAACACGGGGCGTATTGACCAGAGCGCTGGCAATAGCGAAACGCTGGCGTTGACCACCCGATAGCTGCTCAGGATATTTCTTAGCATGCTCCAGAAGGTTAACGCTTTCCAAGAGAGCACGGGTATTGATGCTAACACCATAAAAACTTGCGAACATCCTCAACTGTTCATTTAGATTAAGCTTCTCCATAAAGGCAGTGTTTTGCAACTGAATCCCGATGATCTTCTTGACTTTTTTGGGATCTTTAGCAACATCAATGCCATCAAGAGTTACCTTTCCACTGTCAATTTTGCGCAGGGTTTCAATCATTTCCAGAATAGTTGATTTACCTGCACCGTTGGGACCGAGAATACCGAAAATCTCGCCCTCCATCACGTCAAAGGAAACACCATTAACAACATTCTTGCCACTGTAAGTTTTCACAAGTTTTTCAACTTGTATAATAGATGTATTTTTCATATTTTTATACTATCAAGTTTCTTAAAAAAAGTAAATAGAAAACGCTATCTTTTTAGTTTTTTTCAGCTTTGTGTAAATTTCAATCTACTAGCCGAATATAATTGAGATAAAGGACTTGATATTTCGGTAGTTAGCCCTTCTTATGCTAGTAAAGCGAGGAGCTGTTAAATTTTTTTTCAGTTTATGAAGATTTTTCGGGGGTGGGAAGACGAAGTCAAATTCTCCGAATTCGTGACTTCTTTCCCATTCCCTTTTATGATAAAATATTCTTATGAAATTACAAACGTTATTAGGGGTGACGGCGGGGAAGTCGGCTCATTTTGTTCTTAGCAAGATGGGGCGGGGTTCCACTCTGCCTGGTAAATTAGCCCTAAAATTTGATAAGGATATTTTAGACAGCATCGCTAAGGACTACGAAATCGTTGTCGTGACAGGAACCAATGGCAAAACCCTGACAACAGCTCTGACTGTCGGTATTCTCAAGGAAGCTTTCGGAGAGGTTGTGACTAATCCTAGTGGTGCCAATATGATAACCGGTATCACTTCAACCTTTTTAACAGCCAAAAAGGCCAAGTCCGGCAAAAAGATTGCGGTGCTGGAAATTGATGAAGCCAGCCTGCCTAAGATTACGGACTACATCACTCCTAGTCTCTTTGTTTTTACCAATATCTTCCGCGACCAGATGGACCGCTACGGGGAAATCTATACCACCTATCAGATGATTCTGGATGGTGCTGCCAAGACACCTCAGGCAACTATTTTAGCCAATGGTGACAGCCCCCTCTTTAATTCCAAGGAAGTTGTCAACCCTGTAAAATTCTACGGCTTTGATACGGAGAAATCTGAGCCAAAACAGGCTCACTACAATACGGAAGGGATTCTCTGCCCCAAGTGTCAGCATATCTTAGAGTACCGCCTCAATACCTATGCCAATCTGGGAGACTATTCTTGTCCTAATTGTGGTTTTGAGCGACCAAAGTTGGATTATGCCTTGACCGAACTGACCGAAATTACCAACAAAACTTCCCAGTTCATCATTGACGGTCAGGATTATAAAATCAACGTCGGCGGTCTCTACAACATCTATAATGCCCTAGCTGCTGTAGCCGTTGCCGAATTCTTCGGAGTTCAACCCAGCCAAATCAAGGCTGGCTTTGATAAGAGTCGGGCCGTCTTTGGTCGACAAGAAACCTTTAAAATCGGTGACAAGTCCTGCACCCTGGTTCTGATTAAGAATCCTGTCGGTGCTAGTCAGGCCCTGGACATGATTAAGTTAGCCCCTTACCCATTCAGTCTGTCAGTTTTGCTTAATGCCAACTATGCCGATGGCATTGATACCAGCTGGATTTGGGATGCTAATTTTGAGGCTATCTTAGAGATGGATATTCCAGAAATCAATGCTGGTGGTGTCCGCCATTCTGAAATTGCTAGGCGTTTGCGGGTGACTGGTTATCCAGAAGATAAAATCACCCAAGCTGAGATCCTCAAGGACATTATGACCTTGATTGAAAATCAAGAAGAAGAGCACGCCTATATTCTGGCTACCTATACAGCCATGCTGGAATTCAGAGAAATCTTGGCCAGTCGCCGTGCTGTCAGAAAGGAGATGCGCTAATGGTTTATACTTCCCTAGAGTCTCCAAATAATCGGGACTATGATTACGAGCTTCACCTTGCCCATCTCTATGGCAATCTCATGAATACCTACGGCGACAACGGCAATGTCCTCATGCTCAAATATGTAGCTGAAAAGCTGGGGGCCAAGGTCACCGTTGACATTGTTTCCCTAGATGATGATTTTGATGACAATTATTACGACCTAGTCTTCTTTGGAGGTGGTCAGGATTATGAACAATCCATCGTTGCCCAAAACCTGCCTCGCATCAAGGAAGCCATTGGACGTTATATTGAAAATGACGGTGTCCTTCTAGCCATCTGCGGGGGCTTCCAATTATTGGGCCAATATTATGTCCAAGCAAATGGCCAAAGAATTGAGGGCATCGGCGTCATGGGCCACTACACCCTCAACCAAGAAAACAACCGCTACATTGGCGACATCAAGATTCACAACGAGGAATTTGATGAGACCTACTATGGCTTTGAAAATCACCAGGGGCGAACCTTCTTGGCAGACGATGAAAAACCACTGGGTATCTGCCTCTATGGAAATGGCAATAACAAGGAAGATAAGACCGAAGGAGTCCACTACAAAAATGTTTTTGGCTCCTACTTCCACGGCCCTATCCTCTCTCGCAATGCCAACCTAGCCTACCGCCTGGTCACTACAGCCCTGCGAAATAAGTACGGCCAGGACCTGAACCTGGCCAGCTATGATGACATCTTATCCCAAGAAGTCCCTGAGGAATATGCCGATGTTAAAAGTAAGGCCGAGTTTGAAAAATGAGACCAAGCTTAGCAAACTTGATATTAAATTCAGATACGCGTAAAAGCCCAAGAAATCCTAGGGCTTTTACCTTTCCAACAGAAGCCCGCCCTAGCATTCCTTTTCTGATGACACGAAAAAACTTCCACCTCACATGAGATGGAAGTTTTAATAATCTAACTTAAGTCATCCTCTACTACTACTTCTATTAGGTTTACTTAGTCTTCGTTTTGGTCCATTTTACGGCTACCAAGTAAGGTAAGGGTAGCATAGAGAACGATTCCAGCACCAAAGGCTACTAGACCGTAACCATTTGAATCACCAGTTTGTGGCAGGGTTGCTTGTTTTTGGACTGGAGCAGGTTTTGGTTCAACCATCTTAACTGGGATTGGAGTTGTTGGAGTTTGTGGTTTTGGTTGAGGTTTTGGACGTTCAACCGTTGTTGTCGTTTGAGGAATAACTGGCTTAACCGGAATTTTTACTTCTTTTACGATATTTTCATGCCAAGTTACTGTCATTGTTGTTGGCGCAAGAGGCTTCTTGGGATCCTCAGCCGGTTGTGGCTTTTCAGGAGCTTGACCTGGATCTTTTGGCACGGAAACAACTGAGTTAGCTGAGAACCAAATCGTTGTTGGTAGGAACTGATTGTTTCCACCAGCAGTAACTGTGAAAGGTTGTCCCTTATAGGTCATGGCACCAGCACCGTAGAAGGCTGTTTTAGAGCGTGGAGTCCCATCATCATTGATAGAATCCCAACCATCTTCACCATCACCATTGAAGACTGCACCATGACTCTTGTATTGGTTGTCTTTTTCAGAGTAAGCCACACCATTGTGATTCTGAACAGAAGAACCTGGGATTTGGATATACTCATTGTCTCCCACTTCTACTGTCTCCACGTGATCACCATATTCAGTAATCCAGTGGTTGAGGGAAGACAGACCCATGATGGCCTTGTTGTTACTCAAATCAACTTGGTTACCATCTAGGTCAAAGAAGATTGGGTGGATAGTAATACTAATCTTATCACCACGACCTTCCTTAGAAGTTTGGGCACCAATAAAGATGGTCTTGGTTGGATCATGGAAAAGTTTAACCAAGGCATCATTATCGTTATTGGTTGTGCTATTAAGCCTATAGTTGATGATAACCTTACTTAATTTCTTACCATCATAGTAGGAATTTTCTAGTCCGGTATAGGTTGCTGTTACAGTTTGACCAACTTGAATGCGGAACCAAACATCTTCTTTACCATTGGTTGGATTTTGGTCGGTAAATTCATCGGCATTATAGTGGCCATCGGTTTGGTACTTATCCGTATTGAATTGGTCCAGAATACCATCTGTATGGTGCTTAGCAACCGCTTCATTGGTCAAGTATTGGCTAACACCTTCTAAAGAGATAGAAGCATTCGGTTCATTTTGGTAAATCAAACCTTGGGCTTTCTCAATACGACCAGCATCAACACCCTGAGCAATTAACTTTTGGTATTCATCATAGGCAACTTTTGCTGCTTTGTATTCTTTCATATCTTCTTCATACTTAAGCAGGGCTTCTTGATATTTCTTTTCAAGTTCAGGCTTCTGAGCAAGACTTTCCTCATACTTTGCCAGTTCAGTCTTATACTGGTCAATCTTAGCCTTCTGAGAGCTTAAAGCAGCTTCAATATCCTTAGCTTGGGCTTGGTTATCAGCGTGGGCAGCTTCCACACTTGCTTGTTCCTGCGTTTCTCCCTTGACAAGAGTTACAGCAGGATTAACAACGTCCTTATTTTCTTGGTTGAATGTAGAAACATCTTCCTTAGCCTTTTCCAAATCTTGAGAAGTCACTTCAGATGTTACTGTTGAAGTTCCGTCACCATTATCTTGCTTGCTAATTTCCGTAACTGTTGGATCAGTAACAGCTGCTTCTTGGTTGGCAGCAGCATCGTTGCCGTTTTGAGCATCTTGTGCTCCAGCTTGATTGCCATCATTTGCTTGATTTTCAGTTGCTGGCGCTGTCTGCTCTTGTGACGGATTTGGTTGATTAGCTTGATCGTTATTAGCAACATCTTCAGCAAAGGCTGTGTTGGTTGCAAAAACGGTCGCTAAAAAGAGGCTACTAAATAACGTGTAGCGCCTGAATTTTTTTGTTGTCATGTTATTATCCTCCTAATGATAATAAAAAATGTTATTTATTCGATGAGTTCCCATTAATCATTCAATACTCTCACACATTGAATCGTTATCTCACCGTCAAATATAGTAATACCTCGTAATTTATTTGTCAACTATTTTGTTCATTAAAATTATTTCAATCTTGAAACTAAACCAAAGTAGCAAAAAAACAGCCCGCAAATGGACTGTCTTCACTAGATTTTTTAAAAATTATGCTTTTTCATCTTGGCTTCGAAGATACCATTGATGATGCCCGACAATTCTTGAGCCAAATCCTCAGGAAGGTCCCCATCTTCTTGTGCTCTAGCATAAAGATCTGGATGCTATTGGGCAATTTCTTAAGGGTCGCCTTGGTAGCTTGACCACGGAACATTTTTGGAATTCTGTCCATGTAGCCTAGTTTAACCAGGGCTAAAATTTTTTCATCTGCTGTCATTATAATAACCTCCCATCTCTTTTTTTGACCTAGTCTATCACTTTTCTAGCAAAATAGGAAATCAAAAAGCTTCCAGCAGAATACTGAAAGCTTGACGATAAGGAGTGAGGGCAGCTGAACTATAAGCCCAGCACTAGGATTTTCTCCAGTTGATGACGGCCCCTATCTAGTCCTCTTTTCGCTTAGCGGTAGCCAGGGTGGTTGCTAGGGTAAAGGCTAGGATACCCGCACCGAAGGCAGCAAGGCCATAGCTAGGTCTGTCACCGGTTTCTGGAAGGCTAGCACTCTTAGTAGCTGGTTGGCTAGCTTGAGGGCCGCTAGTCTTCATTTCCCATACTTGGGCTGGTTTTTGTGGCTGAGCCTTTTCTAGAGTCTGCGGCTTTTGAGGAGCTTCCTGTGCTACAGTCACCAGGTTCTTGTGCCAGGTAACCTTAGGTCCCTTGAGACTTGGTGCTTGCGGTTCAAGCGGTGGTTGACCTGGATCCTGAGGAACATTGACAACAGAGTTAGCTGAGAACCAAATATTGGTTGGTAGGCTCTTGCCAGATTCAACAGCATTATTTCCCCCGACTGTGATGATAAAGGGTTGTCCCTTATAGGTCATGGCTCCTGAACCATAGTAGGCCGTTTTCGAGCGAGGACTACCATCTTCGGCAATGTTATCCCAACCATCGTCACCTTCGCCATTGAAGGTTGCCCCATTAGTCTTGTTTTGATTCTCCTGGGCGGAATAGGCCTGACCATCGTGATTTTGCACTGAAGAGCCAGGAATCTGGATGTAGTCATTACCACCCACAGTAACCTTTTCAACGTGGTCCCCAAACTCTGTCGTCCAGTGGTTGAGCGAGGACAGTCCCATGATAGCCTTATTGTCGCTTAAATCAACGGGATTTCCAGCATCGTCATAGAAGGTTGGCTGGATGGTCACGCTGATATTGTTATCAGGCCCAGTCTTAACCGTTTGCGCTCCGATGACGATAGTCTTGGTCGGATCATGGAAGAGCTGAACAATAGCATCGTTTTCATTATTGGTCGAATTATTAAGCTTATAGGTTACGACAACCTTACTCAATTTCTTACCATCATAGTAAGAATTCTCAAGGCCTGTGTAGGTCGCTGTTACTGTATCGCCTGCCTTCATCTTGAAGCGGACATCTTCCTTGCCAGAATAAGGGTTATTCTTGGTAAATTCCTCCGCCTTGTAGGTGTCAGTCGCTGGGTCCTTGTATTTATCGGTATTGAACTGATCCAAGAAACCATCAGAACTATGGGCTTCAACTGCTTCCTTGGTTAGGTATTGATCAACACCTTCAAGGCTAATTAGGGCATTGGGCTCACTCTTATAAATCAAGCCCTGAGCTTTCTCAATTTTACCTGCATCAACGCCAGCCTCGACCTGCTTCTTGTAGTCATCATAGGCAGCCTTTTGCGCCTGGTATTCAGTCTGCTTATCCTTGTAGGCAGCCAAGTCTTTTTGGTACTGATCCTGCTTAGCTGGAAGGCCGTCAACCTCTGACTGATAGGCGGTCAACTGCTCCTGGATAGCCTTGGCTTGAGCCTTGTTATCTTGGTCAGCAGCTGTAACGGATGGCTGATTCTGAGCCTGACCTTCTTCAACAGTCACGGCTTGGTACCCGCTCAACTTGTTTTTCTGATTGAAGCTGTCCACACTAGCTAGGGCATCGGTCAATTCCTTGCTCGTCACCTGGTAGGTCGTGTCTGCCGTTTGATTTCCTGCTTGATTAGGAACTGGCGTCACTTGAGTTTGTTCAGATGAAACCTGACCAGAGTTTTGGTCCTGGCTAGACTGATTCTGCTTAGCCTGGGCTTGGTTGGACTGGCCTCCTTGAACCTGATTTTGGTCAGGATTAGGAGTTCTTGCCTGATTTTCATCCGCAAAAGCTGGGTTGGCAATCAGAGCAGTCGCCAGTAAAAGCCCACTAAAAAGTGTATAAGATTTTAGTTTTTTTGACATGAAAATTCTCCTTTTTCTTCCTAATTGCTTTAGTTAACTTACGAATTTCTTAATGAAATCGCTAACACCTGTATTATAGCAGAAAAGCTTGTCTTATTTCTCATTGTCATAAAATGTAAATTTAACTTAAGGAGTTATCAAGACCTTGTCACATATTGCAAATGTTCTGTTATTTTAAGTATCAAACTAATACTCAATGAAAATCGAAATTAGCCGAGGCAAGGAGCAATGACATCAAGTCACTAAAGTGACTGATGTCGCAGTAGGTGTCTGCTATCTTTGTGCCACTTTGTGGCACAGCAGGCAGCTAGTCACCCTTCTGTCTTACTCCCAAACGGCAATCTTCATAGCGGTTGCCTAGCTCTCTTACTAACCTCACAAAGTTGGTGAAATCGACCAACTTTGCTCCGCATCGCACAAACTGAAGATAGCTCAAAAGGTCTGGAAGACCTTTTGAGGTTGAAAATGGGGAAAACTTCGCTTTCCTCAGTAGGTACGGCAAGATGAGTTAACGACGATAAATTTTGATTTTCGAAGAGTATAAATTCCTTATCAAGGCAGGTCAAATTAGTCCAAGCGTCTACAAAACAATATTGATTTTGGTTTCGTTTACAAGCATGGAAATGATTTACCAGCCCCTCATAATCTCAACTTGTCCACATAAAAAGACCTGTCATCCAAGCGATGAGCAGGTCTTTACGTATTTTATCAAATTAAGGAAAAGTCTTCCTTAGTCTTCTTTACGCTTCATGCTTCCAAGAAGGGTCAAAGTAGAGAAGGCAACGATTCCTGCACCGAAGACTGCGACACCGTAACTGTTAGCATCGCCTGTTTGTGGAAGTGCTTGGGCTTGTTGAGCCGGTTGAGCTGCAGGTTGTGGAGCTTGAGCCTTAGGCGCTACTTCCTTAGAAGTTGATGGTGCCTGTGGCTTAGCTGGAGTGCTAGGCTTTTCTGGTGTTGGAGTCGTAGTCTTAGGAGTCTCCGGAGTTGAAGGCTCTTCAGGAGTTGGATTCTCTGGCTTCGTTGGTGTGTTAGGCGTTGTTGGAGTTTCTGGAGTTGGTTCTTCAGGTTTTGGAACTTCGTTATCAGCCGTTTGCTTAACTTGAGCATTGTTAACAACGATCTTAGAAGCACTCAACTTAGGCATTTCTGGAGCTACAGGAGCTTCACCTGGTTTTTGAACCGCTAGGGAGTTAACAGCAAACCAGATAGCTGTTGGGATTTCAGCATTGTTACCTGAAGCTGAGATAGAGAATGGTTCACCATTGTAGGTCATAGCAGCTGCACCGTAGGTAGATGAAGCTGTACGCTTTTCACCGTCTGGGTTAATCTTATCCCAACCATCTTCACCATCACTATTGAGGGCTGCGCCATTGTTAACAAATTCATTATCGTTTGGTGAGTAGATAGCACCATCAGCATTGAGTTTGATTGAAGAATCGTTGAAGGCAACAAACTTGTTATTACCAATATTGAGAACTTTTTCAACATGATCGCCATATTGGGTTGTCCAGTGGTTAAGTGAAGCCAAGCTGATAACTGAGTTATCACCATTGATATTAATCAAGTTACCATTTTCATCGTAGAACTTAACTTGTATGTCCGCCTTGATAGCTTTAGATGGATCATCTGAAGTTTGGGCACCAATGAAGATAGTCTTGGTTGGGTCATGGTAGAGTTTTACAATAGCTGAACCATCGTTGCTGGTTGAATCAGTCAACTTGTAAGTTGTAACAACTTTACCAATCTTAGTTCCGAGATATTCAGCATTTCCAAGATTTGTATATGTTGCAGTAACAGTATCACCAACATTCATCTTGAACCATGAGTCTTCGTTAGGCGCATATGGATTTTCTGAAGTGAAATCAGAATCTGAGTACTTATCAGTATTGAATTGTTGAAGAATTTCGTCTTGAACGTGCTTACCTTGAGCTTCTTTGGTAACGTATTGTTTAACACCATCAACAGAAACTACAGCATTTGGTTCATTGTTGAAGACAAGTCCCTTAGCAACTTCTGCATTTTCAGGGTTTGTCAAATCTTTAACCTTAGCTTGGTAGTCATTGTAGGCTTTAACCTTTTCATCATATGCAGCCTTAGCAGCAACATATTCTTCATTTGCCTTGTTGTAATTAGCTAATTTTTCTTTATAGTCAGCAACATCTTTTTGGTACTGAGCCAAAGTGTTTTGAATTTCTTGGGCTTGTGCCTTATTGGCAGCATCTGCTTCTTCAACCGTAGCATAAGTCTTGGTTTCACCTTGAGAGATTGTCACTGGTGGAACAACAACGTTTGATTGCGTTGTGTTAGCATCTTGTGCACCACTCTTGTCAGTATCACCCTTGTTAGTGTTGTCAGTTGATGGTGTGTTAGCTTGATTGAAGCTATTAACATCATTAACGGCTTGTGTCAGTTCAGGTGATGTAACTTCAGATGTTGTTGTTGTTTTGTTGCCTTCAGTTTGTTGATCAATAACCTTAACTTGAGGTCCTGTAGTTGAAACTTGTGAAGCCTGGTTATCAGTTGCTGTGTTAGCACTTGTGTCTGTAGCTTCATCCGCAAGTACTTGCTGACCTGCAGCTAGTGTAGTCAATACCAAACCACTAAGAAGTGAGTATTGCGTCAATTTCTTCTTTCCCATTTTGTAACCCTTCTAGATTATAAAGATTTAGCAATTGTTACAACAATATTTTTCATGTAAACGTCTTGCTATGTCAATTAGTGTAACAAAATGGTTATCAAAAATCAAACTCATACGCCCTTTAAGAATATTTTATAAAAAAATTCAATGTTCTTGTGTTTTTTATGTAATATTTGTTAATTTAAAGTAATTTTTCTTTCAAAGCAATGTTACATACCGCAAAAAGTTACGAGGCAACGATAGCTTTTGCGACTTCTTCTTGACTAATCCCTGAGAAGTAGTGACTAATATCAAGGGCCTTGAGATGCTCCAATACATCGCTGTATTCATAGTGGCTGCCAAGCAAGGCCCGCTCAACGTCGCTAACATCTAAAACGCCGAAAAAGTCCCCATAGATTTTAATCCCCTTAATAACAGAGTTCTCGACCTTAGCAAAGGTATTAATTTTTCCGGCTGTATAGCGGACATTGCGTTCGACAGTATATTCGGGGGCCTGTCCATAGGTCCAGTCCCAGGTGTTGAATTGTTCTCGGTACAACTGGTCAATTCTAGCTAAGTCTGCTTCATTAAGTTGGTACTCTGTCATGCCAGGGTAGAGCTCCTTCATCTTGTCCAAGATCTTATCGGAAAATTCTTCTACGCTAATCTTTTCCGGCAATTGGCTGAGGATATTGGTCACCCTTGCCTTGACAGACTTGACCCCCTTGGATTCGATCTTGTCCTTGCTGACCTTGAGTGCCTTAGCCAAGACTGACATATCAACATCAAAGAGGAGGCATCCGTGGTGCATCATGCGCCCCTTATAATAAGCTTGGGCATTGCCACAGATTTTCTTACCTGCAATTTCTAGGTCATTGCGTCCAGAAAATTCGGCCTTGACACCTAGGTCCGCTAAGGTTTCGATAACAGGTTTGGAGAAGGTCTTGAAGTCAAAGGCCCCTTCATCAGACTTGTTTGAGATAATGGTGTAGTTAAGATTATTGAGGTCATGATAAACCGCCCCACCCCCTGATAGGCGACGGACTACATGGATGCCGTGACCATCGGTATATTCCTTATTAATCTCTTGAATAGCATTTTGGTGGCGACCGATGATGATAGCTGGCTCATTAATCCAGAGGATAAAGAGTTCATCCTCATCAACTAGCTCACGAAAGGCATAGGCCTCTAAGGCAACATTGTAGGCAGGATTGTGGGAATGATTGACGATATACTTCATGGATTTTCCTTCCTTCTATATTAATTGAAGATTGGCATATTCATTCTGAAAAACTTAAAAGAAAAGAGTCCGATTGGGGTACTCTTTTCCTATTAAATAGCTTGGGTTCCTATTTACGTTTTGGGGGATTGTGGATGGCTTCTCCCAGAACATCTGCAAAGGCTTCATAGAGGACTTCTGAGAAGGTTGGGTGGCCGTGGATAGAGAGTAAAAGTTCATCAACGGTCAATTCATTTTCCATGATGGTGGCAGCTTCATTAATCATCTCAGCAGCTGACGGTCCGATGATATGGACACCGAGGATTTCATGATATTTGCTATCAGCGATGACCTTGACAAAGCCTTGAGCCTCATTAGAGGCTAGAGCCCGGCCATTACCTGTGAAGCTGACCTTACCAATCAAGACACTACCATACTTTTGACGCGCAGCATCCTCGGTAAGCCCACACATGGCCACTTCTGGATGGGTGTAGACAGCCGCTGGTGTATAGTCAAGATGGGCCTTGCGGACATTACCCCAAACCGCATTTTCTGCTGCTACTTCACCCATCCGATAGGCCGCATGGGCCAGCATCCGACGGCCATTGACATCACCAGGGGCGTAGATACCAGGAATAGAGGTTTCTTGGTAGTCATTGACCTTGATGCGTCCACGGTCCAAGTCCAGGTTGAGATTTTCCAAACCATTGAGCTGAGGCACCCGTCCGATAGAGAGAAGGGCGCGTTCAGCAATAACTTCTTGGCCATCATTGAGTTTGAGGGTCAACTGATTATTAGCTTCGACGATTTCGGCCACGCCTACTTGGGTCTTGATAATCATGCCCTTCTTGGTCAGGATTTTTTCTAACTCCTTGGAGACCTCTTGGTCCATGGCCGGAATAATTCGGTCGGCCATTTCGACAACCGTAACTTGAACGCCGTAGGAGGCAAAAACCAAGCCCAGTTCAATTCCGACAACACCGCCCCCCATAACAGCCAGGGTTTTAGGAAGTTCTCGCATATCAAGGATATCATCAGAAGTCATGACCAGAGAGGAGTTAATGCCAGGAATGTTAATCCTAGAAGCCTTAGAACCGGTCGCTAAAATAATACTGTGGCCCTTAATGGTCGTAGAGCCGATTGAGACAGTCTTGTCGGGATTGACAGTTCCTAGGCCGTTGAAAATAGCTACCTTATTGGCCTTGAGCAAACCTCTCACCCCATTGGTCAGGGTCTTAACAACGGAATTTTTGAAATCAACCGTCTTGTCCATGTCAATACTGTAGTTGGTTGAAGCCAGATTGATACCGCGGCCAGCAGCAATTTTCAGGTCATCAAGAATCTCAGCATTCTTGAGGTAGGTCTTGGTTGGAATACATCCTTTATTGAGGCAGGTTCCGCCAAACTCTGACTTCTCGACAATGGCTACATTGGCCCCCAATTGGGCGCCCCGAATTGCAGCGTAGTAGCCAGCAGGACCGCCACCGACAACGACCATGTCGTATTCATCTTCAGCTAGGGCAGGTTTGTCTGCTACTGCTTGACTAGTTTCCTTTGTACCTGATGCCGGCGGAACTTGAAGCCCAGCTGCTTGCAAGTCAGCCCTGACTTGAGCGACTTGACTGGACTCAGCAGAAGCCTGTCTGGTGGAAGCCTCATCCACTACTTCTCCCTGAGCCCCAATATAACCGATGACCTGGGTAACAGGGACAGTATCACCAGCTGGGTGAAGGATTTTCAGAAGGACACCAGACTCCTCAGCTTCCAATTCCATATTGGTCTTGTCAGACATAATTTCCAGGAGGATGTCCCCTTCTTGGACGCTGTCTCCTTCCTGTTTTTTCCACTCGATGATTTCGCCCTCGGACATATCAACACCGAGTTTGGGCATAATAATTTCTACTGCCATTTTTTAGATACCAAAAGCGAAAAGAAAGCAACTATAAATAGGAAATCGTCAAAAACCTCGATTATTAAACGATTTACTTTTTCCGAACTTTCCGCTCGGGTTCAGTTACAAATGCGATAAGCTTCCTTTCCGTCCTTTTCCTTTCTTTCATTCTTAATTTTCAAATTTATCAGGTTCCCCTGCTACCAAATCAGCAATTCCATTGGATTTTCTAGAAGGTGCTTGAGGTCTACCATAAACTTAGCTCCATTCATCCCATCAACAATTCGGTGGTCAATGGTCAAGCAGAGTTGCATGATGGGCCTAATGGTAATTTCCCCATCAAGAACTGTCGGCGTTTGCACCGTAGCGCAGACACCCAGAATTGCTGAGTTAGGCTGATTGATAATGGGATTGAAGGACTTGGTGCCAAACATTCCCAGATTGGTGATGGAAAAGGTCGAACCTGACATTTCAGCTGCTTTTAACTTACCAGTTTGAGCCTTTTTGATAACAGTCTTGGAGGCTACGACAAACTCTGACAGGCTCATTTGGTCAGCCCCCTGAACTACTGGAACAATCAGGCCATCATCCAAACCAACAGCGATACCCAGATTAACAAAGCGGTGAAGCTCAATATCCTTGGCATCATTGATGAGGGAAGCATTGAGATACTCATGCTCAGGCTTCATCAAGGTTCTAACGACTGCTAGACCGATCAAATCGGTAAAGGTCACCTTGAAGCCTGTCTTATCCATGATGGGATCAATGACCTGCTTACGTAGGGCTATCAGGTTGGTCATGTCAATGTCATAGTTGAGCGTGAAGGTTGGTGCTGTCAGATAGGACTTGGTCATTCCCTTGGCAATGGCCTTGCGCATGGCCGACATAGGCTTAATTTCTACACCCTCTGGCAGAGGAGCTGGCTCTGGAAGGTCCTCTTGAGATTGACTGGTTTGAGGTTGACTGAGAGCCAAAATGTCTTCCTTGGTAATTTTTCCAAAGGCACCACTTCCCTTGACCTGACTCAGGTCAATTCCCAAATCTAAAGCCATCTTGCGAGCCAGAGGAGTCACCTTAGGTTGGGCAATCCGATAATTTTCAACGTCTTCACGGTGGATGCGACCCTTGGGACCTGTACCAGAAATTTGACTCAAATCTAAACCTAAATCGCAGGCCAATTTTCGGGCTGCTGGGGTCGCTCTAATCTTGCCCGATTCTTGTAGTTCAGGCACCACTTGGGTCTGGGCACTTGCTGACACAGGCTCAGGACTCGGTGTTGAAGCGCCGGTGCTTGCTGGTGTTTCTGCCTTGTTTTCTTTTGGGGCTGGTGCTAGATCTTCAACGACCTCTCCCTGCTCGCCAATATAGCCGATAACCTCGGTTACAGGAACAGTATCGCCAGCAGGATGGACAATCTTTAAAAGTATTCCTGAGGCTTCTGCTTCCAATTCCATATTGGTTTTATCGGACATGATTTCCAGCAGGATGTCGCCTTCTTGAACACCATCGCCCTCCTCTTTTTTCCACTCGATGATTTCGCCTTCTGACATATCAACACCGAGTTTGGGCATAATGATTTCTACTGCCATAATATCTTCTTAGAACTTCAGCCAGTTTGCCAGTACAATGGTGGCAAGTTAGACTGAGGCTTCCTTATCCCTTTCTAACTGAATAGGACTTGAGCCGACAAAAAGTTGAAAGTCTCAGAAAACCAGAAGTTTTCTGTCCCTTTCTATTCTTTTTTGCGGCGGTTAAGCCCTTTATAGCTTATCTTGTCTAATCAAATTCTCAATCATTATCAATTGCCTTTGTTGACCATTTTAATAATGCTAGCCTTGATTTTTTCGACATCTGGTAAAATAGCTTGTTCCAAAACTCTAGCATAAGGAACAGGTACGTCTTCACTGGCTAAGCGAACAATGGGGTGATCAAGATAATCAAAGGCTTCGCTTTCCGTGACCATGGCTGCAATTTCCCCAATGAAACCACCTGTCTTATAGGCGTCATTGACCAGCATCAACTTACCAGTCTTCTTGACCGAATTGATAATCAACTCCTTATCCAGAGGCATAAGAGTGCGAGGATCAACTACCTCAACAGAAATGCCCTGAGCAGCGACCTCATCAGCAGCCTGGAGGACACGCTCCAACATGCGACCATAAGAAAGAATAGTCAGATCAGTTCCCTCACGCTTAATATCTCCCTTACCCAGGGGAATATAAAAGTCAGGATCTAGGCTAACTTCAGCCTTCTTGCCATAAAGAGCCTTGGGCTCCATAAAGACAACGATATTATTATCTTGAATGGCCGATTTCAAAAGCCCCTTGGCTTCATTAACATCACCAGGAGCGACGACCTTTATTCCTGGAATATGGGTCAACCAGGCTTCCAAGGTTTGGGAGTGCTGGGCTGCCGATCCAATACCAGAACCACTGGCCACTCGGAAGGTCACAGGAGTCTTAACCCCACCACCAAGCATATAATTATTCTTAGCCCCTTGGTTGACAATGGCATCCATGGCAATGGTCAAGAAATCCATAAAGGTGACATCAACAATAGGGCGCAGACCTGTCATGGCTGCTCCGATTGCCGAACCAGCGATGGCTGCTTCAGAAATTGGTGTATCCTTGATGCGCTCAGGTCCGAACTCTTCAAACATACCAACAGAGGTCCCAAAATCACCGCCATAGATTCCGACATCTTCTCCCATTAGGAAGATGGCATCATCCTTTCGCATCTCTTCTGTCATGGCCAGGTTGACGGCTTCCCGCAAGGCCATTTTCTTTGTTTCTGTCATAACACTTTCCTTATCTATAACATCTATATCTATATTGATTTAGAAGCCCTCAAATCCTTTGTCTTTACTCAAGCAGGACTTTCACCCTTTAAGTTATTAAGGATGAACCTTTTCAAGTTTCTAGGATGGGCCCTAAAAATTTTTTTAAGTCTGAAATTATGTGGCTGAGAAAAAAATCTCTAGCTAACTAGCTTTTGAAGGCTATGGCTTAATCTAATCTACCCAGATGTCTTCAAAAGCGACGGATAGGTCTGGATCTGGACTGTTTTTGGCAAAGTCATAGGCCTGATCAATTTCTGCCACTACCTGCTCATGAACTTCGTCCAAATCGGCCTCGGTCAAGTCGGTTTCCTTTAGGGCAAAATCACGAAACTTAAGCAGGGGATCCTTCTTCTTCCAAGTATCCACTTCTTCCTTGCTACGATACTTACCTGCATCAGCCGTTGAATGACCAAACCAGCGGTAAGACTCTACCTCAATCAGGGCAGGACCTTTACCAGCTCGGACATCAGCAACCACTTTTTTCATCTGGTCGTAAACTGCCATCACATCATTGCCATCTTGAACATAGTAGCCTGGAATGCCGTAAGCATCAGCCCGAGTGTAAAGATGGGGGGTATGGGTCGCCTTGGTAATGTCCATGGAGATACCATAGCGATTATTGATGATGAAGAAAATCACAGGTAATTGCCAGGCCGAAGCCAGATTGACAGACTCGTGGAAAGAACCTTCATTGGTCGCCCCATCTCCTGAGAAGGCCACGACAATGTTGTTGGTCTTCTTATACTGTTGGGTCAGAGCGGCTCCGACAGCCAAGGCATAGCCACCACCAACGATACCGTTAGTCCCATAATTACCCTTCTCAAAGTCAGCTAGGTGCATGGAACCTCCACGCCCCTTGGAAACTCCAGTCGCCTTACCAGCCAGCTCAGCCATCATCCCTTTCAAATCCATATCCTTGGCAATGGATTGACCGTGCCCTCTGTGATTAGAAAAAATAATATCATCGTAGGTCAGGGGAGCCATAGCTCCAACACTAGCGGCCTCTTCACCAACGGAAAAATGGGTCATCCCTTGAACGAAGCCCCGGCGAACCAGCTTGTTAATCCGCATATCAAATTCGCGGATTCGCTCCATCTTCCGGTATAAATCTATATATTGGTCTTTAGATAAGTTTGCCATAGTAACCTCCTAATTTTTCTTGTTACACCATCATTCTACCCAAATATTTCACAAACTTCAAACAATCGGTTTCTGATTTTATCAAGGAAGAAAAGGATTGCAAGAACTATTTTGAATGATTTTTCACAAACTCAAAAAGACCTCGTTAGTATCATACTGATGAGGTTCGTGACCGACTTGTTTCTACTTTTTTGAAATCTCGAGATGACCATCTTTTTGTGGAAAGGCGAGAAAACTTTAACAGAATCACAATTTTTCTGGAGATTAAAAAGACAGCCCAGTGGACTGTTTTTCCCCGAGCCTTGAAACAAGAAAGCGAGGCTGGCTGCCTCGATCATCACCCCTTTGTCTCTTAGCCAGTCACAAGGATAGATAAACTGCTTGAGATTGAAAAGAGAGTCGAAACAGCCCCCTGCTAAATTTTAGACTTGGTCTAACTGCAGATTTTCCAAGGCCTGGCTGACTTCTTCCCACTCCTCCATCAGCTGGTCTTGTTTGTGGGTCAGTTGATCTAGCTCAGCCTGAAGCTTTATCAACTCCTCGGTAGCATTGGTCTGAGTCATGGCTTGCGAGACCTCTGCCTCTTTTTGCTCCAGCTGGTCAAGATCCTGCTCAATTTGCTCGATACGACGGGTCAACTTACGGGCTTCCTTTTGATTGGCCTTTTGTGTCTGGTAATCTTGACTTGCAGGATGGGAGTTTTTTTCTTCCTGACTGGTCTGACAAATCTCTGACTGCTTCAATTGACTTAGAGCCTCTTCCTCAGCTTTTTTCTCCAGATAATAATCATAGTCACCCAGATAGAGCTTGGAACCATTTGGCGAAATTTCCAAGACCTTAGTCGCGACCCGATTGATAAAATAGCGGTCGTGGCTGACAAAGAGCAGACTCCCATCGAAATCAATCAAGGCATCTTCCAACACTTCCTTGCTATCAATATCTAGGTGGTTGGTCGGTTCGTCCAGAATGAGGAAGTTGTTATTCTCCATGGAGAGCTTGGCCAAAAGCAGTCGAGCCCTTTCCCCTCCAGAAAGCATGGAAACAGACTTTTTGACATCATCACCTGAGAAGAGAAAGGCCCCCAATCGGTTGCGAATTTCCACCTCTGGTGTGGTCGAAAAATCATTCCAGAGCTCGTCCAGAACCGTATTGGTCCTTGTCAGATTGGACTGGGTCTGGTCATAATAGCCGACCTGAACATTAGCGCCATAATGGCTTTGACCCTCAACAAAAGGAATCTGGCCAACGATGGATTTGACCAAGGTTGACTTGCCAATACCATTGGGACCGACAATGGCAATGGCATCAAATTTGCGGACATCTAAATCAATAGGCTGGGAAAGCACCTGCCCATCATAGCCGATAGCGGCCTGGGAAACCGTCAGGACAACATTGCCAGAAGGCTTGTCGGCATGAAAGGTCATATGAGCTGATTTAGCCTGAGCTTGAGGCTTATCTAGTCGCTCAATTTTTTCCAACTGCTTACGACGGGCCTGGGCCCGCTTGGTTGTGGAGGCGCGGACGATATTTCTCTGGACAAAATCTTCTAGCTTGGCGATTTCCTTGGCTTGTTTTTCATAGGCCTTTTCCTGGCTAGCTAACTTCTGGACCTTGGCATCCATAAAGTTAGAATAATTACCCACATAGCGATCCAGCGAATGAGGCGTTAAGTCATAGGTAACAGTGGCCACCTTGTCCAAGAAATAGCGGTCGTGGCTGACAATAATCAAGGCTCCCTGATAGTTGGCCAGGTAATTCTCCAACCAAGCGATGGTCTCAATATCCAAGTGGTTGGTCGGCTCATCCAGAACCAGCAGCTGAGGTTTCTCCAGAAGCATTTTCGCCAGAGCTAGGCGAGTATTCTGCCCCCCAGACAGGTCAGAAATGGGCATTTGCCAAGTGCTTTCATCAAATTGAAAACCGTTGAGAATAGCCTTAATATCAGCTTCGTAGGTAAAGCCACCTTGGGCTCGAAATTCCTCTGAAAGACGGTCATAATCCTGCATCAACTTGTCTAAGTCAGCTCCAGAAAGGTCAGCCATCTTCATCTCCATGGCCCTAAGGGCCCCTTCTTGCTGACGCAAATCCTCAAAGACTCGCAACATGCCATCATAAATCGTATCATCCGATTCAAAACGGCTATCTTGAGCCAGATAGGACAGGCTCAAATCTTTCTTGCTATTAACTTGCCCGGATGTTGGAGCTTCTTCTCCTACTAGAATCTTCAGCAGGGTTGACTTGCCGGCTCCATTGCGACCGACGAGAGCAATCCGATCGCGCTCATCAACCTGAATATTGATATTATCAAAGAGGACATCTCCTGAAAAAGAGCGCTCAATTTTATTTCCCTGTAAAATAATCATAGAACCATTATAACAAAAATCACCCCGCTCGGTATAGCTCGCTGAACACCTAGTCAAGAAAAAATAGCCCATACTCCCAAAAATTTCTAGTGCTAGTCATTAAAAAAAGCAACCCCAGACGGAGTTGCTTTGACAACTATTAGCCTGGGAGTTGTCCCAAAATAGTCTGATGGCGGTAGACCAGATAGATGCCCACTCCCACTATCACTAGAAAGAGCAGAAATTTTACCAGTCCCTTGATAAAGCGCAGGACTAGCGTCAAAATCATGGAGATAATCAACCAAGTCAGAGCCGTATGGCCAAAGAAACCTTGAAGTCCCGATAGGCTGTTGTGACTCAGATTAATCAGCCAGTTAGGAATATGGACCGCATGATCCCAACCTAGGGCCAATTTATTGGAAATAGCCGAACCAGCCATACGCAACCAAACAAAGACCCCACTATTAAAAATCAAGAGAAAGGCTTGCTCAGGATAGCGATGAGCCCAATTTTTTAGCATGGATAACATAAATCCCCTAATTGGCATAAAGTTTTTGCAGGGCGGCAATATCAGTCGCTTGAATACTGTAATAAGAACCAGCTGACTGCATAACCGAGGCCTGACTATCATTGTGATCTAGTCCCATGGCATGACCCAGCTCATGCTCAGCTGTATTGACAATCCGCTCCTGGCTGTAGCCGTAAGCATCGTTGAGCAGGTAGTAGGAATTGAGGTAGACATCGGCATGGGTGATACGGTTGGTTAGTGCATCGGTCGTTGTCTTGGTTTCACCTGCTGCCTGACTGGAATTGTCGGACTGATTGGTCAATATAATATTGGCAGACTCCTTATCTGACACTAGATTAAGGGTAAAGGCACCCGTATTATTCCAAGCAGTAATAGCCTCCTGATAAGCTGAAACAAAGGTCGAATCGGTTGATGCGATATAAACCGTAGCCGAATTGGTCTGCCAACGCGCTCCTTGTCCTTGGTGGTCAGAAGCGGCATCGGTCACCAACTTTTTGAGATTTTGTCGCAGATTTTCCTTAGGGGAAAATTGGCTGGTCACATTGGCCAGACCCGTCCGAACCGTTTGCGCAAGGGGGGACTGACTATGGTTGGCATACCAGGCTAGGGCAAAAATAATCAGGGCAAAAACCGCCAGAGTTCTGATAAAGCCCCAGAAAAAGTGCCAGGCAAAGCTGAGGATAGCCTTAGGAATGGCCCACAATAATTTAAAGAAAGACCTCATAAAATCACTCCCCCCCCTAATCAAAAATCTTAGTGTTTCCAAGTATAGCAAGCCAGCTCTTAAAATACAAGTTTTAGGCTAGCTGTCACCGATTTGTTAAGGGGCCGACAAACTTATGATAAGCGTTCTTCTTCATGGTAATCTAAGGGCAACCAGCGCAAGAAGGCTTCTAATTGTTTTTCCCAATAGTACCACTCGTGCCGACCTGGTGAACTGGAGTAGGTCACATCCAGACCTTGTTTTTTAAAGTCGGCGATAGCCTCCTCATTGAGGGGAAAGAGAGAATCTTCCTGACCACACCAGGCAAAGAATTTAGTTTGCCTGTCATGCTCGACCACCATAGAGCTCAGCTGATATTTATCAATATCCTCAGCCTCTAAATCTCCAAAGACCCCCTGCCAATACTCAAGATTGGCATCCACATTGTCCTTGAGATTAGCCACATCCAGCTTGAGGGCCCCCGAGAAAGAGCCCGCATAGCCATATTGATTGGTCAAGAGAGCAATTTTATAGGCGCCGTAGCCTCCCATGGAAAGTCCAGCAATGTAGGTTTTTTCCCGTTTGGTCGTCATATTGGGAAAAAAGCGTCGCATAACTTGGGGTAATTCTTTGGCAATGGCGTCAAAGTACCTCAGGCCATAATTCGTATTGGTGTACCAAGCCAGGTCGCTGGAAGGCATGACCACAATCAGATTAGTGTGGCGCAGTAGGCGCTCAATACTGGTTCGCTTCTGCCAAGAATTTTGATTGCCTCCCATGCCATGCAGGAGGTAGAGAACAGGAATATCCTGACTATCTGCTTCTGGCTGAGTCAACTCAAAACTATCAGGGTAGATAACATTGGCCTGCCGCTCGAAACCAAGAACCTTTGAATGATACTCAATTTGAAAAAAAGCCATAATCAATCTCCTTTAGGAAAGAGAAGAACGGGACAAATCGTGATTTCTCAGAAATCGATTTTGTCGCCCCGCTCTCCTCTTATCTTTCATAACTGTTCTATATCTAAGCGCTTAGCGCACTTCCATGATGACGGGCAAAACGGCCGGCCGACGTTTGGTTTGGTCGAAAAGGAACTTGCCCAATTCGTCACGAACAGAGCCCTTTAATTCACCCCAGTCAAAGCCTTCCGTTGCCAGATAGTCCGCTACGGTCTTATTAACCAAGTCAGCACTTTCACGCAGAATATCCCGACTCTTGCGAACATAGACGAAGCCACGGGTGTGAACCTTAGCCTTGGAAACAATGGTCCGCTTCTTCTTGTTGACCGTAATGACCACAATGAAGATACCATCTTCAGAGAGAATCTTACGATCGCGCAGGACGATATTGCCAACATCACCGATGGCATTACCATCAATCATGACATCACTAGCTGGGACCCCACCTTCATGCAGGAAGCCCTGGTCACTAAGAACCATAATATCCCCACGCTTCATGATGTAGATGTTTTCTGGTAGCATGCCAATTTCTTCAGCCAAATCAGCATGGGCCTGCAATTCCCGATATTCCCCTTGAATTGGGAAAAGGTATTTGGGACTTAGAATATTCATCAAGAGCTGCAAGTCACGCCCATTAGCATGCCCTGATACCCGTAGATTCTGGGTAATCAATTTGACCGAGCCGCTAGCCTTGTAAATCATGTTTTCCACACGAGCGACAACCGCTTCCTTGGCAACGCTTGGAGTCGTTACGATATAGACCAAATCACCGTCTTTAATTTCCACATAGCGGTGACGACCGATAGCCATCTTGCGAAGCCCTTCAATGGGTTCCCCCATCCGACCAGCTTCCAAGATAATCAGCTCATGGTCTTCAAAGCGGTTCATATCTTTAGGTTTAACGATTAGTTTTTCATCAGCAATACTGAGTTTTTTCAGACGAATGGCAGTGCGGACAATATTTTCCACATCAAACCCCGTCAGAACGACCCGACGACCATACTTAGCAGCTGCATCAAAGACCTGTTGAATCCGAGAGAGGTTGCTGGCTACGGCCGCAACAATAATACGACCTTGGGCATCAGAAATGACATCATCCATTTCTTCGCCGACTTCTGCTTCGCTGGCTACCTGAACCTTGCTGTCAGCATTGGCTGAGTCTGCCAGGAGCGCCAAGACACCATCGCGACCAATTTCTGCCAGACGGCCATAATCCGTCTGATAACCTAAGCTAGCCGCCTGGTCAAACTTAAAGTCCCCTGTGTAAACAATATTTCCTTGGTCAGTTCCCAAGACGATTCCCAGACTTTCTGGAATGGAGTGGGTCGTGCTAAAGAAGGAAACGACTGCATCCTTAAACTCAATCTCTGTTTGGGCATCAACCACATGGAAGTTGTTGAATTTCTTGACCTGAGAATTGTTCTTAACCACCAACTTGGCCAATTCAATGGTCAATTCAGAACCAAAGACAGGCACCCGCACATCCTGCAAGAGGTAGGGCAGGGCTCCGATAGCATCAGCGTGACCGTGAGTCAAAAAGACCCCTTGAACGCGGTCTCGATTTTCAATCAGATAGTCCATATTAGGGATGACCACATCAACCCCCAGCTGCTCATTTTCAGGGTACTTAAGCCCAGCATCCAAAACAAAGATGGACTCGTTAATTTCCGCCAGGTAGAGGTTTTTCCCGTTTTCACGTACCCCACCCAGGGCAATAATTTTAATATCACTCATGGTGACAAACTCCTTTATAGTATTTAGTTTCGTGATGACCAAGCTGTCATCTTATGTTTCACTCTAGAAAAATCAAAGCTAATCCGCCTAGCAAATAGCGAGGCCGCAAGCCGACCCTACTGACAGGCCTGTTTAGTTTTCTAAAGCCATTCCCAACGGTCCTTAGCTGATCAATTTCTATGACTGACCTAGCTAAGTCGAATTACAGTCCTCTATATTATAGCATAAATAAGGCGTTTTCGCGGATAAGAAAAAAGAGCTCTAAGCTCTCTTCAACCGCCTAAAGCCCAGTTCCGTCAGAACCAAGGCTAGACTCAGAACACTAGAGACAACCAAATAATTAAACCAGACATTGCTATTATCAATAAAGGGCGTTTCTCGCAAAATACCGTAATTTCCACCTGTCAGATGATTGACCCCAAGCATAAAGAGGTCGAGAATAAAGGTGTAGCTGATAATCTTGAGCAAACTGAGATGGTCCTTTTGGAAGTGGTTGAGTAAGTAAACCAGGCTGTTCACCAAGAGGGCGAAATGCCCTACTAAGAAAGACAGGCCTGTGATGTGGGAAAAGGCGTATGGATCCATAACAGGATAGCCCAGGGCAAAAAAGGCTCCACTAAAACCCATGATGGCGACATACTGCTTAAAGGGCCAGCGGTCGGGTAAGAAGACCAACCCAATCATGGCCAAGCGACAATGATAAAAGGGCAGACTGTTCATCAGCGGAATTTGACAGCTAATATACCAGCCATAAAGGGAAAGTAACTGCAGGAGTTGAATGCCCTTAAAGAGGCGAATAAAGCCGAGTCGCTTATGGTAGCGGACGGTCAGCCAAATGAAAAAAAACAAGTCCAAAAGAATCATGCCATACCAGAAGCCAGAAATGGTCGGGACCTGGGTCTGCTGGGTCGTGAAAAAATGCTGCCAAAATCTTGCGTTCACTCTGTCTATCTCCTCTAGTTTTCTAAGGCCTCAAGCACCTTGTCCAGTTGCATGGAATTAGACCCCTTGAGCAAAATTTGGTCGGCAGGTTGCAAGATAGTCTGAACCTGCTTGACCAAATCTGCAAACTGGTCTTCCTCAGCCGTTTTCTTGAAATAATAAACCTTGCCCATTGGGAACACCTGACTGGCCAATTGAGCCAGCTCAGCAATATCCTCCCCGTAGCAAATCAGGGTATCCAAATCCTCTGGATTGAGGGCCCTAATCATTTGGCTGTGCATCTGAACCGAATCCTTGCCCAGCTCCTTCATATCCGCCAAGAGGGCAATTTTCTTACCACCTTCATTGGCTGGCAAGGTCAGAAAAGTTTCCAAAATCAGCTTCATAGCTGTCGGATTGGCATTGTAGACATCAGCCAAAATGTCCGCCCCATTACTAGCCTTTTTCCACTCGGTCCGATTTTTGGTCAAGACTAGATTTTTCAAGGCTGAACGAATGGCTTCATCCGCCACACCTTCTAGCTGACCAACATAGGTTGCCAGCATGGCATTGGTCGCATTGTATTTTCCAGTCACAGGAAGCTCTATCAAGCCGTCCATAAAATTGACCGCAAAGCTCAGACTATCTTTTCGCTCTACCAACTCGGTCAAGAAAATATCTTGGTCTGGACCAAAGCGGACAACCTTCTGATTGTCAGGCAGGTAGTCATTGATAATCTTATCAGCTGGGACAATCAAGGTTCCATCCTTTGCCATGCCATTTGCAATCTGCATTTTCCCTTGAGCAATCTTCTCACGGCTGCCAAAGAATTCCAGATGAGCTTCACCGATTAAAGTCACGATGCCAATCTTAGGCTGAGCAATCTTGGACAGCAAGTCAATATCACCCAGATGATCCTGCCCCATCTCAAGGACCAGTTTTTGAGTGCTATCCGGCATATGCAAAACCGTATAAGGTAGACCAATTTCATTGTTATAGTTGCCCTGGGTCTTGTAGATCTTGTAGGTGGTCGCTAGGACATCGTGAATCATGTCCTTGGTCGTGGTCTTACCATTGGAGCCCGTCACCGCAATCACATCGACAGCCATCTTCTCCAAATAGTATTTGGCCAAAGTCTGAAAGGCAGCCAGAGGGTCCTTGACTAAAATGTAGGGAACATCATCTAGCTCAATCCGAGAGAAGGTCGCCACAGCCCCATTTTCAAAGGCCGTCGGAATAAATTCGTGTCCGTCACGAGTCCCTTTGAGGGGCAAAAAGAGGTCGCCAGAAGAAATCTTGCGACTGTCAAATTCGATAGCCTGGATGGGGACATCTTCAAACTGGGAAACATCATTGAGGGCTCCCACCACATCAGCAATTTCATGTAACGATAATTTCATTGGTCTTCCTTATTTTTACGATTTTAAAATCTTTCCTGAAGAATTATACCACAAAAGGCTAGCCCAAAGTAGGCTTAGTAAATGAAAGTCCCTCAGAAAAATACGAACAATATTCGTGAAATTCTTTGAAAACCTTTGAAAAACTCTAAAACCGTGTTAAACTAGGCCTGTATTCCAAATACAGAGTAAGTGATTTGCGTTAAGTGTATGTGAATGGGATGTTGTCACATAAGGAACAAAGTGCGGTAAATCACTGCATCCGCTGTTTTTAATCGCCACCTCAGCATAGGGCTGAAAAAATCCGATACTGAGGCCACATTTTAAGCAGCTCCCTCAATAGAACAGGAGCTTTTTTATGTTTTCTAAACCCTTTTTTCCAAAACTTTCAACCAGACAGCTGGTCACTTTGGCCATGCTCATGGCCCTCTCGGTCGTTGTCAGCAAATTTTCCATCCCCATTATTCCTGGCCAACTGACCATCAGCCTGACCTTCATCATCGGAGCAATGATTGGTGCCATCGGCGGTCCGGCCTACGGCTTTATCGCCTTGGCCTTGATTGATATCATCGATAGCCTGACTGGTGGGACTGCCAACTTCATCATCTGGTGGACTCTGATGGAGGGCGCTCAAGGTGCCTTCTACGGCCTCTTCTTTTATGGAAAGTCCCTAAAATGGGCTTCCAAACTGGATTGGTGCTATGTTAGCCTAGCTACTCTGGTCATTATGCTAATCGGAACCTTTATCTTCACGCCCCTCCTAATCCAAATCTATTTTAAAGTTCCCATCGCTACCCAATATCTTGCAGGCCGTTGGCTAAAAATCTTTGAAATCCCCATACGGGTTATCCTCACCATGCTGGTCCTGACCCAGCTTCAAAGATTGCGAGATTGGCGCCAATTAACTGGGGTCGAGAAATGAGAGAGTCACTGGCCAAACTCTTCGTCTAATCCTCACAATAGATCAAACCTCCCCGCCTTCAGACGGGGATTTTTCGGCTCATTGTCAACTGTAGTGGGTGACCTACAATGAAACCCTAGAGAGAATCAGATTGGTTCTCTCTTTTATGATTTTTCATGTAGAAAAAAACTTCACCAAGACTGATGAAGTTTCGAGTTCCTTTAGTTTTCTTGCGCTACCGAGCCTTCCTTGGAATGATTCTTCCACCAGGATGACAGGATAGAACCTGAAATATTGTGCCAGATAGAGAAGATTGTTGAAGGGATGGCCGCCTGTGGCGCAAAGTATTTGATAGCCAAGGTAGCTCCCAAGCTAGAGTCCTGCATCCCAACTTCAAAGGTAATAGCCTTTTGTTGGGGTTCTTTTAATCTGAGTAATTTTGAAAAGGCAAAACCGAGACCGTAACCACAGAGATTATGGAGCATGACAACAGGAATGACTAAGGCTGTCGCAGCCGTAAAGATATTGGCATGATTGGCAGAAACGACCGCTCCAATAATCAAGAGGATAGCAACTTGGGAAATCAGAGGCATGATCTTAATAATCCCATCAATCTTGTGTCGCAAAAGCATATGGACCAAGACCCCTAAAATAATTGGGACAACGACAATTTGCAGCGTTGACATAAAGAGTTTGCTGGCTGGAACCGCAATGAACTGCCCCGCTAAAATGGACAAGAGGGTTGGAATCATCAGCGGTGCTAAGAGAGTTGAGAGCACTTCAATAGAGACATCAAGGGCAACATCCCCGCCAGCCAAGAAGGCCATAACACTAGAAGAGGTTCCACTTGGACAAGAACCGACCAAGATGACCCCTGCAGCAGTCGCTCCCTTGAGGTGGAAAATCAAGCAAAGTAACCAAGCCAAACCAGGCATGATGATGTAATGGGCCACTGTCCCCAAAACAACAGGAATTGGTCGCTTAGAAATCCGAACAAAGTCATCCGTCGTCAAGGTCAAACCCATCCCAAAGAGAATAATTCCCAGCAAGTAGGACGTATTTGGAATGACCCAGGTACTGGTGTGGGGCAGAGCGTAGTTAACAGCTGCCCAAATAATAACAATCAGGGTGAACCACTTACTGATCCAGGATGAAAAATTGACAACTTTTTGCATAATGAAACCTCCTTGAAAATTGAACGACTCTATTGTACTCCTGTTTATTGCAATTTTCAAAATATTTTTTAAATTATTTTCGTCGATTTTCAATTTCAACCAGAAAATGTTTTGAAAATGCTTCAAAAGAGATCACCTTCAAGTCTTATACTCAATGAAAATCAGAATTAGCCAAGGCAAGGAGCAATGACATCAAGTCACTAAAGTGACTGATGTCGCAGTAGGTGTCTGCTATCTTTGCGCCACTTTGTGGCACAGCAGACAGCTAGTCACCCTTGCTGGGGAAAGACAACGAAGGTTTTGACATCTGTCAAAGCCCTTCTGTCTTACTCCCAAACGGCACAATCTTCATAGCGATTGCCTAACTCCTTTACTAACCTCACAAAGTTGGTGAAATCGACCGACTTTGCTCCGCATCGCACGGACTGAAGACAGCTCAAAAGGTCTGGTAGACCTTTTGAGGATGGAGATGCAGAAAGCTTCGCTTTCCTCAGTAAGTACGGCAAGGTGAGTTAACGACGCGACATGGAGTAAAAACTGTCAATGTTACAGTTTTTATGAAATTAGTCAGGGATATAGAAAACTACAATCGTAGTTTTCGTAGTCACTCTAATGAGAAATTATAGAGTGACTTTATCCGTGAGAAAATTTTGATTTTCAAAGAGTATTATCCTAACAAAAAAGCGAAGCCAAAGAACTCCGCTTCTATTTATTAAATTACAAGAGATGACTTTCTCGTTTGTCAAACATTTCCTGAGCCAGACCAGCCAGCTCAGTTATCAAATCCTTATAAGGCAGACCCATATTTTCCCAAAGGAGGGGATACATCGACCACTGGGTGAAACCAGGCATGGTATTAAGTTCGTTGAGGTAGATCTCACCGCTTTCAGTCAGGAAGAAATCACAGCGGGAAAGGCCACAGCCACCGATTGCTCGAAAGGCCGTCTCAGCATAGGTCCGCATCTTATCCATGACTTCTTCTGGCACCTGGGCTGGAATAGCCATGCTAATCTTGTTATCAATATACTTGGCTTCGTAATCGTAGAAGGCCACATCCTTGACAACCTCGCCTGGTTGAGTTGTTTTGACCTGACTATTGCCCAAGATGCCGACTTCAATTTCGCGGGCCACCACGCCCTGCTCGATTAAAATCCGACTGTCATATTTGAGGGCTAATTCAAGGGCCTCACGCAATTCCCCATCAGTTTCAGCCTTAGAAATGCCGACAGAGGAACCCATATTAGCTGGCTTGACAAAGACTGGGTAGGTCAGCTTCTGACTAGCTCTTGCAATAGCCTCTGCCATGTCTTGACCTTCCATATAGGTTACATATGCTACCTGAGGGACACCAGTTGATTCCAAAACGTGCTTAGTTGTAATCTTGTCCATAGCAACACTAGAGGAGAGGACATTGGTCCCCACGTAGGGCAGACGCAGGACTTCTAAGAAACCTTGAATGGAACCATCCTCGCCCATTGGCCCGTGGAGAACAGGGAAAACGATGGCATTTTCTTGATAAATATCGCTGGGCTTAACGGCCTGACTGGCATCCACCGTCGCATTGGTCATCAGCTTTTCGCTCTCACTAGGTTGACTAGTAAATTCTTGGGCCTTGATGAAATCACCCGCTTGAGTGATGAAGTAAGTCTTGACATTAAACTTATCATAGTCCACCGCCCGCATGACACTCTCAGCTGACAGAACAGACACCTCACGCTCAGCCGAGCGACCACCATATAATAAAATCAGAGTTTTCTTAGACATGATTTCCCTTTTCTAGCAAATTATTCGTCCCTTATTATAGCATAAATCCTAGGGAGAATGGAACTGACGTCTAAAGCCACTCCCATCATCTCAGACAACTATGAAAATGTGTTCCAGAGTAAAATCTCAAATCAAAATAGAAAAATTTGAACTCACAAGTACTTCTTGAAAAATTCAACCGTAGCTTGCCAAGACTTCACGCTATCATATAAGACCTTTTGCCAGGCGAATTTTTGATAACGACTGTTTGGCTGGTAAGCAACTGTCAGCATATGACCGCTATCTTTTAGAATTAGTTTTTCCAAGTGATAAGTGGAAGCTTCCCTTCGTTGCCACCGCTTCTCAATTTTTCCAGTAGATTCATAAGCTGGCCAAATTTCATCCTGCTTTGCTCCTATCAGCAAGAGATATCCCTGAATTTTCTCGACAGGAATATAGCTAGCATCTTGATAAGAAATTTTAGGTCTCCTTGAGAGCTTACTCAAAAGAAAATCTCTGATAGAAAATTTGGTAAACGGCAACTCCTCTCCCTGATACAACCAAGAAGAGTGCCCCGACGTACGATATCCTTTCATTCCCTCTAGGACAGCGCAGGATGGTGAATTGACAACAATGCAAGAGAGATTCGGAAAAAGTGAAGCTGCTGTCAAGGCTAATTCAGCCCCCTTGGACCGTCCATAAATCCCAATTCTATCTTTATCAACTTGAGAGAGCGAACTCAGATATCTTAGGACTTCTTTCATAAAGTCTAGGTCAATCCTATCCAAATATTTAGGTAGCCCTTCCAAACCAAAATAGGCAAGGGCTAGGGTGACAAATCCCTGACTGGCTAGTAGTTGGGCAATATTTTGTGCTTTTTCAATCCGACCATCACTACCACTTAAAACAAGGATGGTTGGGAGATTCTTAGCTCTTTCAGGATAAAAGAGACGAACTCGGGCCTTGGAAAACCTTAAATCTTGATGCTTGATTTGAGGAGCCTGATAATAGCGTGTAAAGCTAGTCTGTCCAAGTTGCTTTTTACCCTTGAAGACTTCAACTGTAACCTCAAAACTCTCATGAAGTGGAATATTATCTAAATCGGAAGTCAAGCCAACCTTCTTATCTTTAAGAGGAAAACTATTAAAAAAGAGCCCCATCTCAACCTGACCTTGATAGGATCCCGCTTGACAACAGCTCTGATTGATTGAAATTTGTCCCAACTCGTCTGAAATGTATGTCCCTTGAGCTTGCCAAGGAACAGTTGGATCTAGATTCATAGGAACATTGATATTATAATAATTAGTCAAGGTCATCCGAATGACATAGACGGTTTTAGCTTTCAAGCCTGTCACAAATATATCAAAGGGACTATCCGCCAGCAGGTCCTGACTTCGTAAATCAATCTTCATCTACCAGCCCTCCTTGTTTCTTTTGGCTAAGCTTTCCCAAACGGCTTCAACATCGGTCATGAGTTGAGTGACATTTGACAAGAAGTCCTTTGGATAGGTTTGCAAAACTTCCGTCAATTGCTGATTGAGAAAGTCATGCTGTTGCTGATGACATAAATAGACCTTTTGTCCAGCTTGTGTTAAAACTAAATTGTAGGCACTTTTCTTTTGACCTGAAATTTCCTTTTTCAAGTAGCCTTTTTTCACCAACCGATTAACCATCTGAGTCACCGCACTACGAGAAATCTGTCGTCGCTCGGCCAACTGAGAAAGATTCATTCGCTCACCCTTTGCCAGTAAAACTAACAAATGGACTTCTGCTATGGTCAAATCATGGTCTGGAATAGAGTGCTGCTCCTTCTCCAGCCTCTGGTAGCTTGCCAGAAATTCTTGGAGTTTTTGATTAAGGTTCAACAATTCATCTGTCATTGGTATTACTCGATTCTATTTGTTAAGTCGCTTAATAAATTAGCAAAAATTAAATAAGAAGTCAAGAGTCCACCTGAATCAGAAGACACACAGTCAACTACCAAGACGTCCGTCCTATCCTATTTATCTATAGATCTGTAATTGTTTACCAATTCATGTTTCAATAACTATTATCACCCAAAAGCACCACCTGCGAAAGGGGTGTGTAGGCAATACGGTCACTACTGTTTCAAACAATCATTGCCCCACGGTTGGGATTCCTCGCACTACCTTCTTGGTGGTCTGACAAAGAAAGAAAATGACTAAGTGTCACTAATTCGTTATCAGTCACAGATGGCGTGAAAAAAACCTCAGCAAGGCTATGCTGGGGCTTCTTACATCACCTCATCGTGAGGTCCTTATTATTTCATTTCGAAATCGTCATAGCATTTGAGGCTAATCTTGCTCTCTAAGCGAGGGTAAAATTTTAGCCTGCTTCTCACTAGAAACCAGTTGAAAAAAGAATTCATCCAGTGGTTTTCTAGTTTTTAGGCTAGTATCGGAAGTATTAGCCAAAACTAGGGCATCACGGAAATACTGGGCATTGTCCGCAAAGGGACGGTTATCCACCCAGAAACCTTTGGAACGAAGGTAAAGGACTGTAAAAACGGCAGTCGTCCGAGTGTTACCTTCTGGGAAGGGATGAATTTGCCAAAGGCCTGAGATAAACCCTTCAACTGCCATGAGTTTCTCAATAGCCGTCATTTTTGAATAGTCCTTATTCAATTCCTGCTCAAAATCCCATTGCAAGGTTTCAGCTAACTGTAACCAGGGGGCATAGATAACTGATTGGCCTTTTAGGACAGGCTCCTGCTTGGAGATATTATAGGTCCGATATTCCCCAGCCTTCATACCGACAGACATGATTCCCTTAAAGAGGAAGGCATGAATATTTTTTAAACTATAGGGAGTCGGCTTAAAACCTAAGCTAGCTTCTTCCAAATATTCAACAATCCTAGCAGAAACAAGGTCAGCCTCTTTACTTCTAGGAGGCAACTTATCCGATTGGTTCTGATAATACTTCTCTACTTCCGAATAAATTTGCGGAAAATCAATCTCCTGAGCAATATGTTGCCGGGCCAAATTCTTCATGTAGCTAGAAGGCTGAAGCCCATCAGTTTCCTGCAGGCCAAAGGCCACCTGCCAATACTGACTGCGGTTACCTTCATCAGCCTCAATCTTATCATAGGATATATCCATAAGATGCCTCCTTCCTTGTCAATCATAAGTCTAGTATAGCAACAAAAGAAGGTTTGGACAATAAAAAGAGATGATATTCAAATACTTCATCCCTCTGAAGGGATTGGTGTATAAGAATTACCGTCTCTTTTATAACAACACAGCTCTAAAACAGCTAAGAGGTAAAAACTATCTAAGTCAAGTTTTGGAACCATTCGAAACAACACAGCTCTAAAACAGTGACAAGTCAATGATTGAGGCTTTTCTTGTTTTGGAACCATTCGAAACAACACAGCTCTAAAACAGACCAGAAATAGCTACAATTTTCAACCAAGTTTTGGAACCATTCGAAACAACACAGCTCTAAAACCTCGTGGACCAATTTTTCTCACGAAATTTCGTAATCGCACTATTCATCTCAGCCAGACTTCAGTTTCGAATAGAATTCCAATTATATTAGTTTAAAGCTAGCTCAATTATACCCTAGAAACTAGTTTAATTCAACAATTACCAGCTTCGTTGTACTTAAATTGGAAAGTATAATAATCTAATTCCTTGAGGTTCTTATCGTCGGTGAACTTTGTAGCACAGGTTCGGTTTAAGCTCTAAAAAACCTAAGACAACTTATTCAGCTTTAACACCACTATCAAGCAACAAGCAAAAATCTTCATCTAAAACATATTGTTGAAAACCTTCAATCTTTCTTGGTTCTATAAAAAGTACTCTAAGATTGGAAAGCTGAATATATTCAATCAGTCTCTCAATCTCACTCTTTTTAAAATAAGACAGACTATTAACAAATACTAGTAATTTCTTTTTTACCAGATATTGATAAACTTGCAGTATTTCAAACATTTTTTCGAATAGAGTGTCACAAGCTACCTCAATTTTTATACCAAGAAGTTTGAAAAGGCTATTAAGTTCAAAGCTTCCATATTCTAGGTCTAAGTCGCTTTCTAGACATTCTTGACCAATTAAGTCAGTTACTCTATTTAATAAATTTTCAATCTCAGCCTTAGCTTCCAAGTTATCATTTAACTGTTTTTCTAGATCATTATAAACTAATTTCAAAACAGCAGTTGAATTAAGATTATAGCCAAGAATATCAGTAACTATCATAAATTCAGAAGGCTTTAGGGACTTTAGCTTTCCATCAAACAGCTTTAGCCTACTCTCATCAGAGTAGTAATAAAATTCTCTGACTAAGGAAGCAAAAACCTCAATGCTTTCTACTGACAAAATGGTGGAATGTTCAAGAGAAATAGGTTCATCAAGTATTGGAAAGTTAATCTTCATCACAATAATCCTCTCCCAGAAAAACAACTCGCTTATCAGAATTTGCAATAGAGTTATCTCTTTCACCATGTAAATAAATCATACGTGCGAACTGTTTTTCGGTAACTGTCAATAAGGTGATAGTTCCTTTCTTCGGGTTATTTGCTTGTAATCTTTCTCTCATAGCCTTGTTAGCAGAATTATTGAGTAATAGTCTACTGTAGATAGAAAATTGGTGCATAATAAAGCCCTCGCTTAGCAAAAACTTTCTGAACTTTCGATAGGCCTTCCTCTCTTCTGCTGTTTCAGTCGGCATATCAAACATTAAAATCATCCGCATATAACGATAACTCATATCCTAAATTCAGGAACTCCCTTTCCTTCACTATTAAGCGCCTTGACAACCTTCTTGGTATAATCACTGACTATATTTGATAAATACATATCTTTATTATTGTAAGAATAGGTATCAGAAAACATGTTAAACAATTCCCTTTTCATTTTCACAAAACTAGCCTCTCTATTTTCATAAATAATTCTATCGACAATCGGACGAAAAGGCTCCATAAGGTCACTTGCAAAATTAAATTGGTTAAATTGATTAGCGTGTTTTAAACCAAATTGTGTCATACAACCAGATACCACTAGCTCCCGGGCAAACATACTTAATAACAGGGCGTAACCGTAATCCAAACCCGCATTGATATTGTTATCCTGTTCTCTGTTAAAATCGTTACCAAAGAGGGTATTGAAATAAATCCGTGCAGAATGTCCTTCACGATTACTGGGATCAAATAGTTCTAGTCCATTATACAAATCCATAATAGACTGAGACTTTTCAAAGAAGGAGCACTCTCCTAGGTAGAGACTCTGGTTTAGAATTTTCTGAGCAATAATATTTGTCCAAACATCTGCCTTAACTTCCTCCGTCCAAGTCACTTGCTTAGAGAGTTGCAAACTAGAGTCGTGCCGAGCATAATAGGGCATGAGCATGGCTGTTAGCAATCGCTTATCATCACAAAAGATAACTAAGATATTCTCATCAATCAAACGCTTAACCAACATTGTGGTCAGGACAATATCAGTCGTTTCCAATAACAAAATATCAATTTCAGACAAATGAATAAGCTCGGTTTGATAAGCGTCTTTGAAAATTAAATGATTATTTTTATGAGACAACTTGGAATGTGTATTCACTACAACTGTCCGCCAGCCCACTAATCTTCACCTAACTTTCCTAAATCAATGCGTGTTTCATAAAGGCCCGTAATAGATTGACGGATTAGGGTAGCATTCGCTTCCCCAGTTTTTGAATCAGGTTTAAGCTCTCCTGTACCCTGATATCTAAATCCGAGTGGCTTATCTCCCTTCTCCGAAAAGAAATCAGTTGTAGATCCACCTTTTGTTGTGAGTGCAGAGAGTAATTTTCTAAATTCAATATGAACAGCACAGATGGAAGAAAATCTAGCGTCTGAAAAAGCTTTATCATAATAGTTTTTCTGCAAAGTCTCTGAATATGATATCTTTTTATCCTTAAAAGTTTTGTCAAGGCAATTCCTCTTCATAAAGGAAATACAATATTCTAAAAGCCCCTCATACATTTTCTCTACATTAACTCCTCCTAGTTCCTCTCGAATATTACTATCGTCTGACACACCCTTCTCAATCATTTTGTCCATTTTATACATGAACTTCCAATACCTTTTTGGCAACCTAAATTGGCATGCAGGGTGTAATTCTCTAGCACTAACTAAATATCTTCGATACCCTTTTTTAAATTCTAGCAATGAATATTTTGGAAGCTCAACATAATCCTCAAAATTAGGATATTTTTCTTTCAAATAAGCTTTGGGATTTTCTTCGAACTTATTTCTGTCAAAGATAGGGATATTTTCAATTTTTGATTTGCCCTTTTTACCTGTCTCAAAAATCAAGATAGTAAATGAAGTTACTAAGCCCTGATAACCGCCGTACTTTTCAACGTCTAACTTTTTACCATGTAATTTTTCTTTAATTGGAATACTAGCCACAAATTTTTCACCAGACTCTTTAGCATGTTTATTATTTTTGGTAATTGTTTCTTTAAATAGCCCGTAATTCCTTTTTGCTTTTTTATCAATTCCTTGAGTAGATTTTTCTGTCTTACGAACAACATTAACTTGCCCTTTGTCAAGGAAATCTCTAATCACCTTTAAATCAGACTGCTTTCGCCATAGGATTTCCTTATTATCTTGTGATCTTTTTTCTTCTTTGTCAAAAAATTTCATGATTGCATCATAAAACTGAACACGTTGTTCCGCTTTATCCGAAGAAAGTTTCTCTATAAAACTTTCTTTTCTGTATTTACCATAGACAAGCTCATTCTCAATTTTAGGATAAACATTTAGCAGTTTGGTAGCAATAACAGCAACTAAATATGCATCGTGTGCATGATGTAAATCATTTAGTTCTCTAAATTTATATAAGCCATTCCGCTTCCTAAATTTAGTTACCATATTCGCCTTTAAGGTCACAATTCTAACATCATCCTTCTCATATAAAGCATTAAGCAACCTTGAAACATGTTTGGTGATTTGTCTTGTCTCTACTAACTAACGATTAATGAAACCAAACTTATCTTCATTAGATAATCCACCTTGCTCGATTTTTGTAAGAAAAGAAAACTTTTTCTTCGAAATTGCTCCTTTTTTCATCAGATAAAGCCAAAAGTTCTTCATTTCGTATACGGTAGCCTCATCCGGAACATCTTTATCCTTAATTTTGTTATTGGTTGACTCTGTTAAAACAATATTATCTAGAGGGTTCCCCGAGTATAGGCTTTGGGGTATAATATGATCAATATGATACTTCCCAGTAGAATTTTTCACGTCATAGAAATTAATCTCCTTAGGTTGCCTGTGCCCTTCTCTTGTTTCAGTACCATACATATCTTTACCCTCTTGAAGGAAATACAGATATACTTCTAATTCTTTAAACAAGTTTTCGTCTTTTTTGACTTCATCAAAAATTTCACTGACTTTACTTATTCCAAAATTCAAAGCATCTGCATCATTTTCAGTTTCTTTAATTAGTTTTTTTATTCGCTCCTTCCTAGTCTTCGGACTATCAGATACTTCATTAGTTCTTGCCATCTCAATTACTATGTTTTTAGGCATTCTACCCATCACACCAATAATCTCATCTACCGTATAAAGACTTTGCAATATTGCGCGCCTAATTGCCGGACTTCCAGGAATATCTTCAACTAATGATGGATAATCTTTTTTGACATCAATCTTATAAGATTCATCTAATTTTCTTGCAAAATCCAAACTTTTATCTGTAATGAGTTGTGCAAAATTTCTATTCAAAGATTTTTGCACTTTCGTTGAGAAAGCATCATTATTTGGAATATCGTCATCTTTCAAATAATCTAGAATTGTCTTTTTAAATCCTCTAGACCGATCTGCAATTCCATCAATCAGTTGTCTAGAAACATTTGCCCATCCTTTGTAATGTTTCTTACAAAGTTTTTCAATATCCACGTTCGCAGGTAGATTTAACTTTTCAAGTTGCTTGGTTCGCATTTTCTTATCTTCAAAAACTGTTAGAATTCGAATAATTTCTTCAACTAAGTCCAACTGTGTGTCATCATCCAAAAGTTCTTTTAAGCCGCTTATCTCTGATAAATCAGCATAAGTCGAATAACTACTGTTGAATTTCTTTTTTATTCCTTCAATTTGTATATCCTCTTTTTCTGAAAGACATTGATCGTTCTTAATATAATTCTTTAAATCTACTACAGTTACACACCCTAATTTATTTTTCTTAAAGAGGGAATTAAAAATTTCTTCTTTTGTTTCACTATCAAAATTTCTTGACGGCCCATCTTTTATTTGATAGGAAACTTTCGTCAATTCATTAAAAATTAAAAATTGTTGATAAATAATACTTCTCTTTGGAAGCACCTTTTCGCCAAAGAGAAACTGATCATTTGAAATTAATTTTTCAATAAACTTCGTAGCACTTTTTTCCTCATCAACTATTTCACTAAAGTTCCAAGGTTTAATATGATCCTCCGACTTTCTCACTAACCAATTAAATCTAGGATTAATATATTTTGTTTGAGCTAAAGGACCAACAAAATATGGAATCCTAAAGGTCAATAATTTTTCCAGCTTCTCCTCGATTTCATGTAAAAATGGATAATATTCTGACTGATTCTCTATAATTATTTTCAATTCCTTGAGGTGAAGTTGGTAAGGAATCAAACCATTTTCTTTGGTTCTTTGTTTTTTTAGAAAACTTTTTTGCTCAATCTTTAGAATAAATTTTTGAACAGCTGGTAATTCATAAATTCTAGAATCAGAAAGTATCCCTGAAATTTTACCCTTTTCTCCCTCATGATAAAGATAGTCATAAAATTTCTTTTCAGGCATTTTATTTGGATTTCTGATATAAGCTGTATAGCCTGTTTTTGAGTGTTCTCCAAATACTTCCTCATATTTTTCTGGAATGAAATGCTTAACAATTCCTTTTAAATTTGCCAAATCTCCCTTATGCTCGTTATATCGTTTCACCATAGAGGCGGATAAGGGGGTATTCGACTCACCTGTATCAGTACTAATTATTTTAGCTAAGGCGACTGTACTGTATAGAGACTGACAGAGATTAATAATATCTAAATAATCTTCACCTATAATGCTAATAAGTTCTTCTTTTTCATCCTCCACTTCGTCTGAACTAAATACGAGTTTGCCTGAGTGAGAGGACGATTCAAGTTCGTCTTTAAAAAATTTGTTGAAATCCCCTTGATTCCCAACGATAAGCTTCAAGAAGACTTGAAAAATAGTATTTTTTTCAGAGGGATAAAGAGAAAGAGTAGACTCAATTTTAACTGAATTACTGGAATCGCTCATCAAGATTTCTGAAAATTTTGCTTCGCTCCTCAAATCTTTATCAAATAATTCATTATACTCCACTATAAAGTCATTCAGCCTTTTTTCCACTGAAACCGAGGCATCGGGATCAAACGTTTCATCAAGAAAATGTCCACGATATTTTATAATGTGTGCTAATGCTAGATATACTAGTCTCAAGTCAAACTTCTTCGAAGAATTCTTACCAATCTCATTTCTTAAATGGAATACAGTTGGATAGTTATTATGAAATTTTTTCTCTTCTTTTAAATTCCCGAATAACGGATGCTTATCGAATTCTTTATCGTTCCAATTGAAAAACGAATCCTCTTTAATCCTGTGAAAAAAGTTAGGATCGATTTTCTCAATCTCTTTCTCAAATAATTTTTTTAATTCTAACAATCTAAAATTACGTCGAGTATACCTTCTTCGACTTGTCCTTTTAGTTCTGGCTCCTTTAGCGGGATTGGCTTCATCAAAGATAAGAACCGAGGACATATTTTTCTTTATAGTTTTGATGACATTTCCATTTATATCTCTAACTTTAAAACGTTTTTGCGGGACAGTCAAATCATTATTTATGACAGCACTACCAACAGAAGCAGTCCCTATGTCAAGACCAATTGAATATGGTTCTTGATGAGTAATTCTTTGTCTTTTCCCTCGTTGGTTTTCCATGTACATTTTCCTTCTTCCCCTTGATTTTTACAATATTCGTGATATACTAACTGTGTTGGGACTTTTCGAAACAACACAGCAAAGAGTTTATGCTCTTTAGTTAAAATAAGGTATATCCGTACATTATTATTAAATGCGTCCTGAGTTCGACGCTTTTTTTATACCGTAATTATATCACGTCATTTAAAAAAAATGCACTAATTTTTAGTACATAAACTTACTTTTTTACTGTACAAACAAAATTTATTATAACTCAAAACGTAAACGAGAACAGACTTTCCTGCTTAATATATGCGATCTCAATTCCATTGATAATTTTTGGAAAGCTATTTCAAACTGCTGGATTATTACAACAATAAGCGAAACTAATTTGACTCCATACTATCTACAATGAGGAATTACTCCTATGATAGATAGATAGATAGATGGAGCCATTTTTATATCATGATTATGTTCACTAAACGTGGCACTTTAGATTCTGTCAATCTTTCTCTTGACAGATAAAAGCAGACAGTGTATACTTACCCTATATTTAAAAGGTAGTCATTGTCTACTTTCTCCAAAAAATAAAAATCACTGCTATCAAAAAAGGAAGCCTATGAAAAGAGATACGGAAAAACTCAAACAGAAACTGATTGCGACTGGGGTGGCTGAGATTGAGAAAAAGGGGATTGACCAGCTCTCCATTCGGATGGTTGCTCAAAAGTGCGGGGTTAGTCATGGGGCTCCCTACCGCCACTTTGGTAGTAAGGAGGGCTATCTCAAGGTCGTCCTAGCAGAGATTTCTCTCAGACTTGCCAAGGCCAGTCTTGAGGGGTTGAGCGAGCGACTTCCCGCTCGCCAGCAACTATCCCTGATGGGAGCTAATCTGATTAACTTCGCCAAGACCTCCCCCTATTTCTTTGAGGTCCTGCTGGTTAAATATCCTTTTAGCTATCTGGAAATTTTGGAAGATCAGGTTGAGCTAGACTGTGATTTACCAGGTTTTCAAGCCTTTCAAAAACTGGTTAAAGATTTCAGGAATGAGGAAAATCTGCTGGTCTCCGAGAATGACTGCCTCTTTCATCTCTGGTCTTATATCGCCGGTCTGGCTATTTTAGCCCAGAGTCAAAATGGTCAAGACCTAAGCCAGGCCAATATTCAAAAAAATATCGATACCATGTTAACCATATACATCAAAGGAGGCAAAGCATGAATATCTTAATCATTACCGCCCACCCTAAAGAAGCCAGCCTAAACGGAGAAATTCTTAAACGGGTCCAAGCCAACCTGCCAAAATCTCACAGCATCAAAGTCCTTGACCTCTACCAAGAAAATTTTGACCCCGTCCTTCACTACGAACGCAGACGAGATATGAAGGATGACCCCAGCGCAGAAAAGTATCGACAACTGATCACTTGGGCTGACCAACTCATCTTTATCTTTCCAATCTGGTGGGGTGGTATGCCAGCAATTCTCAAGGGCTTTATTGACCGTGTCTTTGCGGCAGGCTTCGCTTATTCCTACAAGGGGATTATGCCAGTGGGCCACCTCAAGGGCAAAAAAGCTTGGATTATCACAACCCATGATACACCAGTTATCTTTGCTAAACTTTTCCAGCAAGACTATGGTCATATCCTCAAAAAACAGGTTCTGGCTATGTGTGGCATCAAACCGACAAAATTGACAGCTATCCCTTACGTGCGGGGAACTTCCGACGATATACTTAGTAAGCAATTAGACAAGATTGGTCTACTGGCACAAAAAATTTAAGCAGCTAAAAAGCAATCACATTTGGATTGCTTTTTATGATCCTTATTGTTCAGGTTCCCTCTTAAACGCCCCCGCTTGAGTATATAAAAGCAAAGCTAGAGCAATGGTAATCGTCGCAAAAATGAAAATCCCAGAGAAACCGCTAAAGATGGTAAAGAGAATGCCACCTACAACACCAGCAATCGTTTCACCTAGGTACATAGCTGCATTTGACAATGATGAAATTGTACTTCGAGCATTTTCGACAGTTCCTTGTAAAGTTGTCATAAACAAAGGAAAAATAAAACCGTTAGTCAAATAAATTATCGTCAATAAAATTTCTGCCATCCAAAAGTTTTGAGCAAAGGGTAAAAGTAAATAGAGAATGACCAAGGTTATTAACTCTGTTCTAAAGGTCTTTTGCATGCCATACCGTTTAACAATTTGACTGCCAAATAGAGAGCCAATTAAGTTACCAGCACCTATTGCAATGATAGCTGTACTTATATTGGCCAAAGTCATATTAAAGCTATGAGTGTACCAAGTTGAAATAAATGTGATAGCCGTAAACGAGCCTGTTTGGAAGACAAAATAGGCGACAAGATAACTTACCGATTTGCGGTTAGTCAAAACATTCCTATAAGCATCCAAAAAGGAGATTCGATTAGCCTGACTGACCTCAAGTTTCGGTAAGTAAAAAAGAATCAAGGCAAGCAACACTAAGGAAGCAATTGAAATGGTAAAGAAAGGTGTTTGCCAAGAGACACTAGCCAAATAGCCACCAATAGGGACACCTGCCATTTGAGAAACTGATAAACCTGCTGTTGCATAGCCCATGACCTGAACAATATATTGTTTTTCTACAACGACAGGAATTGAAGCCCAAACCTGAGGTGTCACAAAGGATGCACTAATACCGGCTAAAAATCGAAAGGCCAACATTAAAGGAAAAGAAGTCGCAAAACCACATAAAAAGGTCGATACAGCAAACGCCAGCAAGCCATAAATCATGACTCTTTTTCTATCCCGACCATCAGAAATTGGTCCTGAAACTAAGGCAAATAAGGCGTATCCAATAGCATAAGCACTAACCATCCAACCAGAAGTTGAAATATCAACGTTATAAAGTTTGCTTAGTGTCGGCAACAAGGGAGATACAAGGAAGGTATCCGTACCAATGATAAACATAGTCAGGAAAAATAAAATTGAATATTTTTTCATAGCCATCACGCTTTCTAAATCCTTTTATAGTTAAATAGTATTTGAACTATTCAACAAAAGAATAGCACCCATTATTTCCCTTGTCAACGATAATGAACAATTCAAATTGACTTTTAAAAATAGCAATAGTACAATGCTTTTATGACTATTAAATCAACGAACAAAGATGATGAAGTTAGAGTAAAAATCTTTAAAGCTCTTGCTGACCCCATTAGACTACAAATTATCCGAATACTATATCAAAAACAGGATGAACTATCTTGTGGTGAAATTGGTGATTTACTAAATATGAGTAAATCTGCGGCTTCCTATCACTTTAAAACTCTTCGTGAAGCAGGATTAACCATAACCCGAAAAGCGGGACAGAATAAATTTGTTCGACTTAATGAAGGGATCTTCAGAACCATACTTCCCACATTTTTAGAAACATTAAAAAACTAGACCAGCTTTCAAGCCAATCTAGTTTTTTATAATTCCGTTCGATTTTCAATAGCCCGAAGAAGGGTGACTTCATCGGTGTATTCAATGTCGCTGCCGACTGCTAGACCGCGTGCTAGGCGAGTAACCTTGATGCCAGCGGGTTTAAGCACCCGTGAGATGTACATGGCAGTCGCTTCTCCATCAGCTGTGGCGTTGGTGGCTACAATAACTTCATTGATTTGACTATCCATGAGCCGGTTGATAAGGGACTTGAGGTTGATGTCGTCAGGTCCGACTCCATTCATGGGTGAAATGAGACCGTGGAGGACATGATAGAGACCATGATAGTCCTGAATTTTCTCCATGGCCGTCACGTCCTTGCTCTCCTCAACAACCAGAAGAACCGATTTGTCCCTGGTTTTATCTCTACAGATAGCACAGGGATCCTCATCGGTCAGATTGCCGCAGACCGAACAGTAAGTCAGCTCCCGCTTAGCTGCCAAGAGGTTTTTGGCAAAGTCATTAACATCTCCATCAGACATGCCGATGGTATAAAAAGCCAGTCTAGTCGCTGTCTTGGTTCCGATACCGGGCAATTTGGAAAAACTATCTATCAATTTTGCAATCGGGGTTGGATAAAGCACTTCTCTCTCCTTTTAGACATTATAAAAAGGTCTGGAAATTTCTTCCAGCCTTTTTATTATAACTTTTATTGACATTAATGGCCACCACCATACATGGATTGGTAGAGGTTTAGAATATCACGGGCAATGTATTGGTGGGCCTTGGTATCTGAATTGCTAGCGTGTGGATACATCACCGCAACGGCTACCTTAGTGCCATCATTGGCGGTCGCATAGGCAACAACATTAAGGTTAACCGTTGTAACGCTATTGCCATTGGCCGTTGTCGCAAAGGTTTCGGCTGTACCAGTCTTACCAGAAATGGAAATTGAGGAGCTTTGCATACCCTTACCTGTTGCATAACTATCAGAGCTATTGACTACGGCATAGAAACCTTGTTGAATCAGGCTCATCTGGTCATCAGAAATGTTAACCTTATTGAGGACATTGGTATCAATAGCTTTGGTTTGATCACCTAGACCACCATCAGCATTATTATTGTAAATACCTTGGACCAAGTGAGGGGCAATTCGATTGCCACCGTTAGCAACAGTCGCAGCATATTGAGCCAACTGCATAGGGGTATAGCTATCGAACTGACCAAAGGCTTCGGTCAGGACATTACCAGGCTTATAATCATTTGTCGTATAGCCAGCCGATTCATTTGGCAGGTCAATACCTGTTGTCGTTCCCATTCCGTATTCGGCGTAGGTTTTGCGCAGATTTGTCATCGTATCGTCCACGCCCGAATCGCTGAGGGTCATCCCTGGATAATAGTCTTGTCCCATCATCTTGAGGGCAACCTGAACCATGTAGGTATTGGAAGAATATTCCAAGGCCTGGGTCGCTGAAATGGAGCGACTACCTTGGTCGGTAAACCAAGATTTAATAGCATTTGACCCGTTAACACTGATGGTCTGGTCGGTCAGAACCTGATTGCCGGAAATGGCACCAGTCTCCCAGCCAGCTGTCAGGGTTGCCCCCTTGACAACAGATCCTGGTACAAAGACGCTAGTCACATTTCCCAAGGCATCAGAGGTTAATTGGCCACTATCCTTGTCGTGATCCAGCCCTGCCATAGCCAAAACGGCACCCGTATCTGCATTGAGGGCGACGGCATAGACACCTTCGGAATTGGCCGCATTCCCAGAGGAAACTTCCGAACCATAGTACTGATTGAGGATTCCTTCAACACCATTTTGAAAACCGAGGTCAATGGTTAATTTTAGATTATTACCTTTGGTTCCCTTAGAGGTCTGCTTGGTCTTGACCACATTACCGTCATTATCAACACTAATTTTCGTCGTGGTCCTAGTGCCTTGGAGGACATCCTCGTACTGCTTTTGCAGGTAGGAGGTGCCGACCCGGTCATTGAGAGAATAACCCTTGGCCAGATATTCCTTGGCGGTTTCTTCGGGCAGACCCGTCTTTTCACTAGAGAGGGTTCCGATAATATCGGACAGAGAAGATGATGAGGTTGTGACTTCCTGATTCCAGTCTGTACCAATACTGATACCACGCAGTCTTGACTTATTGGCCGTAATATAGGCGATTTGGTCATCCGTCAGGTCGCCCGTCGTTAAATTCACCGTACTGAAATTTGAAGCACTATTCATTTGATTGAAAATATAGACCTTCTTGAGGGTCTCATCAGAATAATCAATCTTACTCTTAGGCACCGCTTTAACTGCATTTTTGTAGATTTGGGCTTCGGTCAAGCGATTGCCGTAATTATCAAATTTTTCCTTATCGGGTAGCTTTTCGTAGATGGCCTCATAATGCTTCTTGTCGGCCAAATAGTAGTCCCGTTTTTGCCGATCCGAGACCTTGGTTTCTATCAGATTGACCATTTTGGCCAAGTCATTAGCATTTTTGAGAATATCCGCTGCTGTCGCCTTATTGCTACGAGTATAGGTGACAACGGTTTTCTTCTCATTGTCAACCAGGGGCTGACCAGTGGCATCATAGATTTGGCCACGCTCAGATGACTGCTTAACCGTATAGGTGGTCTGCTTATTTAATTTGCCCAAATAAAAGGACCGATGACTAATTTGCATATAGGCCAGACGCCCAATCAGCACCGTCAGCAGGGTCAAGACTAGGGCAAAGATAATGTAGAGACGGCTGGTTAAGCTAGACAGGAAGCCCGTTCGCCTCCGCAACTTCTTCCGCATCGTCCTAGCCAAGGCCTTATTATCGCCCTTCTTTTCAGATTTTTCCTTAACTTTTTTATCTCTTTTAAACGGATTTTTCAGGTCCATAATCTCCTCATTTCGATAACGTTTAGTGGTTTTATTTTATCACAAATCAGGCAAAAAAACTTGGCTTCTTGCTAAGGAATTTTTAAAATTTCCCCAGTCCTGTCTCATCAAAGGCCCAGAGAATCCACAAAGAATTTGGTCCAGAAATCTGAGCTAACTGACCTTTTCCAGAGATAGGATAGCTTTCTAAGAGGATAGGTCGCCTGCCGTCGGACTTAAGTCAGCCATTGTTGTAAGGAGACAAAAAAGTGGGATAAAGAGGGCCGTTCAGCTCATACCCTGATACTCGGTTTTTCTAACTTCATTTTCGTTAGTAGGAAAGTTTAAGCAAACTTACCAAAATGACAAAAAAGGTACTAGAAAATCAGTGTTTTCTGGTACCTCTCTATAGTTACTTAGTATTTTGACTTATTTACCCAAGTAGTATTCTTTGGTAACGTTGAGTTTTTCGTCAAATTCGAATACCAATGGTGGGAAGTTAGGGATTTCAACACCCATGATTTCATCATCACCTAGGTGTTTGATATGTTTTACCAAGGCACGGATTGAGTTACCGTGAGCACCGATAAAGACATTTTTACCATCTTTAAGGGCCGGAGCGATTTTATCTTCCCAGAATGGAAGGGCACGTTCCAAGGTAACCTTCAAGTTTTCAGCATCTGGAATAACAGAGTCATCCAGAGAAGCGTAACGACGGTCAGTGTGAGCTGAATATTGGTCATCCTTAGCCATAGCTGGTGGCAAGACATCGTAAGAACGACGCCAGATGTGAACCTGATCATCACCCCATTTTTCAGCAGCTTCTGCCTTGTTTTGGCCAGTCAAACCACCGTAGTGACGTTCGTTCAAACGCCAAGATTTTTCAACTGGTACCCAGAGTTGATCCGCAGCTTCAAGGGCAAGGTTAGTTGTCTTGATAGCACGTTTCAAAACAGAGGTGAAGGCAAGGTCAAATTCGATACCAGCTTCTTTAATCAAGTTACCAGCATCAATTGCTTGTTGTGTTCCTTTTTCTGAAAGGTCAACATCTGCCCAACCTGTGAAAAGGTTAGCTTTGTTCCATTCTGACTCACCGTGGCGAGCGAAAACTAATTTTACCATTAGTCATTCTCCTTTTTATACACCATAAAATCAAGGATAGACAGGCTAAGGACCTCTAGGCCTATTGGGTTAGACCTAACCAGCCCAGGCTCCATCCGCTTGATTTTGGAAGGGTATTATTTTGGCTTAAAGCCATTTACTCCTACTATTCTACCCAAAAAGGCCTAAAAAATCTAGTCTATTTTGGATTAAATTGCTCGGATGCCCAATTCGTTTGCCCTTGAATTCAGCTTAGTCTCAATGTCCGCATGGCATTGAAGACAGCAAGAACAGTAACCCCGACATCAGCAAAGATAGCCAGCCACATATTGGCTAGTCCCAAACTTGCTAGAAGGAGGACCAAAATTTTGATGGCGATGGAGAAGATGGCATTCTCACGGGCAATCATTACAGTTCTCTTGGCAATTCTGATAGCCTGGGCCAGCTTGGTCAGCTGGTCATTCATAATGACCACATCGGCTGCTTCAATGGCAGCATCACTGCCTAGACCACCCATGGCAATACCGACATCAGCGCGAGCGAGGACTGGGGCATCATTGACCCCATCGCCGACAAATCCAACTGTATGTTTGCTTGATTTTTGCGCGAGATAGCCTTCCAGACAGGCCACCTTGTCAGCTGGCAAGAGACCAGCATGATGAGAACTGAGTCCCAAGTCTTGAGCCACAGTCTTGGCAACCGACTCTTTATCCCCAGTGACCATGACGGTTTGAGTGATGCCTTCCTGCTTAAATTCTTCCAAGGCTGTCTTGGTATCGGGCTTGATGCGGTCAGAAATCACGATATGGCCCACATAAAGGCCATCAATGGCGATGTGGACAATTGTTCCAATTTTCTGGCAGGGCTCCCAGCTAATTCCCAAATCTGTCATGAATCTTTCGTTTCCAACAGCCACGACCTCCTGATTGACCTTTGCCTTAATACCACGACCAGCCACTTCGACCAGGTCTGAAATGGTGCAGTCGTCAGCCTCCTTCTTATAGGCTCTACGTAGAGAGAGGGCAATGGGGTGACTGGAAAATCGCTCAACATGACTAGCTAGGTGCAAGAGGCGCTTCTCATCAACCCGCTTGGGATGAAGGGCGGTCACTTCAAATACTCCCTGGGTCAAGGTTCCTGTCTTGTCAAAGAGCAGGGTTTCCAAATGGGCCAGGTTTTCTAAATAGTTGGAGCCCTTAATCAAAACACCGGCCCTTGAGGCAGCCCCCAGGCCACCAAAGAATGACAGGGGGATAGAAATGACTAGGGCACAGGGACAGGAAATGACCAGAAAGGTCAGGCCTCGGCTTAGCCAATCGGGAAAGGTAGCTACAAAGTTTCCCGATAAAATGGGTGGAATCAGCGATAAAAGCAAGGCTGCTAGGACGACTAAGGGGGTATAGAAATTGGCAAATTTGGTCATAAAGCTTTCACTCTTGGACTTATGACTGGCTGAATTTTCCATCAGGTCAAGAATCTTGGTCAGGGTTGACTCAGCTAACTCCCGAGTAACCTTGACGCGTATCAAGCCCGTTTGATTGATGGTCCCTGATAAGACTTGGTCGCCGACCTCCACCTTCTTAGGCAAATTTTCACCTGTCAAAGCTGCTGTGTCAATCTGTGTGACGCCTTCAAGCAAGAGACCATCCACCGGTACCTTTTCACCTGGGCGGATTTCGATAACATCCCCTTGCTTAAGCTCACTCGGGGAAAGGTCAAGGGTTTGATTGTCCTTTGCCAGATGAGCTTGTTCAGGTCGTAAATCCAGAAGAGCTGCGATAGACCTCTCACTACTACCTTCTGCCAAATGCTCAAAGAGCTCACCCACTTGGTAAAAGGCCATCACAAAGACGGCTTCGGCAAATTCTGGCTGCCCTGTCATGAAAGAAAGGGCAAAGGCTCCCAAAGTTGCCAAGGACATGAGGAAATGCTCACTAAAGATCTGTCCTTTGAGAATTTTTCGGCCAGCCTTCAGCAAAACACCATGTCCCACTAAAAGATAGGGAAGGGCATAAAGGAGGGCCTGCCAGATCAAGGGAAGGGCTAGCATCTCATTTAAGACATAAAGCAAAAGGAGTAAGAGGCCTGTTACCATAATGCTTATGAGAGATTTCTTATCTTTTTGACGCATGGCTAATCCTCCTGATAGTGCTCAAGGACGGCCTGCATGATGCGAGAGATATGGTCGTCAGCCAACTGGTAGAGCCTAGTCTTGCCCTTCTTTTTGACCTTGACGATTTTTAATTGCTTAAGAAGGGTCAATTGGTGAGAAATAGCTGAGGGGGTCATTTCTTGAGCCTCTGCCAATTGGCCAGAGCTCTTTTCACCCTGACTGAGGCACCAAATAATTTGCAGACGGGTATCATTGCCCAGGGCCTTGAAAAAATCTGCTGCTTCTCTTAAAAGCTCTTCTTCTAGTAATTCCTTATCAGGCATGCTTGTCCTTTCTTTTTATCATTTAAATAAATGTTCAAATATTCTACACTTAAATTCTACCATACTTCTGATAACTGTCAAGGAAAAGCGTGATTGCTACTGGTCAGAAAAATCCTGATTGGGAGGCGGTGCATTTCCATTTTTGACTTATTCCTTGCCAGCTTTAGTGTCTCCTATTTTCAGGTCAGGCTCTGCATTTTTTAAGTCGCCGGAACGGTCTTGCCATTACTAACCTTGCTTGCCAAGTCGCAAGCCAAATAGTAAAATGAAGTCGTAAAAAGCTCGTTGTGCCCACTATTATGGAGGATTATTATGGTTTCTACAGCAACACATATTGGCGACTTCACCTTTGACAACTGCCTGATGAATGCGGCAGGAGTTTATTGCATGACCAAGGAAGAATTAGCAGACATAGAGGCCTCTGCTGCAGGCTCCTTTGTCACCAAGACGGGAACCCTGGAAGCACGCCTTGGTAATCCAGAGCCTCGCTATGCCGACACCCAACTGGGGTCTATCAACTCCATGGGCCTGCCCAACCAAGGCTTCCACTACTATCTGGACTATGTCACTGAGCTCCAAAAGGCACCCGATAGCAAGAACCATTTCTTGTCTCTAGTTGGTATGAGCCAGGAAGAAACCCACACCATCTTAAAAACAGTCCAAGAGAGCGACTATGAGGACTTGGTGGAGCTCAATCTCTCCTGCCCCAACGTTCCAGGAAAACCTCAGATTGCCTATGATTTTGAGACGACTGATCAGATTTTGAGTCAGGTCTTCTCTTATTTCACTAAACCCCTGGGCATCAAGCTACCACCATATTTTGACATTGCCCACTTCGACCTGGCGGCTGCGATTTTCAATAAATACCCTCTAACCTTCGTCAACTGCATCAATTCGGTCGGTAATGGCCTGGTCATTGAGGATGAAACTGTGGTCATCAAGCCCAAGAATGGCTTTGGCGGTATCGGAGGTGACTATGTCAAGCCGACGGCTCTGGCTAATGTTCACGCCTTCTACCAACGCCTCAACCCGTCCATCCAGATTATCGGAACTGGCGGAGTCAAATCTGGCCGTGATGCCTTTGAACATATCCTCTGCGGAGCCAGCATGGTCCAAATTGGAACAGCCCTCCATCAAGAAGGACCAGCTGTCTTCGAGCGTATTACCAAGGAACTGCAAGCTATCATGGTAGAAAAAGGTTATCAAACCCTAGAAGACTTCCGCGGTAAACTCAATTACATTGACTAGATTAGGGTGTCAGCAGGCTGGGCTGTGCCTCTCAAAGCTAACTTTCTTGAAGCTGCTTTAGATGGTCGGCTGGCTGGGTCAACTTGTTAGAGACCGGTAGAGTCAGGCACCCTTTAGCCTTTAGCCACAATCATCAGTTGGTATCCTAAATAAGGGCTAAATGGCCTTTCTGATAAAGAAAAACGCATGGAAACTGTCATAAGTTGCTTTCCATGCGTTTTATTTGACTGAAGACGGGCTTAAAGGCCCCGAAATTGAGAGAGCCTGTCGTTTTAACTTGATTCAAGGGAGAGCTGAGACTGCCCGAGGATGTCTATCCCGAAAATTAGGATTTTTATCCAGTCCCTAAAGTCATAGATTTTTTTGAGGCCTTTGTATCTTCAACTTATCTCGAATTTCCTTCCGACTAGGGCTACTTTTACTGGTTCGGTCCTTGCAAGCCAGCCCATAAGCAGGGCCAAATTGAGACTAGGTCAAATCCTCAAAGTCCTCGTCCTCATCCTCACCATCTACTTCCCTGTCAAAGGCCTGCTTTTCTTCATCGGTCATCTCCTTGGGCTTAAACAGTTTAAAGAAATAGCCCAGAAGGAGAAACTTGGTGACCATAAAAACGAGGAGGACAGCCAGAATGATTAAAAATGTTGTTTTCGTCATTATCCTTACTTTTCTAAAAAGAGGCTAGGACAAGTCCCAGCCTCTTTTGATATTAAGAAATCTTTCTTATTTAACAGCGTCTTTAAGAGCTTTACCAGCCTTGAATGCTGGAACTTTTGAAGCTGCGATTTTGATTTCAGCACCAGTTTGTGGGTTGCGACCTTTACGAGCTGCACGTTCACGAACTTCAAAGTTACCGAAACCGATCAATTGAACTTTTTCACCTTTTGAAAGGAAACCTTCAATTGATGAGAAGACTGCATCAACTGCTGCAGCTGAATCTTTTTTAGTCAATTCTGTTGCTTCAGCAACCTTTGCGATCAAATCTTGTTTATTAGCCATTTAACTAATCCTCCAAATATTATTAAGCCCAAAGTCGAAACTAACGGCTTTAACAAAGACTATCATATCTGATTTTCCCCCCTAGGTCAAGTATAAAACGTCATTTTAAGCCAGATTAGCCAATAAAATAGCCCTTTTTTGCGAAAAAGTATGAAAGTAAAAGAAAATCCCCAAAATTCTTGTCAATCTTGGGGAGAACAGGCTTTTGGAGTTTCATCAGGAGCCTGCTAAACGATGTCTTATTTTTTGTCTTAGACTCGATTGAAAATAAGTTACTGAACTCAAATACTCCTTTCAGAAAAAGAGATAGAGATTTTTAAGGGCACCTCTAAATACTCAATAAAATTGCGATTTTGTCGTTACAATTGTTGCTAAATCAACACTTTAATTTAAAAGTTTGGGGTTTTTAGAGGTGCCCTTAATTTATTAAATTTAGTGGGAGGTGAACGAAGCGAATCCAGAAGATACTTTCGCTGTATTTGAGGCAGATTTAGTCCAAATGACTAAATCTGCCTGAGCTTGAAAACGCAAAATCGAAAGGGCTCAAAAAATAGGAATGGAACGCCAACGACGGTCGCTTCCGTCCGCACTACCTAAGAAAGTATCAAAATAATAGAATTGACTTTAGCCAAGTACACTTCCAAAGCAAGTCTCCTATTTTTTCTTGTAGACATCAAAACTAATTTTATCATTGACCAGGTCAAAGTCGGTTGCCTTGGCATAGAGCCCCACCTTATTATCCATTTTTGGCAGGTTAAGAACGAGGGTCCCCTTCTTGCTGTCAACTTCCACAAATTTTGGAAGCTTGTAATTGGCATCAATAAACTTCAAAACTTCAGACACCGGCAATGACAAGGTTCCAGCAGAGACAGAGTCAACATTGAGCTGGATACTGCCATCACCTAGGACGACTGGCGTGAAATAAACATAGAGGGGAACCTTATAACCTAGGACGGTATAGGTTCCTTCAAACATAACATTTTTTGAAGTGGCCTTGAAACTATAGGAATAGGTCTTGGTCTGGTACTGCTTGAGGTAGGCTTGAACGGTATCATTGAGCTGGTCTCGCGAGCTCTTGAAGGTACCAATCTTGACATCTTCTTGCGAGACCGTTTGACTGATGTGAGAGCTGGGCTCCCTAAAGGTGCCAAGCCGCAGGGCCAGAATCCCCACAAAGGCAATATTAAAGGCCAGAAGTGTCAAAAAGCCCCATTTCCAGAGGTTGTGTTTACCAGTCTTTTTTTGTTTCATTTACTTTCTCCAAAACAGCATTGGCCATGATTTGATAGCCGGTATTATTAGGGTGGAAATGGTCTTTCTCATAGAGGACATCATTCCTTTTGTCAGCCTTGTTGGAACCATCGCCTGACTCAGTAATGCCCTCCTTGCCATCAATTCCCTTATAGAGGCGGTCATTGATTTCGACAAAATAGACCTTGTCATATTCTTGCGTGACCTGCTTGGTTCCTTCATTCCAATTATCAACGACCTCCTGCATTTGGGTCATATCAGGAAAATTCAGGTAGTAAGGGTTATAAATTCCTAGGACATAGATGGGCAGGCCCTTATTTCCCTTGCGAGCCAGCTCAATAATCTTTCGCAGATGCTTTTGATAGTCTTGGGCAGGCTTGGTGAAGCTGTCCAAGGTCAAATCGGAAATATTTTTACGCAGAACAGCCATGACATCATTGCCACCCAGGGTCAGGGTCAGCAAATCAGCCTTCTGCATATCTTTTTTTAGGTCTTTCTTTTCTTCTAACCTGGTTAAGATCTGCTGGCTGGTATTGCCAGATACCCCGTAATTTTTAGCCGTCACCTGATAGCGGTAATCAGACTCCAGTTGTCTGGATAGGATAGGGATAAAGCCCCCTTGGTTGGTGGTATCCCCAACACCCTGGGTCAGGGAATCCCCTAGGGCCACATAGTTAAAGGCAGTTGACTTGTTGTGGTGCTTGAAATCAGCATCCGTCAAACGACTATCCGCCTTGGGTAAAAGAAAATTGATGGCCAGGCCAAAGACCAGCAAGGCCAGGATAAAAAAGCCAGGGGCTGTTAAAAACTTTTTATTCATAGCGCACCATGACCGCAAAGGCACCCTCACCCGTATGGGTCTGGATAATGGAGCCTGTTTCTAAGACAGAGATATGCTCACCAGCCACCAGCACTTCCAGCTTATCCTTCATGGTATTGGCCCAGTCAGGACTGCCAGAATAAGAGATGCCAATTTCAGCGACCTGACGCTCCTGGGCATGGGCGATGAAGCTATCCAGCCACTTGTTAAAGGTCTTTTGTCCCCGTCCTTTAGCAACTGGGTTGAGGGTAGAGTCCTTGAGCTCCATGACTACTCGGATATTGAGGAGGGAGGAAATCATTCCAGAAACACGGCCAATCCGACCACCCTTAACCAGATTTTCCAAGGTAGACACGCCAATAAAGAGTTCGGATTTTTGCCGTACTTCTTCTATCTTAGCCAAAACCTCATCCAGGCTAGCTCCTTGTTCGGCTAGAATGGCGGCTTGTACCACCTGATGCTTCATGGACTGATCGGTGAAGGTTGAGTCGATAACCGTCACATCCAGACCAGCAATTGTCGCTCCCTGGCGGGCAGCTTCTACCGTTCCAGACAGGCTAGAGGTGATATGGATGGAAACAATTTGCTCGGCACCTTCATTAGCCAACTTCTCGTAGACTTCCGCAAAAACACCAACAGGCGGTTGGCTGGTCTTGGGCAGTTCCTTGCTGGCGCGCATGAGGTTGAGGAATTTGCCCTCTTCCTTCAAATCGTTATCGCTATAGATGACCCCATCAATCATGACTGAGAGTGGGACAACCGTGATGTCCAAGCTCTCCACCAATTCGGGCTCAATGGTGATTGAGGAGTCCGTTACAATCTTAATTTTAGACATTGCTAATTCCTACTTCATTCTTTCTAATAAAACACTTTCATTATATCAAAATTCTTAGCTTTTTTGGGGCCTTCTGCCCAATTTAGGGCTAAGGTCCCAGGTCCAGAAAGTTGCCATAAAGACTAAAAAAAAAGCGATAAATGTAAAAAAGCAGGGGGTCCAGCTGGAAAAGGACGAGCCCTGCGATTTTTTACGGTAGCAAATTTTAAGAACGACTTAGCCCATGGGCCAGTCTGCAGTTATCTGATGCTGTTTTTTTGTGCGAGCAAAACTAGGAATCTTGTGGGAGGCGACTGAGATTAAAACGGATAAAGATAAGGCTCATGACCAAGGTTACCAGAAATAGGAGAACTATGAGAAGCTGACCTTGATTGATAAAGAGCCCGCTGAGACCAAATCCTAGAAGGGTAGGGGAAAACATTCCTAGTGCCAAGCGGTTAGTGAACTTATGACTGTCCTTCTTCAGTTCAATGGACTGAATATCATCATTCTTGATGAAGTAATACTTATCCTTAAGCAGTTTATTGGTGGCCTTGCTGCGTTGAATCAGGAGAAGACCACCTTGTTCAAAGGATAAATTATAGAAGGTTCTGGCAAAGATAATCAGCCAGTAGGAAAATAGGGCCGCGCTATTGCCTGGTCCCGTGAAGACTGTTAGATTGAGGCTATTGGGACTGTAGCCCAGTTCTGCCTTGGTTTGGTTAATCGTGTTTAAATCATATGCTTTCATGACAACTCTTAACCTCATTTTCTTAAATATGCCTTAAGTCTATCACAAACTTTAGAAAAGACAAGCTTAATGACCATATTTATTGAGAAAGTGAAAAGAAGTTAATTTTTCTGACAATATCCCCAAACTTAAAATCTCTAACCTAAAATTTTTAAAGTCAAAATTTTGCCACCTAGTCAGAAAAGCTTATAAGATCAAGCTTTCTAGCCTGTCTAGTTACATTTGAGACCTTTGTAACAAAGACGACATGATTTTTTAATTTTTAGCCTAGTTAGTAATTTTTTAGAAGCCAAAAATCAAAATTGGGCTTTAAGCATGGGGGATTTTACTCTAGCAATCATTTTGTCTTATTTGTCCGAAAACGATTACAAAGACCCCTTTCTCCTCTTGAGGCTTATTGCTTAATCCTTCATCTATGTTAGAATACTTTACTGTCAAATAAAATTATTAGATAGGAACTACTATGCAGAAGAACACATTCAGCAAACGTAAAACTAAATTCGCCGGTCTCTGTGGAGCCATCCTGGCTACGACTACCATTGCCATGGGTGTCGGTGCAACTGTCCATGCCGATGAAGCCAGTGCATCAGCAACAACAGATACAGCTACTCAAACCAAGGAGACAGCTGGTAGCAAGCAAGAGCAAGTAAGTTTTGAAAATACAACTGTCGATACCAGCACTCAAAATCAAGAGACAGCTGTGACCACCCCAGTAGCTCAAGTTACACAAACGAATGAAGCTACACCAGTAGCACCAAGTCAAGATACTGCTAGTGCCGCTCCTGTCCAAGATGCCGCTACGACAACCGTCCAACCAGCTACTGCTGCGGGCCAAGGAACTAACAATAATGGCAATGAACAAGCACAAGGTGTCACACCAAAATCTACAGCCAGTCAACAGCCTGCACCCGCTGTAACCACCAAGCCAGAAGATACTACTGAATACGGTAGTGTTGACTTTGATAAGACATTAACAGCCACAGCAAAAACGGCTCCTGTTACCGATGTCAATTATGATGGTTCTCAGGATGTTTACATCACTATCGATGACCCAAGCCAAGCTTATACACCAAATGCTGACAACATTGCCAAATATTTAAACGAATACTTGACCCAATTGCGTCAAATCAATGGTATCAATGTTCCCGTTCCAGATGCTAACGACTTGATGAAGAACTGGGCACAAAGCCGTGCTGATGAAGAGGCCCAAGAGTCTGATAGCATTGACCATGAGACTAAATTAGCCTATCCTTCTGGCGTACAAATTTATTCCGAAGATGGCCATGAAGATTCCCTTAGCACTATTACACCAACTAAAGATGGTAAAAACTTGGGGTCTGACCAAGCAACAGCCTATTACCTGGCCCTCAACTGGTTCGCCGATTACTTTAATATTGCAGGTAGCAAGGATGATGCAAATGGTATGAGTTCATTTGGCCACGCTATTTCCATCCTCTCTAACAGCGGTGACGGTATGGCCCTAGGTATCGCTAATGGTACCGGTAAAGAAACTGGTGGCTTCTACGCTATGCTGGAAATTGGTAGCAATTCCAATGTCAAAAATGAAGATGGTTTCGCTGCTACTACCAAGGATGCTAACGGCAACTGGATCTTGACCTATAATGGTAAACGAGTCATGTTCTTGCCTAAGACCATTTTCCACTATGTGACCAAGGATCCTAATGCTAAGCCAGACCAAAAGACTGGCGATCAGGCCAAGGATCCTGCTGCAGGAAACGGTCAAGGCTCTGCCGGTAACGGCCAAGGCTCTGCCGGTAACGGCCAAGCTAGTCCTCTAGCTCCTAAGACGGTTCAAGCCACAAGCCAAGGAGCTGGCATGGGTAGTGCTTCTGCCACTGCTAGCAAGGAAGACAAGAACCTGCCATCTACAGGTGACTCAGCTCAAAGTGCTGTAACAGCTATCGGTGCTGTTATGGTCATGGCTGGACTTGGTTTGGCTGGTGCAGGCAAACTTAAAAAAGAAGACTAAGCTATAAAGATCACAAAAGGATGAGACCTTCTATTTTAGGGGGTTCATCTTTTTTTGACTACTTTTTCTTCTGCCTGAGCATAAAATGGTGTCAAAACTTGAAAATTCCTTCGTTTTACCTAAAGCTTGCAATCTTACCTAACTATGGTAAAATAACAATAGAAAAAGGGCCTTGCGACCAACAAGACCCCATGTAAAGCCGTTAAACGGTGGTCACATTTGATTAATTTATTTATTAACCGTCATGTATCCAAAGCGATGACGGTTATTTTTTACTATTTTTGAAGATTTGGTAACAAAGACTGATTAGGGCTATAGTAAACATAGCAAAACCTAAAATCGTCTCTACCACTTCAAAAGCAGTCAAAGAGTTACCTCCCTTCCACAAGATACCACGGACAAGGCAAGTCAATTGTTAATATTTAGACTTGCTACGAAAACTTCTACCGAAGTTTTCTATGTCCCTGACTAACTCCGCTAAAGCATTGTTATCAACTGTTTTAGCTTCGTGTCGCAGAGCCGTCAAGCACCACAAAGGATTAAAAAGGTCTGGGAGACCTTTTTAACCCGAACCTAACAATAAAAATGTGAGGTAGAAAATCGGGTGATAGAGCATCAAGCTCCAAGCCCGATTTGCACCTCAAGGTAGTCTTGGCTGTAATTGACTAAAGTCAAAACAGCCACCTCTCTTTTTCCACAGTGGTGTAGGCGAGTTCAATTCTGTTAGATTTCGATGAGTACCGCATAGGCATCACCTCACTTTCAGAAATAGGATTGTAACCACCGTCTTCACTTCTTTACGAGGCCATTATAACACAAAATTAGTCTTATTACTAACAATAATTTACTACCAAAAACAGCCTTCTATTCAATGATGGATAGAAGGCTGTTGCTTATTTTTAGGTTCTTGGACTTTAAAAGAAAGAGCAAGGCTATTGGCCAGGTAATGGGAATGTAGCCACAAATCTTTACCATTTGTTTAATCCATCATCCCTGCTTGGAGCTGATACATGCGGTGGTAGGTGCCCTGCTGGGCTAGGAGTTGCTCGTGGGTGCCCGATTCGATGATGCGGCCCTTGTCTAGGACATAGATGCAGTTGGCATCTTGGATAGTCGAGAGGCGGTGGGCGATGGCGATGGTGGTTCTGCCTTGTCGCATCTTCTTGAGGGAATTTTGGATGACGTCCTCGGTCTCCGAGTCAATATTAGCCGTCGCTTCGTCTAGAATCAAGACCTTAGGTTGGCTGGCCACCGTTCTAGCAAAGGCTAGGAGCTGACGCTGACCCGTTGAAAAAGTGGAGCCTCGCTCGGTCACGGGTTCATCATAGCCCTGGGGTAGTTTTTCAATAAAGTCGCTGGCATCAACAAAGTCTGCTGCTGCTTTGACTTCCTGGTCGGAAATATCCTGATACATGCGGATATTGGAGGAAATGGTCCCATGATAGAGGAAGGGATCCTGCAAGACCAGTCCCACAGAGGAACGAAGTTCTGCCTGTGAATAGTCTCTGATGTCATGGCCGTCTAGGAGGACTTGCCCCGAGCCAAATTCATAGAAACGCATAAAGACATTGATGATGGAGGACTTGCCAGAACCTGTCGGTCCAACAAAGGCAATGGTCTGCCCTTTTTGGACCTTGAAGCTAATATTATCCAGAATCTGACGCTTGCCATCATAGGAAAAGCTGACATTTTTAAATTCGATATTGCCCTGGGTCACCTGCAGGTCCTGATTGGCCTGCTGGGGCTCGTAGTCCCTGCGGTCAATGAGTTTAAAGACCCGCCCAGCCGAAACCATAGAGGTCTGGAGGGTAGAAAAATTCTGGGTGACCGAAATCAGGGGGTCAAAAAGCCGATTGATGTACTGGATAAAGGCATACATGAGACCTGCCGTAATGCCGAAGGTCTTCCAGGTCAGGCCAAAGTAGGCCATGAGTACGGCATAGCCCAAAAGTTTGAGCAGGGACATGGCCGGTCTGAGAAAGACTGAATCTAGGAGAACCGAGCGGTTGGCGTAGACCAGGTGGCTCTGGTTGATTTCCTCAAATTCTTCTTTTAGGCGATTTTCTTGGCGAAAGGCCTGAATGACCCTGATGCCTTCAATAGACTCGGACAACTTGGTGTTGATGTCGCTGAGCCGGGCCCTAGTTGCTTCGATGACCGTCATGGATTTCTTGCGGTAGAGGTCAACTAGAACAAAGATAAAGGGCAGGAAGAAGGCTACCAAAATTGTCAGACGGACATCAAGGACAATCATGGTATAGAGGGTGGTCGCAAAGATAAAGATAGCCGAGATGAAGCTGGACAGAATTCCGGTAAACATCTGGCTAATGGCTTCGGTATCGTTGGTCAGGCGAGAAACGATGGAGCCCGCAGGGGTCTGGTCAAAATAAGCCATGCCCAGTTTTTGGATATTGTCAAAAGCATCTTGACGAATATCGCGAACGATGGCATAGGCCACCTTGGCAAAGAGGTAATTCCCCACGTAGGAAAAAATCATCTGCAGGACATAGAGCAGGAAGTAACCAGCCAGGACCGTGAGGGCCAGCTGACTGACCTGTTGGATATAGTGGTCAATAAAATAGCGAGCCACCAAGGGAATAACCGTCTGCACCACTGAGGTCAAAAGCAGGAAGGCTAGAGCCAGGGAGGTCAGCCACTTATAGGTTTTGAGATAGGCCAGCAGGCGTCTAAAGACCTGCCATTGGCCCATGATTTGGGTCTCATTCTCCATGGTCTCCTCCTTCCATTTCTAATTGTTGGGAAGCGTAGGTCCTGGCATACCAGCCACCTTGAGCCAGCAAGTCATCATGACGACCACGCTCAACGATACGGCCATCTTGCATGACCAGAATTAAATCGCTGTGAACGACGGCACTGAGGCGATGGGCAGTAATCAGGGTCGTCTTGCCCTGACGGGTTTCCTTGAGGTGCTCGATGATAGCATTTTCTGTCTTGGCATCAACAGCCGAGAGGGAGTCGTCCAGAATCAGAATCTCTGGGTCCATAATCATGGCCCGAGCCATGGCAATCCGTTGTTTCTGACCACCAGAGAGGGAGACCCCTTTTTCACTAATCAGGGTTTCAAAGCCCTCTGGCATGGCGACAATGTCATCGTAGACCTGGGCTAGCTTAGCTGCCTCTTGGACTTGGTCCAAGGTCAAAGCTGGATTGGAAAAACGGATATTTTCTAGAATGGACATGGCAAAGAGAAATTGGTCCTGGGGGACATAGCCCATGAGACTGCGGAGGTCAGAAAGCTTGTAGTCCTTGATATTGTGACCATTGAGTTTGATATCACCCTCTTGGACATCATATTCTCGCAGGAGTAATTTCAGGAGACTGGTTTTGCCTGAACCCGTTTGGCCGACCAGACCTAGGGTTTGGCCTTTTTCCAGTTGGAAATGGATATTGGAGAGGGTCGCTTCGTCCTCATAGGCAAAGCGGTCAATATCGTAGCTGATTGGGCCATTTTCAATCTCAGCTAGGGGATAGTCTGTTTCTTGAACATCACTTTCTTCAGCCAGAAGTTTGGAAATCCGATCATAGGAAACATTACCCCGCTGGCTAATATTAAAGAGGAAGCCAATGGCCTGCAAGGGCCAAACCAGCATATCCAGATAGGTAATGAAGGTAACCAGACTTCCGACTGTGAGCTGACCTGCCGAAATCAGGTAGGCCCCCACCAAGAGCGTCAGGACATAGGAGGAGCCGACAAAAATCATGGTAACAGGGGTAAACATGGAGTTGTAGCGCATGCTGATCAGGTTCTTGCGAAAATTAGCCTGGTTGGTTTGCGCAAAACTAGCAGACTCATCGGCCTGGTAGCCAAAGGACTTGGTCACCTTGATCCCTGAGATACTTTCTTGAACCTTATTATTGAGGTCAGAAAATGAGGCCAGGGCTGCCTTGAAGGATTCATGATTCTTGCGTCCCAGCCAAGAAGTGGTCCAGGCCATAAGTGGCAGAGGGAGGATAGCAATCAGGGTCATCTTCCAGGAAATGGTCAAAAGCATGGTCAAGAGGGTGACCAAGGCTGTAATGGAAGCATCGACAGCCGACATGACTCCTGCTCCTGCCAACATGGTCAAGGAGTTGATGTCATTGGTGGCGTGGGCCATCAGGTCCCCTGTCCGATACTTTTGGAAAAAAGAAGGCGACATCTGAGTGAAATGCTCAAAGAGGCGACTACGAAGAATGGTCCCCAAACGATAAGAGGTCCCTAAAAGATAAACCCGCCAAATCAGGCGCAAGAGGTACATGCCTAAAGCAGCTAGCAAGAGGATAACCAGCTTAATTAAAAGGGAATTCAGGGTCAGGTTCTTGGCATCAATAGAGTCAATAACCTTCCCCATGACCTTGGGCGGAATCAGATTGAGGACACTAACCAGGCTCAAGGACAGAATCCCAATTAAATAGCGCCGTTTTTCCTGCCGGAAAAACCACCAGAGTTTTTTGATAATCATAATAGTTCCTTGAAAAATGTGATAGATAGAATAAGAGAGAGGTTCTGGGTGACTGAGTTACCCGCTTTAGTTAGACATCTGACTTAGATAGTCCCTCCTTGGCAACTCTAAGCATACCCCTCAATAATTTAATCACAACAAGAGAGAGTGGGACAGAAATCAGTATTTCGTCAAATTGATTTCGTTGTCCCACCTCCGCACAGTTGATTAGGATGGCCGCTATCACTTGCCCAGCAAGGGATAAGGACTTCCAATCAACCACTGCGTCAAGCGTTTAATACTGCATAAATAAACTAAGCTGAGACATTACGTCCCAGCCTCTTGTTTATTTATATAAAGCATTGGGAGCAAACACCTGTGGGGATGAGCTCCTCCAAATGTCTTATAGGTAATTTCCCCAAGAGTTGATAGTCTCGTGGATGAAGATAAAGTCCTCGTGGGGGGCTATTCCATCCTAAGTTTTTTTGATTTTCCTTACTAGAAATTTTACCACAGGGACCAAGCCTAGGGCAAGCAATCCGCCCAGACTATTAAAGATGAGGTCATCAACTTCAAAGACCCGATTGGCATTGAAGAGCCAGTCAAGAATAACCTGGGTCGTTTCGATACCTAGGCTCATGCCAAAACTCATGGCAAGTACCAAAGGCCAGCGTCGCCAAGTCGGCTTCAGGGCCAAAATCCCTAGGACCAGAGGGGTCAAAAGGAGCAAGTTTGAAAAATTCTGACCGATGACCCAGAAAAGTTTTTTGAAGGTATCTAACTTGCCGATGGAGACAAAGGAGTTGAAGGGAACCAAGAGATAGGGGACCTGTCCCCAATAATGAATATTAGGGGTATCAACATCTTTCAACCCAATCGGTTGGGGAGAAAAGCAGAGATAGAGAAGGCAAAGGCTGTAACCTGCTATGAGAAAATAGACTAGGCGACGGCCAGTTGCTGTCAGCTCTGCTTCTGCAGCAAAACACTTCTCGACTAGCTTAGCCATTTTTCTCTGCCTTAGCTAGGGCCTTTTGTCGGTCCCGCTTCATGGTGTTGGAGCGCAATTGACCACAGGCTGCATCAATGTCTGTCCCGTGCTCTTGACGGACCACGCAGTTGACGCCATTTTTCTTGAGAACATCATAGAAGGCATCCACGCGCTCCTTGGTCGAACGGCTGTATTGGTCATGCTCAGAAACTGCATTGTAAGGAATGAGGTTAACATAAGAGAGCTTGCGGATGGACTTGGTCAAGTCTGCCAGCTCCTGGGCATTCTCAGGATAATCATTGACTTCGTTGAGCATGATATACTCAAAGGTGACCCGACGGTTGGTCGTCTGGATATAGTACTCAATCGCATCAAAGAGCTTTTCCAGAGGGAAGGAACGATTGATGCGCATGATGCTGGAGCGTAGCTCGTTATTGGGAGCATGAAGGGAAACGGCCAGATTGACCTGAATGCCTTCATTGGCAAATTCACGGATTTTGTGGGCTAGGCCTGAGGTGGAAACCGTGATATGACGGGCTCCGATAGCCAGACCATTGTCGTCATTGATGGTCCGTAAGAAACGGATGACATTGTCATAATTATCAAAGGGCTCGCCAATACCCATGACCACCACATGGCTGACCCGTTCCCCATTTCCTTGGTCGTCCAGGTACTTTTGCACCAGCATGATTTGAGCTGTGATTTCACCGTTGTTTAGGTCCCGTTGCTTTTTAATCAGACCGCTGGCGCAGAAGGTACAACCGATATTACAGCCGACTTGAGTGGTGACACAAACCGACAAGCCGTAGTGCTGCCGCATGAGCACCGTTTCAATCAGCATCCCATCGGGTAATTCAAAGAGGTACTTGATGGTGCCATCAGCCGACTCCTGGACAATCCGTTGCTTGAGGGGATTGAAATCAAAATTTTCCTTGAGCAGGGCGATGAAGTCCTTGGAAATATTGGTCATCTCATCAAAGGATTGGACCCTTTTCTTATAAAGCCAATCCCAGATTTGGCTAGCCCGAAATTTCTTTTGACCGTGTTCAAGGGACCAATCAATCAACTGGTCCCGAGTCAGGCTATAAATGGATGGTTTCAAGTCTGGATTTTCTTGCTTTGTCTTACTTCTTGGCATCTTACTTGCCCTTCTTTCTTATGGTAAAGTGCTGGTTTTGATTCTTATCGTCAAAGCGTCTGCTGTCTGGCTTTGGCTGGTGGCGTTTGGGCTTAGACTTCTTGGTAAATTTGTCTCGCTCTCCTAGCTTGAAATCTCTCCTGTCCTGCCCCTTTTTTCTATAGCCCCAGTCCTCTTGGTCAGCCATCTTGAAATCCTGCCGAGATTTCTGATGGGGACGACGCTTGCGATTGTCCCGTTTGCGACGAGGACGTTCTTCTTCCTCACGCTGGGGCTCTTGAGGCTGAGGATTTTCCAAAAGAAAGTAGGCACAACCAAAGTTGCAGTATTCCTTGAGGTAGTCATCCAAGCGACCAATCTTGCTGTCATTTTTGACGACCCGCTCATCCTTGTAGAAGCCCCGCAGGCGTAGCTCATCACTGGACCAATCCCCGAGGATATAGTCATATTTGAGGAGGAGGTCAGAAAATCGCTGTTGGAAATTCTCCAGCTTGAAGCCATCTTTATAATTATCAACCAGCTCCAACTCAATCCCTTCCGAGCGAACTTGTCGGTCAAAATGGACAAACTTGGGCCCCGGAAATTTGTTGTAATTGAGCATATCAGGGGTTATATCTTTTCGCATGGGGCTCCTTTCTTATTAATAATGATTTTAACGAGTTTAGAACCTTTATATTATACACTATTTTGGCCATTTTGTAAGCCTGAGATAATGGCCTGAGCTTGACACATAGGATACCTAAGTCCTCAAAGTAAGTTCCAGTCAGGTGACAAAACTGGAAGTTAGTCTGAAACGTGTTTTTGTGGTGGAATTAAGTCTGAGACTTTTTCTGTTAGGTGGAGGTTGGCACACGCCACCACCGAATGATGCCGATGATGGCCACCAATGGTAATTTGGCAACTGGCTTGCTCACTATGTTGGCTTGGTGATAACCTAGTCGTTTTTGAACCAGCCTGATAGTTTTGACCAGAAAAACAACTGTCCAATCTGGAACAGCTGCTTTGACTTATTTTCTTGTCCAGGCCAAGTCAATCATACTTGGCCAGTCGTCAGGGAGATGAAAGGCCAGATTTGAAATACTATTTGGACCTTACTGCTAGAATCAAAACTAAGACTTGACCCAGCTATACTGCAACACTTCTGCTTAAACAAAAACAACTGCTCCTTCTTTGAACAGTTGTTTCATCTTATTTGGTTTTCTTGAGGTAGTCAATAGCATCTTGAGCCGTTTTGACAGGGACGATTTTCATCTTACTATCCAGCTTTTTGGCCATTTTCTTAGCTTCCTGGTAGTTGTTGCCCTTGGGATAATATTTCTTGTTGGCCTTAGAAACAGGATTGTCAGGAACAAAGAAAATTTGGGCTCCCGATTTGTCGGCAGAAACGACCTTTTGTGACACACCGCCGATGTCCCCAACTGAGCCATCAGGCTCGATGGTGCCTGTGCCAGCAATCATCCGTCCCTTGAGCAGGTCTTCATTATTGAGCTGGTCATAGATGGACAGGGTAAACATTAGACCAGCACTTGGTCCCCCCACGCCCTGGGTGGAGAATTTAACCTTGTCGGCCGAGTTGACCTCTGTGTGGTCGGTCAAAGTAATACCGATACCATTTTTACCATTCTTGAGTTTGATGACCTTACCCTTGGCAGACTGTTTCTTCCCCTTGCTAGTGTATTGGACTGAAACAGCGGAACCTCTTTTGAGGCTACCTGCGTATTTAACTAGGTCCTTAGAAGACTTAAAGCTCTTGCCATTGATGCCTGTTAGGGTATCAGCGATATTGAGCTTACCCTTAAAGGTCGAATTGTCGGCGACATTAAGGACATAAACGCCCTTGTAGTCCAGCTTGGCTTTCTTACCCGCCAAGTTGAGGGCCTGATAAATAGCCATGTTCTGGGAAGTTTCCATATAGTACTGGTTAATCAGTTCGTAGTCCCTGTTGCTGGCTCCTCCCGTCAATTCCTTCTTGGAAACAATCTGGGTCGAATCAGGATTGAGCCAAGAATAAGCCAGATTAAAGACCGTTCCTGGTCGTATCTCAACCGCTACAAAATTGTAGGATCCCTTGTCCTTATTGGTCTTGTTATTAACAGTCATAACCTGGTTGATGTCATAAGCCCCACCTGGAGCTTCAACATAATAGGGCAAGGGTACAATAAAGCAAAAGACCAAGGCCAAGAGGGCAAAGCCTCCAAGAAACCACCACTTAAAGCGTTTAAGAAAGCTGATAATTCCTTTTGGGGAATTAGGCTGACTCGGCTCACTCTTTGTCATGTCTCTTCTCCAATTCTAAGGCCACAACTTCTGGGACATAGGGCCGAATATCCGCACCAAAATGGGTCAACTCACGTACCCTTGATGAAGCGATATAAGACAAGTCTGGTTTGGCCAAGAGATAGATGGTCTCTAGGTCTTGAGCCAAGTCCTGATTGAAATGGTCCATGCTAGCCTCGTAGGTCAAATCCTGACCATTGCGAAGACCTCTGACCAAGACACTGGCACCCAAGTCTTTGGCCACAGTAACAGCCAACTGGTCGTGGGAAGTGATGACAGAAACATTGGGGAGGTCTTTGACAACCTCTTCCAGCAGGGCTTGGCGCCTAGATAGGGGCAGAAAGCCTTCCTTGTTCTGATTGTAAAAAATACCAACATAGAGCTGATCCAGCACCTGACTGGCTCGTTTAATCAGATCTAGGTGGCCATTGGTCACAGGGTCAAAGGACCCTGCGAATAAGCCGATTTTATTTGACATAAACCGTCACCTTACTAATTCCATATTGCTTTTGCTTCCAAATTTTCAAGTCATGAATGGTATCTGGTAGCTCAACTGCCTTATCAGTTTCACAGACAATCATAACCTCTGGCGATAGTAAATCATGATCTTGAAGTTGCTTAATGGTCTTGACAATCTCCTCCTTGGCATAGGGAGGATCCAAGAGGACCAGATCAAACTGGCCTGTCAAGGTTGGCAAAACCTGCCTGGCATCTCGCTTCAGCAAGTGAAATTGGTCAGGAGCCTGGGTCATTTGGATATTAGCCTCAATGACCGCTTGTGCCCGCCTATCTCGCTCGACCAAAACCGCCTGCTCCATGCCCCGAGAAATAGCCTCAATAGAGAGACCACCACTACCAGCATAGAGGTCCAAGACTCGGCCACCAGAAAAAAAGGGGCCAATCATGCTGTAAATAGACCCTCTGACCTTATCAGATGTCGGCCGAGTGGTCTTGCCCTCCAAGGTTTTCAGAGGACGACCACCAAAATTCCCTGCAATAATTCTCATAATGGATATTATAGCAAATTTTCCCAATCAAGAAAGGAAATTGGCAGGCTGGGTTCAAGGAGCTGTTTTTCTCAGACTAACTGGGCTTCTTTTTTCAGAAAAGCCGACTGACTAGGAGGGCGAAGCAAACTAAAAGCCAACTAAAAGGCCTTTGGAGGTTTTTCACGAGAGAGAAGCTCACTCTGTGAGGCAGCAGATATGACTACCCACAGAATATAGAGATTGAACCGCAGGTAGCTCAGCTAGACCAACCACCCAGGGCAATCAAGACTAGCTATAAGATTTCTAAAGCTGGGGCTTGATGGCTTCTAGCCGTCTTTAGGGCGGGGCCTTGCCCTAGTCGCTTTTAAGCAGAGACATCATTTCTCCCTTGCCCTAGTCACTTTTAAGCAGAACCATGGTTTCTTCCTCACCCTAATCGTCTTTGAGGTGGGGCTTAATCTGCTCAATCAAGTCCTTGGTCATGCGTCTGGGACCACGCACCGCCTTGACACCAGCTTCTTTGAGAGTGCTCAGTGGGAAGTCGTCATCGGAAAAGGTCTTAAGACGCTTGACGGTCATGAGTTCTTTGATGCCTGGATGATCTCGCAGACCCTTGTTGGGCAGATGGCTTTCTAGAACTTGGCAGACATAACGGACCGCCTGAATAGGGCTGGTCATATAGATGAAGACCCAATCGCCTTTTTTTATCTGGGCCTTCTGGGTCCATTGGATGGTATCTGTCTCAACAAATTCGGCATCAATATCGTAATACTTAGGATTGGCAGGAATCAGCCAATAATCTGGCCCCGACTCTGCCTTAAAGGACTTGGGGCCAACCAAAGCCCGACTGGTTTCCACCAAGTCAAAAACGTCCTGGTCGGATAGACAGTCATCCATGACCAGGGAAACCCAAGACTGCTTGTTCATATGATAGCTGGGATAGATTCCTGGTTTTTTTAGAAGCTGGTCAAGATTTCTTTTATCAATCTTGATGTTGATAACCTCGGCCTCGCGCTCCAAGTCTGACTTAGCCAGGGGCTTGGTCTCACTATCTAACTTGTCCAACTTAAGGGGGAAGACCAGGGCATACCATTTGTTATTAGCAGGATGACGAAAGGAAGCATATTTGGGATATTTGACAAAGGGATGGTCGAAATCATCACCAAATTTTTCCTTAAGATGATTGGCCAAGCGGTTGGTCTGGGGCAAGTCAAAAGGTGTCTCTTCAAAACAGGCCTCTGCTATTTCTCTCAGGACTGCCCCATAGGCTTCTCTGACCTGACCCAAGTAGGAACCTGTCTGACTCTCGACATGAATGGCCGTGTATTCCTCGTCAAGATCCTTATCGATCAGGCGGCCAACTACCTGGCCACTATTACTTACCTCAATCTGGGCCTGAAAATCCCCAGCCATAATTTCCTTATCATAGCAATAGCCAGATTTTGTCTTTGTAAAGCCAAAATCCAATAATTTCTGAGAACTCAGAGTTTTTCGCTTAAAAAATTGCTCTTCAAATGCCAAATCACTTCTCCCTTCTTATCTTATCAACCATAGTAGAAGCTAGGTCTAGCCTGGTCCGATTACAGAGCCAGCTTCCAACTCATTTCCCTAGGCACTATAGAAAAAACAAGTGGACTGACTGGGCCCACTCGCTTTTGCTTTTATAGAATGTTATCAAAGTCTTTTCTGACTTGGTCTGGCCAAACGCTGGATTGGACTTCGCCAATGTGTTTCTTACGCAAGAGGAACATGGCCATCCGTGATTGCCCGATACCACCACCGATGGTCAAGGGGAAGAGACCGTTGAGGAGGGACTTGTGCCACTCCAGATTGAGGCGGTCTTGGTCGCCAGTGATTTCGACCTGACGTTTGAGGGCATCTTCATCAACCCGAATTCCCATAGAAGAGAGCTCAAAGGCATGACCCAGACTTTCATTCCAAACGATAATATCACCATTGAGACCATGGTAACCAGCCTCGGATTCGCTGGTCCAGTCATCGTAGTCAGGTGCCCGACCGTCATGAGGTTTGCCATCCGCTAGAACTCCACCGATACCAATGAGGAAGACAGCGCCGTATTCCTTAGCAATCGCATCTTCGCGTTCCTTAGGAGTCAAATCAGGGTACTGCTCCACCAAGTCCTCAGTATGGATGAAGGTAATTTTCTTAGGTAGAACCGCATCAACATCGAAACGAGCTTCAACCGCCAATTCAGTCAAGCGGATGGCCTTGTAGACCTTCTCTACTGTTTCCTTGAGATAGGTAAGGTCCCGTCTACCATCTGGAATAACCTTTTCCCAGTCCCATTGGTCAACGTAGACTGAGTGAATTTGGTCCAAGGAATCTTCGTCAGGACGTAGGGCCTTCATATGAACAAAAAGGCCTTCTCCTTCATTGAAACCAAAACGAGCCAGAGTATGACGTTTCCACTTGGCTAGGGAATGAACAACCTCATAAGTTTCATCAGGAATTTGGAGGACATTCACCCGCACAGGATTTTCCACCCCACTCAAATTATCTTGCATACCGTCCCCGACCTTACTCAAAATAGGTCCTTGCACTTCGACGATATCAAGCTTATCAATCAAGTATTGGGTGAAGGTATTCTTAACAAAAGAAATCTCCTGCTGTTGGTGAATAAAGCTCTTCTTCATAGGCTTTCCCTCCTTAAAAATTAAATATGAAGCTATTATACTCCCATTCTGGCAAAAAATAAATAGCTTGAGGCATAAAAGTTTAGGATTTCCATAAAAAATAAGGACTAAAAGGAAAAAATCAACAATTTCCGAAAATTCGGTTTAAAATTTGGTAAAAAAATAGCAATTTACAGACAAACTTTCCTATCAAAACTGGCTCTATAATTTCTGTAGTGGGTAAAACCACTGTAGGAATTATGGAGTCTATTTTGTTGTAGAAAAAAGCCCCATAAGACCTATAATGAAAAAGTGACCAAACCCTCATTAGAAAGAATCTTATGGAACAATTAAATTTTATCACAAACATACTTGGAATTAATGACAAAAATATTATTATCTTAGATTATCTTGATGCTGGAACGCATAAAGAAGTCATTGCTAAGCTCGATTATCCTGCCTCTAAATGTCACAACTGTCAAGGACAAATGGCTAAATATGACTTTCAAAAAGAATCCAAAATCCCCTACCTCAAATGTGCTGGCTACAAGACTCTCATTCGATTGAGAAAACGCCGTTTCCGCTGTAAAGACTGTGGAAAATAGCCGTCGCAGAGACTTCCTTAGTCAAGAAGAATCACCAGATCGCAACCATCGTCAAACAGAAAATCACTCAAAAATTGATTGAGAAAGTCCCTATGACAGCTATCTCCGAAAGTTTATCTGTCTCCACTTCGACAGTCATTCGTCAGTTACATAAATTCAAATTTAAGACTGATCTTAACCACCTTCCAGAACACTTGAGTTGGGATGTGGAAACAGTCAGGGAAGTGACTGTTTCAATCGGCAGATAGAGATGAGCTTTATTGCACAGGACTACGATACAAGAAAGATCCTAGCTATCCTAGATGGACGGACTCAAGCAACTATTCGCAATCATTTCCTTCGGTATTCTAGACAGGTAAGAAGTCGCGTGAAAGTCATTACCATGGACATGTTTAGTCCCTACTACGATATTGCTAGAAAATTTTTTCCAAATGCTAAAATCGTTCTCGATCGCTTTCATATTGTCCATCATCTCAGTCGAGCAATGAATCGCGTACGCATCAAAATTATGAATCAGTTTGATAGGAGATCGCACGAATATAAAGCACTGAAACGTTACTGGAAACTCATTCAACAGGATAACTATACGCTGAGCAGTAAACGATTTTATCATCCAACATTTGAGGCGCATTTAACCAATAAAGAGATTCTCGAAAAACTTCTCTCTTACTCTCAAGATCTTAGAGATCACTATGAACTCTATCAGCTTTTACTCTTTCATTTTCAAGAGAAGCACGCTGACTATTTCTTTGAATTGATCACAGAGTCCATTTCTTCTGTGAATCCTATCTTCCAGACCATTTTTAGAACCTTTTTGAGGGATCAGGATAAGATCATTAATGCACTTGAACTTCCCTACTCAAACGCAAAACTTGAGGCCACAAATAACCTCATCAAAGTCATTAAGCGAAATGCTTTTGACTTCCGGAACTTTGAAAATTTTAAAACGAGAATTCTCATTGCTTTGAATATCAAAAAGGAGAGAACCAATTTGGTCCTCTCCAGGTTGTAACTTTTTATCAACCCACTACAGTTGACAAAGAGCCGAAAAAATCCGCTAGAATATCTAGCGAATCTCTCATTCAATCATTCTTTTCTATTCGTCGCATAAGATGCCGTATTCTGATATTGTCCTACCAAATAAAAGGGAAAATTCGATATTTAACCTTGCTACAATAATCTTGATAGGCTTGCCCGAAATGCTCTCCTAGGACCTTCTCCTCAACTCGTAAGCGAATAACGTAGCCAACAACCAAAACTAAGAGAGACAAGAGAAAACTGTAGAGATTCAGTGTGATGAGAGACAAACCTAGCAGGGACAAGATGCTGCCTGTATAGGCAGGATTTCTCACAATCGCATAAGGTCCGCTATCTACCAGCTTTTGCTGGTCTATCGTCTGCACCGCTAAGGTAAAAGCCTTGCCCAGGTAGTTGACCGCGTACAGACGCAAGGCTATGGCAAAGATAGCCAAAGCAAAACCTAGAAAAAGAAAAATGCTTGGTAGTTTCACACGAAAAACTGCTAGATTGTCAAGATTAACCGATAGCAAGGACAAGACGACGCTGGCGATAATCACATAGCGTGTTCCGTCATCAGCTGAATGTTCAGCCTTATTCTTTTTAGTGTGATGTTTAATATATATTTCTGATAGCACAATAAGAGCAAATATAAGATAGATAAAAATTGTTTGTATTGTAGACATTTTTTGCCCTCCTCCCTTATTCTACTCTTTTCAACTGGGAAAATCTAGTGAAAGTCTAAAGAAGTATTTTCAAAAAAAGCTCCTTTCCTAAGAAAAGAGTGTAAACTTAAAATTCAATGATACCAGGCTCCACTGCCGTATCGTGGTTGGCAATGACTTGCAGGCAGTTGGAGTCTTGGCTCTCTTCCTTGACCCACTCTTCTTCTTTGGCTTTCCACTTATCCTGAATGCTCTTGTCAAAGATGTCTGGATATTTCATAACCATTTGGTCAATATGCCAGACAGACCAGTACCAAGACTTACCGTCGTATTTTTCAGAGCGATTCTTAGTCTTTTTACGAAGCCGTACAGCTTTAGGTAAATCAATGGCCTTAATAGCTAGCAATCCTTGATGACTATAGTTGTAAAGGGTTTTGGTACTTGGAACGATTTCACTTGGGTGTTCCTCTTTATAAGCATAAACGAAGCTGTCTACACTATGAACTCTGGGAGAGGCCTTCATGGCTTCTTCAAAGGCCTTTAGAAAGTGCTCAGATACCTTTTCGAGTTTGAGGTAGTAAATTCCTTGTCGCCCTTCAACGTAACGCCTTTGAGCTAGGTCAGCGAAGTAGTAGTCAAAGTAGATCTTTTTACCATTTACCTGCTTGACTTGTTTTGTCGTCCCACGCTTGATTTCACGTGAAATGGTGGAGCGATTTCTTCCCAAACGTCTAGCAATCTCAGCTGGTTTCAACCCTTCTGATAGGAAGGCCTCAATTTTTCCTCGTTCTACCTCTGAGAGGTGGCAATAGGGTTGTTTTGTGGTACAATTTGTGGTGGACATGCTTATCTCTTTCCTTATACTTTGTTTCGCAACTTTAGTATATCAGATAAGCTTGTCTTTTTTTGTTGCACCTCATTTTACAACGGGGCAAAAAATAAGGACTAAAAGGAAAAAAATCAACAATTTCCGAAAATTCGGTTCAAAATTTGGTAAAAAAATAGCAATTTACAGACAAACTTTCCTATCAAAACTCTGTAAAAAAGCCAGCCGCAGGGACTGGCTAAAGATTAAAAAATAGCTAATTGTTTCCTTTGGTGAAAGTGCCCAACTCAGTTAATTTGTAAGTTTCAGGGTCAAAGTCGGAATTATAAGGACCGGTCCATTCAATATAGGTAATAGAACCGTCATCATTGAATCGAACCCCTAGTTCCATATCAAAGCCTGCTCCTCCAATACCAAAGGAAGGGATAGCGCTGGCAAGTTCAGCACCAGCGGCAAACCGATAGAGACCAGTTGAAACTTTCTCCACCTTTGTTAGGGTTGTCGTTGTTGTTTTACCATCAACTTTTTTTGTAACTTTACCATCTTTAGTGTAAGTCATGGTCTGTTTCACGTTCTGGGCTTTCCCAGACCATGTTCCAACTAAATTAGCAGGCACAACTCCATCATCCGACGACTCGGTAGTATTCTCATTATCAGTATTGGAAGCATACTTGCTGATGGCATCAGAATAGGCCTTCTGCATATCGTCTGATGCTTCTTCGTAGACATAGTCGGCCAGAGACTTGGATGGCTTAAACCAGTAGTCCTTGACGTAATAGACCTTACCATCAGTGGCTAGAACGATTTGGTAGCTAGCCTTAGATTGGTCGACGAAATTCTTATAGAAGTAATCATAGCCAATATTTTCAGCCATGCTTTGGTGTTCCAAGGGGATATTCATACTCCCTAGAAGCTGAGATTCTTCATCTTCGGACTTGGCGTAATATTTATGTTTCTTATCCTTGAGAATGTAGAGCCTGAAACTGGCTGTTGACTGGAAGTCTTCGGCAGCATCACTTGATAAGTCATTACCCAACATGGTAACCTTGAACTTATTCTTGTAATTGATGAGGTCTTGGCCGTTGCCTTGTTTGCCATCAACGTAAGCCGGACGATCCAAATCTTTCAAGTCACCTCCGGAATAGCCAATCAATCGTGTCAAAATCTCTGTATCATCTGAAGTTTTAATCTTCCAAAAAACTGCATCTGTCGCAGATGCTCCTAGGTTGTCAAAAATTTTCCCCCGCGTCACGACGGCATCCTTGCCGTAGTCGCTCTGGTAAAGCCAGTCGCCAAAGTCGCTGACGACCTTGTCTTCCTGATCCTTGCTCAGGGAAACGATTTGTTTCCTTATGTCGTCCTGCGAAACGGTAGTTCCATCTTCGGCCGGCTTGGCAGGGCTAACCGTTGAGGAGCCTTCAATCTGTTCATACCTGTCCGAGTTTTCCATTTGAACCGTTGGCTGACGGAAAGGATTGAGACCTTGTCGGATGACAATGTCCCCCTGGCGCTTAGGCAGGCTGATAAGCAGATAGTTGCCTTCCTCTTTTTTGGCTTTGGTCTCATAAATCTGACCGGACTTGGTATTCTTGACTCGGTAGCGGTGCTTCTTGGTCTGCTGGATTTCAAACTTAACTGTTTGGCCCGTTTTCTTATCCTTGACCTCGACAGTATAGAGGACATCTGCACTAGCAAGGGCGGTTGATTGCTTATATTTTCCCAGAGCTAAAAAAGCTAGGAAAACAACAAGAGCCAGGGCAATAAATTTCTTTTGTTTTTGCATTTCCAATCCTCCCTAAGCAAATAAGAAGCCGACCACATAACCAAAGAAGGCTAAGAGGAGCAAGAGGAATAGTTTAAAGAAAAATTTGCCATCAAACTTGGGCCGAGGGAATTTTGCAACCTTCTTGCCAGTCTGACTCAAGTTGACGGTCTGATAGCCATCTATAGCTCCTTGGGCCTCTTCCAGCTCTGTTGGCTGACGCCCATGCAGGACCTGAAATTCAACTAACCATTCTTCTTTTGTCATCCTACTTCTCCTTCTTAAAACGCAGAACCAGCCAAAAGAGAAGACCATAGACAAGGGCGTGAGTGAAGAGGATTAGAAAATCCTGCACCATGTCTCCTCGGCTGAGTTGGAAATGCTTAAGGGCTGTTTTCTCAATAGGAACATGATACTTGGCCATCATGCCAGGAATCTCTCGCAATTTGTTGGTAGCCCCAAAAACCTTGTGCCCATAGCCCAGAAAGATAAAGTCCTGGACTTTTTCAATGGACTTGGGCAACTGAAGAATAGTTCCAGATAAGGAAAATTGGGCAATACCCACAATGACCGCCAAGATGACTGAGCTAATTTCACTCTCACCGACCAGGGCCGAAATTAATAAAGCCATATAGTGAGAAGCTAAGAAGAGTAAGAAACTGACCAGGATGACTTCAAAAGTGAAGCTATGGAAGACCAGCCCCTTGCTGGGTAAATCCTTGTCAAACCACTGACTCAAGCCCTGGTAAGCCAGAGTGAAGACCATGGATTCCACAAGGGCATAGCCAGCATTGAAGAGGAGGCTAGCTAGGGCAAAGCCTGTTCGGCTGAGAATGGAAAAGAAGTCCCGCTCTAAAATGGCCCTTTCCTTGCTGATATAAATGGAATTTTGAACCAGCACCAAAAGGCTGGACGAGAAAATCAAGAGAAAAAGAGCCATCCGTGTCGTCTCAAAGACGGACAAAAAGCCCTTCTTCTCAATAAAGAGAATCAGAACTTCAAAAATGACTATTCCCACTAGGACCTTAAGAAAGTCCTTGAGGGAGTGACGGCATTTGTACCAACTTAAACGTAAAGCTGCAAGCATAGGGCCTCCTAAATCCTGTAGATTCGACCTGAGGTCTGCACTTCTTGATAAACTTCCGCCAGGCTCAAGTCCAAGTACTTACTGATTTCGTACTCATCGGTCGTTTGAAATTCCTTCAACAGATCTTCAAAGCTACCGACAAATTTGGGTAGACCCTTAGAGAGAAAAATTAGCTTATCAAAAATTGCTAGATTTTCAGTATTATGGGTAATAACAACAATGGCTTTGTTGGCTGTCTGAGCGAGGATTTTCAGGGTCCTTAGCAGGTTGCGATCACTAAGGGCATCTAGACCGCTGGAAGGCTCATCCAGGACAAAGTAGGGAGAGTCACTCAGCAGTTCAATACCAATGCTGACCCGCCGTTTTTGACCACCGCTCAATTCAGAAATTTTCTTATTCCAAAATTCGCTCAAGCCTAGGTCTCTGGCGATCTCCAGAGGAAGGGACTGGCGTTCAGCCTTGGAATGGTGCTTCAAATTCCCATCAGCATAGACCTTGAAAATTTCCTTGACCTTGAGGTAGTCCCGCAAGAGGTTCTGTTGGGGGACATAGCTCCACCGATTTTTTTCTGGCCTTTGGGGTTGGCCATCCTCTAAGATTTGAAATTCCTGACAGGTAGGCTTGAGACGCTCGAGAAGAATTTCTGTCAGGGTCGTTTTGCCACTACCAGAAGAGCCCAGAATACCAACCAGCTCACCTGTTTTTAGGGTCAGGTCCAAATCATGAAAAAGGAGGTCCTGGTTCCCCTTGTATTTGAAACAAATATGTTTAAAAGTAATTTGGTGCACTTGATTCATAAAATTCCTCAATCATCTAACAAAAGTCGTAAGCAGACAATAATAGCCAGGATGATGCCTAGGACAGACAGGGGCCATTGAAAATAGAGAAAAACTAGGGCCAGGAGCCAGCCAACGACGATGGTCAAGAGCCAGCTGAGCCAGACTCGGTTAGCTCGCGAATTTTGGACAGGTTCATCCTCATCTTCGGTCCAATCCCAATCTTCCAAAGAAGGGAGGGGACTCTTAATCTGACTGGAGCTATCTGAGCTAGGCTCCTGATTGGCTAAACCAACCTGACTGGTTGGGGTCAGTTGACGGTCATAACGCTGCTTGCTGTCTTCGTTTAAAAAGCAACGCTTGGCCTTCTCCAAGGCCTCAAGCAAGGCCTTATCATCGGGTCTGGAGCGATTTAGGGCCTCACGGCTTCCCAGCTCTTCAACCAGCTGTTCGACAGCCCGATAATTGGCATTAGCAGACCGACTGGGGCTTATCTTGCGACTGAGTTCAGCTAAATAAGGGAGGGTCTGACCAGTCTCCCTATCAATTCCACGATAAAAATCAATCATTGAACAAATTTATCATAAACTGCCTTGAGTTCCGACAGATCATCCTCAACAAAGTGACTTTCACTTTCAACCTCGGTATTAATCCGATAGCGGTTAATCAATTGACCAGTTAGGCCGTCAAAAACACCGATATGAACCATCTGTTCGGTATCGAAAGCAAAACGGATTTGGGCAATTTTTTCGCCTTTACGCCGAGGATGAGCCAGCTGCTCCCTGATTTCCAGGATAGGCTTAACGCTCAGAGGATTCTCATAATTGCCTTCGGTAATGCGGACACGAAAGGTATCCTGACCATCAGAAACCGCATAAATATCATAGTTCTTTAGGGTCGGAATCGGGGTGTTGCGGGCTACGACCACCTTATTGAAGAAATCGCCGACAAAGGGATAGTCTTTTTGGGGAGACTTCCTTAGGAGCATGCCCAAACCTTGGGAGGTAATATCCCTAATGACCATTTTCCCAGCTTGGGTTTCAGTCGACTGGCCGTCTGTTTCTTCTTCAAAACTGACAGCATCATTGGCGATGAGGTTGGCAATAATGCTGGCCCCTTCTGCAACGATGGTATCGGGATTGATACTGTAGGTTGGCTGTTGGCCAGACATGGCTTCGATAGCCTCACGCACTAGGGGCATTCTGGTCGAACCACCAACCAAGAGAATATGGTCCAATTCATCCCAATTAATTTTGGCTGCCGTCATGGTTGACTGTACCTTAATCATGGTATCCTTGAGCAGGTCAGCAATCTGTTGGCGGAATTCCTCCCGACTGATTTCCACACCAAAGGCCCCTTGGTCTGTATAGGTTTCATAAAAGGCCGTTTCATCTACCGAGAGGGCAATTTTAATCTTTTCCGCCTGATAACGTAGCTGGAACTTCTCCTTGGCAGACAACATGGTCATATTGAGCCCCTGCTCTTCAAGCTTAGACTCAATAAATTTGACCAGGCGTTTGTCAAAGTCTATTCCTCCCAGACGGTGGTTACCATCCGTTGCTAGAATATTGTAGTGATGATTGTCAACATCCATGACGGTGACATCAAAGGTTCCACCTCCTAAGTCATAGACCAGAACCTTACCACTAACACCCTTCTCATGGGCATAGGAAATAGCTGCTGCGGTCGGTTCATTAATAATCCGCAGGATATTAAGACCAGCCAAGCGACCGGCATTCTTGGTGGCCCTTCTTTGCTCAGAGGTGAAATAGGCTGGCACCGTGATAACAGCATCGTGGATAAGGTCCACCCCTAACTCCATAGAGACAATATCCGAGCGTTTCTTGAATTCATTAAGAATCAGAGCCGACAGGATAATGGAATTGACCCTGACATGGTTAGGGGCTTCGCTTTCGACATCCCGTGCAATATCCCGCTTAAAATCCTGTTTAAAGTAGTCAATAATTCCTGAATTAAGACCACGATTAACAGCCGATGAGCCAAAAAAGACCCGAGATTTTCCATTGATGTCGGAAAAATAAAGGGCCGATTGTAAAAGGGACTCATCATTAGCCCCCATCGGTATAATTTCCGGCTTTTGCTCGGGATTTTTAACAATGGCCATAACCGAATTGGTCGTTCCAAGATCGATTCCTAAAGCGTACTTCACTATGAACCTCTTTTCTGCTAGCTAGTTTACGATTTATAGCCACAGCTAGCTTAAAATTTCATTAGTTTATTATAACACGAAAAATGGCTAGAAGGGAATGCCTTCCAACCACTTTATCTTATTTTACGGTATCCTCACGACTAACATTCTGAGAAGTCCCATTTTTTCCTGTGATGATGTAATCTGAATAGCTGGAATAGCTATCATAATCGTTATCACTAGAGCTTGAGCTAGACTTGCTTCCTTGATAATCAACCTTGGCTGACCAGGAGACCTTATCCTTAATATCGCCAGATGACTTATGGTCTGAATCATAGGAATAATAGAAGTCACAAACAACCGTGAAATTAACGGTATAGGACTTGGCAGAGGTCTGGGTCACACTAGTTACATCAACATCGTTGAAGGTGATACTATCGGCCTTACGAACCTTAGCATTAATCGTATTAGTGTCAATCATATCTTTGACATCCTTATACATGCTATTATCAGTACCACCTTGGAAGATGTCGGTCAGGTTATCTGGCGTCGTATTGTCCACCGCATAGGTCTGCATCTTGCTATAGGCCGCTGTGATCAAATCATCCGCTGTATCGCGGTCCAAGATACCATCGGCATCCAGGTTGAGACTGTCGCCATCGCTGATGTCTTCAATGGAGGTCGTTTCTGATTTGACACTAGTCCCATCGCTAAATTTCTTCTGAACATAGACCGAGGCGCTATCGGTTACTGCCAGCTTAGAAGCCGAATATTGGCCATTCTTCATGCTACCAATCTTCTTACTACCAACATAGACATCCCCATCTGTCAGGTTACTATTGAGGGTGAAGCTGAGATACTTCACATTGAGGGTAACCTCCTGAGAACCTTTAGAATTGTTAGAAGAGCTAGAACCACTTAGGGGAAATTTCTTTTGCGAGCTGACTTCTAGCTTTTGGCCATTAACCTTACCAGAAGCAACAAAATCATAAGTACCAGGATAGAGGCGTTTCAAGGTCGCACTATACTTATCACTATCAGAAGTCTTGAATTCGACATCATTGATGGTGATTTTAAGGTCCTTGGTATTGGTCGAAATTTCTGCCGACGCCGGCTTAACGGCTACCTTCCACTTAGGAAAGAGCAGGTATTGGCGACCGACCTGCACCATGTTTGAACCCTTGAGTAAATCCGACTTATTGGTGTTGGCTAGCACCTTGGACTTGTTGGTGTACTTCAAATCCGCATTGGAAATGGCTTTTTTATTGTCAGCCCAAACTTCATAGTCCAACTGCTTATTAAAATCCTTGCCCGCCACCTGCAAATAACGGTCGGCTACTGATTCCCTCGAATAGTAGTGACTGCCATAGATAATGACACTAATCAAGGCAATAACCAGTAAGCTAGTAAAAGCAATGGTAAATTTCTTCCAGCGAGCCATGGGTGGCTTAAGAGGCTTGGGACTGGAATTTAAGAACTGATTGATACTGGTTAAATTAAAAGCAGCCGCCTTACCAATTAGAAATTCTTCAGGTCGTGGCTGACGACCAACGTATTTTTGAAAGGCTGAAATCCAGGCATCTTCTTGAGATTGGTCCAAACCATCTTCGGCTAAGGTGTCTGGATGGGCTAGATGGTTAGCTGAAGCATTGGACCTGGCTTGAGAGTCCCCTTTTTCATCATCAGCTGACTGGGTGACAGCCTGGGCGCTAGCAAGTGCGCCGTCAGCATTTTCAATCCCAGCAATCCGCCGAATCTCCTTGGGTGAAAAGCCGCTTTCCTTCCCAGCCATAAATTCCTGCGGGTTGGGCTTACGACCGACCACATCTTCAAATAATTCTGTCCATCTTTCTTTTGTAGCCATAGATTTTCCTATTCTATTTTTTAGTCGTCATAGTAACTGTCATCATCGTCATAGTCGCTACTGCTATCTGAATGGAAAACATCATGAACAGAGTCAAACCCAGAACGGAAGGTTGCAGAAACCGTCTTGTTGAAACCAACCATAAGCAGAGAAAAGAGCAGGGTAACTGCTAGGGTCACATAGAAACTATTGACCTTACCGAGGTTAAAGTCAAGATTCTTAACTAGTGACAAGAGAATCATAGCAAAACCAATTACGAAAAGGGTCAACATAATAATCGCAATAATATGAACTGAACCAAAGGCATTCGCGTAATACCCCTTTTGACCAAGTTGAGTCAAAACATTCAGAGGTCGCAAGTTCTTATCTACACCATACTCATAGAACACGGAGGCAGCCTTCTTCGTAACTTTACCAGGGATAAACCAGGTAACAACAAAGGCTAAGAAGTTAAGCACAAAAATAATTGGTGTATATGAGAAATACTGACCAAGCTTAGTAAAGAATCCCTTGCTCTTATCTTTATTAAATAGTACAGGTACAGCTGTCAGAACTGTATAGAATACAAAGAAGATCAGGAGGACAAGTAAGGTCTTCAAGATACCAAAATGGCTTGAAACCGCTTGATGGTATGTGTCTTTAAAGTTATCACTACGGTATGATGGGAGCGAATAGGCCATCAATATTCTGTGGAAGAAATTAACCAAGCCCCAAGCAGCAAACCAAGAAGCCAAGCCAATAGTAATCAAACCAAAGATAGGGTGTCCTTCTTGCGCTTTAGCTTCTGGCTTAACAAAGGCTTTGCCGAACCAAGAGAAATAACCTGAAAAGCCTTTTTTGAATGCTTCCGCTTGTGGATTTGGTTGTTTAGGTACTGGTGCCATTACGGCTTGAATTTGACCGTCAGGACCCTGTTGGTAATAGACCTGTTGTTGGCCTGGCGCTGCTTGACCAGCTTGGGCAAATTGACCAGCCTGATTTGGTTCAGCCTGTCCTGAAGCCGCTTGAGCAAACTGATTTGCTTGGGGAGTTACCTGCTGAGCCGCTCCTTGTGCTCCTGCAGCCGCTTGAGCATTTGCCGCTTCTGCTTGGACTTGTTCAGGAGCTGGTGCAGCTTGAGGTGCTTCTTCCTTAGCTGCTGCTACTTGAGCCGATGCTAGTTCTTGCGCTGGAGCCTGAGGCGCTTCTTCCTTAGCTGCTGCTACTTGAGCCGAACTAGCTTCCTGAGCACTTGCTTGCAGGGAGTCTGCTTGAGTCGGTGCTTCTGAAACCGGTTGGGCCACAGGCGCGTCCGCAACATCCTCAGCAGCGAAATCACCTGTTGCGAGAGCTTGGGCAATTTCTGCTTCCGAAGGGGTCCGACCATTGATGGCTTCAAAATATTCAATCCAATCCTGTTTGTTCATGTGATTCTCCTTATCAATTTAAACTGTAAAATCTTGCTGGTCCAGGCTTGATGGTTAAATGATGGTGATTAACTACAGGTCCTAGAAAAACTTTGATTATTCAGTTTTCTTTTAGAATACTTTTCCATTGTACTATAAATTTCCTCATATCACAATATCAATTTTGAATAAAAAGCCTTGATACATCAAGCTTTTTGGCCCGATGACTTGAAGACATCCCACTATGAGAAATCTATCAAAAATTACCAAAAAAATGAGTGACCTTGAGGGACAAGAGATAGCCGTCCTTGTCCAGAAGCACTTTAAAATCTGAGACCAGGAGAAGGAGAGCATGCCCAAATAATACTCAATAAAAATCAAAAATAGCCAAGGCAAGGAGCAATGACATCAAGTCACTAAAGTGACTGATGTCAAACGGCAATCTCCATAGCGATTGCCTAGCTCCCTTACTAACCTCACAAAGTTGGTGCGACCAACTTTGCTCCGCATCGCACGAACTGCAGGTAGCTTAAAAGGTCTGGAAGACCTTTTGAGGTTGGAAAGAGGGAAAGCTTCGCTTTCCTCAGTAAGTACGGCAAAGTGAGTGAACGATGGATAGTTTTGATTTTTGAAGAGTATAAGTAGATTAGTTAGAAAGAAAAGCCCTGCTAGCCTAGCTTTGAAAATGTTGAGAAAAACAAACAGGAGCTCGCTAAATCCATGAAAAAAAGGAGCTGACACTGCTCCTCTTTTGGAATTAGATGGGCTTTTAATCAGGCCTTCAAATACCTGCGGATAGAAATCATGGAACCAATAGAACCGATGACAATACCGACAAGGAAGATCCCGCCAATCAAGTAATAGAGATAGGGATTGATAGGATAAAGGCCAAGATTTTCTGCGGCTAAGTTTGGATTAATGCGGGTCCAGGCCAAATTGTAGAGATAATAAATAATCAAGGAAGGCAAGATGGCTCCCAAAACGCCAAACCAAGCTCCTTCGAAGAAGAAAGGAGTCCGAATGTAGGAATTCTTGGCCCCAACCAAACGCATGATGATGATATCATCCTTACGGGACATGATGGTAATCCGAATGGTATTAGAAATTAGGAAGATAGCCACCAGAATAAAGACAGCCGCTCCTACTAAGCCCCATAATCGAATTTGCCCAGAAACAGCCGTCAAGCGGTCCGTATCAACGCCACCATATCGGGCATCATTAACGCCTTTGATGCGCTTCATTTCTTCGGAGATACTCTTCATCTCTTTAGCCGATTTAACCTTGACGATATAGGCATCAAAGAGGGGGTTGGAAGATTCATCATAGGTCCAGGCATTCCCATATTGCTTTTGCAAATCTGCTAATTGATCATTCTTACTAGAGAATTTAATAGAGGCCACACCATTAATTTGCTCAATCTGTTTATAGATGGCATGGTAGTCATCATTGGGTGTTCCATCAGCCTTAGTCTGAGAGTTATCAAAAACATTAGTATCCATATAGACATTAATGGTCAAATTGTGCTCTAAATCTTCGCTCAGTTTGCTGACGTTGAGCAAGATACCAATGACAATTCCAACAAGAGTCAATGTAATCGTCACTGATGAAACCGCTGCGAAGGTCATCCAGCCTTGACGCTTAAGACTGACAAAGGATTCTTTTAAGTGACGGAAAAAAGTTCTAATCATCGTAACCGTACTCTCCTTCCTCTTCATCACGGACCAGACGGCCATCCTCGATAGCTAAGACACGGTGTCGGTGGCTATTGACGATGCTACTATTGTGGGTCGCCATCAAAACAGTTGTTCCATCTTGGTTGATACGTTCCAGAAGTCGCATAATTTCTTCAGAAATTTCAGGGTCCAAGTTACCAGTTGGTTCATCCGCAATCAAGACCTTGGGATTATTGACCAAGGCCCGAGCAATGGCTACCCGCTGCTGTTCACCACCAGAAAGTTGGTTTGGGAAAGAACGCTCTTTATACTTGAGCCCTACCAGCCCCAGAACCTCCTTGACTCGTTTTTTGATGTAACGAGGCCGTTCACCAATAACTTCCATGGCGAAAGCGACATTTTCATAAACGGTCTTATGGTTGAGCAATTTGTAGTCCTGAAAGACTACACCAATAGAGCGACGCAGGATAGGAATTTGCCGCTTCTTAATCTTGTTAAGGCGGAATTGCCCCACCTTAATGGAGCCCCGACTGGCTTCTTCTTCACGGTAGAGCATCCGAATCAGGGTTGATTTCCCCGCCCCTGATGGTCCAACGATATAGACGAATTCACCATTTCTGACATCAAGACTAATGTCACGCAGGGCAGTCGAACCATGAGAGTACTTCTTTGAGACTCGTTTTAGTTCAATAAGTGCCATTTCATTTCCTTTCAAAAATCAAGCTATAAAGTCCACAAAAGGCCAAGTAATCTAGGTAACCAAAGAAAATCTTGTTTTTCTATGCGATTGATCTTTTTTACAAAGCCTCTAGGGCGTGTTTCATTGCTAAGATAAGCTAGTTTAGCCTCGCTCTTTTACTTTCCAGTTTGAGAGCGGGACATCGGAAGTTGTTATTAGCAAGGCCGCTTTTCTTCCTTATTATTTTCACAAGTAAACCTATTTTTGTGTTTACTTGTTCCCTGTGTAGCTGGATAAAAAGGTCCACTGGACCTTCCTCGCTTCCACGTTTCTAGGCTTAAGGGAGGTAGACAAGCACTAGAGTGTCTTGTCTACCTCCCTTACTAACTCCATTTGACTAGTAACATTGACTAGTCAAACTTCGTGTCGTGGGATAAGAGTGGGACAGACACTCATTCTTCTAATCGCCATTTGAGGTAGGCATCGATGAAACCATCAATATCTCCGTCCATGACCTTGTCAACCTGGGCAACTTCGTAGCCGGTTCTATGATCCTTGACCATGGTGTAGGGGGTGAAGACATAGGATCGAATCTGCGAGCCCCAGGTGATTTCTTTTTTATCACCCTTGAGGGCAGAAACTTCCTGCGCCTTCTTCTCCTGCTCCAATTGATAGAGCTTGGCCTGCAACATCTTCATAGCTCGGTCGCGGTTACCATACTGGGTCCGGTCAACCGTTGAAGCCACGACAATCCCTGTCGGAATATGGGTCAGACGAACACCGGTTGAAACCTTGTTGACATTTTGTCCACCGGCTCCACCAGAGCGGAAGGTATCCATTTTCAGATCGTCATCACGAATTTCCACTTCAATGGTATCATCCAATTCGGGCATGACTTCAATCGAGGTAAAGGAGGTATGACGACGCTTGGCCGAATCAAAGGGGGAAATCCGCACCAGCCGGTGAACCCCCATCTCAGACTTAAGCAAGCCATAGGCATGGGGTCCTTCAAAGGAGAGGGTGACCGACTTAATCCCAGCTTCATCTCCTGCCTGATAATCCAACACTTCCACCTTGAAGCCTTTGGCATTCCCATAGCGCTGGTACATCCGCAAAAGCATATCGCCCCAGTCTTGGGCCTCGGTACCACCAGAGCCTGGATGGATTTCCAAGATGGCATTGTTATTATCATAGGGTTCGGATAAGAGCAGGGTCATCTCATAGCTGGTCATCATCTTGTCCAGCTTGGCTAGGGTCTCCTCCAAGTCTCCTTGGACGCTAGCATCCTCTTCCAGCATTTCTAGATAGAGCTCAGACTCTTCGGAGAGCTCCTCCATTTGATTAAAGGTGTCGTAGGTCTGCTTGAGCTCGTTGAGCTCCTGAGAAGTCTTTTGGGCGGTGATGTTATCGTCCCAAAAGTCAGGCTCGGTCATCTTATTTTCCAGAAGGGCAATGTCTTCCTCTAGACGATCGAGGTCAAAGAGACCTCCTGAAGCTAGTCAACTTCTCTTGATTTTCTACTATTTTTTGGCGGATTTCAGCCACTTCCATAAGTTCTCTCCAATCTTTAAAATTAGGTCTAGACTCCTTTGACAAAGCTTAGTCAGAGTTCTTTTTATTCTACCATAAAGCCCTTAAATTTGCCATTTGTCACAAACCAGTTGCCATTCCTGCTTGGCCGCCTCCTCCTGAGGAGCCAAATCCCGCATATAATCCTTGATAGCCTGGTCTGGTTTTTTGACAATTTCCCCCAGAGCCCAGATGGCTGTTGCTGTGTGAATAGGATTGTTATTCTTGTCAATAATTTCCATGAGCTTAACGACGGCATTGCGATCATGGGCATTGGCTAGGGCAATAATGGCATTGCGCTGGAGAATATTTTTGCCCCGCCAAGAGCCAGCAATCTGACCAAATTTTTTCTTGAAATCGCTATTGGATAAGTCCAGAAAAGGCAAGAGTTCAGGCCAGGCCAGGTCTGGGTCAATTGGGGTTGCTAGAGGGTTTTGAATTCCCTTATTGTAGGGACAGCAGATTTGGCAGATGTCACAGCCGTAGATGACCGTCTTGATTTTCTTACGAAATTCCATGGCCATCATGCCCTTGTCCTGGGTCTGAAAAGACAGACAACGCTTGGCATCCATGGATCCATTGCCAAGCAGGCAGGAGGTGGGACAGGCATCCAGACAGCGACGGCAATCACCACAGCCATAGTCAACAGGACTGTCAGGCTCAATTTCCAGATTGGTAATCAGCTCACCTAGAAACATGTAGGAGCCATATTCCCTAGAGATAACCAGACCATTCTTGCCAATAAAACCGATACCAGCCCGCTGGGCGACCGCCGTGTCTACCAAGGCACCAGTATCCACCATGCCCTTGTGCTCCAGAGGAAAGTCGGCACAGAGCTCTTCAATGCCCTTTGCTAAGCGATTTAGCTTATCGTTGAGAACATGATGGTAGTCCAGGCCCCAGGAATTCGGAGTAATCTTGCCCCGCTTGTATTGGGTCTTGGGCGGCTGAGTTGGTAATTGCCGAGGATAGGCCACAGCGATTGAGATGATGGTCTTTGCCGAGGCTAGACTGAGCTTAGGGTCAATCCGCTCCTCAATATTTTTATGCTCAAAACCAGAATTTCTCCCTTCTTCGACCGAAGCCCTCAGGGATTTTTCCAAATAAGCAAAATCATCGGCTGTCGTAAATCCGATTTTTGAAATGCCAATCTCCTTGGCCAATTTTTGAATGTCTGCCTTAATATCCATAGGTCTATCATAATGCAAAAAAGGCCAGCTTTCAAGGCTCAGATTCAGTAAATAGGTAGGGAACGTTAGAAAGTAGAATGACCGAAATTCCACCCTGTCCTATCCTATTAGTCCTACTAATAGCAAAAGGTTATCATGCTCTTCTTTTGATACTTAGGGGAGGGGTCAATCATATCCCATCCTAATCCTAGCTATTTTCTGCTAGAATAGAGCTATGACAAAATTAGCCATTATGAGTGACCTCCACATTGACCTTAATCAATTTGGAGACTTTGAAAAAGACAGCCTACTTGAGACCTTGCAAGAGACAGGGATTTCCCACCTCCACCTAGCAGGGGACATTTCCAACCACCATCAGGACATTTCCCTTCCCTTCATCCAAGAACTAGAAAAGTCTCTCAAGGTCACCTACAATTTAGGCAATCATGATATGCTGGATTTGACGGACAAGGAGATTGACCAACTGGACTTTCAGGTCTATAGCATAGGAAAGCGCCAGCTCCTTGCCTTTCACGGCTGGTATGATTACTCCTTTAGCCAAGAGCCGACTGATAAGGTGCTCAGGCGCAAGAAGACCTTCTGGTTTGACCGCAGGCTCAATCGTCAAGCATCTGACCCTGAAATTACAGACAAGGTCTTCCTTAAGCTGGAGGAGCAACTCAAGCGTTTGGATACCAACAGACTCATCCTTGCCATGCACTTCGTGCCCCATCAGGATTTCACCATGACCCATCCCAAGTTTTCCCCCTTTAATGCCTTTTTAGGAAGCCAACGCTTTCACCAGCTCTTTGTTAAGTACGGTGTTAAGGATGTGGTCTTTGGTCACGAGCACCGCTCATACGGTCGAGTCACCCTTGATGGGGTTCATTATCATTCCCATCCTCTGGGCTATATTAGAGAATGGGATCTGACTATTGATTTTGTTTCCAACCATCCCGAGCTCAATCCCAGCGGAACCTGGAACCTGTCCAAACGTTACAACCTAGTCCGAAAGAAACCAGCCTACCAAGCCTACAAAAAAGAGCAGTTCAAAAACGAGCTCATCAAGTCCATGACCCTATTTGATTGTTAGGAGGCTGGGGGAAGTTTGCCTTCAGACATTCTTAGACTCTTCGAAAATCAAAATTTTCCCACGGATAAAGTCACTCTATAATTTCTCATTAGAGTGACTACGAAAACTACAATTGTAGTTTTCTATATCCCTGACTAATTTCATAAAAACTGTAATAGTGACAGTTTTTACTCCATGTCGCATCGTTAACTCACCTTGACGTACTTACTGAAGAAAGCGAGGCTTTCTACATCCCCAACCTCAAAAGGTCTCCCAGACCTTTTGAGCTGTCTTCATTTCGTGCGATGCGGAGCAAAGTTGGTCGATTTCACCAACTTTGTGAGGTTAGTAAGGGAGCTAGGCAATCGCTATAAAGATTGCCGTTAACTATCAAGCCGCTAAAGTGGCTGATAGCTTTGCCTCTTGCCTCAGCTAATTTCGATTTTCATTGAGTATTAATGACCAGATATCATAAATAATTAAAAAACGAACAAGCTGACCTTTCTGAAGGTAAGACTACTAACTCTGTTCGTTTTTTTATTTTATGCTGATTTATAATCATAGCCTGAATGTTGCATCAAACCATTGGATTTATTAACGAGCCAAATAAGCCTACTCTGATGTTTGTTGACTATTAGCCTGGGCTTGGTCCAAAGCCATTTTATGCTTGCCAGATTAGCCGGTCCTCGGTTTCCTTCATAGTTTATGCTACAATAGCACTAGTTATTACTCACGAAAGGAAAGACCATGTCACCATCCTTTAGAAGCCTTTTAAAAGAATCCTGGCGGAATTTACGAGAGAACTTTTGGACCTACCTGCTGACTGCCCTTATCTTGCAGATTTTTCTGGCTTATTTGGCTAAGGGGCTCCTGTCCTTTGTCTTTAATCGGGTTGTCGGTTTTGCAGGGATAGTCAGTCTGACCCCCAGCACTTGGTCTGCCATCGCTAGTCATCCGCTAGCTCTGGTCTTTTTCTTGCTCTACCTGCTCATTCTGGCAGGGGTCATTTATCTGGAATTTGCCATCCTAACAATTACTGTGGCCAAGACCTACAGACCCTTATCAGTCCGCCAGGTGATTAAAGGTCTTCCTAAAAAAATGGCTGGCCTCTGTGGCCCTCAACTTTTGGTTTTCTTATTCTACCTGATTTTGATGGTTCCCTTGGCCAACTATGGTCTTCGGTCCAGCCTGCTGGCCCACTTCAAAATTCCTGACTTTATTGCAGATGAGTTGATGAAATCAAGTGCTGGAAAATGGGTTTACTTTATTAGCTTGGCTAGCATTGCCTACCTCAACCTCCGCTTTATTTATTTCCTTCCCCTCTATACGATTAGCGAGCTCAAACCCAGTCAAATTTTTAGACAATCTTGGCAACTGACCAAGGGACGACAGCTAAAGGTTCTAGCCCTCTTTGGCTTTTATAGCCTGATAGCCAGTCTCCTTCTTGTCATTATCTACAGCGGAGCTGTCTTAGTTTTTGGTGGCCTTGACCAATCGGGTAATAATCTTCTGCTAGAAACAAGCCTCTATAGCCTAGTGAAAGCAGTCAACTTCGCCTTTATTGTTAGTCTCAAATTTATCCTCATCATTGTCTTGACCAGCCATCTTTTGAGCCTGGAAAAATATCAGCAAGAGCTCACTTATCTCTCTAAGACCAATCAAAGCTGGCACTTACCCAAGTGGTCTAGACTCCTTCTCCCCCTTACGCTCTTAGTCTGGTTGATTTCAAATGGCCTAAGCCTTTATCTCCTGAAAACCAATCCCAAGGCAATCATGATTGCCCATCGGGGGGACGTTAACCAGGGTGTCGAAAATTCCATCACCGCCATGCGGGCGGCCCATAAGGCTGGGGCTGATTATTCAGAAATGGATGTTGTCATGACCAAGGATCATCAGTTCGTGGTCAGTCACGACAATAACCTCAAACGCCTAACTGGCCTTGACTGGAATATTTCCGATATGACCCTGGCCCAAGTCACCAAGCTTAAGACACATCAAAATGGTTATAGCGACCATATTGCCTCCCTAGATGAATTTATGAAGGCGGCCCAGGCCTGCCACCAAAAGATTGCTATTGAATTAAAGCCTTACGGCCATGAATCCAGCAACTATGTTGACTTATTTATTAAGAAACTCAAGGTCTTAAAGGCGGTGAAAGGCAATAAAATTATGTCTCTAAAACTCCCTGTCATCGAGGAAGTTGAGCGCAAGCTCCCCCAAGCGAATACTGGCTATCTAGTTTCCCTCCAATTTGGCCCCTTTGCTCCTCACAAGGTAGATTTTTACGCTATTGAAGAGTTCTCCTACAATGAGGTTGTTGCCTATTCTGCTTACCAGCAGAAAAAAGAACTCTATGTCTGGACCATCAATGATGATAGCCAACTGCTACGCTTCTTGCACAGCCCAGTCAATGGCATCATCACCGATAGACTGAAAGACTTCCAAGCCAATAAAAAGGACATCAACTCCTCTAACTCCTACTACGACCGTGTCATCCGACTCTTGGATATTGAATTGGCCAATAATTGACAAGGATTTTGGCATTAGAAAACGACCTTTTAAGCCGAGGTCGTTTTTCTATTTCAGTAACTTTAGCCCCTTTCGCTCCAAAGGTGCGAAAGCAATCATAACTCCCCGTCAAACGAAGGGAGATGATTTTGGGAAACTAATCATACCCCCTAGTTGGGGTTAAGGGGCTTGGTCGGGTCGTCCTTAAGCTTGGCGAGTTCTTCTATTTTGAGCATTGAGCCAATCAAAGACATCGTTGTAGCTCTTGCCATTATAAACTGCTTGGGAGTCACCGCCGTTGGTGGCATTGGTGGCCACCATACCTGTTAGGCCAGACCAGGTCTTGGCATTCTCGGTATTTTGGACACCGGTAACTTCATCATTGAGGAAGTAGACCCAAGACCAGTGGCCATTGTAGGTCGGATGATTGTCAAATTCACCAACGTTGGTTTCAAAGTAAGACAACCACTTATTTTGGCTACCGGCTTGTAAAAGATCCTTGTAGAATGGCAGGACATGGTTATCCACATTTAAGGTCGTATCGGCACGGGTCGAAATCATCCACATTGGTTGATTCCTCAAGGCACTAAGGGCGGTCGCATCAATGGTTTCATTGTTATTGCTGAGGTAGGTATCATAAGGAGCTGAGATTGGCACAAGGGCAGCGAAGTATCTTGGATAAGCCACGCCCATAGCTAGGGTCATGCCACCTCCATTTGAAACACCTGAAAGGTAAATCCGACTGGTGTCAATATCAGGATGAGCAGCAACATAGGAACGAATGGCTGCCATCAACTTGCTGGTATCATCCTTAGTCCAAGCTGTTGGACTTTGCAAGGCCAAGACATAGGCTCCTTTTTGAGCACCTGTACCTGTTGAAGTGAAGTGATTTTGAATAGAATCTTTAGTCAAATTAACCACACCACTAGCAAGGAGTGGAATATCAATATCTGTACCAACTTCACCGATACCATGAAGCCAGATAATTAATGGGTTCTTTTCACCAGCTTTGGCCTGACTTGGAGTGTATGCAGCGTATTGGTATTGCCCCAAGGTTCCACGCTCTGAGAAACGATCCGTATCTGGCAGAAGGCGATTATTGATAGCTTCCTGTTCAGAGTCAATAACCTGCTGGTTGTCTGAACCGTCAGCTTGAACCTGCAGACCTTCAACCTTAACCTTGTAGCTAGATAGCCATTGGTTGCGGTAGCTGGCAAGGTCAAAGGTGAAAGGTGAAGCATTCTTACTAGCATCCTCGCTATCATAAGGAACCGCTAATTCTAGGGTTACATAGTTACTGCTATCAAAATAGACAACATGACCGGACTCATCAGAAACATAGGAGTTGGTAATTTGTCTTTCAACTCCATTGGTCCAAATTTTCGCCCCACTATGGATAACCGCTGGCGTAACCTTCTTATCAAATTGTAGGATGACCTTAGAAACCGATGGTCCAAATTCATAACTGCTTACGACAATGCTGGACTTGACCGTCTCAACCTTATCAAGGGCCACAGCAACCCCGTCATCATCAAATTGATAGGTGATACCATTGATAACACGGCTGGTATTCTTGACCAAATCACCTGTGTCAGCTTCATAGTAATGATTGGCACCATCAAATTCGGCAAAACCTCCCTTGAGCTGGCTACCATCTTCATTAAAGTAGAGGTCTTGACCATTAATCTCTTGAGCACCCGTCACGGGAACACCATCTGAATCCAGGTAGTACCACTTGCCAGAAACTTGGACAAAACGGTTTTCCCATTGGGCACCGCTGTCCTTATCATAATAATGGTGCTTGCCATTATTATCGGCCGCAAAAACACCTTTAGCCTGTTTGCCAGTTTCAGGGTCAAAGTAGAGGTTTTGACCATTGATTTCTTGAAGGCCTGCGACACGAGCACCGTCTCCACCATAATAGAACCAAGTCTGATCATCTTGGCCCATACGGAAGCGGTTAACCCACATATCCCCAGTATCACCGTCAAAATAGTAAACCTTGCCATCAATTGTGGCTTCCTGGCCCTTGACCTGCTTACCGTCTTGAGCAAAGTAGAGCTCCTGACCATTGATAGATTGGCGACCAGTCACATTGTTTCCATTATCATCAAGATAATACCAATTACCTTGGCCGTCATCCACAAAGGTATTGCGATAAGTAGGCTCGCTGGTTGCTGACTTAGCCAGAGCTAGTTTGGCTGGACTAGCTGAAGCATTGGCCTTGGTCGCAAGCTTGGAGTCTGACAATTCCGAATCAGAATTTGCCCCCGAACTAGCTTGGTCAGTGTTTAAGTTAGTTGTCCCTTGGCTAGCATCAGTAGCTTGAGCCAAATCCGCTTGGTTATTCGCATTAACCTCACTGGTTCCTGCCGAAGTAGTCTGATCTTGCTGACCTTCTCCTTCACTTGAAGCAAGGGCACTCTGAGCACTATTGGCTTGGTTACTATCAACTTGGACCTGATTAGCATCCGCCTGAGTCTGGTTGACCTCTTGCTTGTTGTCCTGACTGGTCAGCTGATTGCCATCTCCTTGTTCCGTGCTACTGGTCTCATCAGCCTGAGCAAGACCGGCAGTACCCGTCAGAAAGGCGGCAAGGGCAACAGAGGCCAAGCCAAATTTTAACTTACGAAAACTGTAACGTTGGTGTTTTTCCAATGGCATAGAATCATACCTCCTTGTAATTCCTGTCATTTTAGCATATTTTACCAGTTTTAACAATTTTTAAGAGAGATTTAAGCGATTTTTTCATCTACTTTCAAAGCCCTTACAATTTTTCTGACTTATGACAAGTTAGTAATAATCCCTGCTGAGTTTTCTTGGCAAACCTTTCAAGGAACTAGCACTCAAGAAGGAAGTTGGTAGAAACGCAACTTACAGCTGCTAAGAGAGAAGGTCGTTCACCCTATCATCAAGATGATCATTACTAATCCCTAGCCTTTAGCTGAACTTTGCCTAGCCTATTAAAAAAAAAGCCGAGCAGAAATCTCGGCTCAGACCTTTTGGCCATGTCTCCGATAATAGAGATAGGAAGCAATGATGGGCAGGGTCACCATGACAAAGACCGTGCCAAAGAAAACCCAGACAAAGGCCAGGTTAAAGAAGCCGTCAATCAAAATGACCAAGCCACCTAAAACCCAGAGAAAGCCTGCCAGACGACGACCATAGTTCCAGGCTCCATTATCATTCAGGTTCCAAGGAAAACGCAAATCACCCCTAGAATTTTGGCGAATCTTTGGTAGGTAGTTGCCTATCACGATGAAGAAAAAACCAAAGGCTAAGCCAATAGTCAAGGCTGTATTAACGGGATATCCTAGATTTTTTCTGTACATATAGACCGCAAAAAAGGTCGAAATAAAGGGAACAATAGCATAGGTTAGGTATCTTATTTTGAGACTAGTTATTTGTGCCTTAGGATCGCGGTTAGTTAGGAAGATAGCCAAGAGGTGGGGCCCCAGTAAAAATAAGGGAATGATGAAGATGACAAAAGGCTTTGAAGCCCACCTATCCGCCTGAACAGTTGGACCAAAGTGAGTGGCCATTCGATTGGGCAGGTCTTGCCAAGCATAAAGACCAAATAAGATGGGTAAGAGGATAATAGAGCTACTTGCAGCTAGCAATTTTTTATTAACTTTCATGATGATCTCCTTTCAAATCAGCCAACCAAACCATGACCTCTTCTAAGACGGAAGCATTGAGGTCATAGTAGATAAAATTCTTCTCCTTGGTCTCGACAATCAAGTCTGCCTCTCGTAAGACCTTGAGGTGGTTAGAAATGGTGGCCCCTGTCACCTCGAAATGGGCAGAGATCTCACCAGCCGACAGGCGCCCCTTTTTTAAAAGATTGAGAATCTCTCGTCGAAGCGGACTGGACAGGGCCTTAAAAGTATCAGCGAAGCCCATAGGCGGTCCTCCTTTCTTTGTTTAGAAGGTAAATGGCTAAGACAAGTAGAGGAAGGCAACTAATCAGGCCATTTAGGAAAGGACCAAGAATAAGATGATTGGCCTTTAGGGCAAAGAGAGTGGTAAAGGAGGCCCAGCCATTCAGAGAACCATGCAAAAGGGCAGCTGACCAGATTGAACCGGTCTTTTCGACAAGATAGCTCAGGCAAACACTTAGACCGAAACAAAATAGAAACATGGCTAGGATTCCCAGCCACGGCTGATCAGCATAGGCTAAGCCGTAATTATAGCCTTGTAAGTTGATGGGCAAATGCCAAAGGCTCCAAATCAAGCCGATCAAGAGATGAGCTGACCAAGGACTGAACTGCTGTTTTAAAGTGGGAAAAAGATAACCCCGCCAACCGATTTCTTCTCCAATAGCCACAAAAGTATTGATAAGGGGCCCAAGGGTTAAAACACGAAAAAGACTGCTGAGAATGATTAGGGAAGCTGGTACTCCGGCTTTTTTAGCAAGGCTAAAGACAGACGAACTGAGAACAAACTCTTTCGGAAAAGCCAGAAAATAGAGCAAATAAGCCAAAACGGTCAGTATAGCTGGTCCCCACAAGGCTAAGAGAAAATAACCCCAAGATTCTCTGAGATGCAAACGAAAGTCTGCACCCAATTCAACCTGTCCCTTGCTAAATATTCTTAAAACTAAAAAAGCCAAGGCTGGAGCAAACATAGCTAAAACTAAAACCAGAACGTTCAAGCCTCTTCCCATGAGATAGGCTATTAACCAAATTCCCCAAGCTAGGCCATAAGTCAAACCTATAAATATTAAGATTTTTTTCATAGCAAACACTTCACTTCTATTTAGATTTATTTCTAAATAGATTATATAACGCCGGCTCAGAAAAAACAAGAACTATTTAGAAAAAAATCAAAACAGTTCCTGCTTTTAGAATTTTTGAAGTCCTTAATCATTTAAGAGATGGGACCTAGTTTCCTTTATCTGCACAAGACTGGTTTCCAAATCCACTGGAATTTCCTGACCAGTTTTAGGATTTTTAGCAAGCAGCAAATAAACCTTGTCACCCTCCTTGAGTTTGAAGAAAGATGTTGGCAGATGATTATCATTGACCAACTCCCAAGTGTCAAAATCATCAAGAACTAGGCGGTAATTTGTTTTATCATAGCCAGATCCCCCTTCATCACTCATATGGACCTTGTAGGACTCCCGCCTTGTCAAAGTCGCCTCACGAATCTCGTAGGAACTCGTCTTGGAAAGACGGAGAATCTGGAATTGATAGCCAAGGTTTTTCGTTGTGGTAATTCCAACAACTAAAAATATAAGGCCACTAGCCAGACCAATCATTAGGAGAATCAGTCTCTTATACCACTTATTCTGACCTAGAAACGAGTGACTCTTAAAAATTTGCCTCAATAACCAAGGAAAATAAATAAGGCCAGAGGAGCAAAGAAGGAAGATTGACAAAAAATAAGAGGTGAGATTACCCAAGTAATAAGCCCTGGTATAGCTAACTCCAAAGGTTATTGCATGGGGCAGCTTGAAGCGACCATCAAAGGCCAGCCCATTCAAATAGCTGGCTAAGGGACCAGTGTACCCCTTGGAAAGCCAGGACCCCAAGAAATGAATCAAGATAAAAAGATAGAGGGAGAGCGAATAGAGGAAGAAAAATAGATGGAGCAAAATTTGCCTTACTTTTTTAGTCCCTTGAGCCATCTTAATAGCTCTAGCTATCTCTCTCAGATTAGAAAAAGGATTAAACAAAGAACGAAGAAAAATTTCCCAAGTCATGATAGGCAACCTTTCATTGATAAGGACCAAGAATCTCAAACTCTGATATGAAACACATAGGTCGATTATAGCATAAGTGGGGAGCTTGTAAGAAGGGAAAACTAGGATTTTCGGCCACCCTAGTGGGGCCGACACTAAGAAGTAGCTAGCTACCGTTATCCACCAGGACACAGGAAAAGGACGACCGAAAATGTCGTCCTTTGGGAGTTAGTGAGGGAGCTAGTCAATTCGCCAAATCAATTGACGTTCGCCACCAAGTTCTTTAGAACTTAGGTGAAAAAAGAGTACAACACGGAGCCAAAGCAATCGATAACATTGCTTTGGTGGAGTTAGTAAGGGGATTAGGTAGTCACCATAGAGACTACCATAGTGGAACTGGCACAAAACGTGCCTAGTGCCACTTATCGCGTTACATCTTCTCTTCCAATTTCACATCTGGATACTTGTCGGCAAACCAGCGGAGGGCAAAGTCGTTTTCAAAGAGAAAGACGGGTTGGTCAAAGCGGTCCTTGGCTAGGATATTGCGACTGGATGACATCCGTTCATCCAAGTCCTCTGGCTTAATCCAGCGAACCGTCTTGGAGCCCATAGGCGTCATGACCACTTCTGCATTGTACTCGCCTTCCATCCGATGTTTAAAGACCTCAAATTGCAGCTGACCAACAGCCCCCAGCATGTATTCACCTGTTTGGTAGTTGGTATAGAGCTGAATGGCTCCTTCTTGCACCAATTGCTCAATTCCCTTGTGGAAGGATTTTTGCTTCATGACATTTTTAGCGGCCACCTTCATGAAGAGCTCTGGGGTAAAGGTCGGCAGGGGTTCGAATTCAAACTTATTCTTACCGACCGTCAGGGTATCGCCAACCTGATAGGTACCCGTATCATAAACCCCAATAATATCGCCAGCGACCGCATTTTCAACATTTTCACGGGACTCAGCCATAAACTGGGTGACATTAGAGAGCTTGGCTCCCTTGCCAGTTCTGGTCAGATTGACTGACATACCTCGCTGAAATTCACCCGAAACAATCCGCACGAAGGCAATCCGGTCCCGATGGCGGGGATCCATATTGGCTTGAATTTTAAAGACAAAGCCTGAAAAATCCTTATCCAGAGGATCAATTTCTTGTCCATCTGTGGTCTTGTGTCCATGCGGTTCTGGGGCAAACTCCAAGAAGGTATCTAGGAAGGTTTGTACACCAAAATTGGTCAGGGCAGAGCCGAAAAAGACGGGGGTCAGTTGACCCTCTAAAATAGCTTCCTGCGAGAATTCATTCCCAGCTTCAGTCAGGAGTTCAATATCCTCCTTGGCTTGCTCATAGAAGGGATTGTTGACAAAGAGACTATCACCATCAGCAAGCTCAGCAAAGCGCTCCTGACCCTTGTAGAGCTCCAACCTCTGGTTGTGAAGGTCATAGAGACCTTCAAAGGCCCGTCCCATCCCAATTGGCCAGTTCATGGGATAAGAGGCGATACCAAGCACTTCTTCTAATTCTTCTAGAAGGTCAAGGGGTTCACGCCCATCTCGGTCCAGCTTATTGATAAAGGTAAAAACAGGAATGCCACGGTGCTTGACAACTTCAAAGAGCTTCTTGGTTTGTGCTTCAATCCCCTTAGCCGAATCGACAACCATGACTGCCGCATCAACAGCCATCAGGGTCCGATAGGTATCCTCGGAGAAGTCCTCATGCCCTGGGGTATCTAGGATATTAACCCGTTTACCAGCATAGTCAAACTGCATGACCGAGGAAGTTACCGAGATTCCCCTTTGCTTTTCAATATCCATCCAGTCAGACTTGGCAAAGGTCCCTGTCTTCTTCCCTTTGACAGTTCCAGCCTCGCGAATTTCACCGCCAAAGTAGAGCAACTGCTCGGTGATGGTCGTTTTCCCAGCATCGGGGTGGGAGATAATGGCAAAGGTCCGCCGTTTTTTAATCTCGTCTTGTAAGGTCATTGTTTTTCCAATCTCTTTATCTTGAATTTGCAGAGCCAGCCACTAGAGACAAGCCCCAGAAGCAACGCCCCGCACAGCCCTTCCATTATAGCTAAAAAGGAGGCTGAAAGCAACCAAGCGCAAAGGCAAGGCAAGGACACCAAGCGCAAAGGCAAGGCACTACTGAAGATTCTGGGTTATAGTCATTGTACAACGTTCCAGCCAGCAAGAGTCTTTCGACGGTCAGCAATAGATACCAGGCTAGGTTCAGTCCACACCAGAGAAGTATTCTATTCCAGAACGTTAAAGAAGTCCCAGTCAACTAGATAAAATAAGAGGAGCTTCTGCCCCTCTTATGACTTTTTCTTATTTTTAGCTACTGTACTTAGAAGTTAGGTTATAGGTTTTACCTTTATCGCTAGAAATAAAGGAGAGGCCGACATAGTCAAGATGGGAATCATCCGATTCATAGTCTGCATAGCTTACGTGTAAGCCATAAATAATGTCCTCTTCACCATAGAAATATAGGGTATAGTAGGCTGTAGATAGCTTGGGATGCTTGCTTTTGACGTCTGTCCACTTTGTACCACCTTGGCCTGTTTGACTGTCACCTTCCTTCAAAGCATCATAGTCTTCTTTTTTCCAGTCAGACTTATAGTCGCTTGAGGTGCTAATATCATCAGCATCAAAGTTACCCGTACCGCTGGATAGAATAAACTTCCCATTATACTGCTTTTCAAAGCTCAGAGTTACTCTATTATTACTTCCTTTTTTACTATCTTTATAGACCATACGTAAACCGTCACCAGTAATCTGTGCTTCACTAGCTTTACCATGTTTTTTAATGACATCGGCAACGGAGTCTGATTTAGCCTTCAAATCCTTAAACTGACTTTGTTTCCAATCAAATTTATAATTTTTATCAATGTAATCATTGACGTCAGTACTATCGTCCTTAACTTTTTCCTCTTTTTTACTACTTGCAGGGCTATGATTGCTGGACGGCTTTTCTGCTACCTTAGTGAAAACCGCAACACTGCTGACAATAAGGGCTAAAAGAGCCAAGGCTGTCGCAATAATAGACAGGATCTTCTTTCCCTTAAAGTTCACAAACATTAAGATGGCAGCGAAAACCAATCCTAAAACAGAGAAAATTAGGAAGTAGGGAGCCGAGATGAAGAAGCCCAAAATCATAAAGGTGAGGGACAAGACCATTGAAACAATAGGTAAAATCAGGCTTAGGACAAGACCGGATCCACTTGACTTAGCGGCTCCTGGCTGACTAGGCTGACCTTGAGGAAAGTTAGGGCTGGACTGGAAAGCAGGCTGACCTGGCTGAGGTATTTGCACTTGATTATTGAAGGCAGAAGGTTCTTGAGCGACTTGAGCTTGCCCCGGGTTGACCTGGGCTTGACTTAACCCTTTATCCAAAGGGACTTGGGTCGGTTCAAGAGCCGAACCAGCTCCTGCTTGAAGTTGAGCAAGTTGCTGTGACGTTTGGGCCTGATTAGAAGACTGCTCACCCACAGATGGTCCTTGGGCCTCATTATTGAGGATTGAAGCAATCTGGGTCCTATCGAAGTTAGTGGCCTTTCCTTTCATAAATTCATCCGCAGAGGGTTTACGACCAGCCACCGACTCAAATAATTTCATCCAATTCTCACGGTTGTCAGCCGGATTAGACTTGGCCTCTCCAACCGCTGCTTCTTGGTGGGCTGGACCTGGTGTTGGAGCCACTGAGAAAGCGGAAAGGTCAAAACCATTTGCCATAGCCTGGCTATATTCAGCTGCTGTTGGCTTGCGCCCCATCGCCGCTTCGAAGGACTTTACCCATTCTTCTTTGGTTGCCATATTACGTTGTCTCCTTAAGCATTTTTAGTTCCTAACTCCTAGGCAAGCTTTTAATAAAATTCTAGCCAGCTCAGATGTCAGCTACTTCTTATAATAGCCCTATTTTAGCACGTTTTCTCTCTCCTTGTAAAGTTCTCTTAATGGAAATTTAATCTGATGTCTCAGTCAGAAAGGAGATTTCAAGCCCAAACAAGCCGACCTGACTAACATCAAGAGGCGAAAAAATTGATGACAGCCAAATATCACTTTTTGAAGCCTCAAAAAATTTTCGAAAGCTGTCCATCCCCCTAGACTCAGGTTGTTTGCTCATAAGTGATGAAACTGATTTTTTTGATGAGACTTGAAAATTAAAAACTCAAGCTTTAGAATATTAGGAAGAATCCGTAACCCCTTACAAAATTTCTAGACCAGCTAGGAGGGCCCAAAAATGTTAATGATTTTACTCTTTCAACGATTAGGAATTATCATGATTTTAGCCTTTCTTTTGGTTAATAATAGCTATTTCCGCCAGCTAATTGTCGAGCGCTCTAGGCGCGAGACCTTGGCCCTAATCATCATCTTTGGCATCTTCGTCATTATTTCCAACCTGACTGGTATCGAAATCAGAGGTGACAAAAGTTTAATCGAGCATCCCATTTTAACAACCATCTCCCATTCGGACTCCTTAGCCAATACCAGAACCTTAGTCATTACTACAGCCAGCCTCGTTGGTGGCCCTCTGGTTGGAACCATTGTCGGTATTATTGGTGGTGTTCACCGCTTCTTCCAGGGAAATTTCTCGGGACTCTTTTATATTTTTAGCTCTGCCTTGGTTGGCTATATCAGCGGACGCTTGGGAGATTACTTCAAGGGAGTAAAGCTCTACCCTTCAACGTCAAAGATCATCCTCATCAGTCTCATCGCTGAGTCCATTCAGATGGTCTTTGTGGGGTACTTTTCTGGTTGGGACTTGGTCAGATTGATTATACTTCCCATGATGCTCCTCAATAGTCTGGGGTCAACGATTTTCTTGACCATCCTCAAAACCTACCTCTCCAATGAAAGCCAACTCAAGGCGGTACAAACAAGAGATGTTCTGGATTTGACACAAAAGACCCTTCCCTACCTGCGTCAAGGTCTAAATCGGTTCTCAGCTACCAAGGTTTGTGAGATTATCAATGAGCATACTAATTTTGATGCTGTCGGCCTGACCGACCAGACTAATGTCTTGGCCCATATTGGTGTTGGTCAGGACCACCACATTTCAGGCCAGCCGGTCAAGACCGACCTCTCCAAGGCGGTTATCCAGACTGGTCAGCCCCAAATTGCCCTTGACCGTGGAGCAATTTCTTGTCCAGAGCCTGGTTGCTTGCTCAATTCCGCCGTTGTTGTCCCCTTAAAAATTAACGATAAGACTATCGGCGCACTCAAGATGTATTTTGCTGGCAATAAGAAAGTGAGTGAGGTTGAGAAAAATTTGGCCCTGGGTCTAGCTCAGATTTTCTCTGGCCAGCTAGCCATTGGTATCGCTGAGGAGCAAAATAAATTGGCCAGCATGGCTGAAATCAAGGCTCTACAGGCTCAGATCAACCCCCACTTCTTCTTCAATGCCATCAACACCATTAGCGCCCTCCTGCGTATCAATGCCGATAAGGCTCGCTATGCCCTCATGCAACTCAGCACCTTCTTTAGAACCAGTCTCCAGGGAGGGCAGGAAAGAGAAATTACACTCGAGCAAGAAAAGTCTCATGTTGATGCCTATATGAATCTGGAAAAACTCCGCTTCCCAGACAAATATCAGCTGGATTATCAGATTTCTGTTCCCGAAAAAATCAAACTTCCCCCCTTTGGACTCCAGGTTCTAGTTGAAAATGCCGTCCGCCATGCTTTTAAGGATCGTAAAAAGGACAATCGCATTAGTATTGAAGTCAAAGAAGAAAATAAGGGCTACAGGGTCTCTGTCAGCGACAACGGTCAAGGCATCTCACCAAAGATTATTGATAAATTGGGGCAAGAGATTGTTTCTGAATCTAGTGGCAGTGGGACGGCCCTGGTTAATCTCAATAATCGCCTCAGCCTACTCTATGGCAGTGACAGTCAGCTCCATTTTGATTGCGATAAGACTGGGACAAGGGTCTGGTATTTAATTCCTAAGAGAATAGGAGATAATGATGATGAAAATTCTAATCCTTGATGATGAAGTGCTGGCAAGACAAGAACTAGCTTACCTCATTGAACACAGTCAGGTCCTGGAAAATCCGGAGATCTTTCAGGCAGAAGACATTGCCGGGGCCGAAAAAATTCTCTTTCGCCAAACCATAGATATCCTCTTCCTTGATATTTCACTCAGTGAGGAAAATGGTTTTAGCCTGGTCCAGCGCCTGCAAAAGTTAGCCCACCCTCCTTTTCTCATTTTTGCGACAGCCTATGATAACTACGCTGTCAAGGCCTTCGAAACCAATGCAGCAGATTATATTCTTAAGCCTTTTGAACAAGAACGCATTGACCAAAGTCTGAAGAAAGTTCAAAATATCCGCCAGCTAACACAAAAGCCAGAAAAGACTGTTGAGAAAAAGACTGTTGAGCTCCTGAGCTTGGCCCTAGCCGATCGCAGTGTCGTTCTTAAAGTACAAGAAATTGTTTCAGCCAACATTGAGGACGGCCTCCTCAGCGTTAGCACCGAAAGCCATAGTTACCAGGTCAAGAAAACTCTCAACTGGTTTAAACAAAGAGTCACGACAGGTAACTTCCTCCAAATTCATCGCAATACCGTTGTCAATCTGGAGATGATTCACGAAGTCCAACCCTGGTTTAATCACACCCTTCTTCTGGTGATGAAAAATGGTCAAAAATTCCCAGTCGGTCGTTCATATCTCAAAGAACTCAATGCCCATCTCACCCTCTAATTTTTGAAATTCATCAGTTGGTCCAAATCATACTCTTCAAAAATCAAAACTATCCAGCGTTAACTCACTTTGCCGTACCCAAGTACTGCCTGCAGTTCGTTGCCTTGACTATTTTTGATTTTTATTGAGTATCATTTGTCATTCGGAAGTTGAAATTTGCTTTTCAGCTTCTTTTTTTTGCATTCCAAGTAATTTTTGGAAACGCTTCCTAAAAATAGCGTTAAAATATACTTGTCAATAAAAAGAAGCTATTAGCAAGTAGGAGGAAAGCAATTATGAAAAATAGTCAAAAAACAGAGCAAAAAAAATCGGCACCAATTTTTATTCAGTTGTCCATCTATGCCACCATCTTATTGGTTTCGCAACTGATTTCTGATTTGCTCCCTAAATCGTTGCCAATTCCTTCTACGGTAATTGGTTTAATCCTTATGTACCTACTCCTGACCAGCCACCTAATTAAGCTAGAGTGGGTTGACTCGCTAGCCAGCCTACTGATTAGTATGATTGGCTTTATGTTTGTTCCCTCTGGAATTTCATTAGCCGCTAACCTAGGTATTATGAAGGCAGAGGGCCTCCAACTGGTCATCGTCATCTGCCTGTCAACCATCATCATGCTGGTAGTAGTGACCTATGTGACCTCCCTTATTTTAAATTTGGAAGGGCATAAATCAAAATCCCTAACGACGAGCTTTAAACTCCGTCATTCTCACTCGGCTAAATGATTAAGAAAGGTTAGGAAAAGAAAATGGAATTACTCAAATCCCCCATCTTTGGCATCTGTTTCTCGCTAATCCTCTATACTCTGGGAACCTATCTTTTTAAGAGGACCGGAGGTTTCTTCCTCCTACAACCCCTCTTTTTCTCAATGGTCTTGGGTATCGTCCTCCTTTACCTAATGGCAAAAGGACTAGGTACCGATATAAAGACACTCTATACCCAAAACTACAAACCAGGGGGTGACTTAATCTTCTGGTTCCTAAATCCGGCTACTATTGCCTTTGCCATTCCCCTCTACAAGAAGAATAAAGTCGTCAAAAAGTATTGGCGCGAAATTATGAGTAGTCTAGTCCTTGGGATGGTATTCTCGGTCCTTACCATCATGGCCATTTCAAAATTATTCGGTCTTAGTTCTGCTGGGACAGCCTCCATGTTGCCACAGGCTGCCACTACTGCTATCGCCCTACCTATCGCCCATGCTATTGGAGGCAATACTGCCATTACAGCCATGGCCTGCATCCTCAATGCCGTTATCATCTATGCCCTTGGTCACAAGCTAGTCAACTTCTTCCGTCTTGACCGCAGTGAAATTGGGGTTGGACTTGGCCTAGGAACATCTGGCCATACCGTTGGTGCTGCCTTTGCCCTAGAATTGGGTGAAATCCAAGGAGCTATGGCCGCTATTTCAGTCGTCATTATCGGTCTAGTCGTTGACCTTGTGGTACCAATCCTTGGCCATTTCATGATTTAAGTCAATCAAAAATCCATGCTTGATACTTAATACTCAATGAAAATCAAAATTGGCCAAGGCAAGGAGCAATGACATCAAGTCACTAATGTGACTGATGTCGCAGTAGGTGTCTGCTGCGCCACTTCGTGGCACAGCAGACAGCTAGTCACCCTTGCTGGGGTAGTAAGACAGTCCGGTGGACTGTCTTAGCCGACACCTTAAAATAAAAAGGTGTGAGGTGACGAAGGGTTTTGACAGCTGTCAAAGACCTTCTGTCTTACTCCCAAACGGCAATCGCTATGGAGATTGCCTAGCTCCCTTACTAACCTCACAAAGTTGGTGAAATCGACCAACTTTGCTCCGCGTCGCACGAACTGCAGGTAGCTCAAAAGGTCTGGGAGACCTTTTGAGGTTGGAAATAGGGAAAGCTTCGCTTTCCTCAGTAAGTACGGCAAGGTGAGTTAAGGATGCGACATGGAGTAAAAACTATCAATGTTACAGTTTTTATGAAATTAGTCAGGGATATAGAAAACTACACGTAGTTTTCGTAGTCACTCTAATGAGAAATCATAGAGTGACTTAATCCGTGGGATAGTTTTGATTTTTGAAGAGTATAACCTATTGGAAATCTTTAAAAGCCTTATGGATTTTTGAACTAATAAAAAGCGAATGATAGGAGCCTTTAACAAGAACTTCTATCATTCGCTTTTTCTTTTTATCAGATGCTTCTTCCAAAGTCCACTAGAGGGAGCTACTGATTAGGGGCTTGATCATCATTGGTCTGGTCCGAATTCTCGGTTTGCGAGGCATTAGCATCCTCAGCCTGGTTTTGGTCCTGACCCTGATTAGAATCTTGATTTTGATTGGCATCCTGATTTTGGTTATTATCTTGATTCTCCTCACCGGACGGATTAGAGTCCTGGTCGGAAGAGACTTCTGAACTATTGTCGCTGGTCTGAGCGTTATCACTCGTCGCAAAAATTCCCACTTCCATGTCGACAATTTTATTGTCCTTGAGACTTCCCTTAATCTTATCGTAGTAAGGGAGCTTCTTGTCAATTTGTGACAGGGGAACTCGGACCGTATTGCCATCTTGCATTTCTAGATTGAGCAAGTCAGGAGTTGTCTTCGAATCCGCCAAGGTGATAACCTTAATCTCTGAAATCAAGGCTTTATCCATCTTGGTCAATTTTTTAATCAGACTGGACAGATACTTGCCATTTTTTAGATTGATGGTGGTAAATTTGTCAGGTAAGTCTGTAGCTTCAACACTATCAAGACGGGTTCCACTCTCTAAAATTGGCACATAGCCCTGGTCAGTCTGGGCATAGGCGACAATACTATATTCCTTAACCTTGATGGTGAAGGTGAAAGGAAAACGGTAATCCACCTGGGCTGACTTGACCCAGACATCATTTTTACTAACGGACTGGGCCAATTTCGAGCGATTAAAAATTGTCGCCAGGGTATAATCACTGTCTTTGAGACCAGAAGCCTTTAGAACCGACTGGCTATTGGTGCGATTGGCCCCATCCACCGTCACCTGCTTAATCTTACTCAAAGGCGTCAGCATGTAAATGGCTAAGAGAATCCCCAGGAAAGCAGGTAGCAAGATACTGGTCATCCGTCGCTTAAACTTGGTTGACTTAGTCTTAGGCTTTCTCTTCTTAGGAAGAGGCTTGACCGGAGGCTGCTTGACGGACTTGCCCTTCTTGTTGGAGATGGTCTTGCTTGAGTTAGCCTTCTTCTTTGGGGAGTTCTTCTCCCTTTCAAACCCATCCTCTCTTTTAGTAGAATTGGCCTGGAGACGAGCTCGCTTTTTATCTGCCAGCTCTTTTTTGAGCTTCTCCTGCTCCTTTTTCTCTTTTTCCCTTTGCTTCAAAAAGTCAAGATTGCGTTTCTGCCACTCGGTCAGAGGAGCTTGCTCTTGCTTTTGATTTTTTTTATCTTTTGATTTTTTCGCCAAGATTTTCTCCTTTTAGACAAAAACGAACTGGGAGTCTTGATTATTTTTTGGGGGCAATAGCCGAGCTTAATAGTTGATAGAACTCATCAGGTGATTTGAGTTCTGTCGTCTCGGCCATGGCAGACCGGTAAGTGTCTTTCTTGGCCAAGACCTGATCAAGTTTAGCTTCCAGATTTTCCAGAGTCAAATCAGGTTCCAAGAGTTGGACAGCATATCCCTTCTTTTCAAAATAGGCTGCATTTTCCAACTGATCGCCCCGACTGGCTTCCCTGCCCAGAGGAACAATAATGTGGAGCTTTTGCATGGCCAGCAGTTCAAAAATCGTATTGGAACCACCGCGAGTGATAACCACATCCGCCAAGTTCATCAGGGGTTGGTAGAGGTCAGTCACGTAATCAATACGGTAGAGATTTTGGCTGAGACCGTTGAGACTCTTATCCCCAGAAATATTGATAACATTGTAGGACTTAGTCAGATTGGGATTATTGCTGATAAAGTCATTGAAGACCTTAGCCCCAGCAGACCCCCCAATAAAGAGCAGGGTTCGCAAATTTGGATCAAAGGCAGCTTTAACTTTCTCGATTTCTTCTGGTTCTGTGTCTTCTTGCTTGGACTGATTGACCTTGGTAATGGCCCCCACATGCTGGGCCTTGGTCAAACTTTTGCCCTGGTCAAAGGTAGTAAACATCCTTGTCGCAAATTTGTAGGCAATCCGATTGGCCAGCCCCATGGAGAGGTCTGATTCATGAACGAAGACCGGTACTCTTAACAACTTAGCTGCCACAACAGGAGGAACCGAGACAAAGCCTCCCTTAGAAAAGAGGGCCTGGGGTCTGATTTTGGCAATGATTGCCAAAGATTGCAGGACACCCCAAGCAACCTTGAAGACGTCTAACATATTCTGAAAAGAAAAGTAGCGGCGCAATTTTCCTGTAGCAATGCTATGGAATTTGACATCCAAGCCTGACTTGGTCAGTTCCTGATGCTCAATGCCATGTTTGTCACCAATATAGTGGACTTCCCAGCCATCTTTTAAAAACTTAGGAATGAGAATGAGGTTAAGGGTGACATGGCCAACGGTCCCACCACCAGTAAAGACGATTTTTTTAGCCATGCTTACTCTCCCTTTAAGCCTTCAAAGGCTGCGATAAAGTCATCGCCCCGCACTTCAAAATTCTTATACATATCCCAGGAAGCGTTGGCAGGGCTGAGGAGTACAACATCGCCAGATGCGGCCTCTTCAAAGGCAATCCGAGTAGCCTCCTTGACATCCTTAGCCTCCAGATAGGGAACGCCAGCCTTATCCGCTGCCCGTTTCAACCGTGGAGCTGATTGGCCCAAAATGACCATTTTCTTCAGCCCAGTGATATCTGGCACTAATTCGTCAAATTCATTGCCTCGATCCAAGCCACCAGCAATCAGGATGACCTTGCTATTGTCAAAGCCAGATAGAGCCTTTTGGGTGGCCAGGATATTAGTGGATTTAGAATCATTGTAGAAGGCAACGCCCTGGACTTGCCCTAAGGATTGCAAACGGTGCTTAACCCCACCAAAACTTGCCAAGGTCTCAGCAATCACTTCATTAGCAATTCCAGACAGCTTAGCAACGGCAATGGTTGCTAGGGCATTTTCAACATTGTGACTGCCTGGCACGCCGATAGAATCAGCCGCCATGACCTGTTCACCTTTGAAGTAGAGATAGCCTTCCTTGAGATAGGCCCCGTCCACCTCTTCCTGGGTTGAAAATGGGACAACTGTCGCCTGGGTCTTAGTCGCCAAGTCTTTGGCTAAGTCCTGATTAAAATTAAGAATTAGGTAGTCATCAGCAGTCATCTGATCTTGCAGGTGCCACTTGGCTGCCACGTATTCCTCAAAAGTTCCATGGTAGTCAATATGGGTTGGCATAAGATTGGTAATGACAGCCATATGGGGATGGAAGGTCTCAACTCCCATCAGTTGGAAGGAAGACAGTTCCATAACCAGCGTATCCTGGTCTGTCGCCGTCATGGCTACTTCTGAAGCTGGAAAACCAATATTTCCTGATAGGAGGGCTGATTGGCCTCCTGCATTCAAGACATCAGCAATCATGGTTGTTGTTGTTGTTTTCCCGTTGGACCCTGAGATACCAATAATGGGACTTTCAGAAATCCGGTAGGCCAACTCTACCTCGGTGTAGACTGGGATACCTTTTTCCAAGGCCCTTTTTACCATGGGGTTATCATAGCGAATCCCTGGGTTCTTAATCATAACCGCAAAATCTTCGTCAAGGAGTTCAAGGGGGTGGTGACCACAGATAACCTTGATACCTTCTTCAAGAAGTGCTTGGGCCGAAGGATTTTCCTCAAAAGGCTTGCCATCATTAACAGTCACAATAGCTCCTAATTTTGATAAGAGGCGAGCTGCAGCCTCGCCTGAACGGGCTAGTCCCAAGACCAGCACCTTCTTGTTTTCAAAGTCTTTAATCGCTTTCATATAAGTCCACTTCCAACTAGTATAGTTCCCTTTATTTTACCCTTAATCAGCCTCTTTTTCAAGCCTAGCATTAGGGTGAGGTGACCCCTAAGTGCTAATGCACTTGGAGCTAAATACCAGCCTCCAAAGTGAACTGGCTTTCTCCTCCACTAGTGCAAAGGGGCTGGCAAAATCGAACAAGCTATTGCTATGCCATAGCAGACAAGGTCGACCAGCTTTTCCCTTCAAAGCGGGAATAAAATCTACTAGAAGAGATTTCTAGGTCCCAAACTAAGTCTTAAATTTAGAGCTCTAAAAAAGAAGCCCTGAGGCTCCTTTTTAGGCTCTAAAATGATTGACAAGGTAATCCTTTAAACCAACCAGAAGTTTGCGGTGCTTGTTGGGCCGGCTTGAGAGGTCTAGGACATCCCGCAGGCTAAAATAAGCTAGTCCCAGCATAGCTAAGGCCACAAAGACTTCGGGAGGCGATTGAATCAATTTAACAAAACCAAGAATCGACATGACCAGCAGAACTGCAATTATTCCCATGGTCGAAATCATATTCATGGTATTTTTTACGGTCTTAGGAGCCGCAAAGAAATAATAGATGGCAATCAAGATGGCCACAAATAAGTAAAACATTGCTTGACCCTCCTAAGGAAAAATTGACTAGGACTTGGAACTGGCAAACCTCGGTCTAAGACTCTTAGCGATTAAGCAAAAGCTAGCTAGTCAAGGGCCGTTAAGTCACCTAGCACAGGCCTGCTAGTCTATGCCTTATTCAGCCGCTGCCGCTTTTTTCTTTTTGTTGGCCTTATCGCGGGCTGCCTTGTTCAGGATTTGCTTACGCAAACGGATAGATTCTGGCGTTACTTCCATATATTCATCATCGTTGAGGAATTCCAGAGACTCTTCCAAGGTCAAAATCCGAGGTGTCTTGATAACAGCCGTTTGGTCCTTGGTTGCGGAACGGACATTGGTCATCTGCTTAGCTGTTGTAATATTAACCCCAAGGTCATTGTCGCGGGCATTTTCCCCAACAATCATTCCTTCATAAACTTCGGTACCTGGGTTGACGAAAATAGTTCCCCGTTCTTCAATCCGCATGATGGAATAGGTGGTTGCCTTACCATTATCGATAGAAACCAAAGCCCCACGGTGGCGACCAGAAATTTCGCCAGGAACAACTGGCAGGTATTGGTCAAAGGTATGGTTCATAATACCGTAACCACGAGTCATGGAAAGGAATTCTGTTGAGTAACCAATCAAGCCACGGGCTGGAATCAGGAATACCAGACGGGTTTGGCCATTGCCAACCATTTGCATATCCAACATATCACCCTTACGCTCAGAAAGGGATTGGATGATAGACCCTTGGTATTCTTCAGGCGTATCAATTTGGACACGTTCGAAAGGCTCGCACTTGACCCCATCAATTTCCTTGATGATAACTTCGGGACGAGAAACTTGCAATTCATAGCCTTCCCGACGCATGGTTTCAATCAGGATGGACAGGTGCAATTCTCCCCGACCAGAAACAATCCATTTATCAGGGGAATCTGTTGGGTCAACTCGCAAGGAAACATCGGTCTGCAATTCAGCCAAGAGACGTTCTTCAACCTTACGAGAGGTTACCCATTTTCCTTCACGACCAGCAAATGGAGAGTTATTAGCCAAGAAGGTCATTTGCAGGGTTGGCTCGTCAATGTGCAGAATTGGCAGAGGTTCAACCGCATCGGTTGGGGTGATGGTTTCACCGACGAAGATATCTTCCATACCAGACACGGCAATCAAATCACCGGCCTTAGCTTCCTCGATTTCCCGACGTTCAAGACCGAAGAAACCAAAGAGCTTGGTAACACGGAAGTTCTTGGTGGTTCCGTCCAATTTAGACAGGGTAACTTGGTCACCGACCTTGATTTTACCGCGGAAGACACGGCCGATACCAATCCGACCAACGAAGTCATTGTAGTCCAAAAGTGAGACTTGGAATTGCAGGGGTTCGTCAGAATTATCTACTGGAGCTGGAATGTGGTCAACAATGGTATCAAAGACGGGAGCCATAGTGTGCTCTTGATCCGCTGGATTGTCGGACAGAGATGAGGTTCCATTGATAGCTGAGGCGTAAACTACTGGGAAGTCCAATTGCTCGTCATCAGCACCCAACTCAATGAAAAGTTCCAGTACTTCGTCAACAACTTCTGCTGGACGAGCAGCTGGCTTGTCAATTTTATTAACCACCACGATTGGGGTCAGGTTTTGTTCCAAGGCCTTCTTCAAAACAAAACGGGTCTGGGGCATGGTTCCTTCGTAGGCATCTACGACCAAGACAACCCCATCAACCATCTTCATAATCCGCTCAACTTCACCACCGAAGTCGGCGTGTCCTGGGGTATCCATGATATTGATACGGGTACCATTGTAGGCCACAGCTGTATTTTTAGCCAAGATAGTGATGCCACGTTCTTTTTCCAAATCATTGGAGTCCATAGCTCGCTCTTGCAACTCCTTACGCTCATCCAAGGTGTGGGATTGCTTCAAGAGTTCATCAACAAGAGTCGTTTTCCCATGGTCAACGTGGGCGATAATAGCAACATTACGAATATCTTCTCTAAGTTTAATCATGTTTTCCTCGATTACATTTATAATATTTCAACCTTTTTATTATAGCATGAATTCCCCTAAAAATCAGGCCCTAAGCCATGTAAACGTTTTTAGAAAACCTGATGAAATTTTATTTTTAAAGATTAAAAGAAAGTCAAAATCTTGACCCTCTCTGCTAGCAATTTGTCGAATAGGAAGATTAATCAGGATAAACCCATTTAAGATTAGGAGCTAGCTTAGAAATTTCAGCATACAAGTCGTTGAAATTAGCACCTGCAACTCGGCTGAGTGAAATACTCGTAATTTCCTTGTCTTGGAGGTCGTCAAAATAGAGAAACTTCCTCAGACGAACCCCTCTAGTAAAACTATATAAACTATTTTCATAACCTGGGATAACCTGGGATAATTTGAATGTCATATCGAATCTGCTTAAGTGAACTATAGGGAATACTGATGGGCTTACTAAAAAGTCTGGGTTTAATCTCAATAAATCCTGGGTTAAGTCTGAGTGAAAAAGGCTCTCGATAATGAGCCCAGGCCAATCCAATAGACAAGAAAAACAAAAATCCAAAAGCTATAGTCATTTGGCCAAAGTCCTGATTTGCTTTAGCTAGTCTTTCTTGCCTAGATTTTTCAAACCAAGTTTTTTCGTTCTCAATACTGCTATTATAGGTATCAACTACTTGTTGAGCATCCTCTTCTTTTCCCCCCATTGACTTAATTAAACCCTTAGTGGCGGAGTCTGCTGACATCTTGGGACGTTTACTGACCCACTCTTCATCGGGACTTCTATAATTTTGATTGCTCTGTTGGATAAAATTTAACTGAGCTAACCCGAAGAGTCCTACAACTAGAAGTATCCCACAAAGAAAGAGTTCTCGCATGTAACTTACTTTATAAACCTTCATATCCTTCTCCTAATCATACCTTCCTTTTTTTCTCACTTTTCTAATCCTTATGCACACCCTTTTTGACTAGGATCTCTAGTTCTTCCAGGCGCTTGGCGAAGACCTGAAAGGCTGCCTCTAGGTAGTCGGGTTGGGTCATATCCACTCCCGCCTTGACAATGACTTCCAAGGGATAGGCTGAACTGCCAGCCTTGAGGTAGTCCAGATAGCGGTCCTTATTGGTCTGGTCACCATGAACAATTTTCTCAGCCAGACAGCTGGCTGCCGCAAAGCCTGTCGCATATTGATAGACATAGAAATTGTAGTAAAAATGGGGAATTCGAGCCCATTCGTACTGAATCTCTGGATTGTCTTCCTTAGCTAGACCATAGTAGGTCTGATTGAGGTCGGCATAGAGGCCATTGAGATACTGGCTGGTCAAAACTTCCCCTTTAGCATCGGCCACATGGATGGCCTGCTCAAATTCCGCAAACTGGGCCTGACGAAAAACCGTCCCCTTGAAACTGTCCAGATAATAATTGAGCAGGGCAAAGCGTTCCTTGTCGTCCTTGGCTTCCTTAAGCAGGGTCTCGGTCATGATATTTTCATTGGTCGTCGAAGCAATCTCAGCCAAGAAGATAGAATAATCTCCGTAGACATAGGGCTGATTTTCTCGGGTAAAGGTCGAATGCATACTGTGGCCCATCTCATGGACCAGGGTGTAGAGATTGTCCAGGGTATCCTGCCAGTTGAGCAGGATAAAAGCCTTGGTATCATAGGCCCCACCTGAATAGGCTCCTGATCGTTTTCCCTTGTTAGCCTCAACATCAATCCAGCGCTGGGTTAGAATCTGGTCTACTCGTTCTTCATAGGCAGGACCAAAAATTGATAAGACCTGCTTGGCCTTGGCCTTAGCCTCTTCGTAGCTATAGGTCATGTCTAACCTTGAAAGGGGCGTGTAGACATCGTACATCCTTAAGTCATCTAGTCCCAAAATCTCCTGACGGACTTTCATATAACGCTGCAAAAGTGGCAGATACTTGTGAACCGTCTTAAGTAGGGTTTCATAAACCGCTTGGGAAATGTGATTGGCTTCCATGGCAGCCTGGCGAGCAGACGAATAGTGACGAACCTTGGCTGAAAAATTATGGCTCTTAACAGTTGTCGCCAGGGTCTTGGCATAGGTGTGTTGAAACTGCTGATAGATACTATAGTAGGCCTTATAAGCCTCTTGACGAACCCTTCTGTCTTTTGATTCCATCAGAGTGATAAAGTTGCCGTGAGTCAGCTCAACTTCCGCTCCTTCCTCGTTCAAGACACTTGGAAAGGACACATCCGCATTATCCAAAATTTCATAAGTCTCAGCTGCCGCCCCCAAAACCTCTTGGGCATTGGCTAGGAGTTCTTCTTTTTCTTGACTGAGAACATGAGCCTGTTGAGAAAAAAGCTCATCAAAGAAGTGCTCATAGGTAGAAAGCTGGGGCTCCTCCTGCAAGAATTCAGCAAACCTACTCTCACCTAAAGCCAGAACTTCTGGCTCATAGAAGGCAAAGACCTGACTGTATTTGGCAGATAGACTAGTGGCCTTGGCAGCTAATTCCTGGTAGGTTGCTAGGGTCGTGTCCTGGTCATTTTTCATAGAAGCATAGACATAGACCTTCTCCAGACGGCGGGCCAAATTCAAATAAGTCTGGGTTACCACCAATAAATTATGGGCTGACTGAGCCAAACGCCCTGATAGGCCTTGAGCCTGTTTGATCGCCTCAGCTAAATCCTGATATTCAGTTTCCCAGTCTTGGTCGCTGGCAAAAACACTGGTCAAATCCCATTTATATTTTTCGTCAATATGAGCACGATTATCTACCATTTTTTGCTATCTGTCGCTGAGTACTGTCCCCTGCAACAAGATTCTCCTTCTTTATTTTTTCTCCTATTTTATCATAAAAAATTGGTGAATAAAGAACCTGCACTGCCTTATTTTCAGCAAGCTGATAGTAGGCCAAAAACTTTTTCTCAAAAGCCGCCAAATCTCCTTCAATTTGGCAAAAAGAACCCTTAGGAGGCCTAAGCTGGGGATAATAATCAGCCAGGGACCGAGCCAGAAGATTTTCCCCTTGCTCATAGGCCTGGGCTTGACGCTTGAGCCACTTGGGATTTCTGCCATAAAGCTGGCGCTGAATATAGGTCAACAGGTTCTGGTCCATCTCAACCTCGTAGGAAGCTAGCCCCTGTCTGACATAGGGCTGGCGCAGAAAAGCCAAGCAGTTGCCAGAAAAGGGACATTCCTTGACCAAATAATGAACCCTTCCATGCCAGTCCTCATAAATCAGGTACTTGAGCCGTAAACAAAGCCTCTCCAAATCCAACTCCCAGAGATGAAAACCCATATTGGCGGAGAAATAAAGGAAATCCTTTTGCAGGGCGGTTAAAGACTTGCCCAGCCAGAGCTTTTTACCCAGAAGCCAACGGACCTGAAAACCATGGGAGCGATAAGCCTTGGTCCGATCTGCCAACTTCTCTTTAGACAAGGAGGAACATTGAACTTCTAGAGCCAACTTATCATTGACCAGAAGGTCAGCCACCTGTTGCAGGTCTGGAAGAACCACTTCCACCCTGACCTGACAGACCGGCTTGAGCGAGCGATAAAGAGCTGCCTTGAGACCTAGATGCTCCTGGCCCTCATTCTCCCAGAAAAATTGACAGTCTGCTAAAGACAAATGTGCAAAATAGGGTCGCTTGATTTTCCCCTTTCTCAAAGTCACCTGTCCCCCACAACCAGGACAGCAAAAAGGCCCCTGACCATCCTCGGGCAGACCTTCCAAAAGTGATATCAAATTTCCTTTCCTATCTCGAGCAAGCAGCATAGACCATTCCTCCTTTTGAAAAGAATCTCATCTATTTGTTCGGGAAAGGAAATTAAAAAAACATCGCCAGCAACGATGTTTCAACAATTTTATCATTTTTAAAATTTTACTAACCCAACCGCTCTTTGAGCTTTTCCACAAAAAGATAGGCAGCGGGGCAAATCAAGGTATTCTGGATGGTCAGGTGGTTGATTTGATAAATCTTCTTGCGGTCGGTATGAGGAAATTCTCGACAGGCCTTGGGGCGCATTTCATAAATGGAGCAGAGATTATCCTTCCCTAAGAAAGGACAGGGCATGGACTGAAAAACCTTGTCCCCATCCTCATCAGTCCGTAGGTAGGTGCCTTCAAAAACCGACAGTTTCATCCGAAAAGCCTTGGAAATCCGCTCAATATCAGCCTCGGTAAAGAGTGGACCCAAGCTCTTACAACAGTTGGCACACTGCCTACAGTCAATTTCCTCAAAGACCTCAGTATGAATCTCCTGAACCAGCTTATCCAAATTCTTGGGAGCCTTCTTTTTCAAGCTGGCCAAAAACTTACGGTGCTCCTTTTGCTTTTGCTGAGCCAAATCTTTATAGTGTTCAATGTCAATTACCATGCTTATCGCCTCGACTTTCTTGCTTTTATTATAGCAAATCTCAACTAGCCTTTGAAAGGTTGAATCAGTACTGGCATTTGACTTTTTTTAGGGGATATTGTAAACTATCTATGACTATTTTTATAAATTTGGTCACAGATATTTTTCAAAGGAGAAAATATGGGAAAAAAGTTTTCAACCAAACAACAAAACGACATCCGCCAAAAACTGATAAACATTTTTGAAGAAAGGTTGCGAGAGGGACGTCCCAACAAAATCACCATTGACAATTTGGTCAAAGAGGCTGGCATCGCAAAGGGGAGCTTCTACCACTTCTTTCCTTCTAAGGAAATGCTCTTTGTTGCGGTCACCAATCAAGAACAAGAAAGGATTCTCAAGAAGGCCCAGAAAATAAGTAAGCTAGGAGGAACTTCTGAAAAAGAGAAGCTTAAAAAAATTCTCTTCATCATCATAAAGGAAATTAAAACCCACCCTTGGTTGCAGAATCTATCAGGTCCAGAATTTGAGCAAATGATTCAGCGTCTCCCCCAGAACTTACAAGCCAAGCTATTAAACGAGGATAAATTAGCTCTCAAAAGACTTTTAAAAGACTTGGTGCTGAGCCCCAAGCTTCCTCTTGATGACCTCCTTGTCAGCATCGAAATCATCCTAGCCTCGGCCAGTCACGCAGAAGACTTTGGCCGCCACTATGACCGAGCGGTCAAAACCATGATTAACGGTTTAGTTGACACCTTCTTTGATGAAAGGAAAGACTATGAATAAATTATTGCGGTTCAATTTTATCCTCATGATTGTGGCCATGCTAGGGGCTGGTCTCCTACAATTCTTCAGACCCGACCTTCTGGGTTCCCAATCAGCCTTTGGTCTGGCTCCAGACTGGCAGAGAGAAATTGCTTTTTGGAATTTAGCAGTTATTCCTATCTTTATGGCGACCCTCTACAAGAAAGACTATTTCTTTACAAAAGTTTGTGCCGACTCAGCTATCATCGGTGGACTGGGCTTTGCCAGCAATCACCTAATCGGATGGCTGGCCCAACCTTCGGCTACTGGCAACCTAGTCGGTAGCCTAGAAAATTTTGCCTTTGTCCTGCTCTGGCTGATTGGCTTGGGCATCGAAATTAAAAAGCACAAAAACTCTGAACAAAAATAGTTCAGAGTTCTTCATTTTCCAGATATTTCAGCTTATCCCAGAAGGTAAGATAGGCTTGATTAAAGTTTGGGGCAGGAATCTCCTTTTTTTTCCCCAGGTCAAAGAATTTTTGACAGATAAAAAGGAGATCAGGCAGATTGCTGTGCAGGGACATAATCTTGCGACTCAAGAGGTTCTTGGCAAATAGCCTCTTCATCAAGCGAGAGGATAAGCAGATGGGCATACGATAAATCCATATCTCCTTGCCGTAATTTTTCAGATTCACTCCCTTAGCTTCTGCTATGGTTAGTGTTTCTCGAATACATCTGACAGCCTGAGCCAGCAGCTTCCTCGAATCCATCAAATTTTCTGCTATCGCCTTACCCTCACCCGTTCTAGCAGAACTAGCCACTACTGCAATAACACCGGCATTGATGGCCATGTGTAACCAAATCCATTCCAGCATATCATCAGGCACTTCTAGTTTAATCTGACAGTCATCAAAGACTTGAACCAATTGCTGATAATTTGAAAGCTTAGATTTTTCTTCAGATTCCAGCATAAAATGATCAAAAAGGCAGAAGGTCAGGCAATTTTCAATCAAATTCCCACCTGCAACTGGATAGCCCAAAATATAATCGTGATTACCCAAGTCTTGATCCAACTCAGCCCTTGTTTGCCAGATCCCACAGGCTAAAATCAAGCTTCCTGTGATAGCCAGACGGTCAAGGTCGTCAATAACATCCCCGACCTGACCCTTAGCAACACTAACAAAGATAAAATCATAGTCTTTTTGGTTACAAGGCTTAATTTGATAAGTATCCTTGAAAGCTCGTCCTTGCTTATCTTGTCGGCCATCCAAGACCTGAACCGACAAACTAGTCAGTGATCGCTTGGGACTGTCCTCACGCAGGAGGTGCTGGACCTCATGTCCTGCCTTTTGAAAGAGGTAACCATAGCTAGTCCCAATAACGCCTAAGCCGACTACTAATATTTTCATTTTGTCTCCTTTATAATTTTTACCGACTATCTCTTTTCTTCATCAAATACCAGAAAAGAACCAACATAAAAGAAATGCCCTGTGCAATACTAATTCTGACAAACATCAACTGATCAGTTCCTGTCTGAGATTGAACATGCAAAATATTGACAATAAAATCATTGAAATAATGGTTGGCCATAGCCATATAGAGACTTCCTGTCAACCTAGTCATAAGGACAAATTTAAAACCAATAAGAAATGAGGTTCCTACCATCATCAGACTATAGAGGACAAAACCTCCGCTAGTCATTTCCCCATCAAGATAATTCCTCAAAGGTCCCATTAAATGCCAAAGGCCAAAGAGAAATGACGATAAGATTCCTGCCCAAATAAAAGAGTAAGCTCCCTCCAGTACCTTTTGAAAGAGGCCACGAAAAGTACCTTCTTCCATCAAAACATTGATAATATTACCTATTATGCAAATCAGAAAGAAAATCAGGCTCGTCTCTCGCCCAACATTTTTGTCCACTGCAAAAGAAGAGACATAGATTTCTAGACTCTCAAATTTTCCTTGACTAATTAAGAGACTCACTTCAACGGCATATGCCAGAAGGAAGGTCAAAATTCCCAAAAACAAACCTTGAGAGAAGCTTTTCCAAAATCCCCTTCTAGAAAAGCCCAAGTCCTGTAAGCTGAAGCTACAAGTTTTAGCTATCCCAAAAAGAATTACCAGGCCGATTACTTTATGAATAAAGGCTTCACCCCAGAAAGTCTGGTCGGTCCGTAAAACCAGATACTCAAAAATACGACAGACATAAGAAAGACCGTAGACAAGGAAAATTATGAACCAAAGTCTAGACCTCAAACCTTTAACCATAGGCTTCCTCCAAAATTTTAATGGCCTTGTCGCTTTTGAATTAGCTGATTAATTTCCTTAGCTTCTCGCCTAAATGACAATAAGTCTAGGGCTTGAGAAAGCAGGTAAGTCATCAGCCCAATCAAAAATAAGCTTCCCATCTGGTTCCAATGAAAAATTAAAGCAAGCAGAAAGACAAGACCTTCACAAAGTAACAATTCCAAGCCAACCCGAAGAATGGTTGGCAGTTCAAATTTTCTCACTAGATTGACAAGCACATGAATGAGAATATTCGTAAGTAATATCTGAAAAATTGAGACCAGATAAAGAAAAGGTGCTCGCAAAAAGAGAGCGACTAGGGCAGTCAGTAGGAGAGAAATCCCCGTTGTCGCAAAGATATTGGTGACTAGTTTTTTCATCATCCCTCTCCTTTCAGGGCCTCTTTGACAGCCTTTAGGTAACTGCGGTTGATAATAAGCTTCTCGCCATTGGTCAACTTTGCTTCCATCCGGCTGTTAAAAATTGAGCGAATACTGTCCAAAACATTGATATTGAGAATGCAGGATTTACTAATCTGCACAAAACCATTTCTGGCAAGTTCCTCAGCCAGTTGATAAAGTCGCCAATCGGTCTGATAAATGGCCTCCTTCAAATAAACAAAGGTCTTTTTATCAACACTCTCAATATAATAAATATCTAAAACATTGACCTGATAGGCTTGTTTTCCTTGATAACAGGCCAATTGTTTATCTACTGTTTCTAAAAAATTGATTACTCTTGCAACCAAGTCAGTCTTCTGACCATAGGTCACAGAAACTTCTAATTCTTGCTTGGCAGGGTCTTGCTTAATCCTTACTTTCATAATGATTCCTCGCCAGTCAGTATAACATACCCTAGGCTAAGGTAAAGTCCTTTCTTCCTCAACTACAAAAAGAGGAAACCATCTTACAGGATTCCTCTCCTTTCCAATCTCCTATTTACTTGAGTAAACTCGTTGCCGCTTCATCAAGAATGACTGTGACATCTGGGTGCTCTTGTAAAACGCTAGCCGGTAACTCAGTCGTCAGAGGTCCTTGAACCATAGCAGCGATAGCCTCAGCTTTCTCCGCCCCATAGGCAAAGAGAATAATGGATTTGGCCGACATAATGGAGGCAATCCCCATAGATAGAGCCTGGGTCGGCACATCCTCCTTCCTGTCAAAGAAGCGACTGTTGGCTTCAATAGTACTAGGGGTCAAATTGACGACATGGGTTTGACTGGAAAAATCAGTCCCTGGCTCATTAAAGCCAATATGGCCGTTGCGTCCAATCCCCAAAATCTGCAGGTCAATACCATGCTGTTCAATCAAGTGGTCGTAATCCTTGGCAGCCTTCTCCAAATCGCGAGCCTGCCCATCTGGTAAAAAATGAGCCTTCATGGCCTTATGCTTAAAAAGATGTTGTTCCATAAAATAATGATAGGACTGAGGGTTTTCTTTGGACAGACCGACATACTCATCCAGATTGATGGAAGCGACCTGGGTTAGGTCAATATTACTAGCTACAAGAGCCCGATAGAAGGCTTCTGGTGAACTTCCTGTTGCTAGGCCTAAGGTCTTAGCTCCCTCGGCCAGCTTATCCTTTAAAATATCTAGGGCAACCTCTGCTCCTTGGAATTGATTGTTAACGGTAATGATTTTCATGACAAGCACCTCTTTTTTGGTCTATACCGATTTTTTACCTTTATTATATGGTATAGACCAATTTATGTCAAGCTTTTTGTGATATAATAGGTCAGGATTATTCGTCAAGAAAATTAAAAGGGTAAGCCTCTTCTAAAACCATGTATCAACCCTAGCTAGGGTGACAGTAGTAGAAACCGTCAATCTTACGGGCACCTCTAAATACTCAATAAAATTGCGATTTTGTCGTTACAATTGTTGCTAAATCAACACTTTAATTTAAAAGTTTGGGGTTTTTAGAGGTGCCCTTACAATTTGTACAGACTTGCTCTGGGAGATAAAGAGAAGCTCACTAGCTGACTGGCTTTATCCCTTAATTTTCATAGACTATAAGGAAGATATAGAGGAAAACAATTGAACACAGAAGATTTTAACTTTCATTTACCAGAAGACTTGATTGCCCAAACGCCTTTAGAAAAGCGCGATAGCTCCAAGCTCCTGGTCATTGACCACAATAAGCACACCATGCTGGATAGCCACTTTGACCATATTTTGGAGGAGTTGAACCCCGGTGATGCCTTGGTCATGAACAACACTAGGGTCCTACCAGCCAGGCTACATGGAGAAAAGCCAGAGACGCATGGCCATGTGGAATTTCTTCTCTTGAAAAATACCCAAGGTGACCAGTGGGAAGTCCTAGCCAAGCCAGCTAAACGCCTGCACGTCGGAACCGAGGTCAGCTTTGGCGATGGTCGCTTGAGGGCTACGGTCCTCGAAGAATTGGAGCACGGTGGACGGATTGTCCAATTTCACTATGAGGGTATCTTCCTCGAGGTTCTGGAAAGCCTAGGCGAAATGCCCCTGCCTCCCTATATTCATGAAAAGTTAGAAGACCAGGAACGCTATCAAACAGTCTACGCCAAGGAGAATGGATCGGCGGCTGCACCGACAGCTGGCCTCCACTTCACCCAAGAGCTTCTGGAAAAGATTGAAGCCAAGGGAGTCAAGCTGGTCTATCTGACCCTCCATGTTGGTCTAGGAACCTTCCGCCCCGTTTCCGTTGACAATATCGAGGACCATGAAATGCACTCAGAATTTTATCAGTTCTCCGAGGAGGCCGCTCAGACACTCCGTCAGGTCAAGGCCTCTGGCGGTCGTATTGTCGCTGTCGGTACCACCTCCATTCGCACCCTAGAAACTATCGGGAATAAATTTAATGGTCAGATTCAGGCCGATTCTGGCTGGACCAATATCTTCATCAAGCCTGGTTATCAGTTCAAACTTGTCGATGCCTTCTCGACCAACTTCCACCTGCCAAAATCGACCCTCGTCATGCTGGTCTCAGCCTTCGCTGGACGGGACTTTGTCCTTGAGGCTTACAAGCACGCTGTCGAAGAGCACTACCGCTTCTTTAGTTTCGGCGATGCCATGTTTGTCAAATAGGTTGACTGAATGCACTAATCATAACCACCCGTCAATGGGTGGTTTATTTGTTTCGCACCTGCGGAGCCAAACGGACCAAGAGTATTAAGTCACCAAAACTTCAAAAGTCCTAGAGAAGCTCATTTCTCTAGGACTTTTATCAATTAGAGCTGGTAGTGCTAGGACTAGTCATCTACCAATGAAAAAGGCTCCCAAATAGTAGAAGTTCTGTCTAGCATTCGGGGGCCTCTTTAGCTTATGGGGTATTATACTCAATGAAAATCAAAATTAGCCGAGGCAAGGAGCAATGACATCAAGTCACTAAAGTGACTGATGTCGAACGGCAATCTCCATCGCGATTGCCTAGCTGCCTTACTAACCTCACAAAGTTGGTGAAATCGACCAACTTTGCTCCTCATCGCACGAACTGATGATAGCTCAAAAGGTCTGGGAGACCTTTTGAGGTTGGAGATACAGAAAGCCTTGCTTTCCTCAGTAAGTACGGCAAGGTGAGTTAACGACGGAAAATTTGGATTTTCGAAGAGCATTATTTTATTTTTTTCAAGCTAGCCTTAGATTTTTCCACTACAAAGAGGGACTTTTCTGCTTGGGCGACTTGCTTGTAGAGCTTCTTGGCTTGGTCCTTCTTACCTGCCAACCGAGCATTCTCAGCCAGGAAGTAATCTCGCAGAACTTCCTCAAGCTTATTGCTGGCTTGGATTTCTTCAAGATCTTCCAGAGCCTCTTTTTGACCAAGAACTTTCTCAATCAGGGGAAGCATGTTCTGGGTGTAGGTCTTCTGAGCCGTCTCAGCCTCATTTTGCACAACCAAGTCATTGACAGCTGCAAGACTGGATTCCAAATCATAATCCTGTTCCTCATGGACCTTATTGGCAAAATCAACCAAGTAATAGGTCAAAAGGAGAGGAGTTCTTTCCTTGGGTGATAGTTGAACCATTAAAGGGTTAACCATCTCAATAAATTCGGCTGACTTCTCAAATTTCCCACGGAGGAAGGCCAACTGAGCTTGGCGAATAATGGTGCGGTCCCAATTAGTTTTGAGTGACGCTTGAGATTCGTATTCTAAAACTTCTTCATACTTGTCTAAATCCAAATCCTGGGTTAAAATTTGCAAGGAATCTCGGCGGTAAATATTCTTTTCCCGAACATATTGGACAAGAACAGCCAGAAGAGGCAAAAGACTAGCCAAGCTAAAGGCTGCCCCCATGATGTTTCTGGGGTTTAAGAACCAATAAACCAGGGAGGCCACAAATAGGAGGCAGAAGAATAAAACCCAATTGCGCACCACCGTTAGGAAGGTGTACATTCTATTCTTAATATCGTCTATTTGACCGTCACGGTATGATGTCAGCATAATTTCTCCTTCTAATCATTGATACTAAGCTGGAGCCCCAAGACAGGACCTTGGTCAGCTTCAGTCAATCCAGCTTAAACCAACTATGAATGAAATTTCAAAATTGTTTCTATTATAGCACAATCTTCCCTAAGTTGAAAAAAATCTTTGAAGAGGGGCAACGATAAAGGAACTGACCCTATAGAACAGCCACTTGGTCTATGCTTCTCCTTGGCTAATACTCAATGAAAATCGAAATTAGCCGAGACAAGGAACCGAAGACAGTACTGGAGTACGGCAAGGTGAGTTAACAACGGAAAATTTGGATTTTCGAAGAGTATAAGGCAGTTTCCTTATCATTTTAGTCGTTCTAGTCTCCAAAAATTAATTCATATTGACCCGATGCCATTCATTGATAACATAGGTCAGCATGGCCAACTGGCTATAGCCCAGGCCGTTAATTTCTGTGCTGCTTTCGCCCGAACCGCCCAGATAGCGAGTGTAGATAGCAATCAGATAGGGGCTATCTTCCATGACGATGGCATCAACATTGAGGGCCTCGCGCACATAACCTGGCTTTTGATAGATGGTCAAATCTTCTGGCAAATAGGTCTTATAATATTCATCTGGGAAGGATTCACCAATATATTCCAGCAGGTCCTTATACTTATCCTGATGTTTAAAGAGGTAGTCCAGAACCTGAATGTAATAGGAAGTGGTTGTCTTGTTGCCTTCGTACTGAAATGCTGGTACATCAGGGTTGTTGGACTTGCCATAGCGACTATATTGACTGTAGGCCTTCTCCATTCCTCCTAAGAGACTGGCTAAGCCATAGGCTGGAGTATTTTCCGAAACCACTAAAGAACCATACTGCATTTGGGGAATGGTCATGCTGCCACCATAGTTAGTGACATAGGCATCGTGCTCCCCTGAATATTCATAATCCAGATTGGTGATATCCACCTTTTGGTCATAGTTGAATTTCCCTTCTTCGACGCCATCAACCACCAACATATTAAGAGGGAGCTTATAGGTGGATCCAGCCGTCATCAACTGGGTATCGTTCATAGAAAAGGTCTCATTGGTTCGGGTGTTTTTATAGGAAAAGGCAACCTGAGACTGGTCAATCCCTTGTTCGGCTAGAAAAGCATTGACTGTGTCGTTGAGGCTCATATTAGCATAATCATAGTAGAGACCCAGCGAATTCATCCGCTCACTATCAGCCTCCATGACTGCCTGCTTTTCCTCAGCCGACTTGTTTCTGGGCGTTACCAATTCCTTAGAGTCCTTTTTAGCTTGTCCTGATTGCTCAGTCTGCTGGGCCCTTTGTTTTTGGCTTACCTTTTGTCCTTGCTGTAAATAAAAACTGCCCAAGATACCTAGGACAATAGCAAGGATAATAGCCAAAATAACCGTAATTCTTCTTGACATAATTTCTCCTCATTATTATTTTAAGGAAAAATTGAATTTTTGCAAGTACCACTACCAATATTTTTTGCTATTGTTCGCCTTTTTGAGGATAAATGACTAAGCTTCAAGTCAAGTAATACTCAATGAAAATCAAAATTAGCCGAGGTAAGGAGCAAAGCTATCAGCCACTTTAGTGGCTTGATAGCTAACGGCAATCTCTATAGTGATTGCCTAGCTCCCTTACTAACCTCACAAAGTTGGTGAAATCGACCAACTTTGCTCCGCATCGCACGAACTGAAGATAGCTCAAAAGGTCTGGGAGACCTTTTGAGGTTGGAAATAGAGAAAGCCTCGCTTTCCTCAGCAGGTATGGCAAGGTGAGTTAACGACGCGACATGGAGTAAAAACTGTCAATATTACAATTTTTATGAAATTAGTCAGGGATATAGAAAACTACAATCGTAGTTTTCGTAGTCACCCTAACGAGAAATCATAGAGTGACTTTATCCGTGGGAAAATTTTGATTTTCGAAGAGTAAAAAAGCCAAACTTCTATGAAAGAAGAATGGCCTTAGACAATTTCCTATAAAATCAACTATTTCACAGCCGCAGCGTAGAGTTCCGCTACCTTGTTCCAGTTGATGATTTCAAAGAAGGCTTTGATGTAGTTAGGGCGAACATTGCGATAGCTTAGATAGTAAGCGTGTTCCCAAACATCGAGAGCCAAGATTGGCTTTTTGTCTTCCATAATTGGGGTATCTTGGTTGGCTGTTGAGGTAACTTCAAGTTTACCCTCCTTATTGACAACTAACCAAGCCCAACCAGAACCGAAGCGACCCGTTGCAGCTGCTGTGAAGGCTTCCTTGAAAGCATCAAAGGAGCCAAAGGCTTCATCAATAGCCTCTGCCACTTCTTTGGTAATCTGAGGCTTGTCTGGTGACAGGAGCTCCCAGAAGAGAGCATGGTTGAGATGACCGCCACCGTTGTTAATCAAGGCTTGACGGATGTCAGCTGGAATTTTTTCCACATCTGACAAGAGGGCTTCTAAGTCTTCCCCAATTTCAGGGTGCTTTTCCAAAGCAGCGTTAGCATTAGCCACATAGGTAGCGTGGTGCTTATCGTGGTGAAGGGTCATGGTTTCCGCATCAATATATGGTTCCAAAGCATCGTAAGCATAAGGAAGATCTGGTAATGTAATGGCCATAAAGGTTACCTCATTTCTTTTCTAATAATCGAACTTGCCAGATTGGCATAGCCTAGCCGTTTAGGGTTCTCGACCCTTAAACACCTCCATTGTAAAGAAAAATGATAGGGTTTTCAAGGAATTTGATTAGGAGTTCATAGGGAGGAACTTCTAGTCATAGAGTTTTAAACAAGCAGTCATTTTATCCTACCATTTACTATTTCTGATGATGAGTTATTGGCTTTTCTAATTATTGAACACAATGACCTGTTTTTCAACATTTACTTCTGCCTCAACACCAAATGGAATGATACATCTAGGTGTTGCGTGTCCAATATTGACATTATAGACAAGGGGTAACTCTTTTTCCGCAAGCTCTTCCAGTAGGATTGACTTGTAGTCATCATAATAGGTTTCATCTTGTGGTTTACCGACCAACACCCCTGCAAGCACATCAAATATTCCATAATTTTTTAAGGCTTGAATCATTCTTCTATAGGCTTGAGGAGTTGGCTTCTCTTCGCTGGTTTCTAACAGGAGGATTTTCCCTTTCCAGTCTTCTAAGTCTGGAAAAAGCTTGTAGTGTGCACAAAGGGAAACAGTATCTGCAAATCTGGAGTTATCAAAAATATCGTACATTGACTCTAAGCAGCCACCTAAAATTTCTCCCTTAAATATTGGTTCCCCTTTTAATAATTCAAAGCCCTTATTCTGATAGCTGTTCATCTCTATACCGACAGCATCCTTACTGAAATCTTCTCTTTCCTGATACCAGACCTTACTAGGACGAATTTCCTTAATTTTCCCTGTATTAATCAATTCTTCAAAATATTGCCTGGTGTATGGCAACATCTCATTAGAAAGCTCACAGACATCTGGCAGGAATGCTTGTCCATAAAAGGTTTTAATTCCAAGCTTATTTAACATAAAATGATTCATGGTGGTGTCGGAGAAACCTAAAAAGATTTTCTGCCTAACCACTTTTTCTAAGGCCTGATTTTCAAAAAGGTAAGGTAGTAATCGATAAGTATCCTCACCACCAATCGCACACAAAATCATATCAATGGAATCATCCTCAAAGGCTGCTAATAAATCGTGAGCCCTGGATTCAGGATGATTTTTTATAAAGTCAAGCCCCTTAAGGGCGTGGGGTAAAAACTGGACCTCAAGGTCATATTGCTTTAATCTGTCCAAGCCAATGTTTAGCTCGTGCTGGACAAATTTTTCCCCCATAATGCCACTAGATAGACTGACAATCCCGATTTTTTTAACGCTCATATTTTACTCCTTTATACTGGGGGTCTGCTTTCAATTTTGGCTGAAGTTCTATGCTACTTGTAGGAGGTAACTATTGTTTATTTTGGACTTAAGATAATACAAAAATTTCACTTAGGCATCCTTAACACTAGCAATCTTAAGGAGGGCCAGATCAAAGAGGTAGGCCTTATCAAGCTTGCCTTGCTTGATTTGGTAATCGGTCTCAATCAAGATGACCATGGCTTGCTTCAAGAAGTTTAGGGCAAGAGGACGACTATCACGGAGGGCAAATTTGACCTGGTAGGGATTGATTTTTCGGCCTAGTAATTCTGAGAGCTGGGCTACCATGGCCGACTCTGTTTTACCAGCCTGGGCCAAGATTTTCACTTGGGTAAAGAGGCGAAACTGGCCGAGCATAATGGCAATGAGTTTTATCTCATCCTCTCCTTGCAAGCGCAAATCTCTCACCAAATCACGAGCCTGGTCAATTTTCCCCTGCAAAATATACTGGGTCAAATCAAAAATATTATCCTGGAGGGTTTTGGGAATGGCTTGGTCAATGTCTGTCTGGTCAATCCGGCCATCTGCTTTATAGGCCTTGAGAAAGGCCAAATTTTTCTGAATCTCACTGAAATCAAAATTGGACTTAATCAGGAGTTGCTCAAAAGCCCCCTTGGCAAAGACTAAACCGGCTTGGTGGGCCACCTTTTGAAAATGGGTTCGTAAATCAGCTTCCTTGAGCTGGCTGGCTTCAAAAATTTTTCCTTCTCGCTTAAGCAGTTTGACCAGTCGGCGCTTGCCGTCTAATTTGCCAGGTGCAAAGATAACCAGCCTGGTGGTCTCCACCGGATTGGTCAAATAAGCCTCTAAGCTCTTGGCATCCCTATCGTCCAAATAAGACTTCTTAGCTGTTGTCAAATCCAAGAGATTATCAAAAATGACGACCTTTTCATCTGAGAAAAAAGGCAGGCTTTCCAAATCCATCTGGGCATCAACAAAACTATTTTCGGGAAAATCAAAATAGGAATAAGCCAAGTCACTTGGGTCAAAAGCTACCCGCTCCAAAAAGAGCTGTTTAAGCTGGCTATACTGGCCCAAATCGTCCCCTGTCACCACGGTAATCAGAGGGAGCTTTTCCTTGCTCAAAGCATCAACTTCTTCAATCGCAATCATAGCCCCATTATACCATAAAAGGCCAAGGGCTCTGATTCAAATTTCATGAGCAGCTAGCCCATACAAGAGTGGCATCCTAATAACTGAAAACCACAAATGAAGAGCTCTATCAAGCATTCTGGTTTAGTAACCAACAAAGTGACTTTAATCTGATTTTCATTGAGTCTTTGCTATCTCTTTCTTAGAAGAGCAGCAAAAAACATCCCAGAGGAAGCTCTAGACTGCGGTCTATTCTATCTTGATTCTTTAGGCTCCTAAGCCAGCTTTGCTAAATGAGCTAGCTGTCTGACTAGGGACTTACCAACTAATACCAGGCTTGGTCAGAGGTTCTTTCTGCCTGATAGGTTATTGTCTGGAGGGCATTATTCAAGGCCCTAAAATTTTCCTCTCTTGCTGAACCCATGATGAGAAACAAATCAACAATATGCCAAATAAATCCACCAATTCCAATCGTGAAAATTGTCACACAGAGTTTACCGATGCCCAGCCCAACCTGGCCCAGGTAAAAGCGATCCACGCCCCAGGCACCAAGAAAGATTGACAGGAGCAGGGCAACCGTAGGATCCTTTAGGGGCAGCCCATAGAGGCGATTGATCTGTTGGTCATTCAAAGTTGCCAGCCTTTGGCGGATTCCTGGCAAGGTATCTGGTGGGAAATTTCCCATATTAGCGGCGATAAAACTTTCTGAAAAATTTGACATAAGAACTCCTTAATTTTGTATCTGGTAATGGACTCAGGCAAGCGAAATCATCTGAATAAGAGACAAGGCTTACGATACCCCTCTATCCCTAATAAGCCTTATCCAAAAGTCACTTACTTGCCCTTAGGGAAATTACAAGGACAAAGAGCTTAGCAAGCAGGAGGAGGGCCAAGCTAATGCCTAAGAAGATTAGGCTGGCATCCAAGAGTCGCATGGAATGTAGCATAAAGACTGGCTCAAATGTCAGGAAGGTCGCCAATAATACGATCAGTCCTGGAACCAAGCGCAGAAAAAACCAAGACCAATGCAGGCCTGAATCCCTTAAACAACGAACTAGCAGGGCGTATCTGGGAGAAAAATTAGGGCACCTCTAAATACTCAATAAAATTGCGATTTTGTCATTACAATTGTTGCTAAATCAACACTTTAATTTAAAAGTTTGGTGTTTTTAGAGGTGCCCATTAGCCAATTTCCAAAAGAAACTGAGCCACAATAGACCTAAGGTCCCTCTTGAATAATGGACAAGAAAGTCTAAAACAGGGAATAGCTTGGCATGAAAGGGTGCGCTGTCTCTAACATTAGAATAGTAGGTGTCTTTGAAATTTTCCCAGACTTCTCTTAAATGTTGATGATCAAGGGCAATCAAAAACCTGATAATGACGACAGAAAGAAGCAAACAAAAGGCAAGTGTCATTATCGTGTTAAGAAGAAATACCCACCAGTAATCTGGACGGGTACTTTTTCCACCAAAATTGACATATTGCTTCCAATATTTGAGGTAAGCTTTTAGCATTTTAAATCCTTTTATTGTTGAGGCTGGTTAAATGGATTAGCCTGCTGATTGGGCTGTGCTGGAGTTCCCTGAGGAGCAACTGGTCCTGCCGGATTTACAGGACTTCCTTGAGGGTTTTGTCCAGCGCCATTAGCAACTTGGCCTGGCCGAGCAACATTAGGATATTGGTTTTGAGGCGCTGGTGCTTGGCCTTGATTAGGAAATTGCCCTTGTCCCTGAGCCATGAATGGAGCCCCTTGAGACTGAGGATTCAGAGGTTGGGCCGGAACTCCTTGAGCTTGTGGGTTAAAGGACTGACCTGGACCAGCTTGAGAAGCAACTGGATTGCTTGGAGCTTGGAAAACAACTGGAGCTTGAGGGGCAACAAATTGAGGCATCGCTGCCTTTGGGACTTTTGGCTTCTTCTCCCGACTTGGGAATATCCAGAGGACAATACTAGCAATGGTCAAACCTGCTGCAAGCACCAAGGCAAGAACTTGAAAGAGTCCAGGCAGGGGAAGGGCTGACAGAAAGACTGCAACACCGTACATAAAGATGAAGGACCAATGAAAGGCTGCATCACGAAAGCGCCGAACACCGATAGCCAGGCTTGGTAGCAGAATGGCTAATTCAAACAGGATCCAGAGGATAATGATGACAACCATAATGGGCGAAATATGAGACCAAATCGTGAAATTGTCCGTTGGAAGAGCGCTGTCCTTCATCAATTTGAGTTCTTGACTATAGGGAAGCAACAAATCAATAAAAACAATCAGATAAAATGCCAGACGAATGAGATTGTTGAAGAGAAAAGGCCACCAAAACTCTGAGCGTTTGGTGCGTCCTTTAAAATCAATATAGTGTTTCCAAAAACTTGCATAAGCTTTAAACATGAGCCATCTCCTAAATAAATTTGATACCTATTAGAATAGCATATTTTAAGCTAAAATTCAAACTTGGCAAGACCTTGAGCAGGTCCATAGATTGCCCCATAGATTGCCCAAATTTGGCCTAAATACTAGCCTTGAGTCGGCAAAAGTCTGAAATTCCTCTGCAATTTTTCTTTCCTAACGGACGGTCGTCACATGCCAATCCCAGAAGCCTCGATAGGAGATTGCCCCTTCCTGATCGGTCCGATAGACCTTGATGCCTTGGTCCTTGAAACGCTCCAAGGTTTCCTTATGAGGATGCTTATACCGGTTGTTTTGCCCAGCCGAGATTAGGGCCACCTCTGGCTGAATATGCCTCAAAAATTCTGGGCTGGAGGAACCTTTAGACCCGTGGTGCCCTGCCTTAAGCACTTGGATATCCAAACGAGGATAGGTTGCCAACAAGTCTTCTTCACCTTCCTTCTCCAAATCTCCAGTAAAGAGAAAGGTCTTATTTAATAACTGTCCATAGAGAACCAGGGAGTCATTGTTATCGCCCTGACCGACCCTTCTAGGATAAAGGACGTGCAGATGACTTCCCATAATTTCTAAGCTCGCCCCCACCTCAACTGCTCTGACTTTGATTTTTAGGGTCTTCAGTCTTTTGACAAAGCTAGGCTTGGTTAAGCTCCCTGGACTTACTAAAACTTCACCGATGGCAAAATTCCTAGCGACTGCTTCTAAATCACCAATATGGTCCCTATCGGTATGGGTGAGGACCAGCTGGTCAATCTTGCCCACCCCCCGACTCTTGAGGTAAGGGATGACTGTCTTATCAGCATTGCTATCCGAATGGCCCTTCTGCCAGGCTTCTTTTTGGCCAAAGGTCACCTTTCCTCCTGTATCAATCAAGATAGTCTTCCCCCAGCTATCTCGCAAAAAAATACTATCGCCTTGACCAACATCAATCATAGTTACCTCATTAGTCAAGGGATGCTTGACCAAACCGGCCAAAATCAGAAAAGTCAAAATCAGCAGGCGGCGGATTTTCTTGAATTTCCAATAGTCATGCAAGAAGGCTAAGAGGATTAAAAGACTAATTAAAAGTCCCAAACTAGGACTACCAAAAACAGGAGGACGGCCAATTAACTGTTGGGTCCAAGTGACGATTTGCTCTAGGAGACTAAAAAAAGGATTGACCCAGCTTAGCCTAAGCAGCGGGCTGAGCAAAAAGGCTAAACTCAAAAATGGGAGCAAGAGATAATCAAAAATTAGGGAAAAAGCGAGAGTCAATAAAAGCGACAAGGGTTGGAAAACACCAAATAAGTAGGTCAACAAGGGAAAGGCACCCAAGGTCAAACTCAAACCTTGGGAAAGGACTTCCCTGAATCTACTTAATCCTTTAAAATCAATGACCGCTAAAATAAAGGCATAGGCAAAGCTCAGCAAGCCCCCAGTTGTCAGTAGAAAATTTGGTCTTATGAGGAAGGTCGAAAAGATAGTAAGGGCTAAATTATCCAAGCGCCTCAACCCAAGGTTCTCCCAAAAAGATTGAAGTAGGCTCCTCATCACCGAAACCGCATAACCCGTCATTCCCGCATAAAAAAGCGAGAAAGGAACTTGTAAAATATCTACCCAATCTCGCCTGATGCCTAAACGCAGGAGAAATCTCCGATAAAAGCCGATAAAGAAATCGACCTGCATACCAGAAAGAGCAAAAAGATGGATAATCCCTAGGCTGGTATAGATGTCTTCCATCTGGCTAAAATCCTTATCTAAATAACCAAAAAGCAGGCCCGTCATATAGTGGTTCATGGGGCTGGGAAATTTCTGCTGACAAGTGACAATCGCCTCTCGCCTCAGGTCATGCAGGCGATCAAAAAGGGTCTCCTGCCTAACTGGCTCCAGCTTCTTAACTTTCTCTATAGTGACCAGCCGGTAGATCCCCTCATGCTTGAGGTAGGCTCGATAGTTAAAGCCCTGAAAATTCCTCTGGGCTGGGGCTTGGCTTAACTTGGCCGAGACTGATATCTGGATCTTATGGGTTAGATGTTGATAAAAGTCTTTTTCTTCTGCCGATTTTAAACGATAAAAAACCTGATAGGTCCGTCCCTGATTCTTGGCTCGAAAACTCAGCTGGTCACCATTAATCGAAATGGTGTCTGGAATTAAGTCTAGCTCTTGCAGTTGGCTTGGAGCGGTCCCGTAGTCCTTATTAACCTTTGCTTGATAGGCAAAAATGGCCAAACCAGATACTGCTAAAATTATTAAGACCTGGCCGACTTTTTTAGCCTCATGGTGACGAGCCAGCTGAATCAGACTAAAGAGAAGGACTAGACCGACCAACCAGTAATAGGAATCAAGAAAATAGGCTAATAAGACTAGCAAAAAAGCCAAGTAAATTGGCCTGACGGGAAAATACTTGGTCATACGGTCACCTCTGGAGCAATTTTTTCATAGGTCTTCTCCCCGATACCCGAGATATTTTTCAATTCTTCAACAGACTTAAAGCCTCCGTGCTCCTGGCGGTAATCAATAATATCTTGGGCTCGCTTCTCACCTATCCCTGAAATGGTCTGGAGTTCCTCTTTACTGGCTGAGTTGAGGTTAACCTTAGCTTGACTACTGCTGGCTGACCCTGCCTGATTATCTGATGCAGGGCTAGAACCAGCTACTTCCTGGGTGCTTTCTCCTTGAGCGGCTACATAAACAACCGCCTCATCTTGCAGTTTCTGCGCCAGATTGACCGAATTTTTATTAGCATTATCAGCGAAGCCACCAGCCTTCTGGATGGCATCGGTCACCCTGCTACCAGCTGGCAGTTCATAGACCCCTTCTTTTTTTACCGCCCCCTTGACATCTACCACAATAGTAGCGGACTTATCACTAGATGAAGAGGCCTGACCAGACTTAAGCGACTGAGCGCTCTTGGCCACTTGGGGAAAGTCTGAGTGAGCTGGCTTTGACTTTTTCTGAACGAGATTAAGAGCCAAAAGCGAGGCTAGTAGAACTATCGAAAGAACTAACCCTAGAACCAATTTATTTTCTTTTATCTTTTCCAGCCATTCCTTAATCATAAGACTCCTTCCGCAAGATACTCAGCCACACAAGAATATCACCAATCATAAAACCAGAGCTAATAGATGAGACTCTTCAACACTCAAAATATATCAAAGAGGTGACTCTTGATTTTCATTGAGTATGAATATGAAGGGCCACGCTTTCATAGGAGCTCTTACTTATTTGTTCGAAAATAAAAAAATAAAGCTGAAGAAAACTTCAACTTTATCATCAACTTATTCTATAAGACTTGGAAATTAGGGAGCTAGTCCAAAGGTTCCAGACTAATACTCTTCAAAAATCAAAATTATCCCACGGATAAAGTCACTCTATGATTTCTCATTAGAGTGACTACGAAAACTACAATCGTAGTTTTCTATATCCCTGGCTAACTCTGTTTAAACTGTGGCAACGACAGTTTATCCCTCGTGTTGCATCGTTAACTCACTTTGCCGTACCCAAGTACTGCCTGCAGTTCGTTGCCTTGGCTAGATTGATTTTTATTGAGTATAATAGCCCTTATTTAAGGTGTTTTTCTGGTGTCCAGACAAAGCTGGCAACATAACTGAAGGCCATGGTCAAAAGAACGAGAATAAAGGCAATGAGGCCCAGAGGAATCCGATAGATATAGGTCAGGGGATTGAGCTTCTTATGATTATTGTAGGTCTCATTTTGCTCATCTAGCTGGTCAAATGCATCATGAACCCTTTTAGCAACCGTTTCAATCCCTTGGTCATTGAGACGCTTAATATCTGAGACATCAATGGCTGGCCCAAAGTTCATATCAATTCTTTCCCCCTTGAGAAGACCTGAGAATTTTCTCGGACCACCATAAACGACTGGCTGAATCTTAACCTTGGCCATCTTGGCAATAACCGCGACACCACCCTTGACATCCGTTGAGTGTCGACTACCACTTGGAAACATAATCAAAGACCGTTGGCTCTTCTTGAGCATCTTAACAGGGTACTTGATGGCTTCCTGACTAGGATTATCCCGATCAATTGGGAAGGAACCACACATGCGAATCCACCAGCCAAATATGCGATTATTAAAGAGTTCCTTCTTGGCCATAAAAATGAACTGCTTGGGCTTGGTCGCAAAGGCCAGGTAAATGGGATCCCACCAGGTCCGATGGGGGGCCACTAAAATATAATTTTCCTTAGGGTCTAGTAGGTTTTCGCGATTATGGTAGTGGGCATTGCCGTTGACCACCCAAACTAGGAAAGAAACCAACCAGCGTAAATATGCGTAAAACATGTCAACCTCCTATTATCATAAGTGATTTAAGAAGCCTCTCTAGTCACACAAGTCGACTATAGATCTCCTTAGGTTTCATTCAAGAAATTCGATAAGAATCCCAAAAATCACTCACGTCTTCATATCCTTTTCGTATCTATTTAACTAAGTCTGGATCAAAGTCGTAGAAACCAGTGTCCAAATCCCGATTGGCAGGGTGGAGCTTACGGATTTCTTCATCGAAAAGATAGGCCTGGTCGCTGGACCATTGACCAGCTTCTAATAAATCTCTGGCTTTGATAAAGTAGTCTACAATCTTCGTAAAATTCTCACCAGGACAATAGATGCCATCCAGCTTCCAATGATTGTAGCCATGTTCCACCAGTTCAGATAACTTGATCATCAAGTCAATATCATTGTTGGCGAAAATATGAGTCCCGTGGTTATCCTCATAGATAGAGTAGTGGGAATCCTTATCACTAGGTTCTGCCAAAAAGAGATCCCGTTGCCGTGTTTTTTCATCATCAATGTGGGTGAAATTGTAGTAATTTTGCAAAAGAGGACGCTTGGAATGGTGGATAACGCTAGCACCATAAACCAAAATTTCAGCAGGGATTTCCAGATTTTCCGACATCTTAAAGAGTTCCGCCGAAGGGATTTCCCTAGCCAAAACAGCTTCTGAAACGCCCCCTGTCTTGCCCCAGAAATTGACCTGGCGACTCGAAGTCACCATGGTTGAAGCATCATAAATCAACTTAAAGGGGCGCTGATCTCTTTGACAGATATAGATGACCCCGGCATCACCAACTGTGATATAATCAGCCCCAAATTCTTCCAGAAAATCAAGGTATGCTGGCAGAGCATCCATCATCCCTTGGTGCATAAGAGCATTGACAGCGACTGTCATTTCCTTACCAGCTTCATGAACCAGCTGGGCAATTTTTCGTAAATCCTTATCAGAGAAGGTCTTGGGTAGGCGAAGGCCAAAGGCCTTATCACCCACATAAATCCGATCCACACCGATTTTCACTAGGGCCTCAGCCTGCTCCAAGCTCTCTGCCGTTGCAGTAATAATAATTTTTTCCATAGCCTTATTATTATATCAAATTTTCTAAGAAAATCTGGGAGGTTTTGAATTTATAATCCTGTCCTTCTCTTTTTCCTTGTTAAAGCAAGCTTAAGCCTAGGACAATCCAACCAAATTTCTATGACAATTTTAATAATTTATGATAGAATGTTACCTAAGTAACAAGGTTACACCACTACTCCAGTGGAAAGGAGAAAGCTATGGTAGCCCAACGCCAAGATGATTTTGATTATTACCCTAATCAAGAATCACAAAACCAATCCAATCAAAGCAAACAAAACCAACCAAAATATCAAGAATTTTACCAAGTCGATACACAGAGCGCTAAATTACGAGAACTTCTATTTTTCGCACGAATTGCTCTCTTTTCTATCTCTTCAGTCCTTCTAACCTTCCTCTTTTTAACCATGGGGATGGGAACACTAGTAGCTTTCAGTCTGGCTGTTCTACTAGGTATTGCAATTACATCGACCATCTCAACCTTTATTCTATCTATGAAGAAGAAATAGCCCGATTCATGAATCGGACTATTTTTTTATCGGAAATTTTACTTGCTTAAAATCAAATTTGATACTTTCCGAGGCGACTGTTAACTAACATCGGAAAATTCTTGATTATCATTGATATTATTAGAAGCATCACTACTATCAGGTGTATCATCACTGACATCGCTAGGGGCATCGAATTTAGATTGGCTAACCTTATTCCATTTAGAATACTTAGACTCAACCTCAATGGATATTCGGCTCCTCCGTGACTTGCTGACCATTTTAAGCTCAAAGGCTTTCAGCCGAAAATTCTCCTTATCAAAGGTTTTCTTCATACTTGACTGACTATAACCTGTGAGGGATAAGTTTAACTCATCTTCAAAGAGGGACAATAAATCCACATTTTGGCTCTTGAGCTCCACAGTATAATTGTCGCCATCATCTTTTAGCTTGAGGTCATCCTTCATAGAATAAACAATGTCCAGAAAGTCAAAGTAATCTGGGTCAACATCGTAATCGGTCAAATCTTTATAGGTCCAACTTGCTCCTTTGTCATCTCTAAAATAAGCTCCATCACCTGGTAGGATAAACTCTTGATAATTGCTTGCGCCTCCCTGTATAGTTTTAATTTCTCCACTCACCTTCTCCAGATTATCAGACGCCTTACCATAATCAAGGTCGGCCTTCATGGTCTGACTCTTTTTCTTTCCAAGAGAATTGGTCACTAGAGACATATCAAAATGAACCGTTTCAACCTTCTTATTTGCTGTCTTAGCCTTTTTTATCAACTGACTAACCGTCATATTCTGATCAGTTTTTTGCTTATTGGTCAGCTTGCTATGACAGGCTCCTAAAAATAGGAGACTAAGGAATATAAGAATGGCAATTTTTTTAGACTTTTTCATCAAATCGTCCTCCTTCCAGTTGAGCTAGTTCCAATAACCTAAGTTTAACATAAAATGAAAGCCCTTTCATTACCAGTTAGCCTTTTTAACAAAATTTAAAAGAATCAAAATAGTCGCCTTATTCTCATTTTACTTTCAATTGAGAATAAAAAAACAAGATGAAGCTGGGACAGGATGTCTCAGCTTCATCTTATTTTTATGCCGTATTAAACGCTTGACGCAGTGGTTGATTTGTGATGATTAGCTTTATGCTTTAGCATTTAACCAATCACATACCAACGAAGTGGCGGTGAGGTCCTTATCCCTTGCTATGCAAGAGATAGCAGCCATCCTAATCAACTGTGCGGAGGTGGGAAAGAAATAGTCTATCCCCAGACTATTTCTTTCCGAACCTTGAAATTAAAGAGTGAGGTAAATCAATTTCTCCGAAATACTGATTTCTGTCCCACTCTCACCTTATTTTTCTTATTCTTCAGTTGTTTGGTCAGGGTAGTCAATCACAATGTCATCTACCTCAGCCCTGGTTTCGGTCGCTGAGGCAGCTTTAGCCTTGGCAATCTTGTCACGGAAGGCGACGACTTGGTCGTTGGCAAATTCAGTTGCCTGGACGGCCTTTTCCTTGGCAACATCTAGGACGTCTTCCTTGGTCAACTCGCCTGTTTCAAATTTTTCCTTATAATCATTAAAAGTGTTAACCGCCACATCCTTGTACTGACTGGCCTTTTCTTTGGCAGCTTGATTATAGGCCTCAGGATTTTCCTTGTAGTCATTAGCAAAATCTAAAGCCTTATCCTTTAATTCCTTTCCCTTTTTGGTGGTCAGGAAATAACCAACTGCCGCACCAACAGCGGCACTAGAAACCAAGGTTTTTAAAAATTTTCCCATTATTCTTCCTCCTTCTTTCGACTCTTAAATAACTTGCTAGCAAAGCGAAGGGCTGTCGCTGCTGTCCCGGCCTTGGCTACATTAGAACCGACATTGCTGGCCTTCTTGCCCAAGACTCGGGCCTGATTGTTAAGATCAGACACGCTTAGGGATAGGTCTGCCACGGCATCAAAGAGTGGATCAATAGTCGCCACCTTACCGTTGATATCATCTACCAAAACATTGGCCTTGGCAATTAAATCATTGGTCTGATGAAGGGTAACATCCACATCTGCTGTCAGAACCGTCAGAGTCCGTTTCGTTTCATCAACTGTCCCTGCTACCTTATGTAAAACGATGGCCAAATAGATGACCAAGGCTACAAAGGCCAGGGCGATAATTAACATTGCATATCCTACCATTTTTTACTCCTATTTTTCTCCTACTTATTCGTATTTAATTCTTCACTTGTTGATAATCGGGTTGACCAGCCTTCTTTCGGCCATAATAGGTCATGACTAGTCCCAGGATAACTAGGACTAAGGACAACCATTGGGAAACTCGCAGGCTTCCTAACATCAGACTGTCCGTTCGCAAGCCTTCAATGACAAAACGACCGCAACCATACCATACCAGATAAAACCAGGCTACCTCACCACGTTTTAAAAGTCCTTGACGATGGCGCAGGCTGATAATGATGGCAAACCCTAAGAGATTCCAAAGGGATTCATACAGAAAAGTTGGTACCCGATAGCTCCCTTCAATATACATCTGGTCTCGAATAAATTTTGGCAGATAGTTGAGTTGAGCAACTGCCTTGCCATAAGCCTCCTGGTTGAAGAAATTTCCCCAACGTCCAAAACTCTGAGCCAGCATAACTCCCGGTGCTGCGATATCCAGAAAGTCATAGGCATTGATTTTACGCCGATAGGAAAAAACCAAAAGTACTAGAGCACCAGCTAAGAGAGCACCGTAGATGGCGATACCACCATTCCAGATGGCAATAATCTCATCTGGGTGCTGGCTGTAATAGAACCACTGAAAGACGACATAGTAGAGTCGGGCACCAAGAATCGCAATAGGAAAGGCTAAGAGGATGAAATCCATAATGTCATCTGATGTCATGCCTTTACGAGGTGCTTCTTTTATAGCCAGCCAGACAGCCAAGACCATCCCTGTTACGATACAAATGGCATACCAATGAATCTCTAGTGGGCCGAATCGAAAGGCAATGGGATTAAGTGCTGCCATCAATCTGCACCATTTTCTGAAATCAGATTGGTCAGGCGGTCCTCAAAGGTCTTGGTGGCATCAAAGCCCATCTGCTTTGCCCGATGGTTCATGGCTGCCGCTTCGATAACGACGGAGACATTTCGACCAGTCTTGACCGGAATGCGAATTCGAGGAATCCTTACTCCCTGCAATTCGATTTCTTCATTGCCATTACCCAGACGGTCGAATTCCTTGCCCTGTTCGAAGTTTTCCAAATAAATAGAAAGCTGTACCTGAGATGAATTCCGAACAGCACTGGCGCCATAAAGACTCATAACATCAATGATACCAACTCCACGGATTTCTAAGAGGTGGCGAAGAATCTCAGCTGGCTCTCCCCAGAGGGTCTCTTCATCCTTAGCATAAATATCCACACGGTCATCCGCAACCAGGCGGTGCCCCCGCTTGACCAACTCGAGACCAGTTTCGCTCTTACCAATACCAGAGTCCCCCTGAATCAGCACGCCCATGCCATAGATATCAATCAAGACACCATGGACACTGGTCCGCTCTGCCAGACAGGAATTGAGGTACCAGGAAATTTCACCAGAGACACTGGAGGTTGCCTGATGAGCCTGAAAAATCGGCGTATCCCCTTCCTTGGCCGCCTTAATCATCTCCTCAGGTATTTCCAAGTCCCGAGCGACAATAAGGGCTGGTGTCTCCGATTTGAACATGGTCTTTAGGACAGAATAGCGGTTGTGGGCAGTCATGGTCATCATATAGGACCACTCCTTCATCCCCATCAACTGAACCCGTTCAGGCGAATAGTAGTCAAAGTAACCAGCTAACTCCAGCCCTGGACGGGAAATATCGGAAGTCGTAATTTCCTTGTCTAGAAGCTCTGGTCTGGTATAAACTGGCTCCAATTTTATCTTCTTGGCCAGCATATCAACAGTAACTGTCATAGGCTTTCTCGTTTCTATTTAATGCTAACATTATACCACAAAAAAGCCCTAGCTTAAGCAAGCCAAGGCAAAAATGAGACTCACCAGAACCACTTGTCATCATCAATGACTTCCGCATCCTTGCGACGACGTGGCCCAGTGCCGTATTTATCACGTTCTTCATCTTCCTTGTAGGGAAGCAAGACAGCTAAGAGGATGTAGAGAAAGACACCAAAACCAAATGAAAAGTAAGTAAAAATACCATAAAGAATGCGAGCTAAGGTAAGATCCCAACCGAACTTATCAGCCAGTCCAGCTAGAACCCCAGCCAAAAATCGACCCTGTCTTTTCTTATACAAAACACTCATCTTGGTTTCCTCACTTCCTAAGACTGGATGACTGAAATTCCTGTTCTATTTCAGAGCATCCCTCAGCTTACAGGGCTATTATACCCCAGCCAGAAGAAAATAAAATCAGCCCTAAGGCCGATTTATCAAAGTTAGTCTAAAAAAAATTAGGATGACTCAAGCAAGACCAGTTTCCCACGGCACTTTCCACAGCGAAACTTGCTGGTATTGACTCGCCTTTGTCTAGGATAGAGTTGACCGCAGGTCTGGCATCGATAGAGATAGCGGGGCGGCTTTACCTCTAGCTTGGGGGCATAGCGCAGGCCACCGACCTCAGCCAAGAGCACCTTAAAATCCGCATCCCCATGCTTATAACCCCTGCCTGCATAATATAGATGGTAGTGGCAGAGTTCGTGGCGAACGATTTTTCTAAAGGTCAACTCGTCTACAGCCTCATACATTTTGGGGTTAAACTCTAAGTGCCCATCTTTGGGAAAGAAACGGCCACCTGTCGTCCGCAGTCGCTGATTCCAAAAGGCCTCATGCTTGAAAACTAGTCCAAAATCTTCTAGTGAGACTTGTCTGACATAATCAGTTAGATTCACTTGGAGCCACCAGAGATAGATTGAGTTTTTCTCGGTTTAGGTCAACCTTGGAAACCCATACCGTCACGATGTCCCCAACGGAAACTACCTGACTCGGGTGTTTGACAAAGTTCTTGGACATCTCTGAGATATGAATGAGTCCGTCCTCGTGAACACCGACATCAACAAAGGCACCAAAGTCAACCACGTTGCGGACGGTTCCTTCTAATTTCTGACCAACTTCTAGATCTTTGAGTTCCAAGACGTCTTGGCGAAGAGTCGGTGCTTCAAAATCATCCCGCAGGTCACGACCAGGCTTAAGCAAATCTGCAATGATATCTTTGAGAGTTTCAGCACCAAGGCCCAAATCTCCAGCCATTTGTGCCACATCAAGAGCTTGTAATTTTTCTTGGGCATCCTCATCTAACTGACTAATCTCCAATCGACTAAAGAGCTCTTGAACAGCTGGATAGGACTCAGGGTGAACACCAGTATTGTCAAGGATATTGTCGCCATTAGGAATCCGCAAGAAGCCTGCCGCCTGCTCAAAGGCCTTGTCTCCCAAGCGAGGGACTTCCCTAATCTGAGCCCTAGAAGTCAAACGGCCCTTTTCTTCGCGGAATTTCACAATATTATCTGAAATGGTCTTATTGAGACCCGCCACATGGGAAAGCAAGGCAGGGCTAGCCGTATTGACATTGACCCCAACCTGGTTAACCACCGTTTCCACGACAAAATCCAGATTCTCACTCAACTTCTTCTGACTAACATCATGCTGGTATTGACCAACTCCGATGGATTTAGGATCAATCTTGACCAGCTCAGCCAGAGGATCTTGGAGGCGACGAGCGATTGAAATAGCAGAGCGTTTTTCAACCGTCAAATCGGGAAATTCTTGCCGAGCCAATTGGGAAGCAGAATAAACTGAGGCTCCACTCTCGTTGACAATAACATAGGAAACCTCTGGGAAATCCTTCAAAATGTCAGCAACAAAGGCTTCACTTTCCCGACTGGCTGTTCCATTACCGATAGCAATGATTTCCACCTGATAGGTCCGTAAAAGCTCAGCTAGCTCCTCCTTGCTCTTAACAATCTTAGCCTGACTAGCAGGGGCCACAGGATAAATGACATGAGTGGTCAAGAGTTTCCCAGTCTGATCAACCACAGCCAACTTAGCCCCCGTCCGAAAGGCTGGATCAAAACCGAGCACGACCTTGCCCTTGAGGGGGGAGACCAAAAGCAGGTGACGAAGATTATCAGAAAAGAGGGAGATGGCGCCATCTTCTGCTGCTTCGGTCAATTCACTACGGATACGTCTTTCCATGGCTGGAATAATCTTGGTCTTGGCAGCCTTGCTAATAGCCTCATCAATATAGGCATTCCTAATTTTAAAGCGAGCCTCATAAAAGCGAATAATCTTATCTAGGTGGTGCTCAAAATTAACCTTGAGCACACCTAGTTTTTCTCCACGATTGAGGGCCAGAACGCGATAGCCCTGGAGGTCTTTAACTTTTTCTGAGAAGTCATAGTAAATTTGGAAAACCTGCTTATCATCTAGGCTAGGGTCCTTGAGACTGGAAACCAGCAGGCTGTAGTTCCAGATTTCATTGTAGGTCCAAGAACGTAGGCGATTATCTTCTGAGAGGACCTCAATCAAAATATCAACCGCCCCCGCTAGGGCTTTATCAGTGCTAGGGAAGCCTTGGTTGATAAAGTTAGAAGCTTGAGCTTCCAAGTCAGGAACATTCTGCAACATTAAGCGAGTTAAATCAGCCAGACCAGCTTCACGAGCAAGAGTCGCCTTCGTCCGGCGCTTTTCCTTGTAGGGTAGGTAGAGTTCTTCCACCTCAGCCAACTTGTCAGCAGTTTGGATGGCCTGCTTCAATTCAGGCGTCAGCTTACCCTGCTCTTCAATCTTGGCCAAAACCGTTTCCTTACGCTCAGCCAGGGCCCTCAAGGATTTATCCTTATCAATAATAGCCTTGATAGCCACTTCATCAAGGTTGCCTGTTTTCTCCTTGCGATAACGGGCGATAAAGGGAATCGTGTTCCCTTCTTGTGTTAGATCCAAAACCGCTTGAATCTGTGATGCTTTAATCCCAAGTTCTTGGGCAATTACTTTTATTGTTGAAATTTCCATAACGTTACTATTATACCACATTGCCTAGAATAGGCTGATGGGACTGACTTGAGATACTAGTCTTGGCTAAATTAGAAATTTATGAACACAGGCCTGGACCTCATTAAGATAAGCGACACTAAAAAGAGAACGAGCCTCTTGGCCTCAGTCCTCCTGCAAAAATTCTTCTACCGCATGCTCAATGACCTGCTCAAAATTAGGGTCGGAAATCTCGTAAAATTTGACGTCCATCCGATTTCTAAACCAGGTTAGCTGACGTTTGGCAAAGCGGCGAGTATTGCGCTTAAGCTTCTCGGTCGCTGTCTGTAAATCTTCTTCTCCTTTGAAATAAGGAAAGAATTCCTTGTAGCCAATAGCCCTCGTTGCCTGAGCCTTCGGGTAATGGTCAAATAGCCAAGCAGCCTCATCAAGCAGACCCTGATCCATCATAGCATCAACACGCTGGTTAATTCGCTCATAAAGCTTTGAGCGCTCATCGGTGAGGCCAATTAGTAAGGGCCTATAGTTGGATTCCTGATTGACTAGATTTCTTCCAAATTTGGCCAACTCCAGGGCGCGAATCAGGCGTCTGCGATTGGGCTGGTCAATAGTCTCTATCAAATCCTGCGCCCTAATAAAAAGCTCTTGATCCGAAAGTTGTTCCAGCTCTCGACGATAGGTTAGGACTTTTTCTTGGTCAACCTGGCCACCCAAATGATAGCCTTCTAAGAGACTCTGGAGATAGAGGCCTGTCCCCCCAACGATAATGGGTAACTTCCCCCGATCATGCAAATCAGAAATAGTCTTCCTAGCCTCCTGAACAAAGTCATAGACTGAATAGGTCTGATCGGCCTCCCGCACATCAATCAGGTGATGGAGGGCTGCAGCTTGTTCAGCTGGACTGGCCTTAGCCGTTCCAATATCCAGTTTACGATAGACCTGCTGACTATCTCCGCTGATGATTTCACCACCAAATTTTTGGGCTAGTTTAATCCCTAGAGCAGTCTTGCCGACCGCCGTCGGACCAGCCACGACGATTACTTTTGTTTTCATCTTTTTCCTTGAAATATATCTAAATTTTAGCTAGTATATATTATAACATAAGAAAAAAGGAGAAACGATTATGGCTAAAAAACACGCTTTCGCCCGTGGCCTTGCTACTGGTGTCGTTGGAACTGCTGCTACAGTCGCAGGTGCTGTCTTTGCTGTTAAAAAGACAATCATTGAACCTGAAGAAAAGAAAGCAGCTTTCATCGAAGAAAATCGTAAAAAAGCAGCTCGCAAGCGTATTGCCCGCTAATAAGTCAAACGGCCCTAAGGCTGTTTTTTTTTATGCTCTTTTTGCCTATTATTGAAAATCTCTCTGAAAACGTTTACTTATCTTTCAAAAAATAGTAAGATAGGGATAAGATAAATATACCAAAGGAGAAAGACATGAAAAAGACTTTTCGCCTATTTTCTGCCAGCCTAGTCCTAGCTCTGTGCCTAGGAATGACGGCCTGTCAGTCCAGTCAGCACAAGACAAGTACGAAGTCCAGCACCAAGACCCAGATGACCAGCAAGTCTAGCCAGAAAAAATCGTCTAGTCAATCGTCCAAGGGCCAAGAAAAGAATTCCTCCTCTTCATCATCAGCAAGCTCATCCAGTCAAGCTGACAAAAAGCAAGAACCTGAGCAAAAGCAGGATGGAAAATCATCAGAAAACTCATCGCTTAACTTGGATGCACTCACCCAGGGGGATTATAGCTCTATTGCCGGAACTTGGACTGATGCCAGCGGTCGTGTCATCGTCATTTCTCCTCAAGGTCGCATTAGTGTCCTTGGGACTAGAGGCACCATGACAATCGGGCGTGACGGTAAGGGAGAAGCCCTCATGACTGTCACCTACGATGATGGTAGCAGCTTTGGCATCCTTATCTATGGAGCTGGACAAGCCATTCCTGAACGCCATTTTCAAAGTGGCCAAGCCGACCCTTCAGATACTAGCAAGGATCGCCTCGTTACAGCCTATAGCGACATTTTAGACCAAGGCGGAAGCGAGCAATTTAAGAACCAGGTCCTCTATAAGTCTTCGAACGATTACAGTAGCCTCAGCCAATAAGACTAATTCCAGCACCCCAAAGCGGGTGCTTTTTATTTACAGCCTAGCTTACTTCCTTGATTTTCTAGGTATTCAAACCCTTATGCCTCTTATAGCTAGCAAGTAGCTCCGCAAATCCAGCTTTCAGAATTTGTAGAACCTGGTTCTGGCTTTACTCAAACTGCATCAAGGCTAAAAATTCAGCTTGGCCACTCTGGATTGCTATATTAAGAGTAATAGAAAAAGCAACTGACGAGTAGTCAATTGCTTTTAAACTTTCACTAGTTACGACGGCCAAAGATATTCAAGATACTCAAGAAGAGGTTAATGAAGTCTAGGTAAAGACTGAGGGCCATTGAAATGGCCCAGCCATCGGTAACTTGACCACGGGTTTGGCCATAAACTCGCTTAATCATTTGATTTTCATAGGCTATCAAACCAGAGAAAATCACAACTGTAACAAGGCTAATTAAGAGAGAAATCATGCCAGAGCCTAGGAAAAGATTGACCAGACCGGCGATAATAATCCCAATCAAGCCTGCTATCAAGGCTTTAGCCATACCCGACAAATCCTTCTTAATGGTCGCACCCACTGCCGCCATGATAAAAAAGACCGCTGCTGAGCTAACAAAGGCTCCAATAACTTCAGCTCCCGTGTAGGCTGCAATGACAAAACTTAAGGTGAAGCCATTCATCGCCGAGTAAATCAGGAAAAGGGGCAGAGCCCAAGGGGTATTTCTACGAGCGGCACTTGAAGCCACAAAGACCAAGGCAATCTCAAGAAAGATGGCTCCCAGATAAATCATCCGTCCACCAGACCTGATCGCATACATGTTTTCTGGAAAGACAAAAATCATGAGGGCTGAGATGATAGCTGAAAGGCCAATGCCCATCCCAACCAAGCCGTATATCTTAGCGAAGAAACGACTAAGGCCAGCATCAGCCTGTGTAATGACGGGACTTGGTCCCATTTGATTCATATCCATTTAAGGTATCCTCCAAATTCTTTTTCAAGTTCTTCTATTTTAGCAAAAATTAATGGTTATGAGAACCTAACTGTTTGCGCTTAAAGAGCTTACGATTCTTGAAGCGCTGGCGCATCGGGTAGGTTCCCTCCTTAATGGCCCAATATTTATCGACAAAGGTGACAATATAAGATTCCTTATAGCGAGGGGGTGCAATGGTCGCCCCCCACATATGCTTGAGAATAATATCCTTTTCTTTTTTATTGAGGTCAATCAATTTTCTAGCATTCTTGACCGCAATCCTTGGGTGCACCCAAGCATGGCTCTTATTAAACTTGGTATCGTGCCAATCGTAATAAAAGAAATCATGCAGGAGGCCACCTCGGGCTGTTGACTTGGCATCCCAGCCAAATTTCTTGGCAACCTTATAGCTGGTATAGGCCACATTGATAGAATGCTTCATCCGTGTTGAATAATGGTGATGGGTAATGTCATCTAAACGTTGGAATCTAGGATTATCAATCAAATGTCCAACGATTTCCATAAATTCTTTATCTTTCTGATAGGGTTTCATCCTGTCCCCTCCTTTGCTAATCGCTAGCAGGAACTTTCCTAAATAAGATTAAACATCATAATTCCAGCTGCTACTGCCACATTGAGACTCTCAGCTTGACCTGGCATGTCAATATGAAGCAAGTCGTCAGCTTTTTTGGCTGTTTGCTCAGAAATACCCTGACCTTCATTGCCCATAACTAAGGCAAAACTTTCTGGCCTCTCTATTTTACGGTAGTCTATTGAGCCTTCTGCCAAGGTCGTTGCTAGGATACGAACACCGGCCTGCTTGAAACCGGCTAAAAAATCTGCCATGGAACCACGGTAAATAGGGAGATGAAAATGGCTCCCTTGCATGGAACGAAGGGTTTTGGAATTATAAATATCCGCAGACTTGTCGGAAATAAAGACCGCTTGGTAAGCAGCTGCATCAGCTGTTCGAATCATGGTTCCAAGATTACCTGGATCCTGAATATCCTCCAAAACCAGGTAGGGACCCTGCCAAGTCTCGGGTAGAGAGGACTGGTCCATCTGGACCTCTGCTACAATCCCTTGGGAACTTGGACTATCCGATAATTCCTTGAGTACCTCAGGTGTCACTACAACCACCTTTTCTTGATTAGGTAACCTCTCAAGAAAATCCTCAAGAACGAAAATATGCTCAAAGACGGCACCATTGGCACTAGCTTCTTCAAAGAGGTGCCAGCCCTCAATCAGGTAAGTGCTCTTTCGGTGCTTCTTTTGCAATAATTTTTTTGTCTTTTTGATGAGATTATTGGCTTTTGAGGTTATAATAATCATATAAATATTATAGCACATCTTGGAAAGAGCCAGCTCAGTCCCAAGGAGGAATTTTATATGAAAAAAGTTAAAATGATTGTTTCTGGCCGTGTTCAGGGGGTGGGCTTTCGCTATTCTACCTTCATCCTAGCCAAAGACATTGGTGACATTTATGGACGGGTTTGGAATAATGATGATGGTACCGTCGAAATTCTGGCCCAGTCAGAGGATTCAGCCAAAATGGCCAAGTTCATCCAAGAAGTTCGCAAAGGCCCATCCCCTTGGTCCAAGGTCACTTATGTCGATGTCACTATGGCCAATTTTGAAGACTTTACAGATTTTCGCATGGCCAACTAAGGTAGGTTCGTAAGTAGGTCAGAGTGCCCATAATTTTAGAAACTGAAAAGAGATGATTTTTAAGATAGCTTTCTTAATCACCCGCGTTTCCCGCTAGGTATTTAAGTGGTTGAAGAGAGGGGGACAGACAGTCCTAGACTCGTTACTTTTTTCAGCATCAGGCACATTGACGTAGTGGTTGATTGGAGGCGGGACGACAAAATCGATTTCTGGGAAATCGCGATTTTTGTCCCGCTCTCCAGATGACATGGTTAACGACGGAATTTTCAAGGGCATAACTAGTACTCGATAGATTAAAAAATCCTACTTGGGAACTATTGAGTATTTGTCTAAAAAAAAGTAAAATAGAACAGTATTACTAAAAATAGAGGAACTTAATGTGAAAAAAACTTCAAAGCGTCTACTATTATCAGGGTTCGCCCTGTCGCTCTTAATATTCTTATCCGGTTGTGTCCGTCAGGTTAATGGGAAACCGACTGGAACGGTCTGGAACCTCCTAGGAAAACCCATGTCAAACCTCATCACCTATTTTGCTCAAAATCTAGGTCTAGGCTATGGATGGGGACTGGTGATTGTTATTGTTTTGGTACGTCTGCTCATCCTGCCACTTGGTCTTCACCAATCACGCAGCGCTGCCTACCAAGCAGCCAAAAGGGAGCATCTAGCGCCAATCTTTGAACCCATCAATAAAAAGTTAAAGGAAGCCACCACCCAAGAAGAAAAGATGGCAGCTCAGACAGAGCTGATGCAGGCCAATCGGGATAATGGCATTAGCATGCTAGGGGGCATGGGCTGCCTCCCACTTTTAATCCAGTTTCCTTTCTTCTCAGCCATGTACTGGGCTGCCCGTTATACACCAGGTATTCTGAAATCCAATTTCCTTTGGTTCAATTTGGGAAATCGGGATATTCCAATTGTGGCTATCATCGCTATCCTATATTTGATTCAGGCCTGGTTAGGTGCCCAACAAATGCCTGAGGAACAGCGTAAACAAGCTGGTATGACCATGTATATGACACCGATTATCATGGTAATTTTCGGCTTTAGTCAACCATCCGCCGTCGTCATCTATTGGTTTGTCGGTGGTATCTTCTCCATCATTCAACAACTGATTGCCAATTATATTTTCAAACCAAGGCTTAGAAAACAGGTTGAAGAAGAATTCAAGAAGAACCCTCCTAAAGCACCAAAGGTTAGCAAATCAGCCCCTAAGGATGTCACTCCAAAAGGCCCAAGCAAACCTACTCCCGCTATTACCAGCAAAAAGAAAAACCGCAATGCTGGCAAACAAAACCGTAAGAAAAACTAGGATAATGTCAAACCCCATCTCAGACTCTTGAGATGGGGTTTACTGTACCTTTCTAAGTGTTTAGCTTTTATATTTAACAAAAATCAAAATCTGAAATTTTCTAAAGTACTATCTGTCTGCTGTGGCGCAAAGATAGCAGACACCTACTGAGACCTCAGCTACTTTAGGGGCCTAATATTTTTGCTTCTGAGCTCCTCACTTTCAAGCTTTTTAGTTATCAAATTCCTCCTTTGGCTCATCTTTATGCTGGGTAAGATGTGGCTTGAACAGATCCAAACGATAGCAATAATCTACTCGCACAGTCCCTAAAAGTTTCTGAGCTTCCTTACTCTGCAAATCTGATAGGGACTTTTGTTGGCTTCTCTGCCTGTATTCTTCTTTATAAGGATAAATTAAGTCGCTTTTACTGATTACTAGGGTTTCATCCTTTTCATTCTTTTCACTACTTGGTTTATTTTTTTCCAAGCTGAACCAAAAATATAGGGTCTCTTTGCTGTTAACTCTAGCCTGACCAATAAAGTCGTAGGGGACATCCCTGCATTCATCATTATAGTTTGCATCCACAAGGCGATCCACCCTGATAATGTCAACTGTCTTAACAGACGGATTTGCTTTCTTCAATCGATAAACAAAGAGTTTCTGATAGGCTAGGGATACATCCTTAATTTGATAGCTAAGGTGATGGTGGCGATCTGAAATATTTGTTATCGTATAAACCCCAAAGAGATTCATTGATAAGAGGTAGGTAAAAACTAAGGTAAGAACCGCTATTCCAGTAAATTTACTTTTTAACCAGGCAAAAACTCTCTCTTCTTCTTTAAAAAAATGTAGAGACGCAAAAGGGCTAAGACAAGAAAAACTAAGAGTAGCCTTAAGCTATGTTCCCAGACATAATGGCCAGTAACCATAACTAATAAGTAGAAGAGCAGAGCCATGACTAGGCCTTGAAGCAGGGTCATAACCAGTCCAAAAATAAGACGGTGTCTCTGAAAAAATTTGTGACCGATAAATTCAGGTAAGTGCAAAACCATTAGAAAAACCAGAATCAGTTTAACCAAGGCCCAATCCCAATAAAACATAAACCTTTCCTTTCAAAAATTAAAAAAATGGGTTATTAAAATTGCTCAATTTCTTACGCTAACCACTAATCTGGCTTGCCAAACTTCTCACTAAACTAGGTAGTGTAAAAATAGTATGGCATCTTTAATCTTCACTTCATAAGTCTATCATAACATTTACCTTTCTTAAAATAAACCAAAACTTTGCATCAAAAAAAGGCCTTCGCTTGGGGCCTTTCATTCACTTATTTTGTTTTTTCGACGCTAACAATTTCAACGTCATAACTGCCAGCTGGGGACTCAATGGTGGTCTTGTCGCCAACCTTTTTACCAATCAAGGCTTGAGCGATAGGACTTTCGTTGGAGATTTTACCAGCGAAGACATCAGCTCCTGCTGCCCCAACGATGGAGTAGGTATCTTGATCCTTAGTGCCGACTTCTTGAACGACAACGGTTTTACCGATGGCTACTTCATCAGAAGCAACAGCATCGCTGTCAATAATTTCAGCATAACGGATCTTGGTTTCAATGATTTGGATTTGGCCTTCCACAAATGCTTGTTCGTCCTTAGCCGCATCGTACTCAGAGTTTTCTGAAAGGTCACCATAGGAACGGGCAATCTTAATGCGTTCAATAACCTCTGGACGACGGACGAGTTTCAAATCCTCTAGTTCTTGTTCCAGTTGTTCTTTTTCTGCTTGGGTCATTGGATATGTTTTTTCTGCCATGATAATCTCTTTTCTATTTTTTATTTTTGGGATTAACACAGAAACAGAAGTCTGGAAACTCTCGTCACAGACTCCTGTTTGTGTTTGAAGTGGGACAATGCTAAGTCGGTTACTTTTTCTCGCTACTGTCTGAGGTCTTCTTGTTGACATAGGTCTCAACATTCTTTTCATGTTCCTCATAGGTTTCGGAATAATAAACCTTACCGGTTTCGACGTCAGCAACAAAGTAGAGATACTTGGTATCCGCAGGGTTGACAACCGCCTCAATGGCTGACAGGCTTGGACTGTCAACCGGACCTGGCATCAAGCCCTTATTTTTATAATCATTGTAAGGCGAGTCAACATCGGTATCAATGTTGGCATCCTCCTCGAGGGTAGTCTTTTGGCCAAGTTTGCCAAGGGCATAAAGCACAGCGATATTTGATTGCAAAGGCATATCAGCATCTAGACGATTATAGAAAACACTCGCAATCTTAGCTCGGTCTTCATCTGCCTGGCCCTCTTTTTCAACCAAGGATGCCAAGGCCAAAATCACATTGATATTGTACTTGGACTGACTAATTTTATCATAGTATTGGCTGAGGTAGGAGTCCATGGTTCCTAACATTTGGTCCGCTAAGTCCTCAAGGCTAGTATCCTTAGTATAATCGTAGGTCGCTGGGAAGAGATAGCCTTCCAGCTGATATTTAGCCTTATTAGAATCGGGTAAGTCTGCCAAGAGTTTGGGATATTTTTCCTTCATCTTCTTGATGAAGTCCTTATCCTTCATCAACTTGAGGAAATTCTTAGAGCTATAAGGTGTCTTATCACCCTTCACCTTGGTGTTGGCATTGTCTTCAATGGCCTTAGCAATCTGCTCCAAGGTGTAGCCCTCAGGGATAACAATTTTACCGCTACTAGGCTCCGTAGGCTGGGCTGTCCCCCCTGCTTGCAACTCCTTGATAATTTCATCAGTAGACATGCTGGCCTTTAAGTTATAGTAACCGCTCTTGAGGTCGCTATAATTTTTGAACTTGGTATAGTAATTAAAGACGGTCGCATCCTTAATCAGCCCCTTCTTTTGCAGGATTTGGCCAATTTGCTTGCTACCAGCACCCTCAGGGATCTCAACAGTCACATATTTTTGGGACTTGGAATCTAATGGCGCTAAACTTGAGTTCACATAGTAGTAGCCATAACCACCCCCCGCTAAGATAGCTATTAAGATCAGGCTAATAATCCAACCGGTAATCCGACGGGCCAGTCGCTTTTTCTTCTTTTGCTTTTGCTTGCGCTGTTTGGCCTTACGACGGGAGGACTTAGTTTCTTCTTCCTCATCTTCATCATCGTCTTGCTCCCAATCAGGGTCATCCTTATCATCCAAATCAGAATCAAGGTCTGAAAATTCCTCGGCTTCTGCCAGGTCCTCATGCAAGTCAAAAGAAGGCTCCTCTGGCTCAGATACTTGGTCAGTTTCTGATCCTTCTGAGCTAAAGCTTTCGGGACTAGCCGAATGAATATCCTGAATCGGGATGGGGATGGTAAAGCCCGAAAGGTCAACATCAGAAATTTCTGGTGCAAGGGTCTCAGAGGCCATGGTTGGAATAGGGCTAGAATAAGCGCTACTTTCTTCCGAAGGCTCGGCCTCCTCAAGCTCTTCTCCAAAGGAGTTGAGCTCTCTGAGATGTTCTTCCTCTTGAATTTTCTTAATGGCTTGGGCTTCTTTTAAGGCACGCTCTTGCTCTTTTTCGGCTGACTTGGCTGCAGCTTCCTGCTGTTCTTTTAGCTTGGCCGCAGCTTCTTGCCAATTAAAATCAGAATCGATTTCTCGCTTGCTTGTGGTGTCAAGATTGTCAACGATGGACTTAATAGTCCCGTCATCTTGGATACCCTTTAAGCGATTGGCTTCTTCTAATTCATTCAAAATCTGGTCCTTGAAGCTTTTGCCCCCAGAAGCAGCTTTTGACTTATCATCCTTAAAATCAGTCAAAGCTTGTCCTCCTCATAGTTATCAGTCGCCATTATATCTTAAATTAATGGTAAATGCAAATTTAACAAGGTTTGTCACCAATTTAAGAAGACCTGTCACTGGGTCGTAACACTAATGGAGTCTACTTATACTCTTCAAAAATCAAAACTACCTATCGTTAACTCACTTTGCCGTACTTACTGAGGAAAGCGAAGGTTTCTGCATCTCCAACCTCAAAAGGTCTACCAGACCTTTTGAGCTACCTGCAGTTCATGCGACGCATAGCAAAGTTGGTCGATTTTACCAACTTTGTGAGGTTAGTAAGGAAGCTAGACAATCGCTATGGAGATTGCCGTTCGACATCAGTCACTTTAGTGTCTTGATGTCATTACTCCTTGCCTTGGCTAGATTGATTTTTATTGAGTAGTACTTTCCCAGACCATATTATACCAAAGGTTTCCACCGTGTTTGGAGTCTGAAGGGCCTTCATCACTGAAACCATTCATTTCGTAATAAGAAATAAGCTCCCCGTGACAGGTTAGACCGATGCCCTTACGCCCTTGGGCCAGGGCTAAATCTTTTAGGGCTGCTAAAAGGGCTGTACCGATTCCCTGTCCTGCAAATTTGGGTGCTACTGAAAGAGATTGAATTTGGATAAAGCCACCCCTTGCTGGATTTCTAGTAACATGTTCAAAGAGTTCGTCATTCAAGTAGCGCTCCTGACTGACAGTACCAACCAGATAGGCCACAATTCGGCCAGCAATTTCAGCCACTAGGAAGGTATCAGGGATTTCCTCGATTCTCTCTTTCATAGCCGCAAGACTGGCCGCCTCTTCCTGCGAAAAATTGACCTCTTCAATATCCATTATCTCCCCCAAATCCTGGGGGTTCACTTGTCTAATCAGCATAACTGTCTCCTAAATGAAAAACTGGGAGGTCCCAGTTTTTAGCATTAATTCTACTTATACTCTTCGAAAATCAAAACTACCCCACGGATAAAGTCACTCTATTATTTTTCATTAGAGTGACTACGAAAACTACGATTATAGTTTTCTATATCCCTGACTAATTTCATAAAAACTGTAACATTGACAGTTTTTACTCCATGTCGCGTCGTTAACTCACCTTGCCGTACTTACTGAGGAAAGCGAAGCTTTCCTTATTTCCAACCCCAAAAGGTCTATCAGACCTTTTGAGCCACCTGCAGTTCGTGCGATGCGGAGCAAAGTTGGTCGATTTCACCAACTTTGTGAGGTTAGTAAGGGAGCTAGGCAATCACTATAGAGATTGCCGTTTGGGAGTAAGACAGAAGGAATTTGACAGATGTCAAAACCCTTCGTCACCTCACACCTTTTTATTTTAAGGTGTCGGCTAAGACAGTCCACCGGACTGTCTTACTACCCCAGCAAGGGTGACTAGCTGTCTGCTGTGCCACAAAGTGGCGCAAAGATAGCAGGCACCTACTGCGACATCAGTTGCTTTAGTGACTTGAAGTCATTGCTCCTTTCCTTGGCCAATTTCGATTTTCGTTGAGTATTATTGTGTATTGCTAGCTAGACTAGCAACTAATTCCTCAAAGGAACGCTCGTAAAGCTGGATATCACCAGCTCCCATAAAGACATAGACCGCATTGTCATGATCAAGCAGAGGAGAAACATTTTCAACTGTCACAACCCTAGCAGGCTTTTTAATCTTAGCAGCGAGGTCCTCAACCTTAACCTGACCATTATCTCGCTCGCGAGCTGACCCATAAATTTGTGCCAGATAAACGCTGTCGGCCTCGTTGAGAGCCAAGGCAAATTCATCCAAGAGGGCAATGGTACGCGTGAAGGTGTGGGGCTGGAAGATAGCCACAATTTCCTTGGAAGGATACTTCTGACGGGCCGCATCCAGAGTGGCAACAATTTCTGTAGGATGATGGGCAAAATCATCAATGATAACGGTATCGTTGACGATTTTTTCTGTAAAACGACGTTTAACACCATTAAAGGTCTTGAGGTGTTCAGTCACCAAATCCATGTTGAAACCAGCAATATAGAGATTGGCAATAACGGCTGTTGCATTCAAAATGTTATGGCGACCAAAGGCTGGAACATGGAAGTTGCCTAAAACCTCTCCATCATGCTTAACCTTGAAGTCTGAACCATGTGTAGTTCGGACAATGTCATAAGCCACAAAGTCATCATTTTCTTCAAAGCCATAATAATAAATTGGCGCTGAACTAGTGATTTTTCGCAGATAGGGGTCTTCCCCATAAACAAAGAGACCTTTTTGTACCTGTTTAGCATAGTCATTGAAGGCCGAGAAGACATCATCAATAGAAGTAAAATAATCCGGGTGGTCAAAATCGACATTGGTAATGATGGAATAGGCCGGATGGTAGGGCATGAAGTGGCGTTCATATTCATCAGCTTCAAAGACAAAGTATTGGCTGTTTTTTGACCCACGCCCTGTCCCATCACCAATCAAGAAAGAGGTATCGGTGATATTACGTAAAACATGGGATAAAAGGCCTGTGGTTGAGGTCTTACCGTGGGCCCCAGCGACTCCCAGGCTAATAAATTGATTCATAAATTCACCAAGGAATTCATGATAGCGTTTGAAAGCCAAACCATTTTGGATGGCGTAGGCCACCTCTACATTATTATCTTCACGAAAGGCATTTCCAGCAATGAGCTCAACATCAGCAGTAATATTTTTGGCATCAAAAGGTAAAATCTTGATGCCTGCCTGCTCCAGCCCCCTTTGGGTAAAATAATACTTGTCAACATCTGAGCCCTGAACCTGATAGCCCATTTGATGCAACATCAGGGCTAGGGCACTCATTCCTGAGCCTTTAATTCCAATAAAATGATAGGTTTTTGACATGGTTTCTCCTTAAAAATAAGAGGGGCACCAGACCGAGCGCTTAAGCTAGCCTAGATAACCCCAGTTTGTCTACGCCTTTTAAGGCAAGCATAAAATTTCAAATAAATTAAGAGGCAAAAGCTCCCATTGTCAGTTGGTAGCTGACAAGTAGCCGTCACTCATCATCTACCATCAGGTTTAATTCCTTGGCTAGTTGATGGGTTCTTTGCTGTCTTATCTCGTCTTGATTATAGATTTGCGAGCGTTTTAAAAAGTCATAATTATTTTTCTTAACCCTTTGCTGGCTTGGATTGCTAGGCTCCTTATAAACCTTTGGCAACTCAGCCAAAATATAATGATCCTGATGCAAATTCTTACTGAAGCGGGCCAGTTCATTGCCTGGTAGGTCCTCACTAGAATTAGCCGTCTTGCCATTAAAGAAGAGGGTTGGCTTGGCAGGGGTCGACATGATTTGTGACTGACTAATCTTTTCCCGACGCTGGAAATTTGTCTTACTTTGGATTTTAGCTTCTTTACTGATAAAGGACTGACGCTTGCGCTTCAAGTCTTGACGGGCCTCTTCCCTAGCCAATTCCGCATAAGTTTTTCCAGCCCTAAGGGCATTGTCTTGAGCTAAATAAGATGACGAGCCAAGATTAGCAGCTGTTTCCAAATCATTGACTTGATTCAAATAAGGCTTGTCATGGTAGTCCCCATGAATGTTATTGATTAAATCCTCATTATCATAAAGTTGCATTTGCGGTGCTGCTGCTATTACTGTTTCATCGTCTCCAACCAGTGGAAACTGTCGTTTCTTTCTAGCCATAGGTCTATCTTCCCCCAATTTATTCGAGCCTGACTCTAACATTTCTATTATACCCTAAATAGGTGGCATGTCAAAATCTTATTGGCCATTCAAGCCCAAGATTTCCTTAATGTCCTCAATGGTCATATTGGCACGGCTCTCATTACCGTCAAGAACCGTCGTTACTAGATTTCGCTTGGAATCCTGCAGTTCTAAGATTTTCTCTTCAATAGTCCCCCTAGTAATCAGGCGATAAACCTCAACACTTTCCTTTTGTCCTAGTCGGTGGGCCCGACTGATGGCCTGCATTTCTACTGCTGGGTTCCACCAAAGGTCAATCAGGATAACCGTATCTGCCCCTGTCAGGTTAAGACCGACTCCCCCTGCCTTGAGGGAGACCAGAAAAACATCCTTACTACCATTATTAAAGGCCTTGGTCATCTCCTGTCTGGTCTCAGCCGGGGTTGAGCCAGTAATCTTATAACTGGTCATTCCCAGTTGGGCTACTAGGTCTTCAGCTATATCCAACATCTGACGAAATTGCGAGAAAATTAAGGTTCGATGGCCGCTTTCTTGAATCTGGCTCAACAATTGATGCAGGCTATCAATTTTACCACTACTTCCTCCATAGTCCATAAAGAGAGCTGGGGTATCACAAATTTGTCGCAAGCGAGTTATGCCAGACAATATTTGAATTTTTTGACGGTTAAGCTCGGCATCACTCGACTGGCGCACGCTATCTTGAATCTGACGAAGCTGGGCTAGATAGATGGCCTTTTGCTTATCATCCAATTCATTGTAGTAGGTGGTCTCTGTCAGTTCAGGAAGCTCTGGCAGAACATCCTCCTTCTTTCGCCGCATGATGAAGGGTTTAATATATTGGGCAACCTGATTAGCCTCTAGCTTAGTGAATTCCTTTTTCCCCGGCAGGAGGCCTGGGAGGACGATTTGAAAGATGGACCAGATTTCCAACAATTTATTTTCTATAGGAGTCCCTGACAGGGCGAAACAATTCCCGACTTCAAACTCTCTCAGGTATTGGGCAATCTTGGTCTGGGTGTTCTTCATCACCTGGGCCTCATCAAGAATCAAATAATCATAATGGCCAGCTTGATAACTATCGAAATCTTGACGAAAGGAAGCATAAGAGGTAATGGTTATTTGGTGCTCCTCAGCAATCAAGGCCAGACGATCCTGCTTATGACCATAGGAAACCACCACATCCAGACTGGGAGCAAATTTACTAAATTCATCCTTCCAATTATAAATCAGACTGGAGGGAGATAAAATCAAAACCTTAGACCTCTTGGTTAATTTACCAGTCAAAAAGGCAATGGTCTGCAGGGTCTTTCCCAGTCCCATATCATCTGCTAAAATCCCACCGAAGCCATACTTATCCAACATGGAGAGCCATTTTATTCCAGTTAGCTGATAGTCTCGTAGATTGGCTTGGACGAAAAGTTCTGGAAGTTCAAATGCTTCGGGGTGGCGTAAATCATCAGCCAGGCCCTGAAATTCCTGAGAAAAGTTAACCCGTGAAGAATCTCCAAAGAGCTCAGAGACTTGGAAGGCTGCTAAATTGTCCAGCTGGAGATGGCCATTTTCTAAAGACTTGGCCCGTAATTTTTTCAGAGCCCGACTAATTTTTTGGGTCTCTTCATCAAAGACAACTAACTTGCCCTGTTCACTAATGTAATAGGCATCATTTTTAAAGAGGGCCTTGAGGGCTTGATTAATATCCCCTTCGTAGATAGAGGAAAAGTCAAAGGACACATCCAGAAGCCCTTCATTTCTAGCTACCTTAATCTGAGGGCGCTCATATGTCCTCAAGTCGTCTAAATCTTGGCTGAGATGGACCTGGCCCAAACGCTCTAAGTGGGGAAGTGTTTCTGTGAAGAAACTATAAAGTTCTTGACCATGAAGAGGCAGGTGGCGGGCAGAAAAATGACCCATAAAGCCTTCCTTGGCCAGAACTTGAGCAAGGCGTTCTTCTCGCTTAAAGTTGCTAGTGAAGGGAAGGTCTTGGAGTTCCTCCTTATTTTTGACCAAAAGTCCATCGTAATCATAGACCAGATTTAAGAGTATTTCCTGATTTTGCGACAAGGACAAATTAAAAATGGGGCGAAAATCCTTAATCGCAAAGGATTTGGGTGCCTCGACGCGGCCAATCTCAGAAAAATCCAAGAGGCTAGCTGCTAATTTGCCCTGATCCTCAAGGTTGAAATGAACGTGTTTCTTTAAATCTTGGTCAATCATCAGGCTTCTAATGGCCTTGACCAATTTTCTTTGCTTGTCGCTGAGATGGTAAAAGGTCTGCCGCAAAAGTAGATAGGTCTGATCAAAGTAGGACTGACTAGCCTTTTCGGAAATGACCAACTCTAGAGATTGGCGGTGGACAAGGACCTTGAAATCAAAGAGCCCATCTTCTCCCGTCAGTTCCTTAAAATAGATTTCCTTATAGTCATTGTTGCCAAGACTTAGATGAAAATCATAGAGCCCCTGCATCAGCTGAATGCCCTCTTCAAAGAATCCCCTAGGCAATTGCAAGTTGCGACCGCGATTGGGGAGAAGAAATTCTATATGGGCCAGGTCTTCATCTGGAATCAAACGCCAGAGAAAGTCTAGAAATTCCTGACTGGCCTCATCAAATTGCAAGTAGGAGATGGACTCAAAGTAGTTCTTGCCGATTTGGTAGGCCTCTTCTCGCTTGAGAATCTGTAGGAAATTCTTAATATCACGAATAATATAGGAGCGCTCGTCGGGCAGGCGGTTAATATGCAGGGTCCACCAGATAGCAGAGGAATACAAATTCTGCTCACCCGAAACCGACAGCCGGTACTTGAGACTGTCATCCTCATTAACTGCTAGGCCATCCAAAAAGAGGCTACCGAAGGAATGTAGCTTTTCCTGCTGTTTTTGCCCAGCCTCCTCATTCTCCAGCTGCTCAACCAAGTCTTTTCCAGCTGGATCATTTTTCAGATAGAATTCAACTGCCGCCAAGTGGGGACAGTAATTCTTTTGGGCAAACATGGGACAAGAACAGCTGACCTGATCATCATCAAAGGAAAACTGGATGTCAACGCCATCCACCCTAGCCTTAATAATCTTGTCAACACTTGATAAAATCGTGATTTTCCCGGCTTGTGATAGGGCAATCCCCTCATTACGAACCCGGCCTGGAATCAATCTCGCCATAATTTTCCATGTCCAATCTAAATTAACTTATCCTCACATTATAGCAAAATGAGAGGGCATTTTCAGAAAAAATAGTTTCCTTTCAAGACTTGTGCTATACTGAAGGAAAAGGAGGAACTTCCCATGTCTATTATCATTCGCAATACCAAGAAAACTGACCTGTCGCAACTCCTAGCTATCTATGCTCCCTATATTGAAAAAACAGCTATCAGCTTTGAGTACGAGGTGCCAAGTTTACAGGAATTTGAGCAACGCTGGCAAGGCATCGTCCAAACTTATCCCTACCTAGTCCTTGAACAGGAGGGGCAGATTCTGGGTTACGCCTACGCCTCTGCCTTCCATCCTCGTGAAGCCTATCAATGGTTAGCAGAAGTCTCCATCTATCTAGCACCTCAGGCTCAGGGCAAGGGACTGGGAAAGCTCTTCTATCAAAAGTTAGAGGCCTGCCTCAAGGCCCAAGGGGTATTGAGCGCTCTAGCCTGTATCGCCACAACCGACCAGCCTAATGACTACCTAAGCAATAATAGCTTTGACTTCCACAAGCATCTGGGATTTAGAGAAGTCGGCCATTTTAAAAAATCCGGCTATAAATTTGGACACTGGTATGATATGAAATGGCTAGAAAAGGACTTAGACGAGAAAAAGAAAAAGGTCCAGCCAATTAAAGCTTTTAAGGAGACTGAACTTTTTAAGGACTATGAAGTCATAAACTCTTGATTTTCGAAATGTATAAAAATCCACCCCATTTTGAGTCGCTCTCTGTCAAGTTGACGGGGAGTGATTCAAAACGGGGTGGATTTTAAGTTATTTCCGCTTTCTGGCAATCAGGTGAATGGGGGTTCCTTCAAAGACGAAGGCTTCCCGAATCTGATTTTCCAAGAAACGTAGGTAAGAAAAGTGCATGAGTTCTTCTTCATTAACAAAGATAACGAAGGTTGGTGGCTTAACCGCAACCTGGGTGGCATAGAAAATCTTCAACCGTCTTCCCTTATCGGTAGGGGTCGGATTGATGGCCACCGCATCCATGATTACATCATTGAGGACGCTGGAAGGTATTCTGGTGTTTTGACTCTGGCTAATGCGCTTAATCAGTTCAGGCAACTTGTGCAACCTTTGCTTGGTCTGGGCTGAGACGAAGACGATTGGTGCATAGCTGAGGAATTGGAAATTATCACGGATATCTTCTTCCCACTTGCTAGTCGTGTGGTTATCCTTCTTGATGGTATCCCATTTGTTGACCACGATAACGATACCCTTGCCTGCCTCATGGGCAAAGCCAGCAATCCGCTTGTCGTAGTCTCGGATACCTTCCTCAGCATTGATAACCATGAGGACCACATCCGAGCGGTCAATAGCCCGCATAGAGCGCATAATCGAGTACTTCTCGGTGTTTTCATACACCTTACCAGATTTCCGCATACCTGCGGTGTCAATCATGGTATACTCCTGCCCTTCTTCATCAACAAAGTCGGTATCAATGGCATCCCGAGTTGTCCCCGCTACTGGGCTGGCAATAACTCGGTCCTCACCCAGCAGGGCATTGATGAGACTGGACTTGCCGACATTGGGGCGACCAATCAGACTAAACTTGATGATATCTGGATTGTCATCATCTTCTTGTTTCGGTAGATTTTCAACAATAGCATCAAGGACATCTCCCGTGCCAATCCCGTGAGTTGAAGAAACAGGATAGGGATCCCCCAGGCCTAGGGCGTAGAAATCATAGATGTCATTGCGCATCTCAGGATTATCAACCTTATTAACGGCGAGGATAACAGGCTTGTGCGTCCGGTAGAGGATTTTAGCCACGTATTCATCTGCGTCTGTCACGCCTTCCTTACCAGAAACGACAAAGACGATGACATCACTTTCTGTCATGGCAATATCTGCCTGGTGCTTAATTTGTTCCATAAAGGGGGCATCTACATCATCAATACCACCCGTATCAATCAGCGAGAACTGGCGGTTGAGCCACTCTGCCTTGGTATAAATACGATCACGAGTCACACCCTCCACATCTTCAACAATGGAGATGCGCTCTCCCGCAATCCGATTAAAAAGGGTCGATTTCCCAACATTAGGACGACCCACAATAGCCACAGTAGGTAAGGCCATTTGTTTTCCTTTCTTTTTTTGTCTAAGGTAAAGTTGGTTACTTGCCTTGACTCTGCCAAACTATTTTTTCTTACGAAAAGCTAAATAATAAAATAAAATTGGAACCCCAACTCGTGCAAGCACCTGCCCCCAAACAAAGGCAGGATCCCCTCCCACAAGGGGTCTGGTTAGATTAAGTAGGGTAAAAATAATGGCTAGAATTAAGCAGAGTATTCGGCCAAAACTCATAGATAGTCTCTTAACAACTTATTGTTACTAATAGCAGATCGCGAGCGAACAGATCTTTTCTTGATGACTTGACTGAAAGTCAGAACTAGCGCCGATTTTCACCTAAGAGGTGGACATCCTCGGCTAGGTAACGGATTCTTTCCATAACTCGTTTGGCCTGCCAAGATTCATCAGCCCCCTTAATGTTACCAAACTTAGCTTCCAAATTAGCTAGGCTATAGTTAGAGGTAAAGAAGGTTGGTAGTTCTTCTAGCATCCGATGTTGCAGGATAACCTGGAGGATTTCGTCTCGAACCCAAGATGTGGTCTGCTCAGCGCCAATATCATCTAAAATGAGGACTGGCACAGACTTGACAGCATCAATTTCTTCCTTGACCTTGCCCGAATTGATAGCATTTTTAATATCAATGACAAAGCTGGGATAGTGAAGCATGGTGGTCTCGACAGCCTTCTTCTCTGATAATTCATGAGCCATGGCTGCCAGCATAAAGGACTTGCCAATGCCCATATCCCCATATAGGTATAAGCCCTTTTGATTTGGGCTGGGATATTGGTCAACAAAATTCACTAGATACTGGAAAACCTGGGACCGCGAACCTGTGATATCCACCTCTTGAAAGCTGATATTTTTATAGGATTTAGGGAGGCTGACCACATGGATCCGATCTTCAATAGCTTTTTGCGCTTGAGCCTGTTTGAGGGCCTTGGTTTCCTTGTAGGAGACATCGGCATAGCCCTCATTCATAATCAAAATTGGCTCGTAACCCTTGGCCAAATAACTAGAGTCGTCCGTTTGAAATTTCTGGCGCTCAAGCAGGTATTGGTTGAATTTGGGCAAGCTGCGTTTGATTTCTGCCTGACTCAGCTGATGGTCTGAAATAAAACTGGCCACCGCCTGGTCCGCCATAATCCGATTGGTCAGATCATCTAGGTTAACCCGACTTGCATGTCCCGTCCGATTTAAGGCTTGTCCAATACTTTCCATCTAGTCACCTCCTCTTTCCAATTTACTCAGCATTTGTTTCTTCAGTTCATCCAGTCTGGCTTGTTCTTCAGGGCTGGTCTCTTCCTTATAGTTTGGATTAGACCAATCCGGCACACTAGAACTGGTCTGCTTGGCTTGTTCTCGCCTCTTCCCCTTAGAATAGGCTTGGCTATGCTGGCTGAGCACCCTCAGAGCGGCCTCCGCACTAGTTGCCTTGCTGGAAGAGACGATATTTGCCAAACTCATCATGGCATTTCGTCCCAAGGTTGCCGACTGGTTGCATTTGAAATAATAGACCACCATGATATTGATGACCTCGTCAAGGAAGTCCATTTCTACCAAATCCGCTAAAATCTTCTTTTCCTTGGCGGTCGTCGTCACCGCTCCCAAACCTGTCTTGACCTTAGCCAAGAAAGTTTCTGGAGTAGACTGCTTGGCCTCACGGATAATGACCCCTTCTTCCCTACTAAAGTCCTCAGCATCTGCCTCTTGCGGTTGCTGGAGCTTGACAAGCATGCGCTTAGGGAGAATCTTATGATGGCTAGCAGTCTCTTTAGCCAATTGATAGGCATCAAACCAGGTCAACTGGAACTTCTCGCAAAGATTATTGAGGGCAATGACATCCTGCTTTTCATGGCCAAAATAAAGGCCATCCAGGGTCATCCGTTGTTTGAAGCTCTCAAGATCAAAATTGGTTTTACTTTGTAGCGGTTGCAGGTCCACCTCACCCTTATCTGAAAAGACTTGAGAAAATTTCTTAGAGAGATTGCGAAGCTGACTGAGATCTGCCATCTCTAGATCGGCCACAGCAACATCGCCAATATGACTTTCCAAGAGGCGACGATAGACAGGATTAGCTAGAAAAGTTTGAGGACTCAAGGGCTCTCTCAGCTCAATCACGTAGTGGGACAAATCCTGATAGAAAGCGACCAGGTCGATGCCGGTTAGAATGGCTAGCGCCTCCTCAAAACGAGGTAAGTCAAAAAGGGTATGGTTAAGAATTTCCGCAAACTTGTGCTTCTTTTGTCCACCATCATAAAAACTAGTCAGATACTGGTAGACCACTACAGCATCGCTACCGACAATGGGAAGGTAGAGCCTGATTAAATTGGTCATGTCCTTGCTGACCTGATTATTCTTCACATAGGAAAAATCATCAATTGGTTTCATCGTTTACCCTATTTTCCTTGTTTTTACTGCGGACGCGATTGGTAATTTGTTGTAGCAGGTTTTCAATTTCATCGACATCCTTGAAGGAGCGATAGACACTAGCAAAACGGACATAGGTAATTTCATCCAAATCGGCCAATTCATCCATGACCAGATTGCCAATGACCTCGCTTGTGACTTCGGAATCGTACTCACTACGAATTTTCTGCTCAATCCGACTGATGACATTTTCAATATCCGTACTAGAAACTGGCCGCTTCTGAGCACTCTGGATAATCCCATTGAGAATCTTGTCACGAGAGAACTGTTCCCTAGTCCCATCCTTCTTCACAACCAAGAGGGGCACTTCTTCAATACGCTCAAAGGTCGTGAAACGAGCGCCGCAGTTGTCGCATTCACGACGGCGGCGAATGGTATTGCCATCTTCGGCCTGACGACTGTCAATAACGCTGGATTTATTATTATTACATCTTGGACAACGCATAGAAACACCCCAATTCTATCATAATTTAGTAATACTTTATTTTACCATACTTTTAGCTATAAAAAAAGGATTGACTCCCCCTGTCAAACCTTGTCTTATCCCTAGCCCCAAGCTGTTTGTTCTTCCATTCCCAGCCTATTTTTGCCCTAATGCTCACGAATCACATAGCCCAGACCTCGTACGGTCTGGATATAAGATTCTTGGCCAGGAATATCAATTTTCCCACGGAGGTAGCGGACATAAACGTCCACAACATTGGTCTCAATGGTACCATCGCTATAACTCCAGACATAATCCAATAATTCTTCTCGCGTCATTACCGTATTGATGTGGCGTAAAAGCGTTGATAGCAGGGCAAATTCCCTTTTCGTCAGGGCAATGGACTCTCCCTTACGGATAACCGAGCGATTGGCCTCATCTAAAATGAGATCCTGATAGGTCGTCCGACTGGATGAGGGCTTGCGCCTTTTCAAATCCTTACGTTGGAAGGTCTCATCAACCTTATCAAGCAGTTCTTCCACCGCAAAGGGCTTAATCAAATAATCATCAGCCAACTTATCTGTCTTGGGTAGAATTTCTGCAACATCTTCACGGTCAACCATCAAGACGACTGGTACCGATTTTTGCTTTTGTAGCTCTTGCATCAATTCCAAACCACCCTTGTCTGGTAGTTTCAAATCAATAAAGATAAGTTCAAAGTCCTTCTCCAAGGCTGTTTTTAGTCCTGATTCTCCATCTTGACTAACGAGTGCCTGATAACCCTTTTCTTGTAGTTTTAAGGACACTAACCGTGATAAACTTTTTTCGCCTTCAATTAATAGAATGCGCTTTGCCATTTCATTACCTCCACATTTTTTGAAAGAAGCTCATCATCCTATACTTCTTCCAGTTTCTTTCTATTCCTCGTCAAATAATCCATTCAGACTGGCAAAAGGATTATTGGCTGCCTGCTTTTCTTCCTGTAGGGCCTGATACTGAGATTCGGTCATAACTGACCAATCATGTCCTGATGGTAAGCTATCATCGACCTTCTCAGCTGCCGTCAATACTTGTAGCGGAATATTCAGCAAAATATTATCCACAACACTCTCTTGCAAATCGATAGTATCGTCCGCTAAGACTAAGACCAATTGTTCATCCACCAAGTCCTTTTTAGCTTCTACCTGGCTAGCTTCAATGAAGACCTCCGATACAAAGGTTCTTTGGTCAAGCTCAACAGGGGCCATGGAACGACTGGAAGGCAGGGTTAAAAGATAGGACAAATCATAATTGAGAAGGAAAAGCCCCTCTTCATAACCGACCAGTCCCTTAGCTCGGACACTCTTTATATCTATAATTTCGGGATTACGATTGATAAGAGCCTCTTTCACATCCAGCTCTTGGTCGAAATGTATACCTTCGGGATTCTTTTTTAAGTCCGCAATATTAAACATAGGTCTCCTTAATCCTAAGTTCTTGAGCTTTAACCTAGGAAAATAAAATACTAACTTAGAACATCAGCTCATGCGACTTGGCTGGGCTCTATGGTGACTAACTCGCTAATTATTCTATATTTCATGGTTGATTTTATTTTCTAAAATCATTAGAAAAACCAGTCTGCCATCGGCCTTGGCCAAGGAACTTGACTAGGTTCTCTTAGAAAATCAATTGTTATTAATATAACAGAAATAGTTTTCATTCTCTTTACAAGAAAACAAAAATCGCCCAACAGAAATGGGCGATTAAGCTTATCGTATTCTTCCAACCCTGGACGATTAGGCTGACTAAGCAGACTCCAGACGGGCAATTCGGTCTGCAATTGGTGGATGGGTAAAGAAGAGAGCCTTCATGCCACCCTTCTTCTGGGGGTCATTGATATAAAGAGCCGCACTAGCATCATCAACATGCTGCTGCATGGGTTGCGATTGATCCAGCCTCCTCAAGGCATTGATGAGCCCCTGCGGATTTCTGGTCAATTCTACCGAACTGGCATCAGCCAGGTATTCGCGTTGACGAGAAATGGCCAACTGGACCAGACTAGCAGCCAAGGGAGCCAAAATTAGGGCCACCAAGGAAAAGATGAGTAAAATGACTCCTAGGCCTCCACTATCGCGATCATTGGAGCGACGACTACGGCCACCGCCCCACCACATCATGCGACCACCAATGCTAGAAATCAAGGTAACAGCAGAAGCTAGGGCTACTGCTATCGTTGAAATCCGAATATCATAGTTGCGAATGTGGCTGATTTCGTGACCAATAACCCCCTCTAATTCTTCACGATTAAGAACCGCCAGAATACCAGAGGTAGCAGCAACAGCCGCATTCTCTGGAGAAGAGCCCGTTGCAAAGGCATTGAGGGATGGATCGTCGACAACGAAGACTCTCGGCATGGGTACTTGGGCTACCATAGCCATGTCTTCGACAACATGGTAGTAATCGGGATAGTCCTGCTCCGTGACCTCACGAGCATTATTCATGGACATAACCACATTAGTGGATTGAAAAATCATGGAAAAGGCATAGATGATCCCGATAATTAGGGCAATGATAGCCCCAGCCAACAGGCTATCCAACCAGAGGTAGCCGACGGCTGCCCCAATCACTCCTAGGAGGGTGAAAAAGAGAGCCAGCAAGACATAGGTCCGTCGCTTATTTGAAGCAATCTGTTGATACAACATAGGCTATCCTTAGAAATTAAAGTCAACCTTTGAAACAGCCTTTTCACTTTCAGCTGTTTCCAAAAATTGAGCCGGCTTAAAGCCAAAGATTCCAGCCACAAGATTGCTTGGGAAAACTTGCAACTTGGCATTGTAATTACCAGTTGTGCTGTTATAGAGCTGACGAGAATAAGAAATCTTATTTTCAGTATTAGTCAACTCCTCCTGCAATTTCACAAAGCTGGCATTGGCTTTCAAATCTGGATAGTTTTCAGCCACCGCAAAGATTCCTGAGACCTGCTTGGTCAAAGCATCGCTGGCCTGCATGGTTTCGGCAGGTGATTTTGCTTGAGCGACCTGTGCCCGCAGTTCTGAAATCTTGGTCAAGGTTTTTTCTTCATAGGCTGCATAGCCCTTAACCGTTTCAATCAGGTTAGGAATCAAGTCATTCCGACGCTTGAGTTGCACATCAATTTGACTCCAAGCTTCCTGAGTCTGCATCCGCAGACGCACCAAGCCATTGTAGCTAACAATGACCAAAAGTACTAAGATTGCCACAAGGGCAAGAATAATCCAAGGCATAAATTGTCCTCCCAATAAAAAGTTAAGTAGGTAAACTCTAAATGAGTCTCCTAAAGGAAAAAGTTTTTTCTAGTTTCTCCTATTATAGCAGAAAGCAGAGAAAAGTCATCTAAGACCTCAGTCTAGTTTTTGCCCTAAACTAAAAAGTACGAGCCAGATAAGTCAAAACCAATGAACCTGATACTCTTTGAAAAACAAAATTAGCATTTGGGATATTTTCTAACCTAGCAAGTTTATCAGCCATTTCAATCCCTGATAAACTACGGTAAGCGCTATGGCGACTTACCTAGCTAGCTTACTAACTCCATTTTCAAAATAAGATCGATTTTGAAAATTCCATGTCGTTAAGTAGTGCGGACGCAAGCAACCTCCTCCGGAGTTTCATTGCTAATTTTTGAGCCTAAGGTCTCAAAATTTCCGTTATTCGTAACAGCGCAACTGTTACGAATAATACCACAAGGGCGAAAGTATCCCAATTTGTCTATTCTGTTTACATAAACTGAGATTAGAACAGTGGATATTCTTTGTAATAACTGCTATTTTTGAATTTAAATGAGTATGATTTGGCAGAAGCAGCAACAAGAGAACATTAAGATAGGGCGCTAGATTTTAGGGATGAGATAAACAAGTATCCCAAAGAGAACGTAGTCTGAACAGGCTTTGGAATTAAGAATTCCTGACGATTTTAATCGGTTCGCTATAAGGACAAGCTACTTATACGCCATTAACATCAAGGTCTCTTTTTGACATTTGTTGCCTATAAGTCAGCCGCTTTGATCAGGTCTTAACTCTCAAAACCATCTATCTGGCTCATCTAATAAGCATCATCCTTTGTCAAGTAATCGCCCACATGCCCCTTACAAGGAGTCTAAGAAAACTACTTGTCCCTCTTGGTAAAAACGTGATAGAATAGAGCTATTAAAAAATTGAGGATAAAACATGACGCCCCAGGAATTTTATCAGCTTCTGGCCCAAGAGGGCTTTGAACTTTCTGACAAACAAAAGCAAGATTTTGAAAGCTATTTTAGACTCTTGGTCGATTGGAACCAGAAGATTAATTTAACCGCTATTACCGATAAGGACGAGGTCTACCTCAAACACTTCTACGATTCCGTCGCACCAGTCTTACAAGGTCTAATCAGCAACAATACTATCAAGCTTCTCGACATCGGTGCTGGGGCTGGCTTTCCTAGTCTTCCTATGAAGATTCTATGTCCCCAACTTGAGGTCACCATTATTGATTCCCTTAAGAAGCGCATCAATTTCCTCGAGCAAGTCGCTAAAGAGCTAGGGATGACAGGGGTTCACTTCTACCACGGTCGGGCTGAAGACTTAGGCCAAGACAAGGCCTTCCGGGCTAACTACGACCTTGTCACAGCTAGGGCCGTGGCAAGAATGCAGGTTCTTTCAGAATTAACTATTCCCTTCCTGAAAGTTGGTGCTCGTCTCTTGGCTCTCAAGGCCGCAGCAGCGGATAAAGAGTTAAGCCAGGCACAAACCGCCTTGAAACTTTTATTTGCCAAGGTCATCGAAAACAGAAGCTATCAATTGCCCAATGGTGACCAGAGAAGCCTTACCATCGTTGAGAAGAAAAAGGAAACTCCTAACAAGTACCCCCGTCGGGCTGGACTTCCTAACAAGAAACCACTTTAATCGGAGATTAGATCGCCCATGTTATCCTTTGTAAAAAATCTATCTATCGCTCAACGTATTAGTGGGAGCTTTATCTCAGTCATCTTGATAGGCAGTCTGCTTCTCTCACTTCCTATCATGCACTACAGCAATGCTCCTGCCACCACTTATTTTGATCACCTCTTTAACACGGTATCCATGGTTTGCGTGACAGGACTCTCGGTTTTTTCTGTTGGGGCTGTCTATAATGGTCTCGGTCAGTTCATTGTCATGTGCCTCATGCAAATTGGTGGTTTGGGCTTGGTTAGCCTGATTTCCATCAGTTATTACAGCATCAATCGGCGCATGTCCCTCAAGCAACAAGAAATTCTCCAATCCTCCATCGGTAATAACTCCATCGCCGATTTGAAGCACTATCTCTTTCGTATATACAAAATCACCTTTGCCATCGAATTGCTGGTTGCCCTCATCCTGATGACGGATTTTATTCCTAGATTTGGTTGGTCAAATGGGATTTTTAATAGCTTCTTTTTAGCTGTTTCAGCCTTTTGTAATGCAGGTTTTGACAATTTGGGGAATAACAGCCTCATCAACTACAAGCTCAATTGGACGGTTAACCTAGCTGTTGCCTTTTCGATTATCTCAGGGGGACTGGGTTTTCGAAATCTCATGGCCATCATTGACTTGTGCAAGGACTGGTTGCAGCAGAGTCCTCATAAAATAAATCTACTTAAAAGAAAACTCACCGTCCAAACGCGACTGGTCCTGACGACAACTGCCCTGATTTTGCTAATTGGAACCTGCAGCGCGTGGATTCTTGAATTTAAAAACCCCAATACAATTGGTCGATTAAATATCTTCCACCAGGGTCTGGTCAGCTTTTTTCAAACCGTCACTATGCGGACGGCAGGCTTTGCTACGATTGATTACACCAAGGCTGGAAACTCGGTTAATTTTATCTTCATGATTCAGATGCTAATTGGGGGCGCTCCTGGCGGTACGGCCGGCGGTCTCAAGCTTATTGTCGCAGCCATTACCTTCTTAATTTTCCGGGCAGAATTCCGAGGTGAAAGGCGGGTTAGTGTCTATCATCGGATGATTCCAACCCAACTGATTAAGCGAACCTTTACCATCCTAGTTTTCTTCTTCACCATCTTGGTCATTGGCTATATTGGCCTCCTAGAATTTGAACCGACTATTTCCCCCTTTCGATTGCTCTTTGAGGCTTGCAGTGCCCTAGCAACAGTTGGGGTCTCTATGGATGTCACCACCCATTTGACCACCGGTGGGAGAATCATTATTATGGCCCTCATGTTCTTTGGCCGTGTCGGACCAATTACAGTCTTACTTAGTCTGCGGCAACGCTCGAAGAAAACAATTGATTATGCAAGAACTGACCTAACCTTAGGTTAAAGAGAAAGGAAAATTATGTCAGAAAAAATTATTGGTGTCCTAGGATTGGGAATTTTCGGAACCACTTTGGCTGAAAAGCTGGCTAAGTTTGGTGAGGAAGTTATCGCCATTGACAACAAACCCAACCATGTACAAGACATTGCCGATTCCGTCAGCAAGGCTATTCTTGGGGATATTACCAATATCGAGACCCTCAAGGAGGCTGGAATTGATCAGTGCCAGCAAGTCATCATCGCTACTGGGAACAATCTGGAAAGTTCGGTTTTAGCGATTATGCACTGTAAAAAACTTGGCGTCCCCTATATTGCTGCCAAGGCCAAAAATGCGACCTTCGAGGAAGTTCTCTACGAAATCGGAGCCAACCGTGTTATCTCCCCCGAACGCGAATCGGGACGTAGCCTGGCATCAACCTTGATGAGACACCGAATTCACAACATCTTCTACTTGGAAGAAGGTGTTTCCATTATTGAATTCGAATTGCCAGAAAGCTGGCAGGGAAAAGAATTGAATAAATTAAAACTTCGGGATAAGTATGACCTCAACGTCATTGGTTATCGGCTGAGAAAAAACGCCTCTTTAACCACGGATATTCAGTACAATACTATCTTCCCTGAGCAGGCCACCATCGTTGCCGTCGCCAGCTCAGATACCTTTGAAAAGTACGACTACCTCAACTATTTGAAATAAAAAGATGAACAGCACTAAAGTAGCCCCGACCTTTTCTGGTCAAGGCTACTTTTTATATTTTACAACTTTCTTGTCTTCCTTTAAACGATTGACTAGGCCCAGGGATTATAAAAGCGTCCCTGATTTAACAAGATTAAGCCGATGCTAATCAATAAAATAATTAGGGCTATAGCTAAGACCAAGTAGTCCTTTCCCCTTGCAGGTTGAGCCTGATACCAGGTTCTTTTTTTATACTTGCCAAAACGGCGCAATTCCATGGCAGTCGCTATGGTATCAATTCGCTCAAGGGAACCAAAAATCAAAGGAGTGACAATTTGTAGATTTCCCTTAATGCGACTGACTAAGCTAGCCTTCTTAGACAACTCCAGGCCCCTTGCCTCCTGGGATAACTTTATCATGCTAAATTCCTCTTGAACATCAGGAATATAGCGCAGGGTCAAACTAACCGAATAGGCCAATTTATAGGAAAGACCAATGCGATTGAGACTGGCAGCGAACTGGCTGGGATGGGTGGTCATCAAAAAAAGGATAGCCAAGGGAACAGTGCAGAAATACTTAAGTATCAGATTTAAAAGATAAAAGACTTCCTGACTAGTAATATAAAATCGTCCCCAACCAGCAAATAATAGTGTTTTAGTCCCATAAATCTCCTCTCCATAGGAGGGAGCAAAGAGGTAAACCATAAGCAGATTAAAGAGAGCAATCAAAAAGACAATCGTCATTGCAAAGGAGATATCCACCCACTTAATCTTAGCCCAGCGAAAGAGAATCACTGAACAAAGACTGAGTCCCAAAATAAAGCGAGTATCATAGCTAACCATGGCCGCAAGAGACACTAAAATGAAAAAAATCATCTTGCTACTACCAGAAAGTTGGTAGAGGAAGCCATGCCCTTGACGATAGCCGATAAATTTATTTGCCATTAGCAAGCTCCTCCTTTTTCTGACGGTAAAATTGACTGAGTGTCAGAGGGCTCACCCCCATTTTTTCAGCCAGCTGGAAGATACTGGTTTCCTTTAGGTTAGCCATCTCTAAGAGTTCCTTATCTGACAGTACCTCCATTGGGGATTTATCGGCCACAACTTTACCATCTACTAGGACTATACAACGGTCTGAGTAATCCAACATCAATTGCATGTCATGGGTAATCATGACAATGGTTTGCCCAGATTGATTGAGCTCATCGAGAAAGTTCATAATTTCTGTATAATGTTGCATATCTTGACCAGCCGTTGGCTCATCTAAGAGGATGATGTCTGGCTCTAAAACAAGGATAGAAGCAATGGTTACCCGCTTCTTCTGCCCATATGACAAAGCTGAGATGGGCCACTGTCGAAATTCATGGAGACCACAAGTTTTTAAAGTTGCCAAAACTTTTTCTTTTACCGCTTCTTCCTCCAAACCACGTAAGCGAAGCCCCTTGGCAACTTCGTCAAAAATCATGGTCTGACTAATCATTTGATTGGGGTTCTGGAGGACATAGCCAATGCGACTGGCCCTCTCCTTAATAGAATCCTCCGAAATGTCTTGATTTTGCCAAAATAGCTGACCATCTGCTTCGATAAACTTGGTCAGGGCCTTGGCTAGGGTAGACTTACCCGCCCCATTCTTACCAACAATAGCTATCCGTTCACCTTTTGATATTTCCAGGGAAATATCTTCCAAAATTGGCTTTTCTGGACTATAGCTAAAATTTAAATGGCTGACATTAAGTAAGGACTGCTTAGGCTGGAAAGAAGGAGTGGAAAGTTGCCCACTAAAGTCAATTCGGGGAAGATACAGGTTGGCCAAATCTGATAGAGGAGACAGGTCGGCGATTTCCAATCCAAGTTGACGTAAAACCGAGATATAGAGGGGTTCTCGGATACCATTCTGACTGAGTAAATTCGATGCTAAGAGCTGATCTGGGCTTCCATCAAAAAGAATACACCCATCATTGAGCAGAATAATCTTATCTACGGGCCGATATAGGACATCTTCCAAACGGTGCTCAATGATTAGCGTTGTAGCCCCAGCTTCTTTATGAAGCTGGTCAATAAGGGCAATAGTGTCCTGACCGGACTTAGGATCCAAGTTGGCCAAGGGTTCATCAAAGAGTAAAATCGGACTTTCATCAATCAAGACCCCAGCTAGACTGACTCTTTGTTTCTGACCTCCAGATAAATCCTGCGGTCGGTGATTTAAGAGCTCTAAGAGATCTAGCTTATCAGCCCAGTTATGAACGGTCTTAACCATTTCTTCCTGTGGCTCGCAGTCATTTTCCAAGGCAAATGCCAAATCTTCCGCAACGGACAAACCAATGAACTGGCCATCCGTATCCTGCAGGACTGTACTGACCAAGTGAGATTTGTCATAGATGGACAAATCAAAGGCCGACTGACCATTGATTAGTAGGTCGCCCTGACACTCCCCCTGAAAGGTATTGGGAATAATTCCATTAATTGTCTGGGCCAGAGTTGATTTGCCACAGCCCGATGGGCCGATAATCAAGACCTTCTGGCCTTTCTCAATCTTAAGATTAAGAGACTTTAGTGTTGGTTCCTTCTGTGCATCATATTTGAAGGAAAAATTTTTAAATTCAATAAATGGTTTCATTATTAATCTTTGGAGAGGCTAGACGATTGCACTTGGGTTTTAGCGTAAATACTCAATAAAATGGTACCCCCTATTGCAATGGTTAGCACATTAGCCGTTCCTGCTATAAACCCTTGGGCAAAGAGATAGGACCAAGCTTGCTTATACATCAGACGATCCCCCAGTGGGCAGATCAGCCCATAGGAAATATAAACTGTAATGATTTGCACCAGATTAAACCAAATCACTTGCTTAAGAGAAAATTTTCCCTTACTAACATCGTACAATTTTCGAAAAAGGCCAATTCCTAAACCAATTAGACCACTAGCCAGCACCCAGGCCCAAGAAATACTACCATACTGAATCCCATCTTTTAGGGCGTGTCCAATAAAGCCTATAAAAAAACCAGCTATAGGACCAAAAATAATGGAAAAGAGAGCCTGAACCGCATATTGTAATTGGACGCTGGTGTTCCCAAAAATTGGGATATTAATAAACATCCCGATGATAACGAAGAGAGCGGCTCCGATTCCCGTTGCGACAACAGTTTTAATAGAATTATTTTTTGTCATCCTTTTCTCCTTAATTTAAATTTTCTTAATTTCGATATGCCACTGAGGCCCGACTCCAACATTGTAAGCCTTGGCGAAGGAACCCTGATTAATTGCTAAGCCAACACGATAGAGGGAGTTAATATAGATAATCGGCTGTCCTATCCGTACATCGGCGAATGACCTGCCATAGGTAACCTGATTTTGATAGACCAGCATGTCATTATTGAAAATGGTGACTTCAAAACGTTCACCAAACTTAGGAGACAGAGCATTGAAGTCGTCATTTTTAATAGAAGTCCAAAGTGAACCAAACCTAACATCTAGGATATCAACTGCACCCCGAACCTGATTGTCCTCAATCTGGGTCTCTACAACCGGCAGTTCAATGATTTCCTCAACCGAAAGCTCTGGTCCAACCTCTTCAAAAGTAAGATGGCCAGAGGCCAACTTAGCACCCGTAAAAGCATAGATATCCCTGCCATGGAAGGTGTAGGAAAGTTCCGTATTTTCACGACGATTTTTCAGCTCAGAGATTTCACGAACAGCCTTAATACCGATATGCTTCTTAATGTAAGACAAGGTTCCATTATCTGGAGTAACGATATACTGATTCCTCTCAGTCAGGGCAACGACACTCTTGCGATCAGAACCAACCCCAGGATCAACCACAGAGACAAAGGTCGTCCCTTGTGGCCAGTACTCCACCGTTTGAAAGAGGCGATAGGAACCCTCAAAAATATTATAAGGAGTGATATCATGTGTTAGGTGGTGAATCTTCAGATTACTATCTTCCTGCAAAGCAACTCCGACCATGGCCGAAACGGCCCCATCAACAAGACCAAAATCCGACTGCAAGACTAATAAGTTATCGGCCATAGAAACCCTACTTTCATTCGTTTTGACCTTCATTATAGCATATTTGCCCCTTCTCCTAAGTTAGCTTTTTTCTATAACTAGTTATAGAGGCCTAAGTGGCCAAGCCACCATCGTTGCCGTCGCCAGCTCAGACACCTTTGAGAAATACGACTACCTCAACTATTTGAAATAAGAAGATGAACAGCACTAAAGTAGCCCTGACCAGAACGGTCAAGGCTACTTTTCTGAATTTATTTTCCCAAGGATTTTTTCTTACCCCAAGCTGAAAATTCTGCTACAGCTGTAAAGAGGACATCGGTTGAAGAGTTGAGGGCTGTTTCACAGGAGTCTTGGACAACACCAACAATGAAACCTGCGCCAACAACCTGCATAGCAGTATCATTGCTAATTCCAAAGAGACTACAAGCAACAGGAATCAAGAGGAGCGAACCTCCAGCCACACCCGAGGCACCACAAGCAGAGATGGCTGCGACAACACTTAAAATTAAGGACGTTGCAAAATCAACCTGAATTCCCAAGGTTGAGGTGGCTGCCAGAGTCAAGACATTGATGGTGACAGCAGCCCCTGCCATATTGATGGTTGAGCCCAGAGGAATGGAAACCGAGTAAGTATCAGGGTCTAAACCTAAGTCCTCACACAATTTCATATTAACGGGAATATTAGCGGCAGACGACCGCGTAAAGAAGGCTGTAACACCAGATTCTCGGATACAGCGCAGAACCAAAGGATAAGGATTCTTGCGCATCATGACAAAAGCAATGATTGGATTCACGACCAAAGCGACAAAAAGCATGGTTCCCACTAAAACAAGAATCAGAAGACCATATTTAGAGAGGACACTAATCCCATTCTCGGAAATGGTTGTAAAAACCAAACCAAGAATACCAAAAGGAGCCAGATTAATAATCCAACGCACAATCTGTGAGGTCACTTCTGCAATCGTTGTCAACAACTCCTTGGTATGTTGGCTAGCTGTCCGCATGGCAAAGCCGAAGACCACTGCCCAAACCAGAACCCCAATATAATTGGCCTCAACAAGGGCGTGAATCGGGTTATCAACCATCTTAAGTAGGAGAGATTGGAAGACATCGCCCACTCCCTGAGGGGATTGCGAGACATTAGCCGCGGCCTTAGTCGCCGCACTGGATAAGGTCAACTTAATCGGAAATAGGTAATGGGAAATAACTGCTGTCAGGGCTGCCGCAAAGGTCCCAAACATATAGAGTCCGATAACCGTGGTCATGTTGGATTTTTGGCCCTCACGGGTTTGCGAAAGGGCATTAGCAACCAGGGCAAAGACTAGGAGTGGAGCAATGGCCTTGAGAGCTCCAACAAATAATTTTCCCAAAAGACCAATGATGGAAACTTTAGGAATGGCTAAGCCCAAAATAAGACCAAGGACAACACCGATAGCAATCCGCTTCAGCAAACTCGTCCGATTCCAAGTTGATAAAATCCGCTTCACTCTTTTACCTCTTCGTTTCAAAATGAATTTTTTAATATGATGTATGAAACCATCTTAATACAAAAGCCCCCAATCGTCAATATGAGTCAAGGGGGCAACAAGAAGAAGACGCGAACTGAGACTAGTGATGCCCCGCTATTAAAAGCATGCTAGGGGAAGTTTACAAGTCTTTTCTTCAACAAGTGGGATCCATAAATCTACATCTTATGGTCTCCCTTTGATTAACTCCATAAATTCTTGAGCCAGCTCCCAACTCTCTAGCCTAAGAAGAACTCCTTCTTCTTTCTGATAATTCCCTAGGATGTCCAAATTACCATACCAGACGATGGAACTATCGATAATCAGAAGATTGGTGGAAACTAATTCATCGGCTGCGTCAATCTGGATATCACCACTTAAGCCGGCCTTTTCCAACTTAGACTTTTCTTTTAGAGGCAGTTTTAATTCTAAGCTTACCCCTTTTACTTGTGCTAAAAATTCATAAAGTCTTTGCTTATTTAGCTTAGGGGTCTGCAAGAAAATTTTCTTATTGGCTCTTGATAAATCGGCAAACAAAGCTTTTTGATAGTTGCTTACCGAATAAAGTGTCTGAGCTACCTTGCCCTCTTTTAGTTGGTAGTTCATTTTCCGATAAGCGACTTGCCGTTTGTGAAACATTTTCTCTAAATATGGTACATGGATATCAATATAATCAATGATTTTCACAAAATCTTTACCTGGAAAATCTCGGTGGAGACGACCGGCATATTGAATAAGATTATTTTTCCAAGACAGAGGCGCTGCCAATACAAGGGTATCTAATTGAGGGAGATCAAAACCTTCACCAATATAACTCCCTGTGGAAATCAAAATAAAGGCCTCCTTCTCATCCAGCTTATTCAGCTGCTCTAGTATATCTTGCCTTTCCTTCTTCTTGCTCTGACCACTGAGAGCAAAGACCTTTTTGATGCCTTGCGCTTGGAATTGATGAACCAGGTTGTCAATATGGTCTCGTCGTCTGGTCAGTACTAGAATTTTCCGTCCTTCTTCAAGAGCAAGTTTACAATCTTTTAGAATTAATTGATTGCGATCCTTATCTTTAGCAATCCACTCCATTAGATCAGTGAATTGACTTGACTTGCTTTTTTTCAAATCAAATTTACCAAAACCGGTAAATTTTAATTCCAACTGCTTATTAAAACCAACTTGACGAGCACCAGCTTGATGTAAGATTGGTCCAATCCTTTGAAATACAATTGGTTCGTGACCATTTTTTCGCTCCGGTGTCGCTGTGAATCCATAAAGATAAGGACCTGCAAAGGCTGCAACAACCTTTTCGAACATTTTGGCGCTCGTGTGATGACACTCGTCAACGAGTAACATATCATAATCATTAACCAGTTCGCTAACTGAATCTAGCTTAGATAAAGACTGAATCATAGCGACATCCACCAAGCGACTCCGCCACTTCTTGGCACCATAATATTGTCCAATGTGACCCATTTTCTTTTTTCGCCCACTAGGGGTGTAGCGAACAGGTACCTCCTCTTCAAAGGTTAAAAACTGTGATAGTCTATCTAGCCACTGCTCCAAAAGCTGCTGATTGTGAACTAAGATAAGTGTTCTTCTTTGGCGTTTTCCAATGAGGGCTGCTCCAAGAACAGTTTTTCCAAAGCCCGTTTCAGCGGACAAGAGACCGTTATCCTTGACTAACAAATCTTCAAGAGCTGAGTCTTGGTCAAATCTTAGTTCCCCCGTAAAGGTTACGCCTATCCTACCTCTGTCTAAGCAATGATTATTAATTTCTGCCTTTGGAAAATCTCTCAAAATCTCGTCAAGGAGGCCCCTAGGAATCCTTAGTTTGGTATCGGTCTCTTCATAAAGATAGAGGCGTTCTGGTACATTGTAGGTTGGTTGACGGCTGGCTTGTTTTATGTAAAATTCCGGATTGGCAAAAGAAGCTAATTTTTTTAAATAGTGGGTCTCTGCTGACGAGAGGTCTGCTTTTTCAAAGTCTATAACATTAGAAAGGTTAGCCCTTAAGGTTGACTTGCAACTTAAATCCGGTGAAATTGAGACCTCTAGAAATTGACTGAGTTTTTCCCTGCTAATTTTCTTTAAACCAGCCAAGTAATCCCACTGGTTAGGGTAAGGTTTAAACTCCTTATCAACAAAAACACTGTGTCCAGGCTATAGGCCTGTCCCTGTAGGGGAAGGGCAATCAGATTGCCAAAGCCACCTTTTGGTAGTAAATCTTGGTTAGGGAAAAAACGATCAAAAGAAGAGAAGGACAAGGATTGTGATTTTTGCATGGCTAACTCTAGAAGTTTTCGGCCGAATTGCCTCGCTTGCGAACAAAGAATCTCATCTTGGAAAAAGAACCAAAGATGCGCCCCCTTACCAGACCTTGAAATTTCAACGGATACTTCAAGATTATAATAGTCCGCAGTCTCCCGAATCGCTAGGCTAGCTGCTTGCCAATCCTTCTTATCCAGATCAATAGCTAGTAGTTTACAGGTGTCCTTGAGAGACATGGGAAAGAGTCCAATACTGGTTTCTCCTTTTAAATGCGAAACCAAAACGTCTTGAGTTAGTGGCTGACAAGTGCGCTTTTCCTTGGGAAGTTGCCGCCAGCCATAATGATAGGAAGGATAATACTGGATTTTTCCTTGATCATTGATGAAGCTTTTAGCATAGACATCCCGCCGCCCCTGAAACAAGGATAGATAAAGGTCCAATTTTGCCTGCCTTGTCCATTTGCTTTCTGGCACAGTGAAATATTTTTTAAAGTCCTCCTCACTTATTAGACAGCGATCGTTATTATCAAGAAATTCTAGTAAATATAGGGACCTCTTTACACCATAATAAGGGACCTGTTCAAGAATTTGTACCCGTCGCCCATTCGACTTTGCCTGAAATATTTTCATCAATTCCGCTCTTCCTCTCTAAATCTTGCACCCAGTATAGCAAAAACTTATCATAAGAAATCTTCAGGCGGATTAAAACCATATGACAAGCAAAAGAGACCGAGTTGGATTCACCACACTCGGTCTCTTGTCTTATTTCTTTATCGCAGGGCGTATTTCATCCGAAGTACTCGTTCTTGTTGCTTGGTCAAGCGCAGAAGGATAACCACCTTGTCTACACTCATATTGCTTTCGAGAAGGCGTTCAGCAGCCATCATCAGACCATTTTCAATCCCCATCTTGAGAACAGGGTTTTCCTTATCATTAGCATCAAAGAAGAATTTACTATTTGGCAGGTCAAAGAGAATCTTAACCGCCCCAAAAAGTTGCTCGAAGCTATCAATGGCGACATCGTAGACAGGCTTGGTGCCTGGCTTAAGCGAGCGACCGCGGTGATTGAACCACATTGCCTGCCAGCCACTAGCCTTAGCACCAACCACATCATTGTCATAGGAGTCCCCCACATAAAGGGTGGTTGCAGGATTCATACCGAATTGCTCAGCAGCCAGATTGAAAATTTCTTTCTCAGGCTTTTGAAAACCTGTTGCCTGACTGACCAAGACGTGTCCTGGTTCAACATAGTCATAAAGGCCTAATTTGTGTACCTTTTTGAGTTGGTGTTCGGTTGGTCCATTGGTGATGACACCCATGGAAACACCTTTTTCCTTAAGGAACTCCAAGGTCATCCGCATTTCATCCAACATGGTAATATTTTCTAGCTCTTCTTCATAGACTTCTTGAAAATGCCGACCTGTTTCCTCATCAATCTCACAATAACCAAACTCTAGCAGGGTCTCCTTGCAGCGCCAGAAACGAAAATATTCCGTCGTCCACTCACCAGCCATGACCCGAGGAAAGCCAACATCTGAGTAGTGGCGAAAACGGATATAGGCTTGATTGATTTGACTCATATCAAAGTCAGAAAAGCACTTCTCTACAGCCAAGCGGTAGGGTGCCTGTTGATCATAGATGGTATCATCAACATCAAAAACAATAGAAGTAATCATGATAGGCCTTTCGAGTTTATTCCCAAAAAATTATACTATCTTTTAGTAAGAATGACAAACGCCAATCGAGCTACATAACTTGGGTTACGCTAATCAAGCATCAATAATTTGGGTATGGCTCCCCAGAAACAATCTTATCAAACTCTTCCTTGAGAGCTCGATTATCGGTCTCTGTAACGGTGTACTTGCTACCGCTACTATCATGGGAATAAAGAACCTTGCCCTGACCGGAAGAATTAATGACAAAAATATAACGATGGACATTATCGTCCCCATACCAATATTCATAACCAGCAACAATAATCTCATCCCGTGAGAGTTCACTCCCACCCTTCCAGTAGACAGGGAGGTCAATGGAAATCTCCTTATAATCTGGTTGACTCATTTTTTCTCCCCAAGCAGCCATATAATTAGCCAGACTTGTGGCCTTATTAGAATTCCAATATTTGGACTTTCTTTCCTGATTATAAACCTCAGAAGAGCCAGAAGATTTCTCCCAATCTTTCTTACTAATGGATGAAGAAGAGGATGAGCTTGTTGTTGAGCTTGATGCTTGCTTTTTCTTGGTCTCAACCACTTTACGGGATTGGGCTAACTCCTTTTTACTCTCGCGCAACTGGAAGATTAAAACCGTCAGAGCGACCATTAAGAAAAAGATGACTGCTGTAATCAAAATCTTACTAAGATTCGACAGGCCACCCCGTTTTTTTCTTAGAGCCTTTCTCCTTTTGGCAAAGGCCACTCGCATCTCTTTAGTGGTCGGAGGCCGATGATTAATTTCCTCAAAAAGCCTCACCCATTCTAATTCTTTAGGACTTAGTTTTTTCATCCCTAGCTTCCCTTCATCTTCCTACTTCTATTGTAGCATAGTTTAATAGCAATTATCTTTCTATTTTTCACTTGGAAGAATTGAGTGATAAGAAAATTTCTTTTGCTGCTAAAAGGATTCACACCTTCGTTTGCTAGGTTCTGTCTATATAGAAGGATTATCTAGGAGCTTGAGACCTCTAGGGCAGTAAAAAAGACCTAGTCCCCTTATAGAACTAAATCTCTTTTGTAGATGCCTCTTCAATTTTGACAAGCTCATCCTTGTTTATCGCTTATCGTTTAACTAATCAATTTGCTTAAAGGTCATCTTTTGTTTAACCTGACCCTGACCAGCTTTGGCAATCTGGTAGGTAAAATTGCTGGAGCTGAAATGTTTCCCAAAGGCTAAGACACTATTATATTGCCATTGAGAGAGCTGCTTGTTTTCAACTTTTCCCAAGGTCACCTTGTTACCACTAGCCTTGTATTTCCAACTAGCGGTCTTACTCTGGGCTTTATAGACTTTTTCAAATTGCTCTTCACTTTGACCAGCTTTTAAGGCTTCTGATTTGTCCTGAGTCACGATAGCCTTATCGCTATTTTCCGAAAAAGCAACGTACATGCTTCGGCTATTATCTTTACCCTTGAGATTGCTGGAGTACTGGTAGACATGTCCTGGAATCATTTTAACCACGTGATGGCTGGCATAATAGTAAAAACTACCGCCTGCTACGACACAGGCCAGAAGCACCGCCGCCACAATAGATACTATCTTACGTTTAGTCATTATCTCTCCCTCTCCTATTTATTAATCGTTATATTCTGCATTAGAATCAAAGCTTTCTGTCTGGCTAGAGTCCGAATAGGAGTCGCTTGATGAATCAGAGCTATCCTTACTGTTATCGGAATATTCTCTACTGTCATCCGAGCTACTGCTACTTGATGAGCTTTCTTCTGTTGACTCCTTGGTTTCATTATAGACTGTCACATTAAACTCGATTTCTGATTTGTCAACAATGCTGACACTGAGTTTGGCTTTCAGAGCATCAGTCAAGTCACTAAGTTTGCCATCTTCCTGCAATTTTTTGTAGATAGCCTTAGCAGCAGCCTTAGCTCCATCTTGCGTAGAAGCCATGTTTTTAACGTCCAGACTTTCGTCACGAGTGTAGAGGTCTTTTTCGGTCAGCTCATTCACCTGGCTAGCATCTTCAGAAGTGTGTGGAAGGAAATTGACCTTGGCTTGATTATCTTCTTCTAGTAATGTATTGAGCTCATCTTGAACAGCATCTTGGTAGGCATCGGCCTCTAGTGTAGTAGTTTCAGAGCCACTGTCAGTATCTGTGGACTTCCCATTTGACGAAGGCCTTTCGCTATCCCCATCATTTGAAGTTGACTGTCCTTTTTCTGGGCCGGATGGCAGGCTATCGCTAATTGAGCTACCGGCCTTGGCATCTTGTCTTGGATAGTTATTGTGCTCAATATGGTTGTCTTCATAGAAAGAGGTATTGTTTACAATAACGATCGTGTTATTTTCTTGGTAGGTGTAGTTAATGTTAATGGAGGTTTGGGCAACATTGCGTCCAGAACCCTTATAACTATAATCTCTTGGCACCTGACCGTCACGCTTGAGAATCAGGACATCGCCAGCATAGATTAAGTCAACATTGGCGATATGGTTGTCATAGGCTAGCTTCTGAACGGAGATACCTGTCGCCTGAGAGATTCCCCAAAGAGTATCCCCCCATTGAATGACGTAGCGCTCACCATCCAAATGATTGACATTGATCTTTTGCGATGAGATATTTTGGCTAATTTGAGCGGGGGTACTGGCCACCCAGTTGGTGATATCCGCCCGTTGAGCATTGGTTTGATTGTCATAAAAGCTATTGGCCGCAGCTTTGGCTTCAAATGTCAGGGGCAAAACGAGGGCACTCATCATTAGAGCACAACCCAGAACTTCTTTTTTACGCATTGATAATCCTCCCAAAAATTATCCTATCCTCTTTGTAACTGAGGAAAAAGCAAATTTAATAAGTGTTAGAAATATTTCTATTTCATTACAGTTATTATACTAAAATTTCGGAAGTGTTGTCAATTCATTTTGAATTTTTTTTGCATCCTATCGAACCAATCTTCTGCAAGTGTTTAAGAGACTGGACTTTTCCTCTATTCACCTGTACCATATGTTTCTAATTTATGATAGAATAGAAAGGACTAACTAGTGGAGGAAAAACATGTCTCAGGAACCTAATCAAGAATTGAATGACCAACAGATTGTTCGCCGTGAAAAAATGGCGGCCTTATCCCAAGCAGGAATTGACCCCTTTGGTAAACGCTTTGAACGGACAGCTAATTCTGCTGAGCTCAAAGCAAAATATGATGACAAAACCAAAGAAGAATTACATGAGTTGGATGAAAAAGCTACTATCGCTGGCCGACTGATGACCAAACGGGGTAAGGGTAAGGTTGGCTTTGCCCACCTGCAGGATCGCGAAGGGCAAATTCAAATCTATGTCCGTAAGGATGAAGTTGGCGAAGAAAACTACCAGATTTTCAAGAAGGCTGACATTGGTGATTTCTTGGGAGTTGAAGGTCAAGTCATGCGGACCGATATGGGTGAGTTGTCCATTAAGGCAACCCACTTAACTCATCTCTCCAAGGCTCTACGTCCTCTGCCTGAAAAATTCCACGGTCTGACTGATGTGGAAACCAAGTACCGCAAGCGTTATTTGGATTTGATTACCAACCGTGACAGCTTCGATCGCTTCGTGACCCGTTCAAAAATCATTTCTGAAATTCGCCGTTATCTGGATGGTCTAGGTTTCTTGGAAGTTGAAACCCCTGTCCTCCACAATGAGGCTGGTGGTGCTGCCGCTAAACCCTTTGTGACCCATCACAATGCTCAAGATATGGATATGGTCTTGCGAATTGCGACTGAGCTCCACCTCAAACGTCTGATTGTCGGTGGCATGGAAAGGGTCTATGAAATTGGTCGTATCTTCCGAAATGAAGGGATGGATGCAACCCACAATCCTGAGTTTACTTCTATCGAAGTTTACCAGGCCTATGCCGATTTCAATGATATTATGGATTTGACGGAAGGCATCATTCAACATGCGACTAAGGCCGTTAAGGGCGATGGACCAGTCATTTACCAAGAGACTGAAATCAAAATCAACGAGCCTTTCAAGCGGGTTCACATGGTGGATGCCATCAAGGAAGTAACTGGGGTTGATTTCTGGCCACAAATGAGCTTAGATGAAGCCAAGGCTCTGGCTCAGGAAAAGAATGTTCCTCTGGAAAAACACTTCACTTCTGTCGGTCATGTCATCAATGCCTTCTTTGAGGAATTTGTCGAAGAGACCTTGATTCAACCGACCTTTGTCTATGGTCATCCAGTTGAAGTCTCACCCCTAGCTAAGAAGAACGCCGATGACCCTCGCTTTACTGACCGTTTCGAGCTCTTCATTATGAACCACGAATACGGCAATGCCTTCACCGAGCTCAATGATCCAATTGACCAGCTAGAACGCTTCAAAGCTCAAGCAGCCGCTAAAGAACTTGGTGACGATGAGGCAACCGGTATCGACTACGACTACATCGAAGCCCTTGAATACGGCATGCCACCAACGGGAGGTCTAGGAATCGGTATTGACCGCCTAGTCATGCTTCTGACTGACACCACTACCATCCGCGATGTCTTACTTTTCCCTACGATGAAATAAATCCACTATTATGAGCTCCGACCTAAGCCTAGGTCGGAGTTCTTTTCTTTCTCGATGATTTCAGGTAAAAATAATACAATGTATATCAAAGAAGGAGGGATATTATGGCTTTAGCATTAAGAAAATGGGGAAACAGTACCGCAGTCAGAATCCCTAGTAAGGTGCTTGAGGAACTTCATTGGGAGGTTGGCGAAGAACTGGACTTTTCTGTCAGTGATGATGGTCTGACCTTGAGGTCTTCTAAAAAGCAAACTATCCAAGATTTATTTGCCGACTTCGATGGCCGGATATCAGGACAAGAAGTCGATTGGGGTAAATCAGTCGGTCAAGAGGTATGGTAATGACTTTAAAACAAGGATCAATCATTAAGGTTAACTTCAATCCTCAAGTCGGACACGAGCAAGCTGGCTATCGGCCAGGAATGGTTGTCAGTAATAGTTTTTTTAATCGTATTTCCGACCTTATTTTAGTAGTTCCTACCCGTTGTGCTAGTTAACACTAGCCAAAATAAAAAACTTTGCCTATCATAAACTCAGAACAACCACGAAATGAGGGAATGATAGGCAAAGCCAAGACTATTGTCTCGCAAATCCACATCAAACACAAGATATTTTTTCAGTTTTGCTAACAAAAGTGAGTACACTTTATGACCGGTTCGTTCCCTACTGCGTGAGGCATCGGCGAAACGTTCACTCACAGAAGCAACCAGATGTCGTTATTATAGCTAGTTATCTCTGGGCCATTCAAGAGGGGTGCCGAACAGCCAGCTCAATTTATCGAGCCATTCGTCATAGCCTTTTTCCTAATGACTTTCCAGAACGTTCCCGCTTTTGTCGGATTTGTCAAAACCTTTCCCAAAGCATCCAACGCATGCGCTACTTTATGGTATCCTCCCTTTGTGAAACCTCTTCATTGGGCCTGATTGACAGTTTTCCCTGTGACTTATGTCATCCCATCCGTAAATCTAAGAGCTAGCCTTTTATCAGAAGTCGCTAACATCGGATACAACGCCACGAAGAAGATTCACTACTACGGGGTGACGTTCTCCGTTTTAGTCAGCGATAGGGGCTTTCCTTTGGATTATGTAGTAACGTCAGCCTCTGTTTACGATAGCCAAGTGGCTTTTGAATTACTGGAACACAGCTCTATTCCACTGATTTATGGAGACAAGGGCTATATTGACAAGCAGGTTAAGAAAGAGTTGGCCAATTGTGGTATCACCTTAATTTCTCAACTCAGGAAAAATATGGCAGACTATTCTTGGTTTGAGAACTATAAAATTAGCCGATTGCGCAAACCGATTGAAACCGTCTTTTCGAGCTTAGAACAGTTTGGCATTGAGAATTTACGCTGTCGAAACCTTCGGGCATTACAGTTTAGAGTAGAAGCTATTTTACTCATCTATTCACTCATGCTGGAAAATGGTCAAAATGGATTTGGGCTGAGTTTGAAATATTCTAAGGCTTATGCCTGATTAACTAGCACAACGGGTAGGTATCTAATATTAACTATAATTTGTGCTCTATTGTTAGGAATTGGCATTTCAAATTTCTTATTTTTGGAGTAAAGTATGGAAGAAAGATTAATTTTAAAGAACCGTCTAAAGGAGGCCCGCAAAGAAGAAAAGCTCTCTCAGGGAGCTTTAGCAAAACTGGTCGGGGTCTCACGCAATACAATATCTTCTATTGAAACAGGCCAGTATAGCCCAACGGCCAAGTTAGCGCCGGTCATTTGTATTGCCTTGGATAAAAAATTTGAAGACCTCTTCTACTTCTAAAAGGGGACACTAAAAAGGCAGCTCAGCTGCCTTTTACAGTTATTAAACCGTTGTCTTGACCATACCACCATCAACATTGAGGGGCGTACCTGTGATATAGTGGCCAGGTACAGAAGCTAGATAGACTGCTGCATTGGCGATTTCTTCCGGTTCAGCAAATCTTTGCATGGGAATATTGGTTTGGGCAAACCACTTGATGGATTCTTCAACACTCTTACCTGTTACAGCTGCCAACTGATCTCCTAGTTGGCCTTTTTCGTACCAAAGTGGGGTGGCAACAGGGCCAGGACAGACAGAATTAACATTGACATTGAATGGGGCACAGTAATTGGAGTAATCCTTATTAATCATAATGTCTGCGGCCTTGATGGCATCATAACTGAGCAGGCCACCTGGTTGCTTACCAAACATTGAAGCCATGGTCACGATAGAGCCCCAACCATTTTCCTTGAAATGAGGAATACAGAGATTCATCAAGCGAATTGGTGCATACATCATCAGGTCCGCATGCTTTCTAAAGACCTCTTCCGGGAAGGTCAGGAGGTCCCCCATCATTCCGGTCCCTGCATTATTGCAGAGGACATCAATCCGACCGAATTCCTTGGCAACATTAGCGACAAACTCTTCGCAGGCCTTAGCATCGGTAATATCAACCTGTTCAACATAGACCTTGACGTTCTTAATACTGTCCTTCATAGCCTCTAGGCCAGCCTGATTTAAATCAGCCAAAGCCAGATTAGCTCCTTATGCTACAAAAGCTTGGGCAGTAGCCTTACCGATACCACTGGCACCACCAGTAATAATAACCGTTCTTCCTTTAAGTCCCAAATCCATAAGATAATCCTCCTAATTAGTAATACAGTTTTATTATACAAGTTTTCGGGCGTTAACGCTTACATTTACTAGCTTTTAACCCATGAAAAAACTGTCCATCATAAGATGAACAGCCTTATTACTAATGTTTTCCCACCCAGACGGTCGTTCCTTGGCCTGCTTGGCTGGTGACTTGGATGGAAAGTCCCAGACTATCAAGGATTTGTTTGGTCATATAAAGACCCAGGCCAGTAGACTTCTGGTGTTCATGACCATTGTAGCCCGTAAAGCCTTCATCAAACAGTCTCGGTAGGTCTTCTGGAAGAATCCCCAGGCCTTGGTCGCTAAGAGCCAGACCTGTCTCGCTCATAAAAACCGTGATGCTGCCAGATTGCTTGGAGTATTTGATGGCATTGTCCAAAATTTGCGACAGGGCAAAGGTCAGCCACTTCTTATCGGTCTTAACCTGCCAGTCTCCCTCAATCTCAACGGACAGCTCCTTGGCCAGGCAGGCGACCCGATAGGTCTTGATTAAGTTGACCATGACCTCTCTGGCAGAGATTGCTTCAAAGCGGAAATCATCTTGGTGTTGACTGAATTTGAAGTAGGCCAGGAGAGTTGAGAGATAATTCTGCAAGCGGAGTAGCTGCTGCCTGACCTCCTGTTTGTCCAAATTATCAGTCTGAGCCATGAGGGATAGAGCCGAAATGGGTACCTTCATCTGGTGGGACCACATCTTGACCATGGCCTCCAACTGCTTGATTTGGCTGGTGGCCTGCAACTGACTGTCTGCTTCCTTGGCCTCCAATTCAGCAATAATGGCTAGGTAGGCTTGGTCACTGGGAAGAAGGGACTCCTCTAGGCCTAAATCAGCGGTATAGGTTTCTAAGTCAAGCATTTTTCTGCGAAATCTCAAAAAAAACCAGACCGTCATGCCTAGGAGAATCAGGAGATTGAGGGCTAGGCTATTGACAAAGTAGACGATAGGTAAATGGTAGAGCCAGAAGGTCAGGAGAAAGAGCCCCATCATGAGACCATACAGAAGATACCAAACGCCGTATTCTTGCAGATATTTTCTAATCATTTGAGTAGATAGCCAACTCCTCTCACGGTGTGAATATGCTCAAAGCCCAGTGGGCTGACCTTCTTTCTTAAGCGAGTCATATTGACACTGAGGGTATTCTGGTCAATAAAATTTTCATTTTCCCAGAGCTTTTCCAAGAGTTCCTCCTTAGAAACCACCTGATTTTGATGGGAAAGAAGAATAATCAAAATCTTATTTTCCGTTGGCGACAGGCTGACTTGACCTGAACCATTTGAGAGAACTCCTTCTCGGCTAAGAGTAAAATCTTCCAAATGAAAATCATCGCTGGTAAAGAGCTGGACCCGACGGAGAAAGGCTTGAATCTTAGCATCCAGAAGAGGCAGGGAGAAGGGTTTAGAAATAAAGTCATCACCGCCCATATTGAGAGCCATGACCATATCCATCTCATCATCGCTGGAGGAGATAAAAATGATGGGTAGGGTCATGGTCTTACGAATCTCTGTTGTCCAATAAAAGCCATTGAAATAAGGCAGCGTAATATCCATCAAGATCAAATCCGCTTGGCTGGCTTCGACCTCTCTGCGGACATCCCGAAAATTTTGACTGGCTTCCACCTGATAGTCGATAGACAGGTGGTCCTTAAGCAGCTTGACGATGGTTGGATCATCTTCGACAATAAAAATTTTCCCTTGATGTGCCATGACTGTCCTTTCTTTCTGGTTGGTGCTCTTTTCGGATCATCACTGCTATTTTACCAAAAAGGCCCTCATTTGAGAGCCTTTTTCTGTAAATTTTGCCTTCCAGCAGAGCTAACGTTCGATAATTCGGTAGTAGGTTCGACTGGTTAGGCGATAGATGATGAAATAAATCAAACCGATGGCCACAATGGTCAGTCCGCTGACCAGATAAACCAGATTTGAACTTGTCACTCCAAAGAGCAAGAGCATCTGCTTAAGCATGGGAATAGCAAAGAGAAAGTGAATGGTGGCGATGGCCAGAGGCATGAAGAAGACAAAGATGACTTGGGAGTTGATGGTCTTTCTAACCTGCTTGGAGCTCATGCCAACCTCCTGCAGAATCTTGTAGGACTTCTTGTCCTCGTGTCCTTCGGAGTATTGCTTGTAGTAAACAATCAAGGCGACACCTAGGAGGAAGGAAATTCCCAGCAAGAAACCGGTAAAGAGGAGGCCACCGAAGAGTTTGTAACCATCTGACAAGTAGGCCTGCTTGGTATTAATAACCCCGACCTGTTTTCCTTGACCGACTGTTAGGCCATCAGGAGAAATTTCCTTGAGCTCCTTATCGGATAAGTCTAGATAGGCTGTATAGGTTTGACCTATGGTAGTGATCTTAGAAAGATAGGGCTTATAGGCATCCTCAATTGATTGAACCTGGTCTTGATTTGCTAGAACTAGCACCCCTACATTATAGGTTACAACCGTTTCTGGTAAATGAACTTGTTTAAAATTCTTACGGATTTGGTATTTATTTCCAAATATAGTTAACTGATCTAATTGAGTCTTACCTCCATCCCCATAAAAGGCAGCTTGGTTATCTTTCAACTTAGGCAAATCATTGCCTAACTTACGGAAATCATCCTGAGTGATGAGATAGACAAAACTTGTTTTTGAGGCAGACATCTTCAAGACATTTGAAGCATCCACATTTATTTCTTTTTCTTTACCGATTGGTGTGGCAATCACACTAGTCGTATAATCAACAACTCCGTCATCTGACTTTCCTAATTTATCCAAAACATCATGCTTGAAGAGCTTGGGACCTTCATCGCCTTTTGTATGATAAGAAATGCGAATTTCCTTTGGATAATATCTATCCGCTACTGACTGGGTATTGCTGTAGAGGGAGACCGTTGTGCCGATGGTCACCAAGGCCATGACGGCCAGAAGGGTGATACTAGCGAGACCGCTGGCATTTTGCTTCATCCGAAAAATCATCTGCGAAGTGGAAACAAAGTGTTGAGGCTGGTAAAAATAGGCCTTGTTTTTGCGACGATGTTTGAGATACCAGGTCATAAAGCTGATGTAGAAAAGATACGTTCCTGCTATGACCAGGAGAACGGCCCAGAAGAAGCGAAAGAGGACAGTCAAGGCAGCAGAATCTTTGGAAGAGACGGCTAGATAATAGGCATAAGCTAAGGCCCCAACGCCCAAACCGGCTAGAATCAGATTACCCCGAGGTTCTTTTTCACCTTGTTCCTGCTTGGAAAAGAGATTCAAGGGAGAGGATTTTCGGATATGCCAGAGGGCCGTCAAATCCAAGACAAAAAAAATCAGAGCAAATATGACGAAGGTTAGAACAAAGGGCAACACGGTCAATTTCAGATTGAGCTTGTCGTAGTTGATAATGTTGACAAAGATCAGGTAGAGAAACTTGGAGAAAACTGAGCTGAAAATGATACCAAAGACCATAAGGCCAAGAAAAATTAGACCTAGCTCTATAGTCGCTATCCAACCGACCTGACGCTTATTCATGCCCAAGATATTGTAGAGACCAAATTCTCGACTCCTTTGCTTGAGCAGGATCTTATAGCTATAACGCTCCATAATCAGGGAGAAAATAGAGAGGACAATTGCACCCAGTACCAAGGTCATGGCACCTATGCTCATTCCCTCCCCCATGGGACTGAGTAAAATCAAGAGGGTTGAGCAGGTCAAAGAAAAGAGGAGGAGGCTGGCCAGCATAAAGGGACCATATTGGCCAAGGGAGTTTTTCAGATTACGTATTGCTAGTTTGAGATAGAACATCCTAATCACCTCCTAACAAGGCTGACACGGCCAAGGAAATTTCCTTACTAAAATCCTGATTGGTCTTCTCCCCACGATAAAATTGGTGAAAAATGCGACCATCCTTGATGAAAAGGACACGCTTGGCATGGCTGGCTGCAATTGCTGAGTGGGTAACCATGAGAATGATCTGCCCTTGCTGATTAATGGTTTCAAAAAGGTTGAGCAGGTCTTCTGAATTGCGAAAATCTAGAGCTGCTGTCGGTTCATCTGCTAGCAGAATCTGTGGATTGGTAATCAGACTCCTAGCGATAGCCACCCGCTGCTTCTGACCACCAGATAGCTCAAAGGGGCGCTTATCCAGCAAATCTCCAATCCGCAAAAGAGGCGCCAAATCCTGCAAACGATGGGACATCTCCTGGTAACCCTTGCGGTCCAGCACCAAGGGAAGAAAGATATTATCCCGAACCGAGAGGGTGTCTAGAAGGTTAAACTCCTGGAAGACGAAGCCTAAATTTTTCAACCGATAGTTGGCTAACTTGCCTTCCTTGATTTTGGTAATGTCCTGACCGTTGAGAATAACCGAGCCCTTGCTTGGTTTCTCCAAGGTTGCCAGAATGTTGAGCAGGGTGGTTTTCCCAGAGCCCGACTCTCCCATAATAGCGATAAATTCCCCATCATCAACCTTAAAGTCAACATCCTGTAGCGCCCTAGTCTCTTCCTTAGAAAAGCGGGTGCGAAAAACCTTCTCCAAATGATTGATTTCTAGTAACATAGCAAACCTCTTTCTAACTATTATAGCCTAAAGTCGATGGATTTTATTTCTTGAATTTGCCCAGTGAGTATTAAATCTTATAGAGCAGACCCACATCAAATGGTGACCATCCTTTTAAATTTATAGGGGCTCTTATACTCCAAAAAAATCAAAAATAGTCGAGGCAAGGAGCAATGACATCAAGTCACTAAAGTGACTGATGTCGCAGTAGGTGTCTGCTATCTTTGCGCCACTTTGTGGCACAGCAGACAGCTAGTCACCCTTGCTGGGGAAAGACAACGAAGGTTTTGACATCTGTCAAAGCCCTTCTGTCTTACTCCCAAACGGCACAATCTTCATAGCGATTGCCTAACTCCTTTACTAACCTCACAAAGTTGGTGAAATCGACCAACTTTGCTCTGCATCGCACGAACTGCAGGTAGCTCAAAAGGTCTAGTAGACCTTTTGAGGTTGGAAATAGGGAAAGCTTTGCTTTCCTCAGTAAGCACGGCAAAATGAGTTAACGATGCGATATGGAGTAAGGACTGTCAATGATACAGTTTTTATGAAATTAGTCAGGGATATAGAAAACTACAATCGTAGTTTTCGTAGTCACTCTAATGAGAAACCATAGAGTGACTTTATCCGTGGGATAGTTTTGATTTTTGAAGAGTATTACCAACAAATCCCTTTAACTTTTCTACCTCTAGTTTATCGAAAATGACCAGTCTCACCCTTACAATTCTAGTCAGGAAACTTACAATTTTGTAAGGAAGCGAGAGAAAATTGCTAGAGCAGGGCTGTCAGTTTTCTCGCCTCGCCCCCTTCTCTAACAGTCTCCCAGACTGTTGGATCCATCTCTTGACTAATACTCAATAAAAATCAAAAGTAGCCAAGGCAACGAACCGAAGACAGTACCGGGGTATGGCAAGGTGAGTTAACGACGATAAATTTTGATTTTCGAAGAGTATTAACAGTTTCTTTCCTACCATGATGTCGTTTACACGAAAAAAGCACCCCGGAATAGCTTGACCAAGCTCTGGAGTGCTTTGGGAATTTATCTTGATTATTTATGGCTGAGCTTTCTCGTTAAGAAATCACCAGTAAATTGGATAATAAAAATCAGGAGGAGGATAAAGACGGTTGCCACAATGGTCACATCTGTTTCAAAGATATTAAATCCCTTATTAATAGCCATATCTCCGAGGCCACCGGCACCAACAGCACCTGCCATAGCGGTTTCACCAACCAGGGAAATCAAGGTCACAGTGGCCACCCGAATCAATTCTGGCAGACCCTCAGTCAAGTAAATCTTGATGATGTCCCAGAGGGTGGCACCACTGGCTTGACCAGCCTCAATGACACCACGGTCCATATCCGAAAAGACCACCTGAACCTGACGAGCAAAGAAGGGGAAGGTCGCTGCGGACAGAGGGACCAAGGCTGCCGTTGTCCCAATTTGTTGACCGACCAAAAATTTGGTAAAGCCAGACAAAATAGCCAGCAAAATAATGAAAGGGAAGGCCCGGAAAATGGAAACTAACTTATCCAAAACCCAGAAAACATAGCGGTTCGCGATAATCCCACCTGGCCCTGTCAGAACTAGGAAGAGACCAAGGACCAGACCTAGAGCGCCCCCAATCAGGAAGCTCCAGAAGGTCATATAAATAGTAGCCACGATGGCAGCCCACCAACCATAATCACCGGTCCAGCCTAAGGAATGGGCATTGGGAAAATATTGCTGAAGTAAATCAATCATGCTTGACCTCCCTTCAAAATAGAAACAGAAACACCTGCCGCTTCAATGGCTTCTAAAGCCTGAGCAACTCTTTGGCCTGACAGAACAACAACCATCTCACCAACCGGAGTATCGTCTAAGATTTCGATATTAGCATAAAGAATATTAGCTAAGACTTCATATTCCTTGTAAATGGTGTTGAGGAGGGGTTCATCTGTTGAAGAACCTGCGTAACGCAGGAGAACAATCTGATTGCCGGGCTTCAAATTCGCGACAACGTCCTGACGGTTAATCTTTACCAGAGCATCATCAATACCTGTAGCCGTTTTGATGAAGTCCTGGGTCAATTCTTCCTTAGGATTTGAGAAAATATCCAGAACCGTTCCTTCTTCAATCAGGGAGCCATTTTGCATGACAGCCACTCGGTTACAGATATCCTTAACAATCTGCATCTCGTGGGTGATCATGACCACCGTCAGCCCCAGCTTCTTATTTAGATCCTGCAGGAGGGCCAAAATCTGCTTGGTCGTCTTAGGGTCCAAGGCAGAGGTCGATTCATCAGAAATCAGAATCTTGGGGTCATTGGCTAGGGCACGCGCAATGGCCACCCGCTGCTTCTGACCACCAGACAACTGGGCTGGGTAGTTTTCAGCCCTGTCTGCTAAACCGACCAAATCCAAGAGTTCCTCAACCTTCTTGGCCTTGGCTTCCTTAGACAGGTCGCTGTGCTTGAGGGCAAAGGCGACATTTTGTCGAGCCGTCTTTTGGGCCATCAGGTTAAAATGTTGGAAAATCATGCCGATTTCTCGTCTTTTCTGCCTTAGCTCATTGGACTTTAATTGAACCTGACCCTCTTTAAAAAGGTCCTGTCCAGCCACCTTGACCGATCCTGAATTTGGTGTCTGTAAGAGATTGATCACTCGGACTAAGGTAGACTTACCCGCTCCCGAATAACCAACGATTCCATAAATGTCACCTTGGTTAATATGGACGGTCACATCCTTAACAGCCTGAATCTCCTTCTTTTTTTGATGGAAGGTAATATCAATATGATCCAGTTGAATTAATGCATCACTCATATTCTTCTCCTCTATAAAACAAGGAAAGCTGAAAGCTCGGTGCTCTCAGCCCCTTTTCTATAAACTAATACTCAATAAAAATCAATCTAGCCAAGGTAGGGAGCAATGACATCAAGTCACTAAAGTGACTGATATCGCAGTAGGTGTCTGCTATCTTTGCGCCACTTTGTGGCACAGCAGACAGCTAGTCACCCTTGCTGGGGTAAGACGACGAAGGTTTTGGCATCTGTCAAAGCCCTTCTGTCTTACTCCCAAACGGCAATCTCTATAGCGATTGCCTAGCTCCCTTACTAACCTCACAAAGTTGGTGAAATCGACCAACTTTGCTCCGCATCGCACGAACTGCAGGTAGCTCAAAAGGTCTGGCAGACCTTTTGAGGTTGGAAATAGGGAAAGCTTTGCTTTCCTCAGTAAATACAGCAAAGTGAGTTAACGATGCGACACGAGGTACAAACTGTCGTTGCCACAGTTTATACAGAGTTAGTCAGGGATATAGAAAACTACGATTGTAGTTTTCGTAGTCACTCTAATGAAAAACTATAGAGTGACTTTATCCGTGAGATAGTTTTGATTTTTGAAGAGTATAAGTAATTGCTTATTTGGCTGACTTAAACTCAGGGGCACCCTTCCAGACAGCTTGGTCAACACCCTTGGTTGCCTTGTTGATCGTTTTAGCCGTCTTATCGGTTTGGTAAACCTTGAGCAAAGTCTTAATGGCATCAGCCTTCTTGGACTTCTTCCAGTCTGACTTAGCCGCAATGACATTATACCATTGTTTAGCATTGCTTCCTGAAACGTCTTCTTTATAGATGGCCGTATCATAAGAAATCTTGGCCGATTGGACAAAGGAATTATTAACAACTGCAGCATCAACATCGCCAGACTTGACTTCTCTTGCCGTTTGACTAGCATCTACTTCCTTGAAATCCAAGTCCTTAGGATTTTCAGTCACATCCTTGAGAGTAGCTAGGCCACCTTCTTTAGTCGACAGCTTAATCAAGCCAGCTGATTGAAGTAAGAAGAGAGAGCGACTTTCATTAGTGGCATCATTAGGAACCAGGACCTTGGCACCCTCTGGCAGGTCTTTCACATCAGCATATTCAGGCTTGCCATTAGATTTAGCCTTGGAGAAGAAACGAATTGGGCTGATGTAGGTGTCTCCGACAACAACCAAGTTGGATTTTGCTTTTTTATTCCAGTTATCAAGGAAATAATGGTGTTGGAAGGCATTGACATCAACATCACCACTTTGGAGGGCCTTATTGGGTTGGTTATAGTCTGAGAATTGAACCAGCTTGATGGTCACACCCTTCTTAGCCATATCCTTCTTGACCTGATCCCAGATTGGCTTACTAGAATCATCTAGCGTCATGACCCCAATCTTCAGTTCATTTTTACTGCTGGATTTAGAGCCGCAGGCTGTCAAGAAGAAGGCTGCTGCAGCCACTACCGCGAGAATTCCAATTATCTTTTTCCACTTCATATCAGAGGACCTCTTTTCTAATTATCGTGAGTCTATTATCCCATAAGGACAGTAGGCTTTCAAATTGTTTATTATTGTATGATCATATAGCTAATAACTATAAGTTCTAGCCTTGGACCAGCAAAAAAGGGCCTTGCGCCCTTCTCGGCTATTTATTAGAAGGCACCTTCATGTCCTTAGCTGTTGGCACATAATCCTTGTTGCCCAGATATTTCTCAGCTAACCTAGAAAGAGTTCCGTCCTTTTGCAGTTTTTCCAAACGCTTGTTGACAAACTTTTGCAGATCCTTTTGGTCATTAGAGAAGACAAAGTAGATGAATGGCTTTTGGTCAGATGGCACATCAATAGTCTTCAAGTTTGAGAGATTCTGACTCTTGATAACCGCATTAACAGTTGGTGCATCAAAGAGTTTAAAGTCAAACTTACCATCGTTCAAACTCCGCAGAATTTGTGGAATATCTTCTTCTGTGTAATTGATTTTAACCTGATTATCAGAGTGCTTCTTATTGTAGTCTTCCAATTGCTTGGCGGTTGTTGTCCCTTGAACGACTTGGGTTGAGTGGCCACCAATATCATCAAAAGATTGAATATCGCTGTCCTTACCAACGGTCAAGACCGTTGGCGTTGTCCCTGTAGGCTCAGAGTAGAGGTAGCGTTTGGCCCGATCCTTATCATAGGAGATATTGTTTCCGGCCATCTGGTATTTTCCAGAACCAAGGCCATCAAAAACAGATGACCATTCGGTCTTTTTGAATTTAACCTCGTACTTTTTAGAACCCTTGAAAACAGCCTTGGCCACTTCAATATCGTAACCAGTCAGGTTGCTATCCTTGTCCTCATAAGAGAAGGGATTGGTCGTCCCAACCGTGGCAAAGTTAACCGTTTCTTTGCCGGAAGATTTGGAGCCACAGGCTGCTAAAATAGCGACAGAAGCCACCGCAACGGCACCCAATTTCACAATATTTTTAAGTTTCATAAAAAACTCCTAACCTTTTTAAGTATAAAATTATCTTACCACCTTTGATGAAGGCAAACAAATATTTAAAACCAATCAAGTGATAGGCAATTCTTATCACGTCTTAAACCTTCTTTATCAGCTACAAGTCTGCACGTTTTCTACTCCCCCATTACCCCTCAAGGCAGGAGAAAACAACCCCAGATTTCTATCAAAAAAGCTAGGCTATTAGCCCAGCTCCTTATACTCAATAAAAATCAAAAGTGGCCAAGGCAACGAAATGCAGGCAGCTCAAAAGGTCTGGGAGACCTTTTGAGGTTGGAAATAGGGAAAGCTTCGCTTTCCTCAGCAGGTACGGCAAAGTGAGTTAACGATGGATAGTTTTGATTTTTGAAGAGTATTACTTATTTCAGAACTTCTGTCCCACTTGAATCCTGCTTAATTTTGCCGGCCTTCATGAGCCCACCCAAAGCTTTTTTGAATTGGCCCTTAGAGATACCAAAGGTAGCCTTGATTTCTGCTGGCGATGACTTATCATTGAGGGTCATAAACCCGCCCTGGCCTTCTAAATAGGTCAAAATCATCTGGGCATCAGCTTCCAACATTTCAAAAGAACGGGGCTTGAGCGAGAGATTGAGAGTGCGGTCAACCTGGCGGTAACCAATGACACGGGCTTCCAGCTCCTGTCCTAAACGAGGTTCTGTGTAACGCTCGCTGGGATGAATGAAGCCCAACATATTATTATCAGGCAAATAGACAAAAGTACCTGACAATTTGAGACGGTAGACGATGGCCCGCAGTTTCTCATTTTGCATATTATCGTAGGCGGGACCAGCTAGCTTTTGAAAGACCTCTGCTGGAGCAGGAAGGGCCCAGATACGGTCCTTCTTGTCAACCTCCAAGGACACGTAGAGCTTATCACCCTTCTTAGGCCAAAGCTCCTTAATCTCTGGCAGAACGTCCAGAGAAACGACGACTTGCTTATCAGGAAGGCCTGTATCCAGAAAGACTCCCAGGTCCCGACGGACCTCGGTCACTACACCCCAGCCATGGCTGTCGCGAGTAGCTGAAATTGGCAGGGTGGTCAGGCGAAGCTTTTGGTGCAGGTCACTATAGGCAAAGCCCTGGACCAGCTGCCCCAGTTGATGGTCTCCTTCTTTCTTATCCAGGGCCAGGGTCACTCCATCCTTTTGCACAAAATAATAGTGCTCATTTTGGTCAGTCACCATAGCTGTAATGGTTTTTGCTAGTATATTATTCATTGGATTTCCTCATTGAACAGGAAAGGTCTGAGACGCTCCAGTCCCAGACCCTCTCTGCTTGCTTTTAAACGGTTAGCAATTCTTTTTCTTTTTCATTAGTCATGCTATCAATCTTCTTGACAGCATCGTCTGTAGCCTTTTGGATATCCTTTTCCAAAGACTTGAGCTCGTCTTCCGTAATTTCTTTGTCTTTTTCTTGCTTCTTGGCATCATCCATGGCATCGCGACGGATATTGCGGATAGCAACCTTGGCATTTTCACCAAGTTTCTTCACTTCCTTGGCCAAGTCCTTACGCGTTTCTTCGGTCAAGGCTGGAATTACCAGGCGAATGACAGAACCATCGTTGGCTGGGTTGATACCCAGGTCTGATTCGTTGATAGCTCGTTCAATTTCCTTGATAGAGTTTTTATCAAATGGGGAAATTAAGAGAACTCGAGCTTCCGGAACGGTGATAGAAGCCAATTGATTAAGGGGAGTTGGAGCTCCATAATAGTCCACTTCAATGCGGTCTAAAAGGCTAGCATTTGCACGGCCAGCACGGATAGCAGAAAATTCACGTCCCAAGGCTTCGTGAGAATGTTTAAAACGTTCGTTTGCTTTATCAATAATTGGATTTGCCATAATCAATTCCTTTTCTTTTTAGTGAGAAGATTTATTTGAAACAGTTGTTCCGATTGGTTCACCGAAGACGACCCGTCTGATATTACCAGGCTCATTCATGTTGAAGACAACCAGGTCAATATCATTATCCATAGACATAGTCGCAGCCGTTGCATCCATAATCTTAAGGCCACGTTTGATAACTTCCACATGGGTCAATTCATCAAACTTAACAGCATCGGCATTCTTACGAGGGTCATCATTATAGACACCATCGACACCGTTCTTGGCCATGAGAATAGCATCAGCTTCAACTTCGGCTGCCCGAAGCGCTGCTGTCGTATCGGTTGAAAAATAAGGAGAGCCAATACCAGCACCAAAGATAACAATCCGACCCTTTTCAAGGTGACGCAGGGCCCGACCACGAATGTAAGGCTCGGCAACAGATTGCATGGCAATGGCTGTCTGCACCCGGGTGTCAACACCAACCTGCTTGAGGCTGTCTGCCATAACCAAGGCATTCATGACGGTCCCCAACATGCCGGTGTAGTCGGCCTGAACACGGTCCATACCAGCCTGAGCAGCTGGCTCTCCCCGCCAGAGGTTACCACCACCGATAACCAAGGCAATTTGCACGCCCAGCTCATGAACCTCAGCAATCTCCTTGGCTATAGTTTGAACAGTTGGCAAGTCAATCCCAACGCCCTTAGCCCCTGCCAAAGCTTCACCAGAGAGTTTAATCAAAACACGTTTGTACTTTGGTTCTACCATCAATCTATCTCCTCTTCAATTCGAACTCATCCTAATTATTTTATCATAAATGAAGTCTTTCTCCTAGCAGTTTAAAAAATAAATTTCCCAAGCAAATAAGTTAAAAACCAGGGCAAAGAAAAAGACCGGTCCAGCCGGTCTTTTATTTATCCTATTCAAACGATTAAAGTGAGTTGCTATCAACCTTGATACCAACACCTTGGGTTGTTGAAATAGAAAGGTTAGTGATGTAAGCACCTTTAACCGTCGCTGGTTTAGCTTTGGCGATAACATCGTTGAAAGCCTTGAAGTTTTCAACCAGCTTGTCAGCCTCGAAGGATACCTTACCGATGATAGTTTGCACGTTACCAGCCTTGTCAGCACGGTAAGTGATTTTACCACCCTTAGATTCTTCAACAGCCTTGGCAACATCCATAGTTACTGTACCAGTCTTAGGGTTTGGCATAAGGTTACGTGGGCCGAGGACACGTCCAAGACGACCAACGATTGCCATCATATCAGGTGTTGCGATAACAACATCGAAGTCCAACCAACCATCGTTGATTTTAGTAACGAGGTCATCTTCCCCAACGAAGTCTGCACCAGCAGCCTTAGCTTCTTCAGCTTTAGCACCACGAGCGAAAACAAGAACTCGTTGAATTTTACCAGTACCGTTTGGCAAGACCATTGCCCCACGGATTTGTTGGTCAGCCTTCTTAACATCAATGTTAAGGTTGTAGGCAACTTCTACAGTTGCATCAAATTTTGCGAAGTTTGTTTCTTTTGCGAGTGCAACAGCTTCTTCAACGCTGTATGCTTTAGAAGTATCTACCTTCTCAAGAGCAGCACGCATTTGTTTGCTTTTTTTAGCCATGTTATTCTTTCTCCTTGTGTAATGTGGTCCTATCGACTTTCATCTTCCACACCTTCACCGGCAAGCGATGAATGCGGGTGTCTTAGAATTCCTATTAGTCAGTAACAGTGAATCCCATTGAACGAGCAGTACCTTCGATCATGCGCATAGCAGATTCGATGTTTGCAGCGTTCAGGTCAGGCATCTTAGTTTCAGCGATTTCTTGTACTTGTGCACGAGTAACGCTAGCAACCTTAGTTTTGTTTGGTTCACCTGAACCCTTGTCGACACCGGCAGCCTTTTTCAAAAGAACAGCAGCTGGTGGAGTTTTTGTGATGAAATCAAATGATTTATCTTCATACACAGAGATAACAACTGGGATCAGCATACCTGCTTGGTCAGCAGTACGAGCGTTAAACTCTTTGGTGAATCCCATGATGTTGATTCCGGCTTGACCAAGAGCAGGTCCAACCGGTGGAGCTGGAGTCGCTTTACCAGCAGGAATTTGAAGTTTTACGACATTTTCGACTTTTTTAGCCATTTGTAATTTCCTCCTTTGTGGTTTTGGCGGTAAGAATAGATTTTACTCAAGAGAAAACAAGGGAGAGACCAGTCAAGGCGCTACAGATAGGACTCGAGTCCAGCAAAACGCATTAACGAAGTATCTGCTTATTTTATAAAGAGTAGTTACCTCCCACAGGCATGCCTGGGGTACCAGACACACCCTTAATATTATACAGGAATAGGCTGATTTTGCAAGGATTTTTCACTTTTTCCTCAGAATAAGTTTACTTTATTCTCTAATCAGGATAAAATAGTCTTATGATATACATTTTCGCAGTTCTCTACTTCTTTATCATCCCCTTTTTGGCCCAATCCCTGGTCCGCTATTTTGATCTCAAACGCTTTAGCATCAAATTTCCTGACCTCTCCCTACCCTTCTTAGCGGTAGCCATCATTTATATCTCGGGGCGCTACTTCACCCATAATTTTTTCCCGCAGTACCTCCTGATGATGTGCCTGCTAGCTATCGCCACCTGCCTCTTCATCTTGCGCAAGGCCGGGAAGATTAGGATCTTCTCCTACAAACGTTTCTTCAAGCTCTTCTGGCGAATGGGCTACCTACTGACAGCCATCTTCTATATTGTCACCCTAATCCTCATCGCCTTACGATAAAAAATCGGACATCCACATGGATATCCGATTTTTTTATTGTCTTAAAAACTTAAGCCTTAACCAATATTACCCGTCAGCCAAGCCACAATAAAGAAGATGGCAAAACCAAAGAGGTAAATGAGACCAGCGATAGAAAGCCATTTGAGCCAAGGGGCAATCTTATGACCATCATTATCAACCAGTTTGTAGTTGAGATAGGCAAAGAATGGTGTGGTAATGAAGGAAGCAATCATGGAGAAACGAACCATATTAGCGACATTACCAGCGAAGAAATAAACAACAATCAAGCCAATACCAGCCGTAACGGTCATCCAAATATTGAGGGCTTTTTGCGATGTTTCATCCTTATCTAAAATCAGACGCAGGGTTTCATTATTGGCCCGAGAATAACCATCAATAACGGTAATGACGGTTCCAAAGATACACAAGAAGGCAATCAGGGCAATCAGGAAGCGAGCCCAGTCTCCCAAGACGGAAGTATACATCTTAATGAACTGAGCGATGTAGGGTGCTGAAGCCCCTTGAATAGCCTTACCTGAACCAAATTGAATAAGAGCACCTAGGGCGAGGAAAATCAGGGCCAGAACTGCTGTTCCAATATAACCAACATTGAAATCAAAGAGACCATCCAGATAAGACATCTTAACGATCTTACGTTTTTCAGCTGACCACATGGAGTTGATGGCTGAAATTTCAATCGGTGCTGGCATCCAACCCATAAGAGAAACGATAAAGGGTAGGGCCGCTAGACGCCAAGGAGTTGGAGCAACAAAGTTGGGAGCATATTCCCGATGCTTAAAAAGGGCAATCACTACTGCTGCTACAGTCGCCAAAGTCAAGGCGGTCATGACCCACTTGGCCAGACCATCAAGGAACTTATAGCCACCAATCAAAAGCATGGCCCAGATTAAAACGATTAGAATAGTCGTCAACTGGGAAATACTGAGACCAAAGCCATCGGGAAAGATATTGTAGAGAATGGCTGCACAAAGAATCCCTACAGCAGCCGTGTTTACAATAGCTGAAAAAACATTGAGGATGAAGAAAACCCAGAGGGTGACCTTGCCACGCTCGGCATAACCTTCAATCAAGGTCTTCCCCGTCTGCATAGTATATTCAGACCCAAAACGAAAGAATGGGTACTTAAAAACGTTAATCAAAAGGATGATAATGGCCAATTGCCAACCATAGATGGCACCAGCCTGGGTCGATGAGACGATGTGGGAACCACCGACGGCTGCGGAAGCCATGAGGATTCCGGGTCCCATAGCCCTGAGTTTTGTTCGCCAAGTGGATGTTGCTTCTTCTGTCATAAAGCTACCTCTTTTATCTATAATTTTCTGACTTTTCTGTCAAATGTGACATCCATTATAAGCCCTGAAAAACCGACTGTCAAGACTATTTTGGAAATTTTCTGGAAATTTAGCGGATTTTTTCCAAGTGATTTTCTCCGAAAAGAATTTTGCCAGCCGTCACGATGGCCAGCTAAATCTTCCACGGACTAGTAGCCAATTTGTTATAATGGAGGAAACTTGATAGAAAAAGGATAGACTTATGAAACTCATTTCTTGGAATATAGATTCACTCAATGCTGCCCTGACTAGTGATTCAGCCAGGGCCCAGCTCTCACGTCAGGTTATTGACAGTCTGGTCGAGCAAGATGCCGATATTATCGCCATCCAGGAAACCAAACTCTCTGCCAAGGGACCGACAAAGAAGCACCTAGCCCTACTGGAAGATTATTTCCCCGACTACCAGATTGCTTGGCGTTCCTCAGTTGAGCCTGCTCGCAAGGGCTATGCTGGCACCATGTTTCTCTATAAGAACAGCCTACCAGAGCCAACCATCACCTATCCAGAAATCGACGCTCCCTCAACCATGGATGATGAGGGACGCATCATCACCCTAGAATTTGACAAGTTCTTTGTCACCCAGGTCTATACCCCTAACGCTGGCGATGGCCTCCGTCGCCTTGAGGAGCGTCAAATCTGGGATCAAAAATATGCCGACTACCTTGTTGGCTTGGACCAGCAAAAACCTGTCCTAGCTAGCGGGGACTACAATGTTGCTCACAAGGAAATCGACCTGGCCAATCCAACTAGCAACCGTCGCTCTCCCGGCTTTACCGATGAAGAGCGTCAAGGCTTCACCAACCTCTTGGATAAGGGCTTCACCGATACCTTCCGCTACATGCACGGCGACATTCCTAATGTTTACTCCTGGTGGGCTCAACGCAGCAAGACCAGCAAGATTAACAACACCGGCTGGCGGATTGACTACTGGCTGACCAGCAACCGCATTGCCGATAAAATCAGCAAATCCGACATGATTGACTCCGGCAGCCGCCAAGACCATGGGCCAATTCTTCTAGAGATTGATATTTAATGTCACGAGGCTAATTGGCTGATCTGGGTAGGTGCTAGCTAGGCCCACAGCTCCACTATAAAAAAATTCCTGCTCAATGAGTAGGAATTTTTTTATCTACTAGAAATGATACTTTTTAAGCATCGTAATTCTAGAAAGGGATATCCCGATTGTCATCCAAACTATATTAATAATTAGAAAAAGAGCAAGTTCAGAAAAGGACATATTTTCATATGAACGAACTCTCATTCCAACAGCAATCTGAGAGTAGGGATAGAGATTAAAAATCGTGGGTCCCATTAATAAGGTTACAAAATTACCTAATCCTAGAATTAATGCAAAAATCAGTGATGTAAATTGACTAAACCTAATAGAAACAAAGAATTGTAGAGCAATAATTGAAAGGCTACCGCTCCACCCCAGTAGCCCCCAAAAAATTAAAGTAGCTGGATTGACATGTGCTAATGGGAAATGAGCCAAGCTAGCAATTAGGTAGTATAAAATAATCAACAAAGTTTGGCTAAGTAGAGAATAAAAAGAAGCAATAATAACCTTTGCCATTAGGAGATTACCTCCTCTTATCGGTAGCAACGATGGCAGGTACCAACTATTTCTATCTAACTCCCGATACCAGATAGCATTGACAATAATGGCAATTAGTAATGGGAAAAATAACTGGGCATAAAATAGACCAATTTCACCCCATAAAGCTAGCCATTGTGTTTGGTCTTTACTAAAGACTTGTTGGTTCATAAAATATAGAAAAGAGCCAAGAAAAACAGCGACAATAATAAAACAAAGTAAAATAATTGGGAGAAAGGTATGCTGTTGTTTCTTAAGCTCCCATTTGATTAACTGATTATTCATGGATAATCCTTTCTTTTAATACTAACCAGATTGAGGCAATTAATAGAAGTAGATGGATAATAAGCACTAGACTAAAATAGAATGGATAATTAGTTAAGGAGTGAATCCCACTATTATTAATAGTGTAAGGGCTCAAAGTTGAAAGATACTCCCAAGGAATAAAAATAGTAACCTGCTTTTGCAATACTCCTGAAGTAAGCATACTCAAAAAGCTACCAGCAAGACCGATAACTATAGGAACAATTGATGACTTAATCACAAAAGAAAGCAGAAGTTGAATAAGTAATATTGTCCCGCTTCCTAACAGCATGGCAATAATAAATAGGATTAACTCATTGTTATTAATGGTTGTATGATATTGCTTACTTGAGATAACTGTGAAGACAAGCTGACATACAAAACCAATTAAAAGTATTAGAAGTCCTAGGATATATTTACTTAGAAATAAGCCAATCTCATTTCCACCGTTGGTAAATAATACGCTATACATACGGTTTTTTCTATCTACTAATACCATGCGAGAAGCCAGTAGAGCTGCACTAAAGGGAATAATTAAATTATTAATAGTGTAGAGGTTAAAGATTAAGGTCTGAAAAATATTAGATGAATTTTTATTAATCTGGAGGTTATTACTAACCGAACACCAATAAATCGAAAATAAAAATAGGCCTAAAATTGGTAACCAAAGTTTGTTACGCTTATATTTTTGGATTTCGCTACGTAGCTGTTTCATGATTAATCACTCCTTAGTTATGTCTAGAAAGACTGATTCCAAAGTCTTTTTCACCCCATAAAATTCATACAATTGAAGTTCGTTATAAACTAATTGAGCGACTATGTCCGGAATAAACACATGATCAGGCAACGATATTAAGAGGGTGTCATCATCCTCTTTTGTAAGAGTAATCTTATCATCAAAATCTTGAATGATACGAGCTGCCTTTTCTAAGTTGTTTCCCCTTAGCCTGTACTTCTTTTCTTGGTTAAGTAATTGATTAATACCACCTTCATAAATAAGGTTTCCATCTTTAATAATGCCAACTGTATCAGCCAGATTTTCAATTTCTGAAAGAATATGGCTTGAAATTAAAACCGTCATATTAAATTTTTGCGGCAATGAACGAATCAATTGTCGCATTTGATGGATTCCATCAGGGTCTAGCCCGTTTGTCGGTTCATCTAAGATAAGAATTTTAGGAAACTTAATCAATGCCATGGAAATACCAAGCCGTTGTTTCATCCCTAAAGAATAGTTTCGTACTAATTTATCTTTAGCATAGTAAATGCCAGTAGCTTCCATAGCAACTTTTATGTTTTCTTTTGGTAAGCTAGCTAATTCTTGAATCATTTGCAAGTTTTCGTAGCCAGTTAGGTTGGGATAAAAGGAAGGTTCTTCAATTAAGGCCCCAATCTCATGTAAGACCTGGCTTCGATTCTGAGGTAAAGAGTGACCTAGGGCAACAATTTCGCCCTTATCTTTAGGAAGTAGCCCTAAAATAATCTTCATGGCAGTTGACTTACCTGCTCCATTAACCCCTAAGAAACCATAAATCTCACCCGGGGTAATTTCCATATTAAGATGTTCCAACACCTTTTGGTCTCCAAATGATTTGGATAAATTTTTAATTGATAATATTGGTTTTGTCATTATTTTCTCCTTTGTTAATACCAATAAATTGTTTATACTCAAGATTGTTATTCCTTAATTCTTCATCACTTCCAATATCTATTTGACCATTTGAATGAATGAATATAATCCGATCCATATATTTAACACAATCAGTATGATGGCTAGATAAAATTAAGGTTTTATCATTATATAGTGACGAATTCAGGATATTATTGTAAATTTTTTCTCGGTTAAGATTATCCAAATTACTGAATGGTTCATCCCAAACTAGCAATTTACTATCATTTAGAAGGGATTTAGCAACTAATAATCTTTGAATTTGTCCACCAGAGAGATTCTTCCCATTCTGGAAAAGATTTGAAAAAATCTTTTTTGGTAATTGATCAATAGTTTCCGTCATATTAACTGCGTTTATAGCATCAGTCACCTCGTTTAAAACCTTAGGAGCAATTTTTGAGTTACCAATTAAATTTTTAATAAGTGGACCGCTAGTTAAATTCATATTTTGAGTAACAACACCAAGTTTCTTCCTAAAATCTTTAATCCCGTAATATATATCCCCTTGGTAGTTGTACAAGCCTAAGAGAACATTAAGTAAGGTGGTCTTGCCAGACCCTGATTCACCTAAAATGACAATTTTTTCACCTGGTCGGATAGTTAAATTAAAGTCTTTAATTACTTGCTTATTTCCATAGTAACTAAATGAGACATTTTTTGTTTTAAGTATGTAGTAATCAAATGAATTATGAATATTAGGAAATTTAGTACGAATTTCATCTAATATTATTCCAGTAAGCACATAGTGCTTAGTGAAATACTTATATCTTTCCTCCAGGGTTAGTCCGATTAAAGATTGGTTTTCTCGTTTTTCATTTATTAAGTAAACAAGAGCCTTAGCGAACAATTTAAAAATACTTAAATCAATAAAATCTTCACTATAAAAGGACATTGACTTTTTTATAATCAAATCATTTTCTTTTATGTAAGATAAGAATTCAGGAAATAACGAGGTATTCATAAATTTCTCCTTTTTTATTGGAAATCACCCTAGTGGGCGAAGAACCCCACAATCAGTTTCTGTACGAGACCCATTACTTCTCTTTTGGGTTAATAGGATTTCAACTTATCATTGTAATTTAATTTTATAAGAAAGCACCCCAATTGTTAGATGCTTTATCTAACTTTTGGGGTGCAGTTGAATTTTTAATTCATTAACAACATGTGAAAACATGTTGGAATGAATTCATATTACATTCATGTGAAACCGTTGGTACAACGCCTTGCCACCAACGACTACCCCCAAAAATAGTATCTAATTCAGAATCAGAAACTTCATTCAAAGATATCACTGCATTATGGTTTAAATTTTCCACGATAAAATACCTATAATGTTTAAAGTGTAAAATTTTGATCAAATATTTTACATGAATAGTATGTCACCATGTTTATTACTTTTTAGAAATTCGCAAATCTGACTTTTTTTAAATTATTATTTTCATATTTGCGAATTTCTCATTTTACTCCTTTTTACTAGTAAAATATAAAATAAAGATAAGGAGGATAAATTAATATGCTTAAAAAACTAATTACGCTTTTGTCGTGTTTTCCTTTTTTGTTGTTACCATTCCTATAATCAAGAAAGCGAAAGATAATACTTTACTTTCTTGTTTCACTTCTCCCAAAAGGAGCTCTGGGTCAACACTCAGAGCTCCTTTCTTTTTTTAAACTAATTTTCTTTTATAATCTGTTTCAAATTCATCCTCAAAAACATGACCAGTATAGGATTATCAAAACTTTCAACCAGACTAATATAAGCCTCTACCTCTGATAAATCGGTTGTTTCACCCTTAATATAGTTCATTAATTTTTTTAAAAAAATCAAGACTACCCTAGCAAACATATCTTGATAAGATAATAGTGCTTCAAGTTTTTCAATAAAGTAAGAAGCATGGTAAATATTACGATGTTCTACCAAAATTAAAATAAGATTGATTAAGACAAGCTCAGCCCTCTTCTTATGCTCCGGAAGCTCTCTATATAATTCATCTCGTTCGACAAATGCTTTACCTAAGAAGATCAAATCATCATCCGATAAGATAAATAGGGTATTACCAAAAAGATAGAGTTCATACTCCGTCCACTCTTCGATAGCATAGAGGTACGAAGTTAGAAATTCCTTTTCTTCGCTAGTAATTTCTAAATTAGAATCTAAACTATAGATAGTAGCTTTAATAACTAGTCTGTTAAGTTGATTATAGACCTCGTAAGTCTCTTCATTGTGATAGTCTGCTAAAATTTTCTTTAAGCTATCAATATCCTTTTTAGCCTGAAACTCCACTAGTTTCTTACCCATTTTAAATAAATCAGATTCCTGATATTGAGTCAATGCATAGCTGAACTCGGAGAAAGTCATATGAATTCCCTGGATAGCTAAAAGAAGTTTGTCAGCTGCTAACATAGACTGTCCGTTTTCAAACTTTGATAATTGGGAGACAGATAAATTATCCCTAGCAACATCTCTTTGCTTTAACCCTCTAGCTATCCGTAATTCTCTATAAAGTTCACCTAGTTCAAGTGATTTGCCAAGCATTATAGTTCCTCCTAACTATTCATTAGAACAATCGTATCATATTTTTCAGGTTTGTAACTAAGGTAATATAAAAACTTAGAAAAAGATAATAACGCGTACTAATTCTAAAAATTTAATTTAGTTCCAACTCCTTATAAGACTTACGATGTCCGACTTGCAGGAGGTTGCCGTCCTTAACTAGGAGGGAACCACGCCATCGGCTACTAGGAGGTCTAAGCCAGACCTTGGCCTTAACCGCATTAATAACGCGACCCTTATATCGCTTCTCGCCTCATTTTGCTAAAAGCTATTAAAAATTCCTGCCCCAATTTGGGCTGAGTTTGAAATATTCTAAGGTTTATGCCTGATTAACTGGCACAACGGGTAAATACCCATCTCAGTTTAGCCGAGATGGGCTTATTTATTTCAACCCCAACTCCCTATACGACTTCCGATGGCCAACTTGGAGGAGTTTACCATCCTTGACCAGGAGGGGACGCTTGATGAGCATGCCATCGGCAGCTAGGAGGTTCAGGGCTTCTTCCCTGGTCAGACTGGCAAATTTATCTTTGAGACCAAGGGCCCGATAGCTGTTGCCGCTGGTGTTAAAGAGCTGTTTAAGACTATAATCAGACGAATCTAGGAGCTCACCTAAGATTTTGGCCGTCGGTGGATTTTCTTTGAGGTCAATGGCCTGGTAGCTGATACCTAATTGGTCAAGCTCCTTCTTGGCTCTTTGGCAGGTTGTGCATTTTGGATAATGGTAAAAGGTGAACATTTTCTTTCCTTTCATAAGATACAGAGGCGTTAAGCACCACAAAGAAAAATAGGAAATCAGTCGCAGAAGCTAATCAAGCTTCAAGACGGATTTGTCTTTTTCCACAGTGGTGTAGCCGAGTTCAGTTTCAATCAGTTAAGGAAATAGGCCATTAAAATGCCTCTATTTCCTACGGCAAGCACTGATGTGGCTTGCCTAAACTTTTTACTAAGTCAGACAATCGAGCATTATCGGCTCTATTATCTGGCTGTCGCTTAATTTCTTTATTTAATTGTCAGTCCTTCGTGTCGTAGCAACCAGGCCTTCTTGTCCAGCCCAGCAGCATAGCCAGTCAGCTGGCCTTGGCTGCCTAGAACACGGTGGCAGGGGATAAAAATACTGATGGGATTTTTTCCGACGGCGGAGCCAACGGCTTGGGCAGACCGACAGTCTACTATCCTAGCAATCTGGCCGTAGGTCAGACTGGAACCAGCCGGAATGGTCTTGAGAACCTGCCAAACCCGCTCTTGAAAAGCCGTCCCATTCGGAGCCAGGTAATCAGCGGGCCGGGGATTTTTACCAGAAAAATAGGCATCCAGCCAAGCTTGGGCATGGTCTAGAATCGTTGACTTTTTCTCAAGCACCGTCTCCGCTTCAAAGTCTCGCTCAAAATACTTCTGCCCCAAAAACCAGCAGCCAAGAAGGTGCTCTTCATCAGCTAGCAGGGAGATTGGCCCCAGAGGTGACTGGTAGATTTGCTTATAAATCATAGCTCCCCATTGCGCCACTTTTCATTGATTTTAGGGGTTCCATCAGGATTGATGAGTGGGGTTAGGCTACCGCCACCCATGCCAACAAATAGATATTCAATACCCGTTTCCCTGTCCACATATAAGACGGTCGCTCCGATAGCGCCAGTCCCTTGCGCCACCCTAAAACCAAAAGCGTAAAAGCGTTGCCCCAAGTCTTTCTGATAGTCTTTTAGTGCTTGTTTATCCATGGCGTATCCTCCTTATTCTTTCCTATTGTATCAAAAACAGCATCTTTGTGGGGATGCTGCTTTTTACGCTATTTATGAGCTTGAATCAAGCGAACCTTGATGATGTTCTCACTAGCCTCAAAGGCTGCCACCAAGGCATCAATCTTATCTTTATCTGTTTCATCCAAGTCCAAGAGGGTATAGGCGTAGTCGCCCTTGGAGCGGTTAAGGATATTGGCAATATTAATATTGGCCTCAGAAACCGCTGTTGAAATCCGAGCGACGATATTTGGGACATTGCGGTTAATCAAGGTAATGCGATATGGAGCTTCTAAGGCTTGGTGCATATTGGGGAAATTGACCGAGTTGGTGATTTCGCCTGTTTCCATGAACTGACGAATTTCCTGACTGGCCATCTTGGCACAGTTGAGCTCGGCTTCGGCTGTCGAACCGCCGACATGTGGGAAAACGGTGATACCGTCCTTATTGAGAAGGTCCTGGCTAGCAAAGTCGGTAATATAACGTTTGACCACGCCCGTCTCAATGGCTTCAAAAAGGTCTTGATGGTTGACCAATTCACCCCGAGCAAAGTTGATGACGGTGGTGCCCTTATTCATCAGGGCAAAAGCCTCAGCATTAAAGGTCTCACGGGTAGCATCCGTCAAGGGCACGTGAATGGTAATGTAGTCGGCATTGGCAAAGATTTCCTTGATGTCTTGCACCCGTTTGACATGGTGGGAAATATTCCAGGCTGCTTCAATAGAGACATAGGGGTCGTAACCCATAACCGACATACCTAGACGGCGGGCATCATTGGCAATCCGAGCTCCGATAGCACCGAGACCGATAACACCCAAGGTCTTGCCACGGATTTCACTTCCAGCAAACTGCTTCTTGCCTGCTTCGACCTGCTTAGCCACATCATCACCAGAAAGTCCGTTGACCCAGGCGTTGGCAGCGATATAATCACGGGCTGACAAGAGTAAGGAAGCCGTCACCGCTTCCTTAACGGCGTTGGCATTGGCTCCTGGGGTATTGAAGACGACAATCCCTTTTTGGGTCGCCTCATCAATAGGGATATTGTTGGTCCCTGCGCCAGCACGGGCAATGGCCTTGAGGTTGCTTGGGAAGTCAGTATTGTGCAGGTTTTGACTGCGGATAATAAAGGCATCGGGATTTTCTGCCAAATCACCGTCTACCTGAAACTTATTGCCCAATTCCTTGAGGCCCAGTTGATTAATATTGTTAAAGGTTTTGACACTATAAACCATATTTTCTCCTTTTTAATTGAAAAATTCTACACTTATTAAAAATCAAAAGTCATTTTTTGATATTTTCTGAGGTAGTGCGGACGGAAGCGACCGCCATTGGCGTTCCATTCCTATTTTTTGAGCCTAAGGTCTCAAAAAATCCGTTATTAGCAACAAGACTTTTGTTGCTAATAATGCCACTACGGCGAAAATATCAGGTTTTCCTCACTTCGTTAGACTTAATTCCAAAAACAATTGATTTTCCTTAAATAGACTTTCAGTTTTGATGCTTATCTAGAATTCTATGAAAATAGCTATCCTCATTTGGAATTGGATAGCTATTTCTGCCTGATTAGATGGCGTGGTGGTCGGCCTCATCCACTTCTTGATAGAAGCCTTTTTCGGCCTTGGATTTGATTTTTTGGTAGGCTAAGCGTTCGCCTTCGTAGACGACCTTGCCACAGTAGTGAAAGCCTAGTTTTTCTAAAATATGTTGCATGGCCTTATTTTTTTCGTGGGTATCACAACGAAAATCCGGGCCATCGTGGCCTTCAATCAAGCCCTGCAAGAAGGTCAGCGCTAGCCCCTGACCTCGGGCAGAGTCTGCTAGGGCCAGGCGATGAAAGGTGAGATAGCGATGATTATTGTGATCCCACTTGCCATCGTAGATGGCATCATAGGCTGGTTCATGGCCATCAATCACAGCAGCGTAGGCCAACAGTTGACCATCTTGGAGGCCAACCCAGCCCCGTCCTTGGAGAACATCCTCAAAAATGGTCTCTTTATTGGGATAGTCAGACTGCCATTGGTCGCTACCAGACTGGGCCAGATAGCTTCTGGCTTCCTCGATAATGGTCATGATGTCTTCTACTTCATTAGGGAAAGCTAAACGAATTTCCATGCTTGTCTCCTCTTAAACTAAGGACTGCTCTTGCCCTCTTATTTATGGCGAGCTTCAAAATCCTTCATAAAGTCAATTAGGTCCAAGACACCCTGTCTAGGAAAGGCATTGTAGAGACTAGCTCGCATGCCACCGACACTACGGTGTCCCTTGATATTCTTGAAGCCTAACTTATCAGCCTCGGCGACAAACTCGGCATCCAAGTCCTTACTTGGCGTGACAAAAGGAATATTAGTAACCGAGCGGTCCTTGACCTTCTTGACAGGACTGGTATAGAAGTCCGATTGCTCAATATAATCATAGAGCAGGCCAGATTTTTCACGATTAATCTCAGCCATCTTATCAACACCGCCGATAGTATTTTTCACCCATTCAAAGACCAGTTTGGCAATGTAGATATTATAAGCTGGTGGGGTGTTGTAGAGAGATCCCGCATCGGCCTGAATCTGATAGTCCAACATGGCTGACAGCTGGGGTTGGTCATTGAGAAAATCTTCTCTGACGATAACCACGGTGACCCCTGCTGGACCAATATTCTTTTGCGCTCCTGCATAAATCAGGGCAAAATCTTCAACATTATAGCGGGCAGCCAAAATATTAGAAGACATATCGGCCACGATTGGCACACCATTGGTATCGGGCAGGTCATAGATAGAGGTCCCTTCAATGGTGTTGTTGGTGGTGATGTGGACATAGGCTGCATCCTTATCAATGCTAGCTGGGTCAAAATCAGGAATATGGTCGTAGACCGTGTCTTCTGAAGAAGCTAGAAGGATGGGTTCAAATGGAACGGTCTTAGACAAAAGCACCGCTGCATTATAGGCCTTCTTGCCCCAAGAACCACCGACCAGATAATAGGCCTTCTTGCCCTGAGCTAGGTTGAGGGGCACCATGGTAAATTGCAGAGAGCCTCCACCTGGTAAGAAAAGAACCTTGTAATTATCTGGAATTGCCATCAGCTCTCGCAAGAGTTTTTCTGCATCTTTAATAATCTTGTCAAATTCTGGAGAGCGATGGGACATTTCTAGCACGGACATTCCGGAACCTTGATAATCCAGTAGCTCATCACGAGCCTGCTCCAGGACTGGCTTAGGTAGGGTAGCAGGTCCTGCCGAGAAATTGTAAACAGTCATAAGGACACCTCCAAAAATTTAATGTTCTTATTGTAGCATAATTGTCTGAATTTTGTAAAGATTTCCATGAAAACGATTGTTTATATTAGCTAAAATCCGAACTTTTTAAATAAAAAACACCCCAGATATCTGTTTTTCCTGACGGACTGAATTTAGAGCTCTCTAGGGTGAACTTTTAAAAACCAGGGCTGTTCGGCCTCCCATCGATAGAGAAGGCTCGGTTAGGTAGACCAAAAGGCCCCACCCAGTCCAAGTCATTGACCTGAGCGGTTGGGCAGGGTCTTTATTTCTGACTCAGAGCTTGTCAATCAGGCACTGGGCAAAGTCGCTAGTTGAAAGGGGTGCTACTCCCATTGCAGAGGCAAAATCGGCTGTGACCTGCTTATTGCCAATGCAGGCCTCAATGGCAGAACTTATCCTCTGCCCTGCTTCTTGCCAGCCTAGGTAGTCCAGCATCATGACGGCTGATAAAAGGAGGGAGCAAGGATTGGCCTTGTCCTGACCAGCGATATCTGGGGCTGTCCCATGGGTGGCCTCAAAGATGGCATGGCCTGTTTGGTAGTTGATATTAGCGCCAGGAGAGATACCAATACCACCAACCTGAGCCGCTAGGGCATCGCTGGCATAGTCCCCGTTGAGATTGGTCAGAGCCACCACTTGAAAGTTTTCAGGGTGAAGGAGAATCTGTTGCAAGAAATTGTCGGCGATGATGTCATTGATGACTAGTCGGCCATCTGCCAAGGCATCCGCATATTCTCGTTGAGCCAATTGGTAGCCCCATTTGCAAAAACCACCTTCGGTGAATTTCTGAATATTGCCCTTGTGGACTAGGGTGACCCTTTTGAGACCTTTTTTCAGGGCATAATCAATGGCCGAGCGAATCAGGCGCTCACTTCCCTGAATGGAAATCGGTTTTATGCCGATGGCCGAGGTCTCAGGAAAGCGAATTTTTTGGACGGCCATTTCTTCCTGCAAGAAATCGATGACCTTTTTGACTTGGGGACTACCTGCTTCCCATTCGATTCCGGCATAGATATCCTCGGTATTTTCCCGAAAAATCGTGATATTGGTTTTCTCGGGCTCCTTGAGGGGACTGGGCACGCCCTTAAAGTAACGGACCGGTCGGACACAAGCAAAGAGGTCTAATTCTTGGCGCAGGGCTACATTAAGGGAGCGCCTGCCCTGACCGACTGGTGTTCCAAGAGGGCCCTTGATGGCAATGAGGCCCTCCTTGATAGCAGACAGGGTCTGGCCTGGCAGGGCTTGACCTGTTTTTTCAAGGGCCTTTTCACCAGCTAGAACTTCCTCCCAGTCAATCTGGCGCTTCCCAGCATAGGTCTTAGTTACCGCGACATCAACAATCCGGCGGACTGCCGGCCAAATATCCTGACCAACACCATCTCCTTCAATATAGGAAATAATAGGAACATCAGGGACCTGCAGTCGGCCATTTTTTAGGCTAATTTTTTCAGACATAGGGCTACCTCCTGTTAATGGGGATATAGGTCAAGTTTTGGAGACCGACATAATTAGAGCGCGGGCGAATGAGCTTATTGTTCTTCCTTTGCTCTTGAACATGGGCAATCCAGCCTGACATCCGACTCATGGCAAAGATGAGGGTAAAGATATCACTATCAATTCCTAGAGCATGGTAGAGGGTTGCCGAGTAGAAATCGACATTTGGGATCAAGCCCTTCTTTTCACGGATAAAGCTTTCTACCTCTTGGGAGAGTTGATAGAGGTCGGCATCATCTGTACCTTGCGTCAGGGCTTGGGCCATTTCCTTGAGGTACTTCTGCCTAGGGTCAACCTTCTGATAGACCCGATGACCAAAGCCCATAATTTTTTCCTTGGAATCTAATTTCGCTTGCAGATAGCCATGGGTATCTCCTGAGCGGCGAATGTCCATGAGCATGTCAAAAACTCGCTCGTTGGCCCCGCCATGGAGCTTACCCTTGAGGGTCCCAATGGCCGTAGTGATACAGGAGTAGAGATCCGTCAAGGTCGAAGCTGTCACACGAGCCGCAAAGGTTGAGGCATTGAACTCATGGTCGGCATGGAGAATGAGGGCCTTGTTAAAAGCCTGCACTTCCAATTCCCTTGGCTCTTGCCCCTTTAACATATAAAGAAAGTTAGCCGCAAAGGACAAATCTTCCCGAGGTTCAATTGGCGTTAGGCCCCGACGCAGGCGAGCAAAACTGGCAATGATGGTTGGCACCTTGGCCATAATCTGAATGGATTGGTCATAGATGTCCTCCCAATCATCTTCCTCCGCATGAACATTGTAAACCCCCAAAAGAGAGACCGTCGAGCGCAGAACACTCATGGGATGAAGGTGGGGGCGGGATTGGATTAGAATACATTGCTCCACCGCATCGGAAATTTTATATTGGGCTCGCAGGCGTTTTTCAAACTGCGAGAGCTCTACTCGAGTGGGGAGATGGAGGTTCCACAGGAGATAGATAATCTCTTCAAAACTCGCATTATTGTCCATAAACTCGGAAATATTGTAGCCAGCATAGGAGAGCTCATCGTGCTCAATGGCGGAAATCCGCGTATTACTGGCTATCATATTTTTCATTCCCATACTGTCTGTCATTTTTTCCTCCTTTATGATTCTTATTTGGAGCTAGGTCAAACCTATTTCCACAACCTAGGCTTCTTCTAATTTTTTCTTGACAACCATCGGCAGGATGCCACCGTAGCGGTAATAGCGAATATCGGCATCGGCATCGAAGCGTAGGCGGGCCTGAAATTCCTTGCTGCCTTGGTCAGAGTGGGCCCTAAGGATTACCGTTTGGCCAACAGCCACTTGGTCATCCAAGTCAATATCATAGGTCTCATAACCCGTTAGACCTAGGCTTGCTGCATTTTCTCCTTCTAGAAATTGCAGGGGCATGATGCCCATCATGACGAGGTTGGAGCGATGAATCCGCTCGAAGGATTCTGCCAGAACGGCCTTGACACCAAGAAGTCCAGCCCCCTTTGCTGCCCAGTCTCGACTGGAGCCCATTCCATAGTCCTTGCCAGCGATAATCAAACTACCGATACCCTTTTCCTGATAATTCATGGCCGCATCATAGATGGGAAGAACCTGACCTTGATACTTGGTCCAGCCCCCAATCTTTCCATCTGCCAGGTCATTTTTGATGCGGATATTGGCAAAGGTCCCCCGCATCATGACTTGGTGGTTACCCCGACGACTGCCATAAGAGTTGAAGTCCTTGTAATTTACCCCTTGTTCCTGCAGATATTTGGCAGCGGGGCTAGTCCTAGCGATATTGCCCGCTGGTGAAATATGGTCGGTGGTGACAGAGTCACCAAACTTAGCCAAGACTGAAAGATTTTTTAGAGGCTCAATGGTCAAATCTTCCTTGAGCTGGTCAAAATAAGGGGGATTTTGGATATAGGTTGAGGCAGGATTCCAGGCGTAATTCTTGCCCCTTGCCACCTCAATGCGATTCCAAGACTGACTATCACTAAAGACAGACCTGTATTCTGTGGCAAAGAGGTCTCGGGTGACATAACGACTGACATAGTCAGCGACCTCTTCTTGACTTGGCATGATGTCTGTTAGATAGACTGCTCTGCCATTTTCATCAAGGCCAAGTGGCTCCCTGGTCAAGTCAATATTGGTTGTTCCTGCCAGGGCATAGGCCACAACCAGGGGTGGACTGGCCAAAAAATTAGCCTTGACTAGTGGGTTGATTCGCCCTTCAAAGTTACGATTTCCTGAGAGAACCGCCGAAGCCAACAAGTCCTCCTGACGAATGGCCTCTGCCACCTCAGGCAGGAGATCTCCAGAATTTCCGATACAAGTGGTACAACCATAGCCAACTAGGTTGAAACCTAGCTGATCCAGATAGGCCTGCAGCCCCGAATTTTTCAGGTAGCCGGTGACGACCTTGGAGCCCGGAGCCAGAGAGGTTTTAACGGTCCTAGGAACTCTCAAGCCCTTTTCAACAGCCTTCTTGGCTAAGAGACCTGCTGCCAATAGGACATAGGGATTGGAGGTATTGGTGCAAGAAGTAATGGCAGCGATAGCCACATGCCCTGTTTGGATGGTTTCATCCCCATCCGCAAAATGGACCGTCGCCTTTTTCTCGATTTCTTCTTCTGCTATGCCAAAGCCCCGCACGCCAACTTCTCGGACCAGGCTAGCCTGAAATTCTTGCTTGGCTTGGGACAACTCAATCAAATCCTGAGGCCGTTTTGGTCCCGAAATAGCCGGCTGAACCGTGCTTAGGTCAATGTCGACAATCTTGCTATAGGTGGCTTGCTTGTTTTCATCGTAAAAGAGATGATTGACCTTGGCATAGCTTTCAGCCAGAGCGATATGATCTTCTGGGCGATTGGTCAATCGCATATAATTGAGCGTTTCCTCATCAATTGGGAAATAACCACAGGTTGCTCCGTACTCAGGGGCCATATTGGCAAGAGTAGCTCGTTCAGCCAGGCTCAAGGACTTGAGACCTGGACCAAAGTATTCGACAAATTTACCAACCACATTTTCCTGTCGCAAAAGCTTGGTCACCTTGAGGGCCAAGTCGGTTGCTGTTGCCAGCTTGGGAAGCTGGCCTGTCAAACGAACTCCGATGACCTCTGGCACTGGGAAATAAGAGGCTTCCCCTAACATAGCAGCCTCAGCTTCGATACCGCCGACACCCCAGCCGAGCACGCCCAGACCATTAATCATAGTGGTATGACTATCGGTTCCAAACATGGAATCGGGGTAAAGCTGGCCATCCTTTTCAATGATGACCGGGCTGAGGAATTCAATATTAACTTGGTGAATAATTCCCGTTGCAGGTGGAACCGCCCGATAATTGTCAAAGGAATTTTCCGCCCACTTGAGGAACTCATAGCGTTCATTATTGCGGGTGAATTCGAGGGCAATATTCTCATCAAGGGCAGAGGGCTTGCCAAAAACGTCCACCTGCACGCTATGGTCAATGACCAAATCAACCGGAATTTCCGGGTTAATCAAATCGGGATTGCCCCCGCCTTTAACCACCGCATCCCGCATAGAAGCCAGGTCAACAACGACTGGAACCCCAGTGAAGTCCTGTAGGATGACCCGACTGGGTTTAAAGGGTACTTCACCTTGGGGCTGGCTGGCCTGGTAATGGCTGAGATTGGTAATATCAGCCTCAGTCACATCTTGACCATCTGCCTTGCGAAGGAGACTTTCCAAAAGAATACGAATGGTATAGGGAAGCGCGTCAACCTTAACATTTTGTGCTCGACAAGCTGCTTCAATATCAAAATAGTCAAAATTTCCTTTTGACGTTTCCAAGCTTTTCTTATAGTTTTCAAGCATAAAAACCCCTTTCTTGAATCAATCGAATGTAATCTACCCTTGTCCGAGACTATTCCCTGTAAGACAAGCACAAGCTTATCCATCACCCAACATTAGAAATCAGTCTCAGAAGCCCTCAAAACAAGACCATGCCAGCAAATCCTTTTGCTAAGCTGAGGCCTAGTTCCCTTTCAAAGGGTCACATTATTAACCAAAGACTAGTCCCCCTAAATCAGATAGCCTGGCCACTCTAGAACTAAGGCCACACATCGTTTAACATCAGAGCCACCAAGACTAAGACCTGATATCTTTTATCGTCAAGTCCAAGCAAGACTGGAGGGCACAAACGAGGGCTAGTTGGACTCAACCAGCTAGATAGCATCGCCACCTCGCTCCTTGGTGCGAATCCGAATCACGTCTTCAATGGGGAGGACGAAAATTTTTCCATCCCCAACCTCACCCGTTTCAACAGCTGAGCAAATCAAATCGATAATGGTTTCGACCGCTTCATCCTTGACTACAACCTCAACCTTGACCTTGGCCAACAAGGTCGGCGTAATAATTTGCCCCCGAACAATTTCAGAGAAGCCCTTCTGGCTACCGTAACCAAGAACCTGACTGACAGTTAGCCCCTTGGCCATCCCCGTTGAAGTCAACCTTTCCTTCAAATCTTCTAACTTATCTGGACGAATAATCGCTTCAATTTTTTTCATGAATACCTCCTAAATGAAGATAGCTACAAAGTTTGCGAACACTTTATCTTCTCTATATCCTAGAGTGTCTTTAGCCATCCAAGCCCATAAAGGTTGGGTAGGCCGTTTCTTCATGCTCGCTATCATCAAGACCAATAACCTCAGCCCTCTCATCAACACGAATAGGCATAAAATGACCGATTATTCGAATGAGCAAAAAGCTAACTAGAGCTGACCAAATAACAGTCACCAAGATGGCCGCCACCATCACCAGAAAGAGATTAGCATTACCATAAATCAAACCAAAATGATGACCATCTAGAGCAAGATCGGGTTGGGTAAAGAGCCCTGTAGCAAGGCCGCCAAAAATACCACCAATCCCATGACAACCAAAGGCATCTAGGGCATCGTCGTACTCCAACTTATGCTTGATGATGGAAATGGCCAGATAGCAAACTGGACTGACCAGAAGACCAATGAGGAGGGCGCTCCAAACAGGAACAAAGCCAGCACCCGGCGTAATAGCAACAAGTCCAGCCACCAAACCTGTCGATGCCCCAACCAAGGAAGGTTTGCCAGCAAAATAATAATCCAAACTAATCCAAGAAATCAGTCCAGCAGCTGCGCAAACATGGGTAGTCACTAGGGCATGGACCGCCGAAGCATTAGCTGCCAGGGCCGATCCAGCATTAAAGCCGAACCAACCGAACCACAGAAGCCCTGCCCCCAGTAGAACGAAAGGAATATTGTGGGGGCGATAATCCATCTGCTTGAAGTCTCTTCGTTTACCGACAACAATGGCCAGAACCAGACCCGAAACCCCTGAAGTAATATGAACAACATCCCCACCGGCAAAGTCAATCGTCCCCCAGCGCTCCAGAAGACCATGGCCCCAAACCATATGAGCAAAGGGATAGTAGACCAGGAACATCCAGGCCGCTAAAAAAATCAGCAGGGCTTTAAAACGCATCCGACCAGCAACGGCTCCTGTTAAAATCGCTGCAGTCACTGCTGGAAACATCATCTGAAAAGCTGCAAAGAGCAGATCTGGAATATCTAAGCCTCGACTACTGTGACTTTCAGAAAGACCATGTAAGAAAGTCTGACTGAGGTTTCCAAGCAGAATTCCCTTACCACTAAAGGATAGGGAATAGCCCGCCAGCACCCAAAGGAGGGAGGCCAAACCAAGTGGAATAATGGCCATCATCATAGTATTAATGACATTCTTTCTCCGACCTAGTCCCCCGTAAAAGAAAGCCAGCCCAATGGACATCAACATGACCAAGGCCGAACAAAGCATGATAAAAGCTATACTACCAGGATTCATAGGCAAGTTCTCTCGTTTTCTTGTTTTATGTCATGTAATATAACACCGACTCTTGAACTTGTCAATATTTTCTTGAAAAAATTGCAAAAAGGTATAAGAAAAACCGAATTTTGTGTTAGATTTTCTAACATAAATACAAATTTTAAATCCTCCCATTCCCACAAAAGGTAAAAGAGACGAGGACGATGAAATTACAGAAGCTAGTTCTCGCTACTGCTCCAACTAGGTCAATGTGCCTAAGCTTGACTTCGGCATTGCTAGCTCATTTCGCTAAGCATTTACAAAACCTACTGCTCCAACTGCATCAAGGCTCTAAATTCAGCCTGGCCACTCTGGCTCGCTTCATTAAGAGCAATAAAAAAGCACCTCCATCAGATGCTTTTTCTTATAACTCATGATAAATTTTATAGACGACCCGGCGATTAAGTCCTTGGTCCTTGGCGACACTTTTGATTGCCTGGTTGGGCTTAGCTCCTTGGGCAATGGCTTCTTCTACCAAAGTCTTAATCTCAGAGTCCGTTAGCTGGGCTAGGGACTCTTCTTGACCATTAGCCCCTTGAACTATCAGAAGGCATTCCCCTTTGGCAGGCTTTTCTGTTAAATGCTCCAACAATTCAGAAATAGACCCCCGCTGATATTCCTCGTAAATCTTGGTCAGTTCTCGAACTAAGACGACCTGGCGGTCGCCATAAACCGTCTGCATATTGCTTAGGGTATCGACCAAGCGATAGGGGGACTCATAGAAAATTTGAGTTTCTGGGTAGGCCACTTTCTTCTTAAAAAAATCCTCCTGCTGGCCCTTCTTGCGTGGTAAAAAACCATAAAAGATATGGGGCTGAGGTGCTAGTCCACTGGCAATCAAGGCCGTAATGCCAGCCGAAGCTCCTGGCAGGGCAATGACAGAAATACCTTGAGCTATCGCCGCCTGAACAAGATCGTGGCCAGGGTCGGAAATACTGGGAAAACCTGCATCTGAAACCTGGGCCAGATTCTTTCCAGCCAGAAGCAATTCCAAGAGGTCAGGAATCTTCTCATAGGCATTGTGCTCATGAAAGGAAATCTGCTTAGTGGAAATCTGGAAATGCTTGAGCAGGAGGCCAGTATTTCTGGTATCCTCAGCACAGATAAAATCAACAGTCCTGAGGATTTCCACCGAACGATAGGTCATATCCTGCAGGTTGCCAATGGGGGTGGGTACCAAATAGAGCTTTCCTAGTCCTTCTTCCCCCTTAAAAGATTTTTGAACCTGCATGTCCTACTCCCTGTTCAACAATTCCATACAGAAGAGGCAGTCCTCATTATCATCGCGACGTTTACCATAGTCGTCGTTACAAACATGAAAACCATCCTCATAGATGGACTCCAAATTCCTTCGCCCCTGACTAGAAGACTTAGCCGGCATCTTTCCAGCTACATCGGACAGGCGTTCCCGTAGCTTAGCATTTTCCAAACGCAACTGGGAATTTTCCTCCATGATTTCCTGCATCTTCTTTTTCATCAATTCAACCTGGGCGAAATTTTCCATCAGATTGTTGGAAACATCATCGAAGGCTGTAAAGAGTTCACTTTTATCCATATAAACGAATCTCCTCCAAACTATAGGTCAGTAGACTGGTCCGATCAGCAAAGCGAACCTTAACCGTTTGGGCAAAAACATCCATTCCGGCCACCGTTCCCTTGCCTTCTGCGGTCTCAACCGGACTGCCATAATCAGGGAACTTTCGCTTGGCTTCTTTGTAAAAGTCATCCTCAAAGCTGAGACAGCAGAGCAGGCGACCGCAAAGACCCGTGGTCTTCCCAGTATTGAGGGAGAGCCCTTGATTTTTGACCATCTTAATGGAAACCGGCGGGAAATCCCCAAGGAAACTAGAACAGCACAGGGGCCGACCGCAGGGACCCAGACCACCAAAAATCTTGGCCTCATCACGGGTATTGATTTGTCGCAATTCAATCCGCGCCCGGAAATAAGCTGCTAGGTCTTTAAGCAATTGTCGGAAATCCACCCGATGCTCAGCCGTAAAGGAGATAAAGACATGGCTACGATCTAGAGGGAAGGCAATATTAACCAGCTTCATATCTAGCTGACGATTGGCAATCATATCCTTAACTACTGACATATTGTCCTGAGCAAAAATCTGATTGGCCTGATGCCGCTCAAGATCCTGCTGGCGGGCTAGACCTAAGACCTTATCAATTTGAGCAGGCAGAACCTGCTCATCCAGGTCCTGATTGACTTGCACGACTTGGGCTAAACGGTTGCCCTTACGCAAGCGAACCACAACAATATCATCCTTTTCATATGCTTGATTTGGTAAGACATAGGAGACTAGGTCATTCTCCTCATACTTTACCCCGATTACTTCTGTCATTTTAACACCATATATTCTAAGACATTTTGAAAACTAACATTACTGAGCCACATCTGTCTGGCCTGATAGACCTTGCTCACCTGACTAGGTTTTTGGGCTCGCCCCAGCAAAACCAAGAGGAGCTTGAAGACCAAATCCTGTTCAGGCTTATCTATCGCTAGGCTAGCCAGACGAGTCACCTGCAAGAAGGCCTGAACAGGATCCTTGGCCAAACCGGCGATGAATTTCTCCAGGCTACGACAGAGGTCATCAAATTTAGACAAGTCTGCCAAAGAAAGAGCGGAAGCCTCATCATCAGCTACTGCCGCAATTAAACTGGCCTTACTTTTTAAGAGGCCCTTTTGCTCCAGAAGATTTTCCAAATAGGCTTGATTCTTAGGAAAACGAAAAATCTGACAGCGACTCTTGATGGTCGCAAGAACCTTACTTTCATCCGAAGTCAGAAGAATCATGTAGGAGGAAGACTGGGGCTCCTCAATAAATTTCAGGAGACTATTGGCCGCATTGACGTGCATCTTGTCGGAATCACGAATAATAAAGACCTGGGATTGACCTTCAAAGCCAGAACGGCTAAAATCCCGCAGAAGCTCACGAATCGTATCTGTCTTGATAACATTGCCCTGGGGCTCAATCACCTTGACATCGGAAAAATCCCGCTCAGCAATCAGTCGGCATTCCCGACAATGACCGCAAGGGAGACTATCCTGTAAATTCTCGCAGAATTGACTTTGAGCCAAAAAGATTGCCATCTCATAGCTGGCAAAATTCCCTGAGAAAAGGTAGGCGTGGCTGAGCCTGTCCGCCTGCAAGATGTGATGAAATTCCTGAAAAATCTTGGGTTGTAAGTCTGCTAAATCCATCCTTAGTCCTTTGCCAGTGCCAGCTGGATAGTCGAAAGAGCATCCGCAACCACCTTTTCTAACTCTTGGGCCGCATCAATGACCTTGATTCGCTCAGGCTGACTCTTGGCTAGCTCCAAATAGCCCTGCCGCACGCGTTGGTGCATGTCCAATTTTTCCAAATCCAAACGATTAACTTCCCGAACCTCAGCCTGTTCAATCCGAGCCAAACCCAGCTCAGACGGCAAATCAAAAAGCAGGGTCAAGTCTGGTTTGGTGTCTTCAATAGCATAGTCATTGAGCCAGTCAATATCTGTCACCGAGAGGCCACGCCCATAACCCTGATAGGCTACCGAGCTATCAATAAAGCGGTCCACCAGAACTAGCTTTCCTTGCGCCAGATCTGGCAGAACCTTTTCAACAAAGTGCTGACGACGAGCAGCAATATATAGCAGGAGCTCGGTCTTTTCATCCATGGCCGTATTTTTGACATCCAAGATGACTTCCCTAATGCTCTCGGCTATAGCAACGCCGCCAGGTTCTCGAGTCGTCACGACTTGATGGCCTTGAGCTTCTAATAAGGGGACCAACCTTTCTAGGACACTGGTCTTACCAGCCCCATCAGGTCCCTCAAGGGTAATCAAATACCCTCCTTTTTGCGTGTTCAGATTCTTCATAGTATCTTTATTTTACCAAAAAACTGGTGAGATTGCTCCCACCAGTTTTTAAAATATGACCTCATTAAGACCTTTATACTCTTCAAAAATCAAAACTATCCATCGTTAACTCACTTTGTCGTACCCAAGTACTGTCTGCAGTTCGTTGCCTCGGATACTTTTGATTTTTATTGAGTATTAGCCCAAATACATATGTCAAGATCCCGCCAAAATTAGGCCTCTAAGCTTCCTTAAAATAAGGCTTTAGCATGAGTTTCCTGAATATCATCGACCGTCAAACCAGCCGCTTCCAGCTTGGCCTTGAGGTCAGCAGTATCAACCTTGCCATCAATCTGGATCTCATTGACAACCTGACCATGTTTGGCCCCAGCGATGACCGTCCGGCGAATATTGAGGCCTTCCTTGGCAATAGTGCTGACAATTTTCTCCAGAACACCAACGCTATCATCCGCCAAAATCCGGACACGCACGCCTTCTTCACCATAACCAGAGACTTCTAGGAAGGTCCGGAAAATATCCTTATCAGTGATAATCCCTGAAACCATGCCATTTTCTTCAACAGGAAGTACCCCAACCTTGTGGGTCATCATTAGATAAATGGCGTCTTCCACGCTAGCAAAAGGGGAAACCGTGATGACATCCTTAATCATGATGTCTCGAATCTTGGTCTTATTGAGCAGGTAGTTCATTTCATAAATAGATAGGCTAGTTGCCTTGGAGGGACTATTTTCTGCCATGGTTCCAGCCGTCACAATCCCAACCAGCTTATCATCCTCAATCACAGGTAGACGCCGCAGACCCTGCTCGCGCATAATATCCGCTGCATGGGCAACCGTCGTATCTGGAGATACATAGACGACCTTTCGTGTCATAAAATCTTTAACAGCCATAAGCTATCAACCTCGCTTATTTTCTAATCAAAATAGGAAATACATTAAATCTTCTTGGCCTTATTATAGCACTTTTTTGGGAACGGTTTCAAGATTTTCATGATTTTTTCAAGTGATTTTTAACATCTTTTAGTCGATTCTTATTGAGATGGCCAAATTGCCATTCGACATTTTCAGAAAGTATACTTGTTTAAAGTCAAATTTATTATTTTGATACTTTCTTAGGTAGTGCGGACGAAAGCGACCGCCGTTGGCGTTCCAATCCTATTTTTTGAGCCAAAGGTCTCAAAAAATCCATTATTAGCAACGAAAAGAGTCGTTGCTAATAATACCACTACAGCGAAAGTATCAATTGAGTCCACTTGTAGTATTTTCTCCCATAGAAATGAAATAAGATAATTTCAGGATTACTTGTTAAATACTCAATCGCTTTCTCTGACAGGTGACGATTCAGAGCTCCTTCCATTTCAATCTGGGTTAGAAATACTCCGCCTAACACAATAGATTTTATTTGCAAGATTACCTTAACTATCATCACCTTAGTTAATTTTTGAAGTATTTATAGAAATCTGGCATCAACTGCGTTACTAATTCCGTAGGCTCATAAAGGACGAATTTTTTAGCCTTCTTTATTTTTAACAACTTTGCTTCTTTCAAAATTTGTAAGTGTCTGGAAATACTTGAATTACTTAATAATAAGATTTGTGACAAAGATTGGGTCGTACTTGGCTTATCTATCAGATAGTTCATAATTTGTAAGCGTATCGGGTCACTTAAAGCTTTAAAAATCGTTACTAAATCTTCTGGAGTTGAACTATAGTAATTGGCTTGATCTGTAATATCATAAGTAATAGCGACCCCCTGATTAAAAGGTTCAACAAATAAATGTGGCCATATAAAATAGCTAGGTAGTAGCACGATTGAATCACTATCTTCCAGCTGAAGTTCTTGAGCAAAAGGCTTAACAATGACCAGCTTTTCCTTCTTCCAACGTATACGTTCAACTTGCAGGTGGTTAAACATTTCCACCAAACCATGCCTTCTCAAAAAGGAAGACTGCTTCTGAATTTCAATCAATATTTTTTGCTGAATGGATTTTTCTTCCCAAGTATCATCAAAAATTTCTCGTCTGTACCAATCAATAAATTCAAAAAAGGTTTGAAAAACCTCAGAAGGATTTAGCTTTAAATCATTAAGCAAACGCTTATCATTACTCAATGAAAAATCCTTCCACTCCAACCCTTTTGCCAATTGAGGAATAAAAGAATTTTCCCGATCGTTAGTCACTTTTTCCAGTTGCTCGATTAAATTAGTGATGGCTGACTCCGAAAGAAATTCTTTTAGATTTTGTACTTCTTCATCAATCGTTGTCGCATGATATCGGAAATTGCAAAATAAAATTGGTGGAACTCCAAGTTCGTAAAAAGGTTGAAAATAATGAAGTTTTTCATAGAAGTCGTCGGATAATTTCTCTTGCACTCTTATAACCCAATCAATATTGGTTCCATGATGTCGAGGATTCAACAAAACATGCAAACTTCTGAAAAGCTCATTTAGTGGAGAGTAGACGAATTGTACCTTTTGTGTCAATGTCTCATCCGTTTTAAGGGCATAATCACTAAATTGGATAGTAATAGCCATAGGTTAACCTCTCCCAACAATTCGAAATTCTTAGAATCGATTGATTATCATTTTCTTTCATTGTATCATGTCTATAATTTTATGAAAAGGAGTAAGATGATATGATTCATGATAGTAAACATCTAGTATCTAGAGCCGAAACTAGTGAAAGGGAGGACAACTAATGAGTAGAAGAATGACGGACACACTCATAACAACTATTGCTGGACTTGGAATGTTGCTCTCAACCTTGGATACAGGGATTATCAATGTGGCCTTATCTTTTTTAAAAGTGCATTTTCAAACAACTACTAGTATTACTGCCTTCGCTGTAACAGGATACTCTTTGGCATTGGCTATTTTTATACTACCTCTGGGAGTTTTTAGTGATAAACTTGGAAAATTGAAAATTTCTTACTTAGGTTTTGTTCTATTTGGTCTAAGCTCTCTCTTTTGCGGATTTTCTAATAGCATTAGTTGGCTTATCGTTGGTCGTATCATCCAAGGAATTGGAGCCGCCGCCTTACAAGCTACATCTGCTGCGCTAATTACAACATTAGTCTCGGAAGAAACTAAAAATAGTTCTATTAGTATCTTAGGCGTTATGATAGGGCTTGGTCCTGTATTAGGACCCTCCTTGGGAGGAATACTACTTTCTCTAAATATTTGGCGTTTCATTTTTTGGATTAATGTTCCATTTGCAATCATAGCTATCCTTATTAATCACTACCTTCTTAATAAGATTTCTGAAAATACTACAAATCAAAAATTAGACAGAGAAGGCACAATTATCAATGCAGTCATGCTAGTTTTCCTTTTGTTAGGGTTATCTTTATTGAGTAAGCCAAAATTATTGGTAATCAGTCTCGTTTTAATTGCCATCAGCTTATTAATTGGTGGGCTACTATATCGAGTCGAAACCAAGAAAGCCACTTCCCTAATTAATGTTAGAGAGCTCAGAGCAAATTCCAAGCTCTTATCTTACTTATTACAGACAATTGCCTTTGGTTTTGCTTCAGCAGTTATATTTTTACTCCCCCCTTTTATCTTCGAGCAATTGTATCACTTAGGTTTCGGACTGACAGGTTTTCTCGTTCTAGGTGCACCAGTTGGATTAGTCTTATTTTCACGGGTCTCTGGTAAATTAAACGATGGGAGTAAGAATATTTTCTTTAGTCGTTTAGGACTAGGTATCATCTGTCTATCCTTGATTTTCTTGTTAATCTTATCTCCAAAGTGGCCTTATCCCCTCTTTACTCTTGGTCTATTCATTTATGGTGTTGGTGGTGGCTACTTCCAACCCGCTAATATTGCTAGTATCATGCAGGCAAGTCCTATAGAAATGCAAGGTGGTGCAGGCGCCCTTCAACGCATGGTTCAGAATGTTGCTATTTTCTGCGGTTCAGCAATTGGAGCAACCTGTTTAAATCTCTGGCCCAACAATCTTTTATTAGCAACTCGGATTGCTTGGACGATGACAGTGGTTTTAGTAATACTCAGCCTAAAAGATATGATAATTGCTAGATTAACAATGACAAAATCCTGAAATCCAAATAACGATAATCATCTTAAAAGGCCTGTTTGGGTCTTTTTTGCACGAAAAAAAGCTGGGATAACCCAACCTTTAAATTGATATGAGAACTTTATTATTCCCCAAGATCCACGTTGTGGTAGACCTTTTGGACATCTTCGTCGTCTTCGAGAACGTCAATTAAACCTTGGAAGACTTCTAAATCTTCGCCAGACAGTTGAACTTCAGATTGCGGAATCATTTCTAATTCGGTAACTTGGAATTCTTCCACACCGTTGGCCCGCAGGGCTTCCATTCCCTTGTGGAGATCAGTTGGGGCGGTGTAAACGGTAATGGAGCCATCTTCTGCTTCAACATCATCAACATCAACATCAGCTTCCAAGAGTTGCTCAAAAATGCTATCGGCATCGTCACCCTTGAAAACAATGACACCCTTGCGGTCAAACATATAAGAAACCGAACCAGAAGCTCCCATATTCCCACCATTCTTACCGAAGGCAGAACGAACATTAGCCGCTGTCCGATTAACATTTGATGTAAGAGTATCAACGATAATCATTGAACCGTTTGGCCCAAAACCTTCATAGCGCCCTTCAACAAAGGTCTCATCGGTATTCCCCTTGGCCTTGTCAATGGCCTTATCAATAACGTGCTTAGGTACTTGCGCTTGCTTAGCCCGCTCCAAAACAAATTTCAAAGTTGAGTTAGACTCTGGATCTGGCTCCCCTTGCTTGGCAGCCGCATAAATTTCAACACCAAACTTAGCGTAAACCTTTGAGTTAGCACCATCTTTAGCAGTTTTCTTAGCAACAATATTGGCCCATTTACGTCCCATGGGTAAATCTCCTTTTTATCATATTTCTATATCTCATTAGGCTGAATTTCTAAGAAGGAAGTCCAGCTAAATCCTAAGCTATTATAGCAAGTCAGCCCCTAAAAAGCAAGGTAGGACGATAACCTTCAAGTGGCGCTCAAAAGCCAAGCCTAGAAGAGAAAATTGAGCTCTTTACTAGCCTAATCTGATGAAAGCCAGCTTTCCTAGTTAAGAATTTCTTGTATGATTCTTGGCCCAATCAAAAAGCTAAATTCTCAGACAAAGTTCTAGTTTTGGACATTAACTAGAACTTACTTTGAGAACTTAGCACCCAATCAGAAAGAAGGCTAATCCTTGCCTAGATAGCAATTAGATTTTATAATGAAGGTAAGCATGTAAACGAATTCACAATCAAGTCTTAGCCAAACAGACTAAGTCTCAGTTAGGGATTCCTATTAACATCAAGTTTACCTTTAAAAGGAGGATTTCTCATGAAAAAAATTATCAATCAGCCTAGCAATGTGGTCACAGAAATGCTGGATGGCCTAGCTTATGTCCACAGCCATTTGGTCCATCGGGTTGAGAGCTTTGACATTATAGCTAGAAATGCCCAAAAATCTGGCAAGGTCGGCCTTATCTCTGGTGGTGGTAGTGGCCACGAGCCTGCTCATGCTGGCTTTGTTGGTCAAGGGATGTTGTCAGCTGCCGTTTGTGGGGCGGTATTCACCTCACCAACTCCCGACCAGGTCTTCCAAGCTATCAAGGAAGCTGATGAAGGGGCTGGGGTCTTCATGGTCATCAAGAATTACTCTGGTGATGTTATGAATTTTGAAATGGCTCAAGATATGGCAGAAATGGAAGGTATTCCGGTGGCTAGTGTCATTGTTGATGATGATATCGCTGTTGAGGATAGCCTCTACACCCAAGGACGGCGGGGCGTTGCTGGGACTATCCTGGTTCACAAGATTTTAGGAGAGGCTGCAAGGTCTGGTCAATCCCTGGAAGCCATCAAGGCCCTAGCGGATCAGGTCGTTAAAAATATTCACACCATTGGTCTAGCCCTAAGCGGCGCTACGGTACCCGAAGTTGGCAAACCTGGCTTCGTTCTGGCTGAGGATGAAATTGAATTTGGTATCGGCATCCATGGTGAACCTGGTTACCGTAGGGAAAAAATGCAGACCTCTAAAGAATTAGCCAAGGAATTGGTCAGTAAGTTAACCGACTCCTTCCAAGCCAAGGCCGGTGACAAGTTCGGTATCTTAATCAATGGTATGGGGGCAACCCCACTGATGGAGCAATACATTTTTGCCAATGATGTGGCTAGCCTCCTAGAAGAAAGAGGCTTGAGCATTACTTATAAAAAATTGGGCAACTATATGACTTCCCTGGATATGGCTGGCCTTTCTCTAACGCTCATTAAGCTGGAAGATGACAGCTGGCAAAAGGCCTTAGAATGCCCCGTTGAAACCATTGCCTGGTAAGACCAAGCATTTAAACAACAAGAAAGGAATCCCCTAATGGATGTTACTATCGCAAAAAAATGGATGCTAGCCTTTAACGCAGAAATCCAAGAGCATAAAGATTATTTATCAGAATTAGACACCCCCATCGGTGACGGTGATCATGGCAGCAATATGGCTAGAGGCATGACTGCCGTAGTAGAAGCTATAGACCAGTCTCAGCCAGCAAGCACCAGTGACCTCTTCAAATTAGTTTCTATGCAACTGCTAAGTAAGGTCGGCGGAGCTTCTGGGCCCCTCTATGGCTCTGCCTTTATGGGCATGACCAAGGCTGAGCAAGCTGGAGCAGACCTAGCTGGTCTTGTCCAGGCAGGGCTGAAAATGATTCAAAAAAGGGGCAAGGCTACAACCAATGAGAAAACCATGGTTGATGTCTGGTCTGGCGTCCTTGCTAGCCTTAAAGAAGGTAGCCTCACTCAAGAAAGGATTGACCAACTGGTCCAAGCCAGCAAGGATATGAAGGCCACCAAGGGACGGGCCTCCTATGTCGGCGAGCGCTCCATTGGTCACCTTGACCCCGGCTCCTACTCTTCCGGTCTGCTTTTTAAAGCCCTCTTAGAAGCTGGAGGTGCCTAGATGTCTAATCTTGGAATCGTCATCGTTTCTCACTCCAAAAATATTGCCCAAGGAGTCATTGACTTAATCTCCGAAGTAGCTAAGGACATTTCTATTACCTATGTCGGAGGAACCAAAGACGGTGGTATCGGCACTTCTTTCGACCAGGTTCAAAGGGCAATTGAGGAAAATGACAAGGACACTCTTTTAGCCTTCTTTGACCTTGGCTCTGCCAAAATGAATCTGGAAATGGTGGCTGACTTCACCGACAAGGAAGTCATCATCAATTCCGTTCCTATTGTTGAAGGTGCCTATACTGCCGCTGCACTCTTGCAGGCAGGAGCAGACTTGGAAACGATTAGAAAACAACTAGCGGACTTAAGCATCAATAAATAAGGCATAGATCCTAACAAAAACGCTGGAAGAAACTCCAACGTTTTTTACTTGCTCTATATCAGGCTAGATAAGGCAGTTATAATCTGACAGTCCGCGGCACTATACGAGAGAGCGAACGAGGTTACAAATCATCCCGATTAATTACTTAGACTTCCTGATTTCAGTTTAACAACCAAGTGTTAAAAGTCACGAGATCATCAGAGACCAGCTCCAACCTTCTCCCCTTCGAGACTACTCTTGAGTAGCCTCTTTAATCAAGTCAGCCAAGCTGATTGGTTCTCGTCCCAAAACACGCTGGACATCCTTGCTGAGACCTGCCTGTTCACCTCCCGCGATAGCGGTGTAGGTGGACACCCAACCATCGTATTCCCAGTCCTCAGCTGGCCAAGCTTTACGGGACTGGTAGGCCTCTTCTACCGTTTCTGGAATATAACTAACGGTCTTTCCTAGACCCTGGCTTAGAATACCGGTTACCTGTGTCATGGTCAGATCTTCTGGACCTGTCATATCTAGGGTTTGATTGACCCAGTCGCTTGGATGTTCCAAAATCTTAGCCAGAACTTGAGCCACATCCTGACGGGCAACCGCTGATACCTTGCCATCTCCGGCAGGACCCTTGATTTCTCCGTAAACTTGTCCCAATTCAAGGAAAAAGTCCAAGTAAAAATTGTCCCGGATAAAGGTATAGGTGAAACCCCGCTCCTTGATATAGTTTTCCGTCGCTGCATGGGTGCGACTATAGGTAAAAGTGGCCTGTAGACTGGCGTTATAAAAAGAGGCGTAGACAATGTGCTTAACACCCGCTTCCTTGGCACTATCAATAAAGGCCCGGTGCTCAGCTAAACGATTAAGACTCTCACTAGCTGAAACCATAAGGAGCACATCCACACCACTAAGAGCTTCCAGGGTCTCTTGAGACCTGTCATAGGCCGACTGAAAAACAGGGACACCTGCTACCTTCGGGGCCTTCTCTGGCCGTCTAGCCAAATAGCGCAAATTCAAATTTTTTCTCTCTAGGAGCTTGGCAACCTGACCACCCAGATGGCCGGTCACTCCTGTTAATGCAATTAGTGTCATAGGGTCTCCTCACTTCTATTTTTCCTTCATTATAGCGCGCCCCAGATGGCCTGTCCGAATTTTGGTCGCAAAGAACTCCCACTCCATTGGAGTGAGAGCTTATACTCTTCAAAAATCAAAACTATCCATCGTTAACTCACTTTCCCTATTTTCAACCTCAAAAGGTCTCCCAGACCTTTTGAGCCGTCTTAAGTTCATGCGACACCTCACAAAGTTGGTCGATTTTACCAACTTTGTGAGGTTAGTAAGGGAGCTAGGCAATCGCTATAGAGATTGCCGTTTGACATCAGTCACTTTAGTGACTTGATGTCATTGCTCCTTGCCTTAGCTATTTTTGATTTTTATTGAGTTTTAACATAACCTGACATTGGAAAATTTACTTTTTAAAGAGTTCAATCCAATTTCGCTTTTGGTACAAAACTCGCAGAATGACAATGGATGATTGGTCTACAATATAAAAGACAAGATAATTGCCGGCCAGAATCATTCTCAAGCGATGACTTTCGGAAAAGACTCTCCCTAAACGATTAGAGACGTCAATCCCTAAATCAGGGATTTCCAATAATTTCACAATCGTTTTTTTAATGTTTGCCAAAGTCCCGTCAGCTGCCTGGACAGAAAGAAAATGCTGGCTAATATAGCTATAAATTTGATCCAAATCTTCCTCAGCTTCTGGTGTTATTACAATCTTATAGGCCATACTTCTCAAAGACCTCATCAATTGGTTTTGCTAAGCCAGTTTTATAGCTATCATAGGCCTGCTGAATTTCACCATAGAGGTCATCGAGAATCTTTTGATGCCTGCTTTTTTCATCTGTCAAAAATCCAGCGGGAACCCCATCCTCTTCAACTACGGTTTCTAAAACTTTGTTAAAAAGGGCGCTCATATTCATATTCTCTTCCTTCACTATCTCCTTTGCTTGAGCCAAGAGTTTTTCATTTGTCCGAAAAGTGAATTGAGAGTTTTTAGCCAAAGTTTCCATGTTAGACCTCCTGTATGTCTTGTATATCCAGTATAACATTTTTTAAAAAAACTCCCACCCCATTGGAGTGAGAGTTCCGTGAACGACTTTGGACTAGACCATCAATAAAGGCTAAGCGCAAGGTCAAAACCCAAGTCTTAGGCTTGCGAAATGACCAACTGACCGTCGACCATATCGGCCTTGAGAGCCTTGACATCAAGGTGGTCCAGATAGAAGTCGGTTACCTTGTCACGAATTTGGCCTTCGATGACCCGACGCAGAGGTCGTGCCCCCATGGCTTCATCGTAACCTTCTTCAATCAGGTAGGCCTTGGCAGCATCGCTGACTTCCAAGGTCAAGCCCTTCTTAGCCAAGGTGCGGTTAACTTCATCCAGCATCAAATCAACGATTTCCTTCAAATCTTCTTTAGTCAAATGGGAGAATTCAATCACCCCATTGAAACGGTTGAGGAATTCTGGACGGAAGAATGGCGCTAATTTGTCTCGCAGGCTAACTTCCTTTCCATCTTCTGGCAGAGCACCAAAGCTATAGCCGGCATTAGAGGTAGCAATAATCACGGTATTCTTGAAGTTGACGGTATTCCCTTGACCATCGGTCAGGCGACCATCATCCAAAACTTGCAAGAGTAAGGTAATGACTTGTGGGTCGGCCTTTTCAATTTCATCAAGGAGGATAATGGAATAGGGATTGCGACGAACCCGTTCGGTCAGAGTGTTAGAGTTGTCATCGTAACCCACATAACCAGCCGTTGTCCCAATCAACTTGGAAACCGCTGTCCGATCGCTATATTCAGACATATCCAAACGAATAACCGCATCCTTGGTCCCAAACATATCCAGTGCCAATTGTTTAGCCAATTCGGTCTTACCAACCCCAGTAGGTCCGACAAAGAGGAAGCTACCGATTGGGCGGTTGCCTTCATCAAAGCCAGCCCGATTACGGCGAATGGCCTTGCTGACAGCCTGAACAGCTTCATCTTGACCGATAACCTTGCCTTTGAGTCGACTACCCATTTCTTTCAGGCGTTCAATATCGCTGGCCCCCATTTGCGAAACAGGAATCCCCGTCATCCGTTCGACCGCTTGAGCCACATCATTGACACTTGCCACAACCTTTTGATTTTCAGTATGGTTGTCAATTTGCTTTTGCAAGTCATCAATTTTCACCTTTTCAGCCAAGGCCGCTTCATAATCTTCCTTGTCAGCGGCTGCCTGTTGGCAATCACGGGCCTTAGCAATATCGGCTTCCAAGGTCTTAAGATCAGTCGCTGGGTGTTGGGCCGCCAAGTGGGCAGCCGTCACATCGACCAAGTCAATAGCCTTATCAGGCAGAGCTCTTTGCGGCATATATTGGATAGAATAGTCCACCGCAGCCTTTAAAACGCTATCGGGCAGTTCCACATTGTGGTGTTGCTCATAGAGAGGTTTAATCCCTTGGAGAATGGCAAAAGTATCTTCTGCCGATGGGGCATTAACCTTAACTTCGTTGAAACGACGAGCCAGAGCAGCATTCTTCAAAATAGTGTTGCGGTATTCATCCTGGGTCGTTGCCCCAATAACCGTCAACTCACCCCGAGAAAGGGCAGGCTTGATAATGTCAGCTAGACCCTTGGAGCCTTGACCATCACCAGTACTACCAGCTCCCAAAATTTGGTGAATTTCGTCAAAGAAGAGAATGATATTGCCTGCTTGCTTGACCTCGTCCATCAATTTTTGAATATTTTCTTCAAAGGCGCCGCGGTATTGGGTTCCAGCTTCCAAACCAGAAATATCGATGGAAATGATTTCCTTGTTCTTGATGGAAGCAGGCACATCACCTGCCACAATAGCTTGAGCTAGCCCTTCAACAACCGCAGTCTTACCAACCCCAGCATCACCGACCAGGACAGGATTGTTCTTAGTCCGACGCGCCAGAATTTCAGCGGTATCTTGAATTTCTTGATTACGACCGATGACAGGATCCAGCTTACCTTGGCGGGCTTCTTCGGTCAAGTTGCGACCGAGCTTAGCCAGAATCCCATCTTGTTTAAGTTGACCTTGACTGGCTTGAGACGCCCCTTCTTGCACGGCCTCTTGACTAGGCAAGTGACCTGTTTGCCGATAATAATTAAATTCTTCAGGAGTAACCTCCCGACCGTTGATGCGGTAACGCCGGGTTTCCGAATTGAAACCGCCCATGTTACCCATCAATTGATTGAAAATGTCGTCCATATTGTTAAATCCAAAATTGTTGTTCATAATAGTACCTCTTTACTTTTCCTATTTTTGTTTTTTGACTATTACTGACTTTTTGTCCAAAAATTTTTTCAGAACCTTACTCTTAGAATGAGAAATCGGTTCTGACCTTCTTTGACCTTTGGCTTAAAAATAAAAGGCCAAGCTTGAAAGGGCGAAAGAAAACCGTATAGAATTGGGAAGAGATAGAAAGCCCTAATTTCTAGAAGCTCATCTTTTCCCTAGCTTTTTAGCCTCTTTCAATTTTTGCGACGCACTGTCAGTTTCTTCATCAGGGTTCTCCTCTCATCTCCAACCCTGTGATATTACTATATCACTTTGGTCAGGAAAGGTCAATAGTTTTTTCGACTTTTTTTGATCTTTTTAGAAAATATTTTCTTGACTACCTATGTAAAGCAAAAAGCAACGGCATCAAAACCGTTGCTTTTTCGTTGGCTTAGGGATAGTTTTGTCCCAGACTCATATCATTCTCACGGGTGGTTTTGATTAGTGCTTTAACTATTGCTATTTTCTTCATCAAGCTTAGATAGAAGTTGATAAAGCATAATGAAGAAGAAAAGATTAATTGAAATAAGAAGGCCTGATGCCCATGGAAAATTACTTTCTAAATTTCGAAGAGGTGAGTTCCAAGCAAAATGAGTAGCAAAAGCACCACAGGCATAAAGGAAGCCAATAAGGCAGTATTTTTGATTAATAGCCTTTTGACATGAATGCCATATCAGGACTAGCCCCATAGCAAGAAAGGACGTATAAAGCCAGTGAGACGATACTGCCCCAATACTGCGGCCAAGGATTCCCGAAATCGTATAAGAAAAACCATCAGCTAAATCTGAAAGGATATAGGAGAAATCCTCACTAATCTGAAAACCTATACCAGTTGTAATAGCAACTAGTAAGAGCCCTTTGTAACTTTTTGTTGGTACCATATAGATAGCAAAGAGAAAAGCTGCCAGTTTGAGAGGCTCCTCAACAAGAGGAGCCATAATGGCATCTTCAAAACGATAGAAAAAATTTTTTGAAGATAGGTGGGCCGTTACCCATTCATGAGAAAAGGTATTGGCATAACCAGCTATCCATCCTGTTATAAAGAGACCACCAATTAGGGCAAAGACTAGCACAAGTGGTCTAACCTGCCATTTTTTACCTAAGTGATTAATAAGAAATAAAGATGGAACGATATAGCATAGAGCAATGAGTGTTGATAGCCCAATTATACTGTAAGCTGAACCAGACAGAGCACCTGAAGTGTATGATTGGGTATCATGAGTCAGGCCAATAGCTGAAAGAAACAAAAAAATATACAGGGTTAATTTCCGAAACATGTATAACCTACTTTCCAAATGATACTTCCAGTATATCAAATAATTCTTTGTCGCCGAAATATTTCAATTTTTTTATTTCACAAATTCGTCATTTAATTCAAAAGGCAATAATTGATATTTTTTATTTAAAGTTGTGTACTTGCTCACTAAAACACAGAGCAAGTACACAACAGTTATTACCATCAATACATGAACTCTGATTTCAAAATCTTTTGATGAAATCACATTTGGACACTAGACTATACAAGAAATGGTTAAGTGTTTCTAGAATAACATTTGTTCTTATAAATTCTATCAAGAAATAGCAGAACCAAACCATAGAAAATAGCCATTTTACAAATTCAAAAAGTCTAATATCACCATTCCAACTACCTTTTTCAAAAATCCATTTTAACCCCTTCACAATTTTACTTTTTTCTTTCACTCAGAAACTCCTTATCATTTAATTGGTTTAAGTATATCAAAAAAAACCTAGCACTAACTAGGTCATCATAATCTCTCCTTGGCTTTACCACTTCTAGCTTCGGCTAAGCCTGCAATAATTTTATCTGACAGGTATTTGTTTTGAGAAATCTCCCAGGTTGACTGGTAGCCATCCCACTCCTTCTTTAATAGGATGACGACATCTTGCATTTCATCTTCAGAGGTTACTACTATCGGTTGGACAGTCCGGTTGACCTGCTTCATGTAGGCTTCTATATCATCTTTAAATTCATCAAAACTTATTGTTTCCATGTTAGTTCTCCTCTTCTATCCTCACCGGCACCCGGCCCCAGTTTTGCTCTTTGATAGCGGAGTTGCCGATCTGGTAGACTGCGTCGGCTTTTTGGCTCAGGTCGTCCCAAGGCTCCTTGCCGATGCGGCTGACCAGTTGGACTTGGCCCTTGATGGTCTTGAGATAATCCTGACCTTTTTTGGTGAAGCCCAGGACATGGATGACTTGGGGCAGGGGGCTTTCTTGCGCCTGGACCAGAATATAGGTCAGAACCCTGCGGATTCTGGCCTTGGTATAGCGCTTGGTGGCCACCAGCTCCACTAATTCGTCCAGGCTGGTTACTTCTTTTATGGCTGAGCTAATGCGGCTGGCCAATTCCTCATTAACCTGAAAAATCTTAGTCAGGTCGGGATTGGTCAGAATCTGATATCTGAGCAAGGGGAAATAGTCGGCCCAGACAACCTTGCTGGCTTGTTCCAAGAACTGGCTGTCGGGAACGGTCTGGGCTAGGAAATCTCGGTCGTCCAGGTGCTTGCGAATAGCGGTCGCCGAGGCAATCTGCTCGGACTTGCTTTCGGAGTGATAACCGGCGCCCAATCGCTGGATCGGTCTGAGGGCAAGGCCTCTCTTGGCTACTGCCTTGGCATAGGCCAGCCCCAAAATATGGTTGGGGGTCTTGCCTGTAAAATTCACTCCTGCGAAGACTTCCCACATTTCCTGTGTCTTTTGCGGGTAGGTCAGCTTATCTGGCAAACTAGCCAGATAGGCTTCCATTTCCTGAGAATTTTTGGCATAGATTTGTGAGAGCTGCTGGTAGTCAATCATTTCTTCTGTACCGAACACGACTTGCTCTATCCCCAGCTTAGCTAAAATGTCAATGCCTCCTTGGGCAAAGTAATCGGCCGATTGAACGGCTACCAAAAAGGGAAGCTCAACCACGAGGTCAGCACCATTTTCCAAAGCCATCTGAGCCCTAGTCCACTTATCAATCAGGGCAGGCTCGCCCCGCTGGACGAAATTGCCCGACATGGCGACGACAGTCACGCCCTGGCTCTGCTCCAGAAGGTGACGATGACCATTGTGGAAGGGATTGAACTCTGCGATAATACCGGTAACTGTCAAGTGATGCTCCTTTCGCAAGATATAAGGGCGTTAAGAAATCCGTATAAAAATAGGAATCGGACGCAAGCGTCACTCGGACACGAGGACGATTCTCTTTTTTACTAGGATTTTAGCCCGCATTCAATTAGGTTTTTCAAGGATTTTCTGCCGAGAGAATCGTTAAATAGCTATCCAAACGCTCATTAATATATCGTGCAAAAAGATTCTCCATTGAGTCTATGCTTCCTTTGGCATGAAACTCCTCAAAAGCTTGATAATAAGCAAGCCTGTCTGTAAATTTGATATCAATTGGTGGATAACCGGCCTTCATCAACTCTAAGTTAACAAGAAGTCTTCCTGTACGTCCATTCCCATCAATGAAGGGATGAATACTTTCAAATTCGAGATGAAATCTAGCCAACTTTGCCACAATATTATCATGGCTACTAACATATCTCTCTAACAACTGCTCCATCATAGGACGAATCATATAGGGTTGGGCAGGCTCGTTGCTGGCTCCCATAATACGAACAGGAACTTTACGATAGGTACCCCTATCATCCTTCTTATCAGACAAGACCAGATGGTGAATGTCTTTAATAACTCTCTCAGTCAAAGGTTGTCCTTCAGCAACCAAACTTTGAACATATTGGAAAGCTTCACGATGACCAATAGCCTCCATGTGATCTTTGAGAGGTTTCTGGTTGATTGTCAAACCACGTAACACCAAATCAGTTTCACGTAGTGTCAGAGTATTTCCTTCAATAGCATTTGAATTGTAGGTATATTCTACCGTAAATTCTTCATTAAGACGTTCTACTTCTCCGCTAGTCAGGGGACGCAAACTTGGTAACTGGTCCATTTTTTTAGCGATCTGTTTTAGAAGGCTATTCGACTTTTTATAACGGCTATCAACAGGTTTCTTAGCATTTAAAGGAATTTTCCACAGTCGACCTTCATGAATAGCACCTAGAATCTTTCCTTGACTGCATAATGCCCGTACACGACGATCCGAAATCCCCCACAATTCAGCGGCCTGCTTTACTGTCATATACATAGACATCCCTCCATTCACCTCTTTATATGGTTAATATTATAGCATAGTTCGGAAGGATAGCTGATTTAACGGAACAACATTTTAGGATTAACGGAACGATAGAAAAACTCAGCACCCTTTAGTACTGAGTTAGATGGACAAGTTGAGGTTATCTTTTCTACTTCTCCGCCACAAAGAACCAACGTCTACTGGTCTCTGTGGGCTCCTGGTCTGTAAAATCAGCATAGACCTTGCGGATTTTAAAGCCAGCCTGTTCCAAGAGAATATCGTAAGTCAAGATTTCATAGGTTCGCTCTTCATGCACTTCATCATAACGGGTGAAGCGCCCATCCTGGTCCTCAATGAAAAAAGTTAGCTCATGGACCACCGAGTGAGGCGCCTCATCGGCATAGGTGTCCCAGACCATGGCAAAGTCCTCAGCATTCTCATGGTAGGCATAGCCCGGAAAAACTTCATCCGTCTGATAGGTGGAGTGGACGTCAAAGATAAAGACACCACCGTCATTAAGCTGATTATAGACCTGCTGGAAGACATCGCCGACATCAACCTCGTCCTTCATGTAACAGATGGAGTCCGAATAGCAGGTCACCAAATCATAAGTGCCAGCCTGGGAAAGGTCTAACATGTTGCCCTGGATGAAGGAAATAGTCTGGCTGGCAGCTTGAGCTCTTTTTTGAGCCAGGTCCAGCATTTCCTGACTGAGATCAAGGCCAGTCACCTCATAACCAACCTGAGCAAATCGTAGGGACTGAATCCCTGTCCCACAGGCTAATTCTAACAATTTTTTCTTGCCCTTAGGAAAGTGGCGGAGGGAAAAGTCCGTCCACTTGTCATAAAGGCTATCATCCATAATGGCATCGTAAACCGATGCGAATTTTTCGTAGGTCTCACTCATATCATCCTCCACAGCAAAAGGACTGGGCTCGCACCCAGCTCCTTTTTTATCCTAGAAATCCAGCGACATCCACCATTGGGGCTTGGTGCCAGAGTTTTTCCAGATTGAAATGTTCCCGAGCTTCTTGCGAGAAGAGGTGGACAACACAATCGTTGAGGTCCAGCAGAACCCAACCGGTCTTGCTGTCGCCTTCAATATGGCTGGCATCTCCACCAGCCTCCTTGACCTTCTCACGGATATTGTCCGCAATAGCCTCCAACTGGCGGGTATTCATGGCACTCATAATAATGAAGTAGTCAGTCAGGCTGGTCAAACCGGCCAAATCCAAGGCTACAATATCCTCCGCCCGCTTCTCATCAGCGGCCTGCACAACAATTTTCAATAGTTCATCTTTTGTCATCTATTAGGTTTCCTTTATTAATCAATATCAATTTTACCAATTATAGAGTTATCAATAACATCATCTACCATATATTTTGGAACACTGTTATTACTCCAACTATCAGAAGAATTTTTCGTACAAAATGCCTCTAATGATTCGAACTTACTCCTACTCTTTGGATGAGAAAAATAGAGTCTCTCTAAAGTATCGTGTTTAATAATAACCCAATTTTTCCCGGAATTTGAATCATCTAAGGGAAATGCTAGGTAAATATCTTTCCCCTTATATTTTAAAGATAAGCTCATTCTAGTCTTCAACTGTATTTGATAGATATTTGAGCAATCTCGATTATAGTCATAATGTTGAACTGCTAGAAAATCCGCCCCCAGAGAATCATTAGGAAGCCATACTGAAGCTATTCCATAATCAACTAACTTAGCTGCTAGTTTAAAAAAGTTTCTCTGCTCAATAAATTTACCACTTGTTTTTAGGGATTCTTTGATTCTTCTTAGTTTCATAAATATTAGTACCTCAGCTCCCCAACGAAGGCATTATAGGTGTCAATGGTTTGCGGGTAGATAGGCAGTTTGCGGTCAATCAAGTGGGTCAGCGTATGGGCCGTTTCGTAGGCGACGGCCTTATCTAGGGATTGCTCCGCTATTTGCCGAGCCTGGTTCACCCCAGGAAAATCACGGTTATCCTCAATATAATCGGCCACATAAACAATCTTATCCAAGGTGGTCATCTGGTGACTACCTGTCGTGTGGTCTTCAATGGCTTTGAGGATTTCAGCATCTGTCACGCCCAAATCTTCTTTAATCTTATAAATACCAACCTTACCATGCCAGATATTATTGCCCCAGTTTTTTAAGTCGGGGTCCAAGGAATACTTATCAATCAAGGCCAGAAAATCACTGTCTGAGAGCTCTTTGGCATAATCATGCAAGAGACCGGCCAGGCCAGCCTTTTCCAGAGAATAATCATTGAGTTGGGCCAAGTGTTGGGCAGCTGCTTCCACGCCCAGACAGTGCTGGAATCGCTTGGCAGACAGGCAGTCTTGCATAATTTTTAAAACTTGGTCGCGGTCATAGCCATGACCCAAAAATTTCTCATACATTAGCGATAAAGCCCCGCTTTCTTGATATAGGCTAGAACTGATTGGGGCACCATAAAATTGGGCATGTGCCCATTCTTAATCAGCTCCCTGACATTGGTTGAGGAAATATCCATGAGGGGAACATCCACCCAAATAACGGGATAGGAGGTCCCTGCCTTGAATTTTGGTCTTTGAACACCAACAAATTGCACCAGGTCAACCAACTCATCAATCCGATGCCACTTAGGCAGGTACTCAACCATATCAGCCCCGATAATAAAGTAATAATCGGTATCGGGATTTTCCTCAGTCAGGTACTTCATGGTATCGTAAGAATAGCTAATACCCTTACGCTCCAACTCGATGGTCTCAATATCCAGACCTTCAACCCCATTGATAGCCAGCATCAGCATATTGAGACGGTGGGCTTCACTAATGGTTTCCTTCTTGTCCACATGAGGGGGCAGGTACTCGGGCATGAGCAGGACCTCATCCAGCCCCAACTGTTGACGCACCTGATCGGCTACAATCAGATGGGCATTGTGAACGGGATTAAAATTTCCGCCCAAAATACCGACCTGCTTGCGACCAGTTTCCTTAACCTCTTCTTCCAATTCAACCTTGGTGAAAGGCGTTACTAAATCTAGTGCCATAGCCATCTCCTCACGCTTTAAAAATCAACTCTTTTAGCCACCATTATAGCATAATTAGGGATAAAGAAAAAGTTGGGAAAGAGACTATTTACCCTGTAATTCCAATAAGAACAGTTTCTCAAGAAAAGAAAAAAGTGCTCTAAGCACCCTAATCTCAAATTTCTTTCACCTTCTGAGAAAGCTTGCGGTTTTCCTTCTTGGCTGACTGCTTGTAGAGGGTCAGGACGCAGCCAGTTTTGGCAACGGATTGAGCGCCAATTTCTTCCTCTAAAATGTCAGCGACTTCGTGAATGTTTTCATCCGTATTCTGCAAGAGCTTGACCTTAATCAGCTCACGGGCATCAAGGGCCTGGCGAACACTGGTCTTAATCTGGTCATTGAGACCGTTCTTACCAACCTGAACGACCGGTTTCATAGTATGGGCCTGACTATTAAGAAAGGCTCTTTGTTTTGATGTTAATGTCATATTTTTTCCTTTTTATTTGTGAAAATAGCAGAGCTGGTCCAAAACTTACATGAGATTTCTTTTGACATCAAACAGATAAGACTGCTCTTGATAATCTTTGACATAGTATTTCATCTTAGTTTTCCCTTTTTGAATGATGCGATGGCCTTCTGCTTCCAGCAAGACTTTCTGAGCTTCCAGACCACCGGGATACTTGGCATTGACTTCTCCACCTGACTTGAGTACCCGCCAATAGGGTATTGACTCATCCTCCTCAGACCAGGCAACAATCAGAGTGGCTATTCCCGAGAAAACTGGAACACTGTCACTCTGCCCTAGGTAGGCCCGCAAGTCAGCCAAGGTCACCACTTTGCCATAGGGTATTTGTCGAATAGCTTTGGCATATTTATTTGGCGGAATAAAAGTTGACTGACTCATACTTTCTACCTTTCTTAGATGATGGCCTTGCGAACCATGACCCCGACACCCTCGGGAGCCCAGGCTGCAACCCTGGCGCTACCATTAACCCGAACCCAACCTAGTCCAGAAAAGACCACATCGGTTTTCCCCATGATGGTAAATTCATGGCGGACCAATTTGGGAAAATTAGCCACTTCCTTAGCAGAAGGTGGCGTCAAAAGACTGCCAGCGTGCTTGAGGTAAAAATCATCGGCCCCCTCTAGTTTGGTGCGGTGGAGCTTGAGATTATTGTCAAAATAGGCCGTGAAACCTTGCTTATCTCCCTGAAGAAAATCAAAGCGACCTAGGCCACCCAAGAAAAGGGTCTGACTAGGATTGAGCTGATAGGTTTTGGGCTTGATTTCCTTTTTGGGACTGACATACTTGAGATCCTTGGCAGACAGGTAGTGGGCCATTTGGTGGCGGTGGATAATCCCCGGGGTATCAAAGATATAGGAACCATCATCTAGGGGAATCTCAATCTTATCCAAGGTCGTTCCAGGGAAGCGTGAGGTGGTAATAATCTCTTGATTCCCAGTGATTTCCTTGATGATGGCATTAATCAGGGTGGATTTGCCAACATTGGTCACCCCAACCACGTAGACATCACGCCCAGCCCGCAGCTCCTCAATCCGAGCAATCAGCTCCTTGATGGCTTGGCCGTTTTGAGCAGAGGTCAAGAGGACATCAACTGGCCGCAGGCCCTCTTCATGGGCCCGCTCGGTCAGCCATTGGGTCACCTTGCCATCCTTGACGGACTTGGGCAAGATATCCTTTTTATTGCCGACCAGAAGCACGTCATTGCCGGCGACAAAGCGACTGAGGCCAGGAATAACCGAGCCATTAAAGTCGAAAATATCGACAACATTGACCACTAAAGCCTGACTATCCCCCACTTCATGAAGGAGCTTGAGGAAGTCATCATCAGTGATGGCTACATCGACAATCTCATTATAGTGACGCAGGCGGAAACAGCGTTGACAGTAGAGTTCTCCTGTCTCCTGACTTTTTTCAATGCTGGACTGAGGAGTGTAGCCAGGAGCTTCCTTATCCCGGCTCTGAATCTTGGCTCCACAGCCGATACAGTATAATTCTTCCATTAAATTTCCTTTTGATACTCAATTGGACCGTATTTTTGGGTAATTTTCTTGAGCACCCGACGTTCCCTTGCCCGATTAAACTTGGTATTCCAAGCATCCGAGGTCACAAGGGGTTTGACCAGGATGGAACGAATCCCAGCACGGTGGCAGGCCCGAATGTCGGTCATGAGCTGATCACCGACCAAGACGACCTCATCACGATTAAAATTATAACGCTCAATGGCCTTGTTAATGCCTCGAGTGAAGGGCTTCATAGCCCGACTGATAAAGTCCACATGGAAGGGATCGACCGCCCGCTTGACCCGCTCATGCTTATTATTGGAAACGACCACCACCGGAATATCGGCCTCGGTCATATCATCCAACCACTCCCGCAACTCGGGCGTCCCATCAGGATTATCCCAAGCAATCAGGGTGTTATCCAAATCCACTAAAACCGCAGAAATCCCGTGCTTACGCAGGCTTTCGGGTTTCAAATCATAAACAGCTTCGACCGCGAAGGTCGGCAAGTAATCTTCAATACTCACAACTTTCTCCAAAAACTAATAGTACCCCTTATTATAGCATACTTTGAAGGCGAGTTGAGGAGGAAAAAGGGGGGAATTTGAAGGTTACCATAAGAAAGAACCTCCGTTGGATTACGTGGCCCTACGGAGGTGATTGTATTTGTGAAATGGAAGTTGATACTCAACTAATCTTGTTCAGGAATTGGTGGCATGGGATTATCAAAAAGCGATGAAAGTTCATCAACAGAACCTGCCTTAATCCAGTCTTTCATTCCTTGTTTCCAGACAAGAGTATCTGGATTAAACTGAATTTTTGTTTTCATTTGGGATAGGCTGGAGATGTCATAGGGACCATAGGCCTGACCATCAATAACTACATGATAATACCCGTTGTGCTAGTTAACACTAGCCAAAATAAAAAACTTTGCCTATCATAAACTCAGAACAACCACGAAATGAGGGAATGATAGGCAAAGCCAAGACTATTATCTCGCAAATCCACATCAAACACAAGATATTTTTTCAGTTTTGCTAACAAAAGTGAGTACACTTTATGACCGGTTCGTTCCCTACTGCGTGAGGCATCGGCGAAACGTTCACTCACAGAAGCAACCAGATGTCGTTATTATAGCTAGTTATCTCTGGGCCATTCAAGAGGGGTGCCGAACAGCCAGCGCAATTTATCGAGCCATTCGTCATAGCCTTTTTCCTAATGACTTTCCAGAACGTTCCCGCTTTTGTCGGATTTGTCAAAACCTTTCCCAAAGCATCCAACGCATGCGCTACTTTATGGTATCTTCCCTTTGTGAGACCTCTTCATTTGGCCTGATTGACAGTTTTCCCTGTGCCTTATGTCATCCCATCCGTAATCTAAGAGCTAGCCTTTTATCAGAAGTCGCTAACATCGGATACAACGCCACGAAGAAGATTCACTACTACGGGGTGAAGTTCTCCGTTTTAGTCAGCGATAGGGGCTTTCCTTTGGATTATGTAGTAACGTCAGCCTCTGTTTACGATAGCCAAGTGGCTTTTGAATTACTGGAACACATATTCCACTGATTTATGGAGACAAGGGCTATATTGACAAGCAGGTTAAGAAAGAGTTGGCCAATTGTGGTATCACCTTAATTTCTCAACTCAGGAAAAATATGGCGGACTATTCTTGGTTTGAGAACTATAAAATTAGCCGATTGCGCAAACCGATTGAAACCGTCTTTTCGAGCTTAGAACAGTTTGGCATTGAGAATTTACGCTGTCGAAACCTTCGGGCATTACAGTTTAGAGTAGAAGCTATTTTACTCATCTATTCACTCATGCTGGAAAATAGTCAAAATGAATTTGGGCTGAGTTTGAAATATTCTAAGGCTTATGCCTGATTAACTAGCACAACGGGTATTATATATATATTCGATGTCAATAGTGTTACGAGAAGTTTGAGGAATAAAATCTTCAAAATTAGGGACAAAAAAAGCAAGCCTAAGCTCGCTTGAGATTATAAGGATTTTTTCCTAGAAATAATCAGGTCTCGTAGGGAAATGATAAGTACCGCTAGAACAATGAAGAGCATGCCCAGAATATCCATCTGATAAAAGACCTGCCCCAAAATTAGGGCTGCCAAGATAACGCTGGCAACTGGCTCAATAGCTGCGAGGAGACTGCCCTTTAAGGGACCAACCATGCTGATGCCCTTAAGAAAGAGGGTATAGGACAAAATAGCCCCGACGACAATCAAACCAAAGAGTGCCAGCAGGTTGAGGCTATTTAGGGGGAGACGGTAGCGCCAAGCTTGCGTGAAAATAGGAAAGACAAGACCACCAATTAACATCCCCAGACCAACGATGGTCAAGCTTCCATAACTTTGAATGAGTTTGGCTGGAATAATCATGTAAGCTGTGTAGGTGAAGGCCGAGAGGACACCCCAGAAAAGTCCAAGAGGGGTGATGGCTAGACTAGCTAAGTGGCCATGGGTCGCAATTAGAAAGGTACCCAAAATGGCCAGAAAAATAGATAAGCTTTCAGAAAATGTCGGCAGGGTCCGCCCCTTAAGGCTAACATAGGCCAGAACTAAGACTGGCGAGATATACTGGAGAACCGTTGCCGTTCCTGCATTGGTATAATGAATGGCTTGTAGATAGGCATACTGGTTGGCTAGGAGACCACAAATGGCAAAAATCAAGAGACGAACTCGGTTGGAACCTGAGGACATCAATGATGTCAATGTCGCCTTATCCTTAATGAAGTCCAGTCCTGTCAAGACTAGACCCGCTATAATCAAGCGCAGGCTGGTAAGGAGATTGACCGAAATCCCCTGAGCCATCAGATATTGACCAGAAATACCTGAAAAGCCCCAACACAGGGTTGCGGCAATGGTAATCATAGTCCCTTTAAACGTTTTTGACATGGTGCCCACCTCTCTAGTCTCCATTCTAGCATAAAATAGTCTTCGTGGAGACCGACTTTTCTATAAAAAAGAAGGCTTTCGAACCAGTCATCGGCCTCTGCCGGAATTAGTAAGGGAAGGAAGACAAGTCACAACTAGTGATTGGTGACAGGAGCCAAGAGCTTTAGCTCTTAGGCAACTGACCTCCCTTAAAAGCTTTTACTAAGCCTGAGAATTTTGTTATAGTTATAGTTAAAGTGAAGGAGGGACATTTGTATCAAACCTAGTCGAAGCTCACTTGCTAGGCTGTCCTTCAACTAGACTAACCTATAGGGAGGTATCACTATGTTTCAACTGACTGACCAAATCGCTGTCGTGACTGGTGGAGCCAAGGGAATTGGCCGAGGTATTGCCAGAGTTTTAATCCAACAGGGAGCCAAGGTTATCATTCTTGATAGAGACCAAGATGCTGGTCAAGCTAGTGCCAAGGCTTTAGGCGCTGACTTTTATCCCTTTGATGTTACCGATAGCGACGCTATTGATCAAACCTTCCAAATGATTCGAGAAAAATACGGCAGGCTGGACATTCTCTGTTCCAATATTGGCATCTATCCCCAAGTCAAAATTGCTGAAATGAGCGAGGCTGATTGGGACCTGATTCAAACGGTCAATCTCAAGGGAACCTTCTTGGTGGTCAAGGCTGCTACTAAAATTATGCAACCCCAAGGCTATGGACGAATTGTTCTAACCTCGTCAATCACTGGCCCTATTACTGGCTATCCTGGCTGGGCCCACTACGGCTCAACCAAGGCTGGACAATTAGGCTTTATGCGGAGTGCTGCTCTGGAATACGCCAAGGATGCTATCACCATCAATGCCGTTCAACCTGGCAATGTCCTGACCGAGGGTCTGCAAGCTCAGGGACAGACCTATCTGGATGAAATGAAAAAGACCGTACCGACTCATACCCTAGGTTCCCCAGAAGACATTGGCACAGCCGTTGCTTTCTTAGCTTCTAAGGAAGCCCACTACATTACTGGTCAGACCATCGTTGTTGATGGAGGCCAAATCCTCCCAGAATCTTTTGATGCGATTCTGTAAAATTCACTACTAGATAAAGGAGCTGGGCAAAAACTCAAAATCTCACTAATTTTCTCAGATTTTAAAAATAAGAAATCGCATGAAATCAGCGTTTTTAAACGAAAGATTTCATGCGATTTTGTTAATTCAGGACCTTTTTCCCAGCCCCTTTATATCTATATCAAAGCAAAAAGGCACTAGTCTTAGAGCTTGACTACTTCCTATCACGCAAAGCCCTTTTGAAGACTTTTTTCCGTTGCTTGACCAAGCTGATGAGGGCCTGACCTTCCTTGGCATAGCCCCCTTTTTTATTGTAAAAACTCTTCTCGAAATCAGCTGTTTGCCTCTCTTGCCAGAACCTGCCCAAGCGAATCCTGCCCGTCCGATTGGGAGAGCGGTAGCCCTTGGTAGCTTGATTACGAAAGGCTGGGTCATGAGGGCTGACAGGATAAACATCCAGACGCAAATGACTCTTGTTATTGTTGCCGTAATTGAAACTGGCCCCATTGATGATACCATTGGCTGTCACCTTTTCGGCATCAACTTCATTGAGAAAATTCCCTTGACTATCGATGATAAATTCCGTCCGAAACTGGAGGAGAACCTTGATATTATAGGATTCTTGCTGGTCAGGAAAGTGAAAATCACCTGCATTGATCTGGCGTTTATTGTGCAATCTGGCATGGTCCCAGAGGCTGGGCCTGAGATGATTGGCCCGCAGGTAGGCAATCAGAGCATCCTGGTCACTCATGCCATGTTTTCGGTAATATTGACGGACATACTGGGCCTGCTGACTGGAAATGACATAGCGGAGCTGGTGGAGCTGGCGGTTAAGGCTGGTCTTCTCCTGAAAATCTCGCCCCTTCATGGCTAATCGAACCTGTTTAGTTAGTTCAGCCCAAAAACGGTCATGAGGAGCCAAATCAGGCGAAAATTTAGCGACCAAGGCCTGATTTTCCTCCAACTGACCGGAGAGATCCTCTGGCATGGCCAAGCTAGCCAATAAAAATTCCAGAGCAGCTCGTGGCGTCTGCTCCTTTTTTATGGTCCGCCATTCCTGCAAAAATTCCTTTGAACCAATGAGCATGGCTCCTCCTTTCTTTTGGACATAGCTATTAAACTCTTGAAAAAGACGAAAAAACTGGAAAATCAGGATTCCCCCTTTTGGTGCCATAAGATTTTGAAGTCCCGTCTATCTTGACTTTCCTATTATAGCTAATTTTAGCAACAAAACAAAAAGTCTGACTCTCCTCCTAGTCTAGTCCAGTTCATTCACTCACCAGTAGCCTTTTTCGATAGTCAGTCACCGTCATCCCCAGCCATTTTTTAAAAGCCCGACTAAAGGCAGCAACCTCGGTATAACCCAGTAAATCTGCGATTTCTTCGGTGGATAAGTTCAATTGCAAATACGAAACTGCCATAGCCTTCTGGACTGCCTGAACCTGCTCCTTAAACGAAGTGTTTTCCGCTTTTAAATTCCGTTGTAGAGTCCGACTGCTAAGACCCAAACGTTGGGCGATATCTTCCACAAGAAAGTTGCCTGCCGGAATGGCGGAGAGGAGCTCCTCTTGTACATAAGTGGCAAAAGACTTCTCACCCTCTAGGCTAGCCAAATGCTTGTTGAGCTCTGGCTCTAGATAGTGCCACATGATATTATTTTGGGTGATAAAAGGTTGGTCCAAATCAACCCTAGCAAAGACTAGCTGATTATAGGTCGACTTTTGGACTAGTTGGCCAAATTCAGCTAGGGTCTCCTCCTCATAATCAAAGGGGCTTTCAAGCAAAATGGGTTGAATGGATTGTCCTGTTCCGGTCTTTAGGAGATTTAAGAGGAGCAATTGTTCATTAAGTACCGCAAGCTTCGGCAGGTCGAACTGCCTGAGAGCATAGCTAAAATGGACAGAGACTGATAGCTCCGTCACCATCAATTCCACCTCAATGGGACCAACCAACTTTTTAAAATGAGCAAACCGCTCCAAGGCTTCCAGGCCATTTTTAGCCGATAAGGCTGCAAAAAAGGCGGGAACTAAAAGCTGGAGATTGGCAATCTGGCTAAGGGCTCGAATTTCCTTTTCGTCAAGCACTCGGTCGAGCTCGTCCAGCAAACGAAAGTATTCTAAACTGGTCAACTCAATTTCTTCGTTCCTTAATTTATTGGGAATAGCGGCTTTATGAAGTAGGCTGGAAAAATCCAGTCCTAGAGTTTTCAGATAATCTTCTAGCCCTCGAGTAACTGCTAGTTTCATTGAAAAACTTCCTTATTTCATTTGACGTAACATCATACGGTCATAGATACGATCTCCTAGGATACGGCGGATACCGACTAAGAGGTGTGCTCCTTGTCCAACTAGATAGCGTGGTTTGGGTTTACGGGCATTGATAATCTTTTGAACAATTTTAGAAATGACAGCTGGATTAGAACCTGCTACTGGCGGATTATCCATAGACTTGATATAGGCATTGGCCACTTCCTTGTAGGGGCCATTTTGCGATTCAAAAGAGAAATTGTCACGTACTCCTTGATAGAAGTCCGTGTTAATGATTCCTGGTTCAAGCAGAACAACCTTTATGTTAAAGGCCTTCAATTCCAAACGGAGACAATCGCTGTAACCTTCAATGGCATGTTTAGTGGCATGGTACCATGCTCCTAGTGGTGAATAGATTTTCCCACCCATAGATGAGGTATTAATAATGAGGCCATCTCTTTGTTGACGCATGAAAGGTAGGACCTTTTGGGTCAAACGAGCCACACCATAGACATTGACCTCAAACTGCATCTGCACTCTTTCCATGGGCATCTCCTCAACTGGACCACAGAGACCATAGCCTGCATTGTTCCAAAGGACGTCAATCCGCCCTTGCTCGTCAATAATCCGCTTGACAACCTCTTCAATGTCCCCTTCGCTGGTGACATCCATTTTCAGAACATGACCGCCTAGTTGGGCCAAGTCCTTCATCTTATCAAGGCTACGAGCGACACAGTAGACGGTATGACCCGCCTTGATTAAATCCTGAGCCGTTATTTTCCCCATTCCTGATGAAGCTCCCGTAATTAAAATAACTTTTTTTGCTTTAGACATATTTCTCTCTCTTTTCTTTTAGTGATGGTTCTATTTTAAAAGATAGACCGACACAATCCCATAACAATTTCCGCCAAGCTCTTACCATTTTACGCCATTTAAGAAAATAAGAAAGTCTTTTGCGCATAAAAAGGACCCAGTTCTACTTAACTGGATCCCTATTTATTTTCTATTATTTCCCCTACTCTTCCTTCAACTTAGCCAACTCTTGAGCCAAGAGTTTGAGGGCAACTTGTGGGTTGGCTTGCCCCTTGGTTGCCTTCATGAGGAAGCCGGTGAAGGCCTTGTCGGCATTGCGTTTGCCTGACTTGAAGTCAGCAACGGCTGCTTCATTATCTGCAAAGACTTGGTGGATAATTGGAATCAAAATCTCAGGGTCGGAGATTTGCACCAGACCAGCCTTTTCCACATAGTCACGAGCCCCGCCGCCATTTTTAGCGAGGTGAACAAAGACCTTCTTAGCAATCTTAGAAGAAATAGTGCTGTCTTCAATCAAGCCCAGCATTTCCACCAGATTGTCTGGAGTCAGCTGGATATCTTCCAAGTTCTTGTTCTCGCTATTGAGGAATTGAGCCACTTCGCCTTGGAGCCAGTTGGAAATCTGTTTGGCATCGCCACCCAGACCAACAGCAGCCTCAAAAAAGTCAGAGGTAACCTTGTTGGCCGTCAGCTGGTTAGCATCGTAGTCAGATAGGCCATATTGGCTGACATATCTGGCCCTGCGGTCCTTGGCAAATTCAGGCAGGTCGCCTCGCATTTCCTCAATCCAATCGTCAGAAATCTCAAAGATTGGTAGGTCAGGCTCTGGAAAGTAACGGTAGTCCGCTGCCCCTTCCTTGACCCGCATAAGGATGGTTCCCTTGTTGGCTTCATCATAGCGACGGGTTTCTTGGCGAATGACCCCACCCGAGCGCAGAATTTTGGCCTGGCGTTCGACTTCGTATTCCAAGCCCTTGCGGACATTGCTGAAGGAATTGAGGTTCTTGAGCTCGGTCTTGGTGCCAAATTCCTCTTGACCATAAGGCCGCAGAGAAATATTGGCATCCACCCGCATGGAACCTTCTTCCATCTTGACATCAGAAATGCCGGTATATTGGATAATTTCCTTGAGGGCAGTCAGATAGGCATAGGCTTCCTCGGGTGAGCGCATGTCGGCCTCAGAAACAATCTCAATCAAAGGCACGCCCTGCCGGTTGAGGTCCACATAGGAATAGCCATCGTCCGCATGGGTATTCTTACCGGCATCTTCTTCCAAGTGGGCCCGCTCAATACGGATTTTCTTGGTTGAACCATCGTCCAGCTGAGCTTCCAGCCAGCCATTGTAACCAATGGGCTCATCAAATTGGGAAATCTGGTAGGCCTTAGGGTTATCAGGATAGAAATAATTTTTGCGGTCAAAGTGCATACTTTGGTGGATATCCATATTTAGGGCCAAGGCCGCCTTGATACCCGCATCAATAACACCCTTGTTCATAACCGGCAAGACCCCTGGGAAGGACCAGTCAATAACATTGGTATTGGCATTGGGATTTTGACCAAAGTGGGCTGATGAAGGTGAGAAAATTTTTGAATTGGTATTTAATTCCACATGGACTTCCAGTCCGATAATGGTTTCAAAGTTCATTAGTTGTCACCTCCAAAGATTTTTGGCTGTTGCTTGTGAAAATCGGTTACTGCTTCAAAGGCTGCCGCTGCTTGGTAGATGGTTTCTTCACCATATTTAGGACCAATCAGTTGCAGGCCAACAGGAAGCCCGTCAACAAAGCCAGATGGCAGGGAAATCCCTGGCAGACCAGCTAGATTGACCGGAATGGTCAGAAGGTCCGCCAAGTACATGGCAACTGGGTCATGATTGAGGGTATCCAAACCGAAGGCTACTGTCGGAGAAGTTGGTCCCAAAATCAAATCATAGTCGGCAAAGACCTTTTCAAAGTCCTGAATAATCAAGGTCCGCACCTGACCAGCCTTTTTAAAGTAGGCATCGTAATAACCAGATGACAGACTGAAGGTCCCCAGCATAATCCGCCTTTTGACCTCGTCACCAAAGCCTTGACTGCGGGTCTTGACATAGATATCTTCTAGACTAGTGGCCTCGTCAGCTCGGAAACCGTAACGAATGCCGTCGAAACGCTGCAGGTTAGAAGAAGCTTCTGAGGAAGCGATGATGTAGTAGACCGCCACACCGTACTTAGAATGAGGCAGGCTAACTTCTTCGACCACAGCTCCCAATTTTTCAAATTGCTGGGCTGCCGCTAGGATATTTTCCTTAATTTGTGGATCAATTCCCTCGCCCAAGTATTCCTTAGGTAGGGCAATCTTCATCCCCTTGATGTCTTGACCAATCTTGCTGGTATAGTCCGCAATCCGCACAGGTGCAGAAGTTGAATCCTTCTTGTCCTCACTGGCAATAGCATTGAGGACTTGAGCATTTTCTTTAACCGTCTGAGAAAAAGGACCAATCTGATCCAGCGAGCTCCCGAAGGCAATGAGACCAAAACGCGAAACCGTTCCATAGGTTGGCTTGAGACCAACAACCCCGTTAAAGGCTGCTGGTTGACGGATAGAGCCACCTGTATCAGACCCTAGAGAGAGGCGAACTTGACCAGAAGCTACAGCTGTTGCCGAACCACCAGAAGAACCACCAGGGACCTTAGTTTGATCCCAGGCGTTCTTGGTTTTTTTGAAGTAGGACGTTTCGGTCGAGCCCCCCATGGCAAATTCGTCCATATTGGTCTTACCGACCACAATCATGCCCTTTTGCTTAGCATTGGCAACTGCCGTCGCATCAAAGATGGGCTCGTAATTGCAGAGCATCTTAGACGCTGCTGTTGTCAAAATTCCCTTAGTAGAGATATTATCCTTGACGGCCAAAGGAATACCAGACAGGACATTGTCAGCATCAATACCTTCCTCATCAAGAGCCTTGGCTTGAGACAAGGCTTCTTCTTGGGCCACCGTGATAAAGGAACCGACAGTTTCTTCACGAGAACTAATATCCTCAAGGGTAGCCTGGGTCAGCTCTGTCGCAGAAATTTCTTTTTTGACCAAGAGATTGTGGAGTTCTTCAACTGTTTGATTATTAAAAGACATTAGGCCTCTCCCCCATCATCCAAGATTGCTGGTACCTTGATATAGTAATCCTTCGATTCAGGTACATTTTTAAAGAGCTGATCGCGGTCGGTCCCTTCTTCAGCTACATCAGGACGCAAAACCGTCCGCCGATCAGCCATGGTGGTCGTAATCGCAACACCAGTCGTATCTACTTCATTCAAAAGTTCAACCATGTCAACGATTTTGGTCAAAGTTGTCGCAAATTCAGTCGTTTCCTGATCCGAAAAGGCCAACTTGGACAGAGTCGCTACATGACGTACTTCTTCTTCCGAAATTTTCATGGTTGAGATACCAAGAACGCCGAGAAAAACTGGTCAGAAAGCCAAAGAAAATCTTGCTTGACATTAGCTTATCTGAGCACTTTTCTTTTTGCTCGGGTTCTATTCCTTTCTTCTCCTATAAGTTCACATAGTCTTTGAAATTATACCACAAAATTTGAGAGAAAAACATCCTTACAAAAGCTATAAGAACCCAGACTTTTATACTTGGTAAACTATTACTGAATTAAAATCAAAACTGAAAATCCATATAATTAAAATACATCTGAAATGCATCGCTTTTTCGGAATCAATAGCAAACAAAAGTGAGCTTATACTCAAATAAAATCAAAAACAGGAAGGAGAAAAGACCACTGCCTCTAAAGAGACGAGGTCTAGCTCCCTCACTAACTCGGTTAGACCAATAAAATTAACTGTCCTAACTTCGTGTTGGAATGAAACTCCCTTGGATTTAACAAACCCTTCCCCAAACGGTTTGTTCTTGCATCCGCACGACTAACGCCATGGCATTTTTAAAATCGATACTCTATTGAGTCAGGCAGCTAAGAAAGTCCCCCCTAGCGATAAACTTGCTGCGTTAGAAACTCTCAAAAAATGAACCTTTAATTTTCAGCGAGTATTAGGAAATATGGTCATCACTCTTGAAGGCGGTATCCCTGTCCTCGTGCTTATGCTGATTTTCTGAGCATTTATGGTAGACGTACAAAACAACTCATTGGCTTTGGGAATCTGGAGTGTCATTTCTTTCCTTATTATGGGCTCTGATATAGTGCCAGTGCTGGCCACCTTTCTCGACTTGGTTTTGGCCTATCTCACCACATAGCGGCTGCATGGGCTGCATTTTCCTGACATTTTTATCCCCTTGCAGTAGCTAACAAGTCCATTCACAAATAGATTTCATCCTCGTCGCACTTATAGCTGTGCATTTACTGACTGATATTTATAAAATCAATAAGTCTGGAAAATTATTGTTCCGATTCGTTTCACATTTTAAACACAGGAGTTTAGCGTTTCAATAGCTAAACAACATGTTAAAACCTATCCAGCACAGTAACCCTGTGGCTAACTTTAAAGGATTCTATAAGACCTTAAAACACCCTTCGCTAATTTTATTTCCAACTCTAGACAGTCTACTGGACCTTTCAAGCTATATCACTCTTTTGGGCAATTTCCAACAACCATTCTATTAGAAAATCATCACTCTACCGACTGCAGAGCTTCCAGCATATCAAGATTTTTAAGGCGGCGGTGAACAATCAGTCCCAATCCGACAAGAATAAGCCCGATAAAGATGATTGGTATCACATAAACCGTCTCATCAACCACCGTGCCGAATGAGACATTATCTGAGCCAATCATTTCCATAATGCTCTGATGGAGATAACGGCCGGCTCCCAGACCAAGAACAATGCCTATCAAAGACAGAACAATGGTTTCTCGGTAAATATAGAGAGTTACTTCCCTGTTGAAAAAGCCTAAAACCTTAATGGTTGAGAGTTCCCTGAGACGTTCGGCAATATTGATATTAGTCAGATTATAAAGAATGACAATGGCCAAAAGAACCGTGATAATGACCAAAACTGTCATAGCAGCATTTAAGGATGTGACAATGGTTTTAATCATCTTCATCCGCGAAGTGTTTTGAGTGACAGATACCACACTGTTCATAGCCAGCAATTCAGTTGACACATCCTTGATCTGAGAAGCCGAATCATCCTTCAAATTGATAAAATAAGCATTATTATCTGGTTTTTCACCAAAAATATCCTGGTAAGCCGATTGGCTCATAAACAAATAATGGCCGGCATTCATTTTTACGACTGCCGCAACCTTGACACGGCGTTCCTTGCCGTCGCTGTCTTTGAGACGAAAAGTTTCGCCGGCCTGAACCTTATAAAAGCGAGCCAGTTTTTCAGAAATAAGGACACCTGTCTTGGGCAGTGTCAGAGTACGGTTAGAGTTGGCATCCTTTAGCTGCACAAAGCCATCAAAGTCAGTCCTGTTTGTTACCATGAGAGCGATCGACTGCCTGTCTTTCAACTGAGGGATTTCTTCGGTCAAATGTGTGTAATAAAGACTTTGATAACTGTCTACTTCTTTTGATTTTAAAAAGTCGCTTAAAGGCTTATCCTTTTCATCTGTCTCCTTTTTCATAACCACCAAGTGATAGGGGGTCAGCTGTGTAAACTGTTCTCTAATGACCTTTCCCAAGGAAGACTGAATCCCCAGTCCTGCAAAAAGGAGGGCAACCGAACCAGCCACGCCGAAGATGGTCATGAGCATGCGCTGTTTGTAGCGAAAAATATTGCGAACCGTCACTTTATGGGTAAAACTCAGGCGATTCCAGATAAAACCTATCCGTTCTAAGAAAATCTTAGCCCCTCTCATAGGCGGTTTGGGCAGTAATAACTGGGCTGGTTTTTCGCTCAGCTCTCGGCTGGCAATAAGATAAACCGGTAAAACCGCACTGACTAAGGCTAAGAGAACTGCGATAAGCGTATAGGACCAGTAAAAAGACAAAGCAGGACTGCCCAAGGTCATTTTCCCTGTAAAAATTTGTGATACGATTCTGGAGAGCAAATAATGACCCCCGATAATTCCCAAAACTGTACCAAGCATACTGGCAACAAGACCATAAATCAGGAATTTGCGGATAACATCCTGCTTGCTATAGCCCAAGGCACGAAATAATCCCGAATTGGTTCTTTCTTCATCAACAAAACGCGTCATCGTTGTAAAAGTAACCAAGGCGGCAACAGCGTAGAGCACGATAGGGAAGATATTGCCTAGATTTCCCATACTGTCAGCATTGGAAGAGTAAACCGTATAGCCTTCTCCGCCCAACATTGTGGAGCGCGTAGAAGTAGTGTAAGTTGGTTTAGGCATAGCATCAATTTTGGCTTGAGCCTCTTGGATTTGTTGCTCTTTTTGAGCAATGGTTTGGCGTGCCTGAGCCAGAGACCGCTGAACCAGCTGTTGTTGATCAGGGGAAGCCGAGGTGAGTGCCCTTGTCTGCTCTTGCAACTGTTCTTTTGCCGCTGTCAAAGCCTGCTTGCTTTGATTGACTTTTTCTTGCGGCTTCTTTTTCAATTCTCTCAGGCGCTCCTGACCATTATCTTCCAGCAACTTGTCCAGTTCATCTTGATAGTGATTAATTTTTGAACTATAAACATCAGAAAAAGGACTAATCTTTTTTAAACGATCATAACGAATTCGAGCCAGCGTATTGCTGTTATCTGCAAAGGCTGAGGAGCTGACAATGCCATAACTCGCTAGGGTCCCATCTCCTGCCGTGGACGATCCTAAATTTAAGGTAGACCAGATTTCAGATGAATTAATAAAACCAACAATTTTAAACTTCTTCATTTTTAAATTAGATTTTTTCGAAGACTCAAAAATTAATGTATCGCCAATTTTATATTTTTTTCTCAAAGAAGAGGTTAGAGCAATTTCATCAGTTTCTTTAGGAAAACGTCCCCTTTCCAACTGATAAGTTGAAATGGACTGACTATTGGAGAAAACCCTCATAGCATCGTCAGTCCCTTCAATCGTCATATCTGACACTTTTCCAAATTCTACGTCAGCTCCCTTTATATTTTTTAACTCAGTTTGATCAGCCTGACTAAAACCATAATGGGCCGTCACAAATAAATCAGCCGTCTGGTGAGCCTGCAGATAGTCAGTGGCCAGTTTTTGCATATTAGGCTTTGTTACCTTCAAGCCAACAAAGGTAAAAGAACCTAGAAACATCAACAGCATAATGGAAAGAAAGCGGCCCTTTGAATGCAACATGGTATTCCAAACTGTCTTCCAATAAATCCTTTTTTTCATAATATCACCTCGTAATTGAACACACCTGCAAGTCTTTGAAAATAAGAGCTAGCCGTTTTGATTTTAGTTAATTTACAGCTGAGACTGCCTTTAAGTGTAAAATCTTTTTGGTACCCAAACTTCTGCTACTGTCACAGATTTTATACCTTGCCTCTTGATTTCTAAGCTCGGGTTAAACAAACCTACTAGACCTTTTTAATTCTATGACTTGCTTATCAGCTTGATATCTTGCTAGTATTCTAAAGTATCTATATCTTGAGGCCAATCATTAGTGTTAATAGCGTTAACCTTAGCATCATGTAGATAGATAACCCTATCAGCAATTGGTGCCAAAGATGCATTGTGGGTTACAATAATGACAGTGGTACCTTTTTGGTGAGACATGTTTTGCAGCAATTTCAAAATTTGCTTGCCTGTCTGATAATCAAGGGCTCCTGTCGGTTCATCACATAAAAGCAATTTAGGATTTTTAGCTAAGGCTCGGGCAATGGCCACCCGCTGCTGCTCGCCACCAGATAACTGTGCCGGAAAGTTATTCAGTCTACTGCCTAGCCCGACTTCATGCAAAGTCAGAGCGGCATCCTTAGCATCGTCAACAATTTCTGATGCTAACTCAACATTTTCTTTGGCGGTTAGATTAGGGACTAGGTTATAGAACTGAAAGACAAAGCCAACATCACTGCGGCGGTAAGCAGTCAGCTGTTTTTGATTGAAGGCCGCGATATTGCTGCCATCAATCAAAACTTGTCCCTCGTCATTGCTGTCCATGCCGCCAAGAATATTGAGAACCGTTGATTTCCCCGCACCCGAAGCTCCTAGTATAATGACCAGTTCACCCTTATTAATCTCAAAGCTGATATCATTATTAGCGATAATCTCTGTTTCTCCCATTTGATAACGTTTATAGGAATGTTTCATTTCAATATAAGCCATGTAAGCACCTCCTTATTTAGACATATGTTGATTTAATATTTTCCTTAGTATATAATAGCTTTAAAATAAAAACAAGCATCATTATATAGACAAGTGTCTATTTAACAAAGGAGACATGCGATGATCCAAAAACGCCACACCCAAAGTAAGGCCAAAATAAAAGCAGCTATTACAGAGCTGCTGCTGGAAAATAATGATTTTTCTAGTATTACTATTCGACAGATTACCGAAAAAGCCAACATCAATCGTAGTACTTTTTACCTTCATTATCAAGATAAATATGATTTGATTGATAAACTGATGCACGAAATAACCGATAATCTCAGAAAAGAACTCAATACAAATTCGGCGACAGTTAAAGAAGGTCTGATTCACAGTTTAACTTATCTTCAGAGTCAACAAGAATTCATCAAACTGATTATAGGCATTGCACCGGTTAATTTTTCACAAAAGACCAGACATTTCATCAGCAAATTGATTGAAACTACTCCTGCTCTCTTTTACGATATCCTTAATCCCGACTTGCCTTTGCCCAAAGACTACATGCTGACAACCTATGCGGCTAGTATCGAAAGCATCTATACCCACTGGGTCTCCACGGATAATCAGGCATCTCCTGAAGAAGTCGCCAACATGATACTGACAGTACGCCGATTTTATCAAAAAAATGATGACTAAACAGAGAGCAGAGTAAATATAAAACGACAGCTAAGCTCCAATTAACCGCAAAACTTTTAAACAGCCATCAACATACTGCCATTTTTGCCTCTCCACGTCATTATAACAAGCAAAATCAATCATAATAAATAGTCATTCACCGCTTCCAAATAAGATTTAGAATTAGTCCACAATCTCAGCTCCCAGCACATTCTTAAAATGATTAAGAGCCCAGTCGTGGTTTTCTTGAGTCAGGCTGGCCACACAAGAGACTGGAATCTCAATAGCATAGCCCAGATTATAGGCATCAATAGCTGTGTGAAGAACACAGATATCCGTCAAAACTCCCGTCAAGACTAAAGTTGTTACCCGTCTTTCCCGCAGGCGGATATCAAGGTCAGTCCCTGCAAAGGCTGAGTAATGGCGTTTGTCCATCCAGAAAACCCGACTGTCATCCTTGATAGCCTCATAAAGATCTCCCAACTGACCATAGAGGTCACGCCCCTTGGTTCCCTTAATATTATGAGGCGGAAAGAGTCTGGTTTCAGGGTGAAAATAATCTCTCTCATCATGACTATCAATAGCAAAGAAAATATAATCACCAGCTTCGTAAGCAGCCTTTGTCTTAGCAACAAGAGCTGCTTCGATAGCCTGAGCTGGCTTACCAGCTGTCAATTTACCGCCGTCAGCCACAAAATCATAGGTATAATCAATAGAAATTAATGCTTTTGTCATTTTTATCCTCCATTTTATAAAATACTTATTGTCAGTATGATACTAGAAAATCCTGCCGTTTGAGCAGGATTTTTGCTATTAGTCAAAATCTTTAATCTTATCAAAGATCCCTTCATTAATAACCTTGAGATAGGTTCCTTTCATCCCCAAAGAGCGACTTTCGATAATTCCAGCACTTTCCAGTTTCCTGAGAGCATTGACAATGACTGAACGAGTAATCCCAATACGGTCTGCAATCACAGATGCTGTCAGGCGGCCTTCAACACCGCCGAGCTCATTTAGAATAGCTGCAACGGCCTTCATTTCTGAATATGACAGGGTATTGATAGCCATATTAACAGCCGTTTGCTTACGGATAGTTTCCTCTAGATTTTCCGTTTGCAGATTGAGCAATTGAATTCCAACAACAGTTGCTGCAATCTCCACTAAAATCAAATCCTCATCGGTAAACTCATCATCATTACGCCAAATGATTAAAGACCCCAAACGCATCCCCCCGCCATAAATCGGTGCCAGAGTGGTCAAACCATTGGGATAAATATCACGAGATTCTATCGGAAAGATAGTCAACTCACTAGTGACGGGGATGTTGGCTTCGGTATCGTAAACTCGGCTAATCCCTCGCATATAATCATCAGGGAATTGCTGGGCATCGAAAATTTCCTCAACCCGATCGGTATTGGTCTTATATTTCATGGCATAGCCGAGAAGGGTTCCGCCACCGTCAACGATACAGGCGTTACAATCAATAATATCAGCCAACTGCATGGCCATAATGTTGTAGGGCAAATCCTCCTGCAAACTATCAACAGAGCGTTGCAAGATAGAGGTGATTTTTCTAGTTTTTTCTAATAGGCTTGTCATTTCTCTCTTTTCCCTTATAAATGTTATTGATACTAGTTGGCCCCTTTGTCAACCAGCATAGACCAGCAACTAAACCAGAGATTTTCAATAAAAAATCTCATCATTAAGCAGGCGTCTCTCTTCCTTAGTGAGACTGTTCAACTGAACACGCCTACACTCCTTTGAAAATAGAGAACCCTTCCTAGGTGCTAGTCACCTTCGTCAGGATTCCTAGTTTTCTTCGTAGTGCTTAAGGGTTTAGTAGCTTTATTCTTATTTGCTTCCATTGTAACAGGGGTATTCTGAAATTGCAAATAATTATCAGAATATTTATTATAGTTCCAAAATTGTGCTCAAAAGCCTACAATTTAATTTGGAATGTTCGGGATTTACTATGGACTTCGCCTCCTAATCTAGTACACTAAAAGACCTCGTCTAAGCGAGGCCTTACTCTCTTACCGCTTATACTGGGTTAGAACGCGGGTAATTTTTTCTTGGACTTGAGCCAGTTCCTCTATACGTGGGAGATAGACAATGCGGAAGTGGTCGGGCTTATTCCAGTTGAAGCCCTTACCAGGCACTAGCATGACCTTCTCCTGCTTGAGTAGACGCAGGACAAATTCTTCATCGTCGTCAACCTTATACATATTCTGGTCAATCTTAGGAAAAATATAGAGACCCGCCTTGGGTTTGACTGCCGAAAGACCTGGAATGTCATTGATAGCCTTGGTAATAAATTCCCTTTGCTCATAGATGCGTCCACCAGGCACCAAGAGCTCATCCCCTGATTGATAACCGCCTAGGGAAGTTTGAACAACATGCTGGGCTAGCACATTGGAGCAGAGTCGCATATTGGAGAGCATATTGAGGCCTTCAATATAGCCCTGAACATCCTTTTTAGGACCTGAAAGGACCATCCAGCCTACCCTAAATCCGCAGATGCGGTGGGATTTAGAGAGACCATTCATGGAGACACAAAAAACATCGGGTGCTAGGCTGGCAATAGCCGTGTGTTTGGCACCATCCATAACCAGACGGTCGTAAATTTCATCAGCAAAAATAATCAAATCATTCTGCCTAGCAATCTCAACGATGCCTTCCATAATATCCTTGGGATAGAGGGCACCTGTTGGATTGTTGGGATTGATAACGACTATAGCCTTGGTATTAGAAGAAATTTTTGACTTGATGTCATCAAGGTCTGGATACCACTGGGCCTGCTCATCGCAGACGTAATGGACTGCCTTGCCTCCTGCTAGACTGACACAGGCTGTCCATAAGGGATAATCAGGCATGGGAACCAGGACCTCGTCCCCATCATTGAGCAGAGCCTGCAGGGACATGGAAATCAGTTCAGAAACCCCATTACCAATATAAATATCATCAATATCAACTGGCGGAAAGTCCTTGGCCTGACAGTACTGCATAATAGCCTTGCGAGCTGAGAAAATTCCCTTTGAGTCTGAATAACCTTCGCTGTCTCTGACATTCAAAATTAAGTCGCGAATGACTTCGTCAGGTGCGGTAAAGCCAAAAGCTGCTGGATTACCCGTATTGAGGCGGAGAATTTTCTCCCCCTTAGCCAGCATGCGATTGGCTTCGTCTAGGACTGGGCCACGAATATCGTAGGCTACGTGTTCCAGTTTGGTTGATTTGTCTAATTGCTTCATACTTCTAACCTCTGTTGCTCTATTATAGCTGAATTGTCGAAAAATTGAAATAAATTATCGGAGGTCCCGACAAAAGGTTCGCCTTTGAATTTTCAAAAAAACCTTGGAAAAATCCAGTAATCGCTTTCACAAATTCTGAAAAAGAGTTATAATAGGCTCACAAAGATGGTAAAAGGGCGAGTAGAACAACCAATAGCCTTAGTCGGGCTTGCCCCATTTGCCTATGCTAGAGACAAGAGGAGGAACTATTATGCAAGCCTATAAACATATTCTAGTCGCTGTCGATGGATCTGACCAAGCTGAGTTAGCTTTCAAGAAAGGGATTGCCGTCGCCAAACGTAATGATGCCGAGTTGGTTTTAGCCCACGTCATTGATACTCGGGCCATCCAAAATATTGCGGCCGTTGATACTTTCACTTATGAAAACTTGGAAAAAGAGGCCGATACACTCTTGGACGGCTACACCAAGACGGCTAAAGATGCTGGGGTCAAGGAAGTCCGCAAGGTTATCGAATTTGGTAATCCTAAACGACTCCTAGCCGTTGATATTCCGCAAAAGGAAAAGACAGACTTGATTCTCTTGGGGGCAACAGGTCTCAATAATTTTGAACGGCTCTTAATTGGTTCTTCTTCTGAGTACATCATGCGCCATGCTAAGGTAGACATCTTGGTTGTTCGTGACGACCAAAAGACCTTGTAAACTAATCTTGCCATAAGATAAAGGCTCTCCCAAGCGAGTTGCCTGAAAAAGTTAACTGATTAAAAATTGAACAAGAAAAAGACGAATGAAAAGTAGTTAATAAAGCTTTGACTGTCTTTCATTCGTTTTATATTTGATTTTAATGGCAAGATTAGGAATCAGTCGTCAAAAATTTTGAGCCCCACACTTTTTCAGTAGCCTACTGCGGAGGGCCTTTTGCCTCTTAAAATTTTCAGGGAGCTAGTCTTCTCTCAAGGAATTGGCTTCATCACTTTGGCGTCTTAGAGCCTTGCGTAATTGGCGGTCAACTTCTCGTTTTATGGCAGGCTCTGGAGCAAAGCGTTCCTCCCAGTCGTCTGGTTTAAGAACCTTATGGGTGACGGGATCAAAGTGGGCCTGGCCATCGGGGAAAATTTTCCCCATATTAGCGGCATGAACACTATTGAAAATACCATTGGGGTCAACCCCCATCAGCACAAAGGAGCCATAGGTCAGATAGAGCAAATCTACTAAGGCATCAACCTGACCCACCAAGGGGCTTTCTGGATGTTCCTTGGCTTGCACCTTTTTGGCCGCCTTATCAAGCGCTGCATGTAAGTTGGCCAGAGCCCCTTCAAATTCCTCTGGAGAATGGGCTGTCGCGTAGATGAATTCGACAATTTCCTCCAACTTGAAGTCTGCTCGGTGGCCAGCCTCCTCTAGGCCGAAAACCCGAGGGGTATTGTTGGTCTCCCCATCCATCAGACGGTGAAAATCTCGGACCTTGTTGAAATTCTCGTCGTCCGACAAGAAGTCATTTTCACTTTCCAGATGGATAAGGCCGTAGTGGGACAGGGCCTTGGCAATTCCATTTTGATTGTTGGTGTCGGTGATATAGTGGGCTGTCTGCTTGGCTGCCTCGGTCGCATTGCCCATAGCTACACCGATGCCTGATCTGAGCAACATCTCAATATCATTTTCCGAATCACCAAAGGTCATGACCTCAGAAAGGTCAAAATCAAAGGCCTGCCCTAGGCGCTCAATTCCTTTGATTTTAGACTGCCCTTGGGAAATTAAATCAGCAGAATAGGGGCTCGAGCGGGTAATCTTGATGTGGGGAAACTTGTCCTGAATCTTGCTGGTCTCCCCTTCGGTCGCTACCATAACGACCTGATAGACGGGCTCGCGCATGATGGTCTTGAGGGTTTCTAAATTTTGCGGTTTAATCCGACGGATAATATTCTTAAAAGAGCGCTCGACAAACTTAGTCAAGCGTTTAGGAACCAAGCGACTGGCTGCTTGACCGAAACGGCTGGTTCCCATATTAATAATATTGGAGCCCAGCAGGCCGACCGAAGTCCCCAAAGATACCTCACGCCGACGTTCTTGAGCATATTTTATCAGGCGGTAAACGGTTGATTTGGGCAATTGATTTTGATAAATAACCCGATCACGGCTGATGATATATTGACCATTGTAGGTGACAGCAAAGTCCAAACCAAGATTTTCCATAAAAGGAGCCACAAAGGCTGGTCCCCGCCCCGTCGCTAAGCCGACAAAAATCCCCTGATTTTTTAGCTCGGAAATAGCCTTCTGAGTCGTTTCTGACACCTTTTTACGATCGTTCAGAAGCGTTCCGTCAATATCAAAAAATACCGCTTTAATCGCCAAATCCAAGGCTCCTCCCTAGTCTTTTTATGTTAAAATAAATTATAGCACAATTTCAGAAAGAAGAAAGCACGATGAAAAAAATCCTAGTTCTCCACACTGGAGGCACGATTTCCATGCAAGCCGATGATTCGGGTCATGTGAACCCAAGTGAAGACAACCCCATGAACCATGTTGGATTGGACTTATCCAATATTGATTTGGCTGCGGTTGATTTGCTCAACATTCCCAGTCCCCACATGACTCCCTACCATATGTTGGCTCTTTACCATAAGATTAGGAGTTGTGCAGGACAGTTTGATGGAGTAGTGATTACCCATGGGACTGATACACTGGAGGAGACAGCCTATTTCTTAGACACTATGGCAGTACCTGAAATTCCCATTGTTCTAACGGGTGCCATGCGCTCTTCCAATGAACTGGGAAGCGATGGCATCTATAACTACCTGTCTGCCATTCGGGTAGCGAGTCACGATAAGGCAGCTGACAAGGGTGTACTGGTGGTCATGAATGATGAAATCCACGCAGCCAAGTATGTAACCAAAACCCACACCACCAATGTGGCTACCTTTAATACACCAACTCACGGTCCCCTTGGTATCATTATGAAACACGATATCCTTTTTTTCAAAACGGCTGAACCTCGAATCCGATTCGACCTAGAGACCATCACCGGAACTGTTCCTATCATAAAGGCTTATGCTGGGATGGGAGTCGGTGAGGGTATTATCAGCCTCTTGGACCCCGACAAGATTGATGGTGTGGTTATTGAAGCTCTCGGTGCTGGCAATCTCCCACCTGAAGCTGCTAGTGAACTGGAATGGCTGATGGACCATGGAATTCCTGTCGTCCTAGTCTCTCGCTGTTTCAACGGAATTGCTGAACCTGTTTATGCCTACTCTGGCGGCGGTGTAAAATTACAGGAAGCAGGCGTTATGTTTGTCAAGGAGCTCAACAGTCAGAAAGCCAGACTCAAGCTCCTCATCGCCCTCAGTGCCGGATTGAGGGGAACGCAATTGAAAGCATATATTGAAGGATAGTAAAAAAGAGTGAGACAGACCAACATGATTTCTATTCAGTCATCTTGGCCTGCCTCATTCTTTTATTTCATCATACTACGATAAATAGCCATTTTATCTTCTAAATTTTCCAGATAAGTCTGATAGTCAGCAATTTTTGACTGAAGAAAGAGCTGATGTTCTTGTAAAATTTCAAAACGTTCTTGAACAGTTTCTGATCCCTGATAACGCAAATCAGCGTAGCGTTTGATTTGCAACAGAGGCATCCCCATAGCTTTTAGACGCTTGATAAAGGCAGCAAATTCCAAATCTTTATCTGAAAACTCCCGAATACCGTTTCGGCGTTGCACCTGCAGAAAGCCTTGTTTTTCGTAGTACCTCAAGGTACTTTCTTTAATCCCTGTTTTTTGGGCAAATTCACTAATTCTCATTTTCCTCTTGACTTAAACCTTACTTCAAGTTTTACAATCAGTATATCACATGAATTTGTGAAATAAAAAATGAAAAGAGAAATCTTATGACACAATCACGCTTTGACATCGGTTTAGAAAAATTCAATGAAATTGATGGAGAATTGGGACAAGCGACCAAGGAAAATTTGGATCAAATCTCTCCCGACCTTTCCAAAATGGTTATCGAAATGTTTGGAGATATCTACAAAAGAGAGGGGCTACCCCTAAGAATACGAGAACTGATTGCCGTCTCAACCCTGCTGGCTATGGGAGGTTGTGAAGAGCAGCTCCGGATGCACACCCAGGCGGCCTTATCAGCTAGCGTTACCAAGGAAGAATTGGTTGAAATTTTGCTTCAAGACATCAACTACTGTGGTATCGCCAGAGTCCTCAATGCCGCCAAGGTTATCCAGGAAGTATTAGCTTAAATCGTTAAAAAGCCGAATCTGGACTATAATCACCAGACTCGGCTTTTTGAGTTCAATAACTTGGCTCTAGTCCTCTTTTTAATCAAACTCCCCTTGCTCTTTGAGGTTGGCTGGGAGCAGGGCCCAGCGAGGGTCAGTCTGCCAATTCTTCTGGGCGACAATTTGGCTAGCCACCTTTCTGGCTTCCTCTAGGATATTGTAGTCCTCAACAATATCAGCTACCTGAAACTCTGGAATTCCCGACTGGCGGGTGCCAAAGATTTCACCAGAACCTCGCATTTTCAAGTCTTCCTCGGCAAGGACAAAGCCATCAGTCGTCTGGCACATAGCCTGCATCCGCCTTTTGCCAACCTCATTTTTAGGATTGGCCACCAGAACACAGTAGGACTGCTTGTCGCCACGTCCAACCCGTCCGCGTAGCTGATGGAGCTGGCTGAGACCAAAGCGGTCGGCATCCATAATAATTATGGCCGTACTATTGGGAACATTGACGCCAACTTCAATGACGGTTGTTGACACCAAGACCTGAGACTGGCCATCCTTAAAGTCCTGCATAATCTGGTCCTTCTCATCATTTTTCATACGACCGTGCATGAGGGCGACCTGGGCCTGATTGCCGAAAAATTCCACCAGCTCTTGATGCAAATCTTGGGCATTTTTTAAATCCAGACTCTCTGACTCTTCAATCAAGGGGGAAATCACATAGGCTTGAGCCCCCTGGGAAATTCGCTCCTGCAACCATGTCAGAACCGTTTCCAATTGCTCATGCTTGACCCAACGCGTAATGATAGGCTTACGACCAGCTGGCAACTGGTCAATGATAGAAACATCCATCTCACCAAAGGCCGTGATGGCTAGGGTTCTGGGAATGGGTGTAGCCGTCATCATGAGGACGTCTGGATTGTCCCCCTTTTCACGAAATACCCGCCGTTGATTAACCCCAAAACGGTGCTGTTCATCGGTAATAACCAGCCCCAGCTTGTGATAGGAAACCCCGTCTTGAATCAAAGAGTGGGTTCCAACGATCATATTTACCGAGCCGTCGGCAATCCCAGCCAAGGCGGCTTTCTTCACTGCTGGTCTCATCCCTACCGTCAGGAGAGCCACATTAAGATCAGGAAAGAGCTTAATCAGGCTCTCAAAATGCTGCTGAGCTAGAATTTCTGTCGGCACCATCAAAGCTGATTGGAAACCAGCTGTATGAGCTGCAAACATGGCTAGACTAGCGATGACTGTCTTACCAGAACCAACATCTCCCTGCAGGAGTCGATTCATGTGAGCACCAGACTTCATATCCGCTAGAACTTCTCCCAGACTTTGCTCCTGGGCAGAGGTTAGGCTAAAGGGGAGCTGCTGGATGGCCTGTTTTACTGCCTGCTCCTTGTATGGAATAGCCAGTCCATTTGTCTCAGACTTATTTTGAGACTTAAGAACCTGCAGGTTGAGTTGGAAATAAAAGAGCTCTTCAAATTTTATCCGCCTGAGAGCCTGCTTATATTGGGCTAAATCCTTAGGAAAATGCATGGCTCTGACCGCTGTCTGCCGATCCAGAAGACGGTATTTCGCCAACAAAGCTTGAGGAAGATTTTCCTCCAGTTCACTCAGGGCACCGCTGTCAAAAGCCGCCTTAATGGCCTTAATCAGAGCATTTTGAGAAATACCTTGGGCCACATGGTAAACGGGCTGCATATCATCTTGGACCTGAGCTAAAAGCTTCATGCCTGTCAGAGCCGATTTGAGGGCGTCCCACTTACCAAAAAGGGCCACTTCCTGTCCCAGCTCAATTTTATCAGCTAGATAGGGCTGATTGAAAAAGCTGACGGCAATGACAGCCTCACCTTGCTTAATTTTGAAGGATAAGCGATTGCGTTTAAAGCCATAGTATTGTACATTGGCAGGGGTCACCACAGTCCCTGTTAGGACAGCCTTCTCTCCATCTACCAGGTCAGCAACCGACCGTGCCTTGAAGTCTTCATAGCGAAAAGGATAATAAAGCAAGAGATCTTCCACCGTATAGAGGCCCAATTTTGTAAATTTCTCAGCAGACTTGGGGCCAAACCCCTTAAGTACCGCAATTTCTTGGTCTAGTAACATGACTTTATTATAACACATGCCCTTCCCGACTTTCGAGTGGAGCAATTTCGAGTCTTCGGTCATACTCAATAAAAATCAAAAATAGCCAAGGCAACGAAATCAGGCAGCTCAAAAGGTCTGGGAGACCTTTTGAGGTTGGAAATAGGGAAAGCTTCGCTTTCCTCAGCAGGTACGGCAAAGTGAGTTAACGATGGATAGTTTTGATTTTTGAAGAGTATCAGTTGCCTAAAAGCTAAAGCCTTGACTCCTATCGCTAACCACTAGCTGTGACTTGTCTTCCTCCCTTACTAGCTTGGGCAGAGGCGTATTTTCAATGCCACAGCCTTCGTGCCTCAATTTCCTTCGTATTTTCCCAATCAAAAATCCCAAGACAAATTTCTCGTCTGGGGTCTAAACGTCATTTATATTCTCTTGGGACACGATCACTAAGCAGGCAGAGAACTTCATAATTAATGGTCCCTCTCTGTTGGGCTACATCAGTAGCCGAGATAAGCTGGTCCCCATTTTTTCCAATCAGGGTCACCTTAGTCCCCAAAGGATAGCTCTGGGGTAGTCTAATCGTAATCTGGTCCATAGAAACCCTCCCCACGATAGGACAGCGCTGGCCAGCAACTAGGACATCAAAGCCTTGCATATCCCTAGTCCAACCGTCCGCATAACCAAGAGGCAGGGTACCAATCCATTCTTCTTGACTGCTGGTATAGGTGGCACCATAGCCAACGTCAGCTCCCGCAGGAACTTTCTTGACATGGACAAGGGCCGTTTCCAAGCTTAAGGCTGGTTTTATCTTGTAGGGGAGGGACAATTCTTGACCACTAGGATTGAGGCCATAGATGACTAGGCCTAACCGAAGGGCATTAAAGATTCCCTCACTATGCCAAAGACTAGTGGCCGAATTGCTGGCATGTACGAGTTCTGGACAATAATCCAGACCAGCTACCAGCTCCTTAAAGAAGGCCAATTGCTCTTGAAACTTCCTGTCGTCGGCCTCATCAGCCGTAGCAAAATGGGTAAAAATCCCCTTAACCTGGCAGCCTGCCTGCCTAAGACCAGCGATTAAGTCATTGGCCTCAGCCAAGCTCCGCACGCCAATACGCCCCATGCCCGAGTCAACAGCAATATGGACTAGAAGATTGGACAAATCCAGCGGCTTTGCTTGTGCAAGCTCCAACCACTCTAGGCTAGCAATAGTCAGGGTCAGGCGATAGTCACGAACCAGAGGGACTTCCCCCGGCAGAACCACACCTAGAACGAGAATAGGCTTTCTAATGCCAGCCTGGCGCAATTCAATCCCCTCATCAATATTAGAGACACAAAAGCCATCCACCAATCTTTGAGTATGGCTAGCGACAGCTACTGCCCCATGCCCATAAGCATTCGCCTTGACGACCGCAAAAGTCTTAACCGATTGAGGCACGTGATCTTGGATCTGTTTAATATTACTCGAAATAGCCGACAAATCAACCTTGGCTAAGGTTGGTCGATGTAAACTTGAAATCATCTCAAAACCTCTTTTTTAACAGTACTAGACAAAGTCCCTAATTCTCTTCCAAAATCACACTGGCCTGAACAAATCCACCACTGTGGGAAATAGAAACAAAGGTATTACCCAAAAAGACCTTGCTGGTGATAATAGGAGCCCCTTTTTCATTGGTAGCCACCTCAATGTCATGAAAGCGGAGCTTGCCTATCCCAGTCCCCCAGGCCTTGGCAAAGGCTTCCTTGGCCGACCATCGTCCGGCCAAATATTCCATCTGCCGCTGCCCCTTGAGGGTCACAAAACGCCCAAATTCCAGATCGGTCAAAACCTTTTTGGCAAAAGCAGGATTGCGCTTATAAGCCTTCTCAACTCTCGAAATCTCCTGTAAATCAATTCCGTGCCCAATAATCATTTTTAATCCCTTATCTAAGCATTCAGCTCCAGCTAATAAAAAACTAGCAAGCTCTTCCCTATTCTAGTATTTTTCAAGCCACTTGTCTCTTTTAACCTACAATTTTTTTCCAGCCAAGGTCTCAAAATTTAGGAAAGATACCTAATCCCTAAGACCATCTGAACCTCAGCCCCTTGGATCAATAAGCTACTGGGTCAAAATGGCTAAGCTTGAAAAACTAAGAAGTTAAGGACTTTTGTCCCTAACTCCCCTTCCTTAGTTATTTAAAAAATCTTCAAAGGAATCTTTCCCTAAGGTCTGGTAGATTTCCTCAATCAATTTTTCGGTCTTATCCCAGCCTAGGCAAGGGTCTGTGATAGATTTACCAAAGACCTCTGGCTTGTCCTGACGGCCATCTTCCAAGTAGGACTCAATCATAAAGCCACGCACGTACTGGTTGATTTGCTCATTCCAGTCACGGTTAATCAAGGTCTGACGGACAATCCGAATCTGGTCCAGATAGTTTTTCCCAGAATTATCATGATTGGTATCAATCAGGATAAAAGGATTTTCTAGACCCATGTCCCGGTATTTCTTAATGGCCTTAATCAAAATATCGTAATAGAAATTAGGCTCGTTTTCGCCATGCTCATTGGTTGCCCCTCGCAAAATCGCATGGGCTAGTGGATTACCATCGGTGTCCACTTCTGCATCATGATAGATGAAGTTCTGCTGATTTTGGGCAGCGTAGATGGCATTGAACATGATGTTGAGGTTGCCAGAAGTTGGATTCTTCATCCCTGTTGGCACATCAATCCCTGAAGCTACAAAACGGTGCTCCTGATCTTCCACCGAACGTGCCCCGATGGCATGGTAGGATACCAAATCATCAACTAGGGGCAGATTTGATGGATAGAGCATCTCATCAGCGGTGGTCAAGCCAGTCTCGGTAATGACCCGATAGTGGAGATTACGAACAGCCGCAATCCCATTAATTAAATCAGGCAACTTAGAGGTGTCGGGCTGATGAATCAGACCCTTATAACCATCCCCATTAGTCCTTGGTTTGGCTGTGTAAACGCGCATGACCATAAAGACACGGTCTTTGACCTTTTCCTGGAGGGCAGAAAGCCGGCGAGCGTATTCCAGAACAGCTTCTTCATTATCTGAAGAACAAGGCCCAATAACCAAAAGCAGGCGTTGGTCTTCTCCCTTAATGATAGCGTCCAGCTCCTTATCGCGAGCTTCCTTTTTGGCTAAAGCTTCTCCTTCAAGCCTTGACAGTTGTTTAACCTGAGCCACATCAATCTTTTGGCTCTTTTGATGAATTCCCATATTATTTTCCTAATGTTTCATAAATTTCGTGGACTAGGTCTTGCGTCTTATCCCAACCCAGACATGGGTCTGTGATAGACTTCCCATAGACATCTGGCTGGTCCTGCCGGCCATCTTCCAAGTAAGACTCAATCATAAAGCCACGCACATACTTGTTAATTTTTTCATTCCAATCGCGGTTGATTAAGGTCTGGCGGACAATCCGAACCTGCTCCAGATAGTTTTTACCAGAGTTATCATGGTTAGTATCAATGATGATATACGGATTTTCTAAGCCCATTTTTTCATACTGATCAATGGTTGCCAGAAGATCATCATAATAGTAGTTAGGAATATTCTTGCCATACTCATTGAGCGCACCACGTAGGATGGCATGAGCATAGGCATTACCTGAAGTCTTAACCTCTTGACCATTGTAGAGGAAGTTTTGTTGAGACTGGGCAGCATGCATGGCATTAAACATGACATTAAGGTTGCCAGAAGTCGGATTTTTCATACCTGTTGGGACATCAATACCTGAAGCCACAAAACGGTGTTGTTGGTCTTCGACCGAACGAGCCCCAATGGCAATATAAGAAACCAAATCATCAACCAGGGAGAGATTTTCTGGGTAGAGCATCTCGTCTGCCGTTGTCAAACCAGTTTCAGTTACGACCCGATAATGGAGGTTGCGGACAGCCTTGATACCGTTGATGAGATTAGGCTGACCTTGAGCGTCTGGTTGGTGAACCAGACCCTTGTAGCCATCGCCATTAGTCCTTGGCTTAGCTGTATAGACCCGCATCACCATAAAAATACGATCCTTCACTTCTTCTTGCAAGTTCGCTAAACGATGCGCATAATCCAAAACAGCTTCTTCATTATCTGACGAACAAGGGCCAACCACCAAGAGTAGGCGATCATCATCGCCCCTGATAATGGCTTCCAGCTCTTTATCACGGGCTTCTTTTTTCGCCAGAGCATCGCCACTTAATTTTGATAATTGTCTAACCTTTTCCACATCAATCTTGTCACTCTCTGCAACAAATACCATAATGGCCTCCTTTTAACTGAACTCAAAAATAAAACTCATCAAAATTCCCTTATGCGTGGTTGGGACAAAAAGTCCTAGCCTCGTTACTTTTTCAACATCAGACACATTGACGCAGTCTACCACTAGGGCGGAATTATCAGCGGCAGCTCACTTATTCTCCCACATTTCCAAATTAGTGATGAATCTTATCTAGGTTGCTACTTTTAATCTTCATTGACTATCAGTACAAAAATAAAAGTGATATAAAAGGTATTATACCACTTTCTAGTCTTATTTCAATTAGTTTTCAGAATATTGATGCAACTCTTAAATCCCCAGGGAAACTCGCCTAGTGAGCCTTGCATCCCATCAAGAAACTTATACACTTCAAAAATCCAAACTATCCATCGTTAACTCACTTTGCCGTACCCAAGTACTGCCTGCAGTTCGTTGCCTCGGCTATTTTTGATTTTTATTGAGTATTAGCTAGCCCGATGACGACCGTGACAATTTTTAAACTTCTTACCAGAGCCACAAGGACAAGGGGCATTGCGCTTAACATTGGTAAAATCAAGCTGGCCGTCAGTTGCCTGTCCAGGCCTTTGAGCAGAAATATTCCCTGCTGCAGTTGTCCGAGCCTGAGCCGTTGTCTTTTCACGCTCTTGCTGGTGAATTTGTGCCTTCATCATCAGACGGGTGACATCAAATTCGATAGCCCCAATCATATCATTGAACATACGGAAACTTTCCGATTGGTACTCAACGATTGGATTATTTTGGGCGTAGCCCCGCAGACCTACAGAGTTACGCAACTGATCCAGAGCATCAATGTGGTCAGTCCACTTGCTGTCAACAACCCGTAGAATCAAGACCTTTTGGAACTCAATGACAGACTCTTTATCAGGCAATTTAGCGATTTGAGAATCGTAAACCTCCATAGCTCGCTCGTAGAGCTCATCCTTCATTTCCTCATAGGTCCACTCATCTAGGTCATCCATACTAATGGAATCTTCTGGCAGGAGATTATTATGAGCAAAGTTAAGGATTGCCTCCAAGGCTTCATCCACATCGCTATTACGGCTATGACCATCAATGGTCCGATCGATAGTTCGGCCGATCATAGCCTTGATTTCTGGGCCTAGATCCCGTTCAGCTGTGATGACATCGTAGCGTTCGGCGTAGATGATTTCTCTTTGCTCACGCATGACATCATCGTATTGAAGGACCTGCTTACGAATATCGTAGTTGTTCCCTTCAACCCGCTTTTGGGCAGATTCCACTTGGCTAGTCAACATACGGGACTTAATGACCACATCTTCATCCTCAGGCAGGAGTCTTTCCAAGAAGACCTTAACCCGATCAGAAGCAAAGCGTTTCATCAAGTCATCTTCAAAGGACAGGTAGAATTGTGATTCTCCCTCATCCCCTTGACGGCCAGAGCGTCCCCGCAACTGATTATCAATCCGCCGAGATTCATGGCGCTCGGTTCCGATGACGCAAAGGCCACCCAATTCAAGCACGCCCTTGCCCAGTTTGATGTCGGTACCACGCCCGGCCATATTGGTCGCAATGGTGACAGCCCCCCGTTGCCCAGCATTCATAATGATTTGGGCTTCTTTTTCGTGGTTCTTGGCATTGAGGACTTCGTGAGGAATACCAGCCTTCTGCAGTTTCTTAGAAATCATATCAGAAGTTTCAACGGCAACAGTACCAACAAGGATTGGTTGCCCCTTTTCATGGCGTTCCTTGATGTCTTCAATAACAGCCCTGAATTTAGCCTCAGTTGTCGCATAAAGCAAATCTGGATGGTCAATCCGTTGAACAGGACGGTTGGTTGGAATAGGAATAACCCGCATATTATAGATTTCGCGGAATTCTTCTTCTTCGGTCTTACCGGTACCTGTCATCCCTGACAATTTGCGATACATCCGGAACATATTTTGATAGGTGATTGAAGCCGAGGTCTTAGATTCATCCTGAATCGGCACACCTTCTTTAGCTTCAATGGCCTGGTGGAGACCGTCAGAGAAACGGCGTCCTTCCATGGTCCGACCTGTGAATTGGTCAACGATGAGGACTTCCCCTTCAGAAACCACATAGTCCATGTTAAGGGACATGATGTAGTTGGCCCTTAGCGCATTATCAATGTAGTGGGTCAGGGCAACATTATCAATGTCATAGAGGTTTTCTAAATTAAAGAATTCCTCTGCCTTATCAATCCCTGAGTCCATCAGACCGATAGTCTTAGAGGGAACATCAATAGCGTAGTCAACCGATTCCAGGGTCTTAACGAACTTATCAGCTCGAGTATAGAGAGCGCTGGTTTCAGAACTAACAGGACCTGAAACAATCAAGGGGGTTCTAGCTTCGTCAATCAAAACAGAGTCCACCTCATCGACCAGGGCATAATTAAGTGGACGTTGAACCATATCTTCCTTGCGGACAACCATGTTATCCCGCAGGTAGTCGAAACCAACTTCGGAGTTGGTCGAATAGGTAATGTCACAATTATAAGCTTCCCGCTTTTCCACTGGTGACTTGGAAGCCAAGTTAATCCCTACAGACAGACCTAGCCAACTGTAAAGTTCACCCATTTCGGTCGCATCACGAGCTGATAGGTATTCATTAACGGTGATAACGTGAACACCTTCTCCAGCAAGTGCATTGAGGTAAACAGGCATGGTTGCTGTCAGGGTTTTCCCTTCACCAGTCCGCATCTCAGGAACATCCCCATTGTGGAGGACAATCCCCCCCATGATTTGGACACGGTAGGGAAAGAGTCCCAGCACCCGCTTAGCTCCTTCACGTACAACCGCAAAAGCTTCGTATAACAATTGATCCAGCGTCTCTCCCTCTTGATAACGCTTCTTAAATTCTTCCGTTTTGGCTTGAAGTTCGGAATCCGACAAGGCTTCCATCTCGTCAGCGTAGGCTTCCACCTTCTTAGCCATCTTTTCTAATTTTCTAATTTCGCCTCTGTCATTTTCAATGACCTTGCGTAAAATATTTGCCATCTCTTTTCCTTTTTTCAGGACCTAACCCAACAATTTGTCCCAATGACCAGGGTTAGTCCGATTATTATAGTCAGTATTATATTTTATCACAATTGCCAACCCTAGACAAGAATTCAGATGAACTTCTCCAGATATTCAGATGAAGGTCAACTCATTCCTGCCTTTCCTATTATCAAGGATAGGGATGGCGACTTTGAATCCATTTAAAAAGCGAGAGCAGGCACTTTAGCCAAGCCAAAGTCACTCTCTCACTTTTCCTCTCTTTTAATCAGTCTAATCCTCAGCTACATGGCTGACAATCAGGTCCAGCTGACCTGACAGGATCCAAGATTTGACTGTATTAGGCAGGATTAGGTGTTGGCCTTTTTTGAGGTCATAGGTTTGCTGGTCAATTTCCAAGCTTCCTTGCCCCTCAATCACACTAAGGAGATAATAGGGAGCGACCTGCTTGAAAGATACTTGCCCTTTAATTTCCCACTTATAAACGCTGAAAAACTCATTGGCCACCAGCAGGGTGGTCGCTAAATCATCCACAATTTGCTTATCAGGATGAGAATTTTGAGGCTGGCCGATGGTCATAACATCAATGGACTGCTGGATATGCAGAGGACGCAACTTTCCACTAGCATCGGGGCGGTCAAAGTCATAGACCCGATAGGTGGTGTCGCTGGATTGTTGGGTCTCAAGAACCATAATGCCCTTGCCGATGGCATGCATGGTTCCGCTAGGAACATAGTAGAAATCACCGGCCTTAACAGGAATGTGGGTCAACAATTTATCCCAGTCACCAGCTTCAATCATCTCAGCCAATTCCTCACGACTCTTAGCGGTGTGGCCATAAATAATTTCAGACCCCTCATCCGCTGCTAGAATGTACCAGCACTCAGTCTTACCAAGTTCCCCCTCGTATTCCTGGGCATAGGCATCATCTGGGTGAACCTGAACGCTGAGCCAGTCATTAGCATCCAAAATTTTGGTTAATAATGGAAAGACTGGACTAGTGGGATGACCAAAAAGTTGGGGTTGTTCTCGGTAAAGCCTGTCTAGACCCTGACCGGTAAAATCACCGTTTTCAATAATGGAAACGCCATGGGGGTGCCCCGAAATGGCCCAGTACTCCCCAGTCGTTTCCGTGGGAATATCGTAGCCATAAACATTGCGTAGCCTCGTACCTCCCCAAATTTTATCGTGCATACTGGCCTTTAAAAATAATGGTTCTGCCATGAATCGTTCCTCCTTTTAAGAGTATTTCTTAACTTCATTCTATCATTTTCTAGTGACTCAGATTAAAAAATATACAGATGATGTAACAATTCACAATTTAATCCTACCGTTAAGCAAAAAGTTCCACAGATTAACTTGGAACGTCTGCGGAACTTTCTGATGAATAAGTCATTTGATAAAAACCATCCAGTTCTCAGTCAAAGCGTTCTGCCACCTTCTTGGCTAGGGCAAAATTCCCTAGGGTGGCCGAACCATTACCAGCAACAGCTGGGGTCACAATATACTCTTCAACTGGTGGGACTGGGAGGTAGTCATTGAGCAGGTGAGTGAATTTTTCCCGAACTCGGCGAAGCATATGCTCCTGAACCATGACACCACCTCCAAAGACGATAACCTCTGGCCGATAGAGGAGGGTAGCCTGGACAGCAGCCTGGGCAATATAGTAGGCTTGAACATCCCAAACATCTGAATGTTGCTCAATCAATTCTCCCCGAATACCTGTGCGGGCCTCCAGAGAGGGACCAGCTGCTAGGCCTTCCAGACAACCGTTGTGGAAAGGACAAGTCCCATGAAAATCATTAGCAATATCACTTGGATGAAGGGCAACATAAACGTGACCAGCCTCGGTATGACCCGTTCCACCAACAAATTCGCCCCTTTGGATAGTGCCTGCACCAATCCCTGTACCGATGGTGTAGTAAACCAGATTCTCAACACCCTGACGAACCATAGCTTCCCCATAGGCAGAAGAATTCACGTCGGTAGTAAAGTAGAAAGGAACCTTGAACTCCTTTGAAATCAGGCCAACCAGATTAACATTGGACCAGTTGGGCTTAGGTGTCTTGGTGATATAGCCATAGGTCTTGGAATTTTCATCAATATCAACAGGACCAAAAGAGCCGATAGCAACCCCTTGGAGATCATCCTCAAATTTTTTGAAGAATGCTACCGTCTTATCAATGGTTTCATAGGGAGTCGTTGTTGGAAATTGCACCTTTTCGATTACCTGAAAATTTTCATCGCCAACAGCACAGACAAACTTGGTTCCCCCAGCTTCCACACTTCCGTATAATTTCGTCATAAAATTTCCTCTCAATCCTTGCTTTATCTCCCCTTCATTATAAAGAATTCAAGGGGAGAAATCAATGAATTTTAGCTGGCCTTATACTCAATAAAAAGGAGGCGAGAACAAGGTCTCACCCCCTCTTTATAGACTCAGCGATGATTTATTTGACTTCAATCAAATCATCGCCAGCCTTGACAGCTCCAGATGCGACTGGAGAGACTTCTGCATAGTCAGCGGTATTGGTGACGATAACCATGGTAGTGTCGTCCAGACCAGCTTCCTTAATGGTTGCAGAATCAAAGGTTCCAAGGACATCGCCCTTCTTGACTTCTTGGTTAGCAGCGACCTTTTGTTCGAAGCCTTTACCATCCAAAGAAACGGTATCAATACCGATATGGATAAGAACTTCAACACCCTCCTTTGATTTCAAACCGTAGGCATGGCCGGTTTCAAAGGCAATTTGTACCACACCATCAACAGGTGAGAGGACTGTGTTACCACTAGGTTTAACAGCGATTCCCTTACCCATTGCTCCAGATGAGAAGACAGGGTCATTAACTTTTTCCAAGTCAACAGTTTGACCGTCCAAAGGAGCAACAATCGTTTCAGCAACAACTTTCTTCTCTTCTTCTTGAGCTTGCTCAGCAGGTGCTTCTTGCGCTTGGCTTTCAGCTTCAGCCTCAGCCGCCGCTACAGCAGCTTCTGCTTCAAAGACCTTAGCTTCCTTGGTTTTACCATAGTAATAAGTAATGGCAAAAGCAATAGCGAAGGAAATAACTTCACAAATTAAGTAGAAAGGAATTGATTGGGGCTTAATAGAAATCAAACCGAGGACACCGGCAGAACCGAGTGATACGGCAATAACTCTAAGAGCACCTGCGATGGCTGCAGCGATAGCAGAACCAATCAGGGCTGTAAAGAATGGGAAACGATATTTGAGGTTAACCCCGAAGACGGCAGGTTCCGTAATCCCAAGCAGGGCTGAAACACCAGCAGAACTTGAGAGACCTTTGGTCTTAGAATTCTTAGTTAAGAAGAAGATAGCGAAGGCCGCAGCAGCTTGGGCCATATTGGCCATTGAAGCAACGACAAAGATGAAGTCACCTGAACCATGACCAGCCTTGTAAGAATTAAGCAAGATTGTTTCGAAGGCTGGGAAGGATTGGTGGAGACCAGTAACCACGATTGGCGTATAGATGGCACCGAAGATACCCATACCTAAGAATCCTAAGGTATCGTAGAGCCAAACCAGACCGTTGGCAACCCAGTCAGATACTTGTCCGAAGACAGGACCAATGAGGGCAAAGGTTAAGAAACCTGAGATAATCATGGTCAAAAGTGGTGTGAAGGTGAAGTCAACCGCTGAATGCAGGTGCTTGTGGAACCATTTTTCAATATGACACATTACCCAAACGGCAATGATAGCTGGGATAACCTGGCTAGTGTATTGAGCAGCATGCAAGTGCCAGCCAAAGAAGTTCCAGTCAAGAGAAAACTTAGCAGCTTTAGCAACAGCCTCCTGCAACTCTTGTGAACTCATCATCAGGCCAAGAGCAGCACCCAAATATTGGTTACCACCGAAACGCTTGGCTGTCGAAATACCAAGCAGGACCGGCATGTAGATGAACGGGGCATCAGCCAAGACTGTCAGCATATCTGAAATACCAGAAATTTGTGGGTATTGAGCAATCAAAGATTGTGAACCGAACAAACCTTCTGACTTAAAGATATTGTTAACAGCCATCAAGAGACCACCTGCGACCAGGGCAGGAATGATCGGAACGAAGATTTCAGACAAAATCTTGATGAAAGCCATGATTGGGTTTTGCTTGTGACCTTGTGCAGCAATCTGCTTGACCTCGTCTGTAGAAACTTCCTTCAAACCAGTCTGATTAATCAATTCAGCATAAACATGGTTAACATCCCCAGCACCAATAATGACTTGGTACTGACCGTCCATCTTGAAGGTTCCCTTAACATCAGGGTTGTTGTCAAGCGCCGCTTGGTCAACCTTATCGTCATCCTTTAAAACCAAACGAAGACGAGTCGCACAGTGGGCACCGGCAACAAGATTATCTTTCCCGACCGCCGTGATGACGTCGGAAGCTACTTTAGCATAATCCATTGCGTAACTCCTTTAAAAATTTAATATGGTCAAAGCTTTTCATTTTTTGAAAACGCTTTTTTACAGTCTCTAATCTATCACACTGCGAATGATATGTCAACCGCTTTGCAGAAATTTATTTTTTATTTCAAACAAACAACCCCTGTCCCTTGATTTTTCCTATGAAAACCTTTACTATGTTATGGACGTGACATTTCTTGCCCACAGTTGACATATAATCTATGGAGGAATACTTATGAATCTACCAACAGAGGTGCGTTACCGCCCCTATGCTGACTGGACCGATAAGGAGAAATCTGAGATTGAAGCTCATGTCGCTTCTTCTCCTTGGCGGGCCAACTATCATATTGAGCCAAAGACTGGCCTTTTAAATGACCCTAATGGATTTTCTTACTTCAACGGAAAATTCCAGCTTTTCTATCAAAACTGGCCCTTCGGTGCAGCTCATGGCCTTAAACAATGGGTCCACACCGAGTCCCAGGACCTAGTTCACTTCAAAGAAACAGGTATTACCCTCCAGCCTGACCATGAAAACGATAGCCACGGAGCTTATTCTGGATCTGCCTATCCCATAGATGACAAGCTTTTCATCTTTTATACCGGTAATGTCCGAGATGAAAACTGGGTACGTGACCCTCGCCAAGTTGGGGCCTGGATGGATAAGGATGGCCATATTGAAAAATTCGACAATATCCTAATCAAACAGCCAACTGACGCCACCGAGCATTTCCGCGACCCACAGATTTTTGATTACAAGGGACAATACTACGCCATCATTGGGGCTCAAAGCCTTGATAAAAAAGGCTTTATCAAGCTTTACAAAGCCCTCAATAATGATGTCCATAACTGGCAAGAAGTCGGTAATCTGGACTTTGGCGGTACAGGCTCTGAATACATGATCGAGTGTCCAAATCTAGTCTTTGTCAATGAGCAGCCAGTCCTTCTTTATAGTCCTCAAGGTCTGGACAAGTCTGAGTTGGCCTATGGTAATATTTATCCAAACACCTATAAAATCTGTCAAACGTTTGACACAAATCAACCGGCCCTCGTTGGTGCTTCGCAAATTTTCAATCTGGATTATGGCTTTGAAGCCTATGCTACCGAAGGCTTCAATATGCCTGACGGTAGGGCCTACTGTGTCAGCTGGATTGGACTGCCAGATATCGACTATCCGACCGACCAATATGATTATCAAGGAGCGATGAGCTTGGTTAAGGAACTGTCTATCAAGGATGGCAAGCTCTACCAATATCCCGTTCCAGCCACGACCAGTCTGAGAACCAGCCAAGAATCCTTTGCTGACAAGGCTCGAACCGATAATTGCTATGAATTAGATTTGACTTTTGCTGCAGACCAGAAGACGGAACTCCTCCTCTTTGCTGACCAAAATGACCACGGGCTAAAGCTAACCATTGACAATAGGGAAGGCAAGATTATCCTCGATCGCTCTCAAGCTGGTGTCCAATATGCGACTGAATTTGGTACGATCAGGGAATGCCAGCTGAACCAAACCCATGAAGCCCGTATCTTTGTTGACAAATCCATTATTGAAATTTTCATCAATCAAGGAGAAAAGGTCTTTACCAGCCGAGTCTTCCCAGAGGCAGGACAAAGCGGCATTAAGCTGGTTTCGGGTCATGCCAGTGGAACTTATTATCAACTAAAGGGATAAACTATGGTCGCAAAACTAACTGATGTTGCTAAATTGGCAGGGGTTAGCCCCACAACCGTCTCTCGTGTTATCAATAACAAGGGCTACCTCTCAGAAAAAACCAAGGCCAAGGTTTATGCTGCCATGCGTGAATTAGGCTACAAGCCCAACAATCTGGCACGGGGTCTGCAGGGAAAATCCTCCAAGCTGATTGGGCTGATTTTTCCAAAAATCTCCAATATTTTCTACGCCGAGATTATTGAACATTTAGAGACCAGCCTCTTTCATCAGGGTTACAAGGTCATCATTTGCAACAGCCAGAATGAGTCCGACAAGGAGCGAGACTATCTGGAAATGCTGGCCGCCAATCAGGTCGATGGCATCATCTCTTCCAGCCATAATCTAGATATTGAGGACTATGAGCGTGTTGAGGCTCCTATTGTGGCCTTTGACCGTAATCTAGCCCCCCACATTCCTGTTATTTCTTCCGATAACTTTGAAGGGGGCAAACTAGCCGCCGACAACCTCCAGAAGGTCGGTTGTCAAAAAATTGTCATGTTTACAGGTAATGATAATTCCAATTCAACAACAGGCTTGCGCCGTCAGGGCTTTAGTTGCGTCCTTCCCAAGGCCAAGGTGTTCAATATTCCCAGCGACTATTCCGCCATCCGTAAGGAGATGGAGATCAAGACCATTCTGGAACAAGAAAGGCCTCAGGGAATCTTCACGTCTGATGATATGACGGCCATTCTGACCATGAAGATTGCTGATGATCTGGGGATTCGAGTTCCTCAAGACTTAAATATTATCGGCTATGATGGCACCCAGTTTGTGGAAAATTATTTCCCTCAGTTGACCACCATCAAACAGCCCATCAAGGAAATCGCCGAACTCCTGGTTGATGTCCTCCTAGCCAAGATTGAAGGCAAGGAAGTCCAAGAGAGCTATACCCTCCCCGTCAGCCTCCTCACAGGAAAATCCCTATAAAAACCACTCCCTTGACTGTTATAAAAGTCAAGGGATTTTCTTGCGACTTAACAAACCAAAGATTGATACTGATTAAAAATCAAAACCTAAAAGGCAATATCAAGCAAAACGACATGAAATTTTCAAAATTGATCTTATACTCAATAAAAATCAAAAATAGCCAAGGCAACGAACTGCAGACAGTACTTGGGTACGGCAAAGTGAGTTAACGATGGATAGTTTTGATTTTTGAAGAGTATTATTTCGAAAATGAAGGAGTGAGCTAGCTAGATAAGGCGCCATAGCGAGCCTAACTTATCAGTATTTTGACCAAAGAAAAAATGACCAACTGGGGTCATTTTTTTAGTCTTCGACAAACTTGGTCAAGATACCGTTGATAAATTTGGCAGAGGTCTGGTCTGAGTAGGCCTTGGTCAACTCGATAACCTCGTTGAGAGCTACCTTAGCAGGTGTCTCCTCATGATACTTAATTTCGTAAAGCCCCAGGCGCAAGAGACTACGGTCAGTCAGGGTAAGGCGCTCCAAGGACCATTTTTCTTTGAGATTTTCACTAATGAGGCCATCAATTTCCGTGAGATTATCCACAGTTCCCTTAACCAAATTCAATAGAAAGGCTGGGACTTCCAGCTCTTTCCCTTCTTGCCCTTGCTTGTCATAACTATAGGCAAAGTTAGCTGCTTGCAGAAAGTCAGCCTGACCAAATTCCAAGCTAAAGATAGCTTGAAAGGCCCGTTCACGTAAATTATGTCTTGATTCAGTCATCCAGGAAGTCCTCGTCAAATAGGGCTGTCATGTCTGGTTTTGGTGTCTTTTCAGGGACAATTCCCACGACATGGACATTGACATCAGATAGTTCAACTTCAGCCATATCATAAACGGCCGATTTAACAGCTCTTTGGACTTCAATGGAGACAGCAGGAACATTGACACCATACTGCAACTGCAGGTAAATATCTGCTGTTACTTTATCATCATCACTGGTCGTGAGATAGACCCCACGACTCAGAGTGGTTTTACTGATATTATCAGTAACGGCCTTATTATTGAGGGAATAAACGCCTTCAACCTTCGTGGCCGCAATCCCTGTGATTACTTCCAAGACACGAGGAGAAATGACAATATCTCCGATTGTTTCTGTCATAGGTCCGTCCTTTCTAATTCTTATTGAAATTCATCTTGCTAGAAACAAGCATTCCGTCGGCAGGAGAGGGCTCTCCAACCTTTGTAGCTTACAAATCGAACACGGGCAAAAAGCCTAGTAAAAATAGGGAGCCTCCTAGAGGCTTTGGTGCATCGGGGTCTCGCCTATTTTTATAGGACCTTTTAAGGCCCGAATATCTTAATTAGGCACGGGAGACGTAGGTACCTTCTTGGGTATTGATCACCAATTTTTGACCCACTTCGATAAAGTCTGGAACGTTAACCACCAGACCTGTTTCCAGGGTAGCTGGTTTACCAGATCCAGTTACTGTAGCTCCCTTGATTGAAGGTTGGGTATCAGTAACGGTCAATTCAACGGTTGTTGGAACTTGCACCCCAATCACTTCTGTTCCGTAGAATTGAATCTTAACTTCGCCATTTTCCAAAATGTAGCGCAATTCATTTTCCACATTGGCAACAGGAATTTCATATTGGTCGTAAGTTTCGTTATTCATGAAGTAGGCTGTATCATCCATCTTGTAAAGGTATTGAGCAGGCACCGTTTCAATGATGGCCTGTTCAAATTTTTCTTCTGGACGGTAGGTTGTATCAAAGGTTGAACCTGAGCGAACATCACGCAGTTTCATCCGCATTACCGTATTACCCTTACCTGGTTTGTGGTGGCTGGCTTCCAAGACACGAATCAACTTACCATCGCCTGCCACGAAAGTCATACCAGCTCTAAGCTTACTTGCTTCAATCATTTTATCTACCTCTTTATTAATTTAATTATCAGTTTATTTTATCATAATTTGCGGTCCTACTCAAATTCTTTGTGAAGCTATCGGAAATGATTGGGCATCTCTAAGTCGGACCTCTTTTTATGCTGGAACTAGACCTAGGTCCAAGACTCCACTTCCCCTAGTACTCTCCCAAGATAATATGGGGGACATCGTGCTGGATATAGTCCACGCCCTTTTGCTCCATCAGCTCGATAGCTAGGGCATTGGGGCGATAGTCAGCCTTGTAGGTGATTTTCTTAATACCCGCCTGCAAGAGCGCCTTGGTACAGTTGATACAGGGAAAATGGGTAACATAGATTTCCGTATTTTTAGTGGAAATGCCTTCTTTAGCGCATTGAATCAGGGCATTCATCTCGGCGTGGACCGTTCGAATACAGTGGCCATCTTCCATATAATGGCCGACCTCATTACAGTTGTCGGACTCAGAAACGCCACCGTTATAACCCGTGGCAATAATTCGCTTATCCTTAACCAGAACTGCCCCGACATAGGCTCGGTCGCAGGTCGAGCGCTTAGAAATGAGCTCGGCATTGGCCATGAAATAATCCTGCCAGGATAATCTTTCTTTCGTCATAGAAACCTCCTATATGATAATCAATTCCTTGGGGGCCTGAGTCAGAACCTGACAGCCTGTCTCGGTCACCAAGATATCATCTTCAATCCTTACCCCGAATTTTCCATCTAAGTAAATCCCAGGCTCATCGGTAATAGTCATGCCAGCCTCAATCGAGTCGCTGGACTGGCCAAAGTAAGGAATCTCATGAATGTCTAGGCCGATGCCATGACCAATGCCATGAGTGAAGAATTCACCATAGCCAGCCTGGGCGATGACTTGACGAGCTACGCCATCATAATCACAGCGTTTCATACCAGCCTTAACCGCATCGATGACAGCCTGATTACTCTTGAGAACAAGTTCGTAAACAGTTCGCTCCTCATCAGAAGGTTGGCCGATATGAATGGTCCGAGTGATGTCGCTGACATAGTGATTGAAAATACAACCAAAGTCCATAGTCAGGGTTTCGCCTGGGCGGATAATCTTCTGGCTAGCTCGGCCATGGGGCATAGCAGAACGCTGGCCTGAGGCCACGATAAAGTCAAAAGATGGCCCGCTGGCTCCCAGTTCTCGCATACGAAAATCAAGAAAATTAGCCAGCTCAAGCTCGCTGGTCTGATTGGGCTTAATAAAATCTAAGGCCTCCAAGAAGGCCTTATCAGAGATTTTACAGGCCTGACGAATGGTTTCAATTTCACCCTCATCCTTAATCATCCGCAAATTCTCAATGAGATTGGTTTGCGATTGCAGCTGATAGTCTGAAAAAATGGTCTGCAACTGCTGATAGAAATTAAAGGAAACCGCCTCTCCCTCAAAGCCGATGGTGGACAGCTTTTCCGTCCTAATCAACTTAGCAATCTCGGCTAGAGGTTGACGGCTTTCAATAATCTCAAAGCCCTTGACTTGTTCTCGAGCCAGCAGGCTGTAACGAGCATCCGTCAGAAAGAGCCTGTGGTTCTCGGAAATGAAGACGGTTCCAGCCGTCCCATGAAAGCCTGTTAAATAATAGATATTGGTCAGATTGGTCACCAAAAAGCCGTCGCAAACCGTCTGCTTCAGGGCTACCACTAATTTTTCCACTCGTGCCTCAAACACCTGAAACCACCTCCCCTATAGTTACCCTATTCTAGCATGAATAAGAGGAAAATTCTAATGGAGTGTAGACAAAAGGCTGAGCTCAAAGTGAACTCAACCTCTCTATTATTCTTTAATATTGAGGGCTTGCTTGAGTGCTTTGACTTGCATCTCAGCGTAGGCTTGTGGATTTGACTTGGCCAGTTCTTGAGTTGCTTGAGCCTTGGCTGGGTCTGTAGCCAACTGGGCTTGCATTTTCTTGGCGATGTCTGGTAATTTTTCGGATTGTTCCTTGGAGAGAACCAACCAGGTGTCCTTAGGCACTTGTACGACTGACTTTTGTGAGACTAGCTCGCCAGATTCACCGCCAAAGCCATAGAGCAATTTGGCCGTTTTTGATTTCCAAACATAGCGTTTAGTTGTGGTCTTGACTTGGGCTTCTTTGACATCAGCCAATTGGTAGGTTGCTGCCTTCTTAACCGCTTCTGTCGCGTGCTTGGTATCCGGCACAAAGTGGGGTTTGGCATCCTTATCTGCTTGCTTAGTTCGGTAAACCAGGACCTTACTGTCGGACTTGCTCCCCAGCTCCTGATAAACCAAAACACCGAAAGGCAACTTGCTGTCACCAGCTGTATAAACCTTTTGTGTCATCGTCTTCGTTTCAACCGTCATGCCGGTATGATTGACAAAATGGTCGGTCAGGAGATAGACAGAACCACCCAGAACTATGAGAGAGAGGATTCCCAGACCATAGCGCAAAGCTTTTGAGGACAAGAGCATCCAGGAGCTAAAGGTTGCCAGGGTTGCTAGAGCAATAATTACAATAATCATTTGTCATCATCCTCCTTTTCAATAATCTTACCCTTACGCAACAAGAGGGCCACAAGGAAACCTAGAATAGCGAAGGATAGGCCCAGAGTAAAGGAAACATGGAAGCCAGACAGGTTAGCATCAATCATTTTTGAACCATACTTCAAGGGATCCATGGCTTTCAAGGCAGCAGATGGCTTATTGTCGTTGATAACATTTTGGGTCACACTTGACAGGAAGGCCACAACGATGGCAGAGGCAATCTGGCGAACCGTATTGTTGGCGGCGGTACCGTGGGCAGCTTCATGGGGTGGCAGGGCACTCATGGCACTGGCTGTCAGTGGCATCATAATCGTAGCGATACCGAACATCCGAACGGCATAGAGCAGGGTGATGAAGTGGTCAGGTGTCGAAGCCGTCAGGAAGATAAAGGGCACCGTTCCAATTCCCAGAATTGTAAAGCCAATCATGGCCAGGCGACGGGCACCAACCTTATCGTAGACACTACCAGAAATTGGACTGACAATCCCCATCATGAGAGCACCTGGCAAGAGGGCCAGACCAGAGTCAAGGGCAGACAGGCCGTGAACATTTTGCATATAGAGGGGCAGCATCATTTCGACTCCCATCATGGCCATCATGGAGAGGGCAATGGCAATGGTTGTCACAAGAAACTGTTTGTTTTCAAAAACCGAAATATCCAAGAAGGGTTGATCCATATGCAGCTGGTGGTAGGCAAAAAGGATGATAACGATCAGCCCAATAATAATCGGCGCAATGACATAACCCATATTTCCCCAACCATGGTCGGCAACATTAGTGAAGCCCCAAAGGAAGCTGCCAAAACCAAGGATAGACAGAACCAGAGAAGGTAAGTCCAACTTGACAGACTTATTATCAACAACATCCTTAATTAAGAAGGGGGACAGGATGAGGGACAAAATCAAAATAGCCAAAGGAATGATAAAGATAGCCCGCCAGCTCAAATCGTGACCAAAGAGACTAAAGTTCTGCTTGAGAATCCAACCGGCCAGAGTTGGCCCAATAGCCGGTGCTAGACCAACAACCAGACCATTGAGTCCCATGGCAGCCCCCCTTTGTTCAGCAGGGAAGACATTTACCATGACCACCTGAATCAAAGGCATTGTAATCCCAACAGAACAGGCTTGAATAATCCGTCCAGCTAAGAAAATATTCCAGTTGGACGTTGGAGCCAGAGTGGTCATCAGAAGTCCCACGACCAGGATGACATAGGCACTAAAATAGAGCCATTTGGTGGAAAAACGAGTAGCCAGATAAGCCGAAACCGGAATCATAATCCCGTTGGCTAGGAGGAACCAAGTGGTCGCCTCTTGGGCCGTTGACAAAGAGATATCAAAGCTCTTCATCAGGGTTGGAATAGCTGTCCCCAGGCTGGTTTGGTTGAGAACCCCAGCGAAGGTCGCCACCAGCAAGAGAACAATCATGGCTGTCCGATTATAGGATTTCCCATGAATATCATGCGTACTTCTCGACATCATACAACTCCTTTTCATAAAATAGTGGGCAATAAGAAAACTTAAAAGAAAAGGGCTTCTTTCAAGTTCATCTTGCCTATTCGTCTATCTATTGGCAGGGCCAACAGTTATCACGGAAACTATTTTACTCTTTTTTCCCTCACCGTCAAGAGAAAAATGAAATTTCTGCAAAATCTTTTTCTGGCTAGTAGAAAAAACAGAGAGCAGGCCAAACAAGCTGGGGAAAATCAGTTCTTCCTTCTCAACTAGGTACAAACTAGATCAATAGCCCTGTGCTTGATGTTCTTGACTTTGGCTCATTTCGTTAAGATAAAGAGAACTCTAGCTTTCGCTACTGAGCAAAGTTAATTAGGAACCTAGCTCTCACTACCGCTCGAACTAGATCAATGTGCCTAAGCTTAACTTTGGCATTACTGCCTCGTTTCGCTAAGGCACATAGAAAAGGCCAGAAGACTGAGCTTCTGGTCTTAAGGTAATTTCTATTCACTCGGGTTGTCTGTTGCTGGCGCCCCAGCATCGCCTGCTCCTACATCGTTGGAGTTGGCAGTATCCCCACCTGGTTCTGCTGGTGTTTCTGGAGCAGGAGCTGGACTAGGAGCTTCAGGTGTTGGTGTTGCAGGGCTTTCAGGCTGAGCTTGCGAACTACTTGACTCGCTGCTCTTATCCTCTGATGAGCCCTTGTCGCTTGAAGGGGCTTGGCCGGATGAGCCTTTACTAGAAGACGCCCCCTTGCTCTTAGAGCCAGACGAGCGACCACTTTTGCTACTGGAGCCAGCTCTGGAACCAGAAGACTTCTTGCCTGATGATTTCTTACCATCATCAGACTTAGACTTTGATGATTTGTCATCATCCTCACCTTTGGTGGAATCAGAAGACTTGGAATCAGCCTTGTCTTGGTCCTTATCGTCATTTTGGTCATCTTCTTTATCGGAAGATGAGCCAGAAGAACTAGCAGAACCAGACTGCTTATCTTTGATTTTACTTGACTTACGGGCAGCCAACTGACTGGCTAGCTTGGCCTTGGCTGGTCGCTTCTGGTTGAGATAGGTATAGCCCCCCACTAGAAACAATAGCAGGAACAAGGTAGTAGCCGCTAGGATTTTCCCCCATTTTCCTAGGTCTGACTTGTTCTTGCTCTCCCAGGCTTTGAGCCTTTCTTCCAGGGTCACAGCTTCTTCAGGATGGACATATTCTTCAGGGAGATGGTTAGCCTCAACCTTGGTCAAGACCTCTTCGTAGCCTAGGACATCTTTTTCAATGGCCAGCATGATCCTAGCTGGAATATCAGCCAGATTGATTTGGTAGGTCTTATTGAAGCGGAGATTGAAAACGCCTAGTTTCTTAATCGCCTTAAATTCGTCTTGCCCCGTATGCTTACCCAGCTGGTAGCGACTGAGCAAGAGCAAAATTTCCTCCTGGCTTGGTTCTTCTGTCGAATAGCTGAAGTTCCACAGGCTATCCTGACTTAAGAAGTCGGCTTCATCCCTAGTAACCTTGTCTGTATAGGCTCCGCCAAAGCCAAAGGCTTCCTTGACCATGGGCCCAAATTGGTCGAGAAAGAGCAGGCCCCGAGTCACCATGGTTCGAATATTGAAAATGGTGTCCTTATCAGGGTCAATCTGATCAATAGTCTGATAGTCGTTGGCCTTGGATTTTAGAGCCATTTCGTAACTAACCAGCTTTGTCGCATTGATAACCGATGGGTCATTGCTGGAGGTAATACTCAGCAAGAGTTGCTCGGCAACCTGCTTTTGCCCGAGGGCCTCTGCCACCTTGAGGGACAGCTCGAAGGCCTTGGCATTAGGGGTACCATTTAAGATACGGGCCAGAGCCTTAGCTGCCGAAGCCACCAAGGCTGGCTTAATATTTTCCTCATCATTTAATTTGATACCATCATTGAGATCATTGACCGTGAATTTATCCAGTTCTAAATAGGCTTCCTCAGACACCTCCATCTGGGCTAGTCTTTCCTTTAATGACGTCATCTTTCCTCCCTTTGACATTGTTTTTTTCCATGTTTTTTGACCTTAAAAAAACTACATCTTCGAGGATAAAACAGATTGTTTGAAAAATCAAGTAATTCGCCGTATAAATTACTAATTTAAAGTATTATTGCCCAATTTAGTCATTATTAGACGAATTTATGAAATTTTCATGACTGATTGCAAGAAAAAGGATTCATTTTTTTCCTTTATACTTTTTAAATTCTTTTATACTTTTTGGCAAGTTTTAAGTGGATTTTGATACTCCTTATATTTCAAAACTTTCAACTTACCACTCAAACAAGGACTTAGCTTGCTAGAACTGCATTGGTATTTAACCAGTGGTGCAAGGATAGGGTGATACTTTCGCCGAAGTGGTATTCTTAGCAACAAATATGCTTGTTGCTAAGAACGGAATTTTCGAGACATAGGCTCGAAAATTAGCAATGGAACTCCGTATGGAACTCCGTAAGGAGGTTGCTTGCGTCCGCACTTTTTAAGAAAGTATCTAAAGTGAAAACTTTGATATTTATTAAGTATGAAAACTCCACCCATCAAAAAAGCCACCCTTTCGGATGGCCTGTTCATTAGCTCAATTTATCTTGTAAATATTGACCGGTAAAGGATTGGTCATTTTTGGCGACTTCTTCTGGGGTGCCGGTGGCAATGACTTGGCCACCACCAACACCACCTTCTGGGCCTAGGTCAATCAGATGGTCGGCGGTCTTGATGACATCCAGATTGTGCTCAATGACCAGAACCGTATTACCCTCATCGACAAAGCGCTCTAGCACCTTGAGCAGACGGGCAATATCGTCGGTATGAAGACCCGTGGTCGGTTCATCCAAGATATAGAAGGACTTACCAGTTGAGCGTTTATGAAGCTCAGAAGCCAGCTTCATCCGTTGGGCTTCGCCACCAGACAGGGTAGTGGCCGGTTGTCCCAGGGTGACATAACCTAGGCCAACATCCTTAATGGTTTGGAGTTTTCGAGCGATTTTGGGAATGGGAGCGAAGAAGTCTACCGCATCATTGACCGTCATGTTGAGGATTTCAGCGATATTTTTCTCCTTATAATGAACCTCCAGGGTCTCGCTGTTATAGCGGGTACCATGGCAGACTTCACAGGGAACGTAGACATCGGGCAGGAAGTGCATTTCAATCTTGACAATCCCATCGCCTGAGCAGGCCTCACAACGGCCACCTTTAATATTGAAGCTAAAGCGACCTTTCTTGTAACCGCGAATTTTGGCTTCGTTAGTCTTGGCAAAGAGGTCGCGAATATCATCAAAAACCCCTGTGTAGGTGGCTGGATTGGAGCGAGGCGTCCGACCAATGGGACTTTGGTCGATATCAATCAACCGCTCAATATTTTCAATTCCTTCCACACTCTTGTGCTTACCTGGTTTTTCTGAATTGCGGTTAAGTTTTTGAGCAATAGCCTTTTTCAAGATAGAATTGACCAGGGTTGATTTACCAGAGCCCGAAACCCCTGTAACGGCGACAAATTTGCCCAGAGGGAACTTGACATCAATATCTTGTAGATTATGCTCACAAGCCCCCTTGACCTCGATAAAACGGCCGTTGCCTTTTCGTCTTTGACTAGGTACTGGAATTTCTTTTTTACCAGATAGGTACTGACCAGTGATGGATTTCTTGACCTTGGAGACTTGCTCGGGCGTACCAGAGGCCACGATTTCCCCACCGAATTGGCCAGCTCCTGGACCGACATCAATCAGCCAGTCGGCCTGTCGCATGGTATCTTCGTCGTGCTCAACCACAATCAGGGTATTGCCCAAGTCCCGCATCTTCTTGAGGCTGGCAATCAGGCGGTCATTATCCCTTTGATGAAGCCCGATGGAGGGCTCGTCCAGAACGTAGAGAACACCGCTGAGGTTGGAACCAATCTGGGTAGCCAGACGAATCCGTTGACTTTCCCCACCTGATAAGGTTCCTGCCATCCGAGACAGGGTCAGATAGTTGAGGCCGACATTATTGAGGAAGGTCAGGCGATCCTTGATTTCCTTGAGGATAGGGCCAGCAATGGTGGCCTGATTATCTGAGAGCATAAGGGTAGCTAGATGGGCCAAGTGGTCTTGGATTGAGAGATCAGAAATCTGACCGATATTGAGACCGTCTTTTCCACCAAGTTTGACCGAGAGGGCGGCATCATTGAGGCGGTAGCCGTGGCAGGTCGCACAGGTTAGCTCATTCATATAACCCCGCATGACATTACGGGTGAAGTCACTGTTGGTCTCATGGTAGCGACGATTGACATTGTTAACCACGCCCTCAAAAGGAATGTCAATATCCCGCACACCACCGAAGTCATTGACATAGTGGAAATGGAATTCCTTGTCGTCAGAGCCATAAAGCACCAAGTCCTGCTGGTCTTGGGGCAGGTCCTCAAAAGGCGTGTCCATATCCACACCAAAAGCTTCCATGGCCTGCTCTAACATGGCGGGGTAATAGTTTGAAGAAATGGGATTCCAGGGAGCTAGGGCTCCTTCTCTTAAGGTCTTACTTGGGTCGGGAATCAATAAATCCATATCAACCACCAGCTTCATACCCAAGCCATCGCAGGTGGGGCAGGAACCAAAAGGCGCATTGAAGGAAAAGAGGCGGGGCTCCAACTCAGGCACGGTAAAGCCACAGACAGGACAGGAATAGTGCTCAGAGAAGAGCAGGTCCTTGCCATCCATGGTATCAATGATGACATAGCCGTCAGCAATCCGCAGGGCTGCTTCAACAGAGTCAAAAAGACGGCTGCGAATGCCTTCCTTATTGACCAGACGGTCGATGACCACTTCGATATTGTGCATCTTGGACTTGGACAGCTCAGGAACCTCGGTCACATCATAAACCTGGCCATCAACCCGAACACGGACATAGCCTTGCTTTTGGACCTTTTCAAATAGAGTCTTGTGCTGACCCTTCTTGCGACGAATAACAGGGGCCAGAATCTGCATCCGTGTGCGCTCAGGCAGTTCCAGCACCTTATCAACAATCTGCTCAACCGAGCTGGCAGAAATTTCCCCGTGCCCATTGGGACAGTAAGGAACTCCGACCCGAGCATAGAGGAGGCGGAGGTAATCATTGATTTCAGTAGCTGTTCCCACCGTCGAACGGGGATTCTTGCTGGTGGTCTTTTGATCGATGGAGATAGCTGGGCTAAGGCCGTCAATGCTATCCACATCAGGTTTTTCCATATTGCCCAAAAACTGACGGGCATAGGCGGAGAGACTCTCCACATAGCGCCGTTGACCTTCGGCATAGATGGTGTCAAAGGCCAGGCTGGACTTGCCTGAACCTGACAAGCCCGTCACCACGACCAACTTATCGCGGGGAATCTCCACATCAATATCCTTTAAATTATGGGCCCTAGCCCCATGAATCACTAATTTATCTTGCATAATTAAGATACCAAGCCGTTAAGCGACTCAAAGGAAAATAGGAAAGGTGACGCAGATGCACCTAGGCATCTAGGAACCTTTATCTTTTTCCACAGAGTCGTAGGCGGGTTCATTTCCTTTCTACATAGAAACTGCTACTGTTAGTAGCCCAGCATTTCTCAACTCGTTTAACCCAAAAAAAGATTTTCCTTCCATGAGCAAAATTGTCTAAGCGAGAAAAGAGTAAACTACTAGTCAAGGAACAGTACCCAAGCTTCTTTGTAGTGATTATTATATCAAAAATAATCGTTAGTAGCAGAGCTAACGCACGCAAGTTTTCTGAAAGAAAACAACTGCTCTTGACCAAACAAAAAGACCAGCGATAGTGCTAGCCTTGAATAACTTATTCTACTGTCTTACCAGTCATATCCTGATAATCCTGACACATTCTGGCCCAGGATTCTTCAATATTATCTGTAACGGCAAAGAGACCACTGCGACCGATAACATAGATATCTGGATTGGCTTGGTCAATGCACTTGAAAGTCTTGCGATTGGATGAGCCATCCATTTCAATCAAATAATGATAACCCTTTTCCTGCCGCAATTCCCGTAATTGAACAATCTTATCCAAAGTGCTTTCCAAGAAGCGTTGGCCAGCGAAGCCAGGGTCCACCGTCATGATGGTCACCTTATCCAAGAGATTAATATAAGGAAGGAGAGCTGAAACTGGGGTCTCAGGATTGAGGACAACCCCCTGCCTTTAGACCTGCCTCATGAATCTGGTCAATCAGGCGGAAAGCCAAGCCATTAATAACTTCTGCATGCATGCAGATATAGTCACACTTGATGGCAATCAGCTGGTCTACCCAGAAGGTTGGGTCAGTTACCATCAAGTGGGCCGACATGGGAAGGCTACTAAGCTTTCTAACTTCGCCGATAAACCAAGGGGGCAGGGGAATATTGGGGACAAAGTGACCATCCATAATATCAATATGATAGGACTGGGCATGGTCATTTAAAAAAGTAATCTCCTGTGTAAATTTGTCCAGATTCATACACATGAGGGAGGGGGAAAAGTGAACAGTTGACATGGAAAGGACTCCTTTCAATAGGATATCAGGCTTTTCTAGCAAATTTTATTAGACTAAAGGATTTCAATATTGTCCAAGCTTAAGGGCACCTCTAAAAACCACCGCTAAACAGTCAAATGTAAGATAATAAAGTAACCGAAAACTAATAGAAGAGGTTTAGGGTATGCGTTTGTTTAGTGATGATACTGAGCTATTGAATAAACTAAGTGAAAAAGGAAATCCATTGGAACGTCTAGATAAGGCCATTGATTGGCAAGAATTTCTGCCAATTTTAACTAGGATTTTCGCCAATCCAACAAAGAATCCTTCCAAAGGTGGACGCCCACACTTAGATTTTTTGATGATGTTTAAAACCCTCTTACTCCAACGTCTGAATAACTTATCAGATGATGCCATGGAGTATCAACTATTAGACCGTCTGTCTTTCCGTCAATTTGTAGGTTGTGATGACTCCCGAGTTCCCGATGCTAAAACTATTTGGCTTTATAGAGAGCGCTTGAGCCAACTGACTTGCCATCTGGTAATCAGATTGCTGACTCAAATAAAACAGGAGTTCATCAATTTTTTTCCTACCTGCATCCATAATTCTTTCCCCCACTTACACCTTCATTCTACAGACTCTCAGACTAGTCTGCCGATAAAAAAATGACCGTTGGAATGGCCATACTTTTCCTAACTCTACTCTCATTTACCTCGCCTACGAAAGCGTTTTAATTCCCCCAACAAAGTCCTTACATCTGAACAAACAAGATACAAAGCTGTCAAGTACTTCGTGGAGAATTAGGAATTTTGACAAAGGCGATGAAGGGCCTAAGAAGAATTATCTATTTTCAAAGAAGTTTAGGTAGGTTCAATTAATGCAAAAAAGACCAGCAACAAGGCTGGCCTTTAGAAGAACTATTAACTATTAGGGTCATCTAGGCTACGCCCGTGGAGGCCCTTTTCACGCTGGATTTGGCGAAGCTTTTCTGGGGTCACATCATTGCCCCCTTCGTCAACCAACTTGATTCCTTCAATGTGGTGACGCATGGAACGGCGGTAACCTTTCAGGTATTCTTCACGAAGTTTGGCCTGCTCAACCTTCTCTTCACCAGTCAAGCCGACCGTTTTCTTCTTTTTCGCAAGCTCGTTAATCCGAGCAATCTTTTTAGGATCCATAATTAAGATACCAAGCCCGTCAAGGTACAGTCAAATTAGAAAATCAACGAAGACACTAGCCTCTAAGTTGTTTTTTTATCTTTTTGACACAGCCCTTAGGGCGAGTTCTACTCCTTTCAATAAGTTAAGGAAATCGGTCATTAAAATGTCTCGATTTCCAACGGCAACCACTATTGTGGTTTGCCTAAACTTCTTACTAAGCCAGATAATAGAGCATTATCGGCTCGCTTTCTGGCTGTCGCTATGTTAAGAAAATCGGTCATTAAAATGTCTCGATTTCCAACGGCAACCACTATTGTGGTTTGCCTAAACTTCTTACTAAGCCAGATAATCGAGCATTATCGACTCGCTTATCTGGCTGTCGCTATGTTAAGAAAATCGGTCATTAAAATGTCTCGATTTCCAACGGCAACCACTATTCTGATTGCCTAACTCCCTGACTAACTCTAACCAGACAGTAAAATCGACTGTCTGGTTAGAGTGTCGCCAAGCCGTTAAGCGACTCAAAGGATAAGGTAGGAACAAAAGTCCTTAACTTCTTACTTTTTCAACATCAAACATCTTGACCCGAGCCTGAAAATAAGGAAGCGAGGCAAATAATCTAGTTTCCTCATCTCAAGAGTCCTTGGCGGATTCATTCCATTCTTTAATGCATGATGCAGGGGCAGCTCCTTGATTTTTACGAAAGTGGCCAGACATCCCTGCAGACGAAGGTCTCCGTATGCCCACTGCGCTTATTTCGTATTAAGCTGATTGAAGGCAGCAACTGTTTTAGCCTTTTGGGCTAGGGCTGACAAGAGAGCCAGACGGTTATTCTTAAGGGCCTCATCATCGCTCATGACCATAGTATTATCGAAGAAGGCATCAATGACTGGGCTGAGGCCAAAGAGTTGGTCCAGATTTTCCTTGATGTCATCACCTAGACTAAGGTTAGCTACTGCTTGGGCTAGGGCCTTTTCTTGGTCATTTTCAAAAAGGTCAGAATTGACAGTCATGTCAGCTGGGGCTTTTTCCGCTAGATTGAAGACCCGTGCCAGGCTCTCAACGGCTGGCTTGTAATTATCGGCTTGCGAAGCTACCTGCAGGGCCTCTGCCGCTGCTAACATCTGCGGTACCAGAAAGTTTGAACCAGCCAAGACTGCTTGGCGAATGTCTTTGGGCACACCAGCTCCCATCATCTTATCCACACGGGCGGCGATAAAGTCCATCACTTCTTCTTTATGGGCGTAAGTCAGGCTTTCAAAGGTCAAATCGTAGAGATTATCGACCAATTGGTCCAGAGGGACGGCCCAGTCAAAGGCATCCAAGATACGGACAATCCCTTGGGTCGCCCGACGTAGGGCGTAAGGGTCATTGGAACCACTTGGAATTAGACCAACGGAGAAGAAGGACAGCAGGGTATCAAACTTATCAGCCAGAGCCAGAACCGCTCCAACCTTGGTCTCAGGTAGGTCACCTTCAGCAGAGTCAGGCAGGTAGTGCTCACGGATGGCTGTCGCTACGGCAGGCGCTTCACCTGCTAAGAGGGCATACTTTTCACCCATAATCCCCTGTAGCTCATCAAATTCACCAACCATACCGGTCAGAAGGTCAAACTTGTAGATGCTGGCCGCCCGTGCTAAGGCCTTACTTTCATCAGCGCTCAAGCCAACGGTCTTAGCCAAATAGTCGGCAATAAGACTTGTTCTTGCCATGTGCTCAGACAGAGAGCCAATTTTCTCATGGAAGGTGACATGGGATAACTTGGCCACCAAGTCAGCGATTTTCAGTTTTTGATCTTCATGCCAGAAGAATTCACCATCTTCCAAGCGAGCAACCAAAACTTTTTCATTACCCTTGATGACATTTTCAAGGTAGTGCTCATTACCATTACGGACAGAGACAAAGTTAGGCAGAAGCTTCCCAGATTTATCACGAACAACAAAGTAGCGTTGGTGATTCTTCATAGAGGTTACCAGCACTTCTTCTGGAACTTCCAGATATTTCTCATCAAAATGCCCCATGAAAGCTGTCGGGTATTCGACCAGATTGAGGACCTCATTGAGGAGGTCAGGGGCAATATCGACGCTGACATTTTGCTCGGCTTCAACAGCCTTAATTTGCTCAACAATCATGCCTTGCCGTTCTTGACTATCAGCGATGACAAATTCTTTTCGCAAATCATCCTCATAGGAATCCGCTGTACCAATCTGAGTTTCCTGACCTAGGAAACGATGGCCACGGCTGACCCGACCAGAGTGAATATCCAAGAAATCCATATTTAGGGCTTGGTCATCCAAGAGAACCGTGAGGGTATGGACAGGACGGATATACTCAAAGCTATTGCTAGCCCAGTGCATGCTGACGGGGAAAGTCAAGGAATTGAGAACCTCTGGGACACCCGCCAATACAGCCTCTGCAGGTTGACCAGCCTCTTGCTTGGTCACGTAAACGTACTCTTCACCCTTGACCTGACGGAATTCGATGTCATCGGTGGTCAAGCCCTTCCCACGAACGAAGCCTTGAGCTGCCTTGGTAAAATTACCATCAGCATCCAAAGCAATCTTCTTAGACGGTCCCTTGAAGTCCTCCGACAAATCTTCCTGCTTGTCTGCCAGACCCATCACTCGGACTGCCAAGCGACGAGGGGTTGAGAAGGTCTTGATGCTATCAAAAGATAGACGATTGTCCTTAAGAAAGGCAGCCATTTTTTGGCCCAGTTGTTTTTCACTCGGGGTTACCACATAAGCTGGCAATTCTTCCAAGCCTAATTCTACTAGTAAATTCTTCGTCATCTTAGTCCTCCTCAGCCAAAAGTTTTTCACGGGTAGCCTGGTCCAAAAGTGGGTAGCCTAATTTCTTGCGTTCAGCTACAAAGGTCTTGGCAACGACCCGAGCTAGATTACGAATGCGAGCAATATAACCAGCCCGCTCGGTAACTGAAACTGCCCCACGGGCATCCAAGAGGTTAAAGGTGTGAGAGCATTTCAAAACATAGTCATAGGCAGGGTGAACCAGACTAAGCTTCAAAGCACGCCCAGCTTCTTTTTCAAACTTGTCGAAGTTTTCCAAAAGCATGTCTTGGTCAGACACTTCAAAGCTATATTTGGAATGTTCGTACTCAGGCTGCTTGAAGATTTCGCCATACTTAACGCCTGGTGCCCATTCGATGTCGTAAACTGAATCTACTTCTTGGATATAGGAAGCCAAGCGTTCCAGTCCATAGGTAACCTCAGAAGTTACAGGGCCTGTTGGCAGACCACCGACCTGTTGGAAGTAGGTGAACTGGGTGATTTCCATCCCGTCCAGCCAAACTTCCCAACCAAGACCAGCAGAACCTGTTGAAGGGTTTTCCCAGTTATCCTCAACGAAGCGGACATCGTGTTCCAAAAGGTTGATCCCCAATTTTTCCAAAGACTCAAGGTAAAGTTCTTGAATATTTGATGGAGAAGGCTTCATAACCACTTGGAATTGGTGGTGTTGGTAAAGACGGTTAGGATTTTCCCCGTAACGCCCATCAGCAGGCCGCCTAGATGGCTCAACGTAGGCCGCATTCCAAGGTTCAGGCCCAATAGCCCGCAGGAAGGTATAGGGACTCATGGTTCCCGCCCCCTTTTCATTGTCATAAGCCTGCATGAGCATACAACCTTGGTCATTCCAGTATTGTTGCAGTGTTAAGATTATCTCCTGAAAGGTCAATTTTTTACTCATTATATCCTTCTTTCTTAGTAGTAATAGCTTGCGATGTTTAGCTTTCAAAAACATCCTTTTTTTGAAAGTTAAACAAGTATCTAGCCCAAGCAAATCGCCCCAGCGGTTGTCAAGCGGGACCAACTACCTTTGCTCCAAGGCAAAGAAGATTGAATTGGAGCCACTGCATTCCTAGGCTTGGCAACTTTTCTGGCACAATGAAAAAGAACCGCCTTCTTCCCACCATGCCAGTTGACATAGGGGCGTCAGAAACGCGGTTCCACCCTAATTTATTACTTCATTTGTTTAAAAAAATTGAGCTTGGCTCACTCTGAAAGCGCCAATTATTGCTTCAGCCTCGTCTAGCTTTCACTATCCTAGACTCACTTGAGAAGACCGTGGGGCAACAACCTCTTTCTTGCAGATATTGTAGCACAAGATGGGGAAATTGTCTAATCTATCTCATGACAGACTTTCTTTTTCAATTTTCATATATTGAAAAATCGGGTTGAAAAAATCCTTACTTATTTCAAAGTGTCCGAATCTTAGCTGAGAAGCATACTTTTTCCACTCTGGGGACTGTCTCGCAAACTCAATCGGACAATCACGCACTGGGTGATAAAATGTAATATTTCTTCTATAAGGAATAAAGTTTGGAGCCATCTCAACAGAATAGACTTGATTATCACTTATTTTACCCGCAGCTGTAAAAGCTTGATATGCATTAGAATCCTTCATCTTATACTTGGGACTGTAGTATAAAAGATAATCTCCTTTTTTCATTCGCTTCAAAGGTCCTGCCTGACCATGACAAACCTGACCAAAGCCACCCTTGACTCCTAACATGACATGCTCTTTCGAAACAACACCTAGCCAATATCTAACCATTTTTTTCCTCCAAGTCCATTAACCATTGATTGAATTCCAAAAGATTTTGGTCTAATTTACCGAAAAACTCCTGATCGACTGCTTCAACTAAGGGTAGGGCACGATTTAAGATAGAAAATCCACTTTCTGAAAGCGAAACAATCTTAGATCGACTGTCTTTAGGATGTTCTCTTCTCTCTACTAGTTTCTTTTTAAGCAAAAGTTTGACAACCTGAGAAACAGTCATAACGTCCATATCCGAAAAACTGGCTAGACAGATTTGACTGACAAGGTCTCCTTGTTTCTCCAGAGCAGCAACTGAAGCAAGTATAATAAATTGCGGATGCGTTAGTTGAAGCTTTTGAAGTTCCTTTTTGATTTGACTATGCCAATTATTATAAACTCTTGCAAATAGTAAGCCGGTTGATTTTTGATAGTCATCCTTGTATAAAGAATTAAAATGATACATACTACTCCTTTTCTACTATATCTTTTAGCGTTAAGACAGAGCTCGGGACATCAGCAAAAACTTGCTTTAAAAAATTAACCTGCTCATCCGAAGGCTCTTCGCACACGAGAGACACACTATGCTTTAACGTAATGAATCCCGTCTCCCCTTCTATGATGTCATGTTCAAAAAGTATGCTTCCTGCTGGCGTTTCGGATATGTCTGTGAAAGAGTGTTGATCAACGACCTTCACTAAGTTAAAAGCCAAGGGAGGCATCCCTGACAGTGTCATTGTTCCTGAGACACCTGTTTCGAACGCACCATCCAGACAAATATCTTCTAAATCAGATTCCCATCGGTACCACTGTTCCAAATTTTCATAGTAAAACCAAGCCTTTTCTTTGGTTCCCTTTACCACAGCCGAAAAAGAAAAAGTTATCATAAAATTTCTCCTCTCATATAATAAGTATACTTATTATATGAGAACTTACATTCTTTGTCAAGAAAATCTCTCAGACCCTTAGCCTGAGAGATGAATCGCTTTATACTCAATGAAAACTCTAAGCAGGCTTCACCTGCTAACTCCTGACAGAAAAAATTATTTTCAAATAAAATCAAGAATCGGAAAGAGCAAGGACTACTACCTCTAAAGAGGTGAGATCGCAGTGGTTGACTGATGTCTTGGCACCATTCGAGGTACAATAGACAGCTAGTCACCCTTTCTGGGGTAGCAAAATAGCCCGGTGGACTATTTTAGCCCGACACCTTGAAATTGAAAAGTTAGGGACCACGAAGGTTTTGACGACTATCAAAGCCATTCTTTCTGTCTGACTCCCTAACGACAATCGCTATAGCAACTACCTAATTTCCTCACTAACTCAGCTAAAATAGTAGATCGACTTGTTTTATTCTCGTATTGCCAGACAACACCTTAGTGAAATCCGCTATGGCTGGATTTCCCACGCCAAGTCCTAGTGGAATTTGGTTAAAGGTCTGACTAACATGTCTGTTGCATAGTAGGAAAGGGATTACAGCAGATGGGTGTCGCAAGGGACTGCAGGCAGTCCTTACGTCCGGCAAAGTGCGTTAATACTGCAAATCAAGAAAAGGAAAGCCGAGGATGCTTTCCTTTTGGGGCTAGTGAGAGGTATAGGCAGACCGCCATGGTGGCTGCCATTGCCAATCAAGATTTTTCAAAGCTTAGATTTACCTTGCCCGTCGGAAAATTTTGATTTTCGACGAGTATTATTTATTAAAGACTTCCTCGCCATCCACATAGGTGGCCTGCAGGTTCAGATCCTTGTCCAGAACGATAAAGTCTGCTGGACGTCCAGCCTTGATTTGACCGCACTTATCCTCAAGGCCAACTGACTTGGCTGGAATATAAGTAGCCATTCGGACGGCTTCTTCCGAGCTAGCTATGCCCCAATCTACCACATTTTTTAGACCGTCCTTGAGCTTGAGAATGGAGCCAGCCAGATTGCCTCCCGCCTTAAGGCGGGCTGTCCCATCCTTGACCACTACTGGAAATTCACCCAGCAGATAGTCCCCATCGGGTTGACCACCAGCTGCCATACAGTCGGTAATCAGAGCCACATGGTCATAGCCCTTTTGTTGCATAAGGATGTCACAAGCCACAGGGGAGACGTGATGACCATCACAAATCAATTCGGCATAGGTCTGAGGAATGTGGTAAACCGCTCCGACCATACCTGGCTCGCGATGATTGAGGCCTCGCATACCGTTATAGGCGTGAACCCAGACACTGGCACCAGCTGCAACAGCCTTCTTAGCTTCTGCATAGGTCGCATTAGAGTGACCTAGAGCCACCGTCACACCATCCTTGGTCACCGCCGAGACGAAGGATTCTACTCCTTGGCGTTCTGGGGCCAGGGCAATTTTTTTAATCAAGCCTTGGGCTGCTTCTTGCCAGATTTTGAATTCTTCCAGGCTTGGATCTTTCATATAAGCCGCATTTTGAGCTCCTTTATACTTTTCTGTAAAATAAGGACCTTCGAAATAAATGCCTTGGATTTTAGCGCCATCAGTCGTATCTACAACCGAAGCCACAGTTGCTGAAACATCACGTAAATGTTCAAAACTAGAGGTAAGGGTCGTCGGCAGATAGGAAGTCACTCCCATACTGGGCAAGGCCTGACTCATGGCCAGCATACCCTCGGCCGAATTATCCATAACATCGTGGCCGGCGAAGCCATGGATATGGGTATCGACCAAACCTGGCGCAATCTGATAACCCGTGTAATCTAAAACCTGAGCAGCGCTAGGTACACTCTCAGTCCACTGACCAAAACGCCCATCAACCAACTCAAGATAGCCAGCAGGCTTAGTCTCATGAGCATAATAAAAACGATCTGCCTTAAGGTAGGTTGCCATTATTGTTATTCCCTCTTTCAACGAGTTTTTCTTTCCTTTATTATAGTGTTTTTATGGTATTTTGTAAATGGTATATACCAGTTGTTTTGTGAACTATAGCTGACAACCAATTCTAATGCTCAAAAAATGAAAAATAGATAGAGCCTTGAGGTATAGCTAAAGGACTCAAAAACTCCATCATTTTCATAGTAGGATTACGGACTACAGAAAATGTAGAACTAATTCTTGATGCCTGAAAGCTAGCTAATCTGGGATAAGTCACCATCCAAACTACTGAAATTTACTTTTATGATAGTTGTCAGAAAGATTGTTATCGATTTTCAAATGATTACCAATTATGTTAAAATTACAAAATCACCCTAATTCCCTTGCATAAGTAAATTTTAAGCTTTAAAATAACCACATAATTTTTGAAAAGGAGAATTTTTTATGAACACAGTAACTTTAGACTCAATGGCTTTTGATAGTTTTGAGGTGGCAGATAACCAACTACTCTCTACTGTAGAGGCTGGAAAGGGTGTGGACTCTATATTAGAAGGCGCAGCTACTTATGGTGGTGCAACGATGGCATTTCTTTCGCTTACTGGTCCAGTTGGCTGGGGAGTTGCTGGTGCTTATTTAGCTACATCTGCCGTTGCAGGAGCAATGATAGGTTACGGTGCAGCAACATATGGAGAATAAATTATTTGGTTATTTCCATTTGGAAGAGGTATAGATAATGACAAAAAGATGGTCGTTGATTTTATTTTCATCTCTGAACGTTATCGCTAATTTATTAATGATTTGGCCGTTCAATAGTGAAGAAAAAATATTTTCTAATCTATTTTTGATTATTATTACTTTAGTGTTGCTTCCTAGCTTTTTAAGAATTGTTGACCATAAAACTGCTTCTCAGATTAGGCTTGAAATTTCATCGTTAATCATACTTACAGCAGTTTCAATTATGCGGTTATTATATAGACTTGGTGTCATCTCGGATAAGTTGGCTATTATAGTAGGATTAACAGCCATTGGTTTAATAACAGTGCTTCTGATTGCTGGAATCATCAGGTGGATAAAGATAAATAAAAACATTGATTGATATCTTTTGGTCTTTAGTTACAGTTCTTTTCAGTTAAAAAGCTGAGGAACTTACTACAGATATAAAAGTTCATTAACTATGCCCTAACAAAAGTTTCTCCGCCTCCATCATGATGTCGGGGCCTTTTTCTGACCCCCTTTAATGTAAGAAAAAATAAACTTGCCTACGACTTTGTGAATTAGATGAACCGTCCCAGAAGTTTTGGTGCTTCGTGGAAGATATACTTACTTCGCCAGTTCTATCGCAACTTTGAAAGTGGTTCATTGGTGCTAAAGAACCTAATAAACCATGCAGGAGTAAGACTTCTAGGCCTAACCAACAAGTCTTACTCCCAACCACTGCGTCAATCGAGTACTGCACCACAGAATCAAACTTAGGGCTTTTACCTCAAGCTCAAGTCCTAAAATTCTTTGAATTGCAAACAGCTTGGCGACACGAAGAAACTTCGGCTGAAAATATCCGAAGTCTCACAGTTAATAAGGTGCTTAGCCACTCCTCATAACACGCCGTATCTTTGGAAGGAATCTTATGAAACAAGAAGTCACCTATATTATTTTAATTGTTGCGCTTGTCACCGTTAATATTATTTTAGAGGCTGTCAGACGCTACTTTAGAAGCTCCTGTTTCTCAATCCGCAACTAAACTCCTGGCTCTTCCATCAGCTTTATTTACAGTTCTAACTGCTGTATTGACAACTGCTAATTTGATTTATGATGGATATCAATATTTATCGGGTAATTAGCTTATGCGTAATTTAGTTCTCCTGCTTTGTTATGTAAGTTATTTGATACTCTGTGGGATATTTTTATACCTAAATTGGGAGTATTCTAAACTGAGGTCTATCATAGAATTTATTATATTTATAGGATATGGCACAGTTCTATATATAATCTTCCGTAAGCAAAATTGGAGGTAGACATGAATTCTATCGCATTTAGTGATTTTGAAATTGTAGATAGCGAAAATCTCGTAGAAGTTGGCGGTGAATTTAATGCTTTGGGAGCGGCAATAGGCTTTGCTGGAGGATTTGTCGGTGGAGCACTGGACGGTGCAGGTAAAAGTTTAATAGCTGGCACTGCTGCAGAACCGGGAGTAGGAAGTGTTGTAGGTGCTGTTTTGGGTGGCATTGGTGAAGGAATGGTAGTAGGAACTACATGCGCAATCGCTGGTTCACAGCTTTAATTACTGTTATGAAAAAATTTGTTAAGGAAAAATTCCTGATCTATTTAGTCGCCTTATTAGCCCTTATTGCCGTTTGTTCACCAAATAAGCATTCTGGAAAATTTGTGTTTATCTTGCTGGTATTAGCAATTTTAGGTATGACACTTACTTATTCAATCAAGCTTTTTCCACTTTTTAGAAGAAAGTAGCCCATACTTAAATCTCCCCGCCTCCATCTTGGTGTCGCTAAATAGGGTTAGGTCCACATGAATAGAATGTTAGTTATGAAGTGTTTTATTATTGGAGGCATTACAGTACTTGTTGTTATAATGCTCCTAAATCTGATAAATCGGAAGAAATAATAATTATTTTAGTAATCCGGTGGTATGGGTTAGGTCTTACAGTTTGTCTCACAGCTCTTGAAGCTTATTATCACTATGCTACAAATTAGATAGTTTGATAATTTCGGATTAGTCAGTATCGTTCTTCTGCTAATTCAATACAATAGCTGATAGTCAATAATTAAACACAGGAGAGAATCAAGCTGGTTCTCTCTTTTATGATATTCAAAACACTAAAAGCAGAGGAGTGTTCGATCACAACAACCTAGCGCTTCTATTTCAAATAGTATTAAAAAAGTTTGGCGCACAACCAAACCTTTTAATCTAATACATACTCATAAATAGCTTGGGCGACGCCTGCTTGGTCATTGCTGGCCGTCTGGTAATTACAAACTGCTTTCACGCTGGCTGCTGCGTTGGCCATAGCCACACTGTGGCCGGCAAATTTCAGCATTTCTAAGTCGTTAGCAGCATCGCCTAGAGCCATTATTTCAGAGCGATCGATTCCCAGTTGCTGGGCCAATGCCTTGAGTCCAGAAGCCTTGGTTGTTCCCTTAGGGAGCGCTTCAACAATATAGTGCTGGCTGCGAACATGGGAAAAATGTTGATCAAAATAAGGAAAATTTTCGTCATGAAAACGGTCTAAAGCAGCACTATCTCCCATAATCATCGCCTGGAAAATTCGGCCATGCCCCGCCTGAAAATCCGACCAAGAAATGGTCTGAGCCTGAGTGAAAATTAAACTAGCATCATAGGCGACAATCTCGGGCACCTGATTTGCAAAGACCAAAAAGCGTTCCTGCTCCGTCAAGGTTAAATAGATATCATCATAATCGGCGACCCTATCCAATAGTTCCTTGACTTCCTGATTACTCAGGGTCACGTAATCAACTAAGGCCCAATCCTTAAGCGTAAAGGTTGAGCAGCCATTGTTTAAAATTGCAAATTCATTGTCTTGTCCCAAGCCCAACTCCCTTGCATAAGGTTCCACACCAGACTGACAGCGACCTGTACAAAGTACAACATCGCAACCGGCTTGGCTAGCTTTCTGAAGGGCCTCAATGTTTTCCTGAGGCAGTTGTTTCTGATTGTTTAAAAGAGTACCGTCCATATCAACAGCAATAAGTTTGATCATCTGTATTTCTTTCTAATTTTCATAAGGACTGATTTTTCCGTGACAAGTGTTCGTTAATCTTGGTTGATCATTTCTTGGACCTTCGCATAGAAGTCAGGGTAAACCTTCTTGAGAGCAACAAACCGTCCAGCCTTATCTAAAAAACTATGTTCCGAATGTGCCTGACAAACCAGCTGTCCATCTTGATTCGTCATCACATAGTCAAATCCCAGTTTGGCTCCCTTAAGTATACTAACCCTAATATCAATAGCGATAACATCTGCAAATGTTGATGTCGCTTTATAGTGGCAATCTACTGCAGTAACTGGCGAAATAATACCATCAGCCTCTAACTTATCATAAGGAAGACCTACCTCATCCAAAAAATAAACACGCGCCTCCTCCATCCAACGGACATAGTTGGAATGATGTGTAATGCCCATCCGATCGGTTTCATAGTATTGAACCTTGTGCGTAAAACCTTTCATGACTTTTCCTCTCTAGTTAATACAAAAGCTGACGTGACATAAGCCAACATTCTTAATTAGTCGTGTTTAGCCTAAGTTAGCAATGGTACAGCCCGAACCACCTGCATTTTGAGGGGCATAGCCAAAGCTCTTGACATGACGATGGCTGCGCAGATACTTGGTCACACCTTCACGGATGACACCGGTACCGATGCCATGAATAATATCAACCTGAGCCATATTATTGAGCAGAGCCTGATCAATAAAGTCATCCAGTTCCTGCATAGCCTCTTCATAGCGCTTACCTCGGAGATCCAAACGGGCGTGCGGTCCCGTGCTTGCGGACCTTTTGACAACATTAACTTGTTTTTTCTTACGGGCCTTCTGACTTTCCTGATGTTTCACTAGATTGAACTCAGCTTCCTTTAGGGTCATTTTAATCAGACCAACCTGAGCCTCCCAGCGACCATCCTTGAGCTGATTGATGAGGGTCCCACGCTGACCGTAGGCGATAACAATGACATCGTCCCCTACTTTAGGCGCACGTGCTGCCTTTTGCTTTTTAGCCTTACGCAAAACCTTATTTTTAGAAAGGTCTTCACTAGGAGCCAATTTCTTAAGTTTGCCTTTAGCCTCAATCACTTCATGCGGTTTAAGCTGCGAACGATCCTTAAGATGTTTAAGGATTTGGTTACTCTCGTCCGTCGCCTGAGACACCAGCTGACGAATCTCAGCCTGCGCCTTAGCCAATTCCTTGTCATAAGCATGCGAAAACTCATTATAGAGCTTCTTGACGGCTCGGTTAAACTTAAGATTTTCCTGTTCAACATCACGAATATGATCCAATCGCTTACGGCTCTCAGCAGTTTGCGCTTCCAGCTGCTCAATAATAACATTGGTATCACTCTCGCGATTAGTCATCTGTTCAGCATCATCCACGATAACCTTAGCCAGGCCCAGACGTCTAGCAATTTCAAAGGCATTGGAACGCCCCGGAACGCCCTGCATAAAATGGTAAGTTGGCCTGAGACTGTCTATATCAAATGCCATACTGGCATTCTGAACGTGTGCGGTTTCAATTCCGTAAGCTTTAAGCTCAGGATAGTGGGTCGTAGCCATAGTTTTGATATCGCTGAGACGCAAGTGTCCTAAAATGGCCATGGCCAAACTGGCACCTTCCTGCGGATCAGTCCCTGCTCCCAATTCGTCGAGCAGGACAAGACTCTGTTCATCAGCCCGCTTCAAAATATCAACAATGTGCCCCATGTGACTGGAGAAGGTCGACAGGCTCTGTTCGATGGACTGCTCATCGCCGATATCCGCAAAAATTTCCTTGAAGATAGCTACCTTGCTTCCTGGATCTGCTAGAATTGGTAAACCTGACTGAGCCATGATTTGACTCAAACCCAAGGTCTTAAGCATGATGGTCTTACCGCCCGTATTGGGTCCGGTAATAACAATAACAGAGAGATTTTTAGAAAAATGAAGATCATTGGCAATAGGATTTATTAACAAAGGATGACGAACATTGAGCAAGTTGACTGTCTTATCCTCTGACAGACTGGGCAAACTGGCCTGATATTCCTGCATGTAGAGGTATTTAGCCCGCACGACATCCAAATGCCCAATCAGCCAAGCATTGTTACGGATAGTCTGGGTATGGGGGCGAAGTAAGTCTGATAACTCCCGCAAAATCCGATGCAATTCATGCCGCTCATCCGCTCTGGCCTGAGTGATATCTTCATTGAGCTGCACCACAGCCCGGGGCTCGATATAAACCGTCGTCCCCGAAGCCGAAATATCGTGGACTACTCCAGCTATCTTATTGCGATAGGTATTGCGAACAGGTAAAACCGACCGACCGTTACGGCTGGCAATCAGATTCTCCGCCAACATATCCGACTTGGATTTGACCAAGTTCTGGAGGATCTGGCGAACCTGATCCTCACCTTGGTGAATTCGCTGACGAATCTTGCCCAAGCTGGGACTGGCAAAATCTTCAATAAAACCACCATCATTGATGGCCTGGAGACTGCCCTGTAATTTGGGAAAGGCCTCCAGATTTTCAAAGAGTCGCTGGAGCGCTGTCAGCTGGACATTTTCCAGATTCTCATAGAAGCGACCGACTTCTGCCGAGACCTGTAAGACCTTCTTGATGGCCAAAAGCTCATCCACATTGAGGTCGGCCTCCAACTCCAGACGGCGCAGGGGTTCAGCCAGGCTCTTGATAGAGCCAATAGAAAAGCCATGATACTCGACAAAAATAGCCTCCATATCAGCAATTTCTGCGAAGGCTCGCTCAATCTTTTCCCGATTGGTATCTGGTAGAAGGTCTCGCAACTCTTCTTGAGCAATTTCTGTCTGTAAATAGGGCTCAAATTGATTTTTAACCTTGGCAAATTCCAAGGCTTCCATGATTTTTGTATTCATGAGGCTATTATAACAAATTTCCAAGGAAAAACTGAGAGAACGACTAGCCAAAGGCTTGGCCAGACCTTAGCCCTGAAAACAAGAGGAGCAACCCTTCATTTTGTCTACTTCCTTCGTTTTTTGAAGAAGAGAATCCACCAATTCATGTTTGACTACAAATGAATGCGATACTCTCTACAATTTCGGGAGCCAGTAAAACTCGCAAGTGACAATCCTTGGACCTAGGCTCTGCTCACAGAACTAGCCAGAAAACTAAAAAAGAGCCTAGGCAGGCTCTGAAAGATTTAGAATTAGCTAATACTCTTCGAAAATAAAAATTTTCCCACGGATAAAGTCACTCTATGATTTCTTATTAGAATGACTACGAAAACTACGATTGTAGTTTTCTATATCCCTGGCTAACTCTGTGGAAACTGTGTAACGACAGTTTCTACCTCGTGTCGCATCGTTAACTCACATTGCTGTACCTGCTGAGGAAAGCAAAGCTTTCCCTATTTCCAACCTCAAAAGGTCTCCCAGACCTTTTGAGCTACCTGCAGTTCGTGCGATGCGGAGCAAAGTTGGTCGATCTCACCAACTTTGTGAGGTTAGTAAGGGAGTTAGGCAATCGCTATGGAGATTGCCGTAAGCTATCAGCAACTTTAGTGGCTTGATAGCTTTGCTCCTTGCCTCGGCTCTTTCGATTTTCATTGAGTATATTACTCAAACAAAAACTTGGGGAAAATCATAATCAAGCATTTGACCAGCCAGTTATCGGCCAGAAAATTTTGTAGGCCAGTCATGGGAACGGTGGCTAGAAGGGTGAAAAACAAAGCCAAGCCAAAGGCTGTTATCAAGACGGCCAGACCGCCAGCAATGGTTCTTTGGTAGGCCAATTCCTCCAAGCGTGAAACTTCAAAGGCATGGGCGAAGACCCCTAAAAAACGAAAAACTAGGTAAACCGCCAAGTAAATGATGAGAAAGGCAACACCAGCATAATAAAGGCGATTGAGGCCAAAAACATTCTCCGTGGTGAAGAAGGCCATCTTACCCCCTTGAGTGGGATTGGCATAGGGCACCCAGAGGTTGAGAGCCTGAGCCAGACCAGCTTTAAAAAGGCCAGCAACCACAATAGCCACCAGACTTCCAAACAGGTAAAAGGCCTGCAAAAAAAGGCCTCGGCTATAGCCAAGGTAAAAATTCCAAGCCAAAAGGAGGAGAATAATCAGAGAAACCATACCTTAATTACCACTAGCCTTGCTGGCCTTGCGTCCTTTAATATTGGTCAAGGTTTTTTTGCGCAGGCTGTCTAGCTCAGCTTCCTTCTTATCAAACTCAATTTCTCGGCTGAGCTGGGTCGATAGGGAATTGATGGCCATAAGAATAGCCACCGTTTCATCATCAGCAGTTGGCAAAGACTCCTTGATGCTATCGTACTTCTCCCGAGCCACCCGTTCGACTTCTTCCATAAAGAGATTATCCTTATCGGTGGTCAGGGTTAAAGGTTTCTGTCCAAATGTAAATTTATAGCGATTTTTTGTCTTTGTCATAGGTGCACCTCTTTTTTGTCATTATACCGTAATTTTAGTCTTTAGACAATCACTAAAAGCAAGACTAGGCCAGCTGAGAAGACCTAAAACTGGGGATAAAAATAAATCGTTCAGACTCAGATTTTTCTGACTCCAAACTATCACGCCAAGAGCTTTTTATGATAAAATAGTCTTCATGAACACTCTCGTCATGAAAATGGGCCAAGGGCGGACAAATAGCCTGATGACCGAGTTAGCTGACTACCAAATAGCTATCAATAATCCCTACGTCAGCTTTGCGGCTAAGTACCAAGAGACAACTGTCCTCGTCTATACTTCTGGCAAGATTGTTTTTCAAGGCAAGAGAGCTCTAAAAGTCGCTCAAAGATTCGGCTACCAAGGCGATGAAGCTCTGGCTTCAGAGACTAAATCTAGCAATCAGGGCAAGATTGCTCAAGAAAAGTTGAGCCTGATTGGCTCTGACGAGGTGGGAAACGGCTCCTATTTTGGGGGCTTAGCCGTTGTCGCTAGTCTGGTTCGACCGAGTGACCAGGCCCTACTCAGAGACTTAGGGGTGGCGGATTCCAAGGTCCTAAACGACCGCAAAATCCAGCAACTTGCCCCTATTTTGGAGGAGAAAATTCCCCACAAGGCCCTGCTCCTATCGCCAGCCAAATACAATGAGGTGGTAGGCCCAGGCAAAGCCCACAATGCCGTATCGGTTAAGGTAGCTCTGCACAACCAGGCCATCTACCTGCTCCTGCAGGAAGTGCCTAAGCCTGACAAGATCGTCATTGATGCCTTCACCAGCCAAAACAACTATAAGAAGTACCTAAAAGGGGAGCGCAACCAGTTTGCCAACCCTCTAACCTTTGAAGAAAAGGCCGAAGGCAAGTATCTGGCGGTTGCCGTCAGTTCCATTATTGCCCGCAACCTCTTCCTAGAAAATCTCAAAAAGCTGGGAGAGGATTTGGGCTATCAGCTGCCCAGCGGAGCTGGTGCCAAATCTGACAAGGTGGCCAGTCAACTATTGGCGGCCTATGGCATGGAAGGGCTCAGGCACTGCGCCAAGCTCCACTTTGCCAATACCAAAAAAGCCCAAAAATTATTGAATCACTAAAGGATCCTACACGCCATGTCTGCTACTACAACCAAGAAAAAAAACATTAACTACTACGACTCCCCTTTTCTCTATTTTATGAAAGAATGGGGTCTTTATATCGCCGTCTTCGCCATCATTTTACTCAGTCGCATCTTCATTTGGACCACATCAATTGTCGATGGGCATTCCATGGATCCGACCCTGGCCGGCAAACAAAGACTATTTGTTGTCAAGACGGCCAAGATTGATCGCTTCGATATTGTCGTTGCCAAGGAAAATGAAAATGGCAAAAGCAAACAAATCGTCAAGCGTGTCATTGGCCTGCCTGGCGATACCATTACTTACGACCATGACAAACTGACCGTTAACGGCAAGGAGGTCAACGAGCCCTACCTCAATTCCTACCAAGCTAAATTTGTCAAGGATAAGCTCCAGTCTACCTATACCTATAATGACTACTTCCAACAGCTAGCTAAATCAGCTCAATCTTTCACCGTTGATAAGGATGGCAATGCTAGCTTTACTGTTACGGTGCCCAAGGGCCAGTACTTCCTCCTAGGGGATGACCGAATTGTTTCCAAGGATAGTCGGGCCGTCGGAACCTTTAAAGACAGTAACATTGTTGGCGAGGTGAAATTCCGCTTCTGGCCTCTTGATAAAATCGGTAATCCAGAATAATAAAGTCAGACTGCTAAAACAAGCGAGGGAGAAAGGAGAAGGGCAACTAAGCCACTCCCACCCCTCTTTTTTATTAGCCAACCAGCGCCTCCCTTCCTATAAAACCAGCCAAAAAGGTAGGAAATCATGACAGAACTCTATTTTTCAGGAACTGTTGAACGCATTATTTTTGAAAATGCTAGTAACTTCTTTAAGATCCTCCTCCTAGAGATTGAGGAGACTAATGCTCCTGATTTCGACGATTTTGAAATCATCATCACGGGTACGATGGCCGACATCATGGAGGGAGAGGACTATACCTTCTGGGGCCAGTTGACCCAGCACCCCAAGTACGGCGAACAGTTGAAAGTCAGCCGATACGAACGCGCCCAGTTGACCTCGGCGGGCCTTATTAAGTATTTCTCTAGCGATAATTTTAAGGGGATTGGGAAAAAGACTGCCCAAAGAATTGTTGAGACCTATGGCGATGACAATACTATCGACAAAATCTTGGCCCAACCCGATAAGCTAGAAGCCATCTCTGGTCTTTCCAAGACCAATCGAGCAAATTTTCTAGCTCGGCTGAGGGCCAACTATGGAACCGAGCAAATTCTCTCAAAATTGGCTGAATTTGGCCTCAGTAACCGCCAGGCCCTGGACATCTATGATAGCTACAAGGAAGAGACTCTAGATATTCTCCAGGAGAATCCCTACCGTTTAGTCGAAGATATCAAGGGGATTGGCTTTAAGATTGCAGATAATCTGGCCCAGCAGTTAGGGATTGAGAGCGACTCCCCCCAACGCTTTCGGGCAGCCCTGGTTCATAGTCTGACCGAAACCTCCTTGGAAAGAGGCGATACCTATGTGGAAGCCCGTGACCTGTTGGAAAATGCCGTCACTCTCCTAGAAGAAGCTCGCCAGGTGGAATTGAACCCAGCCTTAGTGGCTAATGAATTGACCAACCTCATCGCTGAAGATAAGGTGCAGAACATAGGCACCCGTATCTTTGACAATACCCTCTACTATGCCGAAGAAGGCATTAGAAACAATCTGGAACGGATTCTGGCCCTACCTCTTGAGCAAGACTACTCAGACAAGGAAATTGAAGCTGAGCTAGCAGAGATTCAAGATGAGTTAGGTGTTCACTATGACACCATCCAAAAGGAAGCTATTATTCAAGCTCTGACCAGCAAAGTCTTTCTCCTGACAGGGGGACCTGGAACTGGTAAAACGACTGTCATCAAAGGTTTGATCAAGACCTATGCCCAGCTCAAGGGGATTGACCTTAATAAGGGCGACCTGCCTATCATCTTAGCTGCCCCTACTGGTCGGGCTAGTCGGCGGATGAGTGAGCTGACGGGGCTACCAGCCGCTACCATCCACCGCCACCTAGGCCTGACTACTGACGACAGCGATTTTCAGACACTGGATGACTATCTGGACTGTGATCTGATTATTATTGATGAATTTTCTATGGTCGATGCCTGGCTGGCCAATCAATTACTGAGCGCTATCTCCAGCAACACCCAGGTGATTATTGTGGGTGATAGCGACCAGCTACCTTCGGTGGGACCGGGACAGGTCTTGGCTGACCTTTTAAAGATCTCCAGCCTGCCCCAAGTCAGTCTGACAAAAATCTTCCGCCAGTCAGAAGATTCCACCATTGTCACCTTGGCTAGTCAAATTCGTCAGGGGCAACTGCCTGCAGATTTCACCGCCAAGAAGGCTGACCGCTCCTACTTTGAAGCCCAGGCCAACCACATTCCCAGCCTGGCCCAACAAATTGTCAGCTCAGCCATTCGTAGCGGAATAGAGGCACAGGAAATCCAAATTCTGGCCCCTATGTACCGTGGCCAAGCAGGCATTACCAACCTCAACACTCTGATGCAAGAGCTCCTCAATCCCCTAAAAGAAGCTGGTAGCCAATTTCTCTTTAATGACCTCAAGTTTCGAAAGGGCGATAAGGTCCTCCACCTGATTAACGACGCCGAGCTCAATGTTTTCAACGGAGATATCGGTCGTATCACCGACCTGATTCCTGGCAAATATACTGAGAGCAAGCAGGATGAAATCTGGCTGGACTTTGATGGTAGCGAAGTGGTTTATCCTCGCAATGAATGGCATAAAATCACCCTGGCCTATGCCATGTCCATCCATAAATCTCAAGGGAGTGAATTTCAGGTGGTCATTTTACCCCTGACCCGCCAGAGCGGTCGCATGCTCCAACGCAATCTAATCTACACAGCCATCACCCGCTCCAAGAGCAAATTGATTATGCTTGGGGAGGTCTCTGCTTTTGATTATGCTGTTAGAAATCAAGGGACCCAACGAAAAACCTACCTCATTCAACGCTTTGCTCAAGAAGCCCAGGATACTGAAAGTCCGCAAGAACTAGCAGCAAGCGAAGGAGCCAGCTCTCTAGCTTTTGATAATCCGGCAGAGAAAGCTGTTCCTGATTGGTCATCGGCCAGCCAGACTGACCTGGCCCCTCAAGCAACTATCGTCGGGGCGGACCAAAGGCTGGCCAGTCAAAGCCCTGAAATTAAGAATCCTACAACACTCAAAGAACCTTCCGAAGTGGCGCCAGAGACCTACCGCCTAACCCAAGCCAATCTACTGAGTATTGACCCCATGATTGGTCTTAGTCAGGCCGATATTGACCGCTTTTTTAAGAACAACTCATCATCTAGGAGATAAGAATGCCTATCAAAGATCTGCAAACCATCTTTAGAAAATCCAACCGCACCGTGGCCATCCTTCATTTAATTAACCTGGTCATCAATGTCCTTGTCCTCTTTGGCTTTATTGTCCTAGTTTACGGGATTCGCTCAGGCTTTTATCAGGCAAGTAACCTGCCACAAGCAGACATTTCACAAGTCGAGGAGCTACTTCAATCAGTAACCAGGGACGTCCAGTTCAACCACTGCATCAATATTATTTTTAACATTGCCATCATGAGCCTGGCCTTTCGCAATCAGGCCCGCTTCAACCAGAAAGGCAAGCTATCTGAACTCCCTTATTTACTGGGCTATAGCCTCTTTTTCATTAATATTTTTGCGGACCTCATAGCTACTGGCTTCACCCTCAACATGGCCCTACAACTCTTTTACCTTCCCTTTTACATCAACAGTCGCAATTCGGCCAGACTGCTCAACGCCTTGAATCAGGTATGACCCTTAACTGGCAAGTCCAATAATTCTAAAGGAGATAATCATGTATCCTCAATGGTCCAAATACAGAAGTACCCTCAAAGGACTGAATATAGCACTCATCGTCTTTGAAAGCAGCAGTCTTGCTTTCAATACCCTTATCTTTTTAGTAAGTATCGTATTAACAATTGCAGTAGCTGACTTAGATAAAAGCGACTTTGACTCCCTAACAATCACTAATTTAGTCCTTCTAGTCATAGCACTGCTCCTAAACGCTCTTCTCTTAGGACTCTTTATCTATAATCAAAAGCGACTCAATGATGAGCCAGCCCAACTTCTAGCTAAACCTGTCAGTAGTCTAGCTTATTACCTAGGCTTTCTTACCTTTCTCCAGACTCTGGCATCGCTTGCCTTGGGAGTCCAGACAGGCCTCCCCGCCCACTTGCTTACTTTGATTTTCAGACTAGCTTTTTCTATTCTCTCTACCATCGCTTTACTTTCCCGCCAAAAACTAATCCAAGCCCTCAAGGCAGCAGCATTATAGCCACTATAGAAGCTCATACTCTTTAAGCAAACATAGCCCCTAGCTTGGTCATATTTTCCAAAAAGGAATAGTTATTAAAATTCTGACGTAAGGATAGTGGGATACTTTCGCCAAAGTGGTGAGTCTGGGACAGAAATCCGTTTGAGCTCGAAAAATAGAGGATCACTTGTTGGTGACCCTCTATTTTTTAGGTTCGGTTGCTTCTCCTGTTATATTTGATGAGATTATTGGCCATAAGGGCCAATCCCATGTCAATCTTGACCTGTCGTTTCCCCCGCAGATGACACCTTTTGTAACCCAAACAAGCCTTTATCTGCCCAAAGACAGGCTCCACATCAACCTTGCGTTGTGCGAAAACTTGACTGCCCTCAGGAGATAAAAGCGCTTGAACTTCTTTTTGCTTTAAATATTGGTACCGCTCGTTGATATATAGCCCCTTTTGAGGAGCTAATTCAAGCTCCTCAGCCTGGTAGACCTTAATCTCTTGTTCAAAACCTGTTTGCGTTTTCTGGTGTTTGAGATGATGAAACACCTATTTCCAACCCTCTGGATGGGTGTAGCTATCCTCTTTTTCATTATAGTGCCAATTGGCTAGATTCTTGTCAGACTTTCTGTAGGTCCTCTTTTGTTCCTTATCAAACCTGCCATACTTAATCAAGTGATTAATTTCCTCTTGGTCAAGAGTTAGTAGGTTCTCTTCACTACCATAACCAGCATCTGCGACAATAGTCTTGGCGTCATGGGGATAGGAGTCTAAAAATGGTAAGAGGGTCTTGGTGTCTGTCGGATTTGGGAAGATATCATAGTGGAGAACAAATTGATTCTCAGTAGCGATTTGGAGATTGTAGCCAGCCTTCAGTTGACCATTTCTCATGTGGTCGTCTTTCATCCGCATAAAAGTGGCGTCTGTATCTGTCTTTGAAAAACTATTGCGACCAGTGAAAGTAGCTTGATAGGTCTCGTACTTTTGTGCACGGGCTGAAAAATCCTCCCTTACCTTTCGAAGGACTTTCTTGAGTTTCCGACGCTTTGTTTGACGCTCATCCTTTCCTTTGACAGGATTTTCTTCGATGGCTTGGTTAACTGATTTCCATTCTTCCTCAAGGATTTGAGAAAACTCTATCAATTGTTCAGAAGTTACAGGCTCTTGGTCATCTAAGACAATGGCCTCTTGAATCAAAGGATTAATTTCCTCTTGAAAATAGGTTTTTAGAGTCGCTTGAAGTTTGGCAGAAAATTTATCAACAGCCTTCCGTCAAACAAAACTGTACTTGTTAGCGTTAGCTTCAATCTTAGTCCCGTCAATAAACAAACACTCTAAGGACACTAATTCCTCCATTTTCAACTGAAGGTTGAGGTCAATAAAGAGATTACGAATCAGCTCCTCCATCCCAGGAGCCACACGAAAACGATTGATTGTCCGATAAGAAATCACCAGCTGACCTGTTAAGTATTGCAGGGCAAGATTTTCCACCATCATTTTTTCTATCTTTCGTCCGGAAAAGATCCCTTGAGAATAAGCAAATAAAAGGGCTGCTAGGAGTAATTGGGGAGGGTAAGAAGGCCGCCCAACCTCATGATAAAAGTTTAGAAAGGCATTATCATCTAGTTTATTGACCACCTTTTCAATCGTAAAAACGAGATGGTTGTGGGGTAAGAATGCGCTTAATTCTAGTGGCAGAGTCGTTTGATTTGTGTTATAGTGAATGTACATGAGGTAGCCTTTCTATTATTTTTTGTCAACTATATTTTATCAAAACTACCTATGTCAAACAAAAAGCAACGGCATCAAAACCGTTGCTTTTTCGTTGGCTGAGGGATAGTTTTGTCCCAAGCTCGGACTTTTTGAGACCTAGGCTCAAAAAGTAGCAATGAAACTCTGTCAGGAGTTTGCTTGCGTCCGCACTTTATAAGAAAGTATCAAAATTGAAAATTTTGATTTTAAATGGGGGTAAAAAATCCAATCCAACAAAAAAATGGCCACCTCAGATATTGAGATGGTCAGCTTTTTATCTAGGCAGATAAAAGGTACTAAAACAAAGTCACTTCACTAGCTCCGACATCTTCCAAATCGGTTACCGTAACTCCTAGGAGGCGAATCCCTAGAGTGGTCTCTTCTTCAAGCTCTGAAAAAATGGCATAGGCCACCTTTTCAATCTGATCTCGGTCTTGGGTGGCTAGCTCCAGACTGTGACGTTTGGTTAGGGTTGAAAAGTCAGAATAGCGCACCTTGAGCACCACGACCTTACCGCGCTTACCGTAGCGCTCCAGAGTAGCGGCCACCCTGTTTACATTCTTGGAGATTTCTGCCTTGATATCTCCCTCATTCCGCAATAATTTACTATAGGTACGCTCACTACCGATGGACTTGCGCACCCGATTGGGCTTGACAGGACTATTGGAAATCCCCCTGGCCTTGCGGTAGAGGTCATAGCCAAAGCGCCCAAAGTAATCAATCAGAGTCATCTCAGGCAGCTCCAGCAAGTCCTGGCCTTTGTAGACTCCTAGGTCATGCAATCTTTTAACTGATTGTTTACCAACCCCATGAAATTTTTCTATGGGAAGGACCTTCAAAAAATCCTCGGCCTCTTCTGGCAAAATCAGGGTTAGCCCATGGGGCTTATCGTAGTCACTAGCTAATTTGGCAAGAAACTTATTGTAAGAAACTCCAGCCGAACAGGTCAAGTGAATTTCCCGCCAAATATCAACCTGAATCATCTTGGCCAACTTGACCGCCGACTTGATGCCAAGTTTGTTGGTCGTCACGTCAAGATAGGCTTCATCAATAGACATGGGCTCGACCAGGTCCGTGTAGCGCTTAAAAATCTCGCGAATCTGCTGACCAACCTGACGGTACTTTTGATAGTTCCCCGAAATGAACACCGCTTGGGAGCAGAGTTCCAAGGCCTCCTTGGAGTTCATGGCCGAATGAACACCGTATTTTCTGGCCTCATAATTACAGGTGGAAACCACGCCCCGTCCTCCTGTTTTTCTCGGATCAGCCCCGATAATGACAGGCTTGCCAAGCAAATCAGGATTGTCTCGCTCTTCAACCGACGCAAAAAAGGCATCCATGTCAATGTGGATGATTTTTCTGCTGGTATCGTTGAGGAGGGGGAAAATTAGCATAAGATACCTTTCTGTCTGCAACCCTAGTTAGTTTATTATACAACTTTTCTAAAGAAATTGCCAAAGAGAAAGATTTATAATACAGTTTGCGAAAAAATACCAATCTGTATTATAAAAGAATGTCGGTAATATCCAGTTTATCCTTGTGAAAGCGGTTACTCTGTGTTACTATTATACTGTAAACTGTAACAGATGGTAGAGCCATTGTGTTACTAGAATTTAGGAGACATATATCTTATGGCAACTGTTAAAACAAATACCGATGTCTTTGAAAAAGCCTGGGAAGGCTTCAAAGGAACCGACTGGAAAGAAAAAGCAAGTATTGCTCGTTTCGTTCAAGACAACTACACCCCTTACGATGGTGATGAAAGCTTCTTGGCTGGTCCAACCGAACGCAGTCTTCACATCAAAAAGATTGTAGAAAATACAAAAGCTGGCTATGAAGAAGCAGGCCGTTTCCCAATGGATACTCGCCCAACTTCAATCGCTGACCTTGATGCAGGTTACATTGACAAGGACCAAGAACTCATCTATGGTATCCAAAATGATGAACTCTTCAAGTTGAACTTCATGCCAAAAGGTGGTATCCGGATGGCTGAAACAGCTTTGAAGGAACACGGATATGAACCTGACCCAGCTGTTCATGAAATCTTTACCAAACATGTAACAACTGTAAATGACGGTATCTTCCGTGCCTACACTTCTAACATCCGCCGTGCTCGTCACGCCCACACTGTTACTGGTTTGCCAGATGCTTACTCACGTGGTCGTATCATTGGGGTTTATGCTCGTTTGGCTCTTTATGGAGCTGACTATCTCATGCAAGAAAAGGTTAACGACTGGAATGCCTTGACCGAAATTAACGAAGAAACTATTCGTCTGCGTGAAGAAGTTAACTTGCAATATCAAGCACTTCAAGACGTAGTTAAATTGGGTGACCTCTACGGACTTGACGTTCGTCGTCCTGCCATGGATACTAAGGAAGCTATCCAATGGACCAACATCGCCTTCATGGCTGTCTGCCGTGTTATCAATGGTGCTGCTACCTCTCTTGGACGTGTGCCAATCGTTCTTGACATCTATGCTGAACGTGACTTGGCTCGTGGTACTTATACCGAAAGCGAAATCCAAGAATTTGTTGATGACTTCGTTATGAAACTTCGGACCGTGAAATTCGCTCGGACCAAAGCTTACGACGAACTCTATTCAGGTGACCCAACCTTCATTACAACTTCTATGGCAGGTATGGGTGCTGATGGTCGCCACCGTGTTACTAAGATGGACTACCGTTTCCTTAACACCTTGGATAATATCGGTAACGCTCCAGAACCAAACTTGACTGTTCTTTGGACTGACAAATTGCCATATGCCTTCCGTCACTACTGTATGCATATGAGCCACAAGCACTCTTCTATCCAATACGAAGGTGTCACAACCATGGCTAAGGATGGCTACGGTGAAATGTCATGTATCTCATGCTGTGTATCCCCACTTGACCCAGAAAATGAAGATCAACGTCACAACCTCCAATACTTCGGTGCTCGGGTTAACGTTCTGAAAGCTCTCTTGACTGGTCTTAACGGTGGTTACGATGATGTTCATAAGGACTACAAGGTCTTCGACATCGAACCTGTTCGCGATGAAGTCCTTGACTTTGATACCGTTAAAGCTAACTTCGAAAAATCTCTTGACTGGTTGACTGATACTTATGTAGATGCTATGAATATCATTCACTACATGACTGATAAGTACAACTACGAAGCTGTGCAAATGGCCTTCTTACCTACTCGAGTTCGGGCTAACATGGGATTCGGTATCTGTGGTTTCGCAAATACTGTTGATGCCCTGTCTGCTATCAAGTATGCGACTGTTAAACCAATTCGTGATGAAGATGGCTACATCTACGACTACGAAACTACTGGTGAATACCCACGTTGGGGTGAAGATGACCCTCGTTCTAACGAATTGGCAGAATGGTTGATTGAAGCTTATACAACTCGTCTTCGTAACCACAAGCTCTACAAGAACGCAGAAGCGACTGTATCACTCTTGACCATTACTTCTAACGTTGCCTACTCTAAACAAACTGGTAACTCGCCAGTCCACAAGGGTGTTTACCTCAATGAAGATGGTAGCGTGAACCTGTCTAAATTGGAATTCTTCTCACCAGGTGCTAACCCATCTAACAAGGCTAAAGGTGGTTGGTTGCAAAACCTTAACTCCCTAGCAAGTCTTGACTTCGCTTATGCTGCTGATGGTATTTCCTTGACAACTCAAGTTTCTCCACGTGCTCTTGGTAAGACTCGTGACGAACAAGTTGACAACTTGGTAACAATCCTCGATGGTTACTTTGAAAATGGTGGTCAACACGTCAACCTTAACGTTATGGACCTCAAGGATGTCTATGACAAGATTATGAATGGTGAAGATGTTATCGTTCGTATCTCTGGTTACTGTGTCAACACCAAGTACCTCACACCAGAACAAAAGACTGAATTGACACAACGGGTCTTCCACGAAGTGCTTTCAATGGATGACGTTGCTGAAGCTATTTCAGGACAAAAAGCCTAACTGAATTTAGGTGCATAAATAAAAGGGCAATCCTCCAAGGGTTGTCCTTTTTTCTGCTCAAAAAAATTTTTAACTAATGTACCTTGTGAGATTGCCAGCTCATACTCAATAAAAATCAAGAGGCCCCAAAAATTTTTGACTAATGGAGCCACCCCATCTGTCAGAAAGGCTAGTCTTGGTCGGGCAAATCTAGAAAGTCAGCTAGCTTGGCATAGGTTTTATGGTTACGGATGGTGATTGCCTTGTAAAAAGGTTGTTTGAGTAAGGCCTTGTGATAAGCCGTCTTGAGAAAGGTCTTCTCCTCGTACTTGCCCCAATAGATGCCTAGGCTACCAAAATGAATAATCTCATCGATCAATTCCAAGCTTTCAATAGCCTTTCTAACCAGCTCCTTATCCAAGTCCACGGTATAAAAGAGGACGTCCTTCCTAGCTAAATCTTCTGTCCACCAATCCGGTAGATTTTCACTGGCAAAGTCCTTGGCTGAGAAGATGGAGAAGGTGACCACAAAGGGATAATTTTTGGCAAAGAAGGCCTTGAAATCAGCTATAATCTCATCTTCTGGTCGGTCACTGGTGAAAAAGAGGTTGCCTGAATTGATGTAGGTTTCAACCTGAGTGTAAGCCAGTTCTTCAACCTGCCGAACCAGTTCAGCCATGACAATCTTATTCTTGCCACCGACATTAATCCCTCTTAAGAGTAAGGCATAACGCATTAAAGGTCCTCCTTGATAATTTCAATCAGCTGATCTCGATCGAGAATCCATTGGGCCCGCTGGTCCTTTTCATAGGTCCGATTAGAGAGAAAAATGGCTGCCTTTTGCTTCTGACGATTATAGAGGACAAAGGTTCCTGTATAACCCGTATGGAGGAGCCAGTCACCCTGCTTGTCCCAAGCTAGACTACGCTCTTTTTTCCCAGAGGGGGCGAAATTGTGGTTCAGATAAGAGGCAAAGTCTCTTTGCAAGTAGGCATTGAGAAACTTTTCCAAATCCTTGAGAGTCGAAAAGAGACCTGCCGAGCCAGTATGATTACCTAGGACTTTGGCCTTAGGGTCATGCACTACTCCTGCTACCACTCCCTTGAGCGTTGGAACGGCCTCTGGAACTGGGCCAAAACCAGTCTCCCTCATAGCAAAAGGCTTATAGACCCAGTCTTCAAATAGGTCTGGCAGGGTCTTCTTGGTCAGCCCTTCCAACATCAGACCTAAAAGGATAAAGTTAATATCAGTGTACTTAAACTCCTTCTGGTCCGTTACCCTAATCTGATTGATGGCCTCAATAAGCCCCTTTGCATCAAGCTGATCTCGATTGGGGATATAGGGGTCAATCCCCGAGGTATGGGTCAGGAGTTGACGAATAGTCACACCTGGGTCGGCGAAGGCTGGGTAATAGGCCTGCAGGGGCAGGTCCAACTTGACACGGCCTTCCTTGACCATCTGAATCAGAACCGTCCCAACACCAACCACCTTAGAGACACTAGCCAGGTCATAGGTCAGATTTGGCCGGACAGGTTGCTCCCCATCTAGGGCTCCTAAATAAAATTCCTGCCAATCCCCACTATAAAGGGCAAGGCTGGCACCATGATAGATGTCAGCCCCAATTTGTTGCTCAATTTTTTCTAGTATTCTTTTCATTTGCTAAACCAGATTTCAATCAGACTAGGGTCAGAAACCACCAAGACCCTTTGTCCCTTGTCAAGATAAACCGAAAGGCCCTCAGCTTCAAAATAGGCCTTGAGCATAAGAAAATCATAGTTGTCAGGAACACGGTACTCAATAAATTCAAGGTCCCAGGTCGTATTTTCAGCCGCCCTTAAATCAGGCCCTTGGGCCTCTTGCAGATCGGGAAGGAAATCTAGACCTGCCAATTTATGATAGAAGGTTTGTGCTTCTTTCAAATCTGGCACATTCAAGACCAAATTTGAAATTTGGAAATCTGATAGGCCTTGAAAATCAGGCAGAGAAGCAAAGGTCAGATCGGCTCCTGAAATTTCTTGCAAGCGCTCGGTGTCGTCCTCGGCATGGAGAAGGATACGGTCATTTTCTGGAGAAATGACCTCATAGGCATAGCCACGCTCGCCTTTGAAGAGGCGTGAGAACTGAACACCAGAAGCTAGTAAAGCCTCAATTTCTTGGGGATTGGACGTCTTGATTAAAAGCTCTTGCATTTTTTTAGGGCCTTCGACAGCCCTAACCCGCATAGAAGGGGATTCTTCAAAGGAAAATCTGACAACCTTTTCCTGGTGGCCACCCAAAAAGACCTGGGAATTTTCTTCCTTTAAAACTTTAAAGCCAAGATTTTTTCGATAAAATTCTATATTGTGCTCACGATTATTGACACGAAGAACTGGCGATACTAGGGTGATTCCTGAAAATAATGTCATAGCTTTCTCCTAACTTCTTCCATTTTAGTCAAATTCTTTTCATTTGACAAATAATTGTATGCTTTAAGCAAAAACTATTTACTATTAGGGACATTTTCTGTAAACTAGGTACATGAATGAAAATCTGATTTTACGCCTAATTCAGGCAATTCTCGTGCTGGCTATTTTAATTATTATCATTGTGTTAGCCCTCCATATTCGCCATAAAAAGATTAATATTTTTAAACGGTTTTTTACGGGTTTCTGGATTGGTCTGGTCACCGATATGCTGGATACCCTTGGAATTGGTTCCTTCGCCACCACTACCACCCTTTTTAAAATTACCAAATTAAATAATGATGATAGCCTCTTGCCGGGTACCATGAATACGGCCCATGTCATCCCCGTTATGGTAGAAGCCCTCTGTTTTATTTCGGCTGTCAAGGTTGAGCCCCTGACCCTAATCCTCATGGCCTCGGCCTCTTTCTTCGGGGCCCTCTTTGGAACCAGAATCACGAAAAACTGGAACGAGAGACTGGTCCAGCTCATCTTGGGGAGCCTGCTCATTCTAGCAGCCCTCATCATGGCCTACCGTATGCTCACCAATCCAGGTGGCAATCTGTCCACAGCTGTCCATGGTCTTCATGGAATCTGGCTAATCGTTGGTGTTGTCTTCAATTTTGTCATTGGAGTTTTGATGACCATGGGGCTGGGCAACTATGCTCCTGAATTAATTTTCTTTTCCCTGATGGGACTGAGTCCAACCATTGCCATGCCAGTCATGATGCTAGATGCCGCCATGATTATGACCGCTTCTAGCACCCAGTTCATTAAGGCTGACAGGGTCAACTGGACAGGCTTTGCCGGCCTCGTTTTAGGGGGAATTATCGGGGTTCTGCTTGCCTTTATATTCCTAACCAGCATCAATATTGATACCCTAAAAACCTTGGTCATCGCCATCGTTATCTTCACAGGAGGCATGCTGATTCGCTCCTCCTTGACCAAAAAAATTACGGGCTGATTTAGCATAAAACTTTAAGAAGGCTCCCCCATTTTTGTGGGTGGAGCCTTTTTATAATCGTCAAAATGGGCTAATACACAAGAGAGAGCAAAATACGAGATTTTTTCTTGGGTAGCAAATTTATCCGTCAGTTTTAATGACTGATAACTGCAGGCAACCAGCTTATCTGCTGTGCTAGGCCTGGCGCAAAGATAGCAGACATCTACTGCGACAGCAGTAACTTTAGTGCCTTGAGATCATTGTCCCTTATCTCGTCTAGATCAATTTTTATTGGGAACCAGAATCATAAAGAAAAGGCTGGCCTTAAAGACCTGCCTTTACGTTTTTTATTGCTTATAGACTATAGAGGGCCTTGAAGGCTGCTACCGCAACGATACCTGCTAGGATAGGTGCGACAACTGGAACCCAGGCGTACCACCATTTAGAGTCGCCCTTGTGTTCTCCCAGAACAGTTTCAGGCAAGAAATGGTGCAAAAGTCGAGGACTCAAGTCCCGAGCTGGATTGAGTGCTGGACCTGTTGGACCACCCAATGAAATAACCAGAACCAGAACCAAGAAGCCAAGTCCCATGTTAGCAACAGAAAGTGCCCCATTAAATTGAGCGTGTACCATTTGCTCTACCTGTTCACCACCACCATATTGTTGGGTCAGGGTTGAAGCAACCGAGTGGCCAATATAGTTATGGGTCAAAGCAAGGGCACCGAAGACCAAAACAAAGCTTCCAATAAACTCATTGATGAAACCGTTGATGGTAGCTGGACGGCGACTTTCTTCCGTTCCATCATCAAGGGCATCAATGGTTGAAAAGCTACCAAGAATAGCATTTGGATCTTCTGTCTTTTGATAAAAGGCAGCGTGTCCAAGAACAATCAAGGCTTGACCAAACATAGCTCCCAAGAATTGGGCAATCAAGTAACCAGGAACATAGGTCCATTTGAAAGCTCCAGAGACTGCCAATCCAAGTGTAAAGGCAGGGTTGATATGGTTCCCAGAAACATCACCAAACATCAGAGCTGGTAACATAACGGCAACACCGTAACCAAAGCCAATGACCAACCAACCTGACTTGTTGCCCTTAGTTCCTTTAAGTTCAACATTGGCCACAGAACCGTTCCCAATCAGAACCATCAGGGCTGTTGCGACAAATTCAGTCGCATACTTAAGTAGCCAGTCATGTGTCAAGGCTTCTTTAAAAAATTCATTCATTCGTCTAGTCTTCCTTTCTCCTAACAAGTATTTAGACAGCTACCATTTTATCAAGTATAATAGATAAAGTAAAGTCATTATCAGAAATAAAACGCTTATACTCTTCGAAAATCAAAACTATCCGTCGTTAACTCACTTTGCCGTACTTCAGTACTGCCTGCAGTTCGTTGCCTTGGCCAATTTTGATTTTCATTGAGTATTACTAGTGAGGTGAGAGCATGCGTTTCAATCAATTTAGTTATATTCCCCTTTCAATCCAAGAAGCTGAGAAAGAATTAAGGGAGCTGGGGTTTTCGGTCTCCTTAGAAAAGTCTGCCAAAGCTAACCTGGAGGATTTCCTTCGTAAGTGTTTCTTCCAATATGAAGATAGAGACATCCCTCTAGCCAATTGGCTTGCCGACTTCGATACTGATTTACTTACCTTTTTCCAATCCGATAAAGCCTTGACGTTAGAGGTCTTCTACATGGTCGCTCTCCAACTTTTGGACTTCATTCCCCATGTCGATTTTGAGGAGGTCAATACTTTTATAGAAAAGACCGCTTTTCCGATTGCCTTTCAGGAGGAAGAATTCCTTCTCAATCTCCACCAATTACTAGCGACCAGGCAAAAAACTGGTATGACTCTGATTGATAAGCTCCTTAGTCTGGGGCTTCTTCCTGCCGATAACCACTATCACTACTTCAACGGAAAAAGTCTGGCATCCTTTGATACCAGCCAAATCATCCGTGAAGTGGTCTACGTTGAAACCGGTCTTGATAGTGACCAGGATGGAAAAAAAGACCTGATTCGAGTCCATATTCTACGTCCACAAACTGACCAAGCTCTACCAACGACTCTGACAGCCAGCCCCTATCACCAAGGGACCAATCCTGTGGCCAATGATAAAAAGATGCACAAGATGGAAGGACTATTAAGTTCCAAACCTGCCCACAAGATTGAGGTGGAGGTGAAGCCCATCCCACAAGTTGCCTATAGCCATTCTCAGGCTCCGCAAGGCCCTGCCAGCGAGACCTTTACCCATATTGCCAACTACAGTCTCAACGACTACTTATTGGCTCGAGGTTTCGCCAATATCTATGTTTCAGGCTTGGGGACGCTGGCTTCTGAAGGCTTTATGACCAGTGGGGACTACCAGCAGGTCAATGCCTTTCGGGCAGTTATTGACTGGCTCAATGGCCGAGCTGTCGCCTACACCAGCCCCAAGCGCTCCACCCAGGTCCTAGCTGACTGGACTTCTGGTAAGGTGGTCACGACAGGGATTTCTTATCTGGGCACCATGTCCAATGCCCTAGCCACTACCGCCGTAGATGGCCTAGAAGTCATCATTGCCGAGGCGGGGATTTCATCTTGGTATGACTATTATCGGGAAAACGGCCTAGTCTCTAGTCCTGGGGGCTATCCTGGTGAAGACCTAGATGTCTTGACCGAATATACTTATTCCAGAAACCTTCTAGGAGGGGAATACCTCCGCAGCAACCAGACCTACCAGGCCTTCCTCAGGCAAATGAGCCAGGACCTAGACAGAGACAAGGGTGACTATAGCCAGTTTTGGCAGGACCGCAACTATGTCAGCCACGCCAAGGAGGTCAAGGCCCAAGTCATCCTGACCCACGGTAGTCAGGATTGGAATGTCAAGCCCCTCCATGCCTACCAATTTTTCAAGGCCCTGCCGAGCAACATTGACAAACACCTCTTTTTCCACAATGGCATGCATGTCTACATGAATAACTGGCAATCCATTGATTTCCGTGAAAGTATGAATGCCCTCCTGACGCAAAAGCTCCTGGGTCAGGCCAATGGCTTTCAATTGCCTAGGGTCATCTGGCAGGATAACAGCCAAGAGCAGGTTTGGCAAAGGCTAGAGGACTTTGGTGGAAGCCATTATCGTACCTTGGATTTGGGCCATGGCCAGGCGATTATTGAAAATCACTACCAAGAAGAGGACTTTGAGCGCTACGCCAAGGATTTCAACATTTTTAAGGCTCAACTCTTTAAAGGTAAGGCTAACCAGATTACCATTGATTTGACTCTTGAGGAGGACCTGCTAGTCAATGGTCGCCCCCGTCTCAAGCTCAGACTTAAATCCTCAAGGGCTAAAGGCCTTCTCTCTGCCCAAGTCCTGGACTTTGGCCTTAAAAAGCGCTACAAGGATGTCCCAAGTACTAAAGAAGCCCGTGGCATTGATAATGGTCGCAATTATGTCCGCGAAAATTGCCTAGAGCTACCCTTCGTTGAGACACCCTATCGGGTCATCAGCAAGGCGGTTCTCAACCTGCAAAATCGTCAGGGCCTCCTATCCATTGATGATGTTCAGGCCGACCAATGGATGACAATCCAGCTAGATCTACAACCAAGCATCTACCGCCTAAATAAAGGTAACCAGCTCCGCCTAGTCCTCTATACCACAGACTTCGAACACACTATCCGAGACAATAGTGATTACCAGCTGACCCTTGACTTGAGACAGTCTCAGCTCCTCCTACCCTACGATTAATACTCAATGAAAATCGAAATTAGCCGAGACAACGAACCGAAGACAGTACTGGAGTACGGCAAGGTGAGTTAACGACGGTAAATTTTGATTTTCGAAGAGTATAAGACCCTACGTGGTTAGAACAATCGCTATTACTAGACTAGCTGAATGAGGCAGGGAGCTAGGCAATCGCTATGGAGATTGCCGTTTGGGAGTAAGACAGAAGGGCTTTGACAGATGTCAAAACCTTCGTCGTCTTACCCCAGCAAGGATGACTAGTTGTCTGCTGTGCCACAAAGTGGTGCAAAGACAGCAGGTCAGCTCCTGCGGCACCAGTCACTAAAGTGGACCGGCGTCTTTACCCCTTGCCTAGAGCAGATGCTTTTTCATGAAGTAGAAAATGAAATTAGTAATACTCAATAAAAATCAAAAGTAGCCAAGGCAACGAACTGCAGGCAGTACTTGGGTACGGCAAAGTGAGTTAACGATGGGTAGTTTTGATCTTTGAAGAGTATAAAAGACTCCTAAGAACCGTTCCGCCCAACCTGAAGAACTGCTCTTAGGAGTCTTATCTTTATTTCTAGGCACTAGCATCAACAGGCATAAAGTTGCCGACAATCTTGCCAACAATCCTTGGATTTTCATCGTAGGGCGCAAATTTATCCGCATATTGTTGGTTGATGGAAACCAGGCGCAGGCCTTCGGGTTCGCGATAAACTCGCTTGATATAGGTCTGACCATCCCAATCAACCGCATAGACCGCACCATCATAGTCAAAACCGGTCTGCTTAATCAGGACCACCTCACCATTGAGATAGGTTGGTTCCATTGAATCTCCGAAAACCCAAGAAGCAAAGTCATGATCAATCTTTTCATCGTAAAAGACCTCATCATAGTTGCCATCATTAAAGTAAGTATAACCCGTACCAGCAGACAAGCGTTCATAGACCTTGTAGGCATAAAGCTTGCGACCGGCTTCTGAACGCATCTTGCCCTGCTCAGCCAAAAGACGGTTGGCAAAATCCACGGTCTTCTTTTTATTGCTCTTATTGAGTTGGACATAGGTCTCAACAATCTCATACTCGGACAGGAAGTAGGAAGGGTTCACCTGCAGAATCTTACTGAGCTTGGTCCAATTCTTCTGATTGGGCTTGGTTTTCCCATTTTCCCAATTAAAATAAGAGGGGCGAGAAATTCCCAGCTGCCTAGCAACATCAGCCTGGGACAGCCCCAATTCCTTCCGACGATTTTTTAATTTCTCAACTGAAAACATAGCACTAAGCCTCCATTAGTCTTATAACTTACAATTAGTATAACACAGAAAAAAACGCCAAGCAAGAAAATACTTTTAAAAGCGATAGAAAAAGTAGTCGCTGGGGACTACTCAAATTTATACTCAATGAAAATCGGAATTAGCCGAGGCGACGAACTGAAGACAGTACTGGAGTACGGCAAGGTGAGTTAACGATGGGAAATTTTGATTTTTGAAGAGTATTAATCTTTCCAAAAATCATCAAAGACCGTAATCGGTAGGTGGCGCTTATGCTCACCCTTGGCCCACCATTTTTCAATGGTCTCTTGGGCCTCAGGGCTGACAGCCTTACCTTCGAGATAATCATCAATATCTTGATAGGTCACGCCTAGAGCCACCTCATCGGCGATACCTGGTTTGTTTTCCTCCAGGTCTGCCGTAGGAATTTTTTCGTAGAGGGCCTTGTCAGCGCCTAATTCTGCTAGAAGCTGCTTGCCTTGGCGCTTATTGAGGCGGAAAAGCGGAAGAATATCAGCACCCCCATCACCAAACTTGGTGAAGAAACCTGTCAGATTTTCGGCTGCATGGTCGGTTCCGATGACCGCTCCACTATTTTCGCCCGCGACCGCATACTGGGTAATCATCCGTTGACGCGCCTTGATATTCCCCTTATTGAAATCAGAAACCACAATGCCTGCCTTGGCCAATTCAGCCACCTGACCATCAACTGCTTCCTTGATATTGATGGACAGGGAGACATCTGGTTGAATGAAAGCCAGAGCCTTTTGGGCGTCATCTTCATCCGCTTGAACTCCGTAAGGAAGGCGGATGGCGATAAATTGATAGTCCTGACCCGTTTCGGCCCGCAACTCCTCAACAGCTATCTGGGCCAGACGACCAGCCAAACTAGAGTCCTGGCCACCAGAAATCCCTAACACATAGCTTTTTAAAAAGCTATGCTTCTTTAGATAGGCCTTCAGGAAATCAACTGAGCGTCTGATTTCCTGCTTGGGGTCAATCTGGGGTTGAACCCCTAATTTTTCAATAATTTCTGTTTGTAAGCTCATTTCTATCTCCTTTTCTTCTGCTTAAAAACCAACCTAGGCGAAACTAGCTAGCTCATAAGGTTCTGCCGTCTTTAAGCAGTTTTCCTTGCTCAGGCTCTCACCCTTTTTTAAAAGTCCTGGGTTTGATTAGCCTTCTCTCGCATCTTGGCAATCAGGTCCATCTTATCTTGCCAGACATCTGGTGCCAAATCGACTGGATAATCCTGAGGATTGAGGACCCGCTTGTATTCATCCCAGAGATGATCCAGTTCCTTCTTGGCATAATCCTTGATAGCCATCAGGTCTGGCTGCTGATAAACGAGTTGCCCCTGGTCGAAGACGTCTTGCAAGAGGGGAACAGCATCAAAATTTTTGACAGTCTTATTGATATAGGTATAGGTCGGGTGGAACATGTGGAGCTCCTCAGCCTCATTGACATCAACCCCATCGTAAGTAATGTAGTCGCCTTCGGATTTGCCCTTATCACGACTAGTAATCCGCCAAACCTGCTTCTTACCAGGCGTTGAGACCTTCTCAGCATTGTTGGATAATTTAATGGTGTTTTGCATGATGCCTTTGTCATCTTCTAAAGCCACAATCTTATAGACGGCGCCCAAGGCTGGTTGGTCATAGGCCGTAATCAGCTTGGTTCCAACGCCCCAGACATCAATCTTAGCCTTTTGCATCTTGAGGTTGAGAATGGTATTTTCATCAAGGTCGTTTGAGGCATAAATATGAGCGTCGGGGAAACCAGCCTCATCCAACTGCTTGCGAACCTTCTTGGACAAATAAGCCAAGTCACCAGAGTCCAAGCGGACCCCAAGAAAATTAATCTTGTCCCCCAGCTCTTTGGCAGCCTTGATAGCAGCTGGAACGCCCAGTCGCAAGGTATCATAGGTATCTACCAAGAAAACACAGTCCTTGTGGGTAGCCGCATAAGCCATAAAGGCATCATAATCGTTGCCGTAGGTCTGAACTAAGGCATGGGCATGGGTCCCAGAAACTGGAATATCAAACATCTTACCCGCTCGGACATTGGAGGTGGCATCAGCACCACCGATGACGGCAGCCCTAGTCCCCCAGATGGCGGCATCCAATTCCTGGGCCCGACGGGTTCCGAATTCTAGCAGGGGTTCGTCTTCAATAACTGAGCGAATGCGAGCGGCCTTGGTCGCAATCAGGGTTTGGTAGTTGACAATATTGAGGATAGCCGTTTCCACCAGCTGACACTGGGCCAGAGGACCTTCAATTTGGACGATAGGCTCATTGGCAAAGACCAAATCTCCTTCCTTGGCAGAACGAACGCTCAAGGTCATCTGGAGATTTTCCAAGTACGTCAAGAAATCCTGGGGATAACCCAATTCTTTCAGGTAGGCCAAATCGGTTTTTGAAAAATGAAGATGATTTAAATAGTTAATAATCCGCTCCAATCCAGCAAAAATCGCATAGCCATTAGCAAAGGGTTCCTTACGGAAAAAGACCTCAAAAACGGCCTTCTTATTATGGATACCTTGATCAAAATAGACCTGCATCATGTTTAGTTGATATAAGTCAGTATGTAGGGTTAAACTGTCATCTCTATACATCAAGCGCTTCTCCTTTGAGTTTGTGACTATTATAACATAAATAAGGTGGGATGAAGAAAAGTCGTTTGAAGGACTAGGCCTGCTCAACCTTAGTGGGGGGCGTAGGATTTTCAGACCAGATATCCGACATGCCTGTCCTACCAAAGAACCGAAAATCACTTGAAGAACCTGTCTTCCTCATCAATAGCGGGTGAGCCCTGGAACTTTCACACCAGATGTGCGACGTGCCTGTCCTACCGAAAAAACCAGAAGGCATGCTTCTGGTTTTGCTTTATCTGATGGCTTGCCTTTTAGTAGCGATTTGACAAATCGTTCCCATGACTAAAATCCAGATGGTGGCCCCGACTGCACCGATAAAGGTTGATTCTTGCAGGAAGAGCGACAGGTAGATAAAGCCAAAGAAGGCAATGGTCAAGGGATTAAGAACCTTATAGGCTGGCATGAGAAAGCCGTCTGCCATAAAGTCTTTGGACTTGCGGTAACGCATATGGGCCAGCATGGTCAGGGCATAGATGGCGATATAAACACCAGAAGAAGATGACGTAATAACCGTAAAGCTATCAGAAATCCAAGGGACAACGCTGAGAATGGCCGCCAAAACCATAAATCCTGCCGAGGTAAAGATAGCATTTTGAGGGACATTGGTACGTGACAAACGATTGAGCTTGAATCTATCCAGAGCAGGGGTCTCACTGGCTAGTTGGTAGAGGTGACGACCGCTGGAATAGAGCATGGAGTTAAGTGAGGAAGCTGCTGCTGTCAAGACAACAAAGTTAATCAAGGCAGCTGCCCAGTTGACACCAGCCAATTTAAAGACCATAACAAAGGGAGACTGGTCAGCAGGTAACTGATGCCAAGGGAAAATGGACATGATGGCAATCAAGGCACCCACATAAAAAAACATAATCCGACTAGGGATGGCGTGGATGGCCTTGGGCAAGACCTGGCGTGGATTCTTGGTTTCAGAAGTGGTAATCCCAACAAATTCAATGGCCTGATAGGCAAAGAAGACCATTTGAAAGGCCATAAAGAAGTGGTCCACACCCATAGGGAAGAATTTAAAGCCGTGGAAGATATTTCCCAGACTGGCAGGACCGACAGGGGTCTTAAAGCCAGTCAGAACCATGAAAATAGCCGTTGCTATTAGAGCAAGGATGGCAATAATCTTAATCATGCCAAACCAAAATTCGACCTCACCAAAGACTGCGACAGCGACGATATTAACCCCGCAGAGGAGGACCAGAAAGACCAGCTGAATCAACCAACTGGGGGCTCCTGGGATAAAGTATTGGACGTACTTGGCAATGGCGGTTAGCTCTGCCATTCCCAAAAGAACCAGAGAAATCCAGTAGGACCAGCCTGCAAAATAGCCCCAACCTTGACCCAGATACTTGGTAATAAAGTTGATAAAGGTGTGCTGATCAGGATCCATGTAGAGCATTTCGCCGATGCCCCGCATCATTAGATACATGAAAATCCCTGTAATAATATAGACGAGGACGATGGATGGCCCTGTCAGATGAATGGATTTCCCAGCCCCTAGAAAGAGCCCTGTCCCAATGGTTCCAGCAATGGCGATGATCTGGACATGACGGTTGGTCAAGCCTCGGTCCATGCCATTCTTGGTCGTCTCGGCTTCCGCCTCCGTGGTGTATTGTTCTGACATCTTAGTGTTTAATCTTTCTCCTCCAGCTAGCTGGCAGGAGGGGCAAAGAGTTTCCTCCTTTTTTTGAATATTGGTAATATTATAGCACAATTCAGACAATAAGAAAAAAGCACTCCAGCCGGAATGCTTGTGAAAGGCTGTATACAGAGGCCTCATCGGGCTTTCATCTGTTTAAGTCTAAGCCAAATCGTTGATGTAATGATAAACCTCTTGACCAGCGATGGCACCATCGCCAACGGCAGTCGCAATCTGCCGCAAATCTTTTTGGCGAATATCGCCGATGGCAAAAATTCCAGGACGACTGGTTTTCATCTTGTCATCGGTGATGACCCAGCCGACTTCATCTGTAATCCCCAGTTCGCTCACCATACTTGAAACAGGGTCTAGACCGACATAGACAAAGACACCGCCAAATTCTCGATTGATGACTTGGCCCGTCTTAACATTTTTGATGTCAACCGAGCGGACCTTGACGTCATCCCCCTTGATTTCCTCAACAACAGAATCCCAGATAAAGTCAATCTTATCATTAGCGAAGGCACGGTCCTGAAGTATCTTCTGAGCCCGCAATTGGTCTCGACGGTGAACGATGGTCACTGTCTTAGCGAATTGGGTCAGGTAGATGCCTTCCTCTACTGCTGAATCGCCCCCACCAATGACCAAGAGGTCTTGATCGCGGAAGAAGGCCCCATCGCAGACCGCACAGTAGGAAACCCCACGACTATTGTATTGGTTTTCGCCAGGAACCCCAACCAAGCGGTGCTTGGCTCCAGTTGCCAGAATAATCGTTTTGGCATCATAGTGCTCATCGCCCGTCAGAACTCTCTTGAAATCGCCGTGGTCTTCAATTTTTTCAACGATACCATAGATGTTTTCAACACCAAATTTTTCTAAGGGTTCATACATTTTCATGGACAAATCCGGCCCAGAAATGGTCTCAAAACCAGGATAATTCTCAATATCCGAGGTATTGTTCATCTGACCCCCTGGCGCTCCTTGCTCAATCAAACCAACCTTGAGGTTTGAGCGACCGGCATAGAGGGCTGCAGTCATGCCACCAGGCCCAGAGCCAATTACCAATGTATCATAAAGCATTTGTATCTCCTTTATTAGCTTTGTTAGGGACAAATAGAGTTAGGGATAACTTCTTATTTTTAAGATTAACTGTTAGGAGGCAGGGCGCCAAAATTGACTTCCTTGAACTCAAGGATTTATCCCGCTCCCTTCCTCAATGTTGGAAAAGGGCAAGCAGGCCTTTCTCCCTAAATCCAATCTGTCGCCTATCTTTAGTAGCCCTAGTTTACTCCAGAATTGGGGTGGGGTCAATTATTATGACCGAATCATCAGGACAATAGCCATAAAGGCAAAAGATAGGATGGGAATTGAAATCAGGGCCATCATTATGCCGTCATAGAGAGTGTTCTGCCGCTCCTTGATGGTTTTATCCTTGAGCTTGAGGGCTCGATAGGCAATCCAAAAAATTACTGCAAAAATAACGAAGGCAATGGCCATAAAAAGCCCCTGCAAATAAAATTTAAAAATATCTGTTAACATAAGACACCTGTCGTCAAAGAAGTTAATATCTAGCAACCAAAGCACTCAGCAATGGATTCATACTCATAAGCTGGCTGAGGCCACAAGAAAGCTCGCTTGACTGGCCAAACGAGCTTCAAACTTATTTCTATTATATCAGACATAGGATTTTTTGTAACTAGCAAAAAATTCTTTGGTTCTTTCTTCCTTGGGGTGGTTAAAGAGTTGGTCAGGTGTCCCCTGCTCCAGAATATGTCCCTTTTCAAGAAAGAGGACCTTATCGGAAACCTGGGCGACAAAATTCATATCGTGGCTGACAAGGACCATGGTCTGGCCAGACTTAGCCGCATCTGCAATGGATTTTTCCACCTCTCCGACCAATTCAGGGTCTAGGGCTGAAGTTGGTTCATCCAAGAGGAGGACATCTGGCTTCATAGCCAGAGCTCGAGCCAAGGCTACCCGCTGTTTCTGACCACCAGAGAGGTGACGAGGATAGTAGTTCTCACGATCGGCAAGACCAACCTTCTTTAATTCCTCCTTGGCAATAGCAGTCGCTTCCTTGTCCGAAAGCTTTTTAACAATCTTAAGGCCTTCCTTAACGTTGTCCAGAACTGTCCGACGTTCAAAAAGATTAAACTGCTGGAAAACCATGGCCAGCTTACGGCGCAGGGTTAGGATTTGCTCCTTGGAAATAATTTCAAAATCCACCTTGAAGTCATCAATTTCGATGGTCCCAGAATCGGCTTCTTCCAAGTAATTCATACTGCGTAAGAAGGTGGATTTCCCAGCACCAGAAGCTCCAACTAGGGCAATGACTTGACCTTTTTTAATATCCAAGTCGAGGCCATCCAAAACCTTTTGTCCTGAAAAGGCCTTGGTTAAATTTCTAATCTTAATCATTAGCGCAAGCCTCCTTCTTGACCAGAAATATTTTCTGGCGGCTTAATTTCCATAGATTTTTCAATATAGCGACCGATATTTTCAATCACAATGCTGACAATCCAGTAAATAATAGCCACCGAAATATAGCGTTCAAAATAGCGATAGTCACGGCCACCGATAATTTTAGCCTGGGCAAACATTTCAATAATCCCTGCACTAAAGGCCAGCGAGGTTCCCTTGGTCAAACTGATCAGAGTGTTAATCAGGGTTGGGGTCGCAATCACAGCAGCATTGGGGATAATAACCCGACGGTAAATCTGCGCATTGGTCATTCCCAGACTCTTAGCAGCTTCGATTTCTCCGGCATCAACAGCCTGAATGGCAGCCCGAATGGTCTCACTGGTATAGGCCGCTTCATTAAGGGCAAAGGCTACCACCGCAAAGACGATAGGGGAGATATTATTAATATTCCAGCCCGTGTTAAACTTCATGTTGAGGTAACGCAACAAAAGCGGAATCCCGTAGTAGGTCAACATCAGTTGGACCAAGATAGGCGTTCCCCGTAAAAAGCTGACAAAGAAGGCCTGAATTTGATAGAGAACAGGCACCCGATTGATCTTGACGATGGCAAAGAGCAAGGCCAAAATCAAACCAAAAATTGAGCCCCAGATGGTTAGGCCCAGCGTCATGGGCAGGTGTTTCAAAATATCTGGAATAGCACTAAAAACAGCCTGCAGACTAAAGAGCCGACCATCAGGCAGGGTCTTAACAAAGTCGTTATAGAGGCCAGACTTAACCAAGTAGCCCCAAACCTGCACCAAGATCAAAATCACTATAGCCAAAACTAGGAAAAAGCCGATTAACTTTCCCCTAGCCGTTTTAAAGAACTCTTTTATTTTCTCTTGTATCCGATTATCTTCTGCCATAAGTTCTCCTAGTTTCTTCTTTATTCAAGTTATATGATTATTTCATTCTATCATCCAAAAGGGGAGCTGTAAAATAGTAAATCCTAAAGGGGGCATAGAAAAAAGCTATCAGCTGATAGCTCTTCTTAGGATTTGAGGTCGGAAACATAGTCGCCACCGAAATATTTCTTACTCAGTTTGGCAAGGGTACCGTCCTTTTGCAATTCCTTAACGCGTTTATTGACGAAGGCTTGTAACTCCTTACCTTGGTCGGTCTTGGCAAAAAGAATGTATTCCTTGCCATCCTTTTCTGAACCAATCTTATCTTGTAACTGGCTAACCGTGAAGTCAAAGCCCTGGTCCTTGGAGGCATAGCTGGAAGAAATCTGATCATAGAAGATGAAGTCAATCTTGCCTTGGTCCAGATCCTGGAGGCGAGAGGTAAAGCCTGTTTGGCCAGAAACATAATTGACCTTGATCGGGTCCTTATCTGGATTAGCCTTATTCCAGTCCTCCAAGGTTTGAGCATAGTTGGAACCTGCCAAGGCCTCAGTTGATTTACCAGAGAGCTGCTCTAATTTATCGTATTTGGTGCCTGACTTCGTGACAATGGCATAATTCGACAGGGAAATCGGATCCGAGAAGAGGTATTTCTTAGCGCGGTCGGCATTATAGTTAAAGTCGTTGGCTGCAATTTGGTAACGATCCGAGTCAATTCCCGGCAGGATAGACTCAAATTCAGTCGTCTCAAATTTGACATTATATTTTTTAGAGCCCTTGAAGACAGCCTTCATCACCTCAATATCGTAGCCAGTCTGCTTATTGTCCTTGCCGGTAAAGGTGAAGGGAGCGGTGTCAGAATCAGTGGCAACAACAATATCCTGCTTAGCTGTACTTCCAGATTTAGAAGAGCAGGCTGCTAATGTTAGGGTTCCCAACCCCAAGACCAGACTCGTTAGAAAAATTTTCTTCAATTTCATGGTCGTCTCCTTATCTTGTTATACTTATCACTAGTTTAACATGTCCCCCTGCCCTTGAATAATAGGGAATTTCTATCAAGCGATAACAAGATTCTATCAAGACGAAGGCTACTGAGTTAAGTTATGAAAGGCAAAGGATGAAAGCATACGTGGTGGCTCTTATTATAGTCAGGCAGACTAGCCTAACCCCCAGCAGGACAAGTTGACGCAAGCCCCCCTTCTTTTTCCGAGGTCTAACAACTTGCAAGACCCTGACAATCCAGCCTGCAAGGTAGCCGGGACAAGTAAAAAAGTTAAGGCACAAGGGCCCTAACTTCCTGTCTTAATAAATTTTAAAAGCTCTGCTTTTTAGCCTTGCGACTGGCACGTCCTCTGGCTTTAGCGGCTGCTCGCCTTTCCTTGCGCCGTTTTTCATCAACCTTCCACTGGATTTTCTTCTTGTAACCTGGCTTGACCTTCTTCTTTTTCTTCTTGACCAGGCCAATCATTTCTGTATCCAGTTTCTGATAGGATTTCTCCCGATTAGCCCGGCGGTCACGGTCATAGGTATCCTGGAATTGACCATCCTTAAAGACTTTAGGTAGGAAGCTGATGCCCAGTTTTTCTAGCTCACGAATGTCGCTGTCATCACTAGGTTGATAGAGGGTAATAGCTGTACCAGAAAGACCGTTGCGGCCCGTCCGTCCGACCCGATGGACAAAGAATGATAAATCCTGAGGGATGGCATCGTTGATGACATGGCTGACCCCCTCAATATCAATACCTCGAGCTGCCAAATCAGTCGCCACGATATACTCATAATCCAAGCGTTTGATTTGATTCATGATTCGCTTGCGTTCCCGAGGAGGGATTCCTCCGTGGATTTTCGCGACTTTTAGGCCATTGGCTAGCAAGAAATTATGGAGCTCATCTGCTCGCTCCTTGGTATTGACAAAAATCATGGCCAAATAAGGATGGAGGCTGGTCAGGATTTCCAAAATCTGACTATTCTTATCTCGACCCTTGGTGGAGAGTAACCAGTTATCAATGGTATCCGCAATCACCGTCTGGGTCTTAATCTTTTCAATCACTGGATTGGTCAGGTATTTCTTCAAGAAGGGCTGGAGCTTCTGGGGAATGGTAGCTGAGAAGACCAAAATTTGGACAGTCTCTGGCAGGCTGGCCGCAATCTTATCAACCGTGTCCAGAAAGCCCATGTCCATGGTCATGTCGGCCTCGTCAACGACAAAGGTTGAAGCCTTGTGAATATCCAGATGACTCGATTTGATTAAGTCATAAATCCGACCAGGTGTTCCAATAATAATCTGGGGTTGACCAGCTTTTAATTTTTCAATTTGACGAAGCTTGTCTGTCCCGCCAACATAGTTGACCAGACGAATCTCAGTCTCAGCCTGGTCAGCAATTTGCTTGGCAGCCTGGTAGATTTGGCTAGCTAGCTCCCGACTTGGAGCCGTGATGACCGCTTGGACCTGATTGAGATTTTCTTGCAATTTCTCAAAAATAGGCAACAAAAAAGTGTGGGTCTTCCCCGAACCGGTCTTTGACTCACCCACCAGGTCACGCCCAGATCGAACCACTGGAATCAACTTAGCCTGAACTGGCGTTGGCTCCTTAAAAGACATCAAATCCAGAGCTCGATTGATATAGTCCTTAAAATTATAATCTTTAAACATCATACTTACCTCTTTGAGCGCTTCTTAATGAAGCCATCTCGTATTTGCTTCACCCATTATACCAAAAGAAAGGCCTTGGAACCAGCTTCCCAGACCTTTCTTTTGTTTATTTAATCATTAACCAAATCAGGAGGGCGACAAGACTAGAGCAGGCACCGACGGCCCAGAGGAAGCCATCAACCTTCCACTCGCTCCATTCCTTTCCCTTGCCTGATAAGCCACCTAGCTCCAAATGATGGTGGAAGGGAGTCATTCTAAAAATTCTCCGACCTTCCCCATATTTTTTCTTGGTAGCCTTGAAATAAGTCACCTGCAACATGACCGAAGCGGTCTCCAAAACATAGACTAGGCCAATCAGGAGCAGGGTCCACTCCTGTCTTAGGGCAATGGAAATGGAAGCCAGCATAGCCCCCAAGGCCAGACTACCGACATCCCCCATGAAAACCTTGGCAGGCTTGTGATTGAAGACAAAGAAGCCCAAGAGACCACCAATCATGACCACAATAATCAGGAGAATATCTGGTTGCTTTTGAAGATAGGCAATAATACCATAGGCAATCAGGGAAATAACGACTGAAATCGAAGCCAGCCCATCAATACCATCGGTCAGATTAACGGCATTGGAGAAGCCAACCACCCAGAAAAGGACAAAGGCTAGATAGAAAATGCCGATGTGGAGTTGAAAGCCAAAGATATTGATGGCATCCGTTCCACTAGGACGAACATGGGTAAAGTAGAAAATCAGGCCCGCCAGAATCTGCAGGAGCATCTTCTGCCAGGGTGTTAGCCCTTCGTTAATTTTCTTGAAAATTTTGAGAAAGTCATCTAGAAAGCCGATGATTCCGTAGATGACCACAACTGAGAGAATTCCAGCTGTCGCTCCAAAAGCAGCTCCTCGAAAAAGACTTAGGGTTGAAAAGGATAGAGTCACTAGGGTTGCCGCAAGGATAAAGACTGTCCCCCCCATGGTCGGCGTTCCGGCCTTGGCTAGGTGCTGTTTAACGTCCTCGTGCATCTGTTGACCGGCAATTTTCCTAGCCTGGTAAAATTTGATAAAGAAGGGTATTCCGACTACCGTCAAAATGAAGGCAGTCAAACCTGCTAATAATATGGTTAACATCTTAGTCTCCTAGTGTAATCGTCAATTTTTTAACATTTTTCAACTTGGAACCCGAGTCAATATTCTGCTGGGTAACCGTTCCCGACTCAGATCCTTTGAAGGATACCTTGATCCCCATCCAGTCAGCAAAGATTTTGACATTAGCCTTGGTCCAACCGTACATATCAGGCAGTTCTTGAAACTTATCAGTTAACATCAAGACTTGGCGACCCGATTTCACATTGCTGCCGGCCTTGACTGAAGTCTTTTTGACCTTGCTTCCAGTTCCGAGAGGAATAACATGGGCTAAATTTTGCCGCAGGGTGGTTGAAGCATCCCCAGCGTTCTTACCGGTAAAATCTGGCATCTTATAGCCAGTTTCAGATGAAGCCTGTGAGCTGACTGAGGTTGATGACAGTTCATCCTGCATAAGCATGGCTTGCTCCAGGACAGGATTGACCACATCAGCCCAGAATAAACCACTGAAATTCTCAGGTTTCTTCAAAGTCACATACATGATGAATTTAGGATCATCAGCAGGAACCATAGCTACAACCGAATAGATATAGCTGTGCTCACCCTGCTCATAACCGCCATCGCCAGCAGCATATTGGGCGGTACCTGATTTAACAGCAACTGAATAATTGCCAACCTGAATAATTGGCGCATTTGTTGTAGACGAATAAAGGGTACCATAATTAGGATCCGTTCCGACATCCACCATATAGTCACGGGTTTGCTTGGCCGCATCAGAAGAAACAGGATTCCCCACAACTTCTGTGGAGCTAACTCGACTGCTATTATCAGCAGAATCATAGATTTGATTGACAAAACGAGGTTCCAACATAACACCATTATTAGCAACAGCTGTGAAGGCCCGCAGCATCTGAATTTCTGTAACAGACACCCCTTGACCGAAGGCTGACATAGCTGCTGTAACCTTATTATCTAAGGAAACTGATCCAGATTCCTCATTGTCCATACCGAAACGTGTCGGCATACCAAAACGGAATTTAGACAGGTAGCTGCTCCAAGTCGAATCACCTAGTTGCTGTTCCAAAATAGTCATTCCCACATTAGACGAATAAGCAAAGCCTTGCGCCAAGGTCATGGTCTGACCAGATGACGTCCCTTGGTTGACCGCCCAGTCATTGATGGTGGTATCAGCAATTTTGATACCATCCCCATTGTAGTAGGTTTGGTTGGCGTTGAAGGCTCCTTCATTGAGAGCCGAAGCCAGCAGCATAACCTTCATGGTAGAACCAGGCTCAAAATTGGTACCGTAAAGCATATTGTTCCAATTATAGCCCTCATCTTTGCTCATTCCCTGCAGGGTATCAGCATTATAGGTAGGCCTTTGGGTTGTTGCCAAAATTTCGCCGGTATGAGCATTGACTAAGGTAGCACTAGCATCTGTTGCACTGCCAACCTTTTCCATGAAGGTATTCATCTGGGTCTCCAGATAGGTTTGCAGGGTGGCATCTAGGGTAGTATAGACATCACGCCCATCAATCGTCTTTTTAATATTCTTCCCAGTTCCAAAAAGGATATTCCCATTTTCGTCCTTTTCGTAGGTAACCTTACCATCAGTTCCCGACAGGATGCTGTCCATAGAGGCTTCCAGTCCAGTCGTTCCGACCAGGGTTGAGTCCCCCTTCTTACCATTTTGTTTCTGGGCAATACCAATAAACTCAGAGGCAAAGGTTCCGTTGGGATAAAGACGGCTAGCACTGGTATCAAAGTCAACTCCCTTGATGCCTGCTTCCTTGGCCGCATCTGAAATAGCCTGCATGGTCGAATAGGATAGATTAGTCCCCTCAGACCCAAAATAGACCTGGGTCAGCTTAGGTTGTCTCAATTGCTTTAAGACATAGTCCTTTTCCACCCCTAACTGCTGATTGAGAATGTCGGCCAGCTTATCATAGTCCTTGTCTTGAACATAGAGCTTTTCATTCTTAGCTGAAACATACTTCTTGTCAATAATGGCATAGATCGTGTAGGTGGTTGAATTCTCTGCAATCACATTACCATTGCGGTCATAGATGGTCCCCCGCTTGGCCGCCTTGGTCACTGTTGTCTGGTAGACAGCCTTGGCCTTGGGAGCTAGTTTGACCCCGAATTTAGAGTCGGTCCCAATGATGATGGCAAAATTAATGATAAAGATAAAAAAGATGAAAACCGTGGTAATCATCAAATTTTGACCGACCCGTTCTCGATTAGCCCGAGGTCCTCGCCGATCCCTTGTCACATAGGACAAGAAGCGATTAATCAAATTCTTCATGCGCTACTTGTTACTCCCAACATTTCCAAGATTAGAGTTATCAATATTGAGACCTGCCTTTTTAGCTATCTCGGCAATCCGGTCCGAGCGCGTCAGCTCATTGACCTCCTGCTTGGCATTATTTTGGTCCGTTTCTGCATCACTAATCTGACTATTAATTTCAGTAATCTGCTGTTTGAGTTGCAAATTGCGACTCTGTAAGTAAATAATCCCTACGGCCATCAGAACAGCCGTAATGATAACGGAGCCGTAAAAAGCAACCTCCAGTCTGGAAAACTTACGAAAACGCTTCTGAAAGGCGTTTTGAATGGCTACTTCTTCTTGCTTTTTATTTGCCATAATTCTAACTACTTTCGAATTTTTTTAGCCACCCTCAGCTTGGCTGAATGGGCCCGATTATTGACTGAGAGCTCCCCTTGGGAGGGTAAGATGGGCTTGCGATTGACCAAGGCAATCTTGGGCTGCATTTCCTCAGGAATGAAGGGTAAACCCTTAGGCACATCCACACTTGAGGCTTCTTTGAAGATTTGCTTGGTCAGCCGGTCTTCTAAAGAATGAAAGGTAATGACCGAAATCCGACCATCCAAGGCTAGGAGTTCCAAGGCCTGCTGAATAGACTCATCCGCAGCCCCTAATTCATCATTGACCTCAATCCGAATGGCCTGAAAAATCTGCTTGGCTGGGTGCCCCTTTTTCTTTAATTCCTTGGCTGGCTTGGCTGACTTGATAATCTCGGTCAGTTCAGTCGTTGTCTCAATCGGTTTACTTTTTCTCGCCTGCTCAATCTTACGGGCAATTTGCTTGGAAAACTTATCTTCCCCATATTTGAAGAAGATTTTCACCAGGTCTTGATAGCTGTAAGTATTGACCACATCGTAGGCAGATAGGTCGGCCTCTTGGTTCATTCGCATATCTAAGGGAGCATCCTGCTTATAAGAAAAGCCTCGCTCTCGCTGGTCCAACTGGGGACTAGAAACCCCCAAATCATAAAGGATGCCGTCAATTTGGGTCACCCCTTCTTCAGCTAGGTCAGCCTTGAGATTGCGAAAATTATCTTTAATGAAGGTCACCATGCCCCTGTCCACATAATCTTTGAGCTTAACCTGGGCATTATCTATAGCAGATTGGTCCTGATCAAAACAGTAAAGATGGCCTTTGGGACCCAACTTTGAGAGCAAATAAGCGCTGTGGCCTGCCCCACCCAAGGTGGCATCCACATAGATACCATCAGGCTTGGGGGCCAGCATGTCAACTGTCTCGTGCAGAAGAACGCTCACATGGTGAAATTCATTTGTCATAACTTTTATTCTACCATAAATGTGCTAGAACTGCCCAAGTATTTCTCAAACGAGAGCCAGATTTAAGGGCCAACATTGAATGAAAACCACCCTCCAAAAAATCTATAAGGAAAACCTCTAGCAGACCTTCAGCTTATCAACGAGATGAGTTTCATTTGAAATTTGTCGAGTTTTAACCCTAGGTGCCAGCCCAAAAGATAGACTGATTAGCTAGTAGCCTCATAAAAACAAAGCCCGCCTTCACTAATACTCAATAAAAATCAAAACTAGCCAAGGCAAGGAGCAAGGCCATCAAGTCACTAAAGTGACTGATGTCAAACGGCAATCTCCATAGCGATTGCCTAGCTCCCTTACTAACCTCACAAAGTTGGTGAAATCGACCAACTTTGCTCCGTATCGCACGAACCGAAGACAGCTCAAAAGGTCTGGGAGACCTTGTGAGGTTAAAGATGCAGAAAGTCTTGCTTTCCTCAATAAGTACGGCGAGGTGAGTTAACGACGGAAAATTTTGTTTTTTGAAGAGTATAAAAAAGCCGTGCTCAGGCACGACCTTCTTCCTAATGCTTACTCTCTGATTTGGCCTTGACCATTGATGTAGAACTTGGTTGAGGTCAGAGCCTCCAAACCCATAGGACCACGGGCGTGGAGCTTCTGAGTTGAAATTCCGATTTCTGCCCCTAAGCCAAAGACAAAGCCATCGGTGAAGCGGGTTGAGGCATTGACATAGACAGCCGCCGCATCTACCTGCTCCTGGAAGGCATCAGCTGAATTAATGTCCTGGGTGATAATACTTTCTGAGTGGTGGGTCGTATAGTTATTGACCCAATCAATAGCCTCCTGCAAGCTAGCAACAATCTTGACCGACATGACATAGTCCAAAAATTCTGTCGCAAAATCCCCTGCAGTCGCAGGAACTGCTTCTGGCATCAAGGCCAGAGCACCTTGGTCAGCTCGAAATTCAACCGCATGGACTTTCTTAACGGCCTCTGCTAATTTGGGCAGAAACTCGGCTGCCACCGCCTGGTGAACTACCAGACTCTCTGCAGCATTGCAGACGCTAGGCCGCTGGGTCTTGGCATTGATGACAATCCTAGTCGCCATCTCTAGGTCAGCTGTCGCGTCCACATAAATATGGACATTCCCGACCCCTGTCTCAATAATCGGCACCTTGGCCTTGGCCTTAACCGTCTGAATCAAACGAGACCCACCACGCGGAATCAAGAGATCCACATAATCGGTTGCCTGCATCAGCTCTTCGGCCACATCATGGCTGGTGTCTTCTACCAGCTGGACCATGTCGGGATTGAGCCCTTCTGCTTTCAGAGTCTGACGAATCAGATTAACCAAAATTTTATTGGAGTTAAGGGCATCACGGCCACCGCGTAGGATAATGGCATTGTTAGTCTTGAAGGCCAAGCTAAAGGCATCCACCGACACATTGGGCCGACTCTCAAAAATCATTGCGATGATACCTATGGGAACCCGTTTTTGCACAATTTTCAAGCCATCTAAGTTGGTGAAGCCCTGCACAACTCGTCCAATAGGATCCTGCAAATCCGCTACCTGACGCAATCCCTCTGCCATGGCTTGGATCCGCCGGCCTGTCAGGCGCAGGCGGTCCTCCATAACGGGACTAATCCCATGTTCCTTGGCCTTACTTAAATCCTTAGCATTTTCTGCTAAAATTTTTTCAGTCTCTTGAACTAGGGTCTGGGCAACCCCTAAGAGTAGCCGATTTTTTTCAACTGTTCCCAAGGCCAGCAAGTCTCGACTAGCCTGCTGGGCCTGCTTTCCTAACGCTTCAATCACAGTCATTTGCATTCCTCCTCACTATAAAGGCAAAGGCTTCTGCCAAAATAATGGCCTAGCTTGTCTAAACCACAGGTCTCAAGACAGCCCCAAGCTCAAGGATTAGCTCCTCGATTTAGTCAGCCCTTTTAAACCAGGTTCCTATTTTCTCGCCTGCTAAGAGTCGCAGAATATCCCGAGGATTCTCCCCATTCATCAGAACCATCTGACCCTCGTTTTCAAAAATCATCTGGGCTGATTGAATCTTGCTGAGCATGCCTCCCGTACCAAATTTACTGCCAGCACCACCAGCCGAGGCCAGGATTTCATCCGTAATCTCTGCCACTCGCTCTCGCAGAACCGCATCTTCATAAACAGTGGGATTCTTATCAAAAAGGCCATCAATATCTGAGAGCATAATCAAGAGATCAGCATCTGTAATTTTGGCCACTACTGCAGAAAGGCGGTCATTATCACCAAACTTGGTCTGGTGATCCATCTCCTCTATACTAACCGCATCATTTTCATTAACAATGGGAACAATTCCCAGCTTAATCAAAGACTCAAAGGCATTGGTAAAATTCTCTAAACTCTCAGGATAAACCACCACATCTCTGGTAATCAAGAGCTGGCTGACCTTGGCCTGGTAGTGGGAGAAGACTTGGGAATAGAGGCTCATCATGGCCACCTGACCAACACTAGAAACTGCCTGCTGTCGGGCGATTTCCGCCGGTCGCTTATCCATCCCTAGGACATTGAGACCAAAGCCCATAGCGCCCGAAGACACCAGAATGACCTCCTTGCCTTGATTCATCAAATCAGAAATAACAAAGGCTAGCTGGTCAATTTTATTCAGATTGATTTTTCCATTGGGCAAGACCAGAGAGCTAGTCCCCACCTTGATAACCAGTCGCTTGACTCCTGTAAAATTACGTTTCATATCATTCATTATACACTAAAAGCCGTGCCATGGCACAGCTTGATTTAAATTAATCCAGGACCTTCCAGAAGGTGCGATCAAGTCGGTATTGAAGAAAGGCAAAGACCAAGAGGCTGATGACAAGCACCAAACAGCTGGTTGCCAGAGCTCCTAGTAAAACAGTTAAGAGAACGGTCAAGCCAAAGATGAGCCCACCACAAAGGAAGATGAGGAGTAAGAAGGCAAAGGCCACCCACTGACCGCCCCCACGATTAAAGAGTTGGGTCATATCTTGCCAATTTAAGACCAAGTTACGATAGTCTCTGCGATACATAAATTCATTGAGAACAAAAGCAGATAGCAGGTAACCCAGGGCCAGAGCCAAAATCAGCAGAAACTGGAGGCCAAAGTAAAACCCAATAGCTATACTGACCAACCAAGGTAGAAAAATCTGAAGACTAACCAAGACCAGGTATTTTTGCTTCAAGAAATCCTTGAAATTGATTGGCAGGGCCTTAAAGGCCAAGTAATTCTCCTTCTCCAAGGAGAGACCAACAGCTGGGAAGGAGGCTGGCGTTGCGCTCAAGCCCCCAAAAGCTAGTCCGACCAGCCAAGCAAAACCAAAGTAGGCCCCTGAAAATTGAGCAACAATGCTCTTGTCAATACTCAAGGAATAAAACACAATCATGACAGGAAAAAGTATGGGAGTCATGAGACTTTGCACAATCAAAGTTCCATTTTGCAGGGTGGCTAAATGATGACGAATCAGCGTCCTATTTAGACCTGTATTTTTATAGACCTTTTGCTTTTGTGACTTGGCCTCTTGTTCCTGACTCTTGTAGAAGGCTTCCTGATAATAGCGAGGAATAAAGTATTTGACCAATAGGAGGGCCAAAATCAAGATTAAGACAAGGGGCAGGTAGAAATTAAGAAGGGTCTCAAAGGCAAGGGGATGAACGAGAACATCATAGTAGCCCCGAAAATAAGGAATGAGGGGACGGTCAACCAGGTGGCCATCCGCCATGGCTATTTTATTATTGGCAGCTAAGAAATAAAAGAGGCTCCCCATAATGCCGAGGGTCGTCAGAACCATCAAGATGGTCGAAAAAAGCTTGCGCCTAGAACTTCTAACAACCAAGCCCCCAACCAGATGGTTGACACTCAAGGCCAGAGTTAGACAAGAAACTAGGGCCAGAAGGAAAAAGAGAAGGCCTAGGGGAACCATCAGAATTCCTCCCACGCGAAAGGCTAGCAGGATAAAAAGAGACAAGAGGGGCATTAAAAAGACTGCTCCCATCCCTAAAGAGGAGAAAACCTTAGCTAGATAAAGGTCTGAAGTCTTGATGGGCAAGGGGGCGTACAAGTCCAAATCCTTACTGTCATAAAAGATAGCGTACATGGCTGAGAAAGCATTGAAAACCGCCATCAAAAAGAAGAGCATAACATACTGGGTGAAATAACCAGGCAGTTTGGCAAAATCAACCATAATAAAATTAAATAGATAGACGAAGGTAAAGAGGAGCATCAGCAGCCCTTGTTGGCGTAACATAGATTTATAAGCCACAATTTGCTTCTCTGGGCTCTTCTCTCGCTTCTTCTTAATCTGGGACATATTCTGCGGATTAGAGTAGAGAATATTTATCTTGATGAGTTCCCAAATAGTTGACCACTTCATTGACTAGTCACCTCCTCACCCAGGGAAGTCTCAGGGGCTTCCGCATTGCGTCCTGCCATTTCCAGATAGATGGTCTCCAAGTCCTTCTCAGGATGATTAGCCTTAAGCTCTTCCAAGGTGCCAACAAAGATTAGTTTTCCCTGCTTGAGAATACCAATGCGGTCACAGAGTTGCTCAGCCACCTGTAGGACATGGGTAGAAAAGAGGACCGTATTGCCGGCCTGGGCGTGTTGCTTCATCATTTCCTTGAGGTCAAAGGAAGCTTGGGGGTCAAGTCCCGTCAGGGGTTCATCCAAAATCCAAATATCGGGATTAACCACAAGAGCCCCAATAACAATGACCTTCTGCCGCATCCCATGCGAGAAGCTATCAATGGTATCATTTTGTTGCTGGGTCAAATCAAAAACCTGAGTCAAGTCCGCAATTCTTTGCTCAATCTGACTGTCCTCAACACCATAAATTTTTCCTAGAAAATGCCAGTACTCACTAGCGGTCAAATTGAGGAAAATGTCAGGTGAATCTGGTACATAGCCAATCTTCTTCTTAATGGCATCACGATTAGCTGAGAGGGCTTGACCATCAACGACGACTTCTCCATAAGTGGCCTCAATAATCGAAGTCAAAATCGAGATAGTGGTCGTTTTACCAGCCCCATTGTGGCCAATCAGACCAAAAATTTCGCCATTATTGATGGTTAAATTGAGGTCACTGAGGGCCCCCTTCTCCCCATAAATCTTTGAGACGTGCTGAAATTCAATCATTTTCTTCTCCCTTTTCCTCTTTCTAAATAGCAACTTATTAAAAAACTGCCTTCACTATCCTTCACTTACAATCTTTTTGTGCTATAGCTCTAAAAGAGTGTAGCGACTCAGGCATAAAAACACCTTGTGTCATCTCATAAAGGTTGAGCTCTCATTATAAGTAAACTGCTGTCCAACAAGCATTGCTTGACTTGGTTAATTCATTTAAAGCTTTTAATAGAATAACTGACAAGATTGGGTTAGACCGAATGTCCTTATCATCATAAATTTATTTGATTTTCTTATACAAAACGCAACAGGTCTTTCCCATCAACTTCATCCTTTACTAAATGAAAAATCATTTGTTACGTAAAACTAATACAAACAATTACCAAAATCATACAAAAAAGGGACTTTTTTGTCAATCACTTTCCGCAAAATAAGCATGGTATGACAAAAAATTAATCTATGACATCATTTTGTCATAGGCTGGAAAAACCATTCTAGATAAACCTTTTTGCCTTAAGGAAACTAATTCTGTTAGCAGAAAATCTTTCTGACCACTAAAAAGGATTTGGGAGTGGTCCAAAAATCCTTAGTAGTACTACAAACCCTATTTTTTCAGTCAAAATATATCTCCTACCACTGCAAGAAGAATAGTAAAAGCTAAAAGTGATTTCAAAAACTTTTCTATGGTTTTCTAACACTACAAAAACATCTTAGCAAACTCAGACTAGAGAAATAGACCTTTAACTTTCTGATTAACAGATTTAAAACCACCAAAAAAGAGCTGAGCTTATTAAACTCAACTCTTCAACTTATCTCACTAAATTCTGTTCTATCAGGACTAGTCATTGACGTTATCTGTTTCTTTTTCAAGAATAGCACCATTACCACTGTCAATGGTATAACTATACTCAATTGAATCTTTAACAAATTCAAGTTCGTAAACATTTTTACCATTTTCAATATCTTGCGCTACTTTTGTAAAAGTAACTTGCTCTGCTGTCAAACCTGCATCGGCAAGAGCGGTATTTTTAGCTTCATCTTCTGAAATAGCAGCTGATGTTGACGATGAACTAGCACTTGATGACTTTGATGGACTTGATGATACCGTGCTTGACGCAGGTGTCTGAACGTGATCATCATTATCATCAAAATCACAAGCTGCTAAAGCTAAGATTGATAGGCCTGTCGCCAAAAGGGGGATTAGTTTTTTCATTTACTTGTCCTCCATTTTTTATTAACTTATTTAAAATCATTGTAGCCTAAACTCTAGTTGCCTGTCAATTTTAAAACTTGTAGTTACCAAAAAGTCACCCAAGGAAAACTTGGGCGATATCTTTATAACACAGTTTTCTTACATAGATTTGTAAAGCGCAACAGCATTGTCAACTGTAAAGCCATACTCTTCAAAAATACGATTACCTGGTGCTGAAGCTCCCCAAGTGTCAATGGTCAAGGTCTTGCCAGCGAGGCCGACATACTTGCCCCAACCAAAGCTAGAGCCAGCTTCGATAGCTAGACGCTTGCTTACAGCTGATAGCAAGATGCTTTCTTTGTAGGCTGCATCTTGCTCATCAAAGATATTTTGGGCTGGCATAGAAACTACTCGTACGTGAGTGCCCTGAGCTTCCAAAGCTGCTTGTGTATCTAGAGCCAGTTTAACTTCAGAACCCGTAGCAATGATGATACCATCAAGGTCGCCCTTGGCTTCTGAAATAATGTAGGCACCCTTATTGACACCCTCTGCTGCTTTTTCCTTGGTGCCTTCTAGAACAGGCAGGCCTTGGCGGGTCAGAACCAACATAGTAGGGCGGTCCGTTTCAGCCAAAGCTCTTTGCCAAGCCGCATTAGTTTCATTACCATCAGCTGGACGAATGACATTGAGGTTAGGCATGGAGCGAACGCTGGCCAATTGTTCGATTGGTTCGTGGGTTGGGCCATCTTCCCCAACGGCTACTGAGTCATGGGTCATGACGTAGACGGCTGGTAAATTTTGCAGGGCTGCCATTCGAACGGCAGGAAGCAGATAGTTGGAGAAAACAAAGAAGGTACCACCATAGACACGAGTACCACCGTGGAGGGCAATCCCATTCATGGCAGCAGCCATGGCGAATTCCCGCACACCAAACCAGATGTTGCGACCAGCATAGTTATCAGCTTGGAAATCTGTTTCAGCCTTAACCATGGTATTATTCGAGGCTGATAAATCGGCTGAACCACCCCAGAAATTAGGCAGTTGAGCTGAAATTTGTTGGATAGCTGCTTGACTGGAAACCCGACTGGCTACAGCTGTTCCCAATTCATGCGGTGTCAAGTCAACGGACTGAGCATCTCCAGTAAAGGCTGCCTTATATTCGGCTGCTAATTCTGGATAGGCTTTTTCATATTCGTGGAACTTGGTATCCCAAGCATTTTCAGCCGCTTCGCCACGGAATTGAATGCCAATTTCGAACCGGCGCTTAACTTCATCGGGCACGGTAAAGGCAGGGTAATCATACCCCCAAGTCTTCTTGGCGTAGTCAATGCCTTCTTGTCCTAGAGGAGCACCGTGGACTGCAGAAGTTCCTTGTTTTTCCGCACCAAATCCGATGACAGTCTTAACTTCAATAATGGATGGTTTCTCTTTTTCAGCCTTAGCAGCCTGTATGGCTGCTTCAATAGCTTCCAAATCATTCCCATCTTCAACCAAGATGTGCTGCCAACCATAAGCTTCAAATTTACCCTTAACATCTTCTGTGAAGGCCATTGAGGTTGGACCATCCAGAGAAATATCATTGGAATCATAGAGCAAAATCAACTTGCCCAGCTTGAGATGACCAGCCAGACTAGCTGCTTCCTGGCTAACCCCTTCCATAAGACAACCATCACCATTCAGGGCATAGGTGTAGTGGTCAACAATATCAAAGTCAGGCTTGTTAAACTTGACAGCCAAATGAGCTTCTGCCATCGCCATACCAACGGCGTTGGCAATCCCTTGACCTAAAGGACCAGTTGTAGCTTCAACACCATCGGTATGCCCCACTTCTGGGTGACCAGGAGTCTTAGACCCCCATTGACGGAAATTCTTTAAATCATCCATGCTAACCTTGTAGCCTGACAGGTGAAGCAGACTATAAAGAAGGGCACTACCATGGCCAGCCGATAGGACAAAGCGGTCACGATTAGACCAAGAACGGCTGGTTTTTGGATTGACATTCATGACATGGTTCCAAAGAACATAGGCCATTGGGGCAGCCCCCATTGGCAGACCTGGGTGACCAGAATTAGCAGCTTGGATAGCCTCAATTGACAGCGAACGGACAGTATTGACCGCCAATTGATCAATAGTATCAAATGACATAAGATAAACGACCTTTCTAGGCTTAATGCATAGAGGAGTATCCTCAAGACAGTCTTTCAAACACCCTTATTGTAGCATAAAGACAGCCGATTTTCATTTCTGTTTCGCAACCGCAAAACCCTAATCTTATTCTATCAGGATTGACCTTATATAACAGCCCAAGTCTCACATGTTTTTGTGGTCAAAAGTATACTTTTGGAAAAACTGCACCGAAAAAAGAGTCTCATGGGCTCCTTTTGTCATTATCTCATTTTCTTAGGGACGAATCAGCTTGGCTTTTTTGACATCCTCTACCGTCTGAGCACTAGCCAATTGCATGGTGATACGGAATTCCTTGTTCAAATGTTCCACAACACTTTAAACGCCTTGAGTCCTTCCGAGGGCTAAACCATAAATAATTGGACGAGCTAGGGCAACCACATCAGCCCCACTTACCAAGGCCTTAAAGACATGGGACCCCCGACGAATACCACTATCAAAGATGATGGGAACTCGTTTATCCACCCGCTTAGCGATTGCTTCCAAAACATCAAAGGAGGCAGGTCCTCCATTGTGCTGACGGCCACCATGGTTGGAAACCCAAATTCCTTGGGCACCAGCTTGAATAGCTACCTCAGCATCATCTGAATCTTGCACCCCCTTGACGATGACGGGTAAATGGGTATAGTCTGTAATGCGTTTTACATCTTCTGGCAAAATTTTCTGAGCAGCTGCCGCATAAATATCGCTAATTCCCAGACCTTGACTAGCTTCGGCTAATTTGGCTAGATTTCCCATAGGGAGTGGAAATTATTAACAATATCCGCTTCACGGTAACCGCCCAAGGTTGAATCGACTGTTAAGATAATCGCCTTAACACCTGCTCGGACAGCTTCATCTAACCAGGCTTGATTGACAGACCAATCCTTACTCAAATAGAGTTGGAAAAATTGGGGCGCTCCTTGACCGGCCTCAGCCGTTTCGCTAATGGTAGTGGTCCCATAGGTACTTTGGGACATGATCGTTCCCGCTGCTGCCATTCCTTGAGCAGTCGCCATTTCCCCACGAGCATGGGCTAAACCTTGTGCAGCTGCAGGTGAACTAATAATGGGCATAGCCAGTTTTTGACCAAAAAGTTCTGTTTCTGTTGAAGGATTCTCCACCCCTATCAATACCCGAGGCAGGATTTGCACATGATCAAAAACCCTGGTATTTTCCTTGATGGTCCATTCGTCTTCAGAACCACCAACGATATAGCCAAAACCACCCTGAGGAATAATTTCCTTAGCCCGTTCTTCCAAACTGGTCAAATTGACCAAGTCAAGCTTTTCTTCTCTGGCTGATTGAAAATAACCATTTGTAATTGTCATCATAGGTCTCTTTCTATCTGTTACTATTTTTGTAACATTTTGATTGTAGGTCTAGTATAGACCTCAGGGTAAGCAGAGTCAATTAACTTGCTCACCGACATAATTTTATAGGCCCTGTACTAATTAGCTGTCCCAGCCTTTTCTTTACAGGATAGACTCCCCCAGCTAGGCCCAGACCATACAAAAAAACAGGCGAGACCTTAAACCTTCTCACCTGTTTTTATTAAGCAAGCACTATTTAGCGTAGTCAATGGCCCGCAATTCACGGATAACGGTAACCTTGATATTACCTGGATAGTCCAGATTGTCCTCAATTTTCTTTCGAACCTTGTGAGCCAAGATAGTTACTTGGTCATCAGAAATCTTGTTGGGTTGGACCATAATCCGGATTTCACGGCCAGCCTGTAGGGCAAAGCTATTTTGCACCCCATCAAAGTTTGAGGCAATTTCTTCCAGATCACGCAGTCGCTTGATGTAATTTTCAACCGACTCATTACGAGCACCAGGACGGGCTGAGCTGAGAGCATCGGCTGCTGCCACCAAGACAGCAATGACACTCTCAGGTTCAACATCACCGTGGTGACTGGCAATGGTGTTAACCACGACAGGATTTTCCTTGTATTTACGGGCAAATTCCGTACCGATTTCAACGTGACTACCGTCAACATCGCGGTCCAAGGCCTTGCCCATATCATGGAGAAAACCGGCTCGCTTAGCCAGGGCAACATTTTCACCAATTTCACCAGCTAGAATACCAGCCAACTTACCGACCTCAACCGAGTGACGCAGGACATTTTGTCCATAAGAAGTCCGGTATTGCAAGCGTCCCATGATTTTAATCAAATCAGGATGGAGGTTTGGCGCTCCAATTTCATAGGCTGCCGCTTCCCCCGCTTCACGAATGCGATTATCAATTTCTTGTCGGTTCTTTTCAACCAATTCTTCAATCCGGGCTGGATGAATCCGGCCATCCTGAATCAGGGCTTCTAGAGTCATTCGAGCAATTTCTCGACGGATTGGGTCAAAGCCAGACAGGACAACCACCTCTGGTGTATCATCAATGATAACATCAATTCCGGTCAGACTTTCCAGAGCCCGAATATTACGACCTTCACGACCAATAATCCGTCCCTTCATAGAGTCATCAGGCAGATGAACCGTTGTGATGGTTTGCTCGGTCACATAGTCCCCAGCCAGCCTTTGCATGGCTTGAGCTAAGAGATTCTTAGCCTTCTTATCAATCGTCCGTTTAACCTCTTCGTCCGCATCCTTGATGCGACTAGCGATGTCCTGGGTCAGTTCATTTTCCGTTTGGCTCAGAATAACATCCCTGGCCTGGTCGGTAGACATATTGGCTACCTTTTGCAACTCCGCTTGTTTTTCTTCTTCTAACTGTGCGATGTTAGCTTCTCGCTCATCAATGTGTTTAGATTTATCAGAAAGACTTTGTTCTTTACTATCCAGCGTCCTTTCCTTGCTGGACAAATTCTCATCTTTGCGATCAAGACTTGAGGCACGCTCGGTCAAGCGAGCTTCCATTTGCTTCAATTCTTGTTTGTCAGACTTAAATTCTTTATCAACTTCTTCACGATATTTTCTGGCATCTTCCTTGGCTTCCAGAAGCAATTCCTTGCGTTCGGCCTTCATATCTAATTCTGCTGCCTTTTTAATATGACCAGCATCATCTTGGGCCTTCTCACGAATGGTGACTGCTTCTTGTTGAGCATTTAAAAGAGCTAGTTCTGCAGCTTCACGGTCAGCCTTTGTCTTGGCAACCATAGCTCCATAACCAATACCTAAACCAATGAGGATAGCAACAATCGCTAAAATAATATTTAGCATGTTTCACCTCAAATCTATTGTCGTTTTTATTCAAAAACTAACTTTAAGTCTAACATAATTGTCAGAATATCTCAATTATATTTCACGAAAGAAGAATATCCTCGAGAGTGGAGCAATCAGGGATAAAACAAGAGCCTCTAAGGACCAGTCTAGCTCCCCCATTACAAATTTTAGATGAGCTTTCCCTAACAAGAAATTCCCCTTATTACAAGAAGAGGCAAAATCATCCTAATTTTTCACTCGGCCAGTCTCTCTTATTTGTGGTATGATGAAGGCAGAATTACTATAGAATCGAGGTAGTCTCATGTCCAAAGATAAAGATGTTGTTGTTGAAAGTTTTGAGCTTGACCATACAGCGGTCAAGGCTCCCTATGTCCGTCTCATCTCAGAAGAATTTGGTCCCAAAGGTGATGTCATTACCAACTTTGACCTTCGTCTCATCCAACCCAACCAAAATTCCATTGATACAGCCGGACTCCACACCATTGAGCACCTTCTGGCCAAGTTAATCCGCAAACGCATGGACGGACTCATTGACTGCTCGCCCTTTGGTTGCCGGACTGGTTTTCACATGATTTTCTGGGGCCAACAAAGCGCCACTGAAATTGCCAAGGTGGTCAAGGACAGTCTCCAAGAAATCGCCGATTCGATTAGCTGGGAAGATGTTCCTGGAACTACCATTGAATCCTGTGGTAACTACAAGGATCACAGCCTCCACTCAGCTAAGGAATGGGCAAAATTAATCCTGGCCCAAGGCATCTCCAACGACGCCTTCCAGCGCCACCTAGTTTAGAGATTTAATACTGAGTTAAAATTTATAGAACCAAAAAGACGAGGTTGGGACAAAAAGTCCTAGCCTCGTTACTTTTTCAACATTAGATACATTGACGTAGTGGCTGATTTGTGATGATGGATTTAATGCTTTGGCATTTAGTCCATCACATACCAGCGAAGCGGCAGTAAAGTCCTTATCCCTTGCTAAGAAGGGATAGGTCCAAGGGTCTGGGGGACCCTTGGAGGAAACCAAAATCAACTGTGCGGAGGCAGGAAATAAAAAGGTTCAGTGTACCTTTTTATCCCGAGCCTTGAAACGGGAAAGCGAGGATAGTCTGGGGATAGACTAGACTTCCCGCGACAGATCCCTTTCAAACTCGATGATAGTTTGAAAGGGAAACTAAGTAAGAGAGCCCAGTAGTTCGCAAAATGGCGACTACTGTATGGACTCTCTTAAACCTTGAAATTAAGGAGTGAGGCAAATCGATTTCTGAGAAATCGCGATTTTTATCCCTGCTCTCTTCTTTTTCTACTTAATAGTCTGGTTGGTGGCCTGAGGCATTTCCAAAGAAGTAGCCTGTTTGCGCATTAATAGAGAAGAGGTAGGTACCGTCAGACTTATACATATTGTAATAACCGTGGCCATTAATAATGTTGACAGGTTCTAGGATGTAGTCATCTCCTGAGAAATAACCCCTTTGTTGAGAGGTAGAGACAACCTTTTCCAGAATACCATCACCAAAGGCCCAGGCAGCATTATTAACGTCCTTAACGGCATCAGCATTGTAAGGAACCCGACTGCGATCTCTTTGGAGTTTGGCAGGGTCATAATTAGTAATTCCAGACTGACGAATGTTCCCTCCAGAAGGAATGCTAGGCGCAGGTGTAGCACCTGCATCAGAAGAGCCAGCCTTAGAATTTTGATCCCCATTATCTGCAGGAGCCGAGCTGGACTGACTAGATGAACTAGATGACGATTGAGCTGACTTTTGTTGCTCTTTCCCTTTTTTAACCGCTTCTTGAATCAGCTTATCCAAGGCACTGTTGCCAGTCTTAAGCGTATCATCCGTCAGTTTATCAAAGTCCGCATCCTTGTTAGCCTTGGCACCTTCCACTAATTTTCCATCCAGAATCACTTCCTTGTCAAATAACTTATTGATAGTCTGAATGGCGCTTACTTGTTTGGACAAACTCTTATAGTTGGTCTTGGCATCTCGATAATAGGTCGTACCATCCAACTTTTTCAAGCTCTTATTCAAATCGTCCAATTTAGAAAACTGGCTATTTTTTAGTTGGGTCTCTTTGTCATCAATGAAGAAAGACTTATAAGTTTTTTGGAAGCTGGCATAGTCTGACTTACCTGCCTTTTCTCCCTTGCTGCTAGTTCCAGAAGAAAGGGTCGTTGAGGATTGCTTGTTCCAATAATTGAGGCCAAAGCCAGCCCCGACAATCAAAACTAAGACTGCAACCAGACCAGCTACAATACCAGCCTTGCTCTTTTTCGAAGGTTCTATTTCGTCTAGACTGTCTTCGGATTCAGGCTCATCAACTTCTTGGTCAGAGTCCTCTTCCAATAGATAATCAGCATCATTGATGGACTGAGCTTTATCAGCAGTCTCCTCAGTTAGTTTTTGCACCTCCTTGACAGGCGTGAAGACCTTGGTCTCATCAATAAACTCTTGGCCAGCTGTATCGGCCTTTGAAGTCTTACTCTCAGAAGAAGTCTCCTGACCTTGGCTCGTTTCAGACTCCTTAGCTAGAATGCCTTGGTTGGCCAATTCTTCCTTTTGCTTTTGAATAAAACTATCCAAGGATGAGGTGTCAATATTTTCGAAATCCGACTTCTGCGACTCAAATTTCTCAGCATCAACCTGGTCCTTATGCTGTTTGATATACTTGTCGAGAAGCCCATCGTCATCAGTAACACCAGCTTCTATTTCCTTATGTTTTTGAAGTGCCTCTTGGATCGTCATGTCCTTGGCATCTTCAAAGTCCAACTTACCATTTTCCCTAGCCATCTCTTCCCTCTCTACATTTCCGAACGTCTGACTCGTTGACCGAAATATTGATACAAATCAACCCGCAAGGTCCCATTGTAAAGTTTGCGTTTTTTATCAGCAACCGTTCCGTACTTTTGCTCAAAATTTTCATCACTAGTCAAAATAAATTTGCTCCAAGTCTTAAGTGGCGCAAAGGTTTGCCCCATCTCATTATACAGAATGTCAACCGCTTTGTCATCAAGCAATCGCTCACCATATGGCGGATTAGAAACAATCACTCCGTTGATTTTATCCGTTTTCAGGTCCTGCAGGCGCATTTGTTTCAATTTGATAACATCTGCAAGTCCAGCCTCTAGAGCATTATTCTTAGCGATTTCAATCATCCGAGCATCAATGTCACTACCCATAATGTCCAAATCTCTATCATAATTGGCTTGACTCTCGGCCTGGTCACGAACTTCTTGAACCAGGTCCGAGTCCACCCAAGGCCAGGCCTCAAAGGCAAAATCGCGGTTGAAACCAGGGGCGATATTCATGCCAATCATGGCTGCCTCAATACAGAAGGTCCCTGACCCACAGGTCGGATCAATAAAGGGTTTGTCTGGGTACCAGTTGGACAACATAATAATGGCCGCTGCCATATTTTCCTTGATGGGGGCGCCACCCTTGTCCGTCCGATAACCGCGTTTAAAGAGGCTTTCCCCTGTCGTATCAATCATAAGCATGGCCCTATCCTTGCGGATTGACACTTCTATTTTAAATTCCGGACCAGTTTCCTGCAGAGGGACCCCTTCTGGACGATGAAAGTGGGTCTGGAGCTTCTTTACAATAGCCTTCTTGGTGATAGCCTGAACACTAGGCTCATTGTGGAGCTTGGATTGGACACACTTGGCCTTGGCCACTGGAAACTTTGCCCCAAGTGGAAGATAATTCTCCCAATCTAGAGCAAAGACCCCCTGAAAGAGTTCCTCAAAGGTCCGCGCTGGAAATTCACCTACGACAATCTTAACTCGGTCTGCTGTTCGTAGCCAGAGATTAGTCCGAGCTATAGTTCTAACATCTCCTTGGAAACGGACACGACCATTTTCAACCTGTCTGTCAATTCCCAACTCCTTAATTTCTCGGCCAACAAGAGCTTCCAGCCCCGCTGCTGCCGTCGCTATGAGGTTAAATTTTTGCTTCATACTGTTCCTATTTGCTTACAAGAAAAGCTAGCCTGAGCTAGCTCTAAAACCTATTATGCAATTTTCTATAAGCCATGTTTTGTTCCAGAGGTACTAGGTCCTACCCCCTTCGATAATCATCTGTCTACTGCTTGCGCAGTCAAGATGGTCCGTTCGCATTCCAGCCATCTCGTGCCCCGACCAAAGTTTGGGTTGCTAGCTTGAGGGGTTTACCGCGTTCCACCCCTTGAGTTTCCTCAAAGGCTCCGTCACTGTGGCACTTTCAGGACTAGAGGCATATCCAAGGACTTAGCCTCATCGTCCGCCGTAATGTCAAATAGACATCCCTAGGCTTATTGTTTCACCTAGCACAAACACTACTGGCATCACAGCCAGTGCTAGCATGGACTTTCCTCATGCCGACAGAAAAAAGCGACATGCGATTATCCAAAAATTGCACACTGCCTCTTAGTCTATGAATTTTAGTCGACTAATTGTTTCCCAAAGACTTCCTTTTCTAGGCGGCTAACACGCTTCAACAAATCAATGTTACTCGCTTGCGCAGAAGCTACGCTAGCAGTCCGAACACCATCACTACCATAAGTTGGAGCAAGGCTGGCGGGTTGAGAGGCTGCCTTTTTGGCATCCGCCTTCAATTTTTCATTTTCTTTTCGCAAGGCTGCGATTTGAGCGGCGTAGGTCTCGTAGTCTTTGATGACATCATCAAGAAACTCGTCAACCTCATTCTTGTCATAACCACGCATGCTCGTTTTAAAATCTTGTTCGTAAATGTCCTTTGGACTAAAAATAATACTTGCCATTCTTTTCTCCATACCTATCTGTCAATTTCGTCAGGGCCAAGCCCTAGCGTTAATTAATTATACAGACAAAAATATCAAAAATCAAGTCTTTACCACTCATCATTTTCCAAAATTTCGTTCAAATCTTCGAAGATTAAGAAGTCTACAAAATAGTGTTTATCAGAGGTCATTTGGCTAATAAAATATTTCAAATTTGTTTCAGCCTCTGAGTCGTAAAAGACATAGGCCCCATCTGTATTATCAATCAAAAACTGATTATAAGTCCGAAACTGGCCTGGATTTTGGTAACTTTCATAAGAGTACTTGACAAAGTCGGCTCCTTTAAAGCGAGCTAGCTTTTCCTGATTGGCTTCCTTCCAGTTCTGACCATGAGTTTGAAAGGGAAAGATGACAGCCGTCTGAAATCCATACTGGACCTTGAGTTCCTCAGCCACCTCAAAGGCCCAAAACTCAAAGCCTAGGTTGCCTGTAAAAATCAACCAGTCTAGTCCTTGATCACAGTAGCCTAAAATGGCCCTCTTGATGGCCTTCTTGATAACCGCTATCTTGGGGTCCTTATCCTTAAAAATCCCCAGTTCAAAACTGCGGTAACCTGTTACGAGAATTGAAGTCATAGACTGTATTCCTTTTTATTTTTATGGTATAATGGGATGGCTTATGGAAATAAGTCTGTCTAAGTTAGGAGAATTATGGTTAACTATCCACATAACCTTGTTCGTAAGCCATTCCCAAAAGTCAGACAGCAAAAGAAAAAAACTGATTTTGCCAATCGGGGAATGTCTTTCGAGGCGGCCATCAACCAGACCAATGATTACTATCTGGCCCACAAACTGGCTGTCATTCACAAGAAGCCGACTCCTGTTCAGATTGTCAAGGTTGACTATCCAAAAAGAAGTCGGGCAAAAATTGTAGAAGCCTATTTCAGACAAGCTTCTACAACTGACTATTCTGGCGTTTACAAGGGCCACTATATTGATTTTGAGGCAAAGGAAACTCGTCAGAAAACGGCCATGCCCATGAAGAATTTCCACGCCCATCAGATTGAACATATGGCCCAGGTTGTCAGGCAGGACGGCATCTGCTTTGTCCTCCTCCATTTTTCCAGCTTAAAAGAGACTTACCTACTGCCGGCCAAGGCTCTGATTGATTTCTATCAGATTGATTATGGTAGTAAATCCATGCCCCTTGATTATATCAAAAAAGAAGGCATAAAAATAGAAGAGAGTGCCTACCCACAAGTCCCCTATTTAGATATTATTGACTACCATTTTTTGAACGGAAGTAAAGAGTTATGAAAAAATTTGATTTCAAAGTTCCGGATTGGAAAAACATCGGTGCCAACTTGTCCGATCGCATCAAATCCATTGGGAAGAACGAAGGCGAACATGGGCAGAAGTTGACGCCCAAGCAGAAGACGTGGAAATTTTTCAAGTATTTCTTGGGCATTCTAGCTTCGCTATTTATCGTAGGCTTGCTGGCTGGTGGCCTCCTTTTTGCTTACTATGCTAGCAGTGCTCCTGCACTCTCTGAAAAGCAGTTGGTCGCGACCAATTCCAGTATCCTCTACGATAAGAATGGCACTGAAATAGCCGATTTAGGGGCAGAAAAGCGGATTAGTGCCAAAACAGACTCCATTCCAGTCAATCTAGTTAATGCCATTACTGCTATTGAAGACCATCGCTTCTATAAACACAGAGGGATTGATGTCTATCGGATTATCGGTGCCGCTTGGCATAATTTCACCCGAAGCTCGACCCAAGGGGGCTCGACCCTCGACCAGCAGTTGATTAAACTGGCCTATTTCTCGACCAATAATTCAGATAAGACCCTCAAACGTAAGGCCCAAGAAGCTTGGCTAGCCATCCAGATGGAGAAAAAATATAGCAAGCAGGAAATTATGACCTTCTATGTCAATAAGGTCTACATGGGTAACGGTTACTACGGGATGCAGACAGCGGCTCAAGGTTACTATGGTAAGAGCCTGACCGACCTGTCCATTCCCCAGTTGGCCCTTTTGGCAGGTCTGCCAAATGCTCCTACTCTCTACGATCCTTACACCAACCCTGAGCAGGCTAAGAAGAGACGAGACACCGTCCTTTCGGAAATGTATAAGGTTGGCAGTATTGATAAGAAGACCTACAACGAAGCTGTCGCTACTGATGTTACTGACGGCCTGATTCCTCAGACCAAGAAGGCTAGCTATGACGCCTATCTTGATAACTATATCAAGCAGGTGGTTGAGCAGGTCTCAGACAAGACCCACGCGGATGTCTACAGCGCCGGCCTCAAGGTCTACACCAATGTGGATACCCAAGCCCAACAACAACTCTATAATATCGTTAACTCTGACGACTACATCGCCTACCCTGACGACAAGATACAGGTGGCTTCTACGGTTATTGATGTTACTAATGGTAATGTTGTGGCCCAAATTGGAGCCCGTCACCAGGACGAAGCTGTTTCAATGGGAACCAACCAAGCTGTTTTAACCGACCGTGACTGGGGTTCAACCATGAAACCAATCACCGATTATGCTCCTGCCATCGAAAATGGTGTTTACAATTCTACTGGAGCCAGCGTCTCAGATAGTCCTTACTACTTCCCTGGTACCTCCACTCCCGTCTATGACTGGGATAGAAAATACATGGGAACCATGTCCATCCAAACGGCTATCCAACAATCTCGTAACGTTCCGGCCGTGAAATCCCTTGCTGCTGTAGGCCTCGATAAGGCCCAAAGCTTCCTGAGTGGTCTAGGCATCAATTATCCAGAATTGAACTATGCCAATGCCATCTCAAGTAACAATAGTAGCAACGATAAAAAATACGGGGCAAGCTCTGAAAAGATGGCGGCTGCCTATGCTGCCTTCTCTAATGGCGGTACCTATTACGAGCCCCTCTATATTAACAAGGTAGAATTTAGTAACGGCAAGGATCAAACCTTCTCATCATCTGGCAGTCAGGCCATGTCGGCTTCAACAGCTTATATGATGGTTGACATGATGAAGACCGTTCTACAAGCTGGTACAGGTACCAAGGCGGCCGTACCAGGTGCCATCAATGCTGGTAAGACAGGTACCTCCAACTATTCCGACGATGAATTAGCTCAAGTCGAAGCCAATACAGGCCTCTACAACTCCTCAGTTGGTACCATGGCTCCTGATGAATCCTTTGTCGGTATCACACCAATGTACTCTATGGCAGTCTGGACTGGCTACAAGAGCCGACTGACTCCAGTCTATGGTACAGGTCTTGATGTTGCAGCTGAAGTCTATCAAGCTATGAGCTCCTACCTCTTCCAAACCAATGGCAGTGGTAGCAGCGATTGGACTATGCCAGATGGAGTTTACCGCAGTGGCGGTTACGTTGCTAAGAGCGGCTATAGCAACAATTATAGCTACAGTAGCTCATCATCATCTTATAATAGTTACAGTAGCAGCTCTGACAGTCAACCACAAAGTTCATCAAATAGTGATTCAAATTCATCATCAAGCAACCAAGCTAACCAAAATAACGATGATGATAATGATGATGAATAAAAAACCTAAAAAGCCTTGAGCGACTCACGCTCAAGGCTTTTTAACTACATGAACTTATTTACTAGCCAAGGCTCCCATTGGATCCCAAGGCGCTAACACTTTTGGTTCAGCTTCATAGGCTGCCAGCTCCTCTTTGGTCAAAAATTCCTTGCGAACAACAATTTGGTAGGTGTACTCATCCATCCAACTATCCGTTGCGACGAAGTAACCGTCTTTACCAACCTTCTCACCCCAAGAATTTTCCACCTTCCATTTGACTGGTTGACCTTGAGCATCCAAATCAACACCAGTCAAAACCATGGCATGGGTCATCAAACTTTCGCTGTAGTCCAAACGGCCAGCCTTATCTTGCTTAAGGTTAATATCAAGAGCCGTCGCAAAGTCATAAAGATCTGTCGCCATAACACCAGATTGACGATTGCTTGATTGACCAACATCTGAACCAAACCAGACCGTTTCACCAGCCTTCATTTGGGCAATAGCCAATTCCTTGAACCGTTTCATATCCAAGTTGAGGTAGCGAACTTGACGGCTTCCAACAACATTTCCCAAAAGTTCAACCGTGTAGGACTTGCCATAAGGCTTATCTGCTGTTGGTGCGTTGATGATAGAGACATAATCATCCAGTTTGAGACCGACATATTCTTGATAGAATTCCTGAGGGCTAATGTTAGTGTCCTTGTGGAAATTATCATCCTTATCCCGATAGGCAAAATCGAAGCGACGAGGAGGGAGGCCCAGATTGACAGCCAAGAAATTAAAAATTTCCTGTAAAAGGGCTTCCTTCTTAGCTTGAACAGCTTCAGCATCTCCTCCAGCAGCTATTAATTCACGCAAGATTTGCGCATCTTGGCGAAGCAATTTATTTAGGTACTGGTTGAGTTCGCGACTATTGCTAGAGGAAACAGACTCTGGATAAACCGATTTAGGGACGACTCCGTACTTTTCAAAAAGGGCCACGACCATGTCCCATTGGCCCCCATCTTGTTGGGGTACATCCAGCAGAAACTTGACCTTCCGGCTACCAAGCTCCTGGTCGGCTGTCGCAATGATTTGTTCCAGGAACCAGTTGGATTTTTCATACTTATCCCAGAAAAAGGTATGCGCTTGCGAGAGTTCGAAGTTTTCCAACTTGAAGTCGGAAATCAATTTGTGACGGAAGGTATTGAGGGCCGCAAACATCCAGCAACGGCCAGATTGCTTTTGATTAGCCACCTCATCCTTAGTCAAATCAATGGAGTAGGCAAAGTCATTATTTTGACTCGCCTCACGTTTTTCTAGTGACTTAAGCAAGCCAGCATGGCTGACCGCATTCTCCACCGCACGAAGTTTGGGATTAGCTTCAAAGTCAGCAAAGAGCTTGTCTGTAAAACTTATTTCAATTTTTGACATAAGAAACTTCTTTCTAAAATTTATTTCCTATTTATTATAGTACAAGCTATAAAATATGCAAGCCCTTGCCAATCAAACTCATTAAGCTTTTGTGGTACCTTCTAGCAAAGGATTGACCTATCTATAAAACAATCATATAATATCTTCAAATACGCCATAAGTGCACCACTTGTCAGAGGAGATTGTCATGAAACATATTATAAACAAAATAGATTCTATCAAATATCTAAACGTATTTTTAGGCGTTTTTTTCATACATTTTTTACACCAAATAGAAGAAAGTCTGTCATTTTTTAACTGGTACAATTATCACTATAGTAATCTAGGAAGTTGGGCAATATTACCTGCCAGTATTACAAAGTTAGTGATTAAACATCCAAACTACTTTATCTTAGCAAGTTTCCTACAGTTTCTACTAATCTTCACTTTAGCATTTATAAGCAAACATTATAAAAACGGATTAAAGAGTTTTTCAACGCTTTACATCATTGGTCTCGACTTTTTCTTAATATGGCATATCTTGTCGTGTTACAACCCACATATTTATCCCCCAGTAATGGTAACTTGCATACTCGGACTATTCTATACTCCAAAATGGATCTATTCATTATATAAATAATACTTAGAATAGTTATTCTGTTAGAGTCTTCAATAAATTAGTTCAAGTAATAAATAATTAATTTTATTTGCCGGAGATTTAACAAGTCAAAATATTAGTGCTTGTGATATAATATCTCTGTACTTTATGTTATATCATAGTGAATCAAGTAACAACGATTATAACATAGGAAATAGAACATGGTCATTTTTGGACATTAAACTTACATTTACTCCCCCACTATGAAAGGAATCTAGAAAATCTTATGATGAATATGCAAAATATGATGAAGCAGGCTCAGAAGCTGCAAAAGCAAATGGAGCAAAAACAGGGAGAATTGGCTGCCCAAGAATTTGTTGGCAAGTCAGCTCAAGACCTCGTTGTGGCAAGCTTCACCGGTGACAAGAAATTGGTCAGCATTGACTTCAAGGAAGCTGTCGTTGACCCTGAAGACATCGAAACCTTGCAGGATATGACCAGCCAGGCTATCAATGATGCCCTAGAGCAAATTGATGCAGCAACCAAGAAAACCATGGGAGCCTTTGCTGGTAAATTGCCTTTCTAATAGGCTATCAATCAGGTTAGGCACACCCCTGCCATATACAGATAAAAACACCGCCGGACGAGAATCCAGCGGTATTTTTGTTTATCCTACTTCTTCTCCTTGGCCAATTCCAGACAATAGGATTTCTTGTGGCAATGAGGGCAGGTCAGCTTGCGAGTTCTGGGAGCACGCCCTGCCCAGGCAAATTCTTTAAAACTTGGCTCAAAGAGCTGATGACAATTTGGACAAAGATAGACATACTGCCTTCTGAAATAAAGGACAAGCCCAGTGAAATAAATAATAAAGAGCAGTCCCTCTGTCCATTGCAACCACGAAGGTTGAGGAACAAAGAGCATTAGGGCGATATAAGCCCCTGCAGAAATTATCATTGAAGACCACCACTTCAATTGCAAACGACGCCAATTCTTTTGATTATCCATGACTATGGTCATATCCGAGACTAGCTTTAGGCTTTGGCCAGATTGGCCCTTGAGCGTGTCAAGTAGCTTAACAGACCTGTCAAGTTGACTTTTGCGTTTGGCCATATCCTGCTTTAGACTAGCAATATTATCCTCCAGCAACATGGTTAAAACCTGACTAGCATTTGCTTCTGCTATAACCTTTTTGATTTGCTCAATTGAGAAATCTAGATCCCGCAAAAAGCAGATGATTTGGAGTTGTTCGAGATCGCTTTCTGAATAAATCCGCCGACCACCTTGGCTCAATTGGGAGGGCTCAAGAATACCACGCTTGTCGTAATACTGAACCGTTCGGACAGAAACACCAGCCAACTTGGCCAAGTCACCTGTGGAATAAGTCTGAGACATGACTGTCACCTCCTTTTAGATATGATACAAAGATTAAAACAGGCTAGTAAACTAGAGCGGGCACCCTAACAATTCTAGTTTGTTTTCCTTTGTTCATCTGCTATTTTAGGGCATGACCCAGCGTCATTAGCAAGCCCTGACCCTAGGTGATTTTATTTTTTTCCACTTAATCTTCAAATAAGTCCCCCAAGGCAGCAAAAGGATTGTCGCTTACCACTTCTTCTTTCTGGTCCAGATAACTTTTATTCTCATCTAGTTCTAAGAATTTTTCATAGACTAGGGCAGTCATGCGAGCATCCTCCAGGCTGTCATGACTGCGACCGGAAATTCCTAAAAATTCAGCAACCGTATGCAGTTGCAAATTGGCGATACCATTGAGATCCAAACTACGACGCTCAAAGGCTTGTTCAAAGACATCAACCCTATAATGTTCAGACAAATCCAGACCATTTTCGGCCAAGAGAGGCAAGTCACTCTTAAGAGCATTGTAGCCAATCAGAGGAGTCTCACCAATAAAGGTCCGAAAATCTGCCAAAACCTGCTCCAACTTAGGGGCCTTGGCAATTTTATCGGCCGTAATTCCTGTCAAGCCATTGATAAAACTTTGCAAGGGTACCGAACTGTAGGCATAGCTGTCAAAATGAGCAACTTCCTCATGACCAGCAAATTTAACTGCCGATACTTGGATAATGTGGCTAACCCCAGCTACGGTGTTGAATTCCAAATCAAAAGCGATGTAGTTCTCTAACTTTTCCATACTTACCTTTACCTATTAAAAGAGGCCAGAACGCTTGTTCTAACCTGAAAATTATTCACTGATTAACGACCAAAAATCCGAGCGAAGAAACCTTTTTTAGCCTGCTCTTGCTGGATTTGAATCTCCTCAACCTGATTGCGAGCCTCATCTAATTCCAGCTTAAGATTTTCACTATCCTGCATGGCTGTCAGAGTCAACTGCTGTTGCTGGTCCAATTGTTTATCCTTCTCAGCAATTTGCACATCCTTGATATTAAGCTGTTCATTCATGGACGCCAGCTGGACATCCTTAGCTTTGAGTTGATTATAGAGACGTTCAATCTCTGCATTCTTCTCATCGACCAGAATTTCCATCAGCTCTCTTTGCTTGGTCTCTTCGCTGACTGGTTCATCCTCAAAGATGGTCTTCTTATAAATCTCTTCCAGCTTGATTAGGCCATCTCGGTTAACAACCGTCACGCCCTTTTCATTTTTCCCGACAAATTCTTCAGGTAAGGATTTTACCCGATTGTTGACGGCTTGGCGACTGACACCAAGAATCTCAGCTAATTCACTGACTGTTTTTTCAATAGCCATAAGGTCCTCTTTTTATCCGAAATTTCTCCTAAAATAGTATCATAATAGGCTTTGACTGTCAATTTAGACAGGAAAACGCACCAGCAAACAATCGAGTAGAGTTTAACGAATAGTCCCTCTCACACCACCGTACATGCCTCTCTAGTAAAGGCGGTTCAATTAACCTTTAACGCATGTAGTTCTAAATAATAATCTAAGCAAGAAACCAGTTCTCGTACAATACAGTATCAAAGAATGTCTCTAGGTCGATGGCTACAATCCACTCGTAACCATCTTTGAGGTACTCTAATAACTTGGACTATGGCTTGTTGGATAAGCCTGTCCATAACGGTCGGAATACCTAACTTGTACCTAGCCCCCTGAAGTACCGGCTGTGGTTTATACTAGCTTTCCTTTATCAGTTTATCAGTTGCTTCGGTCCTCGCCAGTGTTGGCGGAGATAAACCTCTATCTCGTCAAGGGAAACCCCAACTGAACCCTTATTGGATTTTACTTGGGTGTAGGCTTCTAACATATTGTCTCGAGATAAAATCTTATCTAGTAGTTGTGACAGGTGCGTATCCTTGGTTGTTTCGGTGTCTGAGGGACATCTGCTTATATTGGTGAGTTGTCCGCTAGCCAATACGTGACTGTTTTCAGCCCTATCAGACCGCTAGTTTTACAGACACAAGTGAAGGTTAAGGGGTCAACCCTTCGCTCCACTTATATTACAGAAGTTTCATCCTACTATAGCTTCGGCTGACTTCTCATGATTCGTTGTTACTACGTCAGAATGACGCTCATGAGACCTCACGGGATAAGTCCAACATCTTTTCTCGGTTACACTTGTGATTTACGACTATAGGTTACGATTACCTTTTGGAGCTTTAGTGTTTATGACCACCTTATCCGCTATAGGCGCCTTAGTATCACGTTTCTATTCGTAATGACTTGATTTCGCTATCTCTTCCTCTCCCTGCTACCTCATGATAGCCAATATGAAGGGGCGCTATTGGATTCACCGATAGCAGGTGTCACATGGGACTTTCACCTCAAATGTACGGTATGTCCGTCGTACCATAAAGAAATGCGCACAATAAGATATTATTGTGCACATTTCAGAGTGAAAATTAATAAACAAAATAAAGTATTTTCTGAAAATTAGTCTTTAATATTTTCTAAGAAGATGATATTTCTATTCTGAACCTTCATAAAAATACAAAAAAATATTAAAACCGATTAGTAGAATAACCAGTAATACTGCAAGCAACTTCGAATATGGCCATAGAATGAGAAAAGGCGCACCAGAAGCCAGTAACCTTCCCAACAGCAATAATTTTTTATTTATTTTCTTCATAAACTCAACGATAGGCCATATAAGCGGTGATGGCACCTTGAATTCCCTCAGCAGCTACAAAGGCTAAGGCAGCTGGAGGGCAAGCCAACGCACCAAAAGCTGCAAACCCATACCCTAGTGCAGTTATGCCACTAATTGTAATATCGTATTTACTATAACCACCTGTAGTATCAGAAAGTTGGTCATCTTCTACTACCTCAAATGTGTCAAATGCTTTTGTATCCAATGTTATTGTTGTCATTATAATACCTCCATTTACCTAGTAATAATCAGAGAAACTTATTTATCATTAAGAGCAGCAATAGCTACACCATCACAAGCATAAGCTAAAGCAAGAGTCGCCCAACCTACAGGTCCTGAACCTGCAAGAATCGCTGTACCAACAAAACCAAGTGCCATTGCACATGCACTCCCTGCCACTACTTCATTAACTCCTCCAACACTTTCAGCTAGAAATTTCGCATTTGTTACTTCAAAGTTATCAAATGCCATTGAATTCAAGGTTACCGTATTCATAAATTCTCCTCTTTCCATACCATCACGATTTTTTAAATCATTTTACAAGTTCTATACTACTACGTAACTATTTCATATACAATCTCTGCTAATCAGTTTTATTTTAATTGTTAATACATCGAAAAAAACTCAAATTTTCTGCTTTTTTAATTTTATTCTAGCTACTTATCTCTCGGCTTGCCTTTGTGGGACAAAATAATTAGCTAATAGTTCTGAGCTAATTATTTCTTCTCATTGACCTTAATGAAAATTAATGAAAATCAGACAATGACTCTCCTACTATTAACAACAATCATTAAGACTGGCCCAAGCCTTATGCTATAATAGGGACATGACAAAAACTGAATTCGATACCATAATCATAGGCGCTGGACCTGCAGGCATGATGGCAGCCGTTGCCCCTTGCTCCTATGGCTTTTCCACACTTTTGATTGAAAAAAATAAACGACTGGGTAAAAAATTAGCAGGCACTGGCGGAGGCCGTTGCAACGTGACCAATAGTGGTAGCCTTGATGACCTAATGGCTAGCATTCCTGGCAATGGTCGCTTCCTCTACAGCGTTTTTTCCCAGTTTGACAACCACGATATTATCAACTTTTTTGAGGACAGTGGTGTCCCCCTCAAAGAAGAAGACCACGGACGTATGTTCCCGACAACTGACAAATCTCTTACCATCATCCAAGCCCTGGAAAATAAAATTAGAGAACTTGGTGGCAGGATTCTGACCCAAACCGAAATAGTCTCGGTTAAGAAGCAGGATACCACCTTTATTCTCAAATCGGCCGAGCAAACTTTTAGCTGTCAAAAACTGATTGTCACAACAGGAGGTAAGTCCTATCCCTCAACTGGCTCGACTGGCTTTGGTTACGAGATTGCCCGTCATTTCAAGATGACTGTCACCCCTTTGGAAGCTGCAGAAAGCCCTCTCCTAACTGACTTTCCCCACAAGGCCCTGCAAGGTATTTCCCTAGACGACGTTACCCTTAGCTATGGCAAGCACAAGATCACCCACGACCTGCTCTTCACCCACTTCGGCCTATCAGGTCCTGCTGCTCAAAGGCTGTCCAGCTTCGTCTTGGGTGGGGAAGTTGTCCAGCTCGACCTCCTGCCCAAGTTGACAACCCAAGAGCTCGAGAACCTGCTAGATCAGGAACGTGAAAAGTCTGTCAAAAACGCTTTGAAGCCCCTCCTCCCAGAACGACTATCTGACTTTCTTGCTCAAGGTTTTCCAGAAAAAGTTAAACAGCTGACAGCACAAGAAAAAAAGAGTCTGATTCAAAAAATCAAGACCTTGCCTATTAAAGTCACAGGCAAGATGTCTCTGGCCAAATCCTTCGTCACCAAGGGTGGCATTAACCTCAAGCAAATCAATCCCAAGACTTTGGAGAGCAAAACCGTTCCAGGACTGCACTTTGCCGGCGAAGTCTTGGATATTAATGCTCATACCGGTGGCTTCAATATTACAGCAGCTCTCTGCACCGGCTGGGTGGCCGGTAGTCCTCATTATTAAGAGGGAGTAATTCGGTCTTTTCTTAAATAAGTTAAAAATTAAGTTTTCTAACAGTTTTAATTAAGCGTGTTTTTAGTAGGATTGAATATAATAATCTCACAATTCTTCTTATTCAAACCCTTTGCAGCCCTAGCGGCTGCTTTTTTTATTTAATTTAGAATACTAGGACAGCAAACACTGGAGCTAGTCTATGCAGGGACATTTGCTTGTTTCACAAGCTTGAAACCTTGTTACTCATCACAACTGACAAGAACCTAAAAAAGAGCGGCCTCATCAGCCACTCTAATTTCTTATAAAATTTCTTTTAATTGATCGATATCTTCCTGGGTTGTAGACCAACTGGTGGCCAGCCGAATGACGGTCTGGTTATCGTCATATTTTCCCCAGAAGCTATAGACTAATTTTTTCCCTAATGCTTCTAAGCGATTATTCTCAACAATGACAAATTGTTGGTTGGTTGGAGATTGGTAAAAGAATTGATACCCCTTATCCTGCAAAATATTCTTGAGTTGGGCGGCCAGTCGCAGGGCTTCTTTCCCGATTTCTAAATAGAGATTATCGCTAAAGAATTGGTCAAACTGAATGCCCAAAATCCGTCCCTTAGCTAGGAGAGCACCGTGTTGCTTAACCATGGTGTTAAAGCGTTTAGGCATATTGGCATGGGGGAAAACGACTGCTTCGCCGATAAGGGCACCCATCTTGGTCCCACCGATATAGAAAACATCTGTCAACTGGGCAATGGTTGGCAGGTCGAGATCAGTAGCTTCAGCCGCCAGACCATAGCCTAACCTAGCTCCATCTAGGAAGAGAGGAATTTTATAAGAGCGACAAAGTTGAGCCAGTTCTGTCAACTCAGCCTTGCTATAGAGGGCCCCATATTCAGTCGGGTGAGAGATATAAACCATGCCTGGATAAACCATGTGCTCTTGATTTCCATCCGCATAGAAATCTTCCAAGGTCTGTTTGACATCCTTGGCAAAAATTTTCCCATTTTCATGCGGAAGCGTCAGCACCTTGTGACCGGTGTATTCAATGGCCCCCGCGCCTCATGGACAGAAATGTGACCTGTCTGAGCAGCTACGACCCCCTCATAAGAAGCCAGCATGCTGTCAATAACAACCTGATTGGTCTGGGTTCCACCCGTTAGGAAAAAAAAACTGGGCATCTGGTGCCTGACAGGCATCCTTAATTTTTTGACTGGCTTTTTCGCTATAGGTGTCCAGACCGTAGCCCGCAAGATTCTCACCGTTTGTCTTGGTCAAGGCCTCTAAGAGTTTAGGGTGGACCCCTTCATTGTAGTCGTTTTCAAAATGTAGCATTGAAGTGTCAGTCCTTTCTATAACCGCTAGAAAATATGGCTGTCATATAGGCCTTATTGGGTCTCAGAAAAATCATAAAGCTGAGGGTAGTTGTGGCATTCCGGATTTTTAGGATGGCAAACTTCACGCCCAAAGAGGATCATGGCTTGATGGGCTGGTAGCCACTCTTCGCGTGGCAGAACCTTCATCACCCGCCTTTCCACTTCAAGTGGGCTGGCGGATTTTTTGACGATTTCATGGTGCTTGCAAATCCGCTCCACGTGAGTATCAACGGCAAAGGCTGAAATACCAAAGCCAACACTCATGACCACATTAGCAGTCTTTCGCCCCACTCCAGCCAGATTCTCTAATTCCTTTCTTGTATGAGGTACCTGACCTCCGAAATCTTCAACCAACTGCTGGGCACATTTCTTTAAGTATTTGGCCTTATTGCGATAGAGCCCCAGGCGAGAAATGTACTTGGCCAAATCAGCTTCACTAGCCTGAGCCATTGCCTCAGGGCTGGGATAAGCCTTAAAGAGAGCTGGGGTCACCTGATTTACAGCAGCATCTGTCGTTTGAGCCGACAACATAACCGCCACCAACAGTTCAAAGTGGTTGGTAAAATTCAAACTTGGCTTAGCATGGGGGTAGAGGGCAATAATTTCCTCAATCACCTTTCGCGCCCGCTTTTTCGATAAAACCATAAAAGTCTCACTTTCCATTTTTCTGACTAGCCCTACTTAGACCTTTTAAAAAATCAAACGCAGGAGGGCCAAGCTGACTATCCCTGTCAAAACTGCATAGAGGAGATTTTTTGTCCGAATGGCAACAAATAGGGTGGGCAAGCTAGCTAAGGCCTCCAAAACATTTAGCTGAGGAAGGTGGCCTGGCTTACTAGTAAAGAGGCTAGACAGGGTCAAGGCAAAAAGAATAGTGACCGGCAGGTATTTTAAAAAATGGACCACAATATCCGGCAGGCCTCGGTATTTAACCAAGACAAAGGGAGCAACCCGAGGAATCCAGGTCACAACAAACCCCAGTAGGATAGCTATAATAACAAAACTAGTGCTGGCCATCTAAAATCACCCCCAAGCTACAGCCAATCAAGGTAGACAAAAGAACTGCTAAAGAGGAACTAAGGACCATTGTCAAGAGCAGGTAGCTGATGGCAACTGCCAATAGGATTAAACAGAGCTTTCTTATCCCTTCAGAAATCATTGCCGTGAATTGGAAGATTAATAGTCCTAAAAACATAGCAATCAGGGCAAAATCCAAGCCCAGAACTTGTGGATCTGGGATCAGTTTTCCCATCAAGGTACCGACGACAGTTGATAGAAACCAGGCCAAGTAGCCAATCACATTATTGCCGTGCATCCAGGCAGCTGTAATGGACTTATGGTGGACATGTTCCCCTAATAGAACCCCATAGCTTTCATCGGTAATCAAGCTGGCCATAAGAAGATTTTGAAAGAAGGGAGTCTTGGTAAAGATGGTCGTTGCATGGAGGCTCATCAGCATATTTCTTAGGTTAATCAAGAAAACCGTCAGGGTAATGGTCAACAGGTCTGCTCCTGAAACAAGCATAGCCACCATAGCAAACTGGGCCGAACCACCATAAATAAGAAGACTCATCAAACCAACCTCTATGGCCGATAAACCTGCAGAAGAAGCAACAACCCCAAAGGCGATTCCTATCGAAATGTAGCCCAGAGCCGTCGGCAGGGCATCGCTTAGCCCTTCTCTAAATCCTTTTTCTTGCATGCCCTCAACTTCTTTCAATTTTTAGAATATTCTATCATTATAGCAAAGAAGAAAAACCAAGGCAAGATGAACCGTTCCCTGTCAGATAGACCGATGAAACGACAGACCATGCCCGGATTTTTCGATTTCTTATTTTTTCTGCAATTGATACAAAATGAAAATCAATCTTACCAAGTCAAGTAGTGGAGCGAATTCGTCGCTTGATGGATCGGCCCTCTGCTAAGATTGACTCCTCTTGCCTTCGTATTTTTAGCTCAGGCAGACTTAGTCTGCTAGATTAAATCTCACTCTAGAGAGCAGGCCCTTGATTTTTCTTAAATCCTCGAAAGTTTAGTCTAGTCCGCCAAGGTATCAAAAGCTAGGCTCGGCTTAGCATTGAGGTCTAAATCAGCAAAATGCCCCTTTTCAAACTCAACAGCAGCTGCTAAGGCAATCATGCCAGCATTATCACCACAAAGACGAAGAGGGGGAATCCGTAGCTCAATGTGCTCTGGAATCTCCTCAGCTAGACGCTCTCTGAGACCTTGATTGGCGGCGACACCACCAGCAACGACAAGGGTGTTAACAGGATAAGCTTCCAAGGCTCGCTTGGTCTTAGTCAGCAAAATATCCAAAACAGCGGCCTGAAAAGAGGCTGACAAATTTTCATTTGCCAAGCTTTCCCCCTTTTGTTGAGCATTATTATGGAGGTTGATAAAGGCTGATTTGAGGCCTGAAAAAGAAAATTCCAAGTTATCTTCCTGAAGCATGGCCCGAGGAAAGTCATAAATATCCTGCCCCTGATGGGCCAGAGTATCAATCTCCTTACCAGCCGGATAGGTCAGCCCCATGACCCGTCCAACCTTATCATAGGCTTCTCCGACAGCATCGTCCCTGGTCTCTCCGACAATCTTGTAATCACCAGGCTCCTTAACATAGACTAATTCAGTATGGCCACCAGAGACTAAGAGAGCTAAGAGGGGATAAGTTAAGGGACCAGCCTCTCTGGCCGCCATCAGATGTCCAGCCATGTGATTGACTGGGATAAGAGGGAGGCCATTTGCCCAGGCGAAGGCCTTGGCTGCAGCCATACCTACCAGAAGAGCACCGACCAGACCTGGCCCATAGGTTACAGCTACCGCATCTAGTTCCTTGGCTTCAAGTCCGGCTTCGTTCAGGGCATCCTGGATACAGAGGGTCACCACCTCGACATGATGGCGGCTGGCAACCTCTGGCACCACGCCACCAAAGCGCTTATGGCTCTCAACCTGACTAGCAATGACATTGCTCAGGAGTTCCGATTCATTTTTTAAAAGGGCGACACTGGTCTCATCACAAGAAGACTCAATCGCTAGTATATATCTATCTTTTGTCATCATTCACCTCATAAGCCAAACGCTAGCGTTCCCTTACTTTTTAGCGGTACGTTGCATGACCATAGCATCTTCTATTGGTGCACGGTAATAGTCTTTACGCCTGGCAACATTAATAAAACCGAATTTTTCATAGAGCCTTTGAGCAGGCAAATTCGAGACCCTAACCTCAAGAAATATATCCTCAGAACGACCAACCAAGCCCTGCATGAGTTGGCTGGCTAGACCCTGACCTTGGTAGGCCTTCTTGACTGCTAAATTCGTCACCTCAAGTTGACCAACTAAATTCTGGATGGAGAGGAAACCAACAATTTCGTAATCAACATAGGTATAAAAATAGTCGGTATTCGTCTGGCTTAAATCCGACTTGATTTGCTTCAAGGTCCAAGGAGACTGCTCATAGACATCAACCAAGACCTCATAAATCGCCTGAGCCAACTCTTCCTCTTTGGCCTCAGACCCGCTTGATATAGTCATTGGTCTCCTCTCCTCGGTGGCTCTTAAGCCAATTTTCTTCTGCTTCAACTCTTTTGAGATAATTGGGGACAAAAGCGTGAACATCTTGGGCAGGCAGACTAGCTCCCAGACGGCCAAGGAAAGTAGCCGATGGCAGGGTCTCCTGAATTTTCGCCTGGGGTAAATAGGTCTCGATTTCAGAGCGAAATTTCTCAGCTTCACCGACAAAAGTCACTTGGGGATAGGACTTAGCAAATTCCAGAACCTCTACCAAACTGGCATGGCCTTCTGGTGAAATGAGTTTGCCGTCCTCATAAAAGCCAGCATAGACATTCTGTCGTCTAGCATCAATCAAGGGGACAATTAGACCACTGGCCTCAATAGAACACAAAGCTTGTAAGCTCGACAAGCCAACCAGATCTATCCCTAGACTATAGGCCAAGGTTTTGGCCGTCGCTACCGCCACCCGCAAGCCAGTATAAGAACCAGGGCCTTGGGCCACTACAATCCGATTTAAATCGGCTGGTTGCCAACCTGCCTGGCTCAGCAAAAAATCAATAGTCGGCATCAGGCTGATACTATGGTTCTTCTTGATTGTCAGAGACAGTTCAGCCACAGGTTTATTATATTCCAAAAGGGCCACCGATAGAGGCTGATTGGACGTATCAAATGCTAATAGTTTCATGATTTTCCCCTTGTCAAATTCCTTCTTATTTTATCATAAAATAAAGTCACTGACATCTCAGGCTCCTCTAGCTTTATCCGAGATTACTTTTTACTAATCCCCTTTTTTATGGTATAATCTCGTTAGTTATAAATGTTCAGGTCAATTTACTACACAAAACAATTTCATAGAAAATCATCAGACTAGCATGATAAGGCTTTTTTTGATTGATTCTTTTAGTGAAACCTGACCAGACAGAAAGGAAACACATGATTTACAAAGTTTTTTATCAAGAAACTAAAGAACGCAACCCAAAACGTGAGACTACTCAAGCCCTTTACCTTGATGTCGATGCCAAGGATGAACTTCAAGGTCGCATTAAGGCTCGCAAATTGGTTGAAGAACATACCAACTATAATATTGAATTCATCGAATTACTCGCAGATAAGCATCTAGACTACGAAAAAGAATCAGGTGCCTTTAGCCTAACGGAGTTCTAATATGTCAAACATCAATTTAAAACCCGAAGAAGTCGGTGTTTACGCCATAGGGGGACTGGGCGAAATTGGTAAAAACACCTATGGCATCGAATATCAGGATGAAATCATCATCGTCGATGCTGGGATCAAGTTTCCAGAAGACGACCTCCTGGGTATTGACTATGTTATCCCCGACTATTCTTACATCGTCGAAAATGTTGACCGTATCAAGGCTCTGGTCATTACCCACGGCCACGAAGACCACATCGGGGGCATCCCCTTCTTATTGAAGCAGGCCAATATTCCTATCTATGCCGGACCGTTAGCCCTAGCCCTTATCCGTGGAAAATTAGAGGAACACGGCCTCTTGCGCGATGCTACCCTCTACGAAATCAATGACAATACGGAGCTGACCTTTAAGAACCTCAGCGTCACCTTCTTCCGCACGACCCACTCTATTCCAGAACCCCTGGGAATTGTCATTCACACCCCGCAAGGAAAGATTGTCTGTACCGGTGACTTCAAGTTTGACTTCACTCCAGTCGGTCAGCCTGCCGACCTCCACCGAATGGCGGCTCTCGGTGACGATGGGGTCCTCTGTCTTCTTTCAGACTCGACCAATGCGGAAATCCCGACCTTTACCAACTCGGAAAAAGTTGTCGGTCAATCCATTATGAAAATCATCGGAGGCATCCATGGCCGGATTATTTTTGCTTCCTTTGCTTCAAATATTTTCCGTCTGCAACAGGCTGCCGAAGCTGCTGTTAAGAACGGTCGCAAGATTGTTGTCTTCGGTCGCTCAATGGAAAAGGCTATTGTCAATGGGATTGAACTCGGATACATCAAGGTTCCTGATGGCACCTTTATCGACCCCAACGAGCTCAAGGACTATCATGCCAGCGAAATCATGATTATGTGTACAGGTAGCCAGGGAGAGTCCATGGCTGCCCTAGCCCGGATTGCCAACGGAACCCATCGCCAAGTTACCCTGCAACCTGGCGATACGGTCATCTTCTCCTCTAGCCCTATTCCTGGTAACACAACTAGTGTGAATAAGTTGATCAATACCATCCAAGAAGCTGGCGTTGATGTTATCCACGGTAAAATTAACAATATCCACACCTCTGGACACGGTGGCCAACAAGAGCAAAAACTGATGCTCCGCATGATTAAGCCCAAATTCTTCATGCCAGTCCATGGTGAATATCGGATGCAAAAGGTCCATGCTGGCCTAGCCGAAGATACTGGCATCCCAAGAGATAATATCTTCATCATGGAAAATGGTGATGTCCTAGCTTTGACCAAAGACTCTGCTCGTCGGGCGGGCCACTTCAATGCCCAAGACATCTACGTTGATGGTAATGGTATCGGCGATATCGGAACGGCAGTCCTGAGAGATCGCCGTGACCTCTCAGAAGATGGCGTTGTCCTAGCCGTTGCAACAGTTGATTTCAAGACCAAGATGATTCTGGCTGGGCCAGACATTCTCAGCCGTGGCTTCGTTTATATGCGTGAATCTGGAGACCTCATTCGCCAGGGTCAACGTATCCTCTTTAACGCCATTCGGATTGCCCTCAAAAATAAGGAAGCCAGCATCCAAAGCATCAATGGTGCTATCGTCAATGCCCTAAGACCCTTCCTTTACGAACAAACCGAACGTGAACCCATCATCATTCCAATGATTCTAACCCCTGATAAGGAAGACGATAACTAAAAAAGGAGCCGAGCGCTCCTTTTTATAGTCCTTGAAATTCAAGAATAACAGCTTGAGTCCACCTTTTTCGCTAATTATTTCTAAGAATGTGATCTAGCTTACTTAGAAGAGTCACTACCTCTGATTCTCGTTGAAACTCAATGAAAATCGAAATTAGCCGAGGTAAGGAGCAAAGCTATCAGCCACTTTAGTGGCTTGATAGCTAACGGCAATCTCTATAGTGATTGCCTAGCTCCCTTACTAACCTCACAAAGTTGGTGAAATCGACCAACTTTGCTCCGCATCGCACGAACTGAAGATAGCTCAAAAGGTCTGGAAGACCTTTTGAGGTTGGAAATAGAGAAAGCCTCGCTTTCCTCAGCAGGTACGGCAAGGTGAGTTAACGATGCGACATGGAGTAAAAACTGTCAATATTCCAGTTTTTATGAAATTAGTCACGGATAAAGCCACTCTAATGAGAAATCATAGAGTGACTTTATCCGTGGGAAATTTTTGATTTTCGAAGAGTATGAATATAAATTTCTCTGATAGCTAAAAGAAGCCCTCTCACTTTCGAGAAGGCTTCTTTTATAACTGTTTTATGAATTAGGATAGATATAGCTGACTTGACCTGGTGTCACGCTATTGTTAGGGTCGAACCAACCACGATAGTTATTGATTTCTGGATTACCCTTGTAGTTGGCTTCCAAAACTTGGATTTGACCTTGGTCATTAACATCTGTAACGTAAGCCACATGGCCATAACCACCGTCAGTCCAGCAGATAATAGAACCGACTTGTGGAGTATTTCCTACACTATAGCCACCATTTGCTGCACTAGAGGACCAGTCGCCTCCGTTACCCCACCAGTCGCCAGCCCAACCAGTAACCTGCTTAACGCCCCAAGTACATTGACCAACTGGATAGGTGTTAGCAGTCGTATCTGCAGAGGTATCAGCTACTGCACCTTCATCTTGAGCTGGAGCAGCTTCTTGTGCTGCACCGTCAACTTCAATGGTTTGGCCTGGCAAAATCGTACTTGAAATAGTCATGCCATTATCGGCAGCCAATTGATAGGGATCCATACCATGACCATCAGCAATAGAAAAGAAGCTATCGCCATTTTGGACAGTGTAAGAATCCGCTTGAACCGCTTGACCGGCCAAACCGACTAAAACAGTAGCAGCTACAAATAGACTTGCTTTGGTTAATTTTTTATTCATCTTATTCCCCTTTTATTCATAATAAAAACCCTGACTTGTCTAGGATTTTTCTTCTATGCCCTTAGTTTAGCAGGAAAAAATAACAAGTCCATTAACTAGAAATTAAAAAAATCAACTAATCTAGTGACAAATTTCACTAAAATTGTTAATTTTTTAATTAAAATGTCACAAAAAGGAGGATATCAAAAGAAAAAGCACTCAGCTAGGAGCCAAGTGCTTCTCTGACCTTGATATTTTTAACTTATACTCTTCAAAAATCAAAACTATCCATCGTTAACTCACTTTGCCGTACCCAAGTACTGCCTGCAGTTCGTTGCCTTGGCTAGATTGATTTTTATTGAGTATTAATATAAATCCAGATAATTATCCACTTCCCATTGGGAAACGAAGGCTGCATAGCTAGCCCACTCCATCCGCTTAGCTTCAATAAAGTTAGGGTAGATATGGTCACCTAGTGCTGCTTTGACCACTTCATCCTCCTGCAGGGCTTTAACAGCATTATGGAGGGTTGATGGGAGGTCACGAATACCTGCTGACTTGCGTTCATCTTCAGTCATCACATAGATGTTTGATTCAACCGGAGCCGGCGCTTCAATTTTATTTTCAATACCATCTAGACCAGATTCCAAAAGGACGGCCAAGGCTAAGTAAGGATTAGCCGTTGGGTCAACTGAGCGCAATTCCAAACGTGTTCCTACGCCTCGAGAAGCGGGAACGCGAATAAGAGGAGAACGGTTTTGACCAGCCCAGGCAATATAAACTGGAGCTTCATAGCCTGGAACCAAACGCTTATAAGAGTTGACTGTAGGATTGACAATGGCTGTATAATTGTAGGCATGTTCCATCAAGCCTCCCAGGAAGTAATAAGCGTTTTGTGACAACTGCATACCATTTGGATCTTCGGGATCAAAGAAGGCATTGTTGCCTTGGGCATCAAAGAGGGACATATTACAGTGCATGCCTGAGCCATTGATACCAAATTTAGGTTTAGCCATGAAAGTTGCATAGAGACCATGCTTACGGGCAATCGTTTTAACAACCAATTTAAAGATTTGAATATGGTCACAAGCCTTGAGAACATCACTATATTTAAAATCAATTTCATGCTGACCAACGGCCACTTCATGGTGACTGGCTTCAACTTCAAAGCCCATCTTGGTTAAAACATTGACAATTTCACGACGAGTATTGTCAGCCAAGTCGGTTGGAGCAAGGTCAAAGTAACCACCTTTATCGTTCACTTCCAAGGTTGGATTTCCTTGTTCATCCATCTTGAAGAGGAAGAATTCTGGTTCTGGACCAAGATTAAAAGATTTGAAACCAACTTCTTCCATGTGACGCAAGGCGCGTTTTAAATTACCACGTGGGTCACCAGGGAAAGGCTCACCTTGAGCAGTATAAATATCACAGATTAAACCTGCAACAGCACCATTTTCACCCCCCCAAGGAAAAACAGTCCAAGTGTCAATATCTGGGTAAAGATACATGTCAGACTCATTAATTCTTACAAAACCTTCAATAGATGACCCGTCAAACATGGCCTTGTTTGATAGAACCTTGTCAAGCTGTTCTTCAGTGGCAGGAATTTCAACATTCTTCATAGTTCCTGCAATATCTGAAAACATCAAACGCAAGAAGGTAACATTCTTCTCTTTGACTTCGCGACGAATATCATCTGCTGTGATTGCCATAATGGCCTCCTTTTTCAATAGAAAGAGCCTCAGCTAGCTCTGACAGGTATGTATATTAAGCTCGTATCCTACATACGAAAGCTACTTGGGTTAGCATTGGGTGAAGAAAAGCGTGATTGATTGCGAAATTCATCTTGCAAAATTCGCCGAACATCCGCATCTGTAAGTGGCTTGCTCGCCCCTTGGCTAAGTTGCTTGCGTTTGGCATATTCCTTTTTGATGGCCGCAATATTGAACCCTTCATCCAAATAGTCTTTGATTTCTAGCAAAACATCCATATCATTAAGAGAATATAGACGACGGTTACTAGAACTACGATCAGGAGTTAGAAGACCTTGATCTTCATAGTAGCGAATCTGTCTGGCCGTTAAATCTGTCAACTTCATTACTGAACCGATAGGAAAGACGGCTAGAGATCGTCTGAACTCTTTTTCTCGCATAAAAACTCCTTTCGCAAACCATTATAGGCTGAAAAATCATCTCTGTCAAGTCAAATGTTATATTTTCTAACATCATATTTTGGCTTGATTTCTGCAAATTCGGATTAAGGATAAAATCAAGAGAAGAATAATCGGCAACAAATACTTAGAGGGGTTTTCACCTGAAATGTACAACATACCCAGTATACAAAAAAAGACTAGCAAAACTAGTCTTTCTTAGCCATTCTTTTTGCAAAATGTTCCCCAATGCGATCAATGTCCGCATTGACCAGAGTCGCCACAAAGACACCGATAAAAGTTTCAAAAATCCGGGCTAGGGTATAGATAAAGGTATCCCCTTCTGGAATAGACAGGGTAATAATCAAGAGAGCCGCTACTGCTCCGATAATTCCTGTCTTGTTATTCATTGCGACATTTGTCATGATGGTCAGCATGGTAAAAATAGGAACAAAAACTAGGGTGACCCAGAGGGGCCTATTGAAGAGTTCACTAATCCCAAAGAAAATAAGAGAGTAGACCCCACCAATAGTATTACCGACAATTCTAGATGTTCCAAAATGGAGGCTCTTATCAAAGTTTTCTCTCAGGCTAAAGACCGCAGTTAAACAACCAATTTGCAGACCTTCAAAGCCCAGAAGAGAAAAGAGGGTTAAAATTAAAAATACTGCCAATCCTGTTTTAAAGGTCCACATCCCCAAACGAAATTCTCTTGGATTAAAACGAAAACGTCCCAAAATTTAATTCCCATCTTTCAAAAATTCACTTTCCTATTCTACCACAGTTTTGAAATATTAACAAAATTTTCTGAAAATTCATTTCTCAAAACCAGTCCTCCTTCAATTCAAGAAATTCCAATGATACGCTTTTCTTTTATAATTTGGCTTGGCCAGAACGCCTTTATTCATCAACTGGTAATTTCTAGACCTGTCCGCTAAATCACAAATCGTGAAGGATTAGCTATCAATAGACAGCCAATCCCTATTTTAATCATCCCACATTGAACGGTTTTTTAATTTTTCTTCATATGGTGTCGCAGAAAGAAAAATTTTAAAAGGCTCACTTAGAGCTTTAAAGTCAATTCCCTGTTCCACCAGTTTCTTATCATACTGAGTTTTAATGGCCATAATCTTAGGAACAAAAGTCTGACCCTTAGAAGTCAAGGATAAAAGGGAAAAACGTCGGTCTTTGTCAGAAATTTCTTTAATCACCAGATTCTTTTTAATAAGCGAACTCACTAAACGGCTAGGGCTCTTTTTCTCACAAATTAATAAATCACCCAAGTCTTTTAAAGACAAAGGTCCAAATTCTTGCAAAACTAGGAGTACTTCACTCTGATTAGGTGTTATATGCAAGGGAGCCAGTAAATTGATTAACTCCTTATTAACAATATTTTCAACACTTTTGAATAAGTATCTAAAACGGGCTGCTTCGTATGTTGACATAAGTTTTCCTTCTTTTTTGATCTCTTACTATTCTACACCAGAATCAGTAAATTATTGACAAAAACATACTAAAAGGCTAGACTAAGTTTTATTAAATGACAAGTCATTTAATAAAACTTTTCTAAAAGGAAAACTATATGAAGACATCACTCTCATCTTATAATATTAGCCACGCTTTTGTTACGGGCGCAACGGGTCTCTTGGGGAATAATCTTGTCCGCGCCTTATTAAAAGAAGATATCCAGGTTACCGCTCTTGTTCGGTCACTAGATAAGGCCAAAAAACAATTTGGAAATCTTCCAATTCACTTTGTCCAAGGAGATATTTTGGAGCCTAAAACTTACCAGTCTCATCTTTCCGGCTGTGATAGTCTTTTCCATACAGCAGCTTTCTTTCGTGACAGCCATAAAGGTGGCAAGCACTGGCAAGATCTCTACGATACCAATATTACAGGTACAAAAAATCTATTACAGGCTGCCTATAATGCCGGAATTCGCAGAATCGTTCACACTTCTTCTATTGCTGTTCTTACAGGCCAGCCAAATCAACTTATTGATGAGACCATGTCTCGTAGTCCTGATACCAAAATAGAGTACTACCGCAGTAAAATTCTAAGTGATCAAGTTGTTCGCGACTTTCTCAATAAACATTCCGACGTTTTTGTTACCTTTGTTCTTCCGGGCTCTATGTACGGCCCTGGTGATATGGGACCAACGTCCACAGGTCAGATGATTTTAAATTATATGCGACAAAAGCTTCCTGGGATTATCAAGGCCAGCTATAGCATAGTTGATGCTAGAGATGTGGCCGATATCCATATCCGAGCTATGAAATATGGACGCAAGGGGGAGCGCTATTTAGCTGCTGGTCGATACATGACCATGCAGGAATTAATGAATACCCTAGAGGCAGTTACCGGTATTCCTGCACCTAAAAGACAAATTCCTCAACCACTACTCCGAGCTTTCGCTTCTTGGAACGAATTTTACCATAGGGTTACTGGAAAGCCGGTCCTAGTTAGTAGGGATTTAGTCCATCTATTCGCTGAGGAATACCAGCGCACTCATTTTGACCCTACTAAGATGGAAAAAGAACTCGGTGGTCATTTTCGTGCCGTAGACGAGACAATGACAGATACCATCAAATGGTATCGCAACAATGGGTATTTGAACTAATAAAAACAGTATCAATTCACGATGGATTGATACTGTTTTTATTAGTGAATTCACTACCTCTATTACACAAAACAATGATTTTCAGAGACTGACAGACTTAGCTTATTTTTCAGTCAAAGCAGCGCTCCTCCAAATTTCTTAGGCAAATTCTTGCTAGAAAAGCTATGGTCAGCACTAGGCACTAAAGTGTCTTAGCAAGACCTGTCAATACTTTATACCTTGCTAGAGTTTCTAGTTTATTTTTCTGTCAAAGCTGCAAGTCCTGGAAGTTCCTTACCTTCAAGGAGTTCCATTGAGGCTCCCCCGCCGGTAGAAATCCAAGAGAACTTATCAGCACGGCCAAGGTTGATGGCGGCTGCTGCTGAGTCACCACCACCGATGATTGACTTCACGCCTGGTTGCTTAACAATGGCATCCATAACACCGATGGTACCAGCTTGGAAGTCAGGGTTTTCAAAGACACCCATAGGACCGTTCCAAACGACTGTTTTAGCACCAGTCAAGGCTTGGTCAAATTTAGCGATTGATTTAGGACCGATATCAAGACCAAGGAAACCAGGGTCTACAGCTTCACCTTCAGTATCTTTAACTTCAGTATAGTCTGCAAAAGCATTCGCTTCTTTAGAGTCAACTGGCAAGACTAATTTACCATTTGCTTTTTCAAGGAGAGACTTAGCGACATCCAACTTATCTTCTTCGACCAAGGAATCACCAATTTCAATACCCTGAGCCTTGTAGAAGGTATAGGTCATACCACCACCGATAAGGACCTTATCAGCCTTCTTAAGTAAGTTTTCGATAACACCGATCTTGTCTGAAACCTTAGATCCACCAAGGATAGCCACGAATGGGCGTTCTGGTGTTTCAACGGCTTCTTGGATGTAAGCAATTTCGTTTTCAAGAAGGAATCCAGCAACAGCCTTTTCAACATTAGCAGAGATCCCAACATTTGAAGCGTGAGCACGGTGAGCTGTACCGAAGGCATCATTGACAAAGATACCATCACCAAGGCTAGCCCAGTACTTACCAAGTTCTGGATCGTTCTTAGATTCTTTCTTACCATCAACATCTTCAAAACGAGTATTTTCTACCAAGAGAACTTGACCGTCTTGCAAACCATTAATAGCTTCTTCCAATTTAGGACCGCGAGTTACACCTGGGAAGACAACATCTTGTCCCAATTTTTTAGCCAAATCTTTAGCAACTGGTTCAAGAGACTTACCTTCCTTGTCTGCTTCTTCCTTCACACGACCAAGGTGAGAAAAAAGAACTGCACGGCCACCATGTTCAATGATGTATTTAATGGTTGGCAGAGCCGCAGTAATACGGTTGTCGTTAGTGATGACGCCATCTTTTACAGGTACGTTAAAGTCAACCCGAACGAGGACTTTCTTGCCTTTCAAATCAACATCTTTAACAGTTAATTTAGCCATTGATAGGACTCCTTAAAATTTATTTTTTACTCCATCATTATAACATAATTTCAAGCCTATATCTAAAATTGCTTGGAAAAAGTGAGGTTTATCACTAATTGATAATAAACCAATTCTTATCATTAAAGGGTTTCTCAGCTACCCAGGAGGACAAAAAAAGACTAGCCAAAGCCAGTCCTTTCAATCATTAAATAATAACTTATTTAGCGATTTTTGCGAAGTATTCAAGAGTACGAACCAATTGTGAAGTGTAAGACATTTCGTTATCGTACCATGAAACTGTTTTAACCAATTGAGTTCCATCTGCTGCTTCAGTTACTTCTGTTTGAGTTGCATCAAACAATGAACCAAATGACATACCAACGATATCAGAAGAAACGATTGGGTCAGTATTATAACCGTAGCTTTCAGTTGCAGCAGCCTTCATAGCAGCGTTAACTTCGTCAGCAGTCACCTTCTTGTCAAGAACTGAAACGAATTCAGTCAATGAACCTGTTGGAACTGGAACACGTTGAGCATGACCTTGCAATTTACCGTTCAATTCTGGCAATACAAGACCGATAGCTTTAGCAGCACCAGTTGAGTTAGGAACAATGTTTGCTGCAGCAGCACGTGCACGACGGAAGTCACCCTTACGGTGTGGACCGTCAAGGATCATTTGGTCACCAGTGTAACCGTGGATAGTTGTCATTGTACCAGCTTTAACACCGAAGTTCTTGTTCAAAGCGTCAGCCATTGGAGCCAAACAGTTTGTAGTACATGAACCAGCTGAGATAACTGTTTCAGAACCGTCAAGAACGTCATGGTTAGTGTTGAAAACAACAGTCTTAACATCTGATCCACCAGGAGCGGTGATAACAACCTTCTTAGCACCACCAGCATGCAAGTGCTTTTCAGCTGCTTCTTTAGTAGCAAAGAAACCAGTTGCTTCAAGAACGATTTCTACGCCATCGTTAGCCCAGTCAATTTGTTCTGGATCACGTTCAGCAGAAACTTTAACGAATTGGCCGTTAACTTCGAATCCACCGTCTTTGACTTCAACAGTACCGTTGAAACGACCTTGAGTAGTATCGTATTTCAACAAGTGTGCAAGCATTGCTGGGTCTGTAAGGTCGTTGATACGAGCAACTTCAACACCTTCAACGTTTTGGATACGACGGAATGCAAGACGTCCGATACGACCGAAACCGTTAATACCAACTTTAACTACCATGTGTGATTTCCTCCTTATGAAAATCATAAAAAATTTATTAAGGGCAAGCCCTTCTACGATTGTGAAAAGGTTAACTTGTGAGGTTCCACATACCCCTTCAACATGATTATTATATAACCTTTTTCTGTAAATTGCAACCACTTACCATTTTCAGAAAGTTACAAATTCTAGCTAAAAATAGAAAAAACTAGCAAGACCAGCTTACTAGTTTCTTTGTTTTCAAGTTAGCAATAATTATGCTTGGCCTGAATTTTTCTTAATGATTTCTTCTTGAACAGATTTTGGTACATCTTCGTAGTGGTCAAATACCATCATGAAGGTACCGCGACCTTGAGAAGATGAACGAAGGACGGTAGCATAACCAAACATTTCAGCAAGTGGCACGTAGGCACGAACGATTTGGCTGTTACCATGAGCTTCCATACCATCAACACGTCCACGACGAGCTGTTACGTGACCCATAACGTCACCAAGGTTTTCTTCTGGAACAGTGATAGTCACCAACATCATTGGTTCAAGGATAACAGGTTGGGCTGCCTTAGCTGCTTCTTTAAGAGCTAGGGAAGCTGCAATCTTGAAGGCTGTTTCAGATGAGTCGACATCGTGGTAAGAACCATCGTAAAGTTTAGCCTTAATGTCAACCAATGGATAACCAGCAAGGACACCATTAGCCATAGCTTCCTCCAAACCTTTTTCTACGGCAGGAATAAATTCACGTGGGACAACACCACCGACGATGGCATTTTCAAATTCAAAGCCTTTACCTTCTTCGTTTGGTGTGAATTCAATCCAAACATCACCAAATTGACCTTTACCACCAGATTGGCGTTTGAAGAAACCACGAGCTTGGGTAGAAGCACGGAAGGTTTCACGGTAGGATACTTGAGGAGCACCAACGTTTGCTTCAACCTTGTGTTCACGTTTGAGACGGTCAACAAGGACATCCAAGTGCAACTCACCCATACCAGAGATAACAGTCTCACCAGTTTCAGGGTTAGTTTCAACACGGAAGGTTGGGTCTTCTTCAGCCAGCTTTTGCAGACCGATAGCCATCTTGTCTTGGTCAGCCTTAGTCTTAGGTTCAACCATAAGTTGGATAACGGGTTCTGGAACTTCGATGGACTCAAGAATAACCTTGTGTTTTTCATCTGTCAAAGAGTCACCAGTTGTGGTATCCTTCAAACCAATAGCGGCAGCAATGTCACCAGAGTAAACCGTTTCGATTTCCTTACGGCTGTTGGCGTGCATTTGCAGGATACGTCCGATACGTTCCCGTTTGCCCTTGGTTGTATTCATAACGTATGAACCAGAGTTCATGACACCTGAATATACACGGATGAAGGTCAGACGACCAACGAATGGGTCAGTCATGATCTTGAAGGCAAGAGCTGCGAATGGTTCCTCATCAGATGCTGGACGTTCTTCTTCTTCGTCTGTATCTGGGTTCACACCCTTGATGGCTGGGATGTCAAGTGGGCTTGGAAGATAGTCAATAACGGCATCAAGCATCATTTGAACACCCTTGTTCTTGAAGGCAGAACCACAGAGAACTGGGAAGAATTCAACATTGATAGTTGCACGACGGATAGCAGCCTTCAATTCGTCGTTAGTAATTTCTTCACCTTCAAGATATTTCATCATCAGGTCTTCATCTGTTTCAGCTACGGCTTCAATCAGTTTTTCCCGATACTCTTGAGCTTGTTCAAGATATTCAGCTGGAATTTCTTCTTCAAAAATATCTGTACCAAGGTCATTGGTGTAAACTTCAGCCTTCATGGTAATCAAGTCAATGATACCTGAGAAGTCATCTTCAGCACCGATTGGCAATTGAATTGGGTGAGCGTTCGCTTGCAAACGTTCGTGCAAGGTTGACACTGAGTAAAGGAAGTCAGCACCAATCTTATCCATCTTGTTAGCAAATACGATACGTGGAACTCCGTATTCAGTAGCTTGACGCCAAACGGTTTCCGTTTGAGGTTCAACACCTGATTGAGCATCCAAAACGGTTACAGCACCATCAAGAACCCGAAGGGAACGTTGAACTTCGATAGTGAAGTCCACGTGTCCTGGGGTGTCAATGATGTTAACACGGTGACCATTCCATTGGGCAGTTGTTGCCGCAGATGTGATGGTGATACCACGTTCTTGTTCTTGTTCCATCCAGTCCATTTGTGAAGCCCCTTCGTGAGTTTCACCAATTTTGTGGATACGACCTGTGTAGTAAAGAATACGCTCTGTAGTAGTTGTTTTACCGGCATCGACGTGAGCCATGATACCGATGTTACGAGTTTTTTCCAATGAAAATTCGCGAGCCATGAATGATTCTCCTATAAATCTATAATTTTTTGAAAAAACGGATAGGCAGGGACCTACCCGTTTTATTTATTCGCTTAGGTTTGGATACGAGACTTAGCAAACTCGGGCTAAATGCCTTTGTTCCTTAAATAATTGAGCACAGGCTAAACGCTGTGTGAATCTTATTTAATTGAGTTCAGACTACATTGTTTTTAGCCGAATTGAACTCGACTCGAGAGCGACCAGTCCAAAAAGATATAAATTCCTAGAAACTGAAGTTTCTTCGTCATTTTTCCTATTTTGTCCTTGCTCTCTTCGTCTCTGTATCTTAATCTTACCAGCGGAAATGTGCGAAGGCACGGTTGGCTTCTGCCATACGGTGAGTATCTTCGCGTTTCTTAACAGCAGCACCTGTGTTGTTTGAGGCATCCAAAATTTCTTTTGCCAAACGGTCTTGCATAGTATGTTCACCACGGGCACGTGAAGCATTTACCAACCAACGAAGGCCAAGTGTAGTTCGGCGTTCTGGACGAACTTCAACTGGGACTTGGTAGTTAGACCCACCGACACGGCGAGCACGGACTTCAAGTACAGGCATGATGTTTTCCATCGCTGTTTCAAAAACTTCAAGAGCATCGTTGCTAGTTGCGTCTTTGATTTGGTCAAAGGCACCGTAAACGATGGTAGCAGCTGTACCACGTTTACCGTCAAGCATAACACGGTTGATAAGACGTGTTACAAGTTTTGAATTGTACAATGGATCTGGCAATACTTCGCGCTTAGGCGCTTGATTTTTACGACTCATTAGTTCTTATCCCCCTTCTATTATCCTTTAGGACGTTTAGCACCGTATTTAGAACGGCCTTGTTTACGGTCGGCAACACCTGCAGTATCAAGGGCACCACGGACGATATGATAACGAACCCCTGGAAGGTCTTTAACACGTCCACCACGGATAAGCACAACACTGTGTTCTTGCAAGTTGTGGCCGATACCTGGGATATAAGCTGTGACTTCGATCAAGTTGCTCAAACGTACACGAGCGAATTTACGAAGGGCAGAGTTAGGTTTTTTAGGTGTCATAGTACCAACACGAGTGGCAACACCACGTTTTTGTGGTGAAGAAACGTTTGTTGGAACTTTTTTGTGTGAGTTGTAACCAACGTTAAGTGCTGGTGAGTCAGATTTCTCAACTTTAGATTTACGCGGTTTACGTACCAATTGGTTGATTGTAGGCATCTACATTTTCTCCTGTAAAATTTTATTTTTGGTTGATAGAGCGCTTGGTGACAGTCTCCATCAGAGGTGTACTTTGCAACATTTGTCAGCACGTCTCTGTACACTTTGGAGAGACCAAAAGTAAAAAGTACCGTTTATTATAGTACCAATATTAACAGGCTTTGTCAACGAAAAATGGCTGTTTTTTCAGTCTTCAAAAGAAAAACTAACCCGCTTGAATCGAGTTAGCTTTGAGATTCTATTGAAAAATATTTCCTAGTTCTACCTTGACTAGGTTGTTTTTGACATCAATCTCTGAAACCGTCAAGAGGGACTTATAGTCAAAGAGGTGCTCGCGCTCCTTTTGTGAGTTCTCAGCAAAGACAGCGACACCGACCAAGTCACTTTCAAACTCTCTGAGCAGACTAATCATCCCACTGATGGTTCCACCACCCTTGAGGAAGTCATCAACAATTAAAACACGGCTCTTGGGTTTGAGGCTACGCTTGGACAGAAACATCTTCTCGATACGATCACTAGAACCGCTGACATAATTGACAGAGACTGTTGATCCTTCGGTAATCTTCAAATCCCGCCTTACGATAACGAAGGGAACATTGAGGACGTTTGCGACAGCATTGGCCAGAGGAACACCCTTGGTGGCCACCGTCATGACAGCATCAACCTTTTGACCAGCAAAGGCACTAGCAATAATCCGACCAACACTCTGTAAAATGCTAGGCGTGCTGAGAAGATCAGATAAATAGATATAGCCTCCTGGCAGAATCCGATCACTCTCTGATAAACGTTGGCAGAGCTCTTGGACAATACCTCTAGCCTCCTCTTGAGAGATGCTAGGGGTAAAAATAACACCGCCACTAGCCCCTGTTACCGTCTCAATATGGCCAATATTGCTATTTTCGAAGGCCCGCTTGATGATAGCAATGTCCTCGGAAATTGAGGATTTAGCAGCTTGGTACTTTTCGGCAAAGGTATTTAAACTGGTTAAGCTGTAAGGATTGTTAATCAGATAGTTGGAGATAACCACCATCCGCTCACTTCTTCTTAATTTCATTAGTCTTTCCATTTCTTATTGTTTTAAGAAAATTGTATCATAAAATACAGCAAAAAACGAACATTTACACCGTAAATATTCATTTTATCCCTTGTTTTATAAGTTTGGCTTGTAAAAAGAACGATTTTCTAGGGCAAAGACGCGACTGGTCATCTCACCCTCCTCCACCTGGGCCAGAGCCGTTGTCATCATCATCATTTCAGCATCAATATTATCAATCATGTGAATGATTTCTGCCTCCATGACTTGAGGGCGAACAGGGCTGCCATATTCTAATTGGCCATGGTGACTGAGCACCACATGGCGAAGAATAGTGACATCTTCTCGGTCATCCTCAATTCCTAACTCAATGATGGCCTTGGTGATTTCCTCATTGACCAGAGCGATATGACCGATAAGGTTGCCACGAACAGTGTACTCTGTGCCATCAACGCCAGAGAGTTCGATACACTTGGCTAAATCATGTAGCATAATGCCAGCAAAGAGGAGGCTTTTATTGAGATTGGGATAGATGTCACCAATACTATCGGCTAGGCGAACCATGGTCGCCGTGTGGTAGGCCAGCCCATTTTCAAAGGCATGATGGTTGGTCTTGGCGGCTGGATAGGTAAAAAAGGCCTTATCAAACTTACGGTAAAGGGTGCGGACAATCCTTTGCCAGGTAGCATTTTCAATTTTGAACATCATCCCTTCAAGGTAGTCACGAATTTCGGTGATATTGACTGGAGATTTTTCCCGAAAATCGGCTGGATCGCTGGGTTCACCCTCTTTGACATTACGCAGGGTGATTTGATTGACCTGAGGAGTACCATTGTAGACCTCGCGCCGACCTTGCATATGGACAACCTTACCAGCAGTGAATTCTTGGACATTGTGGGGCTGAGCGTCCCAAAGGTTACCTGAAATCTGGCCTGAGTCATCTTGGAAGGTCATGGCTAGATAGTCCTTGCCTGCCCGCGTTTTTCTCAGTTCAGCTTTTTTAATCAGGTAGAAACCTTCAAAAAGCTCATCTTTTTTCATTTGATTAATTTTCATGCGAGTCCTCGCCTTCTTCTATTTGCGGGATATTGAGTAGGGATTGCGTGTTAGAATCTTGATAAGCTTCAACCCTATCTAGGGCTCTGACGATGGCATTGGTCCTAGTTGTCAGGAGGCTATCAACGGTCTTGCTAGCGGTGTTGAGTTGCTTCTGAGCCTTGGTCAGCATGCCACCGAATTTAGTAAACTCAGTTTTGACATTGCCCAAAATTTTGGAAATATCGTCTGCATTCTTTTGGATATTAAGCGTCTTAAAGCCAACCGAGAGAGAATTGAGCAAGGCTGACAAGGTTGAAGGGCCTGCTACAACAATATTTTCCTCCCGTCTTAAGCCGTCAAAGAAGGCCGAATTTCGGACCACTTCCGAGTAGAGCCCTTCTGTCGGCAAAAACATGATGCCAAAATTGGTGGTTTCTGGTGGATTGAGGTACTTCTTTTGGATATCCTTGGCAAAGCGTTTGAGACTGGCCAGAAGCGACTTGCGATAGGCCTCAATCTGCTGGCTATCGCCAGATTCGTAGGCCTCTTCCAACCGATAGTAATCTTCCAAGGGAAACTTGGAGTCTATGGGCAGATAGACATATTGACCATCGTGGTTGCCAGGGAGTTTAATAGCATACTCGACCCGCTCACTAGAGCCCTTAACCGTAGCAAATTCCCGCTCATACTGGCTGTCGGTCATGATGTCTTCGATGATTTGGCCCAGCTGCAATTCACCCATAATTCCACGGGTCTTAGTGTTGGAGAGGACCTTGTTGAGGGTGCCAACATCTTGGGCAACTGTCTTCATTTGTCCAAGGCCTTGGTTAACCGATTCCAATTGTTGAGAGACTGTCGCAAAGGAGGCCTGCAGGCGAGTTTGCAGAGTTTGTTCCAGCTTTTCTTCAACGGTCTGCCGCATTTGGTCCAGCCGTTTTTCGTTGGATTCCTGCATCTCTTTGACGGCCTTGGTCAGAGTCTGGTTCATCAGCTCCAGTCGCTGATCCGAGCGGTCCCGATTATCACTGAGATTCTTGTGGAGGACATCGCGGATGTCAGCCAGTTGCTGGTAGGTTTCTGTCTTTTGTTGACCCAATTCTTGATTGAGGGCTAGAATCTGATCCTTCTTAGCCAAATCCAACTGATAGGAAACCTGCTCAGATAAATTGTCAGCATTGTCATCCAAGGCTTTCCTTAGCTGACTCTGGAGATCGGCTACCCTGATGACAAGATAGAAGGAGAGACCCAGGCTAGCTAGGCCAATAAGCATTAGAATGAGGCTCATGTTTTGTCCTTACTTTGAATAACGACGAGGTAGCCCTGATTTAGACTGACCTCTATCGCTTGATTGCTAAATTCATTGCTAGAATAGATTTTCTTTTGGAAATAATTGCCCGAGGTCAGCTCATACTTGGCACCCTTGATCGTTAGATTGGTAGCACCTTCGGTCATAAAGGAGACGTAAGTCATGCCTGGAATCGCTGAAATCTGGTGCCGACCAGCTGGCAAATAGTCAATGACATTTTGCTCATCCACTAGACTGATTTGCTTCATAAAAGGGGCAATCTCGGGGTCGCCAGGCAGGAAGACATTGCTGAGGGCATGATCTAAACGCCCGCCAAAGGCTCCAAAAATAGTTAGCTGAGCTTGGGGATACAAGTCTAGAACAGTCTTAAGAGCCAGCTCGGTATCTGTATCATTCTTCTGGCTGGAAGCCTGAATTAGCTGACTAGCCTGCTGACCAATCTGCTGTAGTTCTCGGTCTGTCACCGAATCAAAATCACCGATAGCTAAATCTAAAGGGAGACCCTGCTCAAGTAGCCAGAGACAGGCACGGTCAATACCGACATAAGCATCGAAATCTTGGGGAATTTCAACTCGGCAACCACCTGCTAAAAGAGCAATTTTCTTAGGCATCTAGAGCATCCCGTAGAGTTTGAACCTGACTAGCTAAGTCGTCAGCCTTAAAGAGATAAGACCCCGCAACAAAAACATTGGCTCCTGCATCCTTGCAGGCCTTGATGGTCTTGTCATCAACTCCGCCATCGACTTCAATGTCAAAATTATAGCCAGCTTCTTCTCGCCAAGTGGCTACTTTTTTCACCTTTTCTAACATCTCTGGAATAAAGGCTTGACCACCAAAGCCAGGATTAACCGTCATAATCAGCACCTGGTCAACTAAGTTGAGAATTGGTTCCAATGCAGAAACTGGCGTCCCTGGATTGATAACAACCCCTGCCTTGAGACCTGCTTTTTTGATTTTTTGCAAGGCTCCGTGAATATGCTGGGTGGCTTCAACATGGATGGTCATAATATCCGCCCCAGCTTGGGCAAAAGCATCCACATAACGTTCGGGTTCAACCACCATCAGGTGACAGTCGAAGACCAGCTTGCTGTGTTTCCGCAGGCTGGCAACGACATCAGCCCCGAAGCTGATGTTGGGAACGAACTGGCCATCCATAATATCAATATGAACGTAGTCGGCACTGGTTTCATCAATCCGTTTAAGTTCTTGGGCGAAATTAGCGTAATCAGCAGCTAGAATTGAGGGAGCAATTTTATTGACCATAGAAGCATAATCCTACTTTCTTTTGATGACTTTCTTATAGGTTTCTCGACGATTTTCAATCTCACTAAGGAAAACCAGGTAATCATCGTAACGACTGGCCCAAATCTGATTAGACTCTAGGGCAGCCTTGACAGCACAAGCTGGCTCATGGGTGTGGGTGCAGGAGCGAAATTTACAATTCTGGCTCAGTTTGCGAAATTCTGGGAAGGCTTGATTGAGCTGGGCACTATCCGAAACTTCATAATCAATGGAAGAAAAACCTGGGGTATCAGCAATCTTTCCTCCATGAACATTATAGAAGCTGACAGCCCGAGTCGTATGCCGGCCCCGTCCTAAACTATTAGAAATTGCCTTGGTTTCCAGTTCAAGCTCAGGAGCAATTTTATTGAGCAGGGTAGATTTCCCCACACCGGTCTGGCCCATAAAGACCGTGGTTTGGCCTTTTAGCTTGGGTAGGAGTTGATCTAACGACCAGCAAAATTCATAACCGATTGCTTGATAGTGCTGACCAATCGCTTTTATCTGATTCTCGTCTTCAAGGAGGTCGGTCTTGGAGATATAAACCAGCGGTTTAATTCCCTTGTGCTCCAAGAGCACCAAAAAGCGATCCAGGAGGTTGCTGTTAAAATCAGGCTCCTTGGCCGACATGATAACCACGGCCTGATCAATGTTGACAATGGGAGGTCGCACCAGACTGTTTTTGCGCTCATGAATCTTCAAAATATAACCTTGGGAATTTTCCTCGGCCGAAAAATCAACCCAATCACCCACATAGGGGGTCTGGCCTTTTTTTCGAAAATTTCCTCGAGCTCGCGTCTGAAAAATTTGACCGCCTGCTTCCACATAATAGAAACCCGCTAAAGCCTTGATAATTCTACCTTGCAAATGAACTCCTTTGTGAATTTTATGGGCTTATTATACCACAAAAGCAAGGGTCAGATGTGACTAAACTTTATTTGCCAAAGATTGTCCTGAACTTTGACAGGAAGAGCGAAATAGCAGGCCGTATAAAGGGAAAAATTGACAAGTTTTAATATCCACGCTTCCACCTACCTCGAATTTTTTTTGCTAAAAGAACCGCAGACTACCGCTAAATTCCCAGACAAAGTTCTAGTTTTGGACATTAGCTAGAACTTACTTTGAGAACTTAGATTTGTATTTTTGTGATGTCATGATGACCTCTTTCTAACAGAAAAGTCTCAGACTTAATTCCACCACAAAAACACGTTTCAGACTAACTTCTAGTTTTGTCACCTGACTGGAACTTACTTTGGGAATTAACAGGAAACTTAGAACCGCGGACTTCCTGCTAACTTAATCTTGCAATTTTCAGAAAATCCGCTATAATAGTCTTATATGCGGAGGTGGTGGAACGGCAGACACGCATGCTTCAGGCGCATGTGCCCGTACGGGTGTGAGGGTTCAAATCCCTTCCTCCGCATTAGTGACATCGAAACTGATGTCTTTTATTTTTCCTCAATGACAATTGGTCTTAGCCAAGGAGCCTAGTCACAGAGACATTGCCAGACAAAGCAACCAAGACTAGGACTAATTGTCAAGAGGACTTTTGGAAAGGTGGCCCAGCTTGGTACGGCACCGGACTCGAAATCCGGCAAGTGGACTTTTGTTCATGCGCGGGTTCAAATCCCGTCCTTTCCTTAGATAGACAAAAGCCAGCCCGCTTGGGTTGGCTTTTTTAGGTGTGAGTTCGCTGGGGCAAAGAAATTAGCCAGAGACTGAGCAAAAGAATAAAGGCCGTTAAACTTCCAGTCAGATATTTTTCCCAAGGACTGGTGCTAATAAAGAAATTGAAGACTGTTGCTAAGCCTATGAAAACAGTAGCTAATCGGACAATCCATTGGGCATAGCTAGCCTGCCAGCGGCTCTTAACAAGTCCTCCATAAACTAGGTAGGCATAACCAATTGTAGCCCAAACTAGAAACAAGGCAAGGTTGGCCGGCCGCAGCCAAAGCGGAAAGACCTCATAGGTACCTCCAAAGAAGAGCTTGCCTAGTGGAGCTCCAAATAAAATTAGCAGGTGCAAGATGGCTTGAGAAAACCAAACTAGGGCACAAATAAAGGATAAAATTTTTCGTCTTGTCATTAGACTCTCCTTTCTGAACATTACTGAGGTTGATGCCTATTTCACGCCCGCATCCAAGAGGGCATCGGCTAGACGGCCAAAGTCCTGAATGGAGAGGGCTTCGCCACGGATATTCGGTTTCAGCTCTGCCATTTCAAGGGCAGCTTGGAGTTTGGACTTGGTTGCTTCTTCCTTACCGAAGCGATTAGTCAGATTATTCCAGAGGGTCTTGCGGCGATGGACAAAGCTGGCCTTGGCCACATCAAAGAAGAAATCCTCATCCTGGACGGCAATCAGAGGAGCCGGACGCCTGGTCATCTTGAGAATGGCGGAATCGACATTGGGGGCTGGGACAAAGACCGTGCGAGGCACGATAAAAGCCACCTTGGCGCTCATGTAGTACTGGACGGCGATGGATAGGCTGCCGTAGGCCTTGGTGTTAGGTTCCGCCGAAATGCGATTGGCCACCTCTTTTTGCATCATGACCACAAACTCCGCAAAAGGAATCTTGCTCTCAATCAGATGCATGAGAATGGGCGTAGTGATATAGTAGGGCAGGTTGGCTACTACCTTGATGGGCAGGTTGGGATTGGCAAAATTCTTAATCTGGGTCTGCAAATCTGATTTGAGAATATCTTCATTGATGACGGTGACATTATCAAAATCCCGCAAAGTGTCTGCCAAAATCGGAATCAGGCGGTCATCAATTTCAAAAGTCATAACCTCAGCGGCCTGCTCCGCTAAAAACTCGGTCAAGGCTCCGATACCGGGGCCAATCTCAATAACATTGACATTTTGGTCAATCTCAGTCGTATCAACAATCTTCTGCAAAATATTGGTATCGGTCAGGAAATTCTGACCAAAGGATTTTTTAAAAGTGAACCCGTGCCGCTCCAAAATTGCCCGAGTCACACTGTAGTCTGCTATTTTCATACCTTGTATTATACCATAAAGATGGAGATAGGCTTGTCAGGTTGGGGCAGACTTTAATCAATAAATCTGGTAAAGTCTTTGACGGGACGTCTGGCATGGGGATACCCTGGTGTTAAGGCTTTTCCAACCGGCAACATTAGGATAGGTTCCCAATTCTCTGGAAGCTGGAGATAGGCCTTTATGGCTGTGAAATCAGCTCCTCGCATAGGAACACTATCATAACCAAAACTTCTCACCACATGCATAAGATTCATAGCAAAAAGACCAACGTCCAATCGAAGCCCTTCCAAGTCCTTATCCTCTGGATGAAGTTTAAAATAAGCCTCTATTCGGGATAATTTACCAGCAACTTCAGCCCTAGAGATGGCTCCTCGTTGAAGATGAAACTCTTGCCACCAATCTAAATCATAGGCCAATTTATCGCCAAAGACTAGAAAGACCGCTGAGGCATCTTTAACCTGAACCTGCCCTGCTGCTAATTGAGCTAAATGGGCCTGTTTTTCCTTGTCACGAACAACAACGACTCGCCAAGGCTGGAAATTGTTTCCCGACGGAGCCTGACTAGCGTGCTCCAAGATTGATTGTGCTAGGCTTCTAGGGAGAGTATCTCTAGGATTAAAGTGCCGAACCGAACGACGACCATCTAAAAAATCTAAAAAAGTTTCCATCTGATTTTCTCCTTGTCTTCTAAGATAAATTCATTATAATAGAGCCAAATACAAAAAAACAGTAGTCACTTTTTTATGACTATCAGGAAGAGATGCTTATGCAAACAAGAAACAACTGGAACTGCGGTCTGACGAGAGTCATGGACAGCCTAGCAGGAAAGTGGAAACTACAAATCTTTTGGATCATTTCCCAGAAGCAGCCCGCCCGATTTAATCAATTAAAACGGGATGTTAAGGGGATTACAAAAACCATGTTAACTCGCTCCTTAGGTGATCTTATCAAAGAGGATCTCATTATCAAAGAGGATTTTAAGACTTGGCCACTGCACACCCAGTATTCACTCAGCCCCAAAGGGCAAGAGCTTCTAAAACTCATGATGGGTTTAAATGACTGGGGCAGGGAAAATCTGTAAAGCAAACTGTATCCATTTTGGGAAATTTTCAGACAGCGTCTTCCATGTTATAGTCTGCACTTTTTCTCTTATGCTAATGGTGCCCAACTATCTGCCAATTCAGGATAGCGCTGGTTCATTTGGGCTGCCCACTTAATCAGGAACGGGTGCTCGTCTTCAAGGTTAACCCCCAGCACCGACTGTCGCAGCAGCCACCAATCAACTAAACAGACTGCCGTTAGCGTTCCCATATTCAAATCATCTTCAAAAGCATCTAGGTCTTTTTCTAATTGGGCAAAGCTGCGCAGACAGCGCTCTAAGAGCTGTTCTTGACGGCTATGCCACCAGTCTGATTCTTTTCTCATCATGCGCTCAGCAACCACAATCATGGCATTTTCCAAAATCCCATCAGCCAAGCGGCTCTTGGAACTTGGAATCAAGGGACTGTTCTGACCAAAATGATCCAGATAATCCGCAATCAGATAAGAACCGTAAAGCCACTGCCCGCTATCCGTTTGAAAAGCCGGTATACGCCCCAAAGGATTGTCGACATTGTGAGGAGCCTTGGCATCAAAGGCCATGGTTGTCTCAAGCAAACTAACTTTCTGTTCTAAATGATGATGCCTCAGCGTCACAATAGCCTTGCGGGCGTAGGGGCTTGTTTTTGAATACCATAATTTCATAAGTTTCTCCTTTGCCTTTATGATAAAAGTTCTCCGATAATCAGAGATTTCTAAAGTAAAAGCATGACACCCCCAAAATCTCGCGTCACACTCTAGTCTGCGATTCTCATGTATAATAAATTCCTCTATTTTCAAAAATACCGTCTGACAGCTTTCCTGTAGCGGTCATAAGCTTGACCAAACTGTTTCCTGCACCATCTTTCCTCCGACAAAATAATCCAATGGCCGGACACCTGAAAAATGAGCGTCAGCAGTCCGAAAATCAGAGACTGGGCCAACAAAGACATTCCGATCAAAATCACGAAATAGGACAGGTAAATCGGGTTGCGGGAAAATTTATAAATACCCTTTTGGTTAAAGCCTGCTTGATCAGGGAAGGCAAAGTGAACCATGGTAACAGCACACAAAATCAACCCCAAGATATAACTAAAAAGTCCTAGATAAAAGCAGACAGAACCGTCACTTTTGATTGGTAACAGCAGGGACATCACAGCAAGAGCCAGAGTCGCCAGCTGATAAACGATATAGGCAATTCGCTCATTTCCCTTGACAGGTGCAAAATGAGCAGCTCGCTTCAAAGCCTTTTTATTCACAAAAGAAAGCAGACCAAACCGAACCCCAATAAAAGGCAAGAACAAAATAGTTAACATATTTATTCTCCTTTAATCTAGCTACATCTCACTGAGTTTGCTTGTCACACTCAATTTGCGCATAGTAGCTCTGATACCCAATTTCTTTTCTAAAAAATTGGTATTGAGGCGTTTTTTCTTGGCTTCTCGTGGTAAATATAAATAAAGGCATTCGCTGCCAACCACAAAGGCTTCATCACCAAAATCTGTTTCTGTCAAATCTGCTAAAGTTTCTTTAGACCAGTCATCATTGGTAAAAACAAGGTGGATACGTGACGCATCATAAGTCGCATCAAAAGGATCCTCCTGAGCAGCTATCGTCAACTGTTCTGGTAATTTGATAATCACAGACAAGTCAGCACCAAGCTGCTTTAAAATTGTATCATGAACTAATCTTTTGATAGCCTCATCGGACAAGTCTGTATTCAAGATAATATTACCACTTTGAATATAGGTTTTAACTGATAAGAAACCGGCAGCCTCTAAGATTTCTACTAAGTCAGACATTTTCGGAATTCGATTTTTCCCCGTCGGTGTAACACCACGAAGTAAGATAATTTTCTTGGCCATAGTATCATCAACCTCTTTTCTCCCCTATTCTACCATACCCCTATTCAAAAAATTACCCTCATTTGACAGCGACCCCAGAAAGGTATACAATCCTAGCCAGATTAAAGAATAGGAGAATCCCATGAAAACCATCAATGCTACCTTTTTCATTAAAGAAGAAAGTCGCCAAGACTTCCTCCATGCTTTCGCACCTCTGATTGCTTCCTCTAGGCAAGAAGCTGGCAACCGCGGCTACCAACTCTATCAATCCCTTGATGATTCTAATCAATTCTTGATTGTTGAGAAATGGCAGGATCAAGCAGCTATTGATAGCCACAACCAAACATCTGAATTTGTTCACTTCTTTGAACAGTTACCGGATTTCTCATCTGCTGAAGCCATCGTCTCAGTGATGGAATAATTGATTTGAGGCTAAACTAAAACGCTCATTGGAGCGTTTTTTATATTACTGTCTAAAAATAGAGGCCTGTCATGAGGCTGACTTTTGGTAGGTAAGCAAAATCGTTTGCCACAGCCATCCTACATTCCTCCCCTTACTCCGATAGTGAGGCAAGGAGTTGCCCGTAATACTGGGGATCTCCTGTAGAAAAATAGCGATACCAAGCTTCAATCGTCGTTGCCGAATATAAATCCAGTTTTTCGATAATGTATTTGGCCCAGAGCAGAGAACCAGCCGAACTTGCCGTGATGAGATTGTTATCGCTGACTGCCAGATCATCTCGATAGTAGGCTTGTCCACTATAATTTTCACTCATACTGGATAAAAAGAAGGGGGCATTGCTGGTGTGAGGACGATTATTGAGCAAGCCCTTATCTGCCAAGCCCAAGGTAGCCCCGCAAATAGCCGCAACCAGCTTGCCTGACTGCAGAAAATCTACTGCCAAAGTCAGGACATTTTCTTGCTCCTCATCCAACCAAGTATCAGCACCGATGAGCACTAGAGCAGCTGCATCTTCCATAACCACTTCATCGAGGGTGACATCAGGAATAAGAGTCAGGCCACCCGCCGTTTTAATCGCCTGCTTGGTCTTGCCAACTGTTTTTACAGTTAACTGATGAGCTTCCGTCATATTTTGTAAACTTAGGGCTTGCAGGAGATAACCATGCTCCCAGTCAGCCATGGTGTCTAAGAGATAGAGATACATATATTTCATGAGGCCCTCCTTAACATATTAAGATGTAAGTTCCTGGGTGATGCCTTAATAGTTTTCAAGTGTTTTTATATTCTTCCTTTACTTATCTCAGCAATGACATTTGCAGCCGTTTGAGATATAAAATCAAGGGTAAATATACCAACCTTTTCAGCACGTGATTTTGTTTCTCTCCAAACCTTAGGACTCCTGACAGAATTTAAAAACTGATGACCTTGATACGTTAATCCATTTACAAGGCCCATTTGAAATTGATTATTCCCATAGATAGGTTCCCAGTTCAAAAATCCAGCCTCTTCTAACTTGTCACAATGATAAACAATAACGGTTAAATCGTACTTATTTGCTCTATTGAATTTATCAGATGAAGGAAACATAAATGGGGTATTTACTTGGTGTAACTCTTCAATATCTAACAATATATCTCTAGCAATTTCTGGATCGAATTTCATCACTACTCTTCTCCATATATTTTAATATGCTCAACTAAAAAGGTAAGCTCTCATCTTGAACCACTTCAAATTTTAAAAATTTATTTTCGTAAAAGTTTATCCAGAATAATCCAACAGTTACACAGGCATTAACAGCGAAATAAGCATACAGTGGTTGGCCAATGAGATACTTATCAGAATTTTGTCCATGAAATAAAGTTTTATCGCTCCGTAGATCTTCAATCGCTTTTGAAACTGTTGTAAGGGAACTTCCAATACTTTTCATTTCGTCAGGCATTCCTAAACTAGGATCAAGCCCAAACTTCTTTAAAATAGCTTTCACTAATTTCCCATTCGTTAAGTTAGAAGCATTGATATCCGAAAATCTACTATCCTTCAAAATTTCCTTCATGATACTCTCAAGAACTGAATTAGCATAACCTACTGATTCTGCAGGATCTTTTTCAATATTTTGAAAAGCCTTTTCAAAACTTACTGAGGCATTTTTATAATCAGCCTTCAACTTATTTCTAAAAGTTGGGATTGACGGAATAAAATCCGGAGTTTCAAGTCCTAAATCAATAGCTATTTTGATTAATTTATCAGGTATATCTATAGTAATGTTTTCTAGCGTTTTAGCCAAATTAATCTTATCCTTCTTATTTCCATCGGTAAAATAAGAAATATCAAAATCAGCATGTCCAAATCCATCATAAACTTCTTGATTCATTTTTACATATTGGTCAACTTTTTCGTAACTTTTAAATGTATTCCAAATTTCTTTTTCTACTTTTTCCAATAATTTCATTCTATAAACTGGTGAAATGTCCATTATTTGCTGTTAAATCCTTCCATGGCCTCTTCCACTTCTGCCAAGGTCACTCCAAAAAGTTCTAGGCGTTTGAGCAGCTGTTTGCCATTGCAATAGCCGATGCGTAGGCTTTGACCGAGATATTCTCGACGTTGACGACTATCCTGGCCCATAAGAAGGCCCAGTCGCACCAGGTCAAATTTAGAAATGTCAAAATTATTTTCGTCATCATAAGACCCCAGAACTCCTGTCAGGGCTTTCTGCAAATCGTCAAAAGAGGCATGCTCCACCCCTAGGGAGTGGCCTTTTGTTTTGGATTTGGGAATGGCCTCGTCACGATTGAGGAAGGCATGTTTGGCTGTCGGAACAGCCTGCATGATGATTTTGCGAATCCGCTCACCATTATAGTCTGGGTCAGTAAAAACAATAACCCCCCGTAGGTCGTTGAGATAGGAAATCCGCTCCAAATCTTCATCCGTGATGGCCGAGCCCTTGGTCTCATAGGTATCAACCTCGTAGAAGCGTCTCAGATTGGCGGTATCGCTCTTACCCTCGACCACCAGAACTTCTTGAATCTTAATCTTCTCAGTCAAGGTCAAAAATCCTCATAGCATTTGCGGTAGTAGCGTCAGCCACTTCCTGGCTGGTCAAGCCTCTTAGCTCCGCAATCTTGTCAACAACATAGCGAGTATAGGCAGTCTTATTTTCCCGCCCCCGCTTAGGAACAGGAGCCAGATAGGGAGCATCGGTCTCCACCAAAATCTTATCCAGGGGCAGACCTTGAGCCGCTTCTTGAACATCCAGAGCCTTTTTAAAGGTGACCACTCCCGAAAAGGAGATGGTCATGCCCAAATCAACAAACTTTTGAGCCATGTCCAGAGGACCCGAATAGGAGTGCATAATGCCACCACGAGGGCCAACGCCAGCTTCCTTGATGACCTCATAGGTGTCCTCAAGGGCATCGCGGGTATGAACAACAAAGGGCAGGTTGTGGTCTTTGGACAGCTGAATCTGCCGCTTAAAGACGTCAATCTGTACTTCTTTTGGGTCTTCCATCCAGTGATAGTCCAAACCAATTTCCCCCAAGGCAATAACCCGAGGATTAGCTAGATTTTGGACAATCATATCCTCAACCTCTTGGTTGTAAGAACCGGCCTCGGTCGGGTGCCAACCGATGGTTGAATAAAGCTCAGGAAACTGAGCCGAGATCTCCAAACTCCGCTTGATGGTGGGTGGGTCGAAGCCGACAATATTCATCCTTGTCACGCCAAGCTCACGGGCTAGAGCAATCTCTTCGGCTTCTTTTCCCACAAAATTTTCCACATTTAAGTGGGTGTGTGTATCAAAAATTTCCATGGCTCTATTTTAGCACAAACTTCAACAGAAAAAGAGCCCAAATCTTATCTGGACTCTGTCTTGCTAATCTTTATACTCTTCAAGAATCAAAACTATCCCACGGATAAAGTCACTCTATGATTTCTCATTAGAGTGACTACGAAAACTACGTGTAGTTTTCTATATCCCTGACTAATTTCATAAAAACTGTAATAGTGACAGTTTTTACTCCATGTCGCGTCGTTAACTCACTTTGCCGTACTTACTGAGGAAAGCGAAGCTTTCTGCATCTTCAACCTCAAAAGGTCTCCCAAACCTTTTGAGCTGTCTTCAGTTCGTGCGATGCGGAGCAAAGTTGGTCGATTTCACTAACTTTGTGAGGTTAGTAAGGGAGCTAGGCAATCTCCATAGCGATTGCCGTTTGGGAGTAAGACAGAAGGGCTTTGACAGCTGTCAAAACCCTTCGTCACCTCACACCTTTTTATTTTAAGGTGTCGGCTAAGACAGTCCACCGGACTGTCTTACTACCCCAGCAAGGGTGACTAGCTGTCTGCTGTGCCACGAAGTGGCGCAAAGATAGCAGATACCTACTGCGACATCAGTCACATTAGTGACTTGATGTCATTGCTCCTTGCCTCGGCTAGATTGATTTTTATTGAGTATTAATTCAACTTTTGGTAGTTACCATCTTTGACCTCGGTATAACCTTGAGCCTCGATATTTTGCTGAGATTGTTGAAAGCTAATATGGTCTAGCCTACCATTTTCCTTACCAACTATACCAAGGAGAGAAGCATTGGCATTGAGGTCAACCTTGGAGACATCAACACTCACCTTTTCGACTAAACGGTCATCCTGGTAATCAATCTTATGCTCAACGCCCTTAATGCCATCATACTTACTGGCTCCCTTTTGCTCCATCTCTTGTTTGGCCACATCCGCCGAATCAGCATGAATCGTTGAATAAAGGACGGTTGATGTACTGACAATCTTCGAGACCTTATCATCCTGATAAACCAAGTGAATCCGATAGTCGGACTTCCCTGCTGTCAATTTTTGAAAATCCGCCGTTTGGCTAGCATTATTCTTACTTGCATGGCAGGCTACTAGAAGGACGGTAGCAAAAACAGCCAGAACTCCAAGAAGGGCTTTCTTAATAGACATGTTAGAAACTCCTATTCTTTTTAATAAAGGATTTAAAACTATTATAAGAAGCTCCCAGCTTTTGTCAAGTTGACCCTTTTCGAAAAAGCTCCCCCCTAAGCGCTATGAGGTTTCCAAAACCAGAACCTTCCTACTAGATAACCATCAAGACTGAAAATTTATAGTTGTTCTTGGGATTGAAGATGAACGAAGTAAGCAAAACTTAGTGTTCTCGTCACAGTAGTATTATTAGCAATAAAGGTGCTGTTGCTCATAATGAATTTAGGGGCTTTCAATGTTAATACTCTTCAAAAGTTCCTAGATTTTCAGTTAAGAAAAAGCTCCCTACTAAGTAGAAAGCTTTGTCATAAATTTATTGGTCAGCCACTATTCCTAGATATAGGAGCAGGCTTCATTTGTTGAAATCATCAGGTTGACCTGTATAATTAGCCCAAGTTTGGCTAAGAAAGGCATCATTGATTTGATAGTTGGGTTGAGCTTGTTTCTGGGTCAAGAAAGGATTGATATACTTATCAGCCGCTAACCAACCATTCCAACCTAGGTGGATGGTATCCTGCATAAAGTAAGGGCGGTCGCCGTCCTTAGACAGGTCAGCAATATGGTTGAAGCCCTGACTTTGCAATTGATACTTGATTTTAGCGACTGACTCTTGGTACTTCTTGGTATCTAGCCCGGTATAGTCAGACCATTTCTTATTAACAGGCGGAATAATAAAGAGCACATCCGTGTCCATCTGAGCGAACTGATGGAGAACCAGTTGCAAGTCGTTGAATTCTGGCGACTGGGTATAGTCAAATTTCGTCTGCGATCCCTTTAAGGCCTTATAATTCCCCTTAAGACGGGTGTTAAAGAAGTTATTAGAAACCCTGAAAGGATTATTATCGGTTGCCTTAGCCGCCAATTGATCAGCCCGATTCGATAAGGTCTCGTAAGAAAAAGTCTTAGGCAGGCTCTCGGCCTTCTTAGCAATTTTATCGTCATAATTGCGACTGCTAACTGCAAACTGGCTATAGAAATTATCCTCTTTTTCCAAGACCTTTTGTCGCAATTTGAGTTGGCCCCGATCCGCCTTAGAAAGCTCCTGTCCCTTGGCTACCTTTTCCATCATCTGAGACAGAGATGATTCCGGATAAAGTTCAAGGAAGCGTTTCGCAGCATACTGATCATAGCTTGTCCCTCTTTGCCTACGCAAGAAAGAAACCATCTGGTCATTGCTAAAGAAACTTTGGAAGGCAGCAGCATTGGCCCCCTTCTTAACAAACCACTGGGGTGAAATGACATAGACCGCCTGCTTCTTAGTCATCTGAGGAATAATCTGCTGTATCCCAAAATATTGCGTCAGAGAAGCTGCTCCTCTTTGCCCCAATAGGTAGGGAGTGTAGCCTCGGTTGTAAGCTTCCGCCAAAACCGACGGGTGCATGGCATCCATACGAGACCATTCACTAGACCCAAAGAAGGGAACGAAGCGGTGGTTAGGATCACTAAGGGCCCTAACCTTTTTGGAGCGACTCTTAAAGCTGATCTTTGTCAAGGCCACAGCGTCATCTTTCTCTGCCTGGAAGGAATGTTCTCGCTTAGTCGGATAGAGAGCAATCAGGGCAACAACCAAGACCATGGCACAGACCAGAGGGCCCAAAATTTGCCATAAACGTTTAAGCATTACGTAACTCCGTTACCCCTTGAACAATCTTGTTGGCGGTATTCCAGTCATCGCGACCGAACTCAGATACGGGAACACTGATGTCAAAGTGATTTTCCAATTCCACAATCAATTCGACCGTTCCCATACTGTCAAGTACACCAGCATCAAATAAATCTTCATCCATCATGTCAGACACATCTTCCATGAAAAGATCATCAATAATTTCAATAACATCTGCTTTAATATCCATTTTCTTACCTCACTTATCAAGGAAAACCACACTCCTCTATGGTTGAGAGTGAATTTCCTTTCAAAAAAATTTTACTTACTGTTTAATCACCGGATTGTTGAACCACTGAGCATCTAGGAAACCAGAGAAGAGTAGGAAGGAAACCATAACCACATTGAAGGTGATGAAGATTCCCAGGGCCTGGGTCCACTTGTTATCAGGCAGAGGCTCTTGCCCCTTCTTCTTTCTTTCCTTGTTTATTTTTTTCTTCTTGCGGAACCAGGCATCATTGATGACCAGGCCGACTCCGTGAAAGAGACCATAGGCAATGTAGTACCAGGTCACCCCGTGCCAGAAACCCATGACCAACATATTGATGATATAGGCCACACTAGAGGTGACATTGCGGTTATCAAAGACCTTCTTTTGAATCAAAAGCTTGACCAGGCGCATAAAGATGAAGTCACGGAACCAAAAGGACAGACTCATATGCCAACGATTCCAGAATTCCTTCAAATCCCTTGAAATAAAGGGTTTGTTGAAGTTAATCGGGCTCTTAACCCCCATCAAATTTGAAATGGCCAGGGCAAACATGGAGTAGCCTGCAAAGTCAAAGAAGAGATCAAGACCATAGGCATACATCACACCCAAGGTATAACGGTTAAAGAGGCCACCCATCTGAAGGGCACTCTCCTTCATGGGATTGAGGAGATAGGTTTCATCCAGGTAGGCAATAATGAACTTGTAAAGGAAGCCCAGCATAATCCAATAGATAGCCTGCTCCAACATATTCAATAATTCATCACGCTCAGGGATTTTTTGGTAGTCATCATCAAAGCGTTTGAAACGATCAATTGGTCCACTTGAAAAGGTGGGCATAAAGAGCAAGAAACGCAGGAACTGCCAGAGGGTGAATTCCTTGAGCACGCCGTCTCGCATTTCAATAATCATCCCAACCGCTCGAAAGGTCAAATAGGAAATTCCCAAGAAACCAAAGAGAGAGGCAAAACCATGCGAAATGGTCGGCGCCACCTTGACAAAGGCTAGGGGAAGAACCGATAGGAAGCTCCAGAGATAAAAGACTCCAGAAGCGTTGGAACGCTTACGATAGGCCTTGTAAGTAAAGACCAAGGCTGTCTCCCAAATAACATATAGAAGAAGGGAGGTCAGCTGGTTAAGATTTTTCCCCGTCAACATCAGGACGATAAAGGCCAGGCTGACCAGGGCCTCATAAGGCGCAAAGCGTTTCTTGAAAAAGAGACCGATGAAAATAGGTAGAACTGCTAAGATGATATAGAGGAAGTACTGGGGATTGCCATAGGCCTCCAACTTAGGCAGAGAGGTAAAAAAGCCAATCATCGCTTGTTCACCTCATTCATAAGTCCCTTAATATCAATCTTGCCGTTTGGCGTCAGCGGCAAGTCATCACGATAGAGGAATTTTGAAGGCATCATATAGTCCATCATAATATCCTTGAGGTCTTCCTTGATGGCCTTAGTGATGTCTAAGGCTTTATCAAATTGCTCCTCAACACCGTCCTTGAGGACAATGTAGGCCAGAAGATTTTGCACCTTGTGGTCCTTATTGTAACGAGGAACCGCCACGGCTGAGTCAACATAGCGAGACTTATTGAGGTTCTGAGCCACATCTTCCAATTCAATTCGGAAACCATTGAACTTGATTTGGAAGTCCATCCGACCGCCGTATAGAAGTAGCCCCTCATCGGTCATTTTCCCTAGGTCACCCGTATGATAGGCAGGAAGACCCTGGTAGTCAAAGAAGGCTTCTGCTGTTTTCTCAGGATTATTGAGATAACCCTTGGATACGGCAGGCCCAGAAACAATAATTTCACCCTGCTGACCATTTGGCAAGGGGTTGCCGGCCTCATCAATAATATAGGTCGGCGAGTCCTCCTTAGTATAGCCAATCGGCAGACGTTTGCAAGTGGCTAACATTTCGTCAGTTACCGCAAGGGCCGACAGGGCAACAGTCGCTTCGGTTGGGCCATAGGCATTGACAATTCGAGATTGAGGGAAACGTTCCCGCAACTTCTGGGCCGTCTTAACCGTCAGCTCCTCCCCATCGAAATAGAAATGGGTCAGGCCAGGCAGAGTCTGGCTGTTAAAGTCATCCGATAACATAGCCATATCCACAAAGGATGGCGTTGAAGTCCAGACCCCAATTGGCAGCTCGTTGATGGTTGCGAAGAGCTTTTTAAAATCAGCGATAACTTCCTTAGGCAGAGCGAAGAGGGTTCCCCCTTTGGCTAGGGTTGGAGCCCAATACATAACCGACAAGTCAAAAGAATAAGGCGGTTGGGCCAACATCTGTGGATGCTCAGGAACACTGAACTGCTGGTCGCTAATCATCCAATTGGTAAAGCTGAGCAGGTTATCATGAGAAATCTGCACGCCCTTGGGCTTACCCGTCGTTCCAGAAGTGAAGATGATGTAGTAGTTATCGTCACCTTGAACAGGATGGGTCAGTTGATAGCTAGACTGCTTAGCAAAGGCTGCCTTGACCTGGTCCAGATTGAGAAGAGGGGCGTCCACCTGCTCCAAGGGGAAGTCCCCAATGGCAATAATTAGACTAGGTTGCGCCACTTCTAAGATAGCCTCAATTCGATCCAGAGCTGAATGTTGGTCAACCGGAATGTAGGCATGACCTGATTTTGAAAGGGCAAGAAAGGTTGCCAGCATTTCGTACTCTTGGCCCCCAAAGACCATGACTGGCGATTTAGCTGGCAGGTCTAGACTATCGAGCTGGGCAGCTAGGGCATCAGAGTCCGACTTCAACTCCCCATAGGTATGAACCTCTCCCAAAATATTATAAACAGGATAATCCGTCTGCGACTGAGCAAAGGCCTCAATCGTTTGAATCATATCTTTAATCACAGTAGTCTAACCTCTTCTAGAATTCGTTGTAAATAAAGTTGCCTTGGCCACGACCAAGATAACTAAAGAAATACAATAACATCAGAATAATAATAAAATACAAGGCTGTACGCCACAAGAATCGCCAATGGGCCTTCATGTCTGCCTTCCCTCTCATCTTTGAATTTGCAGTAGCAGACAGCTAACCCTGCCACCAGGACAAATAGCCAGCAAAAGCCAGACCTAGCCTCTCACTGCAAGTTTTAGTCTTCTTATTTTACCATATTATTGCAAATTGGCGACAGTTAATCGTTTTCAGATTAAACAAAAGCCCAAAATCAGCCCTGAGACCTAGCTGATAGGGAAAAGAGGGCCAACAAACTGTCAATACTGTGGGGCAAACTAGTCTTCCTAGCACTCTAATAAAAACTGGAGCGCTTCTTTATAAACGAGGCTTTAGAGGAGTTTCCCCCCCTCCACTTATAATCATGGAGCTGGGCAAAAGCTCAAAATCTCACTAATTTTCTCAGGTTTTAAAAATAAGAAATCGCATGAAACCAGCGTTTTTAAACGAAAGATTTCATGCGATTTTGTTAATTCAGGACTTTTTGCCCAGCCCCTATTTGTTTCGCACCTGCGGAGCGAAACGGACTAAAGTCACTAATAAAGCTAGGGGATAATTTTAGCATCAAAAAAATCAGCCCCCTCGAGTAAGGGCTGATTTTTAGTGTTTTTATGTCATTAAGCAGACAAGACTTTACGTCCTTTGCGACGACGTGCTGCAAGAACACGACGACCGTTCTTAGTTGACATACGATGACGGAATCCGTGCTTACGTTGACGACGGATCTTACTTGGTTGATAAGTACGTTTCACCTGGAATACCTCCTCATAGATTTTCGTATTCGTTTAGCCGGCTATAATGTGATCAGTTACTAAACATACCAGACTATTTTATAACAAACCGGTCAGGCTTGTCAAGGTCTACTGTTTCTCTCTTTTTTCAGCCAACCTTTGATTAATCCTTCCTAGGCGTCGAGTTAAAAAGAAGTAAACGATTGTCCAAATAATGAGATAGGAAACCATAAAATTTCCCAGTAACTCAAAAGAAAGAATCGGCCAGTAATAGTGGTTCAAATTATTCATCAGGCAGACAAGAGCATATACTAGGAAAAAATGCAGAATCAGTCGAAAGAAAAAAGGGGGCCTTTCTAACTCAAAAATCATGGAAATAATACCGATAAGACCGCTAACCCAGATAACATTAGTAATTTGCGGGACCGTCTGACTTTGTGTTCCTTCCAACCACAAGGTAGCCACAAAACTCAGACTGCCAAAACCAATGCCAATCAAGAAATACCAAACTAATTTTCTGAAATTTATTTTCACAGTAATCACACTTTCTCTTACAAGCCCAGGCGTTTTTCTAAATTCACCAAATAGCGGCGACTAACATCCAGTTTGCGTTTGCCTGTCAGGATAGCCAGCATATTGCCCGAAAAGCTGGCTTCAAGGGCTTCAAGATGGTTGATATTGAGCAGGGCGTGCTTGGATACCTGGACAAAATCGGGATTGTTCAGCCGCTGTGAAAATTTGTAGAGGCGGTCATTGGTCAAAATGCGCCCCTTGCTAGTCTCCAAAATTAGGCTATCGCCTTCAACATCAGCATATATCAAGTCATCCACCTTGAGCATTTCAATGCGATCACTGGTTTTGATGGGAAGGACTGTCACCTCGCCCTGGTCGTAAGCTCCTAGATAATCTAGTATTTCCTGAACTTCCTTGGTCCTTTTTTGACTTTGAACCAGAACCTGCACCTCGTCTAACTTCAGGTTCTCCTTTTCTTCAAAGTAGTACTGCATAGACTAACTCCTCGTTTTTCTCTATCTTAACCTTTTTGACCAGCTTATGCAATTGTCAATTGGACCAAAGGATAGCAAGAGCTATCAAAAGGAAATAAAGATTACTGGAGAAAAGAAAGCCTCTCTCAAAAAAGCCAAAATACTTCTTCAAAAAAGGAAGAACCCAGGCAGCCACCAAACCATAGAGACCTATTTGGATCAAAATTTTTAAAAGCTGCGCAAGTTGATAAAAATTATGTCCCAGGGGAAGAAAGGCATCCTCAAAATTCAAGAGCACTAGGGCGATAGCTGTAAATTGAACAATTGCAAACAAGAGGTGGAGACGGCCCTTGAGCGTCCGCTTTTCCCCTTCAATATCTGTCGGAAAACTGCTACGCCAAGATAGCCAATTAAAGCTAACAAGAGCAAGAGAACGGCCGACTGTTTAAACTGAAAACGATAGGACCAAAAGCCCAGAGCCAAAGTTAGGGCAATTGTTCTCAAAGAGACGACAAGACCGGCTAATTGGAAGTAACGCCTATGCTCTCCCACCCCGTAATCACTGACCGCTTGAGAAATCGGGTGATAAAATTTTCTATTTTTAATATGTAAGACAGCTAATAGATAATAATAGGCTAAGCAACAAAGTATTACTATCAGCGCAAAACTGGCGACCAACATTACTTCAACCTCCTTTAACCCCTTTACACGAAATATATCCCTTAAACCCGCTTGGACTTTCTGGCAAGTACACTCAACCCAAGAAGCAAGAGACCAGCCAACAGGCTAAGACCTACTACCAAAAATTCTTGCTTGAGGCTGGTTAATTCTTTCCATTTAAGACCAATGCCTAAGTATTCTTGAACACTAATCCCTGGTCGATGCCAATCAACAACCTGATCACCAATCAAGATCTGGCGATAGGCAGAGGCTACATAGGCCCAAGGAGTAGCCTTCATAAGTTTTTGAGCAAAGTCTGGCATGGTTCCAATCGGGACATAGACACCTACCAAGAAGCCAGAAGCCGTCCCAATAATTACACTAAGACGCTCAGCTACTTCTAATGCCTTAATAAACTGCACGACCACCAAGCCAATAATAGCACTCATGAGACTACTTGCAATCATGAGGCCAAGTAATTTCAGACCTTGTTCCAAAGAGATAAAAGCCAGGCTGTCCTGCCAGCTAAAATAGAGGGCCATAATCAGATAGACCAGCACCTGCATAATCACTCCAATGACTGCGCTGGAGATGACATAACCAAGATTCAACTGGAAAAGCGAGGTATCCGTCAAAAGAAAGTCATCCAATTTATGACTCTCACGATCTCTGACCAGACGAACAATGCCGGTCCAAACTGTGGTAATTGAAGCCACCGCTAGAGTTCCTCCCATAATCCATTGATCCAGCATTTTCTCTGGATGGCTGGTACCTGACCAGGCATCCTGCATATTTTTTTGCAAGAAAATCAGATAGAGGCCAAAGGCAATCCAGGCTCCCATTAAAGAGAAGAAGACTGTTGCCTTGTTATGAAAATAAAGTCGTAAATTTCTTTTTGCCATCGTAAACATCGCTAAACTCCTTCTTAGTCTTTAAATACAGTACCTGCTACTGCCATAAAGACAGCATTGATGTCACCCTTTTGGAAATCAAAATCAGAAATCACCGCTTGATGACTTGCTAAAATTGTTAGAGCCTCTTGTGGGCTTAAGTCCTCAATGGCCAGCCAGCCAGCTTCTCGCTCTTGATAGGCTTGGTCAGACCAGGCTTCCCTCTTATCAGTCTTAACTAGGAGGCGGTTTTTAGCATACTTGGCCTTCAAATCTTGGGCTGAACCCTGGGCTAAAACGCGACCGTGGTCAATAATATAGGCCATGTCAGCATTTTCAGCCTCTTCCAAATAGTGAGTCGTTAAAAATATGGTTAGACCCTCTTCCTTTTGTAAGCGACGCAGGAGCTTCCAGATAGAGCGACGACTCTGAATGTCCAGACCGGTAGTCGGCTCATCAAGGAAGAGCAGGTCTGGCTTGGTCAGGAGAGCTCTAGCAATATCCACTCGGCGCTTCTGACCACCTGAGAGGGTGCCATACTCCTGTTTCAAAATATCGGAGATTTCCAAGCGGACAATCAAGTCATCCAACCAGGCCTGATCCTGTTGATGATAAAGGCCTGCTCTGCTCTTTAGATTTGCTTGAACGCTCAATTCATCGTCCAAAACGCTGTCTTGAAAGACCATGCCAATCTTGAGGTCGGGGGCCAATTTGACTTGGCCTGAACTAGCCGCCAGGAGTCCTGTCAAAATCTTAATCGTAGTTGACTTGCCAGCACCATTGGTCCCGATATAGGCCAGGAGCTGTCCTTTTTTCACCTCAAGATTGAGGTTCTCTAGAACAGTCTTTTTGCCATATATCTTGGTTAAATTCTTGGTTTCAATTAACATAACTTTTTCCTCCTGACCCTATCTTAGCAGAGACCCTAACCCTTATGGACGAAATTTAGCCAAGCGGTAAAAATCGCAAGGTAAGCGGAGAAAAGACAATCCAAAAAACATCTCAGAGTGCGAAGTTCCTAAGATCTGGTCTAGATGCCGATTAACCAATTCTTAAACTCAATAAAAAAGTTTGCCTTTCCGGTTAAGCTCACTATGTTCGCTAATAAAGCCGAACAAGGGACACCCGTGGTGCTAGTTAAAAAGTTACGAAAAAAGCCCAATTGGACTATACTGTAAGTGCAAAAATCAAACAGGAGGTTGTCCAAATGAGCCACTTACAGTATACCGCTAATTGTCATCACTTACAATACAAGGTGAAGCAATTGTCCAAAATTTGTCATTGGTTCTATCACAATTATTGCCCAAAAGCCATTAAACAAAGGCACAATGTCAAATTGGCTCGTTGTTCTGATGAATCTATCCTAATCCTGCTTGTTTTGCAGGCAGAGTTGGGAATTAAGTCACAACGTCACTTTTACCAGATGTGTCATCTATTTTGCTTGGGAAAGAGACTCGAAAGAAGTCGCTTCAATCGTCGATCCCCAAATCTGATTTGGCTCATTCAGTTGATTCGACAAGGCCTGAACCAACAAATACCAGCAGATTCTATTGTCATTATTGATAGCTTTCCCTTGCCTCTTTGTCAACCCGTTCGCAATCATAGGGTCAAAATCCTCAATAGCCTAGCAGATATTGGTTACAATGCGTCTAAACAGATGTGGTTTTATGGCTTTAAGGTTCATATGTTAGTGACCTTATCCGGCTACATTTTGAACTACGTTGTCACTCCAGCCTCCGTTCATGATATCAGAGCTGTCGACGACTTACTTGAAGACTGTCGGCAACCCTTTATTCTAGGAGACTTAGGTTACCTTAGTAAGTCTCTCAAAGAGGAATTAATCAAGAGGGGGTATCACTTATGGACTCCTTGGCGACAAAATATGCAAGGAGCAGCCCAGCATAACAGTTGGGAGTTATTAGCTATGCGTAGAACCATTGAAACACGTTTCTCTGAACTCTGTCGCTTATTTGGAATTGAACAAACATTAGCCAGAGGCTTAGCTGGGCTTCAACTAATGCTGGAACAGATTATACTAACCTATAACTTGGGATATTTTAAGTATAACTAGCACCACGGGTATTTATTAACCTAAAAACCTAGGATTGCAGTTCGGAAAATAGCAATCTTCACATAATTCGGTTGGATAAATTTAGGCAAATTTCTTGATTGCTCTGCCTAATTACTTCTGGACCATTCTTTTTCTAACATTTTAATCCTTAATATTCTAAACTCTACAGTCCTTCTTTTTGAATTGCTAGGTTTCTTATTGTACAATATAACTGAAATAGTTTCTTTTAGTTTGTGCTATTTGAAATTAAAAAAGAGGATTTACTACAATGAAATTAGAAAGACTAATCTATATTTTACTTTCTCTTTTAAACAAGAAGAGAATAACAGCTAAAGAGATTGCAGAGAGGTTTGAAATATCTACTCGAACAGTATACAGAGACATGGATACGCTCAGTCTAGCGGGAATCCCAATCTATTCAGAACGTGGAGATAAGGGAGGTTTCTATATACCAAGCGACTATAAGATAGACAGAAACTTTTTCACTGAGGAAGAGAGACAGTTTATTATTAATATGAGCCAAAATGTTAGTAAAATCGTTGGTCATTCAATTCTTGACAGTATCGAACACAAGCTTTCTTCTCAAGAAATTACAAGAGCAAACAGTCCTTTTTACTTTGATCTCAGTTCCTGGACTCTTAATACAAATTTTTTACTAGAAATTGAGGAAGCGATACAAACTGAACAGATGATTTCTTTTTCTTATTATTCGAAAAAACAAGAGAAAAGTCAGCGAACAGTTATCCCATACAGATTAATCTATAAACTGAATGTATGGTATGTTATCGGCTACTGCTTAGAAAGATTAGATTTTCGTATTTTTAAATTAACTCGAATTCGTGAACTAAAACTAGTGGAGATAAATGAAAAATCATTCAATTATCCACATTTATCTCAAGAAGTGTTAGAGCTTTTTTTAAATCCCCCCAAAAATAAAGTGGAGGGGCAAAGAGAAGAAATCGAACTAGTTTTTACAAGATTTGCACTTCCAAAAATCTACGATCACTTCACGGAAGAAGAAATCAGAGTCGAGGACGAAATAATAAAAGTTCAGGCATTCAGAGCTTTAACTCCTGCATTTTTTGATTTACTATTAAGTTTTGGTTATCAAGTAAAGGTCGTATCTCCAAGTCACTTACAAACTCTACTGGTCAGTACTCTCAAAAAAAATCTTCAGCAATATGACAACCTGTAGTCATATTTCCTTTTGTATACTCTTAAGTGGGCAAAATATTTCGTGATATTCATCTTAGCCCAATTATTTTACAGGAGGTTCCAAATGGATACAAAAACACTTGCAGAAAGCTATTTTACGGCAGTAAATGAGGGAGGCTGGGAAGATTTCGTAGCTGAAAACTTTGATTATGGCATGTGCGATAGTATAGAAATTCGACAAGGACGTGATGTTTATTTGCAAGGCGCAGGCCAATTCTATGCTTTGAGCCAGCATCTTGAAGTGAAGCAATTACTTGTTGATGGTCGAACAGTCTCAGCTATAAATCGCTACCGTCTACATTCTCCTCAAGGAAAAGAACTAGAACTGGATGTCGCAGAATTTCTGAAATTCGATGAGTTTGATAAATTAGTTGCATCCAATATTTATTTCGACACCTATCGTTTCCAAAAATTTATCCAAGGAATTGAATAACAAAAATCTAGCTTCAAATTTACTCTTCAATTTCAAACCTTGTTTTTAGTTGTTATGAAAAATTCCAAGAACTCTAAATCGATTAGTCTTCTTTCTTCTTTCTAGCAAGCAAGCCATATCCGGTTAAGCTCACTCTGTTCGCTAATAAAGCCGAACAAGGGACATCTTTTGTTAGCCTGGCTTTCAGGTTTTATACTCTTCGAAAATCAAAATTTTCCATCGTTAACTCACCTTGCCGTACCCCAGTACTGTCTTCGGTTCATTGCCTCGGCTAATTTCGATTTTCATTGAGTATTAGATTTGACTCAGGACCCCCTTGAGCAAAAAAATAAAAGCCGAATCTTTTCGACTTCTTTTAATTTATTCATGTTGGCTTGGAACGACCACAACGTAGCGTTTAGGGTCTTGGCCTTCTGAGTAGCTGTCCACACCTGAAATTTTAGCAATCGTTTTGTGGATAACCTTGCGCTCATCGTTGGACATACTGTCCATGCGATAAGGTTGATGGCTGTCTAGTACACGCTCAGCAATCTTATGGGTAAAATTAATCAAGGTTTCGGTGCGACGTTCCACATAATCATGGACATTGACAGTGACCGACAAGGAGCGAGAATAATGGTCATGGAGATAATTTTGAGCCAACACTTGAAGAGATTTGAGGACCTTGCCATGGTAGCCAATCACTCTGCCTGCTTCTGGCGTTTCAATCTGAATGGTAATCTGACGGCTGGTATGGCTAGCTTGCAGACTAGCCTCCACATCCATCTCGTAGATAATTGATTCTAGGTAGGCTGTTACAGAGCCTGTTGCCTCTTCAATATCCTTATGATCCCTTGATTCAGCATTTTGCTGCTCACTAGGGGAAGGGGTCTGAGAGGCCTCGGATTCTGATGCTTCATGGCTAGCTTGGGCGGAATCCTCTTGGTCAGCTGAAGCGACTTCCACAGGTGCAGTCGCCCTTTCTTGGACAGTCTGGTCAGCCTGGCTAGATTCCACATCAGACTCGATGGCATCTTCTTCTAGCTCATCTTCCCAATCCAGCCCTTCCTTATCCAACTCTTCCTTCTTGCGACGATACTCCTCAACGATTTCATCGGGCAGTAGGTCGCTGAGTACGGAAGTGATGGACCGTCTAGCATCCAACATTTCTGATTTAACATTATCATTAACGATTCGACCACGTTTTTCCAAATAGTTAATAATGCTGGTTACCTTACGGGACTCGGCCGCCTCTTGCTTGAGGGCCTCCTCCGAAGCTTCTCGCTTGCTCAGGGCCTGCGGTAAACTTCTGACAATCTCTTGATCGGCTTGGGAAACGGTTGTCCGACTAATGATTTCGAGATCTACCTGGGCTGGCTTCTTACCGAAGCCCAAAAAGCCCTTCTTGCCACGCGACAGCACCCTAATTGAGGCCTTGGTCCGTGTAATCCCTAAATCACTGAGCCCTGTTTGAATTGCTTCTTCAACAGTATCACCTGTGAATATTACCATAATATCTATACTCCTTGGCTAACAGCTAAACACCTCTCCAATCAAGGACCGAGGTAGACTAGGTTTCCTTTAAAAGCTATTCTTATTTTTCTTTCTTAGAATCCTGTGTTCTTTTTTTCTGTTGCGTTTACTTACGTTTCTTATGAGCCTTTTTCTTAGCCTTACGAATCTTGGCCGCCCTTTCCTTTTCCAAGGCCTCCTTGCGTTCGCGTTCAGCAATAATCTTAAAAGGATTGTGGAAAATCAGGACTTGGGCGACCTGGAAGGCATTCCCAATCGCCCAGTAAAGGGCAATACCACTCGTAAAGCGGGTCCCAATCCAGAAGATAAAGAGGGGCATAATGATGCTAGTCGCTGTCATAAAGGCGTTCTTTTCCTTGGTTGCCTTATTGCTAAGCCACATGGACAAGAAAGTAAAGAAGGCTGCTAAAATTGGCAGGATAAAGGTGCCATCATTTTTGCCTAGATTCCAAATCAAAAAGTTTCCCTGGCTGAGGGCTGGAACCCGAATCAAGGCTTGATAGAGGGCCATCATGACCGGCAATTGAATCAGGATGGGCAAAAAGGCTGCCCACTGGTTAACACCATTTTCCTTATAGAGCTCCTGTGTTTTAGCATACTGGAGATTGCGGTCATCCGCATACTCTTTCTGAATGCGCTTGAGCTCAGGCTGCAACTCTTGCATTTCTCGGCTGGACTTCATTTGTCGGTTATAAAGTGGCACCAAAGCCAGTCGAACAATCAGGGTAATGAGAATAATCCCAATCCCGACTGAGCCACCAAAGGAAAGCCATTGAATGGCACGACCAAAGCCATAAACCAACTGATCCCAACCTGTTGATGAGCTAGTCACAGGGCCACGGCCACAGGCAGATAAGAGAACCAAAGCCCCTAGAGCTAGGGAACTTAATCTAATTTTTTTCTTCACAAAATTATCCTTTCAGGCATCACACTAGTCAGAGGTTAAAAGAAAGACCCTAACCTCACCGTTTTTTTATCAATTCAATACTTTCAGAGACTGACATAAGGGCTGGAGGGAACTCCTACTCAATAAAAATCAATCTAGCTAAGGCAAGGAGCAATGACATCAAGTCACTAAAGTGACTGATGTCGCAGTAGGTGTCTGCTATCTTTGCGCCACCTTGTGGCACAGCAGACAGCTAGTCACCCTTGCTGGGGTAAGACGACGAAGGTTTTGACAGCTGTCAAAGCCCTTCTGCCTTACTTCCAAACGGCAATCTCTATAGCGATTGCCTAGCTCCCTTACTAACCTCACAAAGTTGGTGAAATCGACCAACTTTGCTCCGCATCGCACGAACTGCAGACAGCTCAAAAGGTCTGGGAGACCTTTTGAGGTTGGAAATAGGGAAAGATACGCTTTCCTCAGTAAGTAGTTAACGATGCGACACGAGGTACAAACTGTCGTTGCCACAGTTTATACAGGGTTAGCCAGGGATATAGAAAACTACAATCGTAGTTTTCGTAGTCACTCTAATGAGAAATCTTAGAGTGACTTTATCCGTGGGATAGTTTTGATTTTTGAAGAGTGTTAAGCCATTAAACCTAAGCATTTTCCCCAAGCCCTTATTTCTCGTAGAGGCCAGCCAAACTGAGTACGTGACGCAGATTCTGCTTAACCTCCTGGTAGTTGAGCTCTTCGACACCCTTTCTAGCAATGACAACGAAGTCATGCGTGGTCAGAAAAGGAGCCAACTCCATTAAGACATGACGCAGTTTGCGCTTAATCCGATTGCGGACTACCGCATTTCCCAGTTTTTTACTGACGGATAGACCGACACGGAAATGTTTTTGCGACTTTTCCAAACTGTAAACAACAAATTTTCGGTTGGCAACACTTTTACCCTGGCCAAAAATAACTTGAAAATCTTGATTCCGCTTTACGCGATAGGTCTTTTTCAACTCGGTCTCCAAATGTTCTAAATTATCCCTTATTATATCATAAAAGACGAAAAAGCCCAAAATCGCTTGAATTTTGGGGCTTAGAGCGGATAAAATAAAATAAGACCAAACTGCCAAGCATCTCTAGTCGGGGAATTCCTAGTATTGGCCTGACTCCATTGAAGGTTGGCTTCAGAGAATTAAAAGGAACTGTTATACGTTAGAAATTGGCGTTTCAAGGAATAAAGTTCGGAAAAACCACTTGTTTTGGCTTGTTTTCCGTGTATAATAGCAGTTAAAAACTTTTATAGACGAACGTTCAAGGGTCTTTGAAATGTGACAGCAATTTTTCCAATTAATTAGTCATCCCCTTGAAGGGGTCTATAAAAATTAGAATTTTCACAAGGAGTTTTCTATCTCCCAATACTATTTCCGAAAGAGTGCCCTACTGCTATCTCTAGTCAGAGCTGGCTTGCTTGCCAACAAAGTCAAGGCTGATGAGCAAGTGGCCCAAGATTACAGTCAGGACCCTGCCCAAAACCAGGCCGTCTTAAGCCAAGACACTGAGCAGCAAGCCACTTCAACTGAGCCAGCTACTAGCGACCAGCAAACACCTACCAGCAATCCAGCCCCTAGTAGCAAGCAAGAGACCTGCAATCAAGGTCCAAGCACCTCATCTGAACAAGATTCAAACCAGCCAAACCAGCCTATCACTCAAACCAAGGCTCCAAAGACCGTCGCTCAAGCCGAGCCTGCTGACACTAAGCCGATTAAAGGGGAAAAGGTTGATCTGCAAATTCTATCAACTACTGACCTGCACACCAACCTGGTCAACTACGACTACTACCAGGACAAGGCTGCCCAAAATATCGGCCTGGCCAAAACCGCTCTCTTGATTAACCAGGCAGAAAAAGAGAATCCCAACGCTGTCCTCGTTGATAATGGGGACACTATCCAAGGGACCCCTCTCGGCACCTATGAAGCCCTGATAAATTCTGTCAAAAAAGGTGATCAGCACCCTATGTATAAGGCCTTCACAAACCTCCACTATGACGCTGCATCCCTAGGTAACCATGAATTTAACTATGGCCTAGACTATCTCAACCAGGTGATTAGCTCAGCAGATCTTCCTATTGTCAATGCCAATGTTCTTGATGCCAAGACAGGCCAACATTATTTTAATCCCTATATCATTATTCCCAAAACCTTTACCGATACCAACGGGCGGCAGGTAAGGGTCAATATCGGTATCACCGGTATCGTCCCTCCCCAAATCATGAACTGGGACAAGGCCAATCTGGAAGGAAAGGTCAAGACCATTGATGCCCTTCAGGCGGTTGAAGCTATCGCTCCGGAAATGCGTTCCAAGGGTGCTGACCTGGTTATTGTCATGTCCCACTCAGGCATCGGTGATAACGACTATCTTCAAGGTGAAGAAAATGTTGGCTACCAAATCGCCAGCGCCAAGGGCATTGATGCCGTTGTAACAGGCCACTCCCACGCCGAATTTCCTTCTGGAAATGGGGCAGGTGTTTATGAGAAAATCCCCGGGGTTGACGGCATTAACGGCAAAATCAATGGTATCCCCGTCACTATGGGTGGAAAATACGGTGACCACCTGGGTGTCATCCAACTTAACCTCCTCTACCAAGGCGGTAAGTGGAAGGTAGACCAAAGCCATACTGAAATCCGAAAGGTTGATGAGAACTCTAATTCAGCAGACCCCAACATCCTCAAACTCGCTGAGCAGGCCCACCAAGGAACCATTAGCTATGTTCGCCAAGAAGTGGGACAGACGACAGCTCCAATCAATAGCTATTTCGCCCTCGTCCAAGACGACCCTTCGATTCAAATCGTCAATAATGCCCAAATCTGGTATGTTAAAGATCAATTAACCGGAACTCCTGAGGCTAACCTGCCCCTACTGTCAGCTGCCGCACCTTTTAAGGCTGGGTCTCGTAATGACGCTTCTGCCTACACCGATATTCCTGCAGGTCCTCTAGCCATTAAGAATGTTGCTGACCTCTATCTCTACGATAACGTCACAGCCCTTCTTAAAGTGACCGGTAAGGATTTGCGAGAATGGCTGGAAATGTCCGCTGGTCAATTTAATCAGATTGACCCTAACAAGCCCCAAGCTCAAGACCTAATTAACACCGACTACCGCACCTACAATTTCGATGTCATTGACGGCATCAACTACAAATACGATGTCACCCAGCCCAATAAATACGACCGTGATGGCAATTTGGTCAATCCTGACGCCCACCGCGTCCAAGACCTAACCTACCAAGGAAAACCGATTAGCGATGACCAAGAATTTATGGTGGTCACCAATAATTATAGGGCCAGTGGCAACTTCCCAGGTGTCAGAAATGCTAGCGAAAATCGCCTGCTCAATTTGGAAAATCACCAAGTCCTTATCAACTATATTACAGCTGTCAAGACCATCAACCCTACCGCTGACCAGAATTGGGGCTTTACGGATGCTATCAAAGGGCTCGATATCCACTTCCGCACGGCCGAACGGGCTAAAGACCTTCTGTGCGACCGCTCAAGTATTCAGTTCGTTGCCAGCGACCCTAGCAACAAGGGCTTTGGTGACTTCAAATACATTTACAGCGACCAAATCAATCAGGCCCAGGATCTTAACCCTAAGAGCCAAGAAGTCAAAGGGCAAGAGGTCTCCAGCCAGGCTAGCCTATCTCTTGAACAAAGGCAAGCCATCCTACAAATGGTGACCGAGAATGATCAGGCTCTCCAAAATCAACCAACCAGCTCAAAGAACGCTCAGACCACTCAAAGTCAATTACCCAAGACAGCCAGTCAATCAGGTTGGCTCTTGAGCCTTCTCGGCCCCCTCATCAGCACTTTTGCTGCCAGTCTTCTACCTAAATCTAATACTCATAAAAATCAAAATTAGCCAAGGCAAGGAGAATGACATCAAGTCACAAAGTGACTGATGTCACAGTAGCTGTCTGCTATTTTTGCGCTAGATGTGGCACAGCAGACAGCTAGTCACCCTTGCTGGGGTAGCAAGACAGTCCGATGGACTGTCTTAGCCGACACCTTAAAATAAAAAGGTGTGAGGTGATGAAGAGAGCAGGACAGACAGTCGATTTTGTCGTCCCGCTCTCCTTCTGTCTTACTCCCTAACGGCAACCTCTATAGAGCTCCCTTTAAGCGACTAGTCCGCCAACACAAAAGCTCCTGTTAGAACTTGCTAACGGGAGCTTTTGGAATTCAAGATAAAAAGTTATCACTAATTAAAGATTGTCTCTGGCTTCAACAATCTGCCAGCGAACTTGGTCAAACCCAGTTCCACCCAGAGAATTGCGACGTTGGACAGCCGTCTTAGATTGAAGGGTAGTATAAATATCCTCCTCAATCAAGTCAGAGATTTCTTGGTAGCGCTCCAGAGGCACATCTTGAAGATAATGGCCATTCTTGGTGCATTCCAAAACCAATTTTCCAACAATTTCATGGGCCTGACGGAAAGGTAGACCCTTGACAGCTAGGTAGTCTGCCAACTCTGTCGCATTAGAGAAATCTTTTTCAGTTGACTCAGCCATATGGTTACCGTTGACAGTCATGCTAGACAGCATTCCAGCTAAAATATCAAGGGCCACCGTGATCGTTTCGACCGTGTCAAACATACCCTCCTTGTCTTCCTGGAGGTCCTTATTATAGGCCAAGGGTAGGGATTTCATGACCGTTAGGAGACCTGTCAGATTTCCATAGACCCGACCGGTCTTGCCACGAATGAGCTCCGCCATGTCAGGATTCTTCTTTTGAGGCATGATAGAGGACCCTGTTGAAAAGGTGTCAGACAGGGTGACAAACTTATACTCGTTGGAGCACCAGTTGATAATTTCTTCACAGATACGACTCATATGCATCATGAGAATGCTGGCATTGGAGAGAAATTCCAAAATGAAATCACGGTCCGATACCGCATCCAAAGAATTACTGTAGGGACCATCAAAGCCCATCAAGTCAGAGGTCAGTTGGCGGTCAATGGGAAATGTCGTTCCCGCCAAGGCTGCTGCCCCAAGGGGCGAAAGGTTGGTGTGCTTTTGATTGAATGCGAAGCGCTCGCTATCTCTGGTAAACATATTGTAGTAGGCCATGAGATGGTGGCCAAAGGAAATGGGTTGGGCGTGTTGCAGGTGGGTATAACCTGGCATAAGGGTCTCCACATGCTGATCCGCCAAATCTACTAGGGTCTTTCTAAGATTGTACAACTTATCCAGAACATCAACCAGCTTTGCCTTGAGGTAGAGGTGCATATCAGTTGCCACCTGGTCATTCCGTGAGCGGGCTGTGTGAAGTTTACCCGCTACGGATCCAATTTTCTCTGTCAGAAGAGATTCCAGATTCATGTGAATATCTTCATTAGAAACATCAAAGACCAACTGGCCAGCATGAAATTCTTGCAGGAGTTCTTCTAGTCCTGCCTTGATTTGGCTAGCTTCCTCAGGACTGATGATACCGGTTTGCCCTAGCATGGTCACATGGGCGATAGAACCCTTGAGGTCAAATTCTGCCATCTTTTGGTCAAAGGAAATGGACGCCCCAAATTCCTCCACCCATTTTTCTAGGCCTGCCTCAAAACGACCGCCCCAAAGTTTATGATTTTCTGCCATAGTTTTACCAGGTTCGCCCAAGAGACGAACATTCCCTTTCTTTATTGTCAGACATTTATGAGAGACCAAGCACAGTCATTGGCTGGCGCTTTTTTCTTCCTTATCATATCAAAAAAACTAGCCTATGTCATAGCTAGTTTTGATGGTCTCACAGAACATTTTCCTGAAAGGAAGAATGCCTCTACCTCTCAGGCCCGTCAGTCGGCTCACAGGACGACCTGGTCAGGCTTTAAGTTTAAAGAAAAGAGGTCCAGATGGGGCTCTCTGACCCCTTTTATCTGAAGATTTTTCTCGGCTTTCAGGTCTGCGATTTAGTCTTCGCACTAAATTATTTGTTATTAACTTGCGAATTGACTTGAGTAGGTAGACCCCAAAGCTTGATGAAGCCTACTGCTGCATCTTGGTCAAAGCTATCAGCTGTCGTATAGGTCGCTAAGTTTTCATCATAGAGGGAATTTGGTGACTTCCTTGCAACTACCTTGACTGAACCCTTGTAAAGTTTAACCTTGGCAGTCCCGTTGACAACCTTTTGCGTTTCCTTGATATAGGCCAAGATAGCATCGGTTGCTGGGCTAAACCAAAGGGCATTATAAATCAGATTGGACAATTCATTTTCCAGAATTGGCTTAAAGTGGGAAACTTCCCGAACCAAGGTCAAATCTTCAATTTCCTTGTGGGCTGTCAAGAGGGTAATAGCACCAGGACATTCGTAGATTTCCCGTGACTTGATACCGACCAAGCGATTCTCAACGTGGTCAATCCGACCAACACCATGCTTACCAGCCAAGTCGTTCAATTTTTGAATCAGGTCAGCCAATTTCATTTCTTGACCATCAATGGCAACCGGTTTACCAGCCTTAAATTCAATGTCAACAAATTCAGGAGTATCAGGAGCTTCTTCAACCGAGTTGGTAATGCCAAAGGCTTCTTCAGGAGCTTGGTTCCAAGGGTTTTCTAGGACACCACACTCATTGGCCCGACCCCAAAGGTTTTGGTCAACAGAATAAGGGTTGTCAAGGTCTGCAGGAACTGGCACACCATTTTTCTTGGCATAGTCAATTTCTTCTTCCCGAGACCATTTCCATTCCCGAACTGGGGCAATGACCTTGAGTTCAGGAGCCAAGGCTGCGATAGCCACTTCAAACCGAACCTGGTCATTTCCCTTACCTGTACAGCCATGGGCAATGGTAGTAGCTCCGGTCTTGTGGGCAATTTCTACTAATTTCTTAGCGATAACTGGCCGACTAAGGGCAGAAACCAAAGGATACTTTTGTTCATAGTAAGCATGAGCCTGCAGGGCTGGCAGAACGTATTCTTCTGCAAATTCGTCCTTAACATCAAGGACATAGGATTCAATTGCACCAACGGTCAAGGCCTTGTCGTGGATGAATTCCAAATCCTTACCTTCACCGACATCCATGCAGACGGCAACGACATCGTAATCTTTTTTCAACCAAGTAATGGCAACGGAGGTATCAAGACCTCCTGAATAAGCAAGAATGACTTTTTCTTTTGACATAATTATTTTCTCTTTTCTTTCTTTTTTGGTTGTTTTTGTATATCTCAACCTTACAAGACCCATTATAGGGTATTTTTATTCAATCGTCAAGCATTTTTTGTATTTTTTTCCGATTTTTTTATATTTTTTTGGTTTTTATTCATTTCAAAGCTGAATATGCAGAAAAATATTCATTTCAGCCTAAAATCCAAAATCAAATCCCTTCCAGAAATTCAAAAATCCAAACAAGCATAAACCTCCTAGATGCCAAGGCCGTTTCTCCCACATAAGTCAGGAATAATTTTTTACAATGCTGGCTTTGTATCGTCCATAAAAAATTTGACAACGATATTTGGAACCCAAAAAACGATATAATAGAACAATTTTTTATTTTATGTGATAGAATTTGATTATCCTCTCTCGTGAGGGACCTCCTGGATGATTTTGATGAGTGGCAGGGAAACCATCTCTATCTGATCATCTTTGGAGGTTTTTTTGATGCTAGGCCGAAAGCTCTACGGAACCACTAGCATTTCTAGCGGTTCCAGAAAGCAAAAAAAGAACCCGCCGTCGCGAGTTCCTTTCCATTTCACAGTATATTGGGAGAGAGATGAGAAATGGGTTTCGAATAAATAAGAAGTTCGGGATAAGTTTGCGTCTGTTTTCTACTAGTTAAAGTTTGGGAGAGAGAATCTAGTAGAAAACTTTCATCCCTACGCTGAATAGTATATCTCAAATCAAAGATATTTGAAGTGCAATATCCTGAATTGTCATTTTTTTATCTTGAAATGTCAAATTTTCTCTTGAAATGTCTATTTTTTCCCTGAAATGTCTTCTTTTTTCCAAAAGTGACAAATAGTAAGAGGAGTTCAATTTTTAAAGAAGACAGCTTACTGTGGGCGAACATCAAGTCTAAATCAGTCATTGGTGATGAAACTAAAAGGGAAGCGTAATTAAGTTCCTCAACCATCAACGTCGCCAATGCCTTAGACCATATTCCAAAAAGTTTAAAGTTTTCTTCTTAGACCAATAGACTTACTGGCACCAGGTTCAAAATCCTTTTGGGTAGACTTATCTTGGATGATTAAAAATCCTTTCACCAGCTGGGAAAGGATTCTTTACTATTATAATCAAACTTTTTCTCGCCTAGCTTCCCATTCTTTCATCAAGGCCTTCATCTTTAAGCGCGAAACGGGACAGAAATCTCCATTTTCAAAGTAGACCAGTAAGTCAGACTTATCTACCCGACTAATATTGTCTAAATTAATCAGGAAGGAGCGGTGACAAGAAAAGAGCTTGGAATTGACTGCCGCAATCTCTGATAGGTTTCCATAGAACTCTAGGCGTTCGTTCTTGGTAATCAGCATGACCTTGTGGGGGGTCGGAGACGTTGCAAAATAGAAGATGTCCTTAAAAGGAAGTTGCACACGAGCCTGGGCCGATTCAAAGGTAAAAACCTCGTCAACCTCTTCTGAACGGTGCATATTATTAGCCGTATAGCTGATAACCTCTCGTAGATCTGACTTAAACTGCTCATCAGGAGCTGTCTTGTCAATAAAGTCCAGGGCAGAAACCTTGTATTTGAAACTAATAGGAGCAAACTCCGAATGGGTGGTCACAAAAACAATAATAGCATTGGGATCAATCTGGCGAATGTCCGCAGCGGTTTCAAGACCTCGCTTTCCCTCCCCCTTGATTTCAATATCCAAAAGGAAGAGCTGATGATTCCCTTTTTCAGTAATGGCATCTAAGAGGGGCTGCGACTTTGAAAAAACATCAAATTGTCGAGCAGATATGCCATCCTCTCGCAATATCTCTGTCACCAGAGTTTTAATCCGCGTCTGCTGGATTAAATTATCCTCTAAAATAAATATATTCATAAACTTTTTCCATTTCTAGTCATCACTCTGTAACAATTATTATTATATTATTTTACACTTAAAATAACAAAAATTATCTTCAATTATTAATAAAAGCCCTCCGACTCATCGGGGGGCAATCGTATTCAGTGAACAGCATGTTCTTATGGCTGGCTATAGATGAGGAACACTGATTGGCACCCTGAGAAATCTCTCTCCCCCATTCTCAAGGACAGAGCTCCGTCGTCAGACCAGCTTCAACAGCAAGCAAACTTATCACTAATTCCTATTTAGTATATCATAACCTTTCCGTAATAGAAAGTAAAATAACCGTAAATTTAGCAAAAACTTTCGGATTCTCCTTTTTGAGAAGCTGCAACAGTGAAAAAGCTTGTGCAATGGTAACAAAAGGCTATCCTTTATTCAAAAAAATTAATCAATTTGCCAGGTAAATAAGGCTGCCTGACGCTTGCTAGTTTTGACCTTCTGGTCGGTCTTAGTAAAAAAACGCTTGTGTTTACGCCAAAAATCTGTCGAATTCATCATCTTATACCCAGGCCAAAAGCAAGCGTAAAATTTCCGATAAGCTGACATGGTATTCTTAGCTGGCAAGATGGACAGTACTGTGGGCTGGTAGGAAAGACGTCCCTTGATGCGAAGCAGGGCTGTCTGCAAAATATGAAAGTGATCAAAGGCCAGATCCTCTTTGAGCAGGACCTGCCCATTAGCTTCCAACTGCAGCTCCCCTCTCTGATTCAGCCAAAGATTGACCCAGACAAGCTCGTCTGTCAAATTAGTCGGTACAGCCTGTTTTTGGCCAACCTGCAGATAAGCCAAAAAAGCCACAGACACCACCCATAACTGACTGTCTTGTTCAGGCTCCGAAAAGGTAGCCAGCTGTTCAAACTGGCTAGCTTCAAGCTGGAAACCCGTCTTTTCAAAAATCTTCTGGATAAGATTATCCTCTAGGGCTAAACCATTAGGCTGAAATCCTCCGACTAAGGCTAATTTCCCCGCCTGATCATCTCCGTCAAACCGTGCCGTCCGCCTTAAGAGCAGGACCTGCAGTTTTTCTTCATGATAGCGCAACAGAACACTGTCTACTGCTAAACTGGGACGTTCGTATTTCCATTTTGTTTTATCCTGATAGTCTTGACGACTGATCATACACTTCCTCCGTCTTTTTTGGCGGCCTTAGACCACTGGTACCAGCCGACCAAACTGTTGATGAGATAGATAAAGTATTTTCCCTGTATTTGCAGACTTTCTCCCCACCAAAGGTAGATGGAGAAAATATTGGTAGCAGCCCAGAAAATCCACTGTTCACGATAGACAGCAGTCATCAGGAGCTGACCCACTCCATTGGTAGCATCAGTAACGCTGTCTCTGAAAGGCCGCCTAGCCCCGATAGACTGATAAATTAAGCCAAATCCCAGCCACCAGACGGCAGTAATCAGAAGGTACTTAAGCCAATTGCTAAACGTTAATTTACGGGCAACGAATTCCTGCTCCTTCTTTTTAAACTGGGATTGATAGATCCAGACAAAGAGACCAATGGGCTGCATGGCCGTAAAATAAAGGGTTGTCAGTACTTCACCATAAAATCCTTCCTGCAAAGCTAAAATCAGGTAAATGACGGAATTAATCAAGCCAAAGAAATAGTTGCTGGCCCGCCCCTCCGATACAAAAATGACACAGATAATGCCGGTCAGACTGCAAGTCATGCCGACCCAGTCCCTCACCTGATGATTATAATAAAGTTCTAACCAAAGCGGAAAACTGCCCAAAACAAGCAAGTAGAGCCATTGGGACAGGCTGCGATTGGCAAAAAGGTCATCCCAGAAGAGCTTGAGGCTCTCTGCCAGAGGCCGCTCCTTCAATCCTTTAACAATCATCTGTAAGCCCTGTGACATTTCTTGCCAAGTTGTACGGATACCTTTGATTTTTCTTTCAAAATAATTCATGATTACTCCTTTTGTTTTTAGAGAGCCGTGTCCAGTGACTTGCGGATGCAACGCTCTATTTCTATTATAATGAAGCAGCCAATCTGCTGACTTATTAGTTCTCAATAATAGTAAATTTACTATTATTGAGAACCATTATAATCCTCGAATAAGCAGATGTCAATCGTTTATTAAATTTTTAACTAAATTTCCCGAAATAATGTCATGGATGAATATTGAGAGCATGATAAAAGGGCTGAGCCTTCTTACTCAGTCCTTTTGGGTTTATACTCAATGAAAATCAAAATTAGCCGAGAAAGGGAGCAATGACATCAAGTCACTAAAGTAACTGATGTCGCAGTAGGTGTCTGCTATCTTTGCGCCACTTTGTGGCACAGCAGACAGCTAGTCACCCTTGCTGGGGTAAGACGACGAAGGTTTTGACATCTGTCAAAGCCCTTCTGTCTTACTCCCAAACGGCAATCTCCATAGCGATTGCCTAGCTCTCTTACTAACCTCACAAAGTTGGTGAAATCGACCAATTTTGCTCTGCATCGCACGAACTGAAGACAGCTCAAAAGGTCTGGGAGACCTTTTGTGGTTGGAGATGCAGAAAGCCTTGCTTTCCTTTCCTCAGTAAGTACGGCAAGGTGAGTTAACGACGGTAAATTTTGATTTTCGAAGGGTATTACTATAAGCTTTTCAGCATATTTTCAATATGTTGGATTGATTTTTCCTTGCCTAGGAGGTAGATGGTATCTGGTAATTCTGGCCCATGCATTTCACCAGAAACAGCAATCCGAATTGGCATGAAGAGGTTTTTACCCTTGATACCCGTTTCCTTTTGGACAGCCTTGATTTGAGGGAAGATATTCTCCACCTGGAAATCTTCATCAGACATAGCTTCCAACTTGGCCTTGAAGGCTGTCAAGACAGTTGGCACGGTCTCACCAGCCATGAAGTCCTTTTCTTCCTGGGTCAATTCTGGGAAATCTTCAAAGAAAAGGTCAGTCAGAGGAACAATCTCATCCGCTGACTTGAGCTGAGGCTTGTAGAGTTCCACCAACTTTTCAGCCTTGTCAGTTAGGCGTCCAGCTTTTTCCAAGAAAGGTTTGCAGAGGGCAAAAATGGTGTCAAAATCAGCCTTCTTAATATAGTCGTTGCTGACCCAATCCATTTTCTTTTGGTCAAAGGCCGCTGGCGACTTGCTGAGGCGAGTCTCATCAAAGAGCTTAATCAATTCCTGACGAGAGAAGATTTCCTCTTCACCACCTGGGTTCCAGCCCAAGAGGGCAATAAAGTTGAAGACAGCTTCTGGCAGATAGCCCTTCTTGCGGTAATCTTCGATAAATTGCAGGGTGTTGGTGTCTCGTTTGGACAGCTTCTTACCAGTTTCAGAATTGATAATCAGGGTCATGTGACCAAATTGTGGCGGCTCCCAACCTAGGGCTTCATAGACCATGAGTTGTTTAGGCGTGTTAGCGATATGGTCATCCCCACGGATGACATGAGAAATCCGCATATCATGGTCATCAATGACAACAGCGAAGTTGTAGGTCGGATAACCATCGCGCTTTTGGATGATCCAGTCACCACCGATATTGCTGCCTTCAAACTCAATCTCACCCTTGACCATATCGGTCCATTTGTAAATACCGGCTTCGTTAACAGCCAAGCGAACCGTTGGAACGATACCAGCAGCCTCGCGCTCAGCGATATAGGCTGTCTTTTCTTCTTCGCTCATCCCTAGATATTCATTGACGTAACGAGGTGTTTCTCCGGCAGCTTCTTGGCGTTCCCGCTCTGTCGCTAATTCTTCTTCGGTCACGTAAGACTTGTAGGCCTTACCTTCTTCTAAGAGTTGGTCAATATACTTTTGGTAAAGCTCCAAACGCTCAGACTGGCGGTAATGTTCGTGAGTTTCAGGACTTTCATCCCAGTCCATCCCCAACCAGCGCAGATTTTCTAACTGGGAACGTTCCCCATCTTCGACATGACGCTTACGGTCGGTATCCTCAATCCGAATGACAAAGGTTCCCCCATAGTGGCGGGCATAGAGGTAATTAAAGAGGGCCGTCCTGGCATTTCCAATGTGGAGTAGACCCGTTGGACTTGGTGCATAGCGCACGCGAATTTCATTAGACATAGTCTTTATCGTCTCCTATTTCAAAATGATTCAATCCTTATCATTATAGCACTAAATAAGGAAAAAAGGGAGAGAACAAGAGGACATCAATTTTCATTCAAAAACTCGTTAGTCAATTGAAGCAAAGCAAAATTTCTAAGAGCAGATAAAAAACTGGTTTGAACAGCTTCAGCATCTACAGAACTATCAAGATATGATAAATCTTTGGTTGCAGTACAGTCAGAAACCACAATAGGACTAAAACCCTTTTCTTTAGCTGCTCTAGTTGTCGAATCAATACACATATGTGTCATCATACCAACAATAACAAGTTGCTCCACTTTCAATTCTTTCAATATACCATAAAGATTAGTTCCTAAAAAACTATTTGGAAATTTTTTCGTAACAAGCCTGTTGTTTTGGGCCATCCTTAAATCTCTATGTAACTTGACTCCATCGCTATTTCTGGCAAAGAAGTCTGCATTTTCATCATCTTTAATATGTTGGATATAAATAACTGGTGACCCTTTTTGGTTAAACCTCTCTACTAACAGATTGATATTTTCTAGAGCTTTTTGTGATTGAAATAACTCACATTTTCCACCCGAGAAATAGTCGTTTTGTACATCTATCACTAATAGTCCTTGCTGCATCTTACATCTCCTTAAATTATGATATGATTAGTATAATGCTAAATATATTAATCGTATATAAGTTGATGAAATTATATTGATAATCTGACTTTCAATTTGAAAAAGGTAAACATGGATAAAATTGACAAAGAGATTTTGAAACTTCTAAAAGCCAATAGCCAGCTAACCAACAAAGAAATCGGCAAACAAGTGCATTTGACCGGCCAAGCTGTGGGACAACGCATTATGAAATTAAAAGAAGACGGTACGATTGCCGCCTTCTCTACCACTATTAACTATCCCAACCAACAATTTATTATGGTTTACATGGACAGTAATGATTTCAAAAACTTCGAGAACTTCATCACAAAATCCCCTCAAATTGATGAATTTTATAAAATATCTGGCCATGCTTGTTATCTAATTAAAAGTCATTTTGCCAGCCCTGAACTCAGAGACTTCCTTGAAAATTTATCAATCTGGGGAAGATATAATGTGGAAACAGTCATTAAAAATTTAATCTAAATAGGTTCACAGCTTAAAGTGAACCTATTTTTTAATCATAAATAATTAACTAAAGATAAATAACCTCTAGATTTCCGAACGACACACTGCCGGTCAACTCCAAGGTCTTGCTCCCTTTAGAAGATTGGCTAGGCAGGCTGATGGAACCTAGAGGACTTGAAACCTTACAAACAACCGACCAATCTCTAGGAATATAGAGAACCATACTGGCAAAGGAAACTGCAACCTCAAAGTTGGCAATGTCCCCCAAAATAACAGCCTCATCAAGATAGATTACCTTCTTGCCAAAGGATACTTCTGCCCTACCTGAGATAAAATTGTCATCCCTGATGTGACTGTCATCGCTATTATATGGCTTATAGGTATACTTATAATCTTTCTTGGCCCACCATCTAGAGCCCCAGTTTTTCCTTCCCCCAAATAAAATATCCAGACCCAGACCGACCAGGAAGGCAACAAGACAAATCGTCGCATTGGGGAGATTTAGAAAATGCCATTGACTATTTAAGATAATCAAGAAGAAGGCTAAACCTAAAAAACTACTGGTAAAGGCAGCAGATAGGAGACTTCCCAAAAACCAGATAGCCGTAAAGGAGAGACCTAAAAGAGCCCAGCCATCAATTAGGGCTGGAACAAACAAGGCTTGAAAGAGGATGAGGAGGGCTAGCAGAATCAAAAGGATTCCTAAAATTGACTTTCGCATGGGGAGCCTTTCTAGAGATGGGCTGAGGGAAATTTGGGAGATTAAGAAGAAGGAATGAGGGCTGAGATGGCAAGTTTTGTCTTTATACTCAATGAAAATCGAAAATAGCCGAGGCAACGAACTGCAGGTAGCTCAAAAGGTCTGGGAGACCTTTTGAGGTTGGAAATAGGGAAAGCTTCGCTTTCCTCAGCAGGTACGGCAAAGTGAGTTAACGATGCGACACGAGGTATAAAACTGTCGTTACCACAGTTTATACAGAGTTAGTCAGGGATATAGAAAACTACAATCGTAGTTTTCGTAGTCACTCTAATGAAAAACTATAGAGTGACTTTATCCGTGGGATAGTTTTGATTTTCGAAGAGTATTAGGGAATTAGAAGGCCAACTCACCCTATAATAGATCCATCACACCAGAGCCCTTGCTGCTGGTGGATGGGCTGGCCAAGTGACCACCAATGACTTGAGCAAAGGTCTCAATATTGAGGGTCTGCACATAGACTTCCCCTGTCCCACGGAAGGTATTGACGATACCTTCGCCGTTACCAATTGATTGTAGGAAACCATTTTCTAGATGAATCTGATAGTCCAAGTCTTTGGACCAGGCGACTACATGGGCATTATCAATGGTCATTTCCTGCTGATTGAGCTCAATTTTCTGGATGGAGCCAAAACTATTGACCAGGAGAGTCCCCTGCCCTTGAGTTGACATAACAAAGAGTCCACCTTGACCACCAAAGAAAGCCCGACCAAGGGATTGCCTTTCCATAGTGTATTGGGTCGAACCGTCCAGAGCTAAGAAGGCTCCATCATTGAGGCGGTATTGCTTGCTTCCTAACTCTAGGGCAATAATCTGTCCTGGCATGGAAGGCGCAATAGCTAGGCGCCCACCGTCTGCATTAGAGAGGGCTTGTGTGATAAAGGCTGACTCGCCTGAGGTCATTGAGCGACCAACTGCCCTGAAGAGTTTTCCAAGACCATTTCCCTTGGCATTCAGTTGGGTATTTAAGGTAACCGATGGGGTATGAAATACCATACTACCACGTTGAATATAGGCCGACTGCCCCGCCTTTAGAAAAATCTCCACTAGCGGGAACTGCATCTTACTGTCAATGCGATAAGTCATGTGATTATCTGGCATAAAACCACCTCACTTTCTCTGGGATTTCTTATGAGCCTAGTATAACCGTCAACTTTCTTTCTTGTCAATACAATGAAGAAAAAATCAGCCCCTAGACTGAGGCTGAAACGAATTTATTGAACCGGTGAAATCCGTCCTGTATCAACATCGTAGACGGCCCCAAAAATGGTAACATCCTCAGGAATTAAGGGGGAGGATTTTAAAAGGGCAACATCTTGGCGAACACTTTCTTCTACATCCTTAAAGGGGAGAAAATCCTGATTTTGTAAATCCACTTGAAAGCGGCCCTCCAAGTCTGCCACAAAATCAGCATTCTCAAAGGTTTGCGCTCCACAATCGGTATGGTGGAGAACAATAACTTCCCGTGTTCCCAACTGCTGTTGAGAAATAACCAAGGAGCGAATCATATCCTCGGTTACTCGACCACCAGCATTTCGCAAAATATGGGCATCCCCCAGGGCCAATCCCAGGGCAGGAGCAACATGAAGGCGGGAATCCATACAGGTGATAATGGCCACCTTGGTCTTGGGTTTGATAGGAAGGTGGGCCCTTCCATGCAAATTGACATAGGCCTGATTAGCCTTGATAAAATTTTCAAAATAGGACATAAGGTCTCCTTTAACTGAGAGCGGGACAAACATTCACGATGGCTTTGCCCTCACCCACAAGAACGTGTAATCTTGGAAAATTACGTACAAAAAATCGTGATTCCGACGAAATCGATTTACCTCGCTCTTTAATTTCAAGGTTCAAGAGAGCTGCTCCAGTAGTCGCTATTTTGCGAACTACTGGGCTCTCTTACTAGGGTAAAAACGTAAGGGGTTAAGGACTTTTGTCCCTAACTCTAAGTTTTCAACCATTATAGCACGGGCAGGGGAGAAATACTAATGGGCACCTCTAAAAACCCCAAACTTTTAAATTAAAGTGTTGATTTAGCAACAATTGTAACGACAAAATCGCAATTTTATTAAGTATTTAGAGGTGCCCTAATGAAAGCGTCTAAAGCTAAAGTTGACCAGGTCCAAGGGAGAACTCCTAGTTTAGAGATAATCAGGAAGGTCTTTTACCAATCACATAGGTTAACTCAGCGGCTTGTTCTGCCGAAAAGGTTCGATAGGAAATGACACCAGGCCCTAGAGCATTGGCTTCAGAAATCAAAATAGACCCGTCCTTTTTGACCTGCTCAACGATAGCCACATGGCCATAATCTGGATCAGCACCGGCCTGACCTGGCGCAAAAGAAATAGCATAGCCCTCCTTAGCCTGGTGGCTGAGGTCGTAGCCTGACTTAAACTGCCAGTCGCCACCATTGCCCATGTAGGGATCAAAGTCGTAACCTAATTCATGAGCCCGATTATAGACATACCAGGTGCATTGACCCCAAGGGTAGGAACTAGCAAGATAGGTCTGCGGGTTCATGGGACGAGACAGCTGATAGCCTACTGGCAAATCCACCTGAGCTGGCGCATTCAAGTGCCTAAGTTTTTCTGGGATTTTTGGGGTTCCACCATGCTGATCAATCCAAGTATCAATATCCTGCATGGTTTGGGCCCGCCGTTTGCCAGTCCCTGAGACATCAGTAAAATAGACACCTCCCTCTCGAAAGACATCCAGCCTTCCTTGGGCATACTTTAGGGCCTTGTCATCCTGAATTTTGAAGGTCCAATTTTTATTTTGAATCAGGGTCTGACCAACCATTTTAGAAATAGCTTGATCATCATTGAAATGACTGGCATTGGCTGGATTATTGTCAAAGGCTCCATAACCAAACATATTGGAACCTGGCAGGCTTGCTACTCCTGCCGTTCCTAGGGAGCTTTCATGAAGGGCTATGGCAATAATGGCCCGAACATCAAGGCCAGTCTCCTTCTCCCATTGAAGCAGGAGCTTACCATTGATACGGTGGGAATCATAGGCTAGACCCAAGGAGTTTAAGTAACCATCCAACTGTTCCGCCTTAATACCGTAACGGTGAGAAAGAAGGTTGTGGGTGTAGGCATCCTGTCCAGACCAATGGTCAACGTAGGTGGTGTAGGTCAGAGGCACCTTGGTTTCCTGGTCCTCATGGCTAAAAGAGGTCTCTTGAGGCTGACTCAACCAATAGGCATCGAAAAAAGGACTGACCAAAATAGAAGATTGGTCAGATGCTACTGAACTTGACTGCTGGTCAAAAGCTGGGAGCGAAGACTTGGGGAGCTTCTGGTCAGAAAGCCCTGTTCCTGAATATTCCGTTTTTGCTGGCTGTTCAGCGGGTGCCGACTCTTTAGGCTGATTGGGGTTAGGTTCTTGAGCAGTCGGACTTTCTTGCTTATCAGCCGAATAATCATCTGGCATTTCTTTCTGATTTTGCTTAGTTGAGGGCTCTTTAGTTGGATTGCCTACTTCTTGATGGCTCTGTGGCTGGCCGTCACTAGGTTCCTCTTGGGAATCGTCAACCTTATTTGAGGGTCTATCAGTTTCAGTTTCCCTAGAATCTACTGACTGATCCTCCTTATGATTCTGATCAGAAGTCCTTTCTTGAGAATCCTGAGAGGATGCTGGGCCACTCTTTTCTTTTTTGCTTTTGTCATCCTGGTCTGCCGATTTTTCCCCTGCCTTTGCTGAATCCTCTTCATCCGCCTGACTACTTCTTGATTCTCCCTGTTCTTCTCTAGGTTTTCGGGCGGATTTGCTGACAGTTTCTGTCAGAGCTACTCCTGGCGCTAGGTAAGAACCCGACAGAAGAAAGAGGAGGGTTAGAGATAAAAATTTCTCTTTTTTCAAGATGAACAACTCCTTTCACGAATAAGTCTTACCTATTTATTCGTAAAAGGATAAGAAAAAGGATCCGACGAGATCCTTTCTCAACTATATTACCTACCTTGAATAAGGTTATCTTTGGCTATCTCGCTCAATGGCTTTTTTCAGGGCATTCCAAGAGAGAGTAGCACATTTGATGCGTTGGGGAAATTTGGCGACGCCAGCCATGAGTTCGGCTTCCCCCAGATCTTTTTGCTGGTCATCTTTTTGACCTTGAACCATCTCAGAGAAAATTTCTGCTAGATGCAGGGCCTCTTGTTTGGTCTTACCGATAACGGCATCGGTCATCATGCTAGAAGAAGCCGTTGAAATGGTGCAACCATCGCCAGCAAAAGCAATATCCTCAATGACATCGCCATCAAATTTGACAGACAAATTGATGACATCCCCACAGGTGGGATTGTTGAGTTGGAGCTGTTCCACCCCTTCAAGAAAACCATGGTGATGAGGACTTTGCGAATGCTCAGCAATCACCATTTTATAGAGATTATTCAAACTAGAGAGTGCCATGGAAAAACTCCTTTGCTGCTAGGATTGCTTCGACCAATTTATCACAATCTTCCTTATCATTATAGAGATAAAAACTGGCCCTTGCCGCCGAATGAATGCCCAGATGGTTAATCAGGGGCTGGGCACAATGATGACCTGCCCGAACAGCTACCCCTTCATAATCTAGGGCGGTCGCCAAGTCATGGGGGTGAACTCCCTCTAGATTAAAGGCAACGACCCCTGTGTGCTGGTCAGGATTCTTAGGTCCATAGACCGCCAGGCCTTCAATGGCTTGTAATTTGGGCAGGACATAAGACACTAGCTCTTGCTCGTGGTTGTGAATTTCCGCCAGGCCAATTTCATCCAGATAATCCAGAGCCGCACCTAGGGCAATGGCCCCAGCAATGTTAGGGGTACCCGCTTCAAATTTCCAGGGAAGCTCCTTCCAATTAGCCTCTTGCTCATAGACGAAATCAATCATTTCACCACCGAATTCAACAGGCGACATCCGATTAAGAACTTCTTCCTTACCGTAGAGAACTCCGATACCAGTTGGCCCCAGCATCTTGTGACCTGAAAAAGCAAAGAAATCGCAATCCAAATCCTGTACATCAATCGGCATATGGGGAGCCGACTGGGCGCCGTCAACCACCAGGTAGGCCCCGACCTGGTGGGCCAGGCTAGTAATTTCCTTGATTGGATTGAGGCAACCCAGAACATTGGAAGCCTGAGCCAGGCTGACAAACTTGGTCTTCTCAGTCAATTTGGCCTTGAGGTCGTCTAGGTCCAGCTGACCATCCTTGAGATAGGCGTAGACCAGCTCAGCCCCCGTCGCTCGACAGGCTTCCTGCCAGGGAATGATATTGGAATGGTGTTCCATAATGGAAATCAAAACCTGATCACCAGGTTGCAGAACCTCTTTAGCAAAATTCGCCACCCAGTTGAGGCCTGTGGTCGTCCCTCTGGTAAAGAGGACTTCCTTGCTTGAGCGAGCATTGATAAAGGCCCTGGCCTTTTCTCGGCTAGCCTCGTAGGCTTGTGTTGCCCGCTCCGCCAGAGTATGAACACCGCGGTGAACATTGGCATTGTCAGTCTCGTAATAAGCACGCAAAACCTCAAGGACAGCTTGAGGTTTTTGCGTGGTGGCAGCATTATCTAAGTAAACTAGGGGTTCATCATTAACCAGCTGATTTAAAATTTTAAAATCTTTTCTAAGTGTTTTTGTATCTAGCAAGGACAACCTCCTTGAATCCAGTTAGCCTTGATCTAATTTACTATCAAGGACGGCAATCATTTCATCACGCACATCCTTGCTTGGAATTTCTGTGATAACCGCTCCCAAGAAACCAAGAATAACCAACCGTTCTGCCTCATCATGCTTGAGACCCCGACTCATCAGATAATACATGTCATCAGGGTCAATCTGGCCGATAGAAGCAGCGTGACCTGCGGTGACATCATTTTCGTCAATCAAAAGGATAGGGTTGGCATCCGAACGTGCCTTGTCTGAGAGCATGAGGACCCGACTTTCCTGTTGGGCATCGGCACCCTTAGCCCCCTTGACAATATGGCCGATACCATTGAAGGTCAGGGTTCCTTTTTCCAGGATAACCCCGTGTTGGAGGATATGACCGACCGAATTGCGACCATAGTTGGTCACACGAGTATCAATCCCTTGCACCTGACGACCACTAGAAGCAGCCACCACCTTGAGGTCTGCATGACTACCGTCACCAATCAGGTCGCTGTCAAAGTCGCCGATTACATTGCCTTCATTCATGACTCCCAGAGCCCAATCAATGCTGGCATCACGCTCAAGTCGACCGCGACGGCTCATGTAGGTGGTCAGGTTTTGACCCAGGCGGTCAATGGCTGAGAATTTAACCTGACTGCCAGCGCCAGCAATAACTTCTACGCTGATATTGGCTGTCGCCTTGGCAGATCCACTACCGATGGACTCGAAGCGTTCCAGATAGCTAAACTTACTGTTGCGACCAGCAATGATTAAAATATGCTTATTGAAGGGGACATCCGAATCACTATCCTGGTAGAAAAGGCCTTCCAGAGGCTGGTCCATCTCAAGATTATCAGGAACATAGAGAACCGCACTACTGTTGAAATAAGCATAGTGGTAGGCCGCTAACTTATCTTCATCAAAAGGAAGGGCTTTACCAAAATTAGCCTCCAGAACCTCTGGAATAGTTTCCAGAGCGCTAGCAAAATCACTAAAGACTACACCCTTTTCAAGCAGGTCAGGACTCAATTGTTCCAGAAGGGTCTGTGTGCCGACTTGAACTAGCTTAGGATTTTGGCTCAGGGCCGTAAAATCAGGAACATTGGCACTAGGCTCGTTTTCAGCCAGACTACCATCTCCTAAATTCCAACGGTTAAAACGAACCTTTTCGATTCGAGGTAGCTCCAAATGGTCAATTTGTTCAAAGGCTGCCAGACGACGCTCTTGAAGCCAAGCTGGTTCAGCCTTGAGCTGAGAAAAATTTATAATTGCTTCTTTTGTCATAATGATGTTTACTCCATTTCTAGTCAACTATTTTGAGTAATAGTTATTAGGCTTCAAGTTTGGAAAAAGCAGAACCAAAAGTCGGTCTTCTCTCACTGCTCGCATACTTGCCCTGCTTTTCACCCTTGCCATCATTAGACTTCTTCTTGATAGTCAATACCCAGTTCTTCAGCCAGCTGAGCATAACCTTCTTTTTCCAGACGGGCTGCCAATTGGGCATCTCCTGTCATGACAATGCGACCATCCATCATAATATGAACCACATCAGGTTTGATATAGTTGAGCAGGCGTTGGTAGTGGGTGATAATCATGGCACCGAAGCCCTCACCCCGCATGGCATTAACCCCCTTGGACACGACCTTGAGGGCATCAATGTCAAGACCTGAGTCAATTTCGTCAAGAAGGGCAAACTTAGGCTCCAACATGAGGAGCTGAAGAATTTCATTGCGCTTCTTCTCACCACCGGAGAAACCTTCATTGAGGTAGCGCTCTGCCATCTCTTCCTTCATTCCTAAAAGCTCCATTTTTTCATCCAGCTTCGTAATGAACTGGCGAATCGAAACCTTCTCATCGTCTTCCTTCCCAGCATTCATAGCTGCACGGATAAACTCGGCATTGGTAATTCCTGGAATTTCGGCAGGATATTGCATGGCCAAGAAAAGTCCCAAGCGAGCCCGTTCATCGGTCGCCAACTCAAGGATGTCTTGACCATCAAAGAGGATTTGCCCCTGAGTCACCTCATAGTTGGGATTGCCCATGATGGCTGCAGACAGGGTCGATTTCCCAGTCCCATTTGGCCCCATGATAGCTGCAACCTCACCTGTTTTAAGGGTTAAATTTAAACCCTTGAGAATTTCCTTGCCCTCAATAGACACGTGCAAATCTTTAATTTCGAGTACAGACAAACTATTCCTCCTCCATCTATAAAAACAGCTTCAAAAAGAAGCTCACTAACAATCTTAAGGGCCACAAGAAAAAACAAATCCCGACAGCTCTACAGAGAGCTATCAGCATCCTCAAACCAAGACAGCTAATACTCTTCGAAAATCAAAACTATCCCACGGATAAAGTCACTCTATTATTTCTCATTAGAGTGACTACGAAAACTACGATTGTAGTTCTCTATACCCCTGGCTAACTCTGTGGAAACTGTGGTAACGACAGTTTCTACCTCGTGTCGCATCGTTAACTACTTACTGAGGAAAGCAAAGCTTTCACTATTTCCAACCTCAAAAGGTCTCCCAGACCTTTTGAGCTGTCTGCAGTTCGTGCGATGCGGAGCAAAGTTGGTCGATTTCACCAACTTTGTGAGGTTAGTAAGGAAGCTAGGCAATCGCTATGGAGATTGCCGTTTGGGAGTAAGACAGAAGGGCTTTGACAGCTGTCAAAACCTTCGTCACCTCACACCTTTTTATTTTAAAGTGTCGGCTAAGACAGTCCACCGGACTGTCTTACTACCCCAGCAAGGGTGACTAGCTGTCTGCTGTGCCACAAAGTGGCGCAAAGATAGCAGACACCTACTGCGACATCAGTTACTTTAGTGACTTGATGTCATTGCTCCCTTCCTCGGCTAATTTCGATTTTCATTGAGTATAAAACTCAGATTTCCAAAGTCTAGCTTTGAAGGCATACCAAGCCTTTCACGCTCAATCCTTGTGGCTCAATACCCTCTCATTATAACAAAAATCCGCCCACTAGGAACGGATTTGAACTACTTTTTACGCTTTTGCTTCCACCTCTCCAGAACAGCCTGGCGATAAGAACTATTCCCAATAAATTTAAGGCAATCAAAGAGGGGGGTTCGGCCCACGCCCCAAATCTGCAGGCCTTCAATCAGGACTTCTGCCGTAAAGAGGAGACCAATCATGAGGAGGACACCCCCAAGACGACTGGAAACATTTAAAAGCAGGGAGGTCAAAGAGAAAACCATGGCGATCCCATAGACCACCAAGACGGCTCCCCGATGGGTGAAGCCCATAGCTAAGAGACGGTGGTGCAGGTGCATCTTGTCAGCCTCGGTGGCAGGGCGACCAGATAATTTCCGACGAATAATGGCCACAAAGGTGTCCAAAATAGGCACCCCCAGAATAATAACCGGTGTAATAACCGCTACCGCCGTTGAATTTTTCAACCCTTGAAGAGACAGCACCCCAATCATAAAGCCAATGAAGAGGGCTCCGGTATCACCCAAATAAATAATGGCGGGATTGTAATTATAAGGAAAGAAGCCAACAATAGCAGCAATTAAGAGAAAGATGGTCAGCGTGGTATAGATGTTACTATCAAAAAGGAAGAAATAGGAAATCAAGCCCATGGTGGTCAAACTGATGAGAGAAACACCACAGACTAAACCATCCAGACCATCAATGAGATTGATGGCGTTGGTGATAGCGACAATCCAGAGGACCGTGAGAAAGAAACTCAGAACCGGCCCAAAATAAAGCATGGGACCCCCAAAGGGAATCTTGAAACTATCAAAACGATAGTCGGTAAAGGCCCAGACCACTATAGCCCCAAGGATAATCCCCAGCATTTTGGTTCTCGGTTTAAGCTCTATAACATCATCAACAAAGCCCGTCATGGAGGCAATTAAACCGCCCATAGCTACAGGCAGAATATAGTCAAAGTAGGACATGAAATAATGATTTTTCTCTGTGATGATGGGCATCAAAATCAGCGTTCCCACTAAAAAGGCAATTAAGATTCCTAGGCCCCCACTTGAAGGCATGGGAACCTTATTAACCCGCCTAGCATTAGGATTATCAACTGCTCCAATCCGAAAGGCAAGAAAGCGCACCAAGGGTGTCAGAACTAAAGGAATCAGAAAGACCCCAATCAAGACGAGAATATATTGTAAGCGAAACTGACTAATCATTCCCTACACCAAATCTATCCGTCTCAACTGCTTCAGCGCTGTATGGTCTAACAGTTTAACGGCATGCTCCAAGAGATAGGCCCTCGTATGCTTAGCAGGGTCCCCATATTCTAAGAGATGAGCCTGCAGTTGCTTAGCTCTGAGCTTGTCCTCATCTTCAATATTAAAGAGCACCGCCATATGGTAACCTTCTTCAGATTTAAAAAGCTCCGAGGCTTCTGTTGGCACCGCTAAAGCCTTGGCAGCTACAATTGCCGAGCGCAAATCCGGAAAATCCGCTACATAGTGAGTATAGCTGGTCACAGGAATCAGGTCTTCTTCCTTAAATTTAAAAGGCTGACTGTCTGTGTCATCTTCTGAGCTGACTGTATCTGGCTGGTCATTAGGAGCAAATTCACTGATGGCATCATCTAGCATGGCTTCCAAATTTTTCAATTTCTCATGGGCTTCTGTATCGCCATGAGCCATCATATTCTTTTCCAGATTTTTGAAGAAATCCTCAGGATTCATTTCTGACAGGTCGCCCATATCTTGAGCCAGCTGCTCAAAATCCAAATTGTCCCCGAGTTCAGACTTAGTCACAAAGACATCAACCCGATCCTTGCGGGGAGTCACTCGAAAGCTCAGCATCCCTGTTGATTTGAAGCTATCAGGAATATCCAATTCATCCAAAATCGTATAGAAAAATTCTTCTGTCTTTTCTTGAGGCATGAGGAAATCTTTTAGTTCCATGCCGTATGAGTCCAAATCTTCAAGACTTACGGAAATCTTGAGGGTTAACTCATTTATCTGTTTCATTTCCATCTTTTTTACCTCGCACGAGTAGTTACTACATTATACAAGAAAAGGCCCAAAAGTTCAACGAAACAAGAGGGTTGAACAATAACAATAGCGATTTAGATTAGGCTTTCCAAGCCAATTACACAAGTCAATTCCTTTCATCTGGGACAAACGCCTATGATGGCTTTGCCCTCACCCACAAGAACGTGTAATCTTGGAAGATTACGTATAAAACAAAAAGACCAAAAGTTTCCTTCCAGTCTTTAACTTATGCTTTAGGCCGGCAAAACCCTTGCCGCTGCGTACAGAAGTAGGACAATCCCTAGAACAATGCGATACCAACCAAATACTGTAAAATCGTGCTTCTTGACAAAGTTGGTCAAGAACTTGATTACGACCATGCTGACCGCAAAGGCCACCATGGAAGCCACCAGAAGTACCAGCCACTGGGCAAAAGTCAAGTGATGGCCCTCTAGGAGAAACTTGACAAACTTGAGGCCGCTATAGCCAAACATAGTGGGAATCCCTAGGAAGAAGGTGAAATCCGCTGCTACACTCCGACTGGTACCAACCAGAATGGCCCCTAAAATCGTCGCCCCAGACCGACTGGTCCCAGGAATAATACTGAGAACCTGGAAAAGCCCGATATAGAGGGCCGTCTTGTAATGCATTCGAGCCAAATCAGTCACCTGGGGCTCCACATTGCGGTTGCGACGCTCAATCCAGATAAAGGCAATCCCATAAACAATAAGCATGGTTGCCACGCTGGTAAAATTGCTAAAATGGGCATCCATCCAATCGTCCAAGAGCAGACCAATGATGGCAGACGGGATGCAGGCAATCACCACCTTCATCCAGAGCTGCCAGGTCAGGCGAACCTCCTTGGTCGTCTTGCCTTTTTGGAAGGGATTGAGGCGTTCAAAGTAGATAACCATAACGGCCAAGATAGCTCCCAGCTGGATAACGATGTTGAAGAGCTCATTGAAGGCATGGCCTTGGTTGAGCTTGACAAATTCCTGGACCAAAATTAGGTGACCCGTACTGGAAATGGGTAACCATTCGGTGATTCCTTCGACAATCCCCAGAAAAACGGCCTTAATCAATTCGATAACTAGCATAATATCTCCTGTTTTAAAAATCAATTAGCCTCATTATAGCAAAAAACAGAAGCTTTTAAAATGGCTCTTGAAGAGAAAATCGCTGGGGAAAGGGGCTTACTTTTGCCAATAGATTTTGTGAGTCTTTCTTTGAGGAGCATTGGCTAGTTACCAAAAAGAGCCAGCCACTGGGGCCGACTCTATAATTCAAAGGTCCTGTAGTGTATGGATGGTTAGAAGGCTCCGCCCCCACCGCCTCCTCCGCCACCGGAGAAGCCACCACCACCAGAGAAACCGCCTCCTGAGGAAACGTGAAAACTCTGAGCAGCTTGGGCCTGATGGCCAAAGTTAGCAAAGTTTTGGGAGGAAAGGTAGAGATAGGAGAAAAGGTTGCCGTTTAAATATTGATTAACTTGATGAGGAAGCTCAATATCGTAGAGTCTAAGCACCTTTTCAACCTGCTTAGCATAGCCAAAAAGCGTTGCGTAAACGAGGATTCGATTCCAAACGACAATGGACTCTAACTGAGCCTTGTCAAAGCGTTTGATGTCCTTAATCATCCGATGGAAGGCCTGCCAAGCCTGATAATCACTTTCTACTTCTTTTCGTGGAGTTCCATCCTGCTTATCAAACCAACTAACTAGAGAGAAGGCAATTATAAAGGCAAGGGTCAGTAGAAACAGAGCAAGATACCCCAAAATCATAAGCCAATTTAAGCTAGTCAATAAGCCTGTACTTCCAGCATAAACAAGAGAAACAAAGGAGCTAAACATGGCTAAAGATAGAAGGATGAAACTTAGAGAGCGTCGCCCATTTTCACCAGAGCTTAAGGGCCTATAGTAGTCATCTAGGCCTAAGGCCTCCTTATCCTCTACTACAGCTCGGGTCAATTCCGCTAAATCTCTTTTGAAGGTAGAAGTCATTCGACGACCATAGCGATTGACCTCTTCAACACTATAGCCATTTTTGACACTAATTTTTTTATCAACTCGATAAGCAGGGAATAAATCAGCCATCGCCAGTTTATCACCTATATGAGCTCCCATAGCCATTTCTAAGAAAGTTCGTTCAGCAGATGATAAATGTTCAGAATGGACATGGCGAAGCCATGGCTCACCTTCAAAGTACTCAACCTCCAAATGGCCACGATCAATTAAATCCAGCAGACTGGCTTGTACCATATTTTCAAATTTCAGCCTTCCCCTACTACCCGTAATAGTAGGATTTACCTCAGACCAATCCGTACTATAGACGACTGAGGCAACCAGCTGGGGTGACCAATCATCTGGTGCTTCATAGAGCCACTTTAAACCACTTTTTTTAGGACGAATTGACCACTTATAATAGGTAAAAATTAGGAGGCCAAGGAGGAGCAAAAGGGTCAGAGAAAGCGGAATGATAAAATAGAAAACCTTTTGATAGCCCTTAGTCTTTTGCTTAATCCTAACTTCAGTAGCTTGGAAGCTAGCCAAAGCCTTCTTCTGGTCATCCTTAGCTCCTGTAAAACCAGCCACATCCCAATAAGCATGCAACTCAAAAGGCTGACCCTGACCGATATAATCGGCGCTAACCTTATAGCCAACTTCGTCTTTAGAAATGGTTGGCTTAGGCTGTAAATACCCTAGATGGGCAAAAAGATCTGTCTGCTTAGTTTGAGGAGCCTTCACCTGAAAACTGACATGGTGTAGGGGAACATCCCAGTCGGTGATAGGTTTCCAGTTCAGTTCAGCAATATCCTGGTGGAGGCGCAGGAGATGCTTGAGATGCCAGGTCACCTTGACCTTGACACGATCCCCATCCTGACCACCATTGTAAATTTTAAGACGATAACCATCGTTTATCTTTTCTAAGCTAGTCTTTGGACTAAAGATCGAACCATTGTTTTTGGTGACTTCAGCCCCTACCTGCTTTTCATCAATTGAAAACTCCCTAGGCATCTGGCCAGCATGACCTAAGCTGACATATTGACCATTGTAACTAGAGTCAAAATCATAGGTTATCGTTTGCGTAAAGGTTGCTGTATTATCCTTCTGAATTTCCAAGAGGCCGTCATAACGGCTGATTTTATAGTCAACCTCGTCTGCATAAGTCTTAGGAGCCAAGACCAAGAGCGACAGAAACAAGGCTATAGCCAGTAGAAATTTCTTTGTCATCAGATTAAGTATCTCCTTTCCTCTTGACAATTTCCCTTATTCTACCACACTTTTTAACCTTCTTTAAGTAGAATTCGTATAAAATAGCCCCTGGGTCACGTTCTCTAGCAAGTCGAGGGTCCCCATCCTTGCTAGTAGGACAAATGGCAAGTACTAGTTTGCTTCTGCCCAGCTTGGCCCAGACAGAGCCCACCTATTTTTCCTTGCCCAGGGCAATACAAGTCTCAATAATACTCAATAAAAATCAAAAATAGCCAAGGCAAGGAGCAATGACATCAAGTCACTAAAGTGACTGATGTCGCAGTAGGTGTCTGCTATCTTTGCGCCAGATGTGGCACAGCAGACAGCTAGTCACCCTTGCTGGGGTAGTAAGACAGTCCGGTGGACTGTCTTAGCCGACACCTTAAAATAAAAAGGTGTGAGGTGACAAAGGTTTTGACAGCTGTCAAAGCCCTTCTGTCTTACTCCCAAACGGCAATCTCCATAGCGATTGCCTTGCTTCCTTACTAACCTCGCAAAGTTGGTGAAATCGACCAACTTTGCTCTGCGTTGCACGAACTGCAGGTAGCTCAAAAGGTCTGGGAAGACCTTTTGAGGTTGGAAATAGGGAAAGCTTCGCTTTCCTCAGTAGGTACGGCAAAGCAGCCCAGCCTTGGGCCTATAAAGTATTTTTTAAGGCGAAAAACTGGGCACCTAGCATGGCTGAAAAAACCAAGCACCTCCCATTGAAATACTCCCTTATTTCCTGTAAAATAGGGTAGTATGTATATTTATGCCTTGATTTATGTTTCAAGCTATTCATAGGAGTAAGAGATGAATCACATTAAAAAAATAAGTTTCAGTCTGATTTTAGCTCTGGCCATCCTCTTTGGAGGACTGTCTACAGCTAAGGCTGATGAGTACCTGCGTGTCGGGATGGAAGCCGCCTACGCCCCTTTCAACTGGACTCAAAATGACGACTCCAACGGGGCCGTCCCTATTGAAGGTAGCCAGCAATATGCCAATGGCTACGATGTCCAAATTGGTAAAAAAATTGCCAAGGGCATGGGCAAGAAGCTTCTGGTGGTCAAGACCAAATGGGATGGCCTCCTACCTGCCTTGACTTCCAAGAAAATTGACCTCATTATCGCTGGGATGAGCCCAACCGAAGAGCGCAAGAAAGAAATTAACTTTTCTAATAGCTACTATACCAGTGAGCCTGTCCTTGTTGTTAAGTCTGATAGTAAGTATGCCAGTGCGACCAAACTCTCTGACTTCAGGGGAGCTAAGGTCACTGCCCAGCAAGGGGTTTATCTCTACGGTCTGATTGACCAAATTTCAGGGGTCAAAAAACAAACGGCCATGGGAGACTTCTCGCAAATGCGGCAGGCCCTCTCATCAGGCGTTATCGATGCCTATGTTTCTGAAAGGCCAGAAGCCAAGACAGCTATGGCTTCTAGCAAGGATTTCAAGATGGTTTCCCTCAAAGAGGGCTTCAAAACCAATCCTTCAGACACCGCCCTTTCTGTTGGTCTGCGCAAGGATGACACGGCAACCCAAGAAAAAGTCAATCAAATCCTGGCGACCATTCCAGAAAAAGAACGGCTCAAGCTCATGGATAAGATGATTACCCAGCAGCCGTCTAACAGCAAGAAAGAAACCGGCTTCCTCGGTCAAGCCTGGACCATTCTCAAAAACAACTGGCACCAATTCTTGCGTGGAACTGGAATTACCCTCCTCATTTCGATTGTCGGTACCTTGGTCGGCTTGGTCATTGGCCTCTTAATCGGTGTCTACCGAACAGCGCCACAAGCAGGCAACAAGGCGCTAGCCCTCCTGCAAAAGGTCTTCGGCTGGATTCTCAATGTCTATATTGAAATCTTCCGCGGTACCCCAATGATTGTTCAAGCCATGGTTATCTACTATGGGACTGCCCAAGCCTTCGGAGTCAATCTGGACCGGACCTGGGCCGCTATCTTCATTGTTTCCATCAATACAGGTGCCTACATGAGTGAAATCGTTCGTGGTGGTATCTACGCCGTTGATAAGGGACAATTCGAGGCGGCCACCGCCCTTGGATTCAGCCACGGACAAACCATGCGCAAGGTTGTCCTGCCTCAGGTAGTGAGAAATATCTTACCAGCTACAGGGAACGAATTCGTCATCAACATCAAGGATACCTCAGTCCTCAATGTTATCTCCGTTGTCGAGCTTTACTTCTCTGGTAATACCGTGGCCACCCAGACCTACAAGTATTTCCAAACCTTCCTCATCATCGCTGTTATCTACTTTATCCTGACCTTCACAGTAACCCGTATCCTGCGTTATCTGGAACACCGTCTGGACCAAGATAATTACACCCAAGGAGGTGCCCACTAATGGCAGATCCAATTTTAGAAATCAAGCATTTAAAAAAATCCTATGGACAAAATGAAGTCCTCAAGGACATCTCTCTCAGCGTCAATAAGGGAGAAGTTATTTCCATCATTGGGAGCTCAGGTTCAGGGAAATCAACTTTCCTGCGGTCTATCAACCTTTTAGAAGACCCAACCGAAGGACAAATTCTCTATCATGGCCAAAACGTCTTGGAAAAAGGTTACGACCTGACCACTTACCGCGAAAGACTGGGCATGGTTTTCCAATCCTTCAACCTCTTTGCCAACCTCAATGTCTTAGACAATGCTATTGTCCCTCAGACAACCGTTCTCAAGCGTGATAAGGCCGAAGCCACCAAGATTGCTCATGCCAACCTAGAAAAGGTCGGCATGAGCGAGCAATACTGGAAGGCCAAACCAGCCCAGCTCTCAGGGGGACAAAAGCAAAGGGTGGCCATCGCACGCGCCCTGTCAGTCAATCCAGAAGCTATCCTTTTTGACGAACCGACCTCAGCCTTAGACCCTGAGATGGTCGGTGAAGTTCTCAAAACCATGCAAGACCTAGCCAAATCTGGTCTGACCATGCTGATTGTAACTCACGAAATGGAATTCGCCAAAGAAGTTTCTGATCGGGTCATCTTCATGGACAAAGGTGTCATCGCCGAGCAAGGCACGCCCCAACAAATCTTTGAAAATCCCCAAGAAGCCCGCACCAAGGAATTCCTACAACGCTTCCTAGGCTAAAACAAAAAATTCAACTCACCTCCACAGAAAAAATCAACCTTGTGGAGGTTTTCTTTATACAAGAGCATCTAATGACCAAGCAAGGAGAACCGCAAGACCCCTACCGGATTTCAAAGCATAGCCTGAGGCCTTATCTTGGTGGCTTTCCTAGCCAGTCTTGATGAAAAGGATAGACTGGCTTGGTCCCTTGACGACGGGAGGCTCAAGCGGTCGATAATAGCGCTTGAGCAAACCTAGTTGCCCTTGATTTTTTAAACTAGGGCAACTTTACCAATTGACAGCCTCAACTTTTGCCTGCTATAATGAACTGTCAAACAATTTTACACAATTATAGGCAATTTTAATTTTGCCCAAATTCTATTGGAGGAAATTATGCAAAAAAAATCCACCTACTGGACCATTGGATTCATGCTCTTCGCCCTCTTCTTTGGGGCCGGTAACCTAATCTTCCCTGCTTATCTGGGAATTTACTCTGGAACAAACTTGGCTTTGGCTATCCTTGGCTTCTGTATTACTGGAGTATCTCTGCCCCTGCTAGGGGTTGTGGCCGTAGCTTACTCAGGCAAAAGCGATGTGGAGTCCATCGCCAGACCGGCTTCTAAGGCTTATGCCCTCTTCTTTGCCATTGCCCTCTACCTGACCATCGGCCCCTTCTTTGCCATCCCTCGGACCGGAGCCGTTTCCTATGAGATTGGGATTAAACCCTTCTTTGGTAGCGGTCAAGTCGCCCACATCATCTACGGTCTGGTCTTCTTTGGACTCTCCTATCTGATTGCTGTTCGGCCAAGTAAGATTGCTGACCGGATTGGGAAATATCTGACCCCTGCCCTCTTGATTTTTTTAGGCATCTTGATCCTTGCTTCCTTTATTTCCCCTGCTGGTCATATCGGCGCTGCCCACAATGCTTCTCCAGCTGTCAGTGATAGTTTCAAGAGCCTGCCCTTTGTCACTGGCTTGATTCAGGGCTATAGCACCATGGATGCCTTGGCTTCTTTGTCCTTCGCTATCCTGGTTATTGACGCTGCCAAGGGACACGGGGCTAAGACCGCAAACGAAGTTGCCAGTCTGACCCTCAAATCGGGTATTATCTCAGCCATTATTTTGGCAGCCATCTATATCTTTGTTGCCCGTATAGGAGCAAGCTCTCAGTCTCTCTTTGAGCTCTCAAAAGGCATCTTTACCCAAGACTCTGCCCCAATTTCTGATGGTGGACCTGTCCTCATTCAATCAGCCGCCCACTATATGGGTAACCTAGGGCAAATCGTTCTAGGGATGGCCATTTTCTTGGCTTGCCTGACAACAGCTACCGGCTTGATTACCGCTTGTGCTGAATATTTCCACAAGGTCTTTCCTAAGGTTTCTCACATTGTCTGGGCAACTGCTTTCACCCTGATTGGCATTATCCTTTATTTCGGCGGCCTTGATCAAATTATCAAATGGTCAATTCCCGTTCTTTATCTGCTATACCCACTGACTATCGTAACCGTCATTCTCATCTTCTTGAAAAAATGGATTGGTTACAACCCTCTAGTTTACAAGGCAACTCTCGGGTTCACTGCCATTGCAGGACTCTTTGATGCCTTCAGTACCTTGTCAGCTCAAACCCAGCTCTTCATCTTGCCAAGTGCTCTGACCAACTTCTTCACTAAGACCCTACCATTAGGTAGTTACAATATGGGCTGGATTAGTTTTGCAGTCATCGGCCTGGTTGTCGGTCTTAGCCTGACAGGCTTCAAGCCACTAAAGAATTCTGAAAACAAGACTAAACCCAAGGAGAAATCTCTCTAACTAGGGGTATTTTTCAATCTAATCAATCAAAACCTCTTCAGTTAAGAAAATTTTCTCATTACAAACGAATACCGAATACCTAGACAAAGACCCACCCCCATTAATGGGAGCGGGCCTTTTAACTATTCAAATCCTATTTAGCCTTGAGGGCCGAGAGGATTTGCGTGCGGATATCTTCTATCCCTTCTGGATTATTTGGCAAGAAGAGGGTTTGATTACCGTGGTTAGCGAAGGTATTGAGAGTATCCAAGTATTGGTTGGTCAAGAGGATGGACATGATTTGCTCCTCAGTCATACCAACATTAGCTTGCTTGAGTTCAGCGATAGATTCAGCCAGACCATCAACGATAGCCTTCCGTTGTTGGGCGATACCAACCCCATGCAGGCGGTCTTTTTCAGCTTCGGCAGACGCGGCAGTCACGATTTTAATCTTATCGGCTTCGGCCAATTCTTGGGCAGCCACACGTTTCCGTTGAGCCGCATTAATTTCGTTCATGGATTGTTTAACTTCTCCATCGGGCTCAACTTTAGTAATCAAGGTCTTAACGATGATATAGCCGTAGGTGGACATTTCTTCAGCTACTTGATGCTGCACTTCCAATGCGATTTCATCCTTCTTCTCAAAGAGTTCATCCAAGGTCAATTTGGGAACAGAAGACCGCAGAGCATCTTCAATATAAGACTTAATTTGAGCTTCTGGCCGCATCAGTTTGTAGTAGGCATCAATAACATTTTGCTCATTAACTCGGTACTGGGTTGCCACATTCATCATGACAAAAACATTATCCTTAGTCTTGGTCTCAACGACAATCTCACTTTGCAAGAGTCGCAACTGGACCCGAGCCGCAATCTTATCCATCCCAAAGGGCAGACGCATATGAATTCCACTGCCAGAGGTCATTTGGTAGCGACCAAAGCGTTCAATAATAGCAACTGATTGTTGCCGAACCACATAGAGGGAGCTGACCAAAAAGAAGATAAAGACAATCAAACAAAATAATAAAAATACTAAAAATACACCCATGAGACTTTCCTTTCAAATAAGATACTAAGCAGTTAAGCACCACACAGGAAATAGGGAAGGAGACGCAGATGCAACTAAGCATCTAGGAAGCTTCTTCTTTTTCCACAGTGATGTAGGCGAGTTCATTCAATAAGTTAAGGAAATAGGCCATTAAAATGCCTCTATTTCCTACGGCAACCACTAGGGTGGCTGGCCTAAACTTCTTACTATATCAGATAATCAAGCATTATAGGCTCGCTTATCTGACTGTCACATTAAATCTGGGGTAATCATAAGCTAATCCGACTGAAGTCAGACCAACATATTATAAAGGCTTTCATTCCCGTGCAAGTTGATATAATCAGGGTCAAAGCCTGCCAAGCGATTGAGCAAACCATCATAATCACATTTATCAGACAAGGTCACCCCCACCAGACAAGGCCCCGTTCCCTTGGCGGCCCGCTTGATGTACTCGAACCGAGTAATATCATCATGGGGACCCAAGATATTATTCACAAATTCCCGCAGAGCACCAGGCCTTTGAGGGAAGTTGACAACAAAATAATGCTTGACGCCATCGTAAATCAGAGCTCTTTCTTCCATCTCCTGCATCCGGTTGATATCATTATTACCACCCGAGATGATGCAGACTAGGGTCTTACCCTTAATCTCATCCTTGAGTACCTCCAGAGCCGCAATTGACGCCGCCCCCGCAGGTTCAGCGATGATCCCTTGGCGGGAATACATATCAATCAAGGTTTCGGAAATCAAGCCCTCATCGACACCAATCAACTGGTCAACTGTCCGTCGGGCCACTTCATAAGTCTTTTGGCCAACCTTCTGAACAGCAATCCCATCTGCAAACTTATCAATATGCTCCAACTTAACCGGATGGCCCTTATCAAAGGCAGCCCGCATACTGCGGGCTCCATTGGATTCAACACCAATTACCCGAATGTCAGGCGATACGTCCTTCATATAGGTGGCAACACCAGCAATCAGGCCACCGCCGCCAACAGGTACGAGGATGCTGTCAAAATCAACCCCTTCGTCCTTAGCTTGTTCATAAATTTCGTAGGCAACTGTCCCCTGACCGGCCTGAACATTGTCATCATCAAAAGGAGGAATAAAGGTACGGCCCTGTGCCTTGGTAAACTCTTGAGCTGCTTGAGAGGAAGCATCAAAGGTGTCACCGACTAGCTGAATATCCACATAAGCCCCACCGAAGAACTTAACCTGTGTAATCTTTTGCTGAGGAGTCGTAATCGGCATAAAGATCGTGGCCGAAATCTTCATTTCGTTACAAGTGTAAGCAACCCCTTGAGCATGATTCCCAGCTGAAGCACAGACAACGCCATTAGCCTTGTCTTCATCCGACAGTTGGTGGATAGCATAATAGGCCCCCCGCAACTTAAAGGAACGAACCTTTTGCATATTTTCTCGTTTGAGGTAGATTGTGGCCTGATATTTTTCCGACAGGTAGCGGTCAAATTCCAGCGGTGTCCGCTCAACCACATTTTTAAGGACCTCGTGAGCCTTGACAACATCAGTAGCTGTTAGCATAAACTCTCCTTTTCCTTATTGTCTAAATTTTCTGTAGATTCATTATAACATAAAAGCTAACTGAAATTAAGGGAATTCCAGAAATCATCAGGATAAGCAGAAAAAGGTTCTGATTTTAGAAATTCCTCCTTCTTAGACTTGATAAAAAATAAAAGCGAATAAGGTAGAATGCTGAATGGCAGAAAGCCAACTTAATTCGCTTTTTATAATTAGGGTTGAACTTTTATAAAGATGGGAGCCTCATTTGCATCCTAGCCTCTTTCCTTAGCCTGACAATCAGGACAAAGACCATAGAGCATAACCTGACTGCGGGTCACCTTATAGCCCGTCTGCTGACTAGCTTCCTGGTACATATCCCGCAAATCGCCATCTAAGAAATCAGTAATCTTGCCACATTTCTCACAGGCAATGTGAACCTCATGGTGGCCCAGAAAATCATAATAGGTCGTACTGTAGTTGCAGAGCTTGAGCTCCGTCACAAAACCCTCATCAACCAAAACCTTGAGATTATTATAAACTGTGGCCAAACTCATGCTTGGAAAATCTGGCAGCAAATCCTCATAAATCATCTCGGCACTTGGATGACTTTTGGTAGCAATCATGTAACGGATGATAGCCTTGCGGGTTTCTGTAATCCGAATATGCTTGCTTCTCAGATGCTCCAGAACAGTCTCATATGCTTCCAAAGCCATGCGATCTTTTTCCATCGCCACCTCCCATTTTCTCTAGTCTTATCTCAACGAAAATCAAAAGTCGGAAGGAGCATAGACCTCAGCCTCTAAAGTAACTGATGTCGCAATAGGTGACTGCTGTCTTGATATCATCTCGTGATACAGCAGACAGATAGCCACCCTTGCTGGGAGGTCAACGAAGATTTGATTGTCAAAGTCCTTCTGTCCTACTCCCTAACGGCAATCTCTATAGCGATGTCCTAGCTCGCTCACTAATTCAGGTAAAATAGGAAAACGACCATTCTATCTGAGTGTCGCCTGTTATCCGAACTGCAGGTAGTGCTAAGGTACGGCAACGTGAGTTAAGGACGGATCTTTTGATTTTCGAAGAGTCTTATTTATTCTCATTATAGCACAAACTACTACTAGGTCTCTAAAAGAGCGCTGTTTGAGGGAAGAATAAGGTCTGAGCACTAACGTGCTTAACCTTAAAGGCCAGCCACTAAAGTTGGACTGGCGATTTTCCTTACTAACTCCCTTTAATTAGGGATACCGCTCAAGCATCAGAGCCTAGGAGGCGGTTGTATTCAATCTTGATGCAACGATTCATGACAATCTGATCACGCCCAGACTGGCGTAAAAATTCTTCAGCATCCTGAGCTTCCAAGCCCAATTGAGCCCAGAAAACACGGGCATCCGTTTGAACAAAATCACGGGCCACATCAATCAAAAATTCACTGCGTCTGAAGACATCCACAATATCAATAGGAACTGGAATATCCTGCAAGGAAGCATAGACCGTCTGCTCCAAAATTTCTTGACCGACCAGCTTGGGATTGACAGGAATAATCTGATAACCAGCCTCCTGCAGAATCTGGGCCACCTTATAGGCAGCTGTCTCAGTTCGATTGGAGAGACCGACGACCGCAATGATCTTTGCTTCTTGCAGATAGGATTTGATGGTGGCATCACTAGGATTTTTAAAGTGATAGGTCATAAGAACCTCCTTTATAAGCTACTAGCCCCTTATAACAACTCAAAGAATTTTAAGAAAATCATTGGGGCTACTGCAGCTAGATGGTTGTATCAAATTTTACAGAGTGGCAGACAGATTCAGTTTTTTGAATATCATTAATTAGTATTGACTTATTTAGCCTCATACCAAGTCTTGCCGGAATTTTCATCTGCCAGAAGGGGAACAGCCAGCACAATAGCTGATTCCATGGTCTTCTTGACCAGTTTCTTAATGGCAGACAGTTCTGCATTGGGCACTTCCAAAACAATTTCATCATGCACCTGCAAAAGCATCTTGGTCTTGAAGCTGCCTGCTTCCAGAGCCTGGTCCAGATTAATCATAGCAATCTTGAGAATGTCAGCGGCACTCCCTTGGATTGGGGAATTGATAGCTGTCCGCTCTGCAAAATTACGAATATTGAAGTTGCGTGAGTTGATATCTGGCAAGGTCCGCCGGCGTTTAAAGAGGGTCTCAACATAGCCCTTGTCCTTGGCCTCACGGACCACTCGCTCCATATAATCCTTGATACCAGGGAAGCGTTCAAAGTAGGTGGCGATATAATTCTTAGCCGCCTTTCGGCTAATGCCTAAATTTTGAGATAGGCCGTAGTCCGAAATACCATAAACAACGCCGAAGTTGACTGCCTTAGCATTGCGACGGTCATTCGGTGTGACATCCTCAGGTCTAGCAATATTGAAAACTCGCATGGCTGTCGCCGTGTGAATATCCTCTCCATTTTTAAAGGCAGCAATCAGATGCTCATCTCCTGAAATATGAGCCAGCACTCGCAGCTCAATTTGCGAGTAGTCCGAGCTGAGCAGGACACTATCCTCCCATTCAGGTGTGAAGGCCTTACGAATCAGCCGTCCCTGCTCCAGCCGAACAGGAATATTTTGCAGGTTGGGATCAACACTGGAAAGCCGTCCAGTCTGGGTCAAATCTTGCAGGTAACGAGTATGGATCTTTCCATCATCCAAGATAAAGTCTTGCAAGCCAACTACATAGGTAGATTGCAATTTTGCAATTTGCCGATATTCGAGAATCTTAGCCACAATCGGAGCATGAGGAGCTAGACGTTCCAGAACATCAACAGCTGTTGAATAACCTGTCTTGGTCTTCTTGGTCATGGAAGTAGGTAGGCCCATCTCTTCAAAAAGAATGGTCCCTAGCTGTTTAGGTGAATTGATGTTGAACTCCTGACCAGCCATATCATAGATTTCCTGGGTCAAAGCATCCAAGGTCACCTGGTTTTCTACTTCCATATCCTTGAGGGTCTGGCGATTGACCTTGATGCCAGTAATTTCCATCTTAGCTAGGACATTAGCCAGAGGCAATTCCATATCAAAGAGCAGGTCGGACTGACCATGCTCAGCCAATTTTTCCTTGAGAACTGGTTCGGTCTCCACTAGGACCTGCAACTTGGTTGCCAGGTGTTGGAAGAGAACTTGGTCCTCAGGCACAGCCTTCTTGGCCCCCTTGCCATAGACTTCTACATCCTTGGCTAGTGGGGTCTGTCCATAGAGGCTGGCTATGGTAGAAAGCTCATTGTCTTCCACCGTTGACAGCAGATATTTAGCCAAGCGACTATCAAAATCAGCTGTTGGCAGCTCAATTCCTAAATGACTCAGGAGAACCTTGCTCCGCTTAAAATCATAAGTCTTGATGGGCTTAGAGAGAGCCTCAACGAAAAGCCGATCTTTAAGCAGGTCTAGGTTCTTGCTGACATAGATGGCCTCTTTATTACCCCAAGAAAAAGCCAGAATATCTTCACGGTGGTAGTTATCGTTAAAAACCTCAAAATAAAAGAATTGGTCAGGCTCAAACATAGCAGACTCAAGTCTATCAACAACTTGATACTTGATTTCAACCTGCTCAGCCTCTTCCTTGAGACCCAGACCAGCCTTGAATTGTTTGAAATCCATCTCATCATAGAACTTAGCTAACTCATCTAAACGAGGACCTTTATAAAGGGTGTCATCCAAGCCAATTTCAATCGGTGACTGGATATTAATGGTTGCCAAAGTTTTGGACAAAAAGGCCTGTTCCCTATCATTAATAAGGTTCTCCTTCATCTTAGACGGCTTGAAGCTGTCGATATGATCGTAAATGGCTTCCAAACTACCGTGCTCTAACAGGAGCTTGAGCCCCGTCTTCTCACCAATCTTAGTCACACCAGGAATATTATCCGACTTATCCCCCATCAGAGCCTTGAGGTCAATAAACTGGGTCGGCGTAATCCCCATTTTCTCCATCAGGTGCTGGGGCGTATATTCCTCAAATTCCGCCACACCCTTGCGGGAAATTTCCACGACTGTATTGTCATCAGCCAGCTGAATCAGGTCCTTGTCCCCGCTGACAATGGTTACATCAAACTCTCCATTTTCAGCCAATTTGTCCAAGGTACCGATAATATCGTCGGCTTCGTAATTTTCTAAATCATAGTAGGCAATCCCCAGATGGTCCAACATTTCCCGAATATAAGGAAACTGCTCGCGGAACTCATCTGGGGTCTTGTCTCGACCGCCCTTGTAATCGGCGTACATCTCCGTCCGAAAAGTGGTCTTGCCCGCATCAAAAGCTACCAAGACATGAGTCGGTTCAATCCGCTTCATCATGTGATCCAACATGAGGTGAAAACCATAGATGGCATTGGTATGCAGACCTACAGGATTTTTAAACCGATCAATCTGATTATAGAGGGCAAAAAATGCCCGAAAAGCGATAGATGAACCATCAATCAATAGTAATTTATTCTTATTAGCCATGCTTTTATTATACCACAGAACCCCCATTGATAAGTGAGCCCAAGTAGGTTCAGCTAATACTCATTTAAATTCAAAATAGCAGTTGTTACAAAGAATATCCACTGTTTTAATCTCAGTTTATGTAAACAGAATAGACAATTGGGATACTTTCGCCCTTGTGGTATTATTCGTAACAGTTGCGCTGTTATGAATAACGGAAATTTTGAGACCCTTAATAGAGACTCATCTTAAGCAATGAAACTCCGGAGGAGGTTGCTTGCATCCGCCCTTTTTAACGATATTTCATTTTCAACATCGATGCTATTTTGAAAATGGAATGAGTAGGGTGGCTAGGGAACTCGCTTTAGCGATTACCCTAGTTTATCAGTGACTTTTAATTACTAATACTCTTCTAAAATCAAAAAGATACTTCGTTAACTCACTTTGCCGTACGTCAGTACTGTCTGCAGTTCGTTGCCTCGTCTGTTTTTGATTTTCATTGAGTATAATAAACTGGCTAGGGTAGAAAGTATCAAAATTGAAAGTTCTGATTTTAATTCAGTATAAACCCACAGCAGCCCAGACCAACGAACCCTTGTACAGCAAAGTACCACCAGAGAAAGTTGATACCCTTAAAAACAAAAAAGAAGAGGCTCAGACTAGACCGAACCACTTCTCGGAGATTATGAAAAAGAAAAGTTTATTTAGGATGACTATAGTATAACCAGAGCTACTTAAATAGCACTTAAATTCTTAACTTAATTCTCTAAAAAATCAACCTCACACATGAAAGGTTGATTTAAAGTACTTATTTGGACCACTCGGCTACTTGACTCTTATGATTTTTAATCCATTTTTGTGCAGCCTTTTCTGGAGAAGTTCCTTTATTGATGTCTAGCATAACAGATTCCATATCACTAGAACTCCAATGGAAGTTATTAATAAGTTTATAGGCACCTGGATTCTCATCCTTAAGTCCCTTCTTAGCAATAGTGTGAATATTTTCAGACTTACCAAAGACACCTTTAGGATCCTTTAGAAATTTCAAGTCATACTTAGCAAACATCCAGTGAGGTTTCCAGGCCGTTATAACAATCTCATCCTTGTTCTTAATCGCCTGCTCCAGACTGGTAGTCATAGCACCCGTTGATGAGGAGGAAACTTTCCAGCTGGACAAATTAGAGTATTCCTTCTGCGCTTTTTCAGCACCAGACATAATTCCAGCACCCGGTTCAATACCTGTAATCGTTGAATCCGCTTGATCTGAAAGATCCTCAATGGAATTAACACCCTTCATATAAGAAGGAACGGCTAAACCAAGTTTAGTTCCCTTGAGATTCACACCAAGATCATCCAATTGCCCCTTATACTTGTCATATTGAGCTTTATGAGTAGCTGGCAGCCAAGCTGAAACAGAAGCGTCAACGCTGCCATCAGCAACTGACTTCCAAGCAACTGCATTGTCCAAAGGTTTAATGTCAACATCATAACCTTCTTGCTTCAGTGCCTCGGCTAAAACATTAGTCGAAGCAACTTCCGAATCCCATTCTACATAAGCTAGAGTAACCTTTTCCTTATGGGAGCCCGTATGACTGACAACCGCTTGAGTAATCCCTGTAGCCAGAAAGGCTAGGATCAAAGCAGGAGCCAACCATTTCTGCCATTTAGGCTTGTTGGCTTGTTTTTGACCGACTGGTGCATTCAATTTTTGAGTAAAGCGGTCAATGATGATGGCCAAAATAACCAGAGCCAAACCATTGACAAAACCATTACCAATTTCAGCGTGCTGCAAGGCTGAAAGGACACCGTTACCGAGACCAGGAGCTCCAATCATAGAAGCAGTCACTACCATGGATAGAGACAGCATGATAGTCTGGTTAATCCCAGCCATAATCGTGTTTTTAGCGAGTGGCAATTCAACACCGAAGAGCTTCTGCTGACTGGTACTACCAAAGGCATCGGAAGCTTCAACTAATTCAGTAGGAATTTCTCGAATTCCAAGATTGGTCATTCGTACCGTTGGAGGCAAAGCAAAGATAACAGAGGCAAAAACCCCCGGTACCATGCCAATACCAAAGAAAGCAACCGCCGGAATCAAATAAACAAAAGCCGGCATAGTTTGCATAAAGTCCAGAATAGGGTTGATAACCTTCTTAGCCGTCTCATTCTTAGCCATCCAAATTCCCAGCGGAATCCCGATCAAAATCGAAATCAAACTGGATAAAAGAACTAAGGTGAAGGTATTAATTAAATCTCCCCAAAGCTCCTGATTATAAATATAGAGCAAACCAATAGCTGTTAAAATCGTAAAGCTCCATTTTTTGGAAATCAGGTAAGCCAAAGCCACAATGAGAAGCATTAAAATCCAAGGATTGATGAAAGTCAAGGTACTGGAAATAAATCCCATAAGACCATCACCAATGATTTTCAGAACACTAAAGAGACCTGAGAAAGTTTTAGTCAGCCAGTCAACAAAAGAATCCATATAGTTAGAAATTGGTAATTTCCCAATCCCTGCTAATAATAAGCTTTCCAAATTTCTCACCTACCCTTCTACTTCAATACCCTGTTTGGTAAGGGCTTCAATCACACGACCCTTGATAATAACACCAACAGGACGCTTATTTTCATTCAAAACAGCAATCGGAGCTGCTGAGTCATAAATCAAAGGCAGAATATCCGTCAACACCATATCCTGAGGCACAGTCCGAATATTAGGATCAACAACATCAGCCAGTTTCTTGCCTGCCTTACGAGCATCATAAGCTGCATCAGCAGAAATAACCCCTAAAAGCTGCCGTTTCCGATTGGTAGCGACCAACATGGACACTTCTTCTACATCCATCCGCTTCAGAGCTACATTAGGGCCGTCACTGTCAACATTTGCAGTAATTGGCTTAATCATAATATTTTGAGCCGTTAATACTTTAGAGCGATCAACGTCTTCAACAAACTCTCGAACAAAATCATTGGCTGGTTGGGTCAAGATTTCTTCACCCGTACCAATTTGCATGATTTGGCCATCCTTCATCAGAGCGATTCTGTCACCAATCCGCAAGGCTTCATTAAGATCATGAGTGATAAAGATAATAGTCTTTTGAACTCGATCTTGTAAATCCAAGAGCTCATCCTGCATCTCCTTACGAATCAAAGGGTCCAAGGCAGAGAAGGCTTCGTCCATCAAAAGAATATCAGGATCATTAGCCAGAGCCCTAGCCAAACCAACCCGTTGTTGCATCCCACCGGATAACTGATCAGGATATTGATCTTTAAAAGGCAATAAGTTCGAATTATCCAAGGCTTGTTCAGCCGATTTTTCTCTTTCCTCCTTAGGAACTCCTCGTAATTCCAAGCCATACTCGGTGTTTTCCAAAATCGTCTTATGCGGAAAGAGACCAAAATTCTGAAATACCATATTAACAGAGTGACGGCGAATCTCACGCAGCTCATTGGCAGTCATTTCAGAAACATCCTGACCATTGATTTCAATAGTACCAGAAGAGGGTTCGATTAGACGGTTAATCAAACGAATCAAGGTTGACTTCCCGCTTCCTGATAGCCCCATGATAACAAAGACTTCACCTTCTTGAACCTCAAAATTAGCATCATAAACACCGACTGTACAACCGGTTTTCTCTAAAATTTCGGTCTTACTTTTTGCCTCTTTGACCATCTGTAAAGCAGCTTTCCGCTTTTTTCCAAAAATCTTGGTCAAATGACTAACTTTTAAAATTGTCCCCATATATATCCTTTCTTTTTACAATAACCATGAATTAACATGCATTAAATTAATAAACATCTACACCATTATACCAAAATCATAATTTATTATTAAATAAAAAAGCGTTACAAGTTAGTTACTAATATCCAGAAAGCAAATAAAAATTCATGCAACAAACTTAAAAAAAGGAATTCCCCACTCTTTCCATCCCTATACTCACTAAAAATCAAAAGTAATAAGGAACAAAGACCTCAGCCACTAAAGAGGCAAAGTTCTAACGAGTCTGGGACAGAAATCCGTTTGAGCTCGAAAAATAGAGGATCGCTTGTTGGTGACCCTCTGTTTTTTAGGTTCGGTTGCTTCTCCTGTTATATTTGATGAGATTATTGGCCATAAGGGCCAATCCCATGTCAATCTTGACCTGTCGTTTCCCCCGCAGATTACACCTTTTGTAACCCAAACAAGCCTTTATCTGCCCAAAGACAGGCTCCACATCAACCTTGCGTTGTGCGAAAACTTGACTGCCCTCAGGAGATAAAAGCGCTTGAACTTCTTTTTGCTTTAAGTATTGGTACCGTTCATTGATGTAAAGCCCCTTTTGAGGAGCTAATTCAGGCTCCTCAGCCTGGTAGACCTTAATCTCTTGTTCAAAACCTGTTTGCGTTTTCTGGTGTTTGAGATGATGAAACACCTATTTCCAGCCCTCTGGATGGGTGTAGCTATCCTCTTTTTCATTATAGTGCCAATTGGCTAGATTCTTGTCAGACTTTCTGTAGGTTCTCTTTTGTTCCTTATCAAACCGACCATACTTAATCAAGTGATTAATTTCCTCTTGGTCAAGAGTTAGTAGGTTCTCTTCACTACCATAACCAGCATCTGCGACAATAGTCTTGGCGTCATGGGGATAGGAGTCTAAAAATGGTAAGAGGGTCTTGGTGTCTGTCGGATTTGGGAAGATATCATAGTGGAGAACAAATTGATTCTCAGTAGCGATTTGGAGATTGTAGCCAGCCTTCAGTTGACCATTTCTCATGTGGTCGTCTTTCATCCGCATAAAAGTGGCGTCTGTATCTGTCTTTGAAAAACTATTGCGACCAGTGAAAGTGGCTTGATAGGTCTCATACTTTTGTGCACGGGCTGAAAAATCATCCCTTACCTTTCGAAGGACTTTCTTGAGTTTCCGACGCTTTGTTTGACGCTCATCCTTTCCTTTGACAGGATTTTCTTCGATGGCTTGGTTAACTGATTTCAATTCTTCCTCAAGGATTTGAGAAAACTCTGTCAATTGTTCAGAAGTTACAGGCTCTTGGTCATCTAAGACAATGGCCTCTTGAATCAAAGGATTAATTTCCTCTTGAAAATAGGTTTTTAGAGTCGCTTGAAGTTTGGCAGAAAATTTATCAACAGCCTTCCGCCAAACAAAACTGTACCTGTTAGCGTTAGCCTCAATCTTAGTCCCGTCAATAAACAAACACTCTAAGGACACTAATTCCTCCATTTTCAACTGAAGGTTGAGGTCAATAAAGAGATTACGAATCAGCTCCTCCATCCCAGGAGCCACACGAAAACGATTGATTGTCCGATAAGAAATCACCAGCTGACCTGTTAAGTATTGCATGGCAAGATTTTCCACCATCATTTTTTCTATCTTTCGTCCGGAAAAGATCCCTTGAGAATAAGCAAATAAAAGGGCTGCTAGGAGTAATTGGGGATGGTAAGAAGGCCGCCCAACCTCATGATAAAAGTTTAGAAAGGCATTATCATCTAGTTTATTGACCACCTTTTCAATCGTAAAAACGAGATGGTTGTGGGGTAAGAATGCGCTTAATTCTAGTGGCAGAGTCGTTTGATTTGTGTTATAGTGACTGTACATGAGGTAGCCTTTCTATTATTTTTTTGTCAACGATATTTTATCAAGACTACCTATGTCAAGCAAAAAGCAACGGCATCAAAACCGTTGCTTTTTCGTTGGCTGAGGGATGGTTTTGTCCCAAGCTCTAGCACCCGCACTAACCCGAATAAAATCGTAGAACAACTGTTTTATAACGATTTGAATTTAGGTTAGGCTGTCGTTAACGCGTCTTGATGAATCAAGTAGAAAGCAGAGCTTTCTCTATCCCCAGCTCAAACAGGCTACTAGACTGTTTTGACACTTGCTACGCAAGTTTCACTTCCAACCTTTGACAGTCCCCAGACTGTCAAAGCTATCTGCAACGCCTTGCCTAGTCCTAGTCCTAAATCAAACCACTGATATTCTCGTGTCATTAGGCAACACCTTATTAGCTTTACCCATCGGAAACTTTTGATACTCTTCGTCTGCATTGGTCAATTCCAAATCAGATTGGCAGTGGCCCAAGAGCAACTCATTTTGATGTTCCGCCAAGACAAGAATCCTATTGAAAAAAACATCCAATTCCTTTGCTAATTTAGACATAAGACAAACTCCTTAACTAGTTAACAAAAACCATCTTACCATTTAAAAAAGACCAGGTCAAGTGAAGTAGATGAAAAAAGAATACTAAAGGCCTAATTTAAAGAGTAATTTCCTAGAGTAAATCGGAAAAGATTAGAAACATTAAGTAAAGGCACCCCAAATCATACTAGGCAGACTCTAAAACGAAAACTACAAAACAATCAAGTGTTTGGGCGCATAGCTCAGCTGATTAGAGCACACAAAGGCAATGTCCATCAACTACAGTCAAGTACCGCCCTATGCCCCACTTTCGGTCCTTCAGAAAAAAACAAAAAGAAAGAGCTCTCCTAGAACTCTCTCAAATCTCTTGTCTACTCCACCAGTAGGACTCGAACCTACGACATCATGATTAACAGTCATGCGCTACTACCAACTGAGCTATGGTGGATAAAGGCTAAGCGACTCCCATATCTAACAGGGGGCAACCCCCAACTACTTCAGGCGTTCTAGGGCTTAACTGCTGTGTTCGGCATGGTTACAGGTGTATCTCCTAGGCTAGCGTCACTTAACTCCTTGAGTGTACTCACTCAAAATTGAATACCTATCTATTGTACCAAGTCTCACCAAAACCTGTCAATGACTTTTGAAACCTTACTTATGAATTGTACGTCGGCACCTTCCTAATTTTCTGTTGCTTTCTTATTTGGTGCCTCTCGTAACTTATCTTGGATAAGTCCTCGAGCGATTAGTATTAGTCCGCTCCATGTGTCACCACACTTCCACTCCTAACCTATCTACCTGATCTTCTCTCAGGGCTCTTACTAACTTAACGTTATGGGAAATCTCATCTCGAGGGGGGCTTCACACTTAGATGCTTTCAGCGTTTATCCCTTCCCTACATAGCTACCCAGCGATGCCCTTGGCAGGACAACTGGTACACCAGCGGTAAGTCCACTCTGGTCCTCTCGTACTAGGAGCAGTTCCTCTCAAATTTCCTTCGCCCGCGACGGATAGGGACCGAACTGTCTCACGACGTTCTGAACCCAGCTCGCGTGCCGCTTTAATGGGCGAACAGCCCAACCCTTGGGACCGACTACAGCCCCAGGATGCGACGAGCCGACATCGAGGTGCCAAACCTCCCCGTCGATGTGAACTCTTGGGGGAGATAAGCCTGTTATCCCCAGGGTAGCTTTTATCCGTTGAGCGATGGCCCTTCCATGCGGTACCACCGGATCACTAAGCCCGACTTTCGTCCCTGCTCGAGTTGTAGCTCTCGCAGTCAAGCTCCCTTATACCTTTACACTCTGCGATTGATTTCCAACCAATCTGAGGGAACCTTTGGGCGCCTCCGTTACCTTTTAGGAGGCGACCGCCCCAGTCAAACTGCCCGTCAGACACTGTCTCCCTAGACGTTTAGCCTAGTGGGTTAGAGTAGCCATAACACAAGGGTAGTATCCCAACAGCGCCTCATTCGAAACTAGCGTCCCGAACTCAATGGCTCCTACCTATCCTGTACATGTGGTACAGATACTCAATATCAAACTGCAGTAAAGCTCCATGGGGTCTTTCCGTCCTGTCGCGGGTAACCTGCATCTTCACAGGTACTAAAATTTCACCGAGTCTCTCGTTGAGACAGTGCCCAAATCATTACGCCTTTCGTGCGGGTCGGAACTTACCCGACAAGGAATTTCGCTACCTTAGGACCGTTATAGTTACGGCCGCCGTTTACTGGGGCTTCAATTCATACCTTCGCGTTACCGCTAAGCACTCCTCTTAACCTTCCAGCACCGGGCAGGCGTCACCCCCTATACGTCATCTTACGATTTCGCAGAGAGCTGTGTTTTTGATAAACAGTTGCTTGGGCCTATTCACTGCGGCTGACTGAAAGTCAGCGCCCCTTCTCCCGAAGTTACGGGGCCATTTTGCCGAGTTCCTTAACGAGAGTTCTCTCGCTCACCTGAGGCTACTCGCCTCGACTACCTGTGTCGGTTTGCGGTACGGGTAGAGTATAGATTAACGCTAGAAGCTTTTCTTGGCAGCGTGACATCACTCACTTCGCTACTAAACTTCGCTCCCCTTCACAGCCTGGCGTTACAGGTATAAGCATTTGACTCATACCACGCCTCACTGCTTGGCCAGACACTTCCATTCGTCTGGTTGAGTTAGCCTTCTGCGTCCCTCCTTCACTCTATACTCTAGTACAGGACTATCAACCTGTTGCCCATCGGATACACCTGTCGGTCTCTCCTTAGGTCCCGACTAACCCAGGGCGGACGAGCCTTCCCCTGGAAACCTTAGTCTTACGGTGGACAGGATTCTCACCTGTCTTGCGCTACTCATACCGGCATTCTCACTTCTATGCACTCCAGCACTCCTCACGGTATACCTTCTGCGTACATAGAACGCTCTCCTACCATCCCCTAAAGGATCCACAGCTTCGGTAAATTGTTTTAGCCCCGGTACATTTTCGGCGCAGGGTCACTCGACTAGTGAGCTATTACGCACTCTTTGAATGAATAGCTGCTTCTAAGCTAACATCCTAGTTGTCTGTGCAACCCCACATCCTTTTCCACTTAACAATTATTTGGGGACCTTAGCTGGTGGTCTGGGCTGTTTCCCTTTCGACTACGGATCTTAGCACTCGCAGTCTGACTGCCGACCATGATTACTTGGCATTCGGAGTTTATCTGAGTTTGGTAATCCGGGATGGACCCCTTACCCAAACAGTGCTCTACCTCCAATAATCTAAATGTCGACGCTAGCCCTAAAGCTATTTCGGAGAGAACCAGCTATCTCCAAGTTCGTTTGGAATTTCTCCGCTACCCACAAGTCATCCAAGCACTTTTCAACGTACTCTGGTGCGGGCCTCCAGTGAGTCTTACCTCACCTTCACCCTGCTCATGGGTAGGTCACATGGTTTCGGGTCTACGTCAATGTACTATTCCGCCCTATTCAGACTCGGTTTCCCTACGGCTCCGTCTCTTCAACTTAACCTCGCACATTAACGTAACTCGCCGGTTCATTCTACAAAAGGCACGCTCTCACCCATTAACGGGCTCGAACTTCTTGTAGGCACACGGTTTCAGGTTCTGTTTCACTCCCCTTCCGGGGTGCTTTTCACCTTTCCCTCACGGTACTGGTTCACTATCGGTCACTAGGGAGTATTTAGGGTTGGGAGATGGGCCTCCCAGCTTCCGACGAGATTCCTCGTGTCTCGCCGTACTCAGGATCCTGCTAGGTATATAGACTATTTCGAATACGAGGCTCTTACTCTCTTTGGCTGTCCTTCCCAGAACATTCTTCTATAATCTATACGTCCACAGCGCAGTCCTACAACCCCGAAGTGTAAACACTTCGGTTTGCCCTCCTGCCTCTTCGCTCGCCGCTACTAAGGCAATCGCTTTTGCTTTCTCTTCCTGCAGCTACTTAGATGTTTCAGTTCACTGCGTCTTCCTTCTCATGACCTTAACAGTCATGGATGACAACCATTAGTTGTCGGGTTCCCCCATTCGGACATCTCTGGATCAAGGCTTACTTACAGCTCCCCAAAGCATTTCGTCGTTCGTCACGTCCTTCTTCGGCTCCTAGTGCCAAGGCATCCACCGTGCGCCCTTATTAACTTAACCTTATTTCTCTTTGGTCTCTTTAAAATATAACAGCGTTTCGGTTTATTTTCTTGTTACTATTTGATAGATATTCAATTTTCAATGAACAATTGGCAACTTCGTTGCTTCTTAGGATAAGGGGGCACTGCTCTTTGAGAATAGTTGAACTCCGGACTAACGTCTTAGGAAAAAAGCGAATCGTCCTCCGTATCCTAATGGAGCCTAGCGGGATCGAACCGCTGACCTCCTGCGTGCAAAGCAGGCGCTCTCCCAGCTGAGCTAAGGCCCCACAAAACCTCTGAAAACTAAATAGCGTCCCCAAAACGTGCTTCCGGTACTAAGCTTCAGGTACTTCTATTAACCACTTTGGCTAAATTGTACTCGGGCTAAAAGCTTGTGATTTAGATGACTGCCCTAAGAAATCAGGATTTCTTGGTCAGTCCCTAAAATCAAGTCGCTTTTTAGCGCCCTCTGTTACTTAGTTTATCCTTAGAAAGGAGGTGATCCAGCCGCACCTTCCGATACGGCTACCTTGTTACGACTTCACCCCAATCATCTGTCCCACCTTAGGCGGCTGGCTCCTATAAGGTTACCTCACCGACTTTGGGTGTTACAAACTCTCGTGGTGTGACGGGCGGTGTGTACAAGGCCCGGGAACGTATTCACCGCGGCGTGCTGATCCGCGATTACTAGCGATTCCGACTTCATGTAGGCGAGTTGCAGCCTACAATCCGAACTGAGATTGGCTTTCAGAGATTAGCTTGCCGTCACCGGCTTGCGACTCGTTGTACCAACCATTGTAGCACGTGTGTAGCCCAGGTCATAAGGGGCATGATGATTTGACGTCATCCCCACCTTCCTCCGGTTTATTACCGGCAGTCTCGCTAGAGTGCCCAACTCAATGATGGCAACTAACAATAAGGGTTGCGCTCGTTGCGGGACTTAACCCAACATCTCACGACACGAGCTGACGACAACCATGCACCACCTGTCTCCGATGTACAAAAAGTAAAACTCTATCTCTAGAGCGGGCATCGGGATGTCAAGACCTGGTAAGGTTCTTCGCGTTGCTTCGAATTAAACCACATGCTCCACCGCTTGTGCGGGCCCCCGTCAATTCCTTTGAGTTTCAACCTTGCGGTCGTACTCCCCAGGCGGAGTGCTTATTGCGTTAGCTGCGGCACTAAGTCCCGGAAAGGACCTAACACCTAGCACTCATCGTTTACGGCGTGGACTACCAGGGTATCTAATCCTGTTCGCTACCCACGCTTTCGAGCCTCAGCGTCAGTGACAGACCAGAGAGCCGCTTTCGCCACCGGTGTTCCTCCATATATCTACGCATTTCACCGCTACACATGGAATTCCACTCTCCCCTTCTGCACTCAAGTCTAACAGTTTCCAAAGCATACATTGGTTGAGCCAATGCCTTTAACTTCAGACTTACTAAACCGCCTGCGCTCCCTTTACGCCCAATAAATCCGGACAACGCTCGGGACCTACGTATTACCGCGGCTGCTGGCACGTAGTTAGCCGTCCCTTTCTGGTAGCGTACCGTCACTGTGTAAACTTTCCACTCTTACACGCGTTCTTCCGCTACAACAGAGCTTTACGATCCGAAAACCGTCTTCACTCACGCGGCGTTGCTCGGTCAGACTTTCGTCCATTGCCGAAGATTCCCTACTGCTGCCTCCCGTAGGAGTCTGGGCCGTGTCTCAGTCCCAGTGTGGCCGATCACCCTCTCAGGTCGGCTATGTATCGGTGCCTTGGTAGGCCGCTACCCTACCAACTAGCTAATACAACGCAGGTCCATCTGATAGTGATACAATGGTATCTTTTAAGTCTCTAACATGTGTTAAACACTCTCATGCGGTATTAGCTATCGTTTCCAATAGTTATCCCCCGCTATCAGGCAGGTTACCTACGCGTTACTCACCCGTTCGCGACTCATTAATATCAGTGGAGCAAGCTCCGGTGATATCAATGCGTTCCACTTGCATGTATTAGGCACGCCGCCAGCGTTCGTCCTGAGCCAGGATCAAACTCTCATTTAATCTTTACTCAATCCGTCTCTGACAGATTTATGGCTTTTCTTGACAGGTTAATTCCTTAACCCGCACGTCTTGGTTGCTTCGCTATTCAGTTCTCAAAGGTCTTTCGTCCCCTCTCGAGGACAGCTTCTTTATTCTAGCAAACACCTTCACCCTTGTCAATAGGTTTGTCGGGATTTTTTTATTTTTTGAAACTTGGAGAAAATCTTAGTGGAGACTAATATTAGCATCTTTTTATCGGGCTAAGGAAAAAGCTTGTTTCTAACAAAAAAAGGACGAACAAAACTGAATTCCGAAGGTCAGAAATAGCAATTTCGTTCGTCTTTTTGATTTAAAAATTTTTTATATCTTTTTGCGCTTTTCAGACTCAAAAGGCTTTCAAAAAGAACAAAGGCTTTTCTTAAGTCTGATAATTTTAGCAAAAAGTGATAAAAATTTCTCTTCGATTATAATAATATTTTTCAAAGCCAGAGAGTCTTCCTCAACAATTACCATGCCCACTCTGTCACTACTATAAAAAGTAGACCCCTTACAGGAATCTACTTCAGATACTTATTTTGCAACAATATTAACCAGCTTATTAGGAACGGCGATTACTTTGACGATTTCTTTTCCTTCTAGCTCCGTCTTAATCTTATCATTCGCTAAAGCCAGGGCCTGCATGTCTTCTTGCGGAAGATCCTTTGGAATCATTAGTTTCGCCCTAACCTTACCCTTGATTTGAACGACAATCTCAACTTCTTCTTCAACAAGCTTACTGTCATCCCAAGTTGGCCAGGCAACATAGGAAATGGAGTCCCCTGAATTTGTGAGTTTTTGCCACAATTCTTCAGATAAATGTGGCGCAAAAGGAGCTAAGAGTTGAACAAAACCTTGAGCGTAATCGACAAAGAGGGCCTTTTCCTTATTTGCGGCATTAACGAAGACCATAAGTGAAGCAATAGCTGTATTGAACTTCATAGCCTCAATTTGTTCCGTTACAGACTTAACGGTTTCATTATAAACCTTATCTAACTTTCCATCATTATCCGCTGTAATATCCTTGGTGGTCAAAAGGCGATAAACACGATCCAGGAATTTCCGAGAACCTTCTAGGCCTTCTTCTGACCAAGCGATAGAAGCATCAAGGGGCCCCATAAACATTTCATAGACACGCAGAGTGTCCGCACCGTACTGCTCAACGACATCATCTGGGTTGACAACATTTTTGAGGGATTTAGACATCTTGGCTGGTGCTTGCTCCAACTCTTCGCCCGTTTCGATGTTGAAGAATGAGCCGTCACGTTTTTCAACCTTGTCAGTCGCAACAAGGGCACCACGGCTGTCGCGGTAGCTGGTTCCCAAAATCATCCCTTGATTGAAGAGCTTTTGGAAGGGTTCTTTGGTTGGTACAACGCCTAAATCATAGAGAACCTTGTGCCAGAAGCGGGCATAGAGCAGGTGAAGAACGGCGTGCTCAGCCCCACCAATGTAAATATCAACCGGCAACCAAGCCTTGAGAAGCTCTTCGTCCGCCAATTTTTCATCATTATGTGGGTCAATATAGCGCAGGTAATACCAACTAGAACCTGCCCATTGTGGCATAGTATTGGTTTCGCGACGTCCTTTGACACCATCCTCACGAACAACTTCCAGCCAGTCGGTTAAGTTGGCCAGCGGACTTTCCCCCGTACCAGAAGGACGAATATCCTTGGTCACTGGAAGAACCAATGGCAATTCATTTTCAGGTACCGCACTTGAAGTGCCGTCTTCCCAATGAATAATTGGAATTGGCTCTCCCCAATAACGTTGACGACTGAAAAGCCAGTCGCGGAGACGATAGTTGATTTGTTTTTTACCGAATTCTTTTTCTTCTAGAAATTCGATAATCTTATCAATCGCATCTTCCTTGTTGAGGCCATCAAGGAATTCTGAATTGATGTGGAGTCCGTCTTCTGTATAGGCCTCCTCCTCAACATTCCCACCCTCAAGAACCGGAATAATCTCCAGACCAAATTCCTTAGCAAATTCCCAGTCACGTGTGTCATGAGCCGGGACAGCCATGATAGCACCCGTTCCGTAGCTAGCAAGGACGTAGTCTGAAATCCAGATAGGAATCTGACGACCATTGACAGGGTTGATGGCGTAGGCACCCGTCCAAACACCAGTTTTTTCCTTATTGAGGTCGGTCCGAGCCAAGTCAGATTTGAGACTTGCTTCACGCTTGTAGTTAGCAACTGCCTGAGCCTGTTCAGGACTGGTAATGATATCAACTAAGTCATGCTCGGGTGCCATAACAGCATAGGTAGCTCCGAATAAGGTATCAGGACGAGTGGTGAAGACGGTGAATGACTTGTCCGTATCCACCACCTTGAAGTCAACATGGGCACCAACTGACTTACCAATCCAGTTGCGTTGCATTTCCTTGATAGACTCAGGCCAATCGAGGTCTTCCAAATCTTCCAAAAGGCGTTCGGCATAGGCCGTAATTTTCAACATCCATTGGCGCATAGGCTTGCGGACAACAGGGTAGCCTCCGCGCTCAGAAGTCCCATCTGGTAGGACTTCTTCATTGGCGATAGCTGTTCCCAATTCCTCTACCCAATTGACAGGCACTTCAGCTTCATATGCCAAGCCTTTTTCGTAAAGCTTCGTAAAAATCCACTGAGTCCACTTGTAGTAGTTAGGATCTGTCGTGTTGACTTCGCAGTTCCAGTCATAAGAAAAACCTAGACTGTTGATTTGACGTTTAAAGTTGGCAATATTTTCTGCGGTAAATTCGGCAGGGTCATTTCCCGTATCCATGGCATATTGTTCAGCAGGAAGTCCGAAAGCATCCCAACCCATAGGGTGCAAGACATTGTAGCCTTGAGCGCGTTTGTAGCGGCTGAGAATATCTGTTGCTGTGTAGCCCTCAGGGTGCCCAACGTGTAGACCTGCTCCTGATGGATAAGGGAACATATCGAGGGCGTAAAAATTAGGCTTAGACGCATCTGTTCCCGTTTTAAAGGTTTCATGCTCCGCCCAGTACTTCTGCCACTTTGTTTCAATTTCTTTATGATTATAGAAAGTCATTGCACACTTCTCCATTTTATATAGTCCTATCCATTATATCATTTTCACCTTATTTTTAAAGGTAAGTTTCAATCATAGGCCCAGCACGTATTTTACAGCGTGTATTTTACCACTGAGTTCAGACTAAATTCCAGATTACGAATAGGTGGAACTTACTTTGGGAATTTACCCGCGTATTTTATTCTAAACTTTTTAGGTTAACCCAGCTAATAGACTTGGTGACCTAGTCACGAAAAAAGAAGGCTTCCGCCTTCTTTCATCTCTTAATCACATCTGCTTATTCGTAAATCTTGAAGGCATCATCATCATTTTGACTGACGAACGGCATGGCTTTACGCAATTCAGCACCAATCTTTTCAATTTCAAGATTTTCTGCTTCTTCACGATAAGCCTTCAAGCGTGGGAAGCCAGCATCGTGGTCTTCAACAAATTCTTTAGCGAATTTACCTGATTGAATATCAGTAAGAGCAGCCTTCATATTTTCCTTAACCTCAGGTCCAATAACACGCGGACCAGTGACGAAGTCACCAAATTCAGCAGTATTTGAACATGATTGGCGCATCTTCTTGAAGCCACCTTCGTAGATTAGGTCTACAATCAATTTCATTTCATGGAGCACTTCAAAGTAAGCCAATTGTGGTGCATAGCCAGCTTCGGTCAAAACTTCAAAACCAGCTTCGATCAAGTGTGTCAAGCCACCCATAAGGACTGCTTGTTCCCCAAAGAGGTCTTCTTCGGTTTCTTCCTTGAAGCTTGTCGTCAATAGACCCACACGAGCTGATCCAAGTCCTTTAGCCCAAGACATAGCAATCTCTTGTGCATGTCCCGTTGGATTTTGGTAAACAGCATAGAGAGCTGGTACCCCAAATCCTTCTGAAAAAGTACGACGAACCAAGTGACCTGGTCCCTTAGGTGCCACCATGAAGACATCAACATCTTCTGGTGCCTTGATATAACCGAAATGAATGTTGAAACCATGAGCAAAGCCAAGAGCATTACCCGAAGACAGGTTTGGGGCGATTTCCTTAGCGTAAATATCTTTTTGGATTTCATCTGGTGCCAAAACCATGATGACATCGGCTAATTTAGTTGCTTCGCCAACCTCATAAACATCAAAGCCATCTTCTTTAGCCTTATCAAAGGACTTACCGTGACGAACACCAATGATGACATCATATCCTGAATCACGCAAGTTTTGGGCATGAGCATGGCCCTGAGAACCATAACCAACGACGGCAAGTTTTTTACCCGCAAGGGCATCAACTGTTACATCTTTTTCATATTCCATTTCTACTGCCATAATTACAACACTCTTTTCTAAAAATTATAGTTTAGCCTTACGGCTAGGGTTAACTTGATTAAGAGAGATTTTTATACTCTTCAAAAATCAAAACTATCCATCGTTAACTCACTTTGCCGTACCCAAGTACAGCCTGCAGTTCGTTGCCTTGGCTAGATTGATTTTTATTGAGTATTAGGATAAATCTCGAGAGAAACCTGTTGCTCCTGTTCGGGCAACATTCTGAATACCATAGGGTTCGACAACACGCAAGAGGGCATCAATCTTGCTAGCATCCCCTGTAACCTGAACCGTAATTGATTTCAAGGCAACATCAATAACGCTAGCCCGAAATGGCTGAATGACTGCCAAAATCTCAGCACGCTTGTGAACTGGAGCCGCCAACTTAATCAAGATGACTTCCCGCTCTAGGTGAGGAACATCTGTAATATCACGCACTCGGATGACATCAATCAAGCGATTGAGTTGCTTGATAATCAAATCAGCCTCTTCTAAACTGGCGACATCAATGATGACGGTAATCCGAGTCACACCCTCTTCTTCCGTATGTCCTGCCGAAACTTCCTCAATATTGATTTGCTTTCTCAGAAGGACTCCGGTGAAACGATTGAGAACTCCAGCTGTATTGCGAAGCCTGGCTGTTAACATTCTACGCATCGAAGCTCACCCCCATCATTTCAGCATTGGATTTTCCAGAAGGAACCATAGGATAAACATGTTCACGATTAGAGATATTGACCTCAATCAACATGGGCTTGTTTTCTGTAATGACTTGCAAATCCTCTTGCAGAGTCTTGGGGTCAGAAAACTGATAATGGACAATCCCATAGGCCTCAGCCAAAAGTTGGAAATTGGGTTCATCATCAAAGGTCGATTCACTACGACGTTCATCATAGAAGGACTCCTGCCATTGACGAACCATTCCCAGAGAATGATTATTAATGAGGACGACCTTGATAGGAAGACCATAACCGTTGAGAATGGCCAGTTCCTGGTTGGTCATCTGGAAGCCACCATCACCAACAAAGAGAACAACTTCCTTGTCTGGATTTGCCAACTTGGCCCCAATAGCTGCCGGAATACCAAAGCCCATAGTCCCTAGTCCCCCTGAAGTAATAAGCTGACGCTCATTTTTGAAAGGGTAGAACTGAGCTGCCCACATCTGATGTTGCCCAACGTCGGTCACAACAATGGCTTCCCCATCCGTCAGCTGACCAATCCTTTCAATGGCCTCTTGAGGTTTAATGACTTCTTGGTCATGCTTGTAAGAGAAAGGTGCTTTAGCCTTATTAGCTAGAACTTCCTCAGTCCAAGCATCATGACGAGTTCTGACCTTTTCCTCGGCCAAAAGTAAGCTCAGGGTTTCCTTGGCATCTCCAACTATGGGAATAGCCGTTGGGACAACCTTACCAATCTCAGCAGCATCAATATCAACATGAGCTACCACTGCATTCTTTGCGAAGGTCTTAGGATTTCCTGTTAGACGATCGGCAAAGCGCGAGCCAAAGTTGATCATCAAGTCACAATGGGTCATAGCCATATTAGAGGCATAAGAACCATGCATGCCTCCCATTCCTAAGGCCAGAGGATGATCGATAGGAATAGTTCCTAGACTCAGAAGCGTTGAAACAACCGGAATATTATACCTTTCTGCAAAGGCAATCAACTCCTTAGAGGCCCCCGCGTAATTGACACCACCACCTGCAATAATTAAAGGCTTCTTGGAGCGCTTGATCTGGTTGAGGAGTTTTTTAATCTGTAGGCCATTCGGCTCAACCTTGGGTTGATAGCTAGGCAAATCCAAGTTAGGGTCATTGTAGCTAGTAACCCTAGCTGCTGCAATGTCCTTGGGGAGGTCAATGACAACAGGGCCAGGACGACCAGTCGTTGCAATATGAACGGCCTCGGTCACAATCCGTGGAATATCAGCGGCATCTCGAATCTGATAATTGTACTTGGTAATTGGCATGGTAATCCCAACAATATCAGCTTCCTGGAAGGCATCTTTACCAATCCCCGCCATACCAACCTGACCTGTAAAAATCAGCATAGGCACGCTATCACTCATGCCATCCGCAATACCCGTAATGGCGTTAGTAGCACCGGGTCCACTGGTCACAAGGGCAACACCGATTTTTCCTGTTGACTTGGCAAAACCTTCTGCCTCATGAAGCGCTCCTTGTTCGTGACGTGCCAGAATATGATGGATGTCATCATGTTGGTAAATAGCGTCGTACAAAGGAAGAACAGCCCCACCGGGGTAACCGAAAATAGTCTGAATTCCCAAATCCACCAGAGTGTCTAAAAGTAAATCAGAGCCCGTCTTGGCTTTTTCTAATCTTATTTGGTTCATACTACCTCCTTTGTCTGAATCTTGCGGATTTTTCTAAAAATTCAAAAATCTTGTGTCTATAATAACATTTTCAGAAAATATTGCAAGTCAAAATGAGAAAATTCTCCAACTGTCTCCAAAGACGCCTCAAAAATCAAAAGGGTGACAAACAGTCCCTTTTTCCACTACTGCAAGCCCCAAATTAAGCCAACCTCTATCCGATAAACAAGAAGGCCTAGACTCCGAAAGAGCCTAAGCCAACTTGTTAAACACTTATTCAACACTAAATAGATAAGGATAGACGGGTTGGTCACCTTGGTGAACCTCTACTTCAATTTCCTCATACTTATCAGTCAAGGCTTGCGTTAATTTCTCAACAAGATCTTGCTGACCATCTTGACCAATATAGAGGGTGACAATTTCACTATCCTCATCAATCATCTTTTCTAGAGTCGCTAGCAGGGCCGTCTCCATATCCGGATTTGAGACAAGAATCTTGCCATCGACCATGCCCAAAATATCATCCTTATGGATTTCCAAGCCGTCAATGCTGGTATCACGGACTGCTAAGGTGACACTACCACTAACAACATCTGCTAGGCTATCCGTCATAGCACTAAGGTTATCCTCTAAGCTTTGCTCTGGATTGAAGGCTAAAAGGCTGGTCAGGCCTTGAGGGATGGTGCGGCTTTCGACGACCGCTGCGGGAATGTCCACAACGTCAGCAGCTGATTGGGCCGCCATAAAGATATTCTTATTATTCGGCAGGATAATCACATTCTTGGCATTAAGGGACTCAATAGCCTTAACAATATCTTCGGTAGATGGATTCATGGTTTGGCCACCTGAAATAACCACATCAACACCTTGTGATTTGAAAATTTCTGCCAAGCCATCACCAGCAACCACTGCAATGAGGCCAAAGTCCTTAGCCGAACTGGCTGGCACAGGCTCTTGAGTTGCTTCTTTTTCTAATTGCGCCTCGTGTTGGCCTCGCATATTGTCCACCTTTACCTTGACCAAGGCACCGTACTTGAGCCCTTCTTGCATGACTAAACCAGGATCTTCGGTGTGGACATGGACCTTGACAATCTCATCGTCATTAACGACTAGAAGGGAGTCCCCCAGTTCATTGAGATAATTTCGGAAGCTTTCGTAATCAAAGTCTTTGACATAGGTAGGGCCTTTACGAAGGGCAACCATGATTTCTGTACAGTAGCCAAACTTGATATCCTCAGTAGCCACATGTCCAGCAACAGACTTATGGTGCTCGGCATTGATCATCTCGCTCATATTAGCTGGGGTTGCTTGAAACTCTTCTGAGGTAAGATAATCACCCGTCAGAGCAGATAGGAAGCCTTCATAAATAAAGACCAAGCCTTGGCCACCAGAATCAACGACACCAACCTCTTTCAAAACGGGTAACATCTCCGGTGTCTTAGCCAAGGCAGCCTTGGCTCCGTCAAGAGCAGCTCGCATAACCTCAACCGCATTATCGGTTGATTCTGCCTTTTTGAGGGCTGCAGTTGCCGCCCCACGCGAAACCGTCAAAATGGTTCCTTCAACAGGCTTCATAACCGCCTTGTAGGCAACTTCGACCCCTGCTTGAAAGGCTTCTGCCAGAGCTTTACCATCTAATTCTTCCTTATCCTTGATGGCCTGACCAAATCCGCGGAACAACTGCGAAGTGATAACACCTGAATTTCCGCGTGCCCCCATCAACAGTCCCTTAGACAAGACCTGACCAACTTGACCAACAGTTGAAGCTGGTTGATCAGCGACTGCCTTCGCACCATTTTCAATGGTCATTCCCATATTAGTTCCAGTATCACCGTCAGGAACAGGAAAGACATTCAAAGAATTGACATATTCTGCCTGATTACCAAGACGGGTTGCAGCCGCCTGCACCATCTCTTGGAAGAGGCTGGGTGTAATATTTGCCACTAATCTTCTCCTACAACTTTAATATTTTGAATATAAACATTAACCACATTAGCATGGATACCAAGCTGATTTTCCAGATTAAACTTCACACGCTCTTGGATATTTTTAGAAACTTCGCTGATTTTAACACCGTAGCTCATGACCGTGTAAACATCAACTGTAATCCCATCATCCAAGGATTTAACAACAACACCCTTAGAATAGTTTTCTTTGCGCAGAAGAGCTTGAAAATTGTCCTTAATGGCACTCTTGCTAGCCATCCCGACCACTCCAAAAATTTCTGTCGCTGAACCTCCGACAACTGTTGCAATAACGTCATCAGATAGCTCAATTTGACCATCTTTTGTATTAATCTTTACAGTCATCTTGCCACCTCTCAAGTTTTTATCATCTTATTCTATCATAAACCAAAGCCAAAGTACAAAAATACAAGAAAGGAAATCACCTAAGTGCTAAAGCGCTTGGTGATGTACACCCGTCACTAGAAGCGGCCTGGCTACCTCCTCTACTAATTCCAAAGGAGAAGAAAAAAAGAGCCAATCGGCTCCATTTAGTTATTAAACACGTTCAACTTTCCCTGATTTAAGGGCACGAGCTGAAGCCCAAACTTTTTTAGGCTTACCATCAACAAGGATCGTAACTTTTTGTAAGTTTGGTTTAACGGCACGTTTAGTTTTGTTCATCGCGTGTGAACGGTTATTAGCTGATTTTGTTTTACGGCCTGTAAAATAACACACTTTTGCCATCTTGATTTCATCCTCCTATTTTTATTTTTTACGGATGTGCTAGCACCACATACCTTAGTAGTCTATCAGAATTCAATAAGCTTGGCAAGCTATTTGAAGAATTTAATGTAAAAGTTGAAGGGAGGCGGTCAAATTGGTTAAGATATGCACCAAGATTGGAAGTTCAATTCGCTTGGATAACCAATAGGTCAGGGTAAATACGACACCTGGCACAAAAAAGTAGCACCAGCTCAAGAAGTCAGTTGGGGTATGAATAAAGGCAAAAAGTAGGTTGACAAGGACCAAACCTAGCCAAGACCGTTTGGAAAAAACATATTTGAAGAGAAGCCCTCGAAAGAGAATCTCCTCAAAAATTGGTCCCATAAGATTGACCGAAACCGGATAGGCTACTGACTGAGCCCCATTGATAGCAGATTTTTGCGCTTCCTGATTCTGAGTCGATAAGTCGCTCCTTTAATGTAGGACCCAAGTGAGACAGCCACAAAATCACTGAGCCAAATCAAAGAGCAAGCCCCAACTAAAATAAGCATAAATTTTTGGCTAAAAAGATCTCTCCCAGATTCATTCAAACGGAAGCCTCGCCTAAATAGATAAGTAAGGAGAAGGACTAAGACAAGAAGATCTGACAAGAGGCCTTTCTGTTCACTTGTCAGGCCATCAAGAACTGCTAAGGCATTCAGACAAGCAGGCATAAAGAAATTTCCAATATAAAAGACCACAACTGCCAGAAAGGCTTCTAGCGGACGACCGCCGTCCTTCCAAGGCAAGAAATATTTTTTCATCTTAAACTCCCAGCTCTCTCCAATTCAATCACAATTAACCTCATTTTACGATAGCAAGGGAAAAAGAGCAATCCCCTCCATGCCTCAAATCAAAGGATCGAAATTTATTTGCTAAACAAGCTTCTCAGTTTAACTAATTTCACGCCTTCTTTACAAGCCATCGAAACAGACTACCCCACTTACAGGCAGTCGCCGACCTTGGACGATTAGATAATCGCGGAAACCTAGTTTTCGCTCTGGCTCAAACTGCATGATAGTCCTAAATTCATCTTTGGCATTCTGGCCCGCTCCATTGAGAGCTATAAAAAAAAGACCCACCCAAGGTGGATCTCTTCATTAAACTTTATTAAGCTTTGTTTTCTGAACCGAATACATCGATACGTTCTTCAACAGCTTCTGTGATAGCTTCAAAACCAGGTTTCAAGAATTTACGTGGGTCGAAGAGCTTCTTCTTCATGTATTCAGCTTCGTTGGCATCAAATTCATGAACGAATTCACGAGTTGCCTTACAGAAGGCCAATTGACATTCCGTATTGACGTTTACCTTAGCAACACCAAGTTTGATAGCTGCTTGAATTTGATCGTCAGGAATACCTGAACCACCATGCAAGACGATTGGGAAGTTAGGCACAGCCGCAACTAATTTTTCAAGGTGATCAAGATGAAGGCCCTTCCAGTTTTCTGGATAAGGACCGTGAATGTTACCGATACCTGCTGCCAAGAAGTCTACACCGGTAGCAACCATTGCTTTAGCATCGTCAATTGGTGCCAATTCACCATCACCAATGATTCCGTCTTCTTCACCACCGATAGTACCAACTTCAGCTTCGACAGATACGCCTTTAGCATGAGCCTTTTCAACAACAACCTTAGCTTTTTCAAGGTTTTCATCAATTGGCAAATGTGAACCATCAAACATAACAGAAGTGTAGCCAACTTCGATACATTCCAAAGCGTCTTCGTAGTGACCGTGGTCCAAGTGAATAGCAACTGGTACAGTGATACCCATTGATTCTACAAGGTTTTCAATCAAGTTCTTACATACCTTGTAACCACCCATGTATTTAGCAGCACCCATAGAAGTTTGGATAAGCACTGGGGCTTTCTTAGATTCTGCGGCACGCAAAATAGCTTGAGTCCATTCAAGGTTGTTTGTGTTAAATCCACCAACTGCATAACCATTGTCACGAGCTGCTTGGACAAATTTTTCTGCTGAAACGATTGCCATTATAAAGGCCTCCTATTTATTTTTCGGGTTGAACCCGTTTACAATGTTAATTCTAGCACAAATCCTTACAAAAAACTAGCCTTAATCAGACTTGGAAGCGTTTTTCCGAAACTGGCAAATTTCTTTGCCGAGACGCTAGCTTCCCCAAATTTACAAAAAAAGAACCGACCTCAGTCGATTCTTAGCATGCGGAAAGAGGGACTTGAACCCTCACAGCCTTAAGCGGCCACAGGATCCTTAGTCCTGCGCGTCTGCCAATTCCGCCATTTCCGCAATAACAAGATAAATTATATCAACTAACTAAGGCAGTGTCAAGAGTTTTTTTGTTTCATTGGAAGGCCCTGAAGTAAAATCTACAAAAAAGTAACTACAACACTTATCTCATCAATACTTCCTACTTAAATTCCTCTCCTTTTATAATTATGTATGACAATTTTTATTAAAATATTAATATGAAAATAAATTAAAATATCAGAAGAATTATTGACTGATTTCTATAAGATAAATAATTACAACAATTATAAAAATTTTCTTGATTTTTCCTTTTAAAAGGCTTAAACTATAAACGTATTTGTTTTGTTAACTACTTTTATAACACAACGAATGTAAAAATTATACTTATTTAAAGGAGTTTCAGTATAAATACTTTAGCTTTTGAGGAGTTTGAGTCTTTGGATGCCGATTACCTTGCACAAGTTCAAGGTGAAGGTTGGATTGGTGCCATCGCTGGAGGTGTCACTGGAGCTCTTGCTGGTGCTAAAGCTGGTGGAGCTGCTGGCGCTGTACTTGGTGCTGGAGTTGGTTATAATACACCATTATAAAAAGATTGACTGACTATATGATGTATACTATTTATGCATTAATACTATTAAGTTTCGCAATATTAGTCTTAATTTCCAAACGCAGCCGCAGCGGTATTGTCAAGGTTATCTGTTTTGGAGTTTTTTTACTGGAATGTATTTTAATAATAGCTAATATGTTTTTGTCATTTTGGAATTGATCAATTATACCAATGGTTGGAACAAAAACATGTTTGTCATTCGGGTAGTTTATTCGTTTGATTCTTTGCTACACTGAAAAAATGTCCCATGCGGCTATAATGATGGCTCTATTGCTGTTTATTATAGTCATATGGGACTTTTTTGATACATATAAAAAACCCATAATATCCGAGATGGAGCTAAGCCACTCTAGATATTATAGAGCCTAGTAAAATCAGATTTTCTGTTTAAATCTTCTTTTTTTATTCTTAATGACTGTTTTCAACTGCGGCAGTGACAAAGGCTGTATAAAGTTCTTCGGCACGATTAGGACGACTTTGCAATTCTGGGTGGTATTGAGCTGCCACGAAGAACTTCTTATCTGGTAATTCCACCACTTCCATCAGACGATTATCTGGTGATACCCCTGAAAAGACAAAGCCAGCAGCTTCAAAGGCTTCCCGATATTTGGTGTTAAATTCGTAGCGATGACGGTGGCGACGCTGAATAACCTCTTGGTTGTTATAAGCGGCTGCTACCTTAGAACCTGGTTTCAGCTTACATGGGTAGAGGCCTAGACGCAGAGTCCCCCCCATATCTTCAACATCCACCTGGTCACGCATCAGATCAATAACAGGATAAGGAGTATCAGAATCTAATTCCGATGAATTAGCCCCTTCCATATTAAGAACATGACGGGCAAATTCAACACAGGTCAACTGCATACCCAGACAGATGCCCAGCATTGGGACATCGTTTTCCCGAGCGTAGCGAAGGGTTTGAATTTTCCCTTCCGTTCCACGGTGACCAAAACCACCAGGGACAATGATACCATCAACATCTCCAAGCAGGTCTGCCACGTTTTCAGCTGTCACATCATTGGCATTGACCCACTTGAGATCAATAGCCGAATCATTGACATAACCAGAATGCTTAAGGGCTTCCACAACAGAAAGGTAGGCATCCGGTAGTTCAACATATTTCCCAACCAGGGCAATTCGAGTAGATTTCTTGAGGTTGAGGACCTTGTTAACCATGGCTGACCACTCGGTCATGTCCGCCTTAGGCACATCCAATTTCAGGTGGTCACAGACAATTTGGTCCATGCCTTGAGCCTGCATATTGAGCGGTACTTGATAGATGTGGTCAACATCCAGTGATTCAATAACAGCTTCTGGTGCCACATCACAGAATTGAGCCAGTTTATTTTTGACTCCTTGGGTAGCTGGTTGTTCGGTCCGAATGACCAACATATTAGGCTGAATACCCAGCCCCCGCAATTCCTTAACAGAGTGCTGAGTTGGCTTGGTTTTCATTTCGCCGGCTGCCTTCAGATAAGGAAGGAGGGTCGTGTGGATATACATGACATTGTCAGAACCCACATCAGCCTTCATTTGTCGCAGGGCTTCTAAGAAAGGCAGGCTTTCAATATCACCAACGGTCCCACCGACTTCTGTAATGATAACATCGGAATCTGTCGTTGTCGCCGCCCGTTTGATTTTTTCCTTGAGGGCATCAGTAATATGGGGAATAACCTGAACAGTTGCTCCTAAATATTCCCCCTTACGCTCCTTACGAAGGACCTCGCTGTAAATTTTACCTGTTGTAACATTAGAATATTTGTTGAGGTTGATGTCAATAAAGCGTTCGTAGTGACCCAGGTCAAGGTCCGTCTCAGCCCCATCATCAGTAACATAAACTTCCCCATGTTGGTAAGGGCTCATGGTTCCTGGGTCAATATTAATGTAAGGGTCAAACTTCTGAATGGTCACCTTGAGACCACGATTTTTCAAAAGGCGACCCAAACTGGCTGCGACAATCCCTTTACCGATAGAAGAAACCACGCCACCTGTCACAAAAATGTACTTTGTCATACAAACTCCTTCAACTCTATCATTAAAACTAGGACCTAAGACCAAAAGTCCAAGTCAAGCAAAAACAAGACGGTTGGCAGTATTTTCGCTTGCTAGGGGGTAAACCTCCCCCAGCCCAGTGCAAAATACCCGAATGCCCAAGACTATCAGACTTAGAATCTGGGATCCTAAGCCTTTAGTCCCTGAACAAAAATAAAAATAGCCCCCTATTCAAGTAGGGAGCTTTCCGACCTCTAAAAGAGGTGCCCGATAATTAGTATAGATTAACTAAGGGGGTTTGTCAATCGGAAAATCAGTCGTTCTCAGTTTCTTCTTCCTCGTCATCATCGTCCGATTCATTCAAGTCAACATCATCATCGTCGTTGACTTCATCATCAGGGATAATTTCATTGATTTCAGAATCGTAGGACTCGACTTCTGACTTCTCATCATCAGGATTTTCTTCGTCATATTCAACATCTGTTGGCGTGAAGTTATCTTCATCTTCTGGATCATCATCATTATAGTCAATGGCATCTTCATCACCATCCATAAAGGCATTGACCCGTTTACGCTTACGTTTTGGTGCATTTTCCCCATTTTCTTCAAGGGTGATGACTTCTTCATCGATTTCATCAATGGCATACCAAGAACGCAGACCCCAACGATTCTCTCCAAGCGGAATGAAGCTACCGTCGGTGTTCAAATCAGAATAGAAAAATGGGAGGGCCTGACGGATGTCTGCATCGGATTTTCCTAAGTAATTTTGAATCTCATTAACCAAGTCGCTAAAGTACATTTCGTGATCACGCCCACGTGATTCCAAAATAGCACGGGCAACTTCAATCATTGACAGTTCGCTTTTTTCTTGTCCAGCAAATACTTCTAATTCCAAGGTGGTCTCCTCATCTTATCTTATTAAATTAGGCCAGCTGCCACTTTTCACCAAAAAGGATAGCTTTTACGGCAGAAAACTCCTTCAGGTGAAGAAGATTGATAGACCTAATCAGAAATAGCAAAGGCCAAATAACCAAAACCTGCTATCTGACCTATTTTTCAGTACTTATTATTTTACGCTAAAAATCACCTTTTGTCTATTACTAATTTTTAAGGGAATCATATCTTTTTCTGATGAGTCTGTCAGTCCCTTCTTAAAGAGCGTCCCTCGGAAGTAGCTTGGCTTTTCCTTACTAAGGACCAAAAGGAGGTAGTGCAGACAACTTTTTCAGCTTCAATGGTCAACGGGACAGTCAAAACTTTTTAATGCGATAAAAAAGGCCACCAATGGCGGTCTTTTTATCAGCTAGTTCTAGCCTTATTTGACTTTTGCTGAGCTTGTGATGGCTTCGATAGCCTTCTTCATAGTGATGTCATGCTTGAGCATATCAGCTGAAAGAAGGGAACGCACTTGATCGGCTGGCATGTTGTATTCAGTCGCCAAATCTGTGATTTCTTTTTCGATTTCTTCATCAGTAGCATCGAAACCTTCTGCTGCTGCGATAGCTTCGATGACAAGGTTAGTACGAACGCGCTTGTCAGCATCTGCTTCGTATTGTTTATGCAGGTCTTCTTCAGTCGTACCAGTCAATTGATAGTACATTTCAGGAGAGATGCCTTGGCGTTGCATATTGCTCAAGAATTCATTCATAGTACGGTGAACTTCATCGTGAACCATTTCTTCTGGCAATTCAACGATTTCAGCATTTTCAACAGCTTTTTCGATAGCAGCCCCTTCGACAGCATCGTCGTAGGCAATTTCCTTAGCAGCTTCTAATTCCTTGCGGTACTTAGCCTTCAACTCATCAAGTGTTTCCACTTCTTCGTCAATATCTTTGGCTAATTCATCATCAAGGTCTGGAACTTCCTTAGATTTAACTTCGTGAACCTTGGTTGCAAAGACAGCATCTTTTCCAGCTAGGTCTTCTGCTTGGTAGTCAGCTGGGAAGGTTACCTTAACCTCAACCTCATCACCAGCCTTAGCACCAACCAATTGTTCTTCAAAACCTGGGATAAATTGACCAGAACCGAGTTCAAGAGAGAAGTTATCTCCCTTACCACCGTCGAATTCAACGCCATCAACAGTCCCAAGGAAGTCGATAACAACGGTATCACCGTTTTCAGCAGCAGCATCTTTGATGGTCAACTCTGCCAAGTTGTTGCGTTCCCGCTCAACCTTATCGTCTACTTCTTGATCAGAGACTTCCTTGCTTTCATCAACAGAAACTTCTAGGTTCTTGTAGTCACCCAATTTAACTTCTGGCTTGGTAACGACTTTTGCCTTAATAGACCAGTCTTGACCTTTTTCCATTGAATCGACATCAATTTTTGGCTGCGCCACAACATCGAGGCCACTTTCAGCCAGGGCTGCTTCATAGGCTGCTGGCAAGATAGCGTTCAAAGCATCTTCGTAGAGAGCCTCTTCCCCGAATTTTTGGTTGAAGACCGCACGTGGCATATGACCCTTACGGAAACCTGGGACATTCAAATTCTTTTTGACTTTATTGAAGGCTGTGTCAAGGGCGGGTTTGATTTGTTCTTGACTGATGGTAAATGTAAGCACGCCACGATTTGTAGCAGTGTTTTCAAATGATACAGACATCTTTTTCTCCTTAAAAATCGTAATACACCTTAGTCTATCATAAATAAAGGCTTTTTAAAAGGATTACCTGATTATTCTAGGGAAAAAATAGGCAGCTTCCCGTTTTTTTGTTAGACTAAAAGAGTCACTAGTCTAAAAAATGGGCCAAGCAAAGTCAGCGACACCTTTATCGTTTAAAAATCTCAGATTGGGTGCACTTGGCGGACTGAGAGATCCAAAGTAGTAGTGACCCATCTTCTTCTGGAAGTTGCTAGTCCTGAACCTGACTCCATCACAACTGATAATAGTGGACTAACTGAAAAACTGAGACAAACACCTATGATGGCTTTGCCCTCACCCACAAAAATGTGTAACCTTGGAAGACTGCGTATAAAAACCTCCGCCTTGAATAGGCAAAAGCTCTGAAACCTCGAAAGGAATGACGATGTCAATTTTAATCAAATACTGGGAATCCCTCCATTTTGAGGATTTAGCTGTTAATTTACTGGCTAAGGCCATCGAACTAGTCCTGCTTATCTTTGCCTTTATCATTGGCAAACAGATTGCTAACTGGGCCTTTGATAAATTCTTTAGCCATTCTCCAAGGCTTTTGGGCCAGACTGAAGGCAGGCGAAAGACATTAATCAGGCTCTTTCATAATGTTATGGACTATTTCCTCTACTTCCTACTCATCTATTGGATTCTCGCGATCTTAGGTCTACCGGTTTCCAGTCTCTTAGCCGGTGCTGGAATTGCTGGTTTGGCTATTGGGCTTGGGGCTCAAGGATTCCTGTCGGACTTGGTTAACGGTTTCTTCATCCTGATTGAGAGACAATTTGATGTGGGAGACTCTGTCACAGTAGATAAAGTCTCTGGTATTGTCTCCAGCGTAGGAATTCGAACCACTGAAATCCGTGACTTTGATGGGACCCTGCACTTCATCCCCAATCGGGAAATATTATTAGTTAGTAATAAATCACGTGGCGATATGCGAGCCCAGATTGACATTCCCATCTATGCCTCAACAAATCTGGACAGGGTGACCCAAATCATCAAAGACGTTAACGAAACTGAGGTCCCTAAGTCCCCAGAAATCGTTGGTGTCCCGAATGTTCTGGGCCCACGCACAGCCACTAACGGCCAATTTATCTTTCGAGTTGACATCTTTGTCCAAAATGGTCAACAGGCCAAGATTTATTCGCAATTCTATCGCCTCTATCAAGAGGCCCTGCTCAAAGCCGACATCAGCTTACCAACACCCAATACTCATAGCCTGCCAAGACAAAAGAGTTGAGCTCCTGCCCAACTCTTTTTAAACGATGTTAAAATCAGAACCTGAAAGCTATATCAAGTTTTGAGGTTTGCTAACGAACCAAGTAGTTTAAACGGGCGAAGCAAGTTTAAAAACAAAGGATGGACTTGCTGTCCCCTTAGAGAATTTCGCTTTTGACGATACTCAATTCTTACGAATGGGGTCTGCCTTATACTTGGCCCTGGCTCCCCCAATCAATTTAGGCCGACTGGCTAGGGCGGTGACATGAGCTCCACCCAACTCTCGCTCAAGAGGAAACAAGGGAACCTGGACTCGCTTGACGTGCATGCCGATAAAGGTATCGCCAATATCAAGACCAGCATGGGCTGTTACTTCTTCGACCTCAACAGGATTTTCCATATAGTCAAAGGCGGCTAATTGACCACTACCGCCCGCATGGAGACTAGGCAGGACATTAACAATTTCCAAATTCTTGCTTTCTGCTACCGCCTCTTCGACAACCAGAGCGCGGTTGAGGTGCTCACAGCCTTGGACAGCTAGGTGGACTCCCTTGGCCTGGGTCTCTTGGAGAATGGTCTTAACGATGACCTGGCCAATCTCTAGACTAGAATTCTGACCGATACGACCACCTGCAACCTCGCTTGAAGAGAGGCCCAAAACAAAGATTTGCCCTTTCTTGATGGCTGAGCGATCCAAGATGTCCTTAACGATAGCCCGCGTTTTCTTTTCTAATAGTTGCAAATCCATTAGCTTCCTCCCTTTCTCGGAAAGGCCTTATTAAAGGCTCGATAAAAGATTGCCCCTAGAAGGAGGCCCAAGAGGTTTTGGCAGAGGTTGCCCCAGATACCAGCAAGAGCCGCTCCCCAACCAAAGCCAAGAATCAGGGCAGCTAGAATGTATATCCCTACCATGGCAAGACTAGCAAGAACCACACCAATATAACGACGAGCGCCAGTCCAACCGGCAAAATAACCCTGAAGGCCATGAGCTAGGAGACTAAAAATCATATACTGGGGATAGCCTAGGAGATAATCCAAAAGAAAGGCTGATAGACCACCAACCACGGCACCCGAACGACTCCCCAGATAAAGGGCTGTAAAAAAGATACCTGTATCAAGTAAGGTTAAAAAGCCTGTCAGGGTTGGAATATTTACAAAACCCAAAGCCAAACTCAGAGCCGTCAATAGAGCTAAAAGTGTCAGCTGGCTTGTCCGATTATTTCTCATAGGCCTGCACCACCCCATAATCATCCGAATGCAAAATTGCCTGATAGACAAAGTCCTTGGCCAATTTGACAGCTTCAAATGGCTCTTTCCCCAAAACCAGTTGGCTAGCAATACTAGAGGCAAAGGTGCAACCAGCCCCGACATTATTTTTGTCTGACAGGGGTGCAGATAGAACCTCTAATCTTTTTCCATCGTAAAAAACATCCAATGTCTGATCTGAATCCAAACGCTTACCGCCCTTAACGATAACCGCCTTGGCTCCCATGTCATAGAGCTGCTTAGCTGCTAAGTTCATATCCTCAAGCCCCTTAATAGAAAGGCCTGTAAGAATTTCTGCCTCCGCCAGATTTGGGGTCACGATAGTGACATGAGGCAAAAATTGTAGGAGCTCATCTCGCAGGGCACTAACGGCCACATCGTGCTTTTCCTTACAAACAAGAACCGGATCTAAGACGATGGGCAGGCTGTCATGGGACTTGACGAAGGCTAGGGCTGCCTCAGCGACCTCAACATTAGGCAGGAGGCCCAGCTTAATTCCTGAAAAATCAATCGTTTTCAGGCTATCCAGTTGAGCCTGAAAAACCTGGGAATCCGTCGCAAAAACTTGAAAGCCTTGCTCGGTCATGGCCGTCAGGCAGGTCACCGCCAGAAAGCCCCTCAGACCATTGAGGGTATAGGTGGTCAGGTCGGCGTAGAGACCGCCACCGCTAAAAACATCGTTACCTGAAATCGCAAGTATCTTTTTAGTCATAAGTAATCTCCTTTAAATAAAGGCCATTGCCTGCTGCTGTAGGGCCAGCTAAATTTCTATCCTTGGCCGCCAAGATGGTTTTAATCTGACTGACCGGCATTCGACCATTGCCAATCTTCAAGAGGGTACCGACCATATTTCTGACCTGCTTATAGAGGAAACCATTCCCAGAAAAAGTGAAGACCAGAAAACCCGTTTTGGGATCACGTTCAACCTTGGCCTGGCTAATGGTTCGGACCTTATTTTCTACCGAAGTCCCAGAGGCTGTAAATCCCGTGAAATCATGAGTTCCAAGCAAATCAGCTATGGCTTCCTGCATGGCTCCTAAGTCTACTGGATAAGGAAAATGGGTGGCATAGGCTCGCATCATGGGATTCTTAGGACGGCCCGTATCCACCAAAAACTCATAGGTCTTGCTGTGGGGGTTGTAGCGGGCATGAAAAACTTCAGGGACCTGCTCAACGCTTACCACATCAATATCCTCAGGGGACTGGGTATCCAAACCGAAGCGAAGCTTCTCCTCATCACGGGTCTGGGGCAAATCAAAATGAATAACCTGTCCATAAGCATGAACCCCGCTGTCAGTTCGACCAGCCCCGTGCACCTTGACAGGATTGCCACTATTTAGTCGCTCTAAGGTTTTTTCCAATTCCTCCTGAACCGATCGCTCCTTGCTCTGGCGTTGAAATCCAGCAAAGAGGGTTCCATCGTAGGAAATAATAGCCTTATATCTTACCATGGCCCTATTTTAGCATGATATATTTGGCTTGCCCAGAGAAAAAGAAGGAATCTGTCCCCAGACAGATTTTATCAGACAAGGCATAAGCGACAGAACTAATAGCCTACTTGGAGATGAGCCCAAGAGTTTGCTCAGGGCCGTCAAGCAGAAGTTGAGTCTTGATGCCAGTAAATTTAGCGCCAAAAAAGGAGCAGACCCCTAATCTGCTCCTTACTTTATGATTCTATTCGCCATCAAAGGCATCTTTGACCTTATCGAAGAAGCCTTTTTTCTTAGGTTGAATGCTATTTTCACCACTAGCTGCCGCTAAGGCCAGGAGGGCTTCTTTTTGAGCCTCATTAAGCTTGGTTGGGGTCACAACATTGATGGTCACATGCTGATCACCTTGGCCATTGCCTCTCAAACGAGGGGCACCCTTGCCCTTGAGACGGAAGGTCTTACCTGTTTGGGTTCCTTCTGGAATGGTCATTTCAACAGCACCATGAACAGTTGGCACCTCTACGGTATCACCAAGCGCTGCCTGGGCAAAGCTGATATTGAGGGTGTAGTAGATGGTTGAGCCATCACGCTCGAACTTCTTGCTGGGCAGGACATTGATGATGACAAAGAGGTCGCCATAAGGACCGCCATTGAAACCAGCTTCCCCTTGATTTTGCAGGCGAATTTGTTGACCAGTTTCCACACCAGCAGGCACCTTAACAGAAACCTTGTGAGCCTTCTTTTCATGGCCAGTACCATGACAGGTGTTACATGGTTCCTTGATTTCCTTACCAGTACCGTGACAGACATCACAGGTCACTTGGCGACGCATCATGCCCAGAGGTGTTTGGGTATCAACATTGATAACCCCTTGACCATGACAGCGACTACAGGTAACTGGACTGGTTCCTGGCTTAGCTCCTGAGCCATGACAGGTTTCACATTCGGCTTCACGGTTATAGGTGATGTCCTTTTCAGCACCAAAAATCGCTTCTTCAAATTCAAGGTTGAGGCGATATTGAAGGTCATCCCCTTGGCGAGGGGCACTAGGGTTACGGCTGGCCCCACCGCCTCCAAAGAAGCTTGAGAAGATGTCTTCAAAGCCACCAAAACCGGAGCCATCAAAACCACCGAAGCCGCCTGCACCGCCGCCAAAGCCACCATTAGCTCCCGCTGCACCGTATTGATCATAGGCTGCCCTCTTTTGCTCGTCGCTCAGCGTTTCATAAGCCTCTTGGACTTCTTTATATTTGTCCTCCGCCCCAGCTTCCTTATTAATGTCGGGGTGGTACTTTTTAGATAATTTCCGATAGGCTCTCTTGATCTCATCCTGAGAAGCATTCTTAGAGACACCTAGACGGTCATAATATTCTGTATTGTTCATGTAAGATACCAAGACCGTAAAATTCGACTGAAAAATAGGAAATCAGGCGACGGAGCGATGCTCCTAAGCTGATTTCTCTTTTTTCCGAGAATTTAGGTCGGGTTCAGTTCCTTTCTAGCTTAGTAAAAGAAAGAACCAGAAATTTCCGTTCCAATTCGTTTCTTACCGAAAAATAGAGGCTGGGTTGCAACCTCTGGATTTCCATACTTTATGATTTATAGCGGAGTCGCATAGCCTTTCCGTTCGCTAACATCATATTTAGCTTTACAATTGTCACAATAGCAAAATGCATCTGAAAAAGTTGCTTGATAGCCGTAACCACTGCCATTCGGACGGTCTTTAGACCAGACAACAGTTCCTTCTCCACAAGGACATTTATAAGTTCTCACTCTCTCATCATATGTACCATTTTCATGTGTTTCATCAGAGATGAGTTCCAATTCAATTCTATCGTTCATATTAATACCTCAACATCTTACTTCTCAGTAAACTCACCATCTACGACGTCGTCGCCTGAATCTTTGGAATTAGCATCGTTAGCTTGGTCTGCACCTTCTGCTCCTTGTGAAGCAGTTGCTTGTTGGTAGAGCTTAACGGCTAGAGCTTGGGCCTTTTCGTTAAGGGTTCCCAATTTTTCACGCATGTCATCAGTGTCGCCTGATTCTTGAGCCTTCTTGAGGTCATCAAGAGCAGCCTGAGCAGCATCACGTTCAGCATCGAAGTCCTTGCCTTCGGTTTCTTCCAAGGTCTTTTCAGTTGAGAAAATAGCTTGGTCAACTTCATTCTTAAGATCAACTTCTGCCTTGCGTTTAGCATCAGCATCAGCGTTAGCTTCCGCATCCTTCATCATGCGTTCAATTTCGTCTTCGCTGAGACCATCGTTAGACTTGATGACAATGTGTTGTTCCTTTTGAGTACCCAAATCTTTAGCCTTAACAGAAACGATACCGTTCTTGTCAATGTCAAAGGTAACTTCGATTTGTGGCACACCACGAGGAGCGGCTGGAATATCGGTCAATTGGAAACGACCCAGGGTCTTGTTGTCCGCTGCCATTGGGCGTTCCCCTTGGAGAACATGGATATCAACGGCTGGTTGGTTATCAGCGGCAGTTGAGAAGACTTGAGACTTAGAGGTTGGGATAGTGGTGTTGCGGTCAATCAGTTTAGTGAAGACGCCACCCATGGTTTCAATACCGAGAGACAATGGGGTAACATCAAGCAAGACAACGTCTTTGACATCACCAGTGATAACACCACCTTGGATAGCAGCACCCATGGCAACCACTTCATCAGGGTTTACAGATTTATTTGGTTCCTTACCAGTTTCAGCCTTAACAGCTTCAACTACGGCAGGAATACGTGTTGAACCACCGACCAAGATAACTTCGTCAATTTCTGACAGGGACAAACCAGCATCAGACAAGGCTTGACGAACTGGGGTCTTGGTGCGATCAACGAGGTCACGGGTCAAATCATCAAATTTCGCACGAGAAAGGGAAACTTCCAAGTGGAGAGGACCAGCATCACCAGCAGTGATGAAAGGCAGGCTGATTTGTGTTTGGGTCACACCTGACAAATCTTTTTTAGCTTTTTCAGCCGCATCTTTCAAGCGTTGCAGAGCCATCTTGTCGTTTGACAAGTCGATACCGTTTTCTTTCTTGAATTCGTCAACTAGGTAGTCAATAATCTTTTGGTCAAAGTTATCCCCACCGAGTTTGTTGTCACCGGCAGTTGCCAATACGTCAAAGACCCCATCACCTAATTCAAGGATAGAAACGTCGAAGGTACCACCACCAAGGTCAAAGACCAAGATCTTTTCATCTTTTTCAGTCTTATCAAGACCATAAGCTAGGGCAGCTGCAGTTGGTTCATTGACGATCCGTTCGACTTCAAGACCAGCGATTTTACCAGCGTCCTTAGTCGCTTGACGTTGAGCATCGTTAAAGTAAGCAGGAACTGTGATAACAGCCTTTTCTACTTTTTCACCAAGATAATCTTCAGCGTAGCCCTTCAAGTATTGCAGAATCATAGCTGAGATTTCTTGTGGGGTATATTCCTTACCGTTTACAGAAACTTTTTCAGAAGTCCCCATCTTCGATTTGATAGAGATAACGGTATCTGGGTTAGTTACTGCTTGACGCTTGGCTGCATCACCTACGATGATTTCACCGTTTTTGAAGGAGACAACAGAAGGGGTTGTACGGTTACCTTCTGGGTTGGCAATAATTTTACTTTCAGTTCCTTCAAGAACTGCAACTGCTGAGTTTGTTGTCCCTAAGTCAATACCAATGATTTTAGACATGTTTTTTACCTCTTGTTTACTTTTTAATTTAATATTTTCCTTAGGTGGTGGGGACGGTAACAGTCACCTTCGGTGTCTCATACCTTAACTTTGAGCCTAAAGTCTCAAAGTTCCCCTACCTCAGAATAGATACTATTCTGAGGTTGTCACCACGGCGGAAAATATTGTTTCAGGCTCACTTCGTTCTCTTTTGTGAGCCGTTTTTCCTTTTTCCTAGTTTTATGTCGTTGCGGACAAGTTAGGGTTGCTAATTAGGCCATTTTCTATACCAATCGTTACTATTCGTGTGGAAAATGAGTAAGGTGCCTAGGCCATTCGCCAGAGCGATTGGCCTTTGCGGATGACTCGCTTAGCAAGCAAGAACATGGGCTAGTTATAAACCACGACCATAGCTGGTCGAAGTAGGCGGTCATGCAACTGATAGCCCTTTTGCAAAACTTGGGCAATGCTGTCAGCTGGATGGTCATCATCCGCTGGCAGGGTTTGAACGGCCATGTGGAAGTTGTGGTCGAAGCTCTCCACAGGGACCTCTTCGACTCCTTCTTCCTTCAGGGCCTGCAGGAGACTTTCCTGCACCATTCCAATCCCTTTTTTGACATCATCCGTCAAACCTTCAACGGCCAAGGCCCGCTCCAAGTTATCTAAGCTAGGAAGAACACCCTTGGCTAGGTCTTGTGAGCGATACTTTTGCAATTGTTGGCGTTCCTCATTAGCCCGTCGCTGAATATTTTGCATCTCAGCGTGAGCTCGTAAGAATTTATTTTCAAAATCCTCGGCCTTCTCCAAGGCTACTTCCAATTCACTCTTTTCAGAGAGCTCCTCGGGAGTTTTTTCTTGTGCCTCCTGCTCTTCTTGCGCTTCAGAAGTTTGAGCCTCTTGGGACACTTCCTCTTTTTCTTCTTTTTTAATATCCTCTGACATAATGCCTCCTTTTCAAAGAGTCTAATTGACTTCGTAATGGTTACTGCTCAAATAGCGATAAAAATCGGCCAACTTTATGGTTAAGACCCGACTGACAATATTCAGGAGTCCCATGGAGCGTTTATAGTCCATGGTTACAGGTCCCAACAAGGTCAAATTGCCAAAGCCCCGATAAGGAATCAAAAACTTATAAGAGAGTTGACTCAGAGCCTCAAACCCTTGCTTATCTTCATCAGCCAACCTAATCACATAGGCTTCTTCCTCATGGAACTGTTGCCGAATCATTAGGGCCAATTCCTGGATCTTATCCATGAGCCGATAGGTCTGATCATCCGAATACTTGAGCAAGTTTTCCTTTCCCGAAAGAAAAATCTTTTCGACAAACATTTCCTTGAAAATATGCTCAAAAAGTTCCAAAACATTATCGGTCGTCTTGAAGTAGCGTTGAACAATCTGGGGAATTTCCGTTCGAATCCGATAGTGGATTTCCATGACGGTTTGCCCCAAGAAGCGCTCTCTTACTAAACGACTGAGCACCAAGAGATCCTCATCAAGAAAATTCTTAGGAATGGCAAATTGGCTGGTAACCGTATTGGAATCATCAAAGGTCATCACCGCTAGGGCATCATGATGACTGAGTTTGACAATATCAAATGCGCTCAAGCGCTGATTGCTAGGTTCCACATCCAGGGTAATCGCCGTGCAAGCCGTCAGCTCGGCCAGGACATCACTAGCTTTTTTAAGAACATCTTCCAACTTGAAGAATTCAAAATCAAAAGCCTTGATAACCTGGTAGGCATCCCCCTCGTCAACCCGCTCTAAATTAAGAAGGTGGCTGACATAGTACTGAAAACCCTGCCGACTGGGGAGACGACCACTAGAAGTGTGGGCCTTTTCTAGGAGCCCAACTTTTTCCAAAGCTGCCATATCATTACGAATGGTAGCGCTACTGGAAGAAATATAGGACTGTAAGGCCTTGGAACCAACGGGCTCGTGAGTTTGGGTAAACAGTTCGACGATGATGGATAAGATATCATTTTGCCGTTGTGTTATCATCTCAGCGACCTCCGTTCATTCTATTAGCACTCTAAGTCATCGACTGCTAATTCATGGTTCTATTATACCGCTCTAAAATGACCTGTCAAGAGGAAAACTCAAAAAATTAGCACTCTTTTTTAAAGAGTGCTAATTCATCTATTCCTCTAAATACATCCCTTAACCATCATATTGGGTTAGATTTTTTTCCTGAATAATGGCAATTAGTTTGTTGGCATACTCAGGGTCAGTGTCCACCCCTGCCTTTTGCAGGGCACGAGCAGCCGTCGTATATTCTTCTGTAGTAGCCAAAGTTGTGTAGAGCTGCTTGCCCCAATAGCCTGAACTAATTTCCTCCATATAATCATAGAGGCTATCCTGCCAGTCCTTATAAATCTTATAAGGTTGCTTAACCGTCTGCCACTTGCCTTTTTCATAGGACTGGGTGGTCAAGACGATTTTCGGATCACCAGGCTGGGCTAGGACTCCCAGATAATTATGGTAGCGAACGGCCAATAAATTGGAACCGTAGTCGGTCGACTGGGCCCCCTGCGCAATCAGCACCGAAGCCTTAACCCCATAGGCCTTGGACAACTTCTGGGCAACTGGTGCCACCTCCTTGATAAAGGAAGCCTGACTATAGCTGGTTGTCACCTTCGTATTGGCTGCCTTGGTTCTCATATTTAACAGGAGCGGTAAAAGGACAAGGGCCAGAATGAGCCCAAAGACCATTATGAAAGGCCGAAACTTTAGCCTTGACTGCATCTTTATTTTCCTCTCTAATTGCGACGTCTATGTGGGTTAATTGGAAATAGCAACCTACATTAACTTGTAAGTGGGCTAGAGATTTTTATAAAAAGCCCTTAGACACTTCATCTCTATATTCGAGTTTTACAGAGGTTGCGAGAAATTCTGATCTCTTATTTTTTCAATTGGGCGACATATTCTTCCAAGCTCAGGTTATGCTGGGTCATATACTTGGCAGAGGCCTTGCCGACATATCGGAAGTGCCAATCTTCGTAATCAACACCGGTTGACTCACTCTTGTCCTTTTCGAAGCGAAGGACAAAGCCATAATCTGGAGCAATTTCCTTAATCTGTTCAACCACATTAGGATCACTTTCATTGAGGCTATCAATAGTACTCATGTCGATAGCTAGCCCGGTCTGATGCTCGCTGGCTCCAGCTGGTTGCGAATAGGTTTTGACCTTTTCCTGGGCCTGCTCCTCGGTCAAACTAGGGTCATTGGACATTTCTTGTTTGACGTAACTATCAAAGAGTTCCTTTTGATAGGCAACACTGCGATAGCCGGAGATCAGATGCTCACTACTGTCAATCTTCTGAGCGGCTGCCAGAAATTCCTTGACATTATCGGCAATCCGAGCATCGACCTTGATATTATCAACGGTTGTTAGGTCTGGGTTAAGCTCCTTAGTAACATTATCACGATTGACCAGAATCAACTGCCAGTCGTCCTTGGAAACATCTGGCAATCCTGAGTCCGAGCTTGAGGAAGCCGCATCAGACGAGGAGTTGGCATCAGCTCTTGCCAGCTGCTTGCTCTTTGTCGTCTGACCAGCACTTTCCTTAGCCTCTTGGCTAGCCTTTTTATCATGGAAATAGGCAAAGCCAAAAATAAGGATTAAAACCGCAAAAAAAATCGTCAAAAATTGCTTGGTCCGCTTATTCATTTCTTTCCTTTTCTAAAATTTCCCGTCCTTTATGGCGGTAGCTCATATCTCCGATGGCTTCAATATGGAGGTCCCCATCCTCATAGGTTAGCTGACAGATACTGCCATTATCCAAAGCCAGACTCCTTGGCTGACTAGGGTCAATAAGCCCCATAAGAGTGGCAATGGTCATGCCGTGGCTAACCACGATGGCATCGCCACCACCCTTGCTTTCAACTTCCTTGGCAATATCGGTAAAACCTGAAATAATGCGGTCCTTAAGCACTTCCCAAGGTTGAGCCCAACCAGCTGTATCAACGGCCATAATGGCCTCTGCCATATCTTGGTAGGTCATTTCTTCCACCGGTTTGTCAAAGACCCGCGGAATAACGCCATTAAAGAGCTCGGCATCGTAACCACCATCCAGGCTACCGAAACACCATTCGCGGATGCGCTTATCTCGCTTGTAAGGAATGGTTTCTTGACCCAACTCCCGTAGGATAATCTCCATGGTCAAGAGGGTTCTGCCACTATCACTAGAATAGGCCGCCACAAAATGAAGACCTGCCGCCTTGAGACCTAGGCCCAGTTCTTGGATACCTTGCTCACCCTCCTTGGTCAAGGGCGTGTCAGACCAACCTTGGGCCCGGCCGATAGTATTAAACATGGTCTTGCCATGACGGGCAATAAATAAGCGTGTTTTCGTCATAAGACCTTTCTCCTTGATTTTCTTTCTATTATAACAAATTTAAGGAAATTAAAGAAGACGGCAAATATACCTGCTTTCCTAGGGATGGAAAACCCTTCTCCTGCTAGAAACCGTCCACCTTTTGATAGTCTCTGATGAATTGTTTGGGGCTAAGAAGCCGCTCATTTGTCAAGTCAATATAATCACCAGGATTGGCAAGGGCATAGATCCCATAGCCCCAGTAACGGCTAGACTTATGCCAATGAGGGAAAAGGCTAGGAATCAGCACTTGAAGTGTATTATCTTCCTTCCAGATTAACTCATTCTTCTTTAAGGCCTTAGCAACCCAGTCGGGGTAAGGAGCATTTGGGTCAACTCGCCAGACCTGGGCCGGCCTACCTTGGTAGAACACTGGCATAGAATCACCTCCATAACTAAAGCATAACATAATTTGACTGGATTAGACTGACAGGAAGAAAAACAATTGCCAAAGAATTTTGTAAGAAGTTCCTGCCAAAGTTAGTTGCCTCGCTTCTGTTGGGCAAAGGCTAGACAAAGGGCTAAGTAGGAAGCTCATCAAATCAATAAATTCCTTCTCCTCTCTACCATCTGTCAACTCTCTAGCTTAAGACTTCATCTTGTCATTACCGTAATTTCATGATATACTTCTCCTACCAAAGGAGGCTGCATGATGACTGTAAAAACACGAAAACAAGGTAATTCCATTATGATTACCATTCCAAAAGACTTTAACATTCCGACCGGCAAAGAGTACGAAGCTAACCTAACCGTAAACGGCGAAATTGTTTTCACCCCTAAGGAAGATGAGACCGCTCACTTTGTATCTGACATTGAGGCCTTTAAAAATGTCGATAAGATTTTGAAGGAGTATGATGGTATCTTCAAGGAATTAGTTGAACGATGACAAAGTACTTAACCGAAAGCCAAATTATCGCTCTCAATAAAAGAGTTATCGAGCATTATTCTCCCAATGAAAACATTGAACTTATGAGTGCATCTGCCTTAAATATGATTGTAAATTTACCAGAACAGTTTGTTTTTGGTCAGAAGCTATACCCAACTCTTTTTGACAAAGCAACCATACTTTTTGTTCAGTTGGTGAAAAAACACGTCTTTGCTAATGCCAATAAACGAACGGCCTTTTTGGTTTTAGTCAGCTTCCTACAATTGAATGGCTACCAGTTACTTGTTGAACAAGAAGAAGCGGTCGAATATACTGTGCAGATTGCGCTCGAGCCACTAACCGATGAAAAGCTGATGACCTACAAAGAATGGATTGCTAGCCACAGCTCCAAACTGTAAGCTAGCTGTCCTGTAGATGAGCTGAACCCTCGCAACGAATTGGATCTTTTCGAGAAGAAGCAAGGAACCGACAACATTTAGAAAGATAAACAAACATCAAGAGCCTGGGGGTCCCCAAGCTCTTTTTGAACCTAAACAAGCCGAAATCATTCAACTGCTCATCAGAATAATTGTAGGTCATTATTGTTTTCCTTTCTCACCATTAGAGTAGATTACTATAACTACCCTTTCAGTTTTTCCTTTCTTAGAATCTAATTTTTTCCAGATTCGCTCTTTTTCGTCCTTGCTTCTTCCAGGTAAACTACCATTGTGACTAATCTTATCCTCCAAAGCATGACCAACTCGATAGGAGACCTCTTTTCCATCCTTAAAAGTAAGCACAAGATTATATGACCAAACACCAGGTATTGAAGTATATTTAGGATTGCTTATTTTTATTTCTTCAATATCTTGATAAGAATCTTTTAGAGACTTTACTAGGCTAACTTCATACTGCCGATTGCGTTTTTCTACCTTTTGAAGATGACGAAAATAAAGGCCACCAGCTATCAGTAGGACAACCTGTAAAACTGCTAAAAACTTTTTCATATAAATCCCCCTGCTGATTAAAATAAACTAAAACAACCTTATTATAACACTCCCATCAAGTCAAACTTTTTCTAAAAGTATGAGCAAGAAAAATCCCCACCGAATTGGTGAGGAAAGATTGAGTTATAGCCGATGAATACTAAAAGTGGCAGGGACACGAAGACTTTTAATTCTTAAAGCTATGGATTGGGGCTGGAATTTGTCCGCCACGGGCGATGAAGTCAGCAGAAGAATTTTTATTGACCGACATGACTGGGGCAGAGCCCAAAAGCCCACCGAACTTGATGGTGTCCCCTTCCTTGCCCTTAGGGATGAGGCGGACAGCGGTCGTCTTCATATTGATAACCCCGATAGCAGCTTCATCGGCAATCATGGCAGCGATGGTTTCTGCTGGGGTATCCTCTGGAATAGCAATCATGTCCAGACCGACCGAACAGATAGCTGTCATAGCTTCTAGCTTTTCTAAATTGAGGGAGCCAGCTTCAACTGCCGCAATCATACCTTCGTCCTCAGAAACAGGAATAAAGGCACCAGACAGACCACCGACCTGGTTGCAGGCCATGACACCACCTTTTTTAACCTGGTCATTAAGAAGGGCCAGGGCAGCTGTTGTTCCGTGTGTCCCGACGGTCTCTAGCCCCATTTCTTCTAGAACCCGTGCAACTGAGTCGCCAACGGCTGGGGTTGGTGCTAGGGAGAGGTCGACGATACCAAATTTAACCCCTAGTCGCTCGCTGGCTAGACTACCAACTAATTGGCCGATACGAGTGATTTTAAAGGCGGTCTTTTTAACGGTCTCAGCCACCACATCAAAGGACTGACCCTTGACCTTTTCCAGGGCCCGCTTGACGACACCAGGACCAGAAACGCCGACATTAATGACCACATCGGCTTCACCAACCCCATGGAAGGCCCCAGCCATGAAGGGATTGTCCTCAACTGCATTGGCAAAAACAACCAGCTTGGCTGGACCCATTTCAGACAGGCGGGCGGTTTCCTTGATAATCTGCCCCATATCCCTGACAGCAGTCATATTGATGCCCGACTTGGTCGAGCCAATATTGACCGAAGAGCAGACAAAATTGGTCTCAGCCAGGGCCTTGGGGATAGACTTGATGAGAATCTCATCTCCCTTTTGATAACCCTTTTGCACCAAGGCTGAAAAGCCCCCGATAAAGTTGATACCGATTTCTTTAGCTGCCTTGTCCATGGCCTTGGCAAGGGGGAGGTAGTCGGTTGCATCCGTCGCTGCACCGATAATGGAAATCGGTGTGACCGAGACCCGCTTATTGACAATGGGAATGCCCAATTCAGCCGAAATCTCATCACCGACCGCAACCAGATTGGCCGCCTTGTCAACAATCTTGCGATAGACCTTTTCGGCAGCCCGATTGATGTCAGAGTCAATACAGTCAAATAGAGAAATGCCCATGGTAATGGTGCGAACGTCGAAGTTCTGCTCCTCAATCATGGCAATGGTTTCTGTAACCTGTTGAATGTCCATGGTAGGCCCCCTTACAACTTATGCATGGCATCAAAAATTGCCGAGCTTTGAATGTTAATCTTGACACCCAGTTGGTCACCCAATTTTTCTAACTCCGAGCGAAGTAGGCTAAAATCCTTCTTTTCTGGGGAGGATACCACCGTCATCATGGTAAAATACTCATCCAAAATCGTTTGCGTAATATCGTCAATATTTAACCCCAAGTCAGCAATCTTGGCCGAAACACCTGCGACAATCCCTTGACTGTCCTTACCAACTACTGTGATAATTGCTTTCATCTTTGCCACCTCTTCTTTCGTATTGTTAGTATTTTAGCATAGATTTACTATTTTTTTCAAAAAATTATCAGAATTTTTCACTAAAAAACGAATGATGGGGCAAAAACAAAAAGTCACCTCCACAAAGACGACTTCTGTGATTAAGGTTAACGATTTACCACCGTAAACCGCTCCTGCTGGTGCTGAGGGTTTTGGATTTCGTCAAGGATGGCTGAGGCCAAGGTTCCTGTTGAAGTCTCGGATTTTTCACCGCTGTAGAGGATGGTATCCGTTCCCAGAATACTGTCGGTCTTTTGGCCGTCGGTTAATAGGAAACCTGGTGAGATGGCTACCCAATTGACATTATCCACCTGATTGAGGAAATCAAATTCCTTGGCCTGTTGGCGAGGGGCATTAATCCAGGCTGCGACGTCTGGATTTTTTTCCAAATCGTCCAAGACACGCCCACCCTTGCCATTCTTAAGACTACCAGCTCCTAGGATGAAGAAGAGCCTTGGGCTTTGAGCCTCCCTAAAATAGGCAATCAACTTGGTCGCCAAATCAATATGCTGATAGGCAATGTCCAAACCCGCTGGAGATAAGGCATTAACCACCACATCGAAAGCTGCTAGATCTTCCTTGGTCAAATCAAAGGCATCCCGATGAAGATAAGAAACAGTATCACCAAAAAGGTCCTTGGCCTTAGCCAGATTGCGGACGATAGCTGTCGTTTCCAGACCACGCGCTTGGGCTTCCTTAGTAAAGCCCGTCCAGCTGCTCCTGTTGCTCCAATAATTCCAATTTTTGTCATAAAAAACCTCTTTCTGTCTGCTTTGTCTGTCTAGTTTACAGGCCTGCCTCCCCCATGGAAAGTGAGAATTGGGTTAGGAGACCAAGTTAGTAAATTGATTATATTTTTCCCAGAAATGATGATAGAACCAATCTTGCTTGTCAATTCATCCTAATAAGTCGATGGGAAGGGATCATCAATAATCCGTGAAACCTTGAAGTCTCCTTGCAGGGCTGAAGCTAATTGGAGGAGAACCGAGGCTGCACCAGAGGCTCCTTCGTAAAAGCCAATCAGCGCCGAAATATTATCGGGTTCCACTCGGGTATAGGCCTCTTCCCATTTAAAGGTTTCTTGACCATCAGTCGAATCCTTCTGCCCATCAGTCAAGAGTTGAAGGGCTGTTCGTTTGGCATAATCAAGGAAAACTTGGTCTCCCGTCACCTGCCAAGCACTCAGGAAGGCATTGAGGAAGCCGGCACTACCGCAGCAGTAGGCAATGGTATGCCAGTAGCCGTCTGAATGGGTTTCTGGAGCCCCTAGGTCTACAATACTATGAAGCAACTGCTTGATTTCGGCCAAATTAGTTGAATCCTCAGTCACCTTGTAATCTTCATAGAGGTAGCGGATGAGGCCAGCATTACCACCACAGTAGCCCAGATAGTGAACCGTATCCTCTGGTGTCTGACCATCACCAGTCAAATCGTGGGGAACAGAAATGGTTTCGTCGTCAATTTCATAAATGGCATGGTAGAAATCCTTGACACCCTGGGTCGCCTCCAAGAAAGTCTTGTCTCCACTAGCCTGATAGAGCTTGAGCAGGGTATAGGCAACACCGCCAGCCCCAATTGGAAAGCCAGGGATAATCTTGCCACCAAAGGAGGACCCTTCAAAATAACGACCGCCTCGAGGGAAGTCCTTGCCTTGCTCAAGCAGGACGCGACCAGCTTGGACAGCGAAATCACGCCAATCTTGGCGGTCAAATTGGTCGGCTAGGCTAAGAATCAAGAGGAGGGTGCCTGAGTCGGCTAGAATTCCAAAGGAACCAGACCAATAGGCCCCTTCTCCATCTTCTGCTGGTTTGGCATCGGCAATCGCACCAGCCACGACCTCTTCAACAAAGGTCTTGTAGGCTGGATCTGGTGAGAACTTGTAGAGCTCGGCAACCGCAAAGGAACGCTGTTGGAAAGATTGGTCAGCCATTCAAAGAGGCGGGCCCAAAATTTCACCCGATAATAGCGAATCAGGGCGATAGGTACCCCCAAGAGCAGACCCAGAGCAAGGGCCGAAAGACTGAGGTAGAGAGTGATTGGGGTATAACGCAGGGCAATCAGGATGCACTGCCAAATAAAGTGATAATCCATGCAAACCTCCTTGGAAAGCGAGAGGGTCGGTCAAGAAAAGTCAGAAAAGGGAGCAGCTAGTCAAAGAAAATCAAGCTTGTTCAGTTAGAAAAGAGGGGTTCGTAAAAACTAGCCATTAGTCAAGAGAAGGCCAGCCCGACTAGTCTCCTGGCAAAGCTTAGGAAGTGGAGAAAATCGACCAGTCCTGTCTGTGGAAAAATATTGATTTCCGAAGACTATTAGTTGGTATAATCCCCACCCAGATACTTCTTGGAAAGTTTCTTGAGGGTACCGTCCTTCTTGAACTTCTTGAGTACCTTGCTGACAGCATTATTGAGCTTGGCTTCCTCCTTGTCATTCTTTCTGAAAAGATAATAGGTGGAAGACTTATTGATGACCTTCTTGGAAGCGACATATTTTGAGCCCAGTTGCTTGTTGGTATAGTCAACTGTATACTTGGTCGCCAGGGTCGCATCAACGGTGCTATTCTTGAAGTTTTCCAGCAGAACCTGGTCCGACCAAGATCCGTAAACAATCTTGAAGGCTCCTAGATGTTCCTTAAGATAGGCCTCTAGGAGAGCTGGGGCATTCCCGCCTGCAATGGCATAGACCTTCTTGCCCTTGAGGTCATCCAGGGATTCATAGCCCCCTGTCAGAGACTGGATATGCAGGTCATAGTGGGTGTAGCCTACCTTAGAAAAAGCGTAGTCCTTGCGCCTTTCGGCATTGGATTCCAGCTGGTTAGCGACCAGGTCAAGCTTCTTATTTTTTAGAGCAGGGAAGAGGTTGGAAAACTCATAGTGCTCGATTTTAAACTTATACTGGGGCAATTCATCATCAATAGCCTGTAAGAGAGCAATTTCATAACCCGTATCATTGCCCTCCTTATCTTGGTAGACAAAGGGGCGAAAATTCGAGCCTGTCCCAATGGTAATGGTCTTGGCATCCGCATTATTTTTAGCCGACTTGTGGGAAGAGCTCTTATTGCTCAAGCCATAATAGAGACCCCCACCAATGATAACTAGGACCAAGAGCAGGCCTAAAAGCTTTTTTCTATCCCAATTTTTACTCATAACTTAACTCACTTTCTTTGAAACTTGTCTGATGAAGACCAATGCTTTGCTTGGGTTTGCTAGTAGTTTCTCCTAAATCAGATGCCGTATTTTCAACTAGGCTTTCCTCATTCTTAGCCTCGTCTGCACCAAAGAAGAGCTTGAAGGCCAAATGAATAACCACGCTGAGGACGATAAAGATAATACTTGCATCAATGAAGGCCTCAATCTGGTGGGCCGTATTGGTCCCGACCAGCTGGGCCTTACCCATGATGTCATAGATGCCCAAATAAGTGGCCAGAGAGGAATTTTGCAGGAGGGAAACGATGGACAACTCAATATTGGGGATCATTTCCTTGACGGCTTGGGGCAAAATATAGTAACGATAGGTCTGAACCTTATCCATGCCGATAGAATAAGCCGCATCGAACTGATGTCTAGGAACATTAGCGATAGCTGAGCGAATGATTTCGCCGAAGTAGGCGCCAGCATTGAGGCTGTAGGCAATATACATAAAGGTCAATTTGCTGACACCCGCTATATCTATGCCCAAGAGACCCAAGAGATAAGGAACCCCATAGTAAACAATAAAAAGTTGAACAATGACGGGGGTTCCTTGAATAAAGGAAGTGTAGACCAAGGTCAACTGATTGAGAATCGGTACCTTCTCCAGTCGAACAACCGCAAGTAGGAGACCTAAAAGCGAGCCCGCCAAGGTTGAAACCAAAACAATGAAGAAGGTGATGGGAAAGGCCTTGAGAATCTGAGGAAACAAGTCCAGCAGATAATGAAAATCGAAAAACATAGGGACCTCCATTCTTGATAAGTGGGGATGAGATAGCTAAGCCCTGCTGATCTTACAAAGCCAAGTAGCTAAAAAGCACTCCCATCCCTGATAAAACCCTCACTTGAAGGATAAGCCAGCTCTGACAAATGCCAGATTGGGCTGCCAATCAAAGGGTTAACAAGGACGAAAGTGCTTTTTCCCGCGGTACCACCTTACTTGAATAGGAAACCTATTCCACTCTAGCCATCTCCAAAATTCCTAGAAATTAAATCTTTGCCTCTCAAAAAGCTTTGGAAATCGCTTGTCCTGTAACGGGAACCCCCGAATCTAACTTGCCTAGGCTCGCTAAATTTGGCTTCAAGACCATCTTGGATCAGCTTTGGTTACCACTTTTCACCACCAGTAGCTCTTTGAAAACTGCGACTGACTTACTCATCTTTTTATCACCTATGTTTAATTTATTTTTGTTGGGGTCTATTGTACAAGCCTCGACAAAGCCCGTCAAATTAAGCTTTTTTATAGTTGGTCATAATTTTTTCTTATGAGATACTGACCTTGAGGCAAAGAAATAGCCTGATGAGCTTTCCTTAGGCTTACTCATGTTATGAAAGAGACAAGATCTTCTCCGAATGCCAGAGAAAAGAGCAAGGGCAATTTACAAGATCTCCCACTTTTTCAGCATCAAAAAAAGCCAGCCCAGCTGACTCAATTACTATTTTCACTTTCTGCTAGGCTCTCCTTGATTCGCTCAACGAAGGCCTCTAGAATGGGCGTGCTTTTACGTTTGTTATTGGTCACATAACCCAAGGTGTGAACAGGACTATCTGCCAAAGGAATCAGGACTATCTGCTCCTTGATAAAACCATTGACAATCCCTAAGCCCGAAGCATAGGCATCCGAGGCTGTTAATAAATTCATGACCGTTCCTCGGTCATTGCTGTACATGATGGTCTGATTATCCAAGACTTCCAGCGTATCCTCATCAAAATGGAGACCCGACTTCTCCTGGCGAAAACGGACCTGTGGATAACCCTCCAAATCTTCTTGGATCAAAACCTGGCGGTCAGCCAAGGGATGGCCCCGCCGCAGAAAAACTTGAGTGGGAAATTCTCCCAAGGAGGTAAAACTCAAATCTTGATTGGCCAAGGACTTCTCCAAGATATGGCGATTATTGGAATCCAAATAAATAATCCCCATGTCACTTTCAAAGTTATCCACACTCTCTAAAATCTTCTTGGTGGTCGTCTCGATCAGTTGGAACTCCTGGTAATCCGCCTGAAAAGACTGGACTACCTGAGTCAAAGGCAGTGAGAGAAAATCATAATGGTGGGAGGCTACCGTGAAACTCTTGCGAAAGTTATGCTGATAACGACTTTCTAGCAAATCCAATTCGCCAATAATCCGCTTGGCATACTTGACAAAATCATTGCCATCATCCGTTAAGCGGGCACCTGTATTGGATCGGACAAAGAGTTGCACGCCCAGCTCTTCCTCCAAATCCTTGATGGAGGCTGAGAGATTAGGTTGGGTCACAAAGAGCTTTTTGGCCGCCTGACTAAAAGATCCCATCTCGGCAATAGCCTGAGCATATCGACACTGTTGAAAATTCATTGACACTTTCACCTCCAAGCAAAACCGGGCCGCCGCTTGGGCCCTGTGCAATTCCGAACTTGCCTTCCGATAAGTTGGATAAGCGACCAATATCGGCCCCCTTATCCAACTGTCCAATTCATTATAGCAGAGCCCTAGCCTAATGTGGGAGCAAGCCCAATAAGAATATCTAAAGGGTCTATTGTATTTTTTAATGGCGGGTATTGTACCTAGACGATAAAAATTGCTAGATAAAAGCGTCACTTTGAATAGAGACTTAAATAACTAATTAGTATCAATTTAAGCTTAATACAGAAAATTACTATTTATCCTCACTTCCCCAGTTAGGCTTGTAAATCACTAGTTGGTGACACTAGCTTAGCCATATTCAAAAAATTACTAATTAGTGCCATATCCAAGCCGACAAAAAAGCCCACCCCACCTGACCTCCAAAGAAAGTTAGACTGGGTTGGACTTTACCGATTAGCAAAGCTAAACTTATTTGAGATTTTTAAAATGTTCAACATCACGGGCAATCATCAGCTCTTCATCGGTTGGGATAACCAAAACCTTGACCTTGGACTCTGGGGTTGAAATATCACCAACATAACCAAAGACATTCTTTTCAGGGTCGATTTCCATGCCGAACCAGGAAAGGCCAGCAATGATGTCCTGCCGCATATTGACGGCATTTTCACCCATACCAGCAGTGAAGACCAGGGCATCAGCACCATTGAGAACAGCAAAGTATTGACCGATGAATTTTTTGAGGCGGTCGATAAAGATATTGTAGGCCAGAACGGTATTCTTATCATGGGCCTGAATACCAGCCTCAATATCCCGCATATCGCTAGACTTTTCAGAAACACCCATGAGACCAGATTTCTTATTGAGCATTTCGACCACATCGGCCGCCGTTCCCAGTTCTGGATCCTGTTGAATCAAGAAAGGAATAATAGCTGGGTCAATATCACCCGAACGAGTTCCCATCATCGGACCAGCTAACGGAGTCAAGCCCATAGAAGTATCAACAGACTCGCCATGATAGTTAGCTGTAATTGAAACCCCATTTCCGATATGAGCCGTAATCAGCTTCAATTCATCCAAAGGCCGGCCCAAAATCTTAGCCGCTTCCTGGGCGACATACTTATGGCTGGTGCCGTGGGCCCCGTACTTACGCACCTTATAATCACGATAATATTTTTGCGGAATCGGATAGAGGTAAGCATACTTGGGCATGGTGGTATGGAAGGAGGTATCAAAGACAACCACGCTGGTAATGTCTGGCAGGATGTCACGGAAAGCCCGAATACCAGCTGCTGCACCTGGATTGTGCAAAGGGGCCAAGTGAGAAAGCTCTTCAACCTGCTCAATAACTTTTTCATCAACCAAGGCAGATTCCTTGAAATATTCACCACCAGCCACAACTCGGTGCCCAACACCAGTGATTTCTTGGTAATCCTTAATCAGACCGTGCTTGAGCAAATCCTCCAGGAGAATCCGAACCGCCATGGTGTGGTCAGGAATATCCAGCGTTTGCGAATCAGATTTATCATCATATTTGACCGTTGAGATTGAATCATTTAAGCCAATCCGCTCAATCAGCCCCTTGGCCAAGACTTCCTCTTCGGGCATTTGGTAGAGCTGCCATTTGAGACTGGAGCTGCCGGCATTGATTGCGATTGTTTTTGACATAGGCCACCCCTTCTAATGTAAACGTTTTCTAAACTCAAGTTTCATTATAGCAAAAATTTTCCTCAAAGAATATAGTCAGCTGACCATTTCTTGAAATTTTCCATAAAATCCAAGAGCTTATCTCGGTCTTGCAAATCACTCAGCGGATAGACGAAGGTCTCGGGCGCCTGAACAGTCTGCTTCTGCAGGACAAAGATAGACTTGGCATTGGCCGGATTGCCAAAAAGTTCCTCAGGTAGGGTAATGACGGCCACGATGTCAGCATAACCCTTGAGCCAAGCCTTGAGCAGATCACTCTGGGGACTGGTCAGAAGATTGACTGGAGCCAAGAAAATGGCAAAGCCCTTGGCTTTCAAATACTTGAGTGACTGCTCCATCAGCAGGTGGTGGGCGTATGTATGTTCATTTTGCGCAGCTACCTGATAACGACTGGCAATGCTATCGTCAGGATAGTAGCCAAGAGGCAGGTCACTAACTATAATGTCGCTCTCCTTAAGCAGGGAAGGTCTTACTGCATCCTCTTGGGCGAAGCTGAGTTCCGACCCCACCACATCAGCAATACTGGCTGACAAATCAATGAGGAGGTCATCCACCTCCAGCCCCAGGTAATCCAGCTTCTTACTGCTGTTATTAATCAGGATTTGAGCCAGATTACCCGTCCCAGAGCCAATCTCCAGGACATCTAGTTTTTGCTCCTTGGTCAAATTTTCCAACAAGAATAGCAGAACAAAGCCAATACTATCTGGTGTAAATTGATGGTTAGCCTGCAGGGGCTCAGACTGGGCCAGCTTGATAAAGAGAAACTGGTAGGCCCGTCGCCATTCTTCCTTGGACAAGCCTAGGTCGCGCAGAGTCTGATGATTGGCTAAAACCGTCTCATTTTCAGACTTGGCATCCAAATAGATGACATTTTGCTCAATCAAGGCATCATAAGCATTAGTTTTCAGGTCATTTTGCAGGAGCTGGACATTCTCCAAAAGCAGCTCATAGGCTTTTTCAATCGATTCAAAATTCATGCTTCTATCATAACAAAAATGCCAGAAAATGGGAATGAGGAGGGATTCTGAGGTCACATAATATGATATAATAAAACCACTATTATTCATTGAAGAGAGGAAAGCTAATGCAAGCACAAGCTCACAAGCTCACAAGCTCACAAGCTCACAAGCTCACAAGCTCACAAGCTCACAAGCTCACAAGCTCACAAGCTCACAAGCTCACAAGCTCACAAGCTCACAAGCTCACAAGCTCACAAGCTCACAAGCTCACAAGCTCACAAGCTCACAAGCTCACAAGCTCACGCTGATTATGTAATCAAGCGTCTTTTTTGTCAAGCCTTTTTACTGACATCTCCGTCATTTTTGATTGGGGGTGTTTTCTAATGTCCGAAAAAAACTTTATCGAAAGGCCCCACCAAAACGAGAAACAAGAGGCTTTGGCCTATATTAAAGTTCTTATGGACCGAGCACACAAGAATGACAGACTAGAAGATATTCCAAAGTTAGAAAAGCTCGCCAAGCTCATCAACTCCAAACGCTACGGCCTAGTCTGGGAAGAACATGCAGAATTAGTCGAAGAGGAAATGGAAACCAAGCTGCCTGTATTCGTGGAGATTGACGAACGAAAAATCCACGGTAACCCTGACAGCTCTGACTACAATTTCCTCCTAGAAGGGGATAATCTCCACAGCCTCCACCTATTGGAAAAGACCCATACTGGTAAAATTGATGTTATCTACATTGACCCGCCTTATAACACAGGAAATAAGGACTTCATCTACAATGATAAGATTGTCGATAAAACGGATGGCTACTCCCACTCCAAGTGGCTCTCCTTCATGAGTAAACGCCTAGAAATCGCTCAGAGACTCCTGAGCGACGAAGGAGTTATCTTCATTTCTATTGATGATAATGAACAAGCACAGTTAAAATTGCTGTGCGATGAGGTATTTGGGGAGGGGAATTTTCGAAATTCTTTTATAGTTAGAAGAAGAAATAAAAGCTTAAATGTTCAGTTCGCTAACAAGGGACTAAAGACATTAAATGTGGGATGTGAAACTATCTTATGCTACGCAAAGAAAAATTTTTTATTTAATCCCGTAAGAATGAAAAAGAAAAACTTTAGTGAAAAGGGAAAGTGGAATGTCTTTTGGAGTAACGCTGATAGGCCTACCATGAGATATGAAATTTTAGGTTTCAAACCTGAATCCGGTCAATGGAGATGGTCAGAAGAAATCGCTAGTATTGCTGCAAAAAATTACCAAGAATATATTGAAAAATTTAGTGATAAAGAAAGCCTAGAGGAATACTGGGAGAGAACTGGGAAGAAAAAAAGATTCTTGAGAAGGATTAAAAATGGGAAGGGAAAAAATGGAGGCGTACAATCTTGGGTATCGCCAAGTAGTACAACGCTAAGAACAAGTAATTGGACAGACTTAGAAGTCTCTCAAATTTTTAAATTAGCAAATATCGAATTCTCCAACCCCAAAAATATTGATCTAATTAACTTAATAATAAGTTGTAGCCCTAAGAAAGATGCCACAATACTCGATTTCTTTGCCGGCTCAGGTACCACGGGACACGCTGTTGCCCAGCTCAACAAGGAAGATGGTGGCAATCGTAAGTACATCCTCTGCACTAACAACGAAAATAAGATTGCCGAGGAAGTTACCTACCAACGGCTCTCTAAAATTCAAGACGAACTTCCCCACAACCTCAAATATTTCAAGACGGACTTTATTGAAAAAGATAATGATGACTTAGAATTTACCCTACTCGACCATGTGAAAACATTAATCGAGTTAGAACATGGCATTGATTTACAGGAGAGCGATAAGGCTACCGCCTTTAATCTTGAAGCCGTTAGAACACTTGATTTAGAGGGCGTCAAAACAGTTTATATGCGACAACAATCTCACGCCATGATGGAGATAAAAGATTTAGAACGCTACAAATATATTACTATTATTGATGTTCCCGACTACTACTTTGCCAATGAAATGAAGGAGGCTGGCTTATGATTGAATTATTCCCTTTTCAGGAACAGGCTGTCAGGACCTTATCAGATAAATTTTTCAAGTCTGACAAACAAACAACAGTATTTTATGCTCCGACAGGGGCCGGCAAAACGATTATGCTCATCAACTTTATGGATAATGTTATTGAGCTCAATCCCCATACTTACGACTATGTATTTGTTTGGTTAACTCCTGGTAATGGCGAGCTTGAAGAACAATCCTGGAATAGAGCCAAGGACTATGGGAAATTAGTCCGTGCAATTAATTTGGACGAGGCCTTGACAGCTGGCTTTCAAGCAAATACCGCAACCTTCCTCAACTGGGAACGGGTCAAGAATGACAAGGCCATTGCCCTAAGAGAGGGAGAGACTAAAAACCTCGATGATATTATCGCTGATGCCAGATCGAAAGGTCATCGTTTTGTTCTTATCATTGACGAGGAACATCGAGACCAGACTGAAAAAGCCCAAAAAATTATTGATAAGTTTAAAGCCGATAAAATCATACGTGCCTCTGCTACGCCAAAATCAGACTCACCTAGCTATGATATTGTACAAGTTAACGATGAAGATGTCATCGCTGCTGGCCTAATTGTCAGAAATGTTGAACTGAACCCTGATGGAACAGACGGTGATATTGTCGCTAATATGGTGCAGTATTTCCTAGATCAAGCAGATGATAAACGCCGACAAATCAAAGCTGAATATCAAAGATTAGGCTTAAATATTAATCCACTCGTTCTAATCCAGTTTCCTGATGCTAAAAGGGCTAACAAAGAAGAAAGAGATGACCTGATTAAGCAAGTTCGGAACTACTTACGCGAAATTGGTCAAGATGATAGCGAGGTCGCTACTTGGTTAGCCAACGAAAAACTAAATATCGCTAATATTGAAAAAACTGACAGTCCCGTCAATTACTTACTGATGAAACAGGCTGTCTCTACCGGATGGGATGCTCCACGAGCTAAAATCCTGGTCAAACTTCGTCTAAATACAGACCCCAATTTTACCTTGCAAACCATTGGTCGTATCCGTCGAATGCCAGAGAGAAAGCACTATGATAACCCTCTACTTGATAATGCTTTTATTTATTCTAACGACCAAAAGTATATCGCCGAAGTCCTCAGTAAAGGAGAAGCAAGCTACATTGCAACCTACGATGTGAACGAAGATACTCCTGATTTTGGCTTAACGTCCGTCAAGCCAAATGCTCATACCGGACTAACCAATAGCGAGGTTGTCGCTGGCTTGCGGAATCAGTTCAAAAAAGATTACGGACTAGTTGAACAAAATAGCAAGCAGAACCAGGAAAAACTAGAGAGTTTTGGATTTATCTTTGGGACATTCATCAATCAAAAGCTACAAAGGTCTGATGACCTTGCTAGAGACATTATTTCTGACAAGCTCCAATCTTTCGGCCTTTCTATCCCTGTCGATACCCAAAGTCACAGTTTGGAGTTACTCAATGTCCAGCAGAAAATCCAACCTCTTCTTCAGCGAGAAAGACCCGCTGATATTTCTGCAATTTTAATTGAACTTTTCTCCAACCGTAGCGAAAGTCCTACCAAGAGGTTTTTAAATCTCAAACCAAGGGAGTTAATGGCTTTTACCATCAACAACTATCGACTAATCCGTGATACAGCCAAGAGAGCAGATGCAGACCACAAGTTTGATAAACAACTTTCCTTGGAATTTGGAATTACTCACGGCGAACTCGAGCTCGTAAAATTTAATGCCCCTAAGAATGAAATGTATCAACGGTTTAAAGACAGTCAGGATGAGGTTTTCACCAAAAACATCTACAAAGGTTATGGTAAGAGTAACTGGGTTAAAACTTCCAAACCCGAACAAGCCTTTGAGACTTGGCTGGAAAACGAAGATAAGGTCGCTTGGTGGTACCGTAGTAAAGATAGAGGAGAAAAGTACTTTTCTATTGCCTACGGTCAGAAAAGAGAAGGCTTCTTCCCAGATTACATCTTTCTAGGAATCGACGGCCTGACCTATGTGGTCGAAACTAAAGGTGGGCAGAATGAAAACATTGATGCCTATTCGGAAGCTAAATTCAAGGCCCTACGAGAATGGGCAGAAAATAAGGATGCCAATCCAAATGGAGCTAAATTTGCTTTTGTCCGACCTCTAAAAAATCACCAAGGAGATATTACAGGACTTCTCTTCAATAACACTCATTGGGATGACGACCTGAATAATCGTCAAGTTTGGCGACCAATATCCGAAATTTTTAGTAACGACATCTTTCACTAATTCAGCTTAAAAGCCCTGTCCAAAACGGACAAGGCTTTTAAATTGGATTAATCAGCCAACCCTCGCTGACTTAAAACAGCCTTGGAACGTGCTTTTGATACTGCCGAAGCACTCTCCAGGATAGCTTTTTGTGTCTGAAAGCCGTCCTCAAAGGACTGATTTTTCCGCTATTCTTCCAAAAAATCATCAAACTTAATGGTTGACATGAAACTCCTCCTCGAATTCTCGCTTTATGATTTTCGCTCTTTGAATTTCACTATAGGGTGTTTTCTGACTCTTTTTTGTAAAACCATGAGTTATGATAAAGCGATTACCTGATATATGAAAATATAAAGCTCTCTGGATATTTGAGGCAAATTTAGAGCGAATTTCAAAGATTTCCTTGTCCAATTTTTTACCCACTCCATCCGTTGAGCAACCAACAAACCCTTATCCTGGACCATAGAAATTAAGGCCATCAATTTCTCTTGATCTTTTGAGGGTAAAGAATGATAAAATTCCATAAATTCATTGTGACCATTTGGTCTAGGGTAAAATTCAAATTTTGGATTATCCATTACAGCCTCATGATAGCATATACTGTTCAGAAATACAATTATCTTCTAAGTATAATTTAGGAAAGAAGCTACTAACTTCCGTCTCAAGCTTATACCTCCCCCTCACCCAGCGCTCGACTTTTCATCATCCGACTGCGAGCTGGCGGATTGAGTTGACGAAGAAGGTTGGGACTTGTCCCTGCTGGGGTCGGAAGATGAGGAGGATTTAGATTTGTCCTTGCTTTTATCCTTGTCGGAGCTGGAAGAGCTAGAAGACTCATTTTCAACGAAGTCATAGCTATAGCTAGCACCATCCGACAGGCTGACCTTAACAGTCAGAAGCTGGCCCTCCTTTTGATAGCTGGCCTGGCCCTGCTCAAAAGACAGGCTACCAGAGGGCTGCTTGGCCTGATCCTTGACCATTTGGGCTATCAAATAAGCCTGGGAATTATTGGCCAGGGCTTTATTCTGCCTCTGATTGGCCACAACCCGGTCTAGGTAAAATTGTAGGAGTAGGAGAAAAATGGCTGCCATAAGCAGGGCGTAAACCAGAACCCCTGCCTTAAGACGTTTTTGCAAAATCATAGACAAAGGTCCTTTCTAGGCCTGAGGCAAGGGTAACAGAAATAGTAACAGTCTGATCGGTTTGGCTGATGCTGGAAGCCTTAAGGCCAAAAATCATGGGCTGATAGCCTCGGCCGTCGGCATTGGTTTTGCGGAAATCATCTGAGCGGGACTGACCAAAAGCTAGCGCTTGGTCTCCCTTGGTCACATAGAGCTTATTGTCAGCAACTCGATCAAGCTTGGTCCCTGCCAGCTCCGAGCGCAACTGCTGGCAAAAAAGGAGCCAGTCCTCCTCGTCATTTTTACTGATATAGGCCACATTGCTGGCCAAAACCTGAGTCAGACTCTGGTAGACCATGACGCTACCTGCGATAACCAAGAGGGCCACCAGGCACTCTAAGAGGGTGAAGGCTTTAAGTCTAATTTTTGACCACACGAAGGACCTCCTTGCCATCCTCGTAGACTCTAATGCTAGTTGAACTTCGCTGAACCTGGACTGTCACCCCGTTGAGGCTGAGATTGTCCTGCTTGGTCTGAACTGCCATCTGGGCAACATTGAGGACTTCCTGGCGATGAAGACTAGCCACCAGCTCCTGACGATCTCGGTTGATTTCCGTCAAGATTAAGGTGACAATGGTGACCAAGACCGCTAGAGCTATCAGGCTTTCTAAGAGAATATAGGCTTTAATTTTCCGTTTTTTTATAGCGACCACTTCCTATATAAAGTTGATAAGAGACCGAGCCTTCTTTGGTTGAGAAGGTCAATTTTTCTAACGAGGAATTACCACCAGCTGATGAAAATTCGATACTATAAGACTGACTGGGCTTAACCGTGTCAGGAATCGTTAAACTTTCCTGGCCATTAGTCACCTGACCATCAGAGACCTTCAGGGTTAAGGGCTTTTGCTGGGCATTGCTGAGTTTCTGACTATCCTGATAGAGGTGCTCAAAAGAGAGAAAGAAAAGCTTCTCCTGCACGCCCCTAAAAGTTTGCTGGACACCACCCGTAAAGGCTAGGAGCAAGAAACTGGTAATGGCCAAAACTAGGAGACTTTCAAGCAAGGTAAAGGCCCTAGTTCGGAACGTTGCGACTTTCCTTATGTTTCTTGTAATAATCATTGTAAGAATCCGCCTGTTTTTGGGTGATGTCACCATCTGAAACCAGTTTTGATACCGTGGCATCATCGCTATGGTTGAGTTCGTAGAGTTCAGCCTGACTTTCCACCACCTTGACAACTGCTGAACCTCCGGTATCCTTGACCTTGTCTTTTTGCTTGGCCAGATTTGGAACAAAGAGTAAGAGCAGAACGCTGATAATCAAGAGAACGACCAGCATTTCAATCAGGGTGAAGGCCTTGACCTTCTTGCCTTTTAAGCGTTTAAAAAACTTTTTCATCATAGGGGTACCTCCATATTGTGATACATGGGCAGCAACATGGCTGCGTAAATCATGACGATAACAAGGGCTACCAGAATAAAAACCAGGGGCTGAATCAGCTGAGTGGCCCGATTAACCCGGCTAAAGAATGCTTCCCAGGTCTCCTGAGCATAGACTTCCAGTTCGCTACCTAGCTTGGATTTAACCTGGCCATATTCAATAATCAGGCTCAATTCTCGCAAGAAGAAGGGATAGTCTAGGACCTTGTGGTGGAATTCTTGACCAGCCAGGAGGGCTGCTTCCATCTCCTGACCGATTTCCTGGAAAAGTTGAGACTTCTGCCTTTGCATGAGCTGGACAATCTGACTCATTTCCACCCCTTGGCCAATCAGATTCCCCCACTCCCTAGCATAATAGGCAGTCAAGTAGAGTTGGACAAATCTCCCCAGCAGAGGCAACCTAGACAAATGACTGTACCAAACAATTTTTCGCGACCGCCTCTGCACCCAGACCAAGCCCAGAATGACGAGGGCCAGCACCAGCACGCCCACTAGAAAGACCAGAGGAAAATGGTTGATGACCTTGGTTGCCAGATTGGTCCCTTCCAACTGGGGCAGGAGATAATTGCGCAGACCCAACATAATCAAAATCAGAAAAATTAATAGAATAATTGGATAGGTCGCAACCTCCCAAAGCTTACGCTTGACGGTCATGAGGTTGGCTAAGTAGCTTTCGATTTTTAAGAGGCTACCTTGGGTATTCCCATGGAGTTCCGCCAAAGAAAGCTGGGTGACCACAGCATCAGAAAAACCTAGTTTGGCCATCATGTCCGCCAAATTCTCCCCTGCCAAAAGCGAGGAGCGCATCTTCTGGGTATAGGCCCTCTCAAGTAGATGACTGCGGTCAAGAAAATCCACAATCTCGCTCAAGGTGAAGCCCGACTCTAGGAGATTATTAAAAAGTTGAATGACCTTGCGCTGCCGACTAGTCCTTAATTTTTTCGGCCTGGGATTCTTCCTTAGTGAGATGTCCTGCTGCAAAAAGCTGGTCAATCTTCTCATTCCAGTTGTCAGCCTTGTGGTTTTGAAAATGGTCTTGGGCAAAATCAATCAATCCTCCTCCCCCGATTAAGCGTTGGTAGGCAATACCAGCCAGGCAATTATCCAATTCATCCTTAGAAACACCCAACTCTAAAATTCTGGCGTAAACCCCAGGAATACTCTTGGCATGGACCGTTGAGAAAACTCGAATCCCCGTCAGGCTAGCTCTAATGACCGCCTGGGCTGTCTCCTTATCGCGAATTTCTCCGATAATTAGAACATCCGGACGGTGTCGTAGGGACAACTTAATCAGATTATCGTAAGTCATTTCGATAGAAGGATTGAGCTGGAGCTGGAGCATCTTTTCCTGCTTAATCTCAACAGGGTCCTCGATGGTAATAATCTGACTGTCCGGATACCTACGGCTGACCAATTCATACATGAGGGTAGTCTTACCCGAACCAACGGGACCTGAGAAAAGATAGAGGCCCCGACTGATAATCTTAGGTAGGAGAGCATTGAGCCCATCGAACCAAAAATTTAAGGCCCGCCTTCTATCAAAGAGTAGGCGGATAACCAGACTTTCTCGTCCTTGATAGTCGCCAACCGTTGATAAACGCAGGGCTGCCCTCTCACCATCGGCGAAGGCATAATCACAGGCACCCAGTTGGGCCCGCCGCTTCTCACCAACATTCATCCCGGCCAGAAATTTAAAGTGACTGATGAGACCCTGAGCCTGTTCTAAGGAACAAGTCTGACCAAGGTGCCTCTTTTCACCTATTCGAAGAAAGATCTGATAGGCTTTTGCCTTAGGAATGACATAAACATCCTGAGCCTGCTCATCAACCGCCTGTCTAATCAAGTCTTTTGCCAACACTTGAACCTCAACCATAAGGTCTCCTTTCCATGCCTACTTACCTATTTATCCGTAAAGAAAAATAAAAATTAAGCAGTTAAAAAGCTTTTTTGAAAAAACCAAACTAGTTTGATAATCAAAGGATTTTGGGCCAAAAGAAAAAGACCAAGCCTTGCGCTTGATCCAATTTTCATCTTACTTCTCACCTGCTGGGGCCTTGATCTGGCATTGGAAGGGAAGGGGGCTGTCGTTGCTTCTGGCATAGCCTGGACGATACCAGTCCTTGGGGATTGCCTCCCAATCCTTGAGCAGGGCCAGGGAATAGTACTGCTGCAAGTCCTCACCACACTCCTCGCACCAGCGTTGGTCCTTACTATCCCAAAAGGCCGTCATGACGCTACTTTTGCTATTAAAACTCGGATAGCGGTCCGTGAGGGCGAACCACTCTTTTTTATAATACTTGAGCGCCTCATAGTAGTCCTCAAACTCCTGGGTTTCGACCACATCGTCCTTCCAGCCTTCGAGGAACCACCAAGGCTCCAAATCTCCATACATTTTTATTACTTGATACATAATTAATCCTAACTTATCCTGTATTATATAAGAAATAATTTCAAATTAAAAAAATTTTGTTTGAAAATATCAAACTATTAGAAAACCTAAGCCAAACTTAGCTATCCAAGGGAAATTTTTCTGAAAACCCCTAGTCTAAAATTTTTCTGGAAAATCATAAGGATTCTGGCATTCTCATCCCTACCATGATAGAATAGAAGGCAATCACATCAAGATAAAAAGAGGATATTATGAGCGATAGTAAAGAATTCAGGGGACTGACCAGCCAAGAGGTAGCCAGTCGTATTGCCAAGGATCAGGTCAACAAGGCAACGACTTCCGATGTCAAGACCACCAAGCAAATCATCAAGGAAAATACTCTGACCTATTTCAACCTGATTTTTGCAGTCTTGACGATTTTATTACTAATTAGTGGTAATATCGGTATTAGTAATTTTACCTTTCTGCCAGTTGTCTTCATCAATGCCATTTTGGGGATTGTTCAAGAAATTCGCTCCCGCAAGATTGTTTCAAAATTAGCCATCGTCACCACGCCCAATGTGACCGTTCTGCGAGATGGGCGCCTGACCACTATTCCCATCGAGGATTTGGTCTTGGATGATGTCATCCAACTCTCGGCTGGTAATCAGATTTCCGTTGATGCCACGGTCCTCAGCGATACGGTTCAGGTGGACGAGTCCATCCTGACTGGGGAGGCCGACGAAATTTCCAAGGCCCCAGGCGATGAACTCATGTCTGGTAGCTTCGTCGTCGCTGGCACCTGTCTGGCCAAGGTCATCCGAGTCGGCGAAGACACCTATGCGGCCAAGCTAGTTAAGGAAGCCAAGGCTGTTGATAGTAGCGAGCAATCCGAAATGATTCGCGCCATCAATGCCATTGTCAAATGGGTGGGAATTCTGATTATCCCCTTAGCCCTCATCATGCTCTACCAAAGTCTCTTTATCAATCAGACCGGCTTCGGTGGTGCCGTTAAATCAATGGTGGCGGCTGTTATCGGGCTGATTCCAGAAGGGCTCTACCTCTTGACCACCATCTCTCTGGTTGCCAGCACCATGCGGCTGGCCCGCAAACAGGTCGTCCTTCACGATATGAAAAGTGTCGAAAAGCTGGCTCGGGTCGATGTCCTCTGTATTGATAAGACAGGGACCATCACCGAAAATAGCATGTCGGTCCAAGACTATATCGCTACTGCTGCCTTTGATAAAAGTCCTGATACAGGCCTTCGTCTCGATAGCCTGATTGCTAGAGTGACCAATGAATTGGCCAGCGACAATGATACCATGGAGGCCCTCCAAGCCTACTTCACCAAGGAGCAAGCCAATGGCCTGACCCTCAAGAAGAAGAGCCTCCAGCCCTTCAAATCCTCCAATAAATACAGCGGTGTTATCTATGATGGCTTCTCCTATCTGATTGGGGCACCGCAAATCCTCTTGGGAGACGACTGGTCGACCTATGAAGAAGAGGTCAACCACTATGCTGCTCAGGGCTACCGGGTCCTGGCCTTTGGAAAATTGACTTCCGAACAGGTCGAACCCCTTGCTGCTCCCATCACGCCCTACGCCTTTATCCTAATTTCTAACCCTATCCGCCAAGAAGCCCCTGAAACCTTTGCCTACTTTAGCCGTCAAGATGTGGCCATCAAGGTCATTTCTGGGGACGACCCCGTGACCGTTTCCCATGTGGCTGGTAAGGCCCAAATCAAGGAAGCTGAAAACTATGTCGATGCCAGAACTCTGGTGACTGGTGACATGGTTAAGGAAGCCTCCCGCACCTACACCGTCTTTGGTCGGGTAACACCTGAGCTCAAACGCCAACTAGTCTTAGCCCTGCAAGGGGACGGACACATCGTTGCCATGACAGGAGATGGGGTCAATGATGTTCTGGCCCTCAAGGCAGCTGACTGTAGCATCGCCATGGCTTCTGGAAGTGATGCCGCCCTCAACGCTTCGCAAATCGTCCTAGTTGACTCCAACTTTGCCAGCATGCCATCGGTTGTGGCCGAGGGCCGTCGCACCGTCAACAATATCGAACGCTCAGCCAGCCTCTTCTTGATTAAGAATGTCTTCTCCTTTCTGTTGGCCATTTTGTCCATTATCTTTGCCATCACCTACCCGCTCAAGGCCTCACAGATTTCTCTCATTTCAGCCTTCATGATTGGCCTGCCAAGTTATCTCTTGACCCTAGAAGCCAATAACAAGCGGATTTCTGGCCACTTCATGCTTAAGGTCCTCAAGAACGCTCTCCCTGCAGCGGTGGCCGCCGTTGCCGCTATCGGCCTTCTGGTCGGAGCAGGAGTCTTCTTCCAGATTGACTACAATCAAACCTCAACCGTCTCCACCTTCCTCCTCTCCATCATCGGCTTTATGGCCTTGGTCCGCCTGTCCAGACCCTTGACCAAGAGCAAGGTGGCCATTATCGCTGTATCTATCCTAGCCTTCATCATCTCGGCCCTCCTACTCAAGAACATCTTCGAGCTCAGCCATGTTACCCTAGATGTCTTCCTCCTTGGCCTGGTCTTCTTCCTAGTCGGAGAGTCCATCTACCGCAACCTCTCCACCTTCTTTGACTTCATCGCCAACAAGGGCTGGCGCCGCTTTAAGTGGTTTAGGAAGTAGGACACGCAGGGACGGAATTTAATTAAAACAAAAACGCATAAAATCATTGCTTTTAGAGCGAAGATGTTATGCGTTTTTATTGATGCTTATAATGAAAAAATTGAGACGTACCCGTGGTGCTAGTTCACAATAAAATAGCTCAGATTATAGGTTAGTATAATTTGTTCTAGCATTAGCTGAATCCCAGCTAGACCTCTGGCTCATGTATGCTCGATTCCAAACAAACTACAGAGCTCGGAAAAGCGTGTCTCAATGGTTCTACGCATGGCTAGTAACTTCCAGTTGTTGTGTTCAGTTGAACCCTGCATATTTTGTCGCCAAGGTGTCCATAAGTGATAGCCCCTCTTGTTTAGTTCCTCTTTAAGGGACTGACTAAGGTAACCTAAATCTCCTAGAATAAACGGTTGCCTACAGTTTTCAAGTAATTCATCAACAGCTCTGATATCATGAACAGAGGCTGGCGTGACAACATAGTTCAAAATATAGCCCGATAAAGTCACTAACATGTGAACTTTAAAGCCATAAAACCACATCTGCTTGGAAGCATTGTAGCCAATATCCGCTAACCCATTGAGGATTTTGACCCTATGATTGCGAACGGGTTGACAAAGAGGCAAGGGAAAGCTATCAATAATGACAATGGAATCTGCTGGTATTTGTTGGTTCAGGCCTTGTCGAATCAACTGAATGAGCCAAATCAGATTTTGGGATCGACGATTGAAGCGACTTCTTTTGAGTCTCTTTTCCAAGCAAAATAGATGACACATCTGGTAAAAGTGATGTTGTGACTTAATTCCCAGTTCTGCTTGTAGGACAAGTAAGGTTAAGAGGGACTCATCGGAGACATGAGCTAATTTGACATTATGTCGGTGCTTAATAGCTTCTGGACAATAGTTTTGATAGAACCAATGACAAATTTTGGACAATTGCTTCACCTTATATTGTAAGTGATGACAATTAGCGGTATACTGTAAGTGGCTCATTTGGACAACCTCCTGTTTGATTTTTGCACTTACAGTATAGTCCAATTGGGCTTTTTTCGTAACTTTTTAACTAGCACCACGGGTGAGACGTATCTTTTGATACGCCCCTACATGTATCCTTGACGAACAAGGCTTTAGACTAGTTATAGTCTATCAAAATAATAGAGAAAATCAACCTCTACTTATTGATTTTCAGCTAATTTGGTACATATCTGGTTAAAGTTAAAGTCAATCTCAAGCACAGACGGAGTGTTCAATCTTAAACAAACTTTTCCTTACTCCTTCTGACTTGGTGTATAATGTAAGGGACACATCAGAAAGTTAGGAGAAGGGAAATCTCATGAAAATTGTCTATGCTAGCCGTCAGGGCAAAACAAAAGAATTAGTCCAAGCTCTGGGATTTGACCAAACCCTTCAGATTGAAAGTGGTCAGGAAGTAGTGAACGAGCCCTTCGTCCTCTTCACCTACAGCGACAAAGTTGGAGAAACACCTGATTTGGTCAGCCAGTTTTTGGAAAGGAATCATCAAAACCTCCAAGCTGTTGTTGCAACAGGCTCTCTTGAGCGCCATCGGGAAACCTTCTGCTTCGGTGGTCAAAAAGTTGCCCTCAAATACGGTGTTCCTCTCTTAGCCACAATCAACGGGCGTGGAAGCAAGACCGATGAAGCCAAAATCCTAGAAGCCCTTGCCCAACTAGGATAAGTATACAGGGATGGCTCTTATGGTGACGAGCACCACTTCATCTTCATACTAGTGCAAAAAACTCTAAACAGGGAATCCTGTCTAGAGTCTTTATTTTAATTAGTTTTTAAGGGCTGTAAGGCTGGAACCAAAGATAGCCTCGATGGCTGCTGGATCGCGGTGGTCGAAGAATTGGCTCTGGCCCTTGTCCAAGTTAGCCATGGTTTCCATGTCTTCTTGGTCTAGGCTGAAATCAAAGACATCAAAGTTTTCTTCCATCCGTTGCCGGCGGACAGATTTTGGAATGACGACAATGTCTCTTTGCAGAAGCCAGCGCAGAATGACTTGACCGTTGGTCTTGCCATATTTTTGCCCGATTTGAGCGATAGTTGGATTAGTAAAGATGTCATGCTTGCCTTCGGCATAAGGAGCCCAGGCTTCTACCACCACATCTTCCCCTTGGAAATAGGCAACATCGGACCCTTGTTGAAACCAAGGATTGACTTCAATTTGATTGAGAACTGGCTTCACCTGGCTCATCAAGGTCAGATTCTTATACTGGTCAGGATAAAAGTTAGACACGCCCAAGGCACGCAACTGACCAGCTTGATAGGCTTCTTCCATGGCCCTCCATGCCCCAGCCACATCACCATAGGGTTGGTGCAGCAGATAAAGGTCGATATAATCGGTTCCCAACTTCTTTAGAGAAGTTTCAATGGCCACCTTAGCCTTTTCATAGCTGGCATCAGCTACCCAAAGTTTGGTGGTTAGAAAAATTTCCTGGCGTGGAATGCCACTCTTCTTGATGGCAGCCCCTACTGCTTCTTCATTCCCGTAAGCCGCAGCCGTGTCCAAGAGGCGATAACCGGCCTCCAAGGCATTGAGTACGGCTTCCTCACACTCCTTCAAGTCCGGAACTTGGAAAACCCCGAAGCCCAGTTTAGGCATTTTCAAACCATTATTCAATGTAAGATATTCCATTAGCTTTACCTCTTTTCTTTGATAAGCCTATTCTAACTCAGATTTCTAGACTTGAACAGAAGCAAGTTTGTATGCTAGTATACAGTTAACGTATACTAAAGGAGCCAAGCATGCTGGATAATGATTTACTAGAGCAATTAGTCACCTTTGCAGATTTGGGGACCGTTTCGGCTACCGCCAAAAAATTATTGGTAAGCCAGCCCTCCATCACACGGGGGCTGCAAAAACTGGAAGAAGAATTGGGGGTCAAACTTTTCGACCGCCAGGCCAATAAACTTAGCCTGACTAAAACCGGAACTCTGGCGGTTCAGGAAGCTCGCTCCCTCCTGCAAGCTCAGGCCGATTTTATCAAAAATCTTCAAGCCTTTGACCAGAAACAAAATAAAATCAAAATCGCCTCTGTTGCTCCAGGCCCTCTCCTACTACTATCGGAGCGCTATTCCCAACCAAACCAACTTAGCCTGCCAGAGGAAGAGGACTTCATCAAATCCGACCAGATTCAGGACTTGCTTGAGCGACAGCAGCTAGACCTAGTTTTCAGCAACCAAGAAATCCAGACTGATAAATTAGAATCGCTTTACTTGGGACAAGAACAACTCTTTGTTAATCTAGATCCCTTTACAGCCCTGGCTGCCAAACAGAGCTTGCATTTTCAAGACTTGAAAAACATGAACTTCATCGTGCAAGAAGCTATCGGTATTTGGCGACAAATTATCGAAGAGGCCGAGATTCCTGGACTTAAATTTCTTTACCAAACAGATGACCAAGCCTTCTCAGTCATTACCAGTTATTCCAACTTTCCCTATTTCACCAGCAACCTAACCTTGGCCCTTGAACCAGATAGAAGCAAAGATCGCAAAGTTTTGCCCCTAATGGACGAACGAGCTAAACTGGACTTCTACCTAACCTACCCCAAGGAGAAAAAGGCTAAACTGGCCAACTTTATCAAGGAAGTCCAGACAATCTGGCCGAGATAAGAGGAAAGTTGGCGAGCCACTGAGGGTCGTAAAGAAGGTGTAAAATTAGTGGTCTATAAATCTAGTCGTCAAGTTCTCTATACCCTTTGCTCAAAAAGTTGCATTTGTTTAACATTTGCGATTCAATTTCCTTGAAATAGATAAGGAGGACAGACCATGGCAAAAACTGCAAATATTAACTTGAGAATCGAACCCGAAACCAAGGCATGCGCAGAAAGTCTCTTTAATAGTTTTGGGATTTCCGTGACAGATGCTATCAATATTTTTCTCAACACCTCTATCATGGAGGGGGATTTCCTTTCCAAATTAAGCAACCCCGCTACAATCATGAAACTGAGGCTGCCATCGAAGAGGCCCGTCGTATCATAGCTAAAGAGGAAAAAGCGAAAACCTATGCAAACTTGTCTGAACTCTTGGACAACTTAGATGAGGACTAGCTTATGCTCAAGCTTGTTGCTACCAAACAATTCAAAAAAGACCTAAAGGAAATTCGTAAACGAGGGCTAGCATTAGATAAGCTAGAATCTCTCATCGCTCTCCTACAAGCCGAAGATGTGCTTCCCCAGAGTTACCGGGACCACGCCTTGGTCGGAGTTTTCGAGAATGTCAAATCGAACCAGACTGTCTCCTAGTCTACGCCGTAGATAAAGACCAGCTAATCCTGACGGCCACCAGAACTGGCAGTCACTCCGATTTATTTTAAGGATAAAAAGAAAACGAGTACAAAATCGTACTCGTTTTTTGTCTTTATTGAAATTCAGTCCCCAACTTGACACAGTCATCTCTATCACTTCCCCATCCGATAGAATCATCGGTGTGAAAAGTTGACAGAAAGGAAGGTAAACCTTGGTAGCAAGATTATTCGATTAGCAATTACGACTTACTTGGTCAAGTTTCGCAAAATTTCTTCTTCAATATCCGCCAAGTCTCGGGCTTCTTCCTGACTAACTAATCCCAAAACCTGGGTCTGATAGAAATAGGTTAAGAGCGGTCCGACCATTCGTCGAATCAGACTGGCTAGAGGTAAATCCTTACGAAAATTTGGATCACTGAGTTTAATTTTTTGCAGGACCTCCAAATCTTCTAAGCCCTGAAAGTTCTTCAAGAATTCCATTTTAAAATTTTGATTGGTCAAAAACTGCTGCATAAGAATCTTGAGTAAGGGCGCATTGGCCTTGATAAAAGTCCAACGGTCCTGCACCAAGAAATGTACTGCCTCCTGCAATTTTTCATAGGCCAAAAGATTGCTAAAAAATTCATCCTTAATCTTAGGCATTACCGATTCTAGAATAGCCAGTAGCAAATCTTCCTTAGTTTTGAAATATTTAAAAATCGTAGCCTGGCTGACCCCAGCCTGGGCTGCAATTTGGAGGGTTGAAGTCCCATCAAAGCCCTGGCTAGCAAAAAGCTCAATGGCAGTGGCCAGGGCCCATTTTTTGCCCGGCGGCATCTTCTCCTCCGACAAAATCTGAAGGTAATCCTTAATAATATTTTGTGGCATAATTTCCTCAATCCGTTTTATTACTAACTAATTATATCTACTCTTGCCAGTCTTGACAAGATATTTACTGCTAGTTTAGGTAAGCCGAAGCAGGGTTTTGTATCTGATGGCTTTAAAACCAGACAATCGGTTATAGGGCTTGGCTAGAATTTGCAAGAAGCCCAAACCGCCCTAGCAGTTCTTGTAGTCAGTCTAGTAAAAAACAATAGACTGACTTTGTCCTTCAGACTTTCCGGTAGCGTTTCATGCCCCAGATGTTAAGAATGGTTAGGATGACTACAAAGAGGAGGAGAATCCAGAGGTCGTTACTGATAGCTAAGAAGCCTTGACCTCGCATCATGACCTTGGTCAGGGCATCGCCCGAATAGGATAGGGGCAGGATTGTTCCAATCACCCGAACCCAGCTGGCCATGGAGTCCAGAGGGATCAGTCCTGAGAAAAAGATTTGAGGGATGACAATTAAAGGAATGAATTGCATCATTTGGAATTCGGACTTGGCTAGGGTAGACAGGAGGATACCAAAGACCAGAGCAACCAGAGCCATGAGCACATTGACCATGATAACATAGCCGATATTTCCCACTACCTCAATATCTAGGAGCCAGACAGTAGCAAAGACGATGACCAGAGTTTGCACCACAGCCAGGAGGCCATATGCAAGCAGGTAGCCGAAAACGATGTCACTGCGTTTAACGGGTGTGGCCAAGAGACGATCCAGGGTTCCACTAGTGCGTTCCTTGAGCAAGGCCATACCTGAAATCAAGAAAACAAAGAAGAAAACGATATAGCCCATCAGGATGGGAATCATCTTATTGAAAAAGTTAGAATCCTTATTTCCGTAGTTATAGCTCTCCTTGAGACTGATCTTGGAGATCTTGGGACTAACTTCTTGATTAGCCAGCTGTTTTTGGGCTTGTGGCGGTAGTGATTCTTGCACTTGCTTGAGTTTAGTGCTCAAGCCTTTCATCCCATCCACCAACTGACTGGTTGAGTCCTTGGCAATGGCTGCCTTTAGGGCCTGTTTGACTACGGCGGTCTTTGAAGCATCTGTATTGGCATAGCGGACCTTAAGTTCCTTATCTCCTTTCTGGGTCAAAACAGCATCGACCTGGCCCGTCTTCATATCAGCCTTGGCCTGCTTGAGGCTAGTATAATTTTTCAGGGTCACATGCTTAGTGTCTTGAAGATTTTTGACCACCTGACCGCTAGTATCAACCCTTGCAATGGTGACATCAGTAGTGGTATTGGCCGAGAACATAACATTCATCAGCCACATAATGATAATAGGGGCGACAAACATGAGGGCCAGCGTCCTTTTATCCCGCAACATTTCCTTAATAATTCTTTTACTAATAGCTAGAATTCTCATAATCTTACTCCTCGCTTGCTTCTGCTTCTAAGAAGACATCTTCAATGGAATCGACCCCGTAACTCTCTTTAAGCTTTTGCAGCTTATCGCAAGCGATAATTTTACCTGCCAAAAGTAGAGCAACACGATTGGTCAGTTCCGCCTCGTCCATAACATGGGTAGTAATGATAATGGAGCGTCCCTGATCTCGGATAGTCCTCAGCTCCTTCCAGACTTCCCTCCTCAAGGCAGGGTCAATCCCAACCGTAGGCTCATCTAATACCAAGAGCTCAGGATTGCCCAGTAGAGCGATTGCCAAAGATAAACGTCGCTTCATTCCACCAGAATAGGCGGAAACATAAATTTTCAAGCTATCTTGTAAATCCACAACTTTGGCCACATGAGCGATTGCTTGGGCTAAGTCCTTATGCATCAAACCCTTCATCTGGCCGAAAAATTCCAAATTCTCCAAACCTGTCAAACTCTCATAAAGGGCATCAGACTGAGCCATATAGCCGATTCCGCCTAGAACATGGCGATTAGGCATCTGTTTATCCAAGACCAGAGCCTGACCGCTATCCGACTTTTCCATGCCCAACATGGTCTTAATCAAGGTGGATTTACCAGCCCCAGAAGGCCCAATTAAGCCTAGAATTTCTCCCTTGGATAAGGTCAAACTAACCCCATCCAAGACCGTCTGGGTCCCAAAGGCCTTGTGCAAATCCTGCAAAACAATCCGATTTTCCATAACTGTCACTTCCGTTTAAAGAGCAAGAACAAAGGTAGGATAAAAGGCTATCCCAGTCATTTGTTCAATCTAGAGAGGTGAGTGACCACTCACCTTATTACAAGTTCTATTGTAGTGAGTGTTCACTCACCTGTCAAGAAAAATTCCACAAATTTTTATGGTATAGTAATTGATATAAAAAGAAAGGTAAAGCGAGGTCCTATTATGTCTACTTTGGCTCCTGATAAAAAGATTATTAATTTCCAAGCAGACCGAGGATTAGTGGACAAAGCAAAACTAATTTTAGAGCAACAAAATACAACGATGTCAAAGGCCTTCAACCTCTTTTTAAAGAACATCGTCGTCACTAAAGAACTTAACTTACTAACAGAAGACGAATTAGAAAAAGAGCAACTGTTCAAGCAGTTGCAAGCGGAAGCCCAAGCCTCCTACGCTTCATTTGAAAAAGGTGATTACTATACGGACGACGAATTAAAAGAACGCTATGGACTATAAAAAGTATAAAATCGTCTACTCCAAGTAAGTCATTCAGCCACTTGATGATGTTTTTGACTATATCAGCAAGGAACTGAAATCCCAAGTTAATGCTAGAAACAAGATTGCCAGCATTCGACAGGATATTCAATAGCTAGAGTTCTTCCCAGAAGCCGGTTCTAATGCCGATGAACGCTTCGGCAAGAAATTAGATCCCAATTTTACAACCAGAGGATTTCCCTTAAGTCGGGACTACCTTGTTCTCTACACGATTGTCGAAGATGAAGTTAGGATTGCCTATCTCTTTTCCACAAAAGTGATTATATAAAGTTATTAAAGCCATCCTCAAAGAAATAGCAAAAAGCCTATGAAACTGATGTTTCATAGGCTTTTATACTGTCAGAATCAGACAAATAATTGGTCACCTGATACTCGTAAGCTTTTTATATTATTACTAACTAAAGATAGTACAACATAAAAAAACGAACCTCAATGGGGTCGATTTTTTAGATTTCTTGTAATGAGTCTGGGACAAAATCCGTTTGAGCTCGAAAAATAGAGGATCACTTGTTGGTGACCCTCTATTTTTTAGGTTCGGTTGCTTCTCCTGTTATATTTGATGAGATTATTGGCCATAAGGGCCAATCCCATGTCAATCTTGACCTGTCGTTTCCCCCGCAGATTACACCTTTTGTAACCCAAACAAGCCTTTATCTGCCCAAAGACAGGCTCCACATCAACCTTGCGTTGTGCGAAAACTTGACTGCCCTCAGGAGATAAAAGCGCTTGAGCTTCTTTTTGCTTTAAGTATTGGTACCGCTCGTTGATATATAGCCCCTTTTGAGGAGCTAATTCAGGCTCCTCAGCCTGGTAGACCTTAATCTCTTGTTCAAAACCTGTTTGCGTTTTCTGGTGTTTGAGATGATGAAACACCTATTTCCAGCCCTCCGGATGGGTGTAGCTATCCTCTTTTTCATTATAGTGCCAATTGGCTAGATTCTTGTCAGACTTTCTGTAGCCCCTCTTTTGTTCCTTATCAAACCTGCCATACTTAATCAAGTGATTAATTTCCTCTTGGTCAAGAGTTAGTAGGTTCTCTTCACTACCATAACCAGCATCTGCGACAATAGTCTTGGCGTCATGGGGATAGGAGTCTAAAAATGGTAAGAGGGTCTTGGTGTCTGTCGGATTTGGGAAGCTATCATAGTGGAGAACAAATTGATTCTCAGTAGCGATTTGGAGATTGTAGCCAGCCTTCAGTTGACCATTTCTCATGTGGTCGTCTTTCATCCGCATAAAAGTGGCGTCTGTATCTGTCTTTGAAAAACTATTGCGACCAGTGAAAGTGGCTTGATAGGTCTCATACTTTTGTGCACGGGCTGAAAAATCATCCCTTACCTTTCGAAGGACTTTCTTGAGTTTCCGACGCTTTGTTTGACGCTCATCCTTTCCTTTGACAGGATTTTCTTCGATGGCTTGGTTAACTGATTTCAATTCTTCCTCAAGGATTTGGGAAAACTCTGTCAATTGTTCAGAAGTTACAGGCTCTTGGTCATCTAAGACAATGGCCTCTTGAATCAAAGGATTAATTTCCTCTTGAAAATAGGTTTTTAGAGTCGCTTGAAGTTTGGCAGAAAATTTATCAACAGCCTTCCGCCAAACAAAACTGTACCTGTTAGCGTTAGCCTCAATCTTAGTCCCGTCAATAAACAAACACTCTAAGGACACTAATTCCTCCATTTTCAACTGAAGGTTGAGGTCAATAAAGAGATTACGAATCAGCTCCTCCATCCCAGGAGCCACACGAAAACGATTGATTGTCCGGTAAGAAATCACCAGCTGACCTGTTAAGTATTGCATGGCAAGATTTTCCACCATCATTTTTTCTATCTTTCGTCCGGAAAAGATCCCTTGAGAATAAGCAAATAAAAGGGCTGCTAGGAGTAATTGGGGATGGTAAGAAGGCCGCCCAACCTCATGATAAAAGTTTAGAAAGGCATTATCATCTAGTTTATTGACCACCTTTTCAATCGTAAAAACGAGATGGTTGTGGGGTAAGAATGCGCTTAATTCTAGTGGCAGAGTCGTTTGATTTGTGTTATAGTGACTGTACATGAGGTAGCCTTTCTATTATTTTTTTGTCAACGATATTTTATCAAGACTACCTATGTCAAGCAAAAAGCAACGGCATCAAAACCGTTGCTTTTTCGTTGGCTGAGGGATGGTTTTGTCCCAAGCTCAACGCTGTGATAAGGACTGACCACATCATGGCTGGTGGGTAGAAAGTCAAGGTCAGAATAAAGCCCAGTAACTTGATGGCAATGTCCCAGGCCATGAATCGGTTGTGCGACTTGGCCATGGACTTAGTCATGGAAGTTCCTGACATCTTAGCCAACTCGGCATACATCCAAACATTGGTAAACGACACTAGGAGGACAATGACACCGTAAGCCGCTTGGGCAATGGGGTTATTAAAACTTTCCGAAACAATGGTGGTCACGTAAGGGAAAAGAGAGGAGAAAAAGAGCAAAAGAAGGGAAATCCAAACCAGCTTGTTGTTGATTTTCTCAAGGCCATCCCAGGAGCGATGCAAGTTGACCCACATGGTTCCCAACCAGAAGAAGGAAATGGTATAAGCAAAAAAGTTCATTCGCAAAGCCCAAAATCCAGCCAGACTGATAACCTCTGGCTTTTTCAATTCCAAGACCAAGATAGTCATGATAATAGCCAAGACGGCATCAGTAAAGGCTACCAGACGTTCTTTATTCATGAATAGCACCTCCAAAACAGACCCCATTATAACCCAAATAGCCGACTTTGACAAAAAACGAGATTGGTTTGAACCTGCTTCCGCACTTCCTGTCAGTTGACTACAAAAAGGCCCACGTCATAATCGTGCAAGTCCTTAAGATCAATATCTCGAGGATTGCCCATTTTGTGAGATAGTCGCAATCAGCCTTCATCTACTAGCTTCCAGACTAGCTAGCTACTCGTTTTCCTAAATAGCGAGGTTTCAATCTACTTATTACTAACTAAAGATAAACACACAAAAAAATCGAACTCCATCAGTCTCGATTTTTTAATCTTGATTTCCTTCGTCCGCTGGAAAAATTTGCTTTTCGAAGAGGATTATTTCAGCCGGCGGTTCCGCCACCAGTTGCCCAAGATATATTGCAAAAAGACTGTCAGAAGCATAAAACCAAAGCAGATCCAGCCACGATTGGTGCCGTAGTCACCAGTTTCGTGATAGCTAGAGCCCAGCTTAATCAACCGATAGATGGGCAGGCCAAAAAAGCTGATGGTTGACTGGGCCAGCTGAGCCTTGTAGGCAGCTTGAATACCAAACCAAATCTTGATGGACAGGACTGCCATGCCAGCCAGAAGCCCAACCAGGAGAGTGAGAATCATTTTCAAACCGGATTTAATTGTTGGTCCCATTAGGCATCCTCCTTATTTTTCAAGGTCTTTCAGGGCAGCCTCCAGGACCTGCTTGGTTGCTTGATAATAAGCTAGACCATACTTAATGGTGATTTCTTGAGTACTGGTCAGTCCCCCTTCCCCCTGCCAAGCTTGGAGATTATCCTGCAGTTGCTGAATTCTCTCCTCCTTGCGAGCAATTCCTTCCGTCAAAAGAGGTTGCAGGTTCTCCTTAGATAGGTCTGGGGCGAAGAAAAGTCGCATGAGTAGATCTGATTTAACCGTTTCAACATCAACATCTGACTCAAAATAAGCCGCAAACTCTTCTCGGCCAGCCTCAGTAATAGCAAAGACATTCTTATTGGGCCGTCCTTCTTGAATGACGATCTCTTTTTTTATCTTGCCCTCCGCTTCAAGTTTGCGCAGGGTAGGATAAATCATCCCATAAGTCCCATCGTAAAAATAAGAGAGCTGAGTTTCCAAAATATTTTTAATATCGTAACCCGTCCGCTCCTTGCGGCTCAAAATCCCCAAGATAACATCTCTGCCTTTCATGGCCTGTCCTCACTTTCATTTTAATTATAAAGGTATTTCAAATAACTGTCAACAAAAATATAGTTGACATTATTATTTATTTAGTTTATATTATTATCATTAATATAAATTACAAAAAGAAGGTACTCCTATGAAACGTCTATTTACTATTTTCGCTATGTGTATCGGCATTTTTCTCTGCATGCTAGACACTACCGTCATGAACATCGCCCTGCCTACTATCCAAGATAGCCTCAAGGTCAGTCTCAACAACCTCCAATGGGCCCTCAATGTTTACACCATCGTCTTTGCCTCCCTGACCATTCCTCTTAGTAAATTAGCCGAGAAATATGGCAAGCAAAGATTTTACCTTTTAGGCTTGACCACTTTTATGCTGGGTTCCCTCCTTTCCGCTATCAGCCAGGACCTAAGCTTCTTGATTGTCGGTCGGGCTATCCAAAGTCTTGGGGCAGCCCTTGTCTTCCCTCTCTCTATGACCTTGGGAATCAGTACAGTCAGTGTCTCGGCCCGTACCAAGATCATTGCTGCCCTTGGGGTAACCCAGGGCCTGGCTGCCGCCCTGGGGCCAACTATCGGTGGCATTCTCACCCAATATTTGGGTTGGCGATGGATCTTTCTCGTTAATCTCCCCTTGATGATTATTTCTTTAATCATTTGTCTGATTTGCTTCAACCGCCAAGAAGAAAAAGAATCAGCCAAGATTGACATTTTGGGGGCTATCCTCAGTATGGCAACCCTCTTTTCTCTGACCCTGGGTCTGGTTCAAGGACGCTCTTGGCATTGGACCAGTCCTGCTATACTGGGCCTTTTAACTGGTTCTGTCATCCTACTAATTCTATTCATCTGGTGGGAAGGCAAGGCAGAAGATCCAATGATACCCTTAACTCTCTTTAAAAACAAAGAATTTACGGGATCGGCTATCACAACCGTCCTCTCTAATATCTTTTTAGTCGCAGTAACGGTTGTCCTACCAACCTACTTTACCCGAGTTCAAGGAAAGACTGAATTGGAGGCGGCCCTTCTAGTAACTCCCATCACCGTCATGATATTTATCTTTTCCGCTCTAGCCGCCCTCCTACTCAATAAGTTTGGGGCTCGCTGCATTATCACTCTTGGTTTTACTCTCATGACCACTGCCTATATCCTCTTCACTAAGATTGATATGACTAACAGTCTACAGACAACTCTAACCTGCCTAGTCTTAGGGACTGGTTACGGAATTATTGCTGGTCCCATCACGGTTTTGGCAGCTTCGGATTTTACCGGCAAACTTCTGACTGCCTCCCAAAGCGTGGCTGGAGTCTTGCGTCAGGTCGGGATTGTGCTTGCCGTTGCCATCTATGTGACTGGTCTTTATAGCAACCTAACCACAGCAAGAAATGAATCGGTTAGCTATATTAAAGACCAAGTCAAGACGGTCCAAGTTTCCAAGGATAAGCAAAAGACCATCGCCGACGCTTCTATCAAGGCCCTAGGTAAGACCAAACAAGCTAAAACGACCAAAGACCATTTTAGTAAAGAAGACAGACAGGCCATCATTGAGCAAAACTACCAGAAAACCTTGAGGAATTATCCAAGTCAGCTACCTAACCAAGCCAAGCAGGCTATTCACAGTAAGGTTAAGACCCAGGTTCAGGCCAAACTAAGAACCATTAACCAGCAGATTAACAAGGCCATCGCAACTATCAAGAACTATGCCAAAGGTCGCTATACCAAGGCCTTTACCAAACTCTATCAATACTCCATCTGTTTTGTCGGACTGGCCATCTTCACTTCACTGCTCTTTCCCAAGAAAAATAGTGAGGTAGTTGGGTAATTTTTCAGGCTAGCAAAAAAGCCTCGAGCTTACTTTAGTTGATACTCGGGGCTTTGGCCTTCCAAATGGACACTTTATGTTTCCAATAATTATTAGTTCCTAAAAAACCCTCATTCAAAATCCCAAGTTTTCTTACTTAAGACCCCACAAAACAATCAATCCGCAAAAATAGAGGCTTCACCTTTTGCGAGTCTCTATTTTTGCGAGTCCAAGCGGGAATATCCCAAAACTCATTTTTATTTCTTATAATTTTCAGCCTCTTGGTCGGTCGCATAGACGAAGTGACCAGAGGTGATTTCGTGCATGATACGGGCTTGGCCATCCTCTTCCAGACTTGGGTCGTAAACCTGTGGAATGCGGTTGCGTTCGCTTTCTGGATCCGGCTCTGGAATAGCCGACAAGAGCGACTTGGTGTAGGGGTGGATAGGGTTATTGTAAACCTCATCCGCTGGTCCTACTTCTAAGAGCTTGCCCCAGTGCATAACACCAATCCGATCAGAGATATATTTAACCATAGACAAGTCATGGGCGATAAAGAGGTAGGTCAGGCCTTGGTCATGCTGGAGTTTTTGCATGAGGTTGACCACCTGAGCCTGGATGGAAACATCCAAGGCAGAGATAGGTTCATCGGCCACGATAAATTTAGGGTTAACGGCCAAGGCTCTGGCAATCCCAATCCGCTGGCGTTGACCACCGGAGAATTCATGGGGATAGCGAGAGAGATGGTCCTTATTGAGGCCGACCAATTCGATCAGCTCTTCCACCTTCCGCTGCCGCTCTTCCTTACTGGCGGTCAAGTGGTGAATATCCAAACCTTCGGCGATAATGTCCCGAATGGTCATCCGACCATTAAGGCTGGCCTGAGGGTCTTGGAAAATCATTTGGGCATCCTTGCGGAAGTCGTGCAGGCCCTTACCCTTGAGGCTGGCGACAGATTTCCCATTGAAACTAATGTCGCCACCATCAATATCATAGAGCTTGAGGATGGAGCGACCAATGGTGGTCTTACCAGAACCGGATTCCCCAACCAGACCGAAGACTTCACCTTCATAGATGTCGAAGCTGACATCGTCAATGGCCTTGACTTGGTTAGATTTCCCCCGATTGAAGGTCAGGGAAACGTTCTTGACTTGGACTAATTTTTTGCGGTCTTGGGTCATTTTTGTCTCCCTTCTAATGCTTGCCAGTCTTGCCAACGTTTTTGGATAAAGTCTGGCGGGGTCACTTGGGGTGCTCGCTCATCCAAGAGCCAGGTGGCTGCATAGTGGCTATCAGATACCTTAAACATTGGCGGCTCTTCCTCATGGTCAATATCTAGAGCAAAGGCATTTCTGGCCGCAAAAGCATCACCCTTGGGTGGATTGAGCAAGTCTGGTGGCGTTCCTGGAATAGCTTGCAGGCTGCCAGACTGGGTGCCGGTTGTCGGCATAGAGCCTAGCAGGCCCCAAGTGTAAGGGTGTTGAGGATTGTAGAATACCTCATCAACGGTCCCGTACTCAACAATCTTACCAGCGTACATGACAGCCACTCGGTCAGCCATGCCAGCCACCACACCCAAATCATGGGTGATGAAGATAATGGAGCTCTCGGTCTGCTTTTGAATGCCCTTCATCAGATGCAAAATCTGTGCCTGAATGGTCACATCCAGAGCCGTTGTCGGTTCATCGGCAATGAGGATTTCTGGATTAGCAGCCAGGGCAATGGCAATGACAGCCCGTTGCCGCATTCCTCCAGACCATTGGTGGGGGTAATCATTAGCGTGTTCACGCGCATTAGGAATACCAACCTTCTCCATCAAATCAACAGCGATTTCAAAGGCCTGGTCAAATTCCATTTCCTCATCGTGAATGAGGATAGGCTCAGCAATCTGTTTCCAAATCTTCATGGTCGGATCCAGACTGGTCATGGGGTCTTGGAAAATCATGGCAATCTCATTACCACGCACATCGACCCAATCTTTTTCACTTAGGTCATTAAGATTGCGCCCCTTGAACTGAATGTCCCCTTCGACCTCAGCATTCTTGGCTGACAGCCCCATCAGGGTCCGGGTGGTCACGGATTTCCCTGAACCAGACTCACCAACGATGGCCAGAGTTTCCCCCTTGTGCAGGTTAAAATTAACCTTACGAATAGCCTTAACATCTCCAGCATAGGTGTGGAAGGTCACACGGAGGTCTTTGACACTTAAAATTTCTTCTTTTGACATAGCAACCTCCTTACTCATCAGCATTTGACTTAGGGTCAAAGGCATCTCGCAGGCCATCACCCAAAAGGATGAAAGCTAGGGAAATGAAGACCAGAGCCAGGGCCGGAATAATCAGCTGGTAGGGATAGTATTGCAGGTACTCTTGGGCATCGGTAATCAAAGACCCCAGAGAAGCCGTCGGTGGCTTAACCCCCAGATTGATGGCTGAAAGGACCGCTTCATACATGATGGCACTCGGTACGGTCATCATGATTTGAACAATAATAATCCCAGAGATATTGGGCAGGATATGCTTGAAGGCAATCTTGATTTTACTTTCCCCTAGGGTCCGTGAAGCTAGGACAAAGTCCCGCTCCTTATAGGACAGGGTCATATTACGGACCTGACGGGCCATGGCCGTCCAACCTACGATAGCAATGGAGATGATAATGGCCGTTACCCCATTTCCCAGAAGGAGACCCAACATGGTCACGATAACTAGGTTAGGAATGGAGGAGATAACCTCGATAATCCGCTGCATGATGGTGTCGGTCCGACCACCGATAAAGCCGGAAATCAGGCCGTAAGTGACCCCAATCAAGAGGTCAATCAGGGTCGCCACAACGGCAATCAGAAGGGAAATGCGAATCCCAACCATGACCCGTTTAGCGACACTACGGCCTAGGTTATCGGTTCCCAGGATAAATTTCTTGCCCTTGGGAACCTCTTGTTCCTTGTAAACATCGGTTTTCTTATCGGCACCAGAGTATTTGATAGTTCCGTTCCAGAAAGGCAGATGGTCACTAATTTTAGGCGGTAAATTCCGATAGGTGGTCACCTTATTACTGTTAAAGGTATTAGCATCTTCCTTGCTGACAAAGGCTGTTGAAGCTACTGCAAAAACCAGCATGAAGGCCAAAAACCAGAGGGCCACTAGAGCCAATTTATTCTTTTTCAACCGTCGCCAAGCATCCTGCATAAAGGTCAGGGTTGGCTTTTGGATTTTTTCTTGCGAGAGGGAACTGCCCGCACCCACAAGTTTGAATTTTCTTGTATCTTCCATGATGTCCCCCCTACTGCAAGCGAACCCGAGGATCGGCAATACTAATGACAATATCGGTCACCAGAATGGCCACCATCAGCATGAGGGCGTAAACAATGGTGGTCCCCATGATGACTGGGTAATCCTTGGTCGGAATTGAACTGACAAACTGTTGCCCGATCCCAGGAATAGAGAAAATTTGCTCAATCAGGGCCGAACCAGTCAAAATATTAGCCGCCAGAGGGCCAACCAGAGTCAGAACCGGAATCATGGAGTTGCGGTAGGCGTGTTGACCTATAACTTCAGCTGAAGTCAGCCCCTTAGCTCTGGCTAACTGGATATAGTCTGTGTTGAGGGTCTCAATCATCTCACTGCGGAAGAAACGCGTCACCTGGGCGAAGACCGGAATGGCCAAGGCCAGGGTCGGCAAAATCGATTGGGCAAAGCTTCCCCAACCCACCAAAGGCAGGAGATTCCACTTGAAACCAAGATAGTCCAAGAGGAAGAGCCCGATAATGAAGGAAGGAACGGAGATACCAAGGGTTGAGATTACACTCAAGACACCGTCAATCCAGTTGTTCTTATTGCGGGCGGAAACCGCACCGACAAAGAGACCAGCAATAATTCCAACAACCAGGGCCTGAATTCCCAGCTGGGCTGAAACTGCCAAGCGTTGACCAATCAGGGTCGAAACCTTTTGATTGATGGAGGCGTAGGAAGTTCCCAAATCGCCGTGCAGAATATTCCAGAGATAGGTCAGGTATTGTTGCCAGAGGGGTTTATCCAAGCCATACTGCTTGTTCATCATGGCAATCATCTGGTCGGTCAACTTGGGATTGTTGTAAGGAGTCCCTGGTAGAACCTGCATGAGAAAGAAAGATAGGGTGATAACCACCCAAAGGGTGACCAGCAAGATTGCTAGCCTTTTCAATAAATATTTCACCATAATTTTGATTCCTTTAAAGGGGGCAAGCTAGAAAACTGGGCAGGAAGAAAGGCTAATCGGTCAGGTGGATCTTGCGATTTCTTCCCCAGCCCTATCTTGCCTCTTTACTTCTTGTAGGCGTAGGTAAAGTCGACTTGCAAACCTGTCGCATTATGAACGACACCCGTCAAATTCGGATTTTGCAGAGCTTTGGTCGAGCGGAAATAAATAGGATTGTAAAGGGCCTCATCATAGAGGGCCTTTTCTGCCGCCTTATAATCGTCAGCACCAGCAGCTGGGTCCAAGGCATCGGTTGTCAATGCTTTTTGGTAGGCTGCATCGTAATCAGCGTTGGAGAATTTCCCATAGTTATAAGCGGAGTCAGATGGGAAGAGGCCGTAGAAGGTTGAACCTTCTGGATAGTCACCGCCCCAGAGAACCAAGGCCACATCGAAGTTTTGGTTTTTGGTGTCCTCCAAGCGTTGCTTAAAGGTGACAAATTTTTCCTCCACCGTTAGACCTGGCAGGGCACTTTCCCAAGTTTCCTTTATATAGTCAACCGCTGCCTTACCAACTGGACTATCCGAGTCAGCCGTAATGGTCAGCTTAAGCGAGCTTTTGCCGATTTCCGACAAACCAGCCTTAAAGTGTTGGGCAGCCTGCTTAGGGTCATAGGTATAACCTGGGGCGACATAATCGGTCAGGTCTTGACCATTTGGTAATTTTTCCATACCAGATGGAACCAGGGCTGTCGCTGCCTTAGAACCTGTATCGACTGCCGCCTTGACAATGCCTGGACGGTTGGTAGCCAGATTGAGGGCCTGACGAATATTTTTATTACTTAGACCTGGAACCTTGCCCGTTTCATTGTAGACAATGTAGCTGGTCGTTGCTTCAGGAACCTTGATGACATCCTTATTGTCCTTATTGGCATTGTACATGGCTTGGGTACTTGAAATGGTCGCATAGTCGACATCGCCCTGTTTGTACATCTGCACAGCTGTATCTGGCTTCTTGATGGTCTGCACAGTGATGGTTTTCGTCTTGACATGCTTAGCATCCCAGTAATACTTGTTTTTAACTAACTTATAGGTCGTATTGGTCCCATTCCAGCCTTCAACCTTATAAGGGCCTGAGTAGAGGGAATATTTAGAAGCCGTTCCGTAATTATCCCCAGCCTTATCCACAAAAGCCTTCTTTTGCGGAACAAAATTCGCAAAGGAAAGAAGGTTTTTAAACTGAGGAGCAGGCTTGGACAGAGAAAAGATAATCTTATTGCCTTGGGCCTTGACACCTAGATCAGAGAGGGGTTTCTTACCAGCAATCACCTCATCAGCATTCAGTAGATGGACATCTTGAGTTAAATAGGCATATTCAGAAGCCGTCTTGGGATCAACAATCCGCTGCCAGGAATAGACGATATCTTGAGCCGTTAAATCGCTCCCGTCCGACCACTTGAGGTTATTTCGTAAGGTGGCTGTATAGGTCAGGCCATCTGATGAGACCTCAACCTTCTTTGCTAAATCGGGCTTTAAATTTCCCTTCTTATCAACACGAAGGAGATTACTACCCGAGTTCCCAATGGCAATGGAGGAATAAGTATCCGTCACCTTGGAAGCATCCAAGGTAATCACTTCAGTCGGGGTTGTCCAGTTAATCTCATGTTTTGTCTCATCAGGCTTGCTCATATTATAGGCAAGGCCAGCACCAACCAAGACTAGGCCAGCAACCGCAATCCATTTGGCATTCTTACGAAGTTTTTTTCTGAATTTTCTTTTTATTAATACCATAAAATTCCTTCTCACTTAGATGTCAGGGCGCCCCGACAACTGGATTATCCAGTCAAACAAAAATAGACCTAGACCGACCAAAGACTGAGGTCTGTCTAATCCATTTTCAGTGACTGTAACGTTTTCAATTATAGCAGTTTATTAAGGAAATGTAAATATTCCGTTTCGTTTTCTTATCAGCTTTGAGGTATCAAACCAAGTTAAACCTGGTGATTTCCCTGATTTGACAAGGAAAAAAGCCCCTCCTAGCAACTAGGAGAGACTCAAATCTTCTTTTTATATCTATACAGATTTTAAGAGTAAGTCTGATATTTTATTCAGCAACTGGGGCTTCTTCTGCACTTGGTCCCACTTCTTCTTCAATGATTTCAACCTCATTGACGGCCTGTGGTTCAATGTTGCGGTAGCGGGCCATACCAGTACCAGCTGGAATAATCTTACCGATGATAACATTTTCCTTAAGACCCAGCAGGTGGTCCTTCTTACCACGGATAGCCGCATCGGTAAGGACACGAGTGGTTTCTTGGAAAGAAGCTGCTGACAAGAAGGAGTTGGTTTCCAAGGAAGCCTTGGTGATTCCCATAAGGACTGGACGGCTGGTTGCAGGAATACCGCCAGCGATAACAATTTCCTTATTGGCATCGGTAAAGTCAGCGATGTCCATGAGGGTACCTGGCAGAAGCTCAGTGTCTCCTGGATCCATAACCCGAACCTTGCGAAGCATTTGCCGAACCATAACTTCGACGTGCTTGTCACCGATTTCTACCCCTTGGCTACGGTAAACCTTTTGGACTTCGGCCAGGAGGTAAGTTTCAACGGACAAGGTATCACGCACTTCCAGCAAGTGTTTTGGTTGGATAGACCCTTCGGTCAGGGCAGCACCACGAGAAATCTCATCGCCCACTTGGACTTTCATCCGAGCAGTAAATGGTACCACGTATTCACCCTTACCGGTCTTGCCTTCAACGTAAACCTTCTTGGTTCTTGTTGCCGCATCTTCTACGATGTCGGTTACGCGACCCTTGACTTCTGTGATGACCGCTTCCCCTTTAGGGTTACGGGCTTCAAAGATTTCTTGGATACGTGGCAAACCTTGGGTGATATCGGTATTAGAAGCAACACCACCGGTGTGGAAGGTCCGCATGGTCAACTGGGTACCAGGTTCCCCGATAGATTGGGCAGCAACTGTACCGACAGCTTCCCCAACTTCAACGGCATCACCGGTTGCCAGGTTGATACCGTAACAATGACGGCAGACCCCATGGCGGGTGTTACAAGTGAAGACGGAGCGGATGGTAACTTCTTCAACGCCAGCCTTGACAATTTCAGCGGCCATATTTTCGGTAATCAAGGTGTCAGGCTCAACCAGAACTTTACCAGTCTCTGGGTGCTTAACACTCTTCTTGGTGTAACGACCAACCAGGCGTTCTTGCAAGGTTTCCGTTACTTCCTTACCATCGGTAATAGCTGTAATGGTCAAGCCACGGTCAGTGCCACAGTCATCCTCACGGATGATAACATCTTGAGCCACGTCAACCAGACGACGAGTCAGGTAACCTGAGTCAGCAGTCTTGAGGGCCGTATCGGTCATACCTTTACGAGCACCATGGGTTGAGAAGAACATTTCCAAAACGGATAGACCTTCACGGAAGTTAGACAGGATTGGCAATTCCATGATTTGGCCATTAGGAGCAGCCATCAGACCACGCATACCAGCCAATTGAGAGAAGTTAGAGATGTTACCCCGAGCTCCTGAGTCCATCATCATAACGATAGGGTTCTTAGGATCTTGGTTGGCAATCAGGGCTTCTTCCAATTCTTCCTTAGCTTCACGCCAAGTATTGGTAACAGCTGTGTAGCGGTCATCATCGGTCATGAGACCTCGACGGAAGGCTTTGTTGATTTGGTCAACCTTAGCATGGGCCGCATTAATGATTTCTTGCTTATTGTCAATAACTGGGATATCGGCGATACCAACGGTCAAACCAGACAGGGTTGAATGGTAGTAACCCAGGTCTTTCAAACGGTCAAGGAAGGCAGATGTTTCTGTCGTCCGTAGGCGTTTGAAGGTTTCAGCAATGATATTACCCAAGTGTTTCTTCTTGAAAGGTTCATTGATCTCAAGAGCTTCAATAGCTGGCTTGATATCGGTACCTAGTTCCAAGAAGTACTTATCTGGGGTCTTTTCTGTTAAGTTGCTGTTGGTTGGTTCTTGTAGGTAAGGCAATTCTGCTGGCATGATGTCGTTGAAGAGAATCTTCCCAACTGTCGTAATCATGACCTTGCCCTTTTGGTTTTCGGTCCAAGGCTTTTCAGGCATGCTATCGGTTGCAATACCAACACGAGTATGCAAGTGGGCAAATCCATTGCGATAAGCCATGATAGCTTCATCCTTATCCTTGAAGACCATACCTTCACCTTCACGACCGGCATCTTCCATGGTCAGGTAGTAGTTCCCCAAAACCATATCTTGAGATGGGGTAACGACTGGTTTACCATCTTTAGGGTTAAGGATATGTTCTGCCGCCAACATAAGGAGGCGGGCTTCGGCTTGAGCTTCCTCAGACAGAGGCACGTGGATAGCCATTTGGTCCCCGTCAAAGTCGGCATTGTAGGCTTCACAAGCCAGTGGGTGCAAACGCAGAGCCTTACCATCAATCAGAACTGGTTCAAAGGCTTGGATACCAAGTCTGTGCAGGGTAGGTGCCCGGTTAAGGAGAACTGGGTGTTCCTTGATGACATCTTCCAGAATATCCCAGATACGTTCGTCACCACGCTCAACCATGCGCTTAGCAGCCTTGACATTGCCGGCATATTCGCGAGCCACAATTTCCTTCATAACGAAAGGTTTGAAGAGCTCGATAGCCATTTGCCGAGGCACACCACATTGGTACATCTTGAGGGTTGGACCAACAGCGATAACGGAACGACCTGAGAAGTCAACCCGTTTACCCAGCAAGTTTTGGCGGAAACGCCCTTGTTTACCCTTGAGCATGTGGCTGAGGGATTTAAGGGGACGGCTACCTGGACCTGTGATTGGACGGCCACGACGACCGTTATCAATCAGGGCATCGACAGCTTCTTGCAACATCCGTTTTTCATTTTGGACAATGATACCTGGTGCATTGAGCTCCAGAAGGCGAGCCAAACGGTTGTTCCGGTTGATAACCCGACGGTAGAGGTCATTGAGGTCAGAAGCCGCAAAACGACCACCGTCCAACTGAACCATTGGACGCAGATCCGGTGGAATAACTGGCAGGATGTTGAGCACCATCCATTCTGGCTTGTTAGCAGATTTTTGGAAGGCATCGAGAACGTCCAAGCGACGAATAGCCTTAATCCGTTTTTGGCCTGACGCTGTCTTCAATTCTTCCTTGAGCTCAGCAATTTCAGCATCCAAGTCTACTTGCTTCAGGAGGTCTTGAACAGCCTCTGCCCCCATTTTAGCCACAAAGGAACCATAGCCGTATTCTTGCAATTTTTCACGGTATTCCCGCTCGGTCAAGATAGACTTGCGCTCCAGCGGAGTATCCTTAGGATCAATAACCACGTAGGCCGCAAAGTAGATAACTTCTTCTAGGGCCCTTGGGCTCATATCCAAGGTCAAGCCCATGCGCGATGGGATACCCTTGAAGTACCAGATGTGAGAAACAGGCGCCTTCAATTCGATATGACCCATACGTTCCCGACGAACCTTGGCACGAGTCACCTCAACCCCACAGCGGTCACAGACAATCCCTTTATAGCGGATTCGTTTGTATTTACCACAGGCACATTCCCAGTCCTTAGTAGGGCCAAAGATGACTTCATCAAAGAGCCCTTCACGTTCGGGTTTGAGCGTGCGGTAGTTGATTGTTTCAGGTTTCTTAACTTCCCCGTAGGACCAAGAGCGGACCTTATTAGGAGAAGCTAAAGTGATTTGCATACTTTTAAAACGATTTACGTCAACCACTAGTATTACCTTTCTATTTATCTGGCTGAAGTAGAAAAATATTCTTTTTACTTCAGCTGATGATGAGACGGATCTGAAAACCTGCCGACCCAAGGAATTCCTTGAGGCCAGCACACTTCCTAGTCTCATTCTTCAGTCTTTTGCGCTTGTTCAGCTTCCTTGGCTAATTTGGCAGCTTCGGCTGCTTGTTTTTGACGAGCCTTTTCCAAATCATCAACGTGCATAACATCATCATCTTCACCTTCGTCAAGATCACGCAGTTCTACTTCATTATCATCTTCATCAAGAACACGCATATCTAAGCCCAGTGATTGCAATTCCTTAACCAAGACACGGAAGGATTCTGGTACCCCTGGTTTTGGAATTGGTTTACCCTTGGTAATGGCTTCATAGGCCTTGAGACGGCCAGTCACATCATCTGACTTATAGGTCAAGATTTCCTGGAGGACATTTGAAGCACCATAGGCTTCCAGGGCCCAAACTTCCATTTCCCCGAAACGTTGACCACCAAACTGAGCTTTACCACCCAGCGGTTGTTGGGTAACGAGTGAATATGGGCCGGTCGAGCGAGCGTGAAGCTTATCGTCAACCATGTGGTGGAGCTTGATCATGTACATAACCCCAACAGATACACGGTTGTCAAAAGGTTCCCCAGTCCGACCATCGTAGAGGACGGTCTTGGCATCGCTGTCCATACCAGCCTCTTCAACGGTTTCCCAAAGGTCTTCGGAAGTTGCCCCGTCAAAGACTGGTGTCGCAATGTGAATACCCAGGTTACGAGCTGCCATACCCAAGTGGAGTTCCATAACTTGTCCGATGTTCATCCGAGATGGCACACCCAGAGGGTTGAGCATGATGTCAACAGGTGTTCCGTCGGGCAGGTAAGGCATGTCTTCAACTGGGACAATCCGAGAAACGACCCCCTTATTACCGTGACGACCGGCCATCTTATCACCGACCTTGATTTTACGTTTTTGAGCGATGTAAACCCGCACCAGCATATTAACGCCAGATTGGAGCTCATCGCCATTGGCCCGAGTGAAGATCTTCACATCACGGACGATACCAGCACCACCGTGAGGTACCCGCAGAAACGTATCACGCACTTCACGAGACTTATCGCCAAAGATAGCATGGAGGAGGCGCTCTTCGGCTGACAGGTCTTTTTCTCCCTTAGGAGTCACCTTACCAACCAAGATGTCGCCTTCCTCAACTTCCGCACCAATGCGGATGATACCCATTTCATCTAGATCCTTGAGGGCTTCTTCCCCGACATTTGGAATTTCACGAGTGATTTCTTCAGGGCCCAACTTGGTATCACGGGTTTCAGATTCAAATTCTTCCAAGTGAACAGAAGTATAAACATCCTCTTTCACCAGGCGTTCACTCATGATGACCGCATCCTCGAAGTTGTAGCCTTCCCAGGTCATGTAAGCGACAATTGGGTTACGACCCAGAGCCATTTCTCCCTTTTCCATGGAAGGTCCATCAGCGATGAAGTCACCCTTTTCAACCTGGTCACCAACCTTAACCAAAGTGCGTTGGTTATAGGCCGTACCAGAGTTAGAGCGACGGAATTTGGTGATGTGGTAAACATCCAAAGAACCATCTTCCCGACGAACTTCAACCTTTTCAGCATCGGAGAAGGTTACCCGACCAGGATGTTGGGCAATGACTGCAGCACCAGAGTCGTGGGCTGCTTGGTATTCCATACCGGTACCAACAAAAGGTGCCTTAGGATCAATTAATGGCACAGCTTGCCGCTGCATGTTAGCTCCCATGAGGGCCCGGTTAGAGTCATCGTTTTCCAAGAATGGGATACAAGCTGTCGCAACCGCAACAACCTGCTTAGGAGAAACGTCAACGAAATCAACGGTGCTAGCCGCAAATTCTTGGTTATTACCTTGATGACGTCCCATGACAATTTCTTCAGCGAAAGTGCCATCTTCATTAAGCTTGGAATTGGCCTGAGCAACGGTATATTCATCCTCTTCATCGGCCGTCAACCAAACGATTTCATTGGTGACCTTGCCAGTTGAGCGATCGACCTTACGGTAAGGGGTTTGGATAAAGCCATACTTGTTGAGGTGACCATAGGAGGACAGGTTATTGATCAGACCGATATTTGGTCCTTCAGGGGTTTCAATTGGACACATCCGACCATAGTGAGTGTAGTGCACGTCCCGCACTTCGTAACCAGCTCGGTCCCGAGTTAAACCACCAGGCCCTAAGGCTGACAGACGCCGTTTGTGAGACAGTTCAGACAGAGGATTGTGTTGGTCCATGAATTGGGACAATTGCGAGGAACCAAAGAATTCCTTAACTGCAGCCGTCACAGGACGGATATTGATAATTTGTTGTGGGGTCAGAGCTTCGTTATCTTGGACAGACATGCGTTCACGCACATTACGTTCCATCCGAGTCAAACCAATCCGGAATTGGTTGGCCAAAAGTTCACCAACCGCACGAATCCGACGGTTACCCAAGTGGTCAATGTCGTCAACCTTACCAAGGCCTTGAGCCAGATTAAGGAAGTAAGACATTTCTGCCAGAATATCGGCAGGGGTAAGGGCACGCACCTTATCATCTGGGTTAGAATTACCCACAATAGTGACAACCTTGTCGGCATCTAAAGGTGAAACCACCTTGAACTTTTGTAGAATGACAGGCTCAGTCACCACAGCATAATCATTTGGTGTGTAAACAAAGCTGTTGAGGCCATTGTCCAAGGCTTCTGCAATAGAGTCGATGACATCACGAGTCATGACCGTGCCGGCTTCAACCAAAATTTCACCTGTTTCGCCATCCACGAGATTTTCAGCCAGGGTTTGGTTGAGCAGGCGAGTCTTGACATTGAGCTTTTTATTAATCTTGTAGCGACCAACTGCAGCCAAATCATAACGGCGAGGGTCAAAGAATCGAGCGGTCAAAAGGCTCCGTGAGCTATCAGCCGTTTTAGGTTCACCTGGACGCAGACGCTCATAGATTTCCTTGAGGGCTTCATCAGTTCTGGCATCTGCTGGATTCTTATGAATATCCTTTTCAATGGTGTTGCGAACTAGGTCGCTATCCCCAAAGATGTCAAGGATTTCATCATCACCAGAGAAGCCGAGAGCTCTTACCAGAGTGGTAAAAGGAATCTTACGGGTCCGGTCGATACGGGTATAGGCAATATCCTTAGAGTCGGTTTCTAATTCCAACCAAGCCCCACGGTTAGGAATAACCGTTGAACCGTAGCCAACCTTACCATTCTTATCAACCTTATCGTTGAAATAAACACCAGGTGAGCGAACCAATTGCGAAACGATAATCCGTTCCCCACCATTGATGATGAAGGTTCCCATTTCCGTCATGATTGGAAAATCGCCAAAGAAGACTTCCTGAGTCTTGATTTCACCAGTTTCCTTGTTAATCAAGCGGAAGGTCACAAAGATAGGAGCTGAGTAAGAAGCATCGTGAATCCGAGCTTCCTCTAAGCTGTACTTAGGTTCCTTCAACTCATAACCAACAAATTCCAATTCCATGGTTTCTGTGAAATTGGAAATCGGAAGTACGTCTTCAAAGACTTCCTTGAGACCATTCTCTAAGAAATCCTTGAAGGAATCCGTTTGGATCTCAATTAAATTTGGTAGATCAAGAACTTCCTTGATTCTTGAAAAACTTCGACGGGTGCGGTGTTTCCCGTATTGAACGTCATGTCCTGCCAAGTTTCTATCTCCTTTATAGTAAGATACAAAGACTTCCCTAGGGTTAGTCCTAGGTCAGTCGAGGTCAATTAACAGCTTATACTCTTCAAAAATCAAAACTATCCATCGTTAACTCACTTTGCCGTATTTACTGAGGAAAGCAAAGTTTCCCCTATTTCCAACCTCAAAAGGTCTACCAGACCTTTTGAGCTGCCTGCAATTTGTGCGACGCAGAGCAAAGTTGGTCGATTTCACCAACTTTGTGAGGTTAGCAAGGGAGCTAGGCAATCGCTATGGAGATTGTGCCGTTTGGGAGTAAGACAGAAGGGCTTTGACAGATGTCAAAACCTTCGTTGTCTTTCCCCAGCAAGGGTGACTAGCTGTCTGCTGTGCCACAAAGTGGCGAAAAGATAGCAGACACCTACTGCGACATCAGTCACTTTAGTGACTTGATGTCATTGCTCCTTGCCTTGACAATTTTTTGATTTTTATTGAGTATTACTTGTCATCTTTCTAATTTTTTTGGCTAGTTTTTAGAATTTTTATGTTTAGGTTACATTTATAAAAATCCTCAAAATAAGGCACAAAAAGAGCAGCTAAATCTGACTAAAAAAGTTTGATTTAACTGCTGTTTCGCTTGATTGGACAATATTTCAATCAAGTTAGACGACAAATAGTTACTTGTATTATAACTTATTTCGTCCAAAATTGCAAATTTAGTTGCGCTACTTGGACTAAGCTTTTGGAGTCGCTAGGAGCCTACCAATCAGGTAATTATGGCCAAGGACGATTTTAAGTCCTTACCACTTGAAATCTCGCAAGTTCTGACGGATAGTCTTAATGGTTTCATCATCCAGACCCTTGCGGTCTTTTACCGTCTGGTCTAAACCTTGCAAATAGGCCACAAAGTTATCCGCCAGATGGTTATATTGGTAATTACTGAGGTGCTTAAGCTGCTGGCTGATGAATTCCTCAGCCTGATCAAACTGTTCTCTTTCAACAAGCTGGTCCAGATAGTCATTACCACTAACCTCTTGCCCATTTTCATCCTTGACCCGACCAAGGTCCAGCCTGATGTTTTCCAGTTTGAAGGCCTTGTCCATCCCTGTCGAGGTCGGTCTGATTTGGCGAAGTAGATCATCATTATTAAAAACTGTTGGCATAAAAAGCACCTCCTGTCACTCAAGAACTAACTAGAATACTGCCATCTTCATTATAAATGGTCCCATAATCCTTGATAAATAATTTTTGCCCTTGGGAAAAATCCTCACAATAGTGAAAAAAGCTCTGATTAAAGAAGGCTAATAACTTCTTGCTTAAGTAAAGGCTTTATACTCAATAAAAATCAAAAATGGCCAAGGCAACGAACTGCAGGCAGCTCAAAAGGTCTGGTAGACCTTTTGAGGTTGGAAATAGGGGAAGCTTTGCTTTCCTCAGTAAATACGGCAAAGTGAGTTAACGATGGATAGTTTTGATTTTTGAAGAGTATTAACCCTATTTTTTGATTGATTAGCCAACTAGCCTGCCACTTCGGACCAACCGGCAAGCTTACTGTCCCCCCACCGACTTCCAGGCGGTGGCCTTGTCGCTGTCGCTACCACCAATCATAAAGTCATAGGTGGAGTCTCCTAGTCCGTTCTTGGCCCAGTTGCTGGTCGTTGTCTCCCCGCTCAGATTACTGGTCTTACCGTCATGGGAGACCGAAGCCGGCTTAAGTCCCGTTGACTTAAGGACATCAGCCCTGATGACGCTATCGTCTAGGGCAAATTTTTGACCAGAGCCAAAGACTGAAGCATCAGCCGAATTGATAGCGTTGACCAAATTGGCCATATAGAGGGCATTGTTTTCATAACCAGCATTAGAGCTAAGAGGGGAATTATCATCATGGCCAGCCCAACCACCTAGGGTTACAGTCGGTGTTGCCAGCATGAGCCAAACGTCGCTGTAGTTGTCCGTCGTTCCAGTCTTACCAATCCAATCTGCACCTGACATGAGGCCTGGATTGAGACCATTGAGGTCGTCCTTAAACTTGGTCGTCTTGCCCGAAGAAATTGGTCCCCGAAGCAGGTCCGTCATAATACTGGCTGTTGCCTTGCTGTAGACTGATACAGGATGCTCCTGGTGCTCATAGATGACCTTGCCCTTGCTGTCGGTGATGGATTGCACCAGATAACCTTCTTGGAAATCTCCCCCATTGGCCAGGGTCTGGTAGGCATTAGTCTGTTGCAAGACGGTGGTCTCAATGCCACCTCCCAGAGGCAGGCTTTCAATATCATAATTATCAATTTGATAGCCCATCTTGGTCATGTAGCTTTCGACATCAACCCCCTTTTGCCTTAGGAGTTGGTAGGTCCAATAAGCAGGGATATTCCAAGAGACATCCAAGGCTTCTTGCAAGGTGACTGGCCCAGTTCCTTCATCATTACCATGCATAATCTTGATACCACCTGAGAAGCTAGCTGGGTAATTAGATAAAATGGAAGCTGACCCCATCAACCCCTGATCAATCGCAATCCCGTAAGCTAGAATCGGCTTGATACTTGAGCCAGGCGAACGCTTGGTATCAAAGGCGTGGTTGTTCTGATTGCTGGCATAATCGCGACCACCGACAAAACCAAGAATGGCCCCTGTCTTATTATCCATGAGGACATTACCAACATCAACAGGACCGTTATTGCCTACATCTAGCTGGCCACCAGCATTCTTGGCTGTCTCCTGCATAGCCTTGTAAACCGCTTCATTGACGGTCGTTTTGACTTGATAACCACCTGTCTGCAGAGCCTCCAAAGCCAATTGCTTATAATTAGCAACCGTTTCCTTTTGACTTAAATCCTGACTGGTCAGGCCATCTCGCCTAACTAAGTAGGCATACATCACCTTCTGGGCCTCATCCATAACAGCATAGTATAGATAATCGTGAGTCTTAGAAGTCGCTGTCCCCGAAGGAATGAAGTCTTTAGTAATATCATAGGCTTGATAATTTTGGTAAGTCTTTCGGCTGAGGTAACCTGCCCGATACATATTGTAGAGAACCGTCTGCTGTCTTTGCAAACCATAAGTCAGATTTTTCGCATCCTTGAGACTACCATCAGGACCATAAGGAGAATAAACAATCGGACTCTGGGGCAGGCCAGCAATATAGGCCGCCTGGGGAACCGTCAAATCCTTGGCGGATACCCCGAAAATCCCTTGGGCTGCTGCTTCCACCCCAGCGATATTTTCTCCCTTATTATTCCGCCCAAAGGGAGAAACATTGAGGTAGGCCGTGAGAATATCGTCCTTTGTCATGTAACGCTCTAGCGCTAGCGAATAGATGATCTCCCTAGCCTTTCTTTTAAAGGTCGGATTATCCCCAACCACCTGTTGCTTAATTAACTGTTGGGTCAAGGTCGACCCACCATTCGTGGAGCCCACACCGAGAACAGAAGAGACCAAGGCCCGAAAAACCGCCTTGGGCACGACACCCTGGTGGGATTTGAAATTTTCATCCTCCGTTGCAATAATGGCCTGCTTGACATTGTCCGAGATGGCATCATCCTTCACCGGACTCCTCATCAGATCGGTATCAACGTCAGAAATTTCCTGACCATTAGCATAATTTAGCTTGGAAATTTGACTCACCGAGCTAACCCGCGTCAAAAGAGAGGACTTGGCTGGTACCTTAACACTATCAATCTGGCTGGCAAAATAGCCAAGCCCCAGACCCGCTCCCAGCATACAAAAGAGGAGGGCAATGATATAAAAAAAGTCTGATACTATTTTTAAGCTCCGCAAAAAGACCGACCCTATATCCGCCTTGCTAAGCTTAAGCTCTTGCTTAGGATTTTTAGGTGACTCTTCTTGAGGGTAAATGCGCTTCACTATCCTAGTCGGCCTAGTCCTAGATCTATTTCTTTTTTTGGGGAAACCTTCCTGGAAGAGCCGACCAATTTTCTTAAAAAATTCAATCATAGCTTACCTCTAAGCCATTATATCAAAATCAAAGTCAACTTGCATGGCGGTCTAAAATTCTGCTATAATGGGCTTACTATTATATTTATTGGAGAGAATCTATGACAATTTTTGATGAACTGAAAGAACGTGGCTTGATTTTCCAGACCACTGACGAAGAAGACTTAAAGAAGGCCTTAGAAGCAGGCAGTGTCTCATTCTACTCAGGTTATGACCCAACTGCAGATAGCCTCCATCTGGGCCACCTGGTCCCCATTCTAGTCTGCCGACATCTTCAATTAGCTGGCCACAAGCCCTACCCTTTGGTTGGTGGAGCAACTGGTCTGATTGGCGACCCTTCCTTCAAAGATACTGAACGTAGCCTGCAAACCAAAGAAACCGTTGAGGGCTGGGTTAAGAAAATCCAAAAGCAACTCTCTCGTTTCCTTGATTTTGAAAACGGAGACAACAAGGCCGAGATGACCAACAACTACGACTGGTTCGGTTCTATCAGTTTCATTGACTTCCTGCGCGATGTTGGTAAATACTTCACCATCAATTATATGATGAGTAAGGAATCTGTCAAAAAACGGATCGAGACCGGCATCTCCTACACCGAGTTTGCCTACCAAATCATGCAGGGCTACGACTTCTACGAGCTCAACCGTCAGCACGGTGTCACTCTTCAAATCGGTGGTTCTGACCAGTGGGGCAACATGACTGCCGGAACTGAACTCCTCCGCCGTAAGGCTGATAAGACTGGCCACGTCATTACCGTTCCCCTCATTACCGATGCAACAGGTAAAAAATTCGGTAAATCAGAAGGAAACGCCGTCTGGTTGGACGCAGACAAGACCTCTCCCTATGAAATGTACCAGTTCTGGCTCAATGTCATGGATGACGATGCCGTTCGTTTCCTTAAAATCTTCACCTTCCTCCCTCTGGACGAAATCGCCGAAATCGAAGAAAAATTCAATGCTGCCCGCCACGAACGCCTAGCGCAAAAGATCTTGGCCAAAGAAGTGGTAACCCTGGTTCACGGAGAAGCGGCCTACAAAGAAGCCCTGCAAATCACCAAGCAACTCTTCGCTGGTAATATCAGGGCCCTCTCTGCCCAAGAACTCAAACAAGGCCTCAGTGGCGTTCCAAACTACGCCGTCCAAGCAGAAGACGACCTCAACATCGTGGAAATTCTGGTTAAAAGTGGTATCTCATCTTCCAAGCGCCAAGCCCGTGAAGATGTGCAAAATGGTGCCATTTACATCAACGGCGAACGCATCCAAGATTTGGACTATCAACTTTCCGATGCAGATAAGATTGATGGCGAATTAACCGTTATCCGCCGTGGCAAGAAAAAATATTTCGTGTTGACCTACTAATTAAAAAAACTATCGCCAAAAGGCCGGGATGCAAAAGCGTCCCGACCTTTTTTGATAGTCATACTCTTCAAAAATCAAAACTATCCTACGAATAAAGTCACTCTAGGATTTCTCATTAGGGTGACTACGAAAACTACGATTGTAGTCTTCTATATCTCTGGCTAACTCTGTATAAACTGTGGCAACGACAGTTTGTACCTTGTGTCGCATCGTTAACTCACTTTGCCGTACTTACTGAGGAAAGCGAAGCTTTCCCTCTTTCCAACCTCAAAAGGTCTCCCAGACCTTTTAAGCTACCTGCAGTTCGTGCGATGCGGAGCAAAGTTGGTCGATTTCACCAACTTTGTGAGGTTAGTAAGGGAGCTAGGCAATCGCTATAGAGATTGCCGTTTGGGAGTAAGACAGAAGGACTTTGACAGCTGTCAAAACCTTCGTCACCTCACACCTTTTTATTTTAAAGTGTCGGCTAAGACAGTCCGGACTGTCTTACTACCCCAGCAAGGGTGACTAGCTGTCTGCTGTGCCACATAGTGGCGCAAAGATAGCAGACACCTACTGCGACATCAGTCACTTTAGTGACTTGATGTCATTACTCCTTGCCTCGGCTAGATTGATTTTTATTGAGTAATAGTTGAACTTGTACCCATTCATTGACTGCCCTAAAAAACTACCCAAACTCCTAGTCTGACTCCTAAAAAAGCCTTCCTTGTTGAGCATCCAAAATCCCTTAAAAACTAAGCCAATCCCTCAATCCTTGAGTAAACGATCTAGGAGGCTGACCACCAAGAAGATGGCAATAAAAATAATAGTAATGGTCGCACTAGCTGGTGTTTCCCAATAATAAGAAAGGAAAATCCCCATCAGCATACCAAGAAAACCAATACCGATGGCCGTTAAAATAACCCCTTTAAAACTATCCGCCAGGCGCATAGCAATACTGGCTGGCAAAACCATGATAGTCGAAACTAAAAGAGCACCAGCCGCCGGAATCATGAGGGCAATGGCAACCCCTGTCACGATATTAAAGGCTAGGGACATGAAGCGAACGGGCAAACCATCAACAAAGGCCGTATCTTCATCAAAGGTCAGAATATACATAGGACGCAGGCAAAAGAGAGTCAGAAAGAGAACAAGCAGGGCAATGGCAAAGAGAGCCAGGACCTGTCCCTGGCTGATGGTAATGATGGAGCCAAATAAATACTGATCCAAGCTGATATTTGAACTGCTGGTCTTACTGACCACAATCAAGGAAACGGCCAGGCCCAAGGACATCAGGATAGCAGTTGAAATCTCGATATAATTTCGGTAGACCCTTTGCAAATATTCAAGGACCAGAGCTGCAATCACGACAATTAGAACTGTTGACCAAGTCGTATCCCAGCCCAGCAAAATCCCAAAAGCCACCCCAGCCAAGGAGACATGACTCAAGGTATCACTCATCAGACTCTGACGACGTAAAATCAAGAAAAGCCCCAGAATCGGAGAAAAAAGACTAATAGCCAGAACTGCTAGCAGGGCCCTTTGCATAAATTCAAACTGAAAAATTTCAAGCATCTTTAGTAACCTCCTCGCTGTCATGGATATTAAAACAACGCCAAGGTAAATCTTGATTTCTCACCAAATGAATATTTCGGTCAGCATAATCTTTAACTTCTTCGGGATCATGGGTAATCATCATGACAGACTTGCCATGCTGATGGGCACTATGATGCATGAGCTCATAAAAAGTCTTCGTTGTCCCTGCATCCATACCCGTTGTCGGCTCATCTAGGATAAAAATATCTGGATCAGAGGCAAACATCCGGGCAATGACAGCCCTTTGCTTTTGGCCTCCACTTAAGTCGCCAATCTTTTTCTGCCGATTTTCCCACATGCCTACAGACTCCAAACTAACCCTGATGTGGTCTTCGTCATGCTTGGTTAATCGCCTAAACCAGCCATTACGAGGGTAACGACCCGACTTTACGAACTCATAAACCGTTGAAGGAAAACCGGCATTAAAGCTGGAAATCTGTTGGGGCAAATAAGCTAATCGGAGCTTCTTACCATCTTTGTTCAACTTAGCAATTTTAACCTGGCCATGCTTAGGCTTAAGAATACCCAAGGTCGCCTTGATTAGAGTTGACTTGGCAGCCCCGTTTTCCCCTGTTAGGGTCACAAATTCGCCACTATCCAAATAGTAGCTAATACCTTCCAAAACAGGGTCCGAATCATACTGAAAGGATAAATTCTCCACAGTAATATAGCGCATTAGCGATCAAACCCCTTTTCCAAATTATTAATAAAGCGACCAATAACCGCCTGCTCACTAGTAGAAAAGCTACTTAAAATTTCATCATAAACGGCCAAGGTGGATTGATGGTGTTGATCATGTTCCAAAGCCACCGCCTTAGCTGCATCTGTTAAAGAGTAATAGCTTATCCGCGCATCGGAATCGTCCTTATGCGTCTCCAAAAGTTCCTGCCTAATCATGGCCTTGACCGCCTTAGTCACCGCTGCCTGACTGACCTTCAAGCGCTTTGCCAAATCAGAATTAGTCAAGCGCTCATGAGAAAGCAACATCAAGATATGCTCCTGTGTATTGGTCAATTCCAAATCAGATTGGCAGTGGCCCAAGAGCAACTCATTTTGATGTTCCGCCAAGACAAGAATCCTATTGAAAAAAACATCCAATTCCTTTGCTAATTTAGACATAAGACAAACTCCTTAACTAGTTAACAAAAACCATCTTACCATTTAAAAAAGACCAGGTCAAGTGAAGTAGATGAAAAAAGAATACTAAAGGCCTAATTTAAAGAGTAATTTCCTAGAGTAAATCGGAAAAGATTAGAAACATTAAGTAAAGGCACCCCAAATCATACTAGGCAGACTCTAAAACGAAAACTACAAAACAATCAAGTGTTTGGGCGCATAGCTCAGCTGATTAGAGCACACAAAGGCAATGTCCATCAACTACAGTCAAGTACCGCCCTATGCCCCACTTTCGGTCCTTCAGAAAAAAACAAAAAGAAAGAGCTCTCCTAGAACTCTCTCAAATCTCTTGTCTACTCCACCAGTAGGACTCGAACCTACGACATCATGATTAACAGTCATGCGCTACTACCAACTGAGCTATGGTGGATAAAGGCTAAGCGACTCCCATATCTAACAGGGGGCAACCCCCAACTACTTCAGGCGTTCTAGGGCTTAACTGCTGTGTTCGGCATGGTTACAGGTGTATCTCCTAGGCTAGCGTCACTTAACTCCTTGAGTGTACTCACTCAAAATTGAATACCTATCTATTGTACCAAGTCTCACCAAAACCTGTCAATGACTTTTGAAACCTTACTTATGAATTGTACGTCGGCACCTTCCTAATTTTCTGTTGCTTTCTTATTTGGTGCCTCTCGTAACTTATCTTGGATAAGTCCTCGAGCGATTAGTATTAGTCCGCTCCATGTGTCACCACACTTCCACTCCTAACCTATCTACCTGATCTTCTCTCAGGGCTCTTACTAACTTAACGTTATGGGAAATCTCATCTCGAGGGGGGCTTCACACTTAGATGCTTTCAGCGTTTATCCCTTCCCTACATAGCTACCCAGCGATGCCCTTGGCAGGACAACTGGTACACCAGCGGTAAGTCCACTCTGGTCCTCTCGTACTAGGAGCAGTTCCTCTCAAATTTCCTTCGCCCGCGACGGATAGGGACCGAACTGTCTCACGACGTTCTGAACCCAGCTCGCGTGCCGCTTTAATGGGCGAACAGCCCAACCCTTGGGACCGACTACAGCCCCAGGATGCGACGAGCCGACATCGAGGTGCCAAACCTCCCCGTCGATGTGAACTCTTGGGGGAGATAAGCCTGTTATCCCCAGGGTAGCTTTTATCCGTTGAGCGATGGCCCTTCCATGCGGTACCACCGGATCACTAAGCCCGACTTTCGTCCCTGCTCGAGTTGTAGCTCTCGCAGTCAAGCTCCCTTATACCTTTACACTCTGCGATTGATTTCCAACCAATCTGAGGGAACCTTTGGGCGCCTCCGTTACCTTTTAGGAGGCGACCGCCCCAGTCAAACTGCCCGTCAGACACTGTCTCCCTAGACGTTTAGCCTAGTGGGTTAGAGTAGCCATAACACAAGGGTAGTATCCCAACAGCGCCTCATTCGAAACTAGCGTCCCGAACTCAATGGCTCCTACCTATCCTGTACATGTGGTACAGATACTCAATATCAAACTGCAGTAAAGCTCCATGGGGTCTTTCCGTCCTGTCGCGGGTAACCTGCATCTTCACAGGTACTAAAATTTCACCGAGTCTCTCGTTGAGACAGTGCCCAAATCATTACGCCTTTCGTGCGGGTCGGAACTTACCCGACAAGGAATTTCGCTACCTTAGGACCGTTATAGTTACGGCCGCCGTTTACTGGGGCTTCAATTCATACCTTCGCGTTACCGCTAAGCACTCCTCTTAACCTTCCAGCACCGGGCAGGCGTCACCCCCTATACGTCATCTTACGATTTCGCAGAGAGCTGTGTTTTTGATAAACAGTTGCTTGGGCCTATTCACTGCGGCTGACTGAAAGTCAGCGCCCCTTCTCCCGAAGTTACGGGGCCATTTTGCCGAGTTCCTTAACGAGAGTTCTCTCGCTCACCTGAGGCTACTCGCCTCGACTACCTGTGTCGGTTTGCGGTACGGGTAGAGTATAGATTAACGCTAGAAGCTTTTCTTGGCAGCGTGACATCACTCACTTCGCTACTAAACTTCGCTCCCCTTCACAGCCTGGCGTTACAGGTATAAGCATTTGACTCATACCACGCCTCACTGCTTGGCCAGACACTTCCATTCGTCTGGTTGAGTTAGCCTTCTGCGTCCCTCCTTCACTCTATACTCTAGTACAGGACTATCAACCTGTTGCCCATCGGATACACCTGTCGGTCTCTCCTTAGGTCCCGACTAACCCAGGGCGGACGAGCCTTCCCCTGGAAACCTTAGTCTTACGGTGGACAGGATTCTCACCTGTCTTGCGCTACTCATACCGGCATTCTCACTTCTATGCACTCCAGCACTCCTCACGGTATACCTTCTGCGTACATAGAACGCTCTCCTACCATCCCCTAAAGGATCCACAGCTTCGGTAAATTGTTTTAGCCCCGGTACATTTTCGGCGCAGGGTCACTCGACTAGTGAGCTATTACGCACTCTTTGAATGAATAGCTGCTTCTAAGCTAACATCCTAGTTGTCTGTGCAACCCCACATCCTTTTCCACTTAACAATTATTTGGGGACCTTAGCTGGTGGTCTGGGCTGTTTCCCTTTCGACTACGGATCTTAGCACTCGCAGTCTGACTGCCGACCATGATTACTTGGCATTCGGAGTTTATCTGAGTTTGGTAATCCGGGATGGACCCCTTACCCAAACAGTGCTCTACCTCCAATAATCTAAATGTCGACGCTAGCCCTAAAGCTATTTCGGAGAGAACCAGCTATCTCCAAGTTCGTTTGGAATTTCTCCGCTACCCACAAGTCATCCAAGCACTTTTCAACGTACTCTGGTGCGGGCCTCCAGTGAGTCTTACCTCACCTTCACCCTGCTCATGGGTAGGTCACATGGTTTCGGGTCTACGTCAATGTACTATTCCGCCCTATTCAGACTCGGTTTCCCTACGGCTCCGTCTCTTCAACTTAACCTCGCACATTAACGTAACTCGCCGGTTCATTCTACAAAAGGCACGCTCTCACCCATTAACGGGCTCGAACTTCTTGTAGGCACACGGTTTCAGGTTCTTTTTCACTCCCCTTCCGGGGTGCTTTTCACCTTTCCCTCACGGTACTGGTTCACTATCGGTCACTAGGGAGTATTTAGGGTTGGGAGATGGGCCTCCCAGCTTCCGACGAGATTCCTCGTGTCTCGCCGTACTCAGGATCCTGCTAGGTATATAGACTATTTCGAATACGAGGCTCTTACTCTCTTTGGCTGTCCTTCCCAGAACATTCTTCTATAATCTATACGTCCACTGCGCAGTCCTACAACCCCGAAGTGTAAACACTTCGGTTTGCCCTCCTGCCTCTTCGCTCGCCGCTACTAAGGCAATCGCTTTTGCTTTCTCTTCCTGCAGCTACTTAGATGTTTCAGTTCACTGCGTCTTCCTTCTCATGACCTTAACAGTCATGGATGACAACCATTAGTTGTCGGGTTCCCCCATTCGGACATCTCTGGATCAAGGCTTACTTACAGCTCCCCAAAGCATTTCGTCGTTCGTCACGTCCTTCTTCGGCTCCTAGTGCCAAGGCATCCACCGTGCGCCCTTATTAACTTAACCTTATTTCTCTTTGGTCTCTTTAAAATATAACAGCGTTTCGGTTTATTTTCTTGTTACTATTTGATAGATATTCAATTTTCAATGAACAATTGGCAACTTCGTTGCTTCTTAGGATAAGGGGGCACTGCTCTTTGAGAATAGTTGAACTCCGGACTAACGTCTTAGGAAAAAAGCGAATCGTCCTCCGTATCCTAATGGAGCCTAGCGGGATCGAACCGCTGACCTCCTGCGTGCAAAGCAGGCGCTCTCCCAGCTGAGCTAAGGCCCCACAAAACCTCTGAAAACTAAATAGCGTCCCCAAAACGTGCTTCCGGTACTAAGCTTCAGGTACTTCTATTAACCACTTTGGCTAAATTGTACTCGGGCTAAAAGCTTGTGATTTAGATGACTGCCCTAAGAAATCAGGATTTCTTGGTCAGTCCCTAAAATCAAGTCGCTTTTTAGCGCCCTCTGTTACTTAGTTTATCCTTAGAAAGGAGGTGATCCAGCCGCACCTTCCGATACGGCTACCTTGTTACGACTTCACCCCAATCATCTGTCCCACCTTAGGCGGCTGGCTCCTATAAGGTTACCTCACCGACTTTGGGTGTTACAAACTCTCGTGGTGTGACGGGCGGTGTGTACAAGGCCCGGGAACGTATTCACCGCGGCGTGCTGATCCGCGATTACTAGCGATTCCGACTTCATGTAGGCGAGTTGCAGCCTACAATCCGAACTGAGATTGGCTTTCAGAGATTAGCTTGCCGTCACCGGCTTGCGACTCGTTGTACCAACCATTGTAGCACGTGTGTAGCCCAGGTCATAAGGGGCATGATGATTTGACGTCATCCCCACCTTCCTCCGGTTTATTACCGGCAGTCTCGCTAGAGTGCCCAACTCAATGATGGCAACTAACAATAAGGGTTGCGCTCGTTGCGGGACTTAACCCAACATCTCACGACACGAGCTGACGACAACCATGCACCACCTGTCTCCGATGTTCCGAAGAAAAACTCTATCTCTAGAGCGGGCATCGGGATGTCAAGACCTGGTAAGGTTCTTCGCGTTGCTTCGAATTAAACCACATGCTCCACCGCTTGTGCGGGCCCCCGTCAATTCCTTTGAGTTTCAACCTTGCGGTCGTACTCCCCAGGCGGAGTGCTTATTGCGTTAGCTGCGGCACTAAGTCCCGGAAAGGACCTAACACCTAGCACTCATCGTTTACGGCGTGGACTACCAGGGTATCTAATCCTGTTCGCTACCCACGCTTTCGAGCCTCAGCGTCAGTGACAGACCAGAGAGCCGCTTTCGCCACCGGTGTTCCTCCATATATCTACGCATTTCACCGCTACACATGGAATTCCACTCTCCCCTTCTGCACTCAAGTCTAACAGTTTCCAAAGCATACATTGGTTGAGCCAATGCCTTTAACTTCAGACTTACTAAACCGCCTGCGCTCCCTTTACGCCCAATAAATCCGGACAACGCTCGGGACCTACGTATTACCGCGGCTGCTGGCACGTAGTTAGCCGTCCCTTTCTGGTAGCGTACCGTCACTGTGTAAACTTTCCACTCTTACACGCGTTCTTCCGCTACAACAGAGCTTTACGATCCGAAAACCGTCTTCACTCACGCGGCGTTGCTCGGTCAGACTTTCGTCCATTGCCGAAGATTCCCTACTGCTGCCTCCCGTAGGAGTCTGGGCCGTGTCTCAGTCCCAGTGTGGCCGATCACCCTCTCAGGTCGGCTATGTATCGGTGCCTTGGTAGGCCGCTACCCTACCAACTAGCTAATACAACGCAGGTCCATCTGATAGTGATACAATGGTATCTTTTAAGTCTCTAACATGTGTTAAACACTCTCATGCGGTATTAGCTATCGTTTCCAATAGTTATCCCCCGCTATCAGGCAGGTTACCTACGCGTTACTCACCCGTTCGCGACTCATTAATATCAGTGGAGCAAGCTCCGGTGATATCAATGCGTTCCACTTGCATGTATTAGGCACGCCGCCAGCGTTCGTCCTGAGCCAGGATCAAACTCTCATTTAATCTTTACTCAATCCGTCTCTGACAGATTTATGGCTTTTCTTGACAGGTTAATTCCTTAACCCGCACGTCTTGGTTGCTTCGCTATTCAGTTCTCAAAGGTCTTTCGTCCCCTCTCGAGGACAGCTTCTTTATTCTAGCAAACACCTTCACCCTTGTCAATAACTTTGCTGGAATTTTTTTAAAATAATTCATAATAATTCATAATTCATAATCGGTCAGATTGGAAAGAAATGAAAAACATTCTAATTCTTTTAATAAAAGATTAAAAAATCCTAGGATTTTGGCTATTAGAACTAGGGCGCAAAAAAACGCCTGCTTGCGAAATCATTCTATGCTTTAGAAGGATTTCGTAAACAAGCGTTACGCTTTGTTCCTAAAAAATATGATGAGTGTTCCCGCTGAGAGCCTCCTCTCAGCGGTAGACCAGAGCTAGACTAAGATACCAGAGTTTAGGTATCCATCATCATAACACTCAACAAAATTGATGATCTTATACAAGTTCAATAATTGCCATTGGCGCAGCATCACCACGACGGGGTTCGGTTTTAAGAATCCGAGTGTATCCACCGTTACGTTCTGCATAACGTGGAGCAATTTCGCCGAAAAGTTTTTGAAGAGCAGTTGTTGAAGTGTATTCATCATTTGCTTCATCATAGCTTTCTGATGCAATCTCATTACGTACAAAAGCTGCTGCTTGACGACGAGCATGCAAGTCACCACGTTTACCAAGGGTAATCATTTTTTCAACTGTTTTACGAAGTTCTTTTGCGCGCGCTTCAGTAGTCACAATTGATTCATTGATCAAAAGGTCTGTAGTCAAATCGCGAAGAACCGCTTTACGTTGTGAGCTAGTGCGTCCTAGTTTACGGTAAGCCATCTTATCCTCCTATGTTAATTTTATTTATCGTTTTTAAGCCCGAGACCAAGTTCAGCCAATTTAACCTTGACTTCCTCCAGACTCTTACGTCCCAAGTTGCGAACTTTCATCATTTCAGGCTCTGTTTTTTCCGTGAGATCAAATACAGTATTGATACCTGCACGTTTCAAACAGTTGTATGATCGAACAGACAAGTCGATTTCTTCGATGGTGCGATCTAAGACTTGGTCATTTGAGACACTTTCAGTTTCCTTCATAACCTCTGTTGTCTTAGCAATTTCGGTTAAATCAGTAAAGAGATTCAAGTGCTCAATCAAGACACGAGCTGAGAGTCCAAGGGCATCTTCGGGAATAATTGTCCCATTCGTCATGATTTCGATGGTTAATTTATCGAAGCCAGCATTGCTACCAACACGAGCTGGTTCAACTTGGTAATTAACCTTTTTGACAGGTGTGTAGATTGAATCCACTGCCAAAGTCCCAACTGGTGCACTATCATTCTTATTGCCTTCAGCTGGCACATAGCCACGATTTTTAGCAACGGTCATGGTTGCTTTGAGGGTATGTCCTTCAGCAATAGTGAAGAGGTAGTGGTCGGGGTTGACAATTTCGATATCACTATCAGTCAAAATATCTCCGGCAGTAACTTCTGCTGGACCTGTGACATCAAGTTCAATTGTCTTTTCGTCTTCGACGTATGATTTGACGGCAAGTCCTTTGATATTAAGGATAATTTGCATCACATCTTCGCGAACGCCAGGGATGGTATCAAATTCGTGAAGTACACCATCAATCTTGATTGATGTTACTGCTGCACCCGGAAGTGAAGACAGAAGTACGCGACGAAGTGAGTTACCTAGAGTCGTTCCATAACCACGTTCGAGTGGCTCGATAACAAATCTGCCATAATCTTTATTTTCATCAATTTTTGTTATTGTTGGTTTTTCAAACTCAATCATTTAAATGCTCCCTCAAAACGATCTAGTGTACAGTTAGTAAGTTTGTTACGATTATACACGACGACGTTTTGGAGGACGAGCACCGTTGTGTGGCACAGGAGTCACATCACGAATTGCCGTGACTTCAAGACCTGCAGCTGCAAGAGCACGAATAGCTGATTCACGACCAGAACCAGGGCCTTTAACAGTAACTTCAACTGTCTTCAAACCATGATCTTGGGCAGACTTCGCAGCAGCTTCAGCAGCCATTTGGGCAGCAAATGGTGTAGATTTACGAGAACCCTTGAAACCAAGCGCACCAGCTGATGACCATGCCAAAGCGTTACCATGCACATCTGTAATCATAACAATAGTGTTGTTAAATGTAGCGTGAATATGAGCAACACCAGATTCGATGTTCTTCTTCACACGACGTTTACGTGTTGGTTTAGCCAATTTTTTTACCTCCTATTTTATTTTTTCTTACCTGCAATCGCAACGGCTTTACCTTTACGAGTACGGGCATTGTTCTTTGTGTTTTGTCCACGGACAGGAAGTCCACGACGATGACGAATTCCACGATAAGAACCGATTTCCATCAAGCGTTTGATGTTCATGTTCACTTCGCGACGAAGATCTCCTTCAACCTTGATGTTGTCAACTTCACGACGGATAGCATCTTCTTGATCGGTTGTTAAATCTTTAACGCGAATGTCTTCTGCGACACCTGCGGCAGCCAAGATTTTTTGAGAGGTTGCCAATCCGATTCCATAGATGTAAGTCAATGAAATTACTACGTGTTTGTCGTTTGGAATATCAACTCCAGCAATACGAGCCATGTCTTCTCCTTTCTATATTATCCTTGACGTTGTTTGTGTTTTGGATTTGATGGACAAATAACCATAACACGACCGTTACGGCGAATAACCTTACAGTATTCGCAAATTGGTTTGACTGATGGTCTTACCTTCATATCTTAATCCCTCCAATTATTTCGACTATTTAAAGCGGTATGTGATGCGTCCACGCGTTAAGTCGTATGGGCTCATTTCAACAGTGACACGGTCTCCGACCAAAATACGAATGTAGTTCTTGCGGATTTTCCCTGAAACTGTCGCCAAAATTTGGTGACCATTTTCAAGCTCAACTGTAAACATAGCATTAGGCATGGTTTCAACAACCTTACCTTCAATTTCAATCACATCTTCTTTTGCCACGCAAAAGTACCCCCTAAATTTCGATTCGATTCCCTTGAGCACAAGGGTAACAATTATAAGTCAGACTATCTTATAATATCACAAGTCCAACACTTGTGCAAGTAGGATAGCCAAATTATTTCAAGCCTGAAATCGCTTGGCTGACCTCTTTGAAGACATCATCGATATCTTGATCACCTTGGATATCGTGAACAAGATTTTGTTCCCGATAGTAGGCGATAATCGGTTGACCCTGAGCAATATTGACTTCCAAACGACGTTTAACAGCTTCAGGTTTGTCGTCTTCACGTTGGTAGTAGTCTTCTTCATTGTAATCAGCAGGTGGATTGAAAACCTTGTGGAAGGTTTCGCCTGTCTTACGATTGATGATACGGCCACTCAAGCGTTCAACCAACTTACTTGACTCAATATCAATATTGATAACAGCATCCAAGTTAAGGCCCAACTCTTTAAGAATTGTATCCAAAACCTTTGCCTGTTCCAGGGTCCGAGGGTATCCATCAAGCAAGAAACCTTTTTCTTTAACATCAGCCTGAGCCAGACGCTCTTTGACGATACCATTGGTCACTTCATCAGGAACCAGGTCACCCTTGTCCATGTATGACTTAGCTAAAAGACCAAGTTCAGTTTGATTGGCAATGGCCGCACGAAACATATCCCCTGTCGAAATATGAGCAACCCCAAACTCTTGGACAAGTTTTGCCGCCTGGGTTCCTTTACCGGCACCTGGCAGACCCATAATTAAAAGATTCATAATCGTCTCCTTTTTTGTTTTTAAATAAGCCTGCTAGAGTTAGCAAACTTATCAAAAAACAAAATAGAAGAGGTTGAGACAAAAGACTCTAACCTCACTATTTGTTTAAAATTAAAACCCTGATGCAGTCGCTGATTGGTGATGATAAGCTAGGTGCTTAAGCACTTGTCGAGGGAAGCCATCTCTCGATAAATAAGAGATAATTCTCTCCCAATCAACAGTTTAGTGGGTCGGCAGAACATTTCAGCCTCCCCCCCTTTAAACTAGAAAGTGAAAGGAAATTCATGGCTGAGCCATAAGAATTTTCCGTCTCATTTCCTATTCTGCATTCATAAATCCAACATATTTTTTCTTCAAAAGGTAACCTTCCAATTGTTTCATACCTTCAATACCAGTTGAAATCAGGATGAGCAAACTTGTTCCTCCTAGTGCTACTGTTGATGAGAGATTGAACAATTGTTGGGCAATGATTGGAATCAGAGCAACAAAAGCCAAGAAGATGGAACCAATCGTCGCTAGCTTCTTCAAGAGCGATGATAGATATTCCTCTGTTTCTCGTCCTGGCCGAACGCTTGGAATATAAGCTGCATTCTTTTGCAAATTCTCAGCTGTTTTCTCTGGATTAACCTGTACAAAGGTATAGAAGAAAGAGAAAAGAGCAATCAGAACAGCGTAAATCGCCATCCCTGTCGGAGATTGGTAAGAGAAAAGCTCCTGCAAAGTATCCAACCAAGGAAGGTTAACATTGGTGCTTTGAAGGAAGGTAATAATCGAGCTAGGCGCTGCCGTAATCGAACTAGCGAAGATAACAGGGATAACCCCAGCAGGATTGACCTTGAGTGGTAGGTAAGAGCTGGTCGGAGCTCCTTGTGCCAACTTTGTATATTGAATTGGAATCTGATATTCAGCTTGTTGAACGAAGGTTGTAAAGAAGATGATAACCAAGACTGCAAAAACAAGAAGTCCAATATAGATCCATGAATTTGTCAGTTGACCTGGCGCAATATTTACAAAGTATTCGTTGTAGATTGACTTGACGGCATTTGGAATTTGAGCAATGATCCCTGCAAAGATGATCATGGAAACCCCGTTACCAAAGCCCTTATCAGTAATTTGGTCCCCCAACCATGTCACAATGACCGTACCTGTCGTTAAAATTAAGCCGACGGTAATAAAGGTCTTAGGGCTGGGACTAGCTAACAGTTTGGACGAGGCCAAAATGTTAAAGCCTGCCGTTATGGAAATGGACTGGATAAAGGCTAAGACTAGGGAAATATAACGAGTTGCTTGGTTGAGCTTACGTCGACCAACTTCCCCCTGTTTACTCCACTCAACGAAGCGTGGGTAAATATCCATCTGCAAAAGCTGAACAACAATGGAAGCCGTAATGTACGGGCTAACCCCCAAGGCAAAGATGGAGAAGGAGCCCATGGCACTACCACTTATCAGGTTGAGCATATTCAGGAAGGGTAGGTCCTTCATATTCTCAAGAGCTGTCGCATTGACGCCTGGCACCGTGATGTGAGCACCGATTCGGAAAACCAGAATGGCAAAAATTGTAAAGAAAATCTTTTTCCTGACATTTTTTAACCGCAATGCTTCGACTAATAATTTAAAGAACATAATGAGTACTCCTCATTAGATGACTTCGATTGAACCACCTTTAGCTGTAATAGCTGCTTCGGCAGATTTTGAGAATTTAGCTGCTTTAACAGTCAATTTCTTAGTTAGTTCACCGTTACCAAGCACCTTAACACCTGATTTTTCAGCGCGGACGATTCCAGCCTCTTTCAGGACAACAGGAGTCACTTCCGTACCATCTTCGAAGACATTCAATTGGTCAAGGTTTACCAAAGCATATTCCTTAGCGTTAATGTTGGTAAATCCGCGTTTTGGCATACGACGGAACAAAGGAGTTTGTCCACCTTCAAATCCCAAACGGACCTTGCCACCACTACGAGCCTTTTGACCCTTTTGACCACGTCCTGCAGTTTTACCATTACCTGATGAGTCACCACGTCCAACACGGTTACGAGCCTTGCGGGAACCTTCAGCTGGTTTCAATTCATGAAGTTTCATGTCTAATTTTCTCCTTTTTTTGTAAAATGCTAGCGCCTTTGAGGAGGGAAAAGGACTCTCCTCAAAAACTCGCCTATACATTATCTCTTAATTTAGTAGAAGTCGCAAAGAAAAACCTTGCGACTTACTAAATTTTATTTTACATCTTCAACAGTAACCAAATGAGAAACTGCCTTGATCATACCACGGACAGCTGGATTGTCTTCTCTGACAACTGAGCTGTTCAACTTACCAAGTCCAAGAGCAACAACTGTTTTACGTTGTTCTGGCTTACGACCGATTGGAGACTTAGTCAAAGTGATTTTAATTTGAGCCATGCCTATCTCCTTTCTTATCCTAAGTCAGAAACTGAAATGCCACGAAGAGCAGCAACTTCATCTGCACGTTTCAATTGTTTCAAACCTTCAACAGTAGCTCGTACGATGTTGATTGGGGTATTAGAACCGAGTGACTTAGATGTTACATCAGCAATCCCTGCCAATTCAACAACGGCACGAACAGCACCGCCTGCAGCAACTCCAGCCCCTTCAACAGCTGGCTTCAACAATACGCGAGCCCCAGAGTAGTTTGAATAAACTTCGTGAGGAATTGTTGTACCAACCATAGGAACTTCAATCAAGTTTTTCTTAGCATCTTCTACTGCTTTGCGAATAGCTTCTGGAACTTCTTTAGATTTACCAGTACCAAAGCCAACACGACCATTGCGGTCACCTACAACTACCAGAGCTGCAAAACGCAGGTTACGACCACCCTTTACGGTTTTAGAAACCCGGTTAATGGCAACGACGCGTTCTTCGAATTCATTTGCATTGTCTTTAAATGCCATGTTTAGTGTCCTCCCTATTAGAATTTCAATCCGTTTTCACGAGCTGAGTCAGCCAAAGCTTTTACACGTCCGTGATAGAGATATCCACCGCGGTCAAACACCACTTCAGAAATACCTTTAGCTACTGCGCGTTCAGCAACAAGTTTACCGACAACAACGGCTTGTTCTGTCTTCGTTCCCTTAGAAACTTCCTTATCAAGAGTTGAAGCACTTGCGAGCGTTACACCCGCTACGTCATCAATCACTTGAGCGTAGATGCCTGTATTAGAACGGAAAACGTTCAAACGTGGGCGATCAGCAGTTCCAGAGAGTTTTCCGCGAACGCGACGATGGCGTTTTTGGCGGATTTTGTTTTTATCTGGTTTCGAAATCACAATTTTCACCTCTTAAATTTCTATGATGAGTTAGTTTTAGCCAACTCTCGTCAATTTAGAGAATGACAGATAACAGAAAATCTGCACCTGACACCATCTATTATTTACCTGTTTTACCTTCTTTACGACGAACGTATTCACCAACGTAACGAATACCTTTACCTTTATAAGGTTCTGGTGAACGAAGTCCACGGATGTAGGCTGCTGTTTGACCAACAACTTCCTTGTTAATTCCTTTAACAAGAATTTGTGTTGGACTTGGCAATTCAAATGTAACATCCTGAGGAGCTTCAACTTCATCTTGGTGAGATTTACCAACAGAAAGCACAAGCTTAGAACCTTGCAGTTGGGCACGGTAACCGACCCCACGCATTTCAAGTTCTTTTTGGAAGCCTTCAGAAACACCCACAACCATGTTGTTGAGGTTGGCACGGGTTGTTCCGTGGATGGTCTTCATTTCTTTAGAGTCGTTTGGACGATGAAGAGTGATTTCATTGCCTTCGACTTTAATTTCAATATTGCGGTCAAACTCGCGAGTGAGTTCTCCCTTTGGTCCTTTTACAGTTACAACGTGGTCCTTGTTGGTGATTTCAACACCAGCAGGCAACACGATAACCTTATTACCAATACGTGACATAGTTTTATTTCTCCTGTTAAATTGTCAGGCCGCCCTAGCGAGCGACTAGTTTTCACGGGGAAAACAAGATACTTAGCCGTTTAGCAACTCAAAGAAAAATAGGAAACTCAACTGAAGATGCTCGCATCTAGGGAGAGTTTATCTTTTTTCAAAGAGTTGCAGGCGTGTTCGATTCCAATATCTTGTTTCTATCTTCAAATCTGATACGAACTATTCAACAAGCTTGTTGATTTGAACACGGGATAAACGCTGGGCAAAAAAGATGAGTTTCCTAAAGTCCGAGCTACTACCTGTGCAAAAAGAGAGGTAGCTGTTTTGACTTTAGTCAATTACAGCTAAGACTACCTTTAGGTACAAAATTGTCTAGAGTCTCAAGACTCGTCGTCAATTTTCCTATTTTCGCTTTGGTAGCTTAACGCTCTCACATCATGATTTTACCAAACGTAGGCAACCACTTCTCCACCAACGTTCTTTTGGCGGGCTTCCTTATCGGTCAAAAGACCTTCGGAAGTCGAAATGATAGCAATTCCAAGGCCGTTCAGAACCTTTGGAAGCTCTTCGCGTTTTGCGTAAACACGAAGACCTGGTTTTGAGATACGTTTCAAGCCAGTGATAACACGTTGGCCATCTTGTCCATATTTCAAGAAAACACGGACAATGCCTTGTTTGTCATCTTCGACGACTTCAACCTTCTTCACAAAACCTTCACGTTTAAGAATTTCAGCAATTCCCTTTTTAATGTTAGATGCAGGAACTTCAAGAACTTCGTGACGTGCTTGGTTAGCGTTACGAATACGAGTCAAAAAGTCTGCAATTGGGTCAGTCATAACCATTTTTATTTTTCTCCTTACTAGTAGTTTGAAAACTCACTTGCTAGTTAATGTTGTCCGGATGGACGGACTCAGCCAAGCTGATTGGATGTTAACTCGCTTATAAAACGAGCTAATTTGAACTCGCCCTATGAACTGTGCAAAATAGATTCTTGTCTTGTTTGCAAGCAAACTGCAACAAGACCTAATTTTGCTTTGTTCATTGCGGGCTTAGTATCATTTTTATTTGAGTTCGAGCTACTACATGTGCAAAAAAGAGAAATTTCCTAGAGTCTTACGACTCGTTGTCAATTTTCCTATTTTTGCTTTGGTAGCTTAACGCTCTCACATCATGCTCTTACCAAGAAGCTTTGGTAACGCCTGGAATTTGACCTTTGTAAGCCAATTCACGGAAGCAAACACGGCAAAGTTTAAACTTACGGTAAACAGAATGTGGACGTCCACAACGTTCGCAACGAGTATAAGCTTGCGTAGAGAACTTCGCTTTGCGGTGGTTCTTAGCAATCATAGATTTTTTAGCCATTAGATTTACCTCCTATTTTATTTTGCAAAAGGCATACCAAGGCCTGTAAGCAATTCGCGTGATTCTTCATCAGTGTTAGCAGTCGTAACGATAACAATATCAAGACCGCGAACCTTATCAACATCATCGAAGTTGATTTCTGGGAAGATCAATTGTTCCTTCACACCAAGTGTGTAGTTCCCACGTCCATCGAATGATTTGGTTGGAACACCGTGGAAGTCACGGACACGTGGAAGTGACACAGATACCAATTTGTCCAAGAATTCGTACATGCGTTCGCCACGAAGAGTGACCTTAGCACCAATCGCTACCCCTTCACGAAGGCGGAAACCGGCGATTGATTTTTTAGCTTTGGTAATCAATGGTTTTTGACCTGAGATAAGTGCCAACTCAGCAGCAGCTTTTTCCAAGTTCTTACTATTGTTTACAGCATCACCAACACCCATGTTGAGAACGATTTTGTCAACTTTTGGAACGGCCATGACTGATGAGTAGTTGAATTTATCTGTCAAGGCAGGAACTACTTCATTAGTGTATTTTTCTTTAAGACGATTAGCCATTTTTTTACTTTCTCCTTTCCTTCGTGATTAATCAAGCACTTCGCCTGATTTTTTGTTGTAACGAACTTTTTTGCCGTCAACAAACTTGTATCCAACACGTCCAGCTACACCGTTCTTGTCCAAGACTTGAACGTTTGAAGCGTGGATTGGTGCTTCAACTTCAACGATAGCCCCCTGAGGGTTCTCGTTGTTTGGTTTTTGGTGTTTCTTAACAATAGCAACACCTTCTACCACTACCTTATTCACTTTTGGAAGAGCCTTGAGAACTACTGCTTCAGTTCCCTTGTCCTTACCAGCAATAACGCGAACTTTATCGCCTTTTTTTACAAACATTGAGTATTTTCTCCTATTATTTCTTACGCCCTCTGTCTAGGGCACCCTAGACTAGCTAGGGGACTAAGTTTGTTTTTTGTAACTAAGGCCAGAAATTAGAGAACTTCTGGTGCCAAAGATACGATACGCATATAGCCGTTTTCACGCAATTCACGTGCTACTGGGCCAAAGATACGTGTTCCGCGAGGTGTTTTGTCATCACGGATGAGGACTGCTGCGTTTTCGTCGAATTTGATATAAGAACCATCAGCACGACGAGCACCAGATTTAGTACGAACGATAACAGCCTTAACAACGTCACCTTTTTTAACAGCCGCACCTGGTGTAGCTTGTTTGACTGAGGCAACGATAACGTCACCGATGTTAGCGAATTTACGTCCTGAACCACCAAGAACTTTGATGGTCAAGATTTCACGGGCACCGCTATTATCAGCAACCTTCAAGCGACTTTCTTGTTGAATCATGTCAAATGTCTCCTTCTAGTTTGATTAGATAATAACAGCCTTTTCCAGTACTTCTACAAGACGGAAACGTTTTGTAGCTGAAAGTGGACGAGTTTCCATGATGCGAACGATATCGCCTTCTTTAGCAGTATTGTTTTCATCATGAGCTTTGTATTTCTTAGAATAGTTGATACGCTTACCATAGACTGGGTGGTTACGTTTTGTTTCAACTATAACAGTGATTGTTTTATCCATCTTGTCAGATACAACACGTCCAACAAGGGTCTTACGTTGATTACGTTCCATTATTAGAATTACTCCTTTCCCAATCTATTATTTGCTTTCTGCTTGCACGGTTTTCACACGGGCAATTTGTTTCTTGACTTCGTTCAAACGAGCAGTTTGATCAAGTTGACCTGCTGCAGCTTGGAAACGAAGATCAAAAAGTTCTTTTTTGAGTTCGCTTTCTTTTTGAGCAAGTTCTTCTTGAGACAAGCCACGAAGCTCAGCAACAAACTCTTTGATTTCTTTAAGTTTCATGTCTTCTCCTTATTCTGCTTCGCGTTTTACGAATTTAGTCTTAACTGGCAACTTGTGGCTAGCCAAACGAAGGGCTTCACGAGCAACTTCTTCTGGCACATCGGCGATTTCAAACATCACCTTACCACGCTTAACTGGTGCAACCCAACCTTCAGGTGCCCCTTTACCAGAACCCATCCGTACCCCGATAGCTTTAGCGGTGTAGGATTTGTGTGGGAAGATTTTAATCCAAACCTTACCACCACGTTTCATGTAACGCGTCATAGCGATACGGGCAGCTTCGATTTGACGGTTGGTGATCCAGTGGCTAGTAGTAGCTTGCAGGCCGTATTGACCAAAGGCTACTTCTTTACCACCCTTAGCTTCACCACGCATTTTTCCACGGAATTCGCGACGGTGTTTAACACGTTTAGGTACTAACATTTGTTATTTGCCTCCTTTAGTGTTTTTACGAGCTGGAAGCACTTCACCACGATAGATCCAAACTTTAACACCAAGTTTTCCGTAAGTAGTGTCTGCTTCTTCCCAAGCATAATCAATATCAGCACGCAAGGTGTGAAGCGGAACAGTTCCTTCAGAGTAGCCTTCTGCACGGGCAATATCAGCACCGTTCAAACGACCAGATACCTGAGTTTTGATTCCTTTTGCTCCAGCACGCATGGTGCGTTGGATAGCTTGTTTTTGTGCACGACGGAAAGCCACACGTTGTTCCAATTGACGAGCGATGTTTTCACCAACCAGGTGAGCATCCAAGTCAGGTGCTTTGATTTCAACGATATTGATGTGGACTTGTTTTCCTGTTAATTTATTCAATTTAGCACGCAAAGCATCAACATTTGCCCCACCTTTACCGATAACCATACCAGGTTTTGCAGTATGAAGGGAAACAATCACCTTGTTTACCGCACGTTCAATTTCAACAGTTGAAACTGAAGCGTCAGCCAATTCTTTGCTGATGAACTTACGGATTGCCAAATCTTCATGAAGGTAATCTGCGTATTCTTTTTCAGCATACCATTTTGCGTCCCAGTCACGAATAACACCGACACGCATACCAATTGGATGTACTTTTTGACCCACGATTTTACCTCCTTATTTTTCTGCAACAACCACAGTCACGTGGGTTGTGCGTTTGTTGATTGGTGAAGCTGAACCTTTTGCACGTGGACGAAACCGTTTCATGGTTGGTCCTTCGTTTGCAAATGTTTCAGATACGACCAAGTTTGCTTTTTCCAAACCAAAGTTATTTTCTGCGTTAGCGATTGCTGAGTTCAAAACTTTTTCAACCACACCAGCAGCTTTGTTTGGGGTGAATTTCAAGATTGCGATTGCATCGGCAACGTTCTTACCGCGAATAAGGTCAAGAACAAGACGTGTTTTACGAGGTGAAACACGCACTGTACGAGCCATTGCTTTAGCTGAAGTAATTTCTGCCATTGTGTCCTCCTCCTATTAACGAGTTCTCTTGTCGTCTGTTGCGTGACCTTTGTAAGTACGTGTTGGTGCAAATTCACCAAGCTTGTGACCTACCATGTCTTCTTGGATGTAAACTGGTACGTGTTTACGTCCATCATAAACAGCGATTGTATAACCGATAAAACTTGGGAAAATCGTTGAACGACGTGACCAAGTTTTAATAACTTTTTTCTTTTCTTCGTTCGCTTGAGCTTCAACTTTTTTCATCAAATGCTCATCGACGAAAGGTCCTTTTTTAAGACTGCGTCCCATTTAATAATTTCTCCTTTAAATAAGTACCACAGCGGCTTGGATAAGCGAGAGCAGCTCTCACTCATCCTACCGAGCTGGCGGATTTTTAATCTTATGCTTATTTTTCATTACGACGACGAACAATAAGTTTGTCTGATTTAGCCTTCTTGCTACGTGTCTTAAGACCAAGCGCAGGTTTACCCCAAGGAGTAGATGGCGCTTTACGTCCGACAGGTGCTTTACCTTCACCACCACCGTGAGGGTGATCGTTAGGGTTCATTACAGAACCACGAACTGTTGGGCGAACACCTTTCCAGCGATTACGTCCAGCCTTACCAAGGTTAACCAATGATTGTTGTTCGTTACCAACAACCCCAACGGTTGCACGGCAAGTTCCAAGAATCATACGAACCTCACCAGATTGAAGACGAACGAGAACGTATTTACCTTCTTGACCTAGTACTTGAGCGGAAGCTCCAGCCGCACGAACAAGTTCTCCACCTTTACCAGGTTTCAACTCAATGTTGTGGATGATGGTACCGACTGGGATGTTTGCCAATGGCAAAGCATTACCAACCTTGATATCAGCCTCTGGTCCAGATACGATACGTTGGCCAACTTCAAGACCCTTAGGGGCAATGATGTAGGCCTTCACACCGTCAGTATAGTGAACAAGGGCGATGTTAGCAGTACGATTTGGATCGTATTCAATTGTTTTAACAACTGCTTCAACATCGTCTTTGTTACGTTTGAAGTCGATGATACGGTAATGGCGTTTGTGTCCTCCACCATGGTGGCGAACAGTGATGCGGCCATTGTTGTTACGACCAGCTGTCTTGCTCAAAGAAATGAGCAATGATTTCTCAGGAGTGTTTGTAGTGATTTCTGCAAAATCCAAAGAAGTCATATTGCGACGGCCATTTGTTGTTGGTTTAAAAACTTTAATACCCACCTTATTTCCTCCTTAGATTATTCAGCTTCAGCTGCGAACAACTCAATTGCTTTTGAGTCAGCTGTAAGAGTAACGATAGCTTTTTTAGTTTTACTTGTAAATCCTGTATAGCGACCAACACGTTTTTGTTTTGGTTTCACATTTACAGTATTAACACTAGCAACCTTTACGCCATCAAAAGCCGCTTCGATAGCTTGTTTGATCAGCAATTTGTGAGCACGTGTATCAACTTCAAATGTGTATTTACCATTTTCCAAGTCAGCCATTGACTTTTCAGTGATGACAGGTTTTTTGATTACGTCGTACAAGTTCATTATGCAAGAACCTCCTCGATTGTAGAGATTGCTTCTTTAGTAACAAGAAGCTTATCTGCATTCATGATGTCAAGAACACTTGCAGTTTTAGCAGTTGCAACTGCTACATTTGGCAGGTTACGAGCTGACAAAGCAGCCACTTCGTTTCCTTCTTCCAAAACAACAAGTACTTTTGAATCGATGCTAAGCGCCTTAAGAACCTTAGCAAATTCAGCAGTTTTTGGTGCTGCAAATGAAAGAGCGTCCACAGCAACCAGTTTTTCTTCAGCAACTTTAGCTGAAAGAACTGATTTCAAAGCAAGGCGACGAACTTTTTGCGGGAATTTGTAAGCGTATGAGCGTGGGGTTGGTCCAAAGACCACACCACCACCACGCCATTGTGGGGAACGAATAGAACCTTGACGAGCACGGCCAGTTCCTTTTTGGCGCCATGGCTTACGACCACCACCAGATACTGCCGAGCGATTTTTAACCGCATGAGTACCTTGGCGCAGGCTAGCACGTTGGCTAATTACGACGTCGAATACTACTGATTCGTTTGGTTCGATACCGAAGACAGCGTCGTTCAATTCAACTGTGCTAACTTCTTTACCAGTTTGGTCAAATAGTTTTACGTTTGCCATTATTACTGTTTTCTCCTTTCTTATTATTTAGCAGCTTTAACTGCTGTTTTGATGGTGATAAGAGATTTCTTAGCACCTGGGACATTACCCTTAATCAGGATAACGTTCATCTCTGGAACTACTTGTGCAATTTCAAGGTTTTGAATAGTTACACGGTTACCACCCATGCGTCCAGCCAAGTGTTTATTCTTGAAAACACGGTTAGGGGCAACAGGACCCATTGAACCAGGACGGCGATGGTAACGAGAACCGTGTGCCATAGGACCACGTGATTGACCGTGACGCTTGATAGCACCTTGGAAACCTTTACCCTTAGTTGTACCAGTTACATCAACAACATCTCCAGCTTCGAATTGTTCAACTGTCAATTCTGAACCAACTTCCAAGCCTTCAATGTTTTTAAATTCACGAATGAAGCGCTTAGGAGCTGTGTTGGCTTTCGCCACATGGCCTTTGGCAGGTTTGTTGCTCAATACTTCACGCTTGTCATCAAAACCAACTTGAACTGCTTCATAACCATCTGTTTCAACAGTCTTCACTTGAAGGACAACGTTTGGTGTTGCTTCGATGACAGTAACAGGGATAAATTCACCAGATTCGGTGAAGATTTGAGTCATTCCCACTTTTTTCCCTAAGATTCCTTTTGTCATGAGAAAATATTTCCTTTACTTTATTTTTAAAAAGTTTTTTATGAGCGTTTTTCGTGCTCAAAAAAGTTTTTAACGAGCGTTTTTTATGCTCGAATCAAGATACAAAGGACGTCAAACTCAAAGTGAAAACAGGAAAATCAGCGACGGTTCTAGAACCGAGATGATTTTATCTTTTTTCACACAGAGTTTAGTCCGTGTTCAATTTCACTTGAACACCCATCACCTTGTTTTTTCTTGATTAAAGTTTGATTTCTACGTTCACACCACTTGGAAGATCCAACTTCATCAAAGCATCAACAGTTTTTTGTGTTGGGTTGACGATGTCGATCAAGCGTTTGTGGGTACGCATTTCAAATTGTTCGCGAGAATCTTTGTATTTGTGAGTCGCGCGAATAACGGTGTAAAGACTGCGTTCAGTTGGTAATGGAATTGGACCAGCAACTGATGCACCTGTACGGGTTGCAGTTTCTACGATTTTTTCTGCCGCAGTATCAAGTGTGCGATGTTCGTACGCTTTCAAGCGAATACGGATTTTTTTGTTTGCCATCTTTTCTCCTCTCGTCTATTTACGATAATAGGCTAGCTCCTCAAGAAAACCGACAGGTTGCTGCGTGGCAATGCAGCCGAGCGTGTCGCAACCTCTTGTATCATAGCTAAGGCTGTATTTTACAGCACCATAATATAATAACAGAAATGCCAAGGCTTGACAAGGGTTTTTGCTCTTTTTATTAAAAACTTCTTCTTTTTGTAAAGCTGAAAGTTCTAAAATGAAGTTAGCCAGCACAAGGGTATAAAAAAACACCTCAGAGAGATATAATGTAATTCACCACAAACACATTAGAAAGACTCTGAGATGCAAGACTATTATACACCAAAAGGGAAACAGTTAACACTAGCAGACCGTAGAATGATTGAACGGTGGTTACGAGAAGGGCTCTCCCATCGTGAAGTGGCTAGGCGATTAGCCAAAGCTCCCCAAACCATTAACAACGAAGTCAAACGTGGACAAGTTAGACAGCAGGTACGCAAAGGCAAGTTTGAACGGGTTTACTCAGCTGACTTTGCTCAAAAAGTCTATGAAAACAACCGTAAGCGCTCTGTTAAGCAGATCTCTCTAACCAAGGAGCTTAAAGAAAAGATTGTCCACTACATCAAACAGAAATACTCTCCGGAAATGATGGTTAAGGCAAAAGGTATCCCTGTTCCCATCTCAACCATCTACTACTGGATTCACCACGGACACCTGGGTTACCCAAGGGAAGCAAAAATGCGACTCCACAAGAAGTCGCAGTCATTGAAAACTGGATAAACAACTATCCAAAGAAAATACTGGATTACAAATCTCCTAGAGAGTTTTTACAAAAAGGCTAACTTGGACTTGAAATTTGATCTTTTTGTAAAACAAGTAACCGTCACTCTCATTTTTATACTAAAAAGGAGCTCTTAAAAATGCTCCCTAGTAGCTATTTAATCGAAGTTTGGCTATATAAATTGAATTCCTCCATCTATTTGAACAGCTTGACCAGTCATATAGTCAGACTTAGGTGAGGCCAAGTAAGAGACATAGTCGGCAACATCAGCCGGAGTCTGTACACGTTCCATGGTAATCATCTTAGAGTATTGTTCTAAGTATTGACCTTTTTGTCCCCCTTTAAGTTCGACCATTTTTTCATCAATCAAGTCCCACATACTCGTTCCCACAATTCCTGGGCAATAAGCATTAACAGTAATATGTTCGTGTCCCAATTCTTTTGCGGCTGCCTGAGTTAATCCTCGAACTGCAAATTTGGTTGATGAGTAGGCACCTAAAAGATCAAAGGCAACATGGCCTGCAATACTTGAGGCGTTAATAATTTTCCGAATCTTTTCTCCGTCATCTTGTTCACGGAATTGTTCAGTTGCAGCCTGAATACCAAACAGTGTACCAAAAACATTGATTTTAAAGATTTGCTCAAAGTCTTCTGGTGTTTCCTCTTGTAAGGTTTTAATTTGTGCAATACCGGCATTATTGATATAGGTATCTAAGCGTCCAAACTCAGCAACTGCCTTTTCAACAAACTTAACATGAGCTTCTTTTTTAGAAACATCACCTACAACAAAACTTACTTTAAAGCCTTTTGCTACCAATTCATCTGCTGTTGCTTTTGCAGTAGTCTCGTTTAAATCAGCAAGAACAACCGCATAGCCATCTCGGCAAAGTTGTTCAACTATTCCTTTACCAATTCCTTGACCGCCACCTGTTACAACTGCAACTCGATTTTCATTTGTCATAATGGTACTCCTTTCATTTTTACCAGGCTAAACCAGTATCCAAAAATACTTTCAAATTCGCCTAACAACCACTATAAGAGTCATTTTATAGCTAAGAGAAAACGCTGTCAACTTTGACGAGGCAGAGCAAAGATACTTAATCATTCAAAAAAATTACACGTTTATAACAAAGGTAGAGAAAAGCAAAGCGAAAAGCATTATCAGCAAGGGTAGCAATCCAAACTGCGGCCAGGCCGTAACCCATTATAACCACGAGTAGGTAGCCGAGGCCAAGTCTGATAATCCACATTCCTAGGCTTGTTGCATAGAAAGGCAGTTTAGCCTGACCAAGTCCCTGCCAGACTGCTGTATAAATCAGGGTCCCCGACGTCATTAGACTACCGATAAAAGCGTAAAATATAACAATACTACTATAGACAATAACACTAGCATTACTAGTAAAAAGACTTGATAACTGCTCACCCAGAAGGAAGACTAAGCCCCCAACAGCCAGCATGAGCAAGCTGGCTGCCCAGTAGGCCTCGCGAACAATTTTCCTGAGCGCTTGATAGTCCTTTTGTCCTAAACTATGGGCAACCAAAATAACCGTTGCCGTCGCCACGCCCATTCCTGGCATATAATCAAATTGAGTCAAAGTCTCACCGATGGCATTCCCGGCAACCGCCTTGGTTCCTAGACCAACAATCAAACTGACAATGATGACATCACCAGCTCGCATCATCAGTCTCTCACCCGAAGCAGGTAGGGCCAAATTGATGAGTTCCTTATTGGTCAACTTACTCTTAAGCAAATCCCTTAGCTTAAGTTTTGAGGAATGCCAAAGGATAATGGTCCCCAGCAGGCGAGCGAGGACTGTCCCCCAGGCAACACCCAGGACTCCCCAGTGGCAAACAAAGACGGCTAGGGCCGATAAAACAGCGTTTAAAAAATTGGAAAAAAGGCTGACATACATGGAAATTTTGGGCCGTCCCTGGGCGCGAAGAATATTGCCCAAAACCGTCATCAAGCCCAGAAAAACTACCCCGCCACCAACAATAGCTAGGTAGTTGCCTCCGGTCTGGGCAACAGCATCTTGGGTTCCCAAGAGAGACAGGGTTGTCCTACCAGCAAAAATAGAATAGGCTCCCAAGACCAGGGTTAAGACAAGAGTCAACAAAAGCGAATCCCAACTGGTTTGTAAGACGGCCTCTTTATCCGTTTGCCCCAGCTTTTTAGCAATAAGACTGGCTACGGCACTCCCGAGAGCAATCATGAGAGCCTGATAAATAGCCATAATATTATTAGCGACCGAGACGCCCGAAACCGCAACAATCCCAACTTGAGCCACCAAATAAGAGTCCACAAAGCCCATTAACATCTGCAGAAAGTTTTCTACCATGGCTGGTAGGGCTAGTGCCATAATCTTTTTTTGAAATGTTATCATCTTATAAACAAAAAAGCCCAAGCCTCGTTACTTTTCACCATCGAACACCTTGACGCAGTGGATGATTGAAAGTCCTTATCCCTTGCTAGGCAAGTGATAGCGGCCATCCTAATCAACTGTGCGGAGGCGGGACGACAAAATCGATTTCTCCGAAATCACGATTTTTGTCCCGCTCTCCTACACTCCTAGATAATCCTCAACGGCCTTCTGCATAGCGTTTGTGGCCACGACGGTCTTATGGCGAACCTCTGCTGTCTCTAAACCAGCCACTGCTCGCGGAATAGCAACTCCAGACAGGTCATGGAGCTCTTCTACGGCCTTGAAGTCATCCCCAGCATCTCGACCACTGACGGCAGATACGGCTACACGTGGAAATTTGTAGGGACTGGCTGTCGAAACGATAACAACGGGAGTCTCATCTCCAGACTCTTTCTTGTAGGCCTGATAGACTGCGGAGGCTACCGCCGTATGAGGGTCCTCAATATAATGAGTCTCCTGGTAGATCCGTTTGATTTCAGCAGAAGTCTCTTCCTCTGTCGCAAAACCAGCCGTAAAGTTTGCCAGAATTTCTGGATGGAGGGCTTCCAGATGGTATTGGCCCTTTTCAGCCAGTTCTTCCATCAAATGCTTGGTTTTAGCGGCATCATTTCCTAGGAGGTGGAAAATCAGGCGTTCCAAGTTTGAAGAAACTAGTATATCCATTGAGGGACTAGAGGTTACCTTAAAGTCCCGTTTTTTATCATAGGTCTTGCTTGCAAAAAAGTCGGTCAAAACCTTGTTTTCATTGGAAGCACAAATCAGCTTGGCAATGGGAACCCCAATTTCCTTGGCATAATAAGCTGCTAAAATATTCCCAAAATTCCCTGTCGGAACCGTCACATTGATTTTTTGCCCATTTTGAATATCCCCAGACTTGAGCAACTGGGCATAGGCATAGACATAATAAACAATCTGAGGCACAAAACGACCGATATTCATGGAGTTGGCAGAGGACAACTGCATCTTATGAGCCAGCAACTTTTGCCCCAATTCCTTATCATTAAACATCCGCTTAACATCGGTCTGGGCATCATCAAAATTCCCCTCAATAGCAACAACGTGGGTGTTCTTGCCCTTTTGGGTAGTCATCTGCAACTCTTGAATCTTGCTGACCCCACCCTTAGGATAAAAGACAATAATTTCAGTTCCATGCACGTCAGCAAAGCCAGCCATGGCTGCCTTTCCAGTATCTCCAGAGGTCGCTGTCAGGATGACAATCTTATTATCAACCCCCTGCTTCTTAGCCGCAGTGGTTAAGAGATGGGGCAAGATGGATAAGGCCATATCCTTAAAGGCGATTGTAGACCCATGAAAGAGCTCCAGATTGTATTGGTCTCCCAGTTTTACCAGAGGCGCAATAGCCTTGGTGTCAAACTTATCATCATAGGCCTTGGCGATACAATTATCCAATTCGGCTGGGGTAAAATCGTCCAGGAAGGCCGACAAAACTAACTTGGCTACCTCTTGGTAGGAAGCCTCCTTCAATTGGTCAAAATCAAGGTCAAGCTCTGGCATTCTTAGAGGAGTAAAGAGCCCCCCATCACTAGCCAATCCCTCTAGAATGGCCTGGCTGGCGGTCACTTGATTTTGAGCATCCCTAGTTGATTGATAAATTAAGGTCATGGTCTTATCCTCTCCTTGCTAGTCTTTGAAACATTATATCACAATTGTCAGAAAATTTGGTAGCCTTTGGGAAATCAAGCTCCAAAAAAAGAATCTCAAGGAAAGTCCTGAGATTCTCTTTATCTTATTCGGTTGTCAGGTTGATGGTATGCTCGTTGTTATCCTTCAGAGTCAAGCCATTTGAGGTCTTCTTATAGGAGATCTTTTGACCTTTTTCAAAATTAACTAACTTACTGTCGGAATTGACCTTAGTAATTTCAATCTTGCCACTGACACGATTAACCTTCCCTTCAAACAAGGTTCCCGATGCCTGATTTTTATCAGAATCGTAGCTCAAACCGTCATCCTCAACTTCGCTAGATAGGGTCTTGGTGAAACCTTTTTCATCAAGGTCCGATCTTTTAATCAGTGTATCCAACAAATAATTCCACTCATCATTGGAGAAGCTACTCTTATAGGTCGAATAAGTCGAAGAAAGGTTTGACTTCACTTCGTCATAAAAATCATCATAACTAACATCATAAGTTACGCTGGCTTTGACAACATCACCCTTGATAACCGTCTCAACCTTGACATTATCAGTAAAGCTTGAATAAGCAATGGTTCCCTTATCAAAGGCCTTGTCCTTCAAATCCTTTTTCAAGCTACTTTGCAGGGTCGTTGCTTGATAGGTCCCATCAACATTGCCAGAAAAATGACGGTAGAGTAGGACACCTCCGATAATGAGGAAGACAGCTGCTACCCCACCAACAATACTCCAAATAATCTTCTTGACCATTCCAGATTTTGCCTGGGAAGGTTGCATATAAGGAGCTTGGGCAAAGCCATTTGCAGCCATTTGGGGATTGGTCATATTAGGGGTCTGGTAGTTTTGAGCAGGCATCCCATTCACCGCTCCTTGGTTTCCTTGATTGACCAATCCAGCTTGGTTAGTTGGTTGCCCATTGTAAAAGGCTTGGTTGGGAGCCACCTGACTAGGAGTAGCAGTTTGGAAACCAGCCTCTCCTGAATTAGCAAGGCCAGCAGGCTGGGGCTGATTCGGTAAGACCTGCCCAGCTTGAGGGACCGCTTGAGATGGATTTTGTAGGATTTGAGGATTAGCTGGGCCTTCTTGGGAAACCGGCACTTGCCCGGCTGAGTCTGGGCTTTGAGCCCAACCAGCTTCCGGATTTTGGACCTGACTAGCTAGCCCTGGGGCTGCATTGACCTCTGATTGAAGTTCCACCTGACTCTTAAGAGACTCGGATTGAGCACTCTGCGAATTTGTATTGAATTCTTCTGATGACATAAGGACTCCTGTTTAGATTAGTTTAAGTTTATCCTACCACGCTTTCCCATAACTGTCAATCACCTTTTCACAAAAATCAGCCCCAAAAGTCAAAACCTTCCATGAAAATAGACGGCCCTGTACAGAAGGTCTGAAATCCTACCCCTGGGTGGCTAAGCTGCTATCGTTTCTCTTAGGCCTGAGCTACAATAAAAAGCCAGTTCAATCGAACCGACTTTCTAATAACCTTATTTCTTTTCAAGTTCAACGGTTTTTTTACCATCTAAGGTTACACCGCTTGACGTTTTCTTGTAGTCATAGCCCTTACCTTTTTTGAAGATATCCTTCTTGCTAGACTTATCTGTTGAAACTAAATCATCACCATCGAATTCCTTGGTAATCGTAAGAGTACGAGACCAAGGGTTAACCTTGCCCTCAAAGGCAGTTAGGGTCGCCGTCCCGGTATCTGAATCATATTTACCACCGTCTTTTTTGGCAGACTCTTCCATGGATTCATCAAATTCTTTTTTAAATTTCGACTTACTTTCAACTTCCATGCCATAACTGTCGGCTTCTTCCTTGGCAGCTTGGTACATGCCATCACGGTCAACGGTAATACTTTCTTTGGCGACAGCCTTACCATTTTCAATCGTAACGTCAACCTTAAAGGTGATGTATTCGCTGTATGGATTGTCCTCTTTTTCCAGTTCTTTGGTGAATTCCTTCTCAATGGAAGTTGCCCGATAATGGCCGTCAATGTTTCCCGACAGGTACCACCAGGCCGAGCCACCTCCAGCGATTAAAGCAATCGCCACGACGGCTGAAACAATGATTGTAACAATCAATTTGACATTGGTCTTCTTCTGCGGTTGTCCTGGCACTTGCCCAGGTGCTACTCCTGGCATAGGGGCTTGATTCTGATTGGTTTCTCCTGACATAAGCGTCTCCTTTTAATTTCGTTTAAGGTGATTTTAACACTCTAACCACTAGCTGTCAAACCAAAATCAAAATTTTTCATCTAGGCTGAGGCCAAACTTCAATAGTTAAAGACTTTTTATCGCTCCCCCCAAATAATGGCCTTCTCCCTTCAAAAATAAAAAGAGCTTGAGAGCCCCTCTCAATCAAGAAGGTCTCCCAAAACTCAATGTCTTATTTGGACAAGCGCAAATCCTACTAAAAAAATTTTGTTTTTTATGATTAGATTTCCGAGCTAGTCTTAATTCTTTTGCAAGTGGATGGTCTTATCCGCCTTCAAGTCGAGGCCTGAGTCCGTCTTGTTAAAGGAGAGAGAATTTCCTTTTTTGAAGACATCCAAGGGATTTGAGGCCGCTTTACTGTCACCGATAGTCAGGCTACCCTTGCCATAAACCTTGCTAACGTCGATGGCGTGTGTCCAACGATTAACCTTTCCTTCAAAGACTGTTGCCTTTACTATTCCAGCATCCTCATCATAAGTGAGACCTGCTCGCTTGGCTGATTCCTTAATATCTGCGTTGAACTTTTGTAAGAACTCTTCCTCAGTCGTAGGTGTCCCATATTGGTGAAGATCATCAAGGGTCACCCCTGGCTTATCCTTGATCTGTGACTCCAGCATATTTCGATATTGTTGATAGGCTTTCTTGCGATCAAAGGTAATGGTTTCTATAGCCTGAGCCTTGTCATCTTTAATCGTGACATCCACCTTAAAGCTGATATACTGGCTGACATCAATCTGACTCTCGTCTGAGCTGGTAGTACTTGGGTTCTTTAGTTCTTTCTTGGATTCTTCTTCCAAAGTCGTTGCTCGGTAGCTTCCGTCGATGTCACCTGACCAATAGCGATAGGCTGCCCCTGCTCCACCTAGAACTAAAATAAGCAATAAGAGAGTCCAAAAGATTTTTTTTCCTCTTGACTTCTTCTTTTTAGGTTTAGCAGATGATTGCGAGCGTGAAACTGCTCTGCGACTGTAGGTTTGCTCTGCTTCAAATTCTTGATTATATTTTTCTGACATCTTTACTCCTCATTATTCGTGCTAAAAGCCAGCTTATCATCTAAGCTGGCCCCTGTCAACGATATTCCTTCATGTTTTTTAAATGTAATATTCCTGTTACTGACCCTTGGCAGACTTCTTAGATGCCTGAGAAATAGCATCCTGGATAGTCTGGACATAGAGGTCGGCTCCATTGGTTGATTGGGAATAATGAACCCCATCAGTCCCTCCCCAAATATCAGGATTATCTTTGGCGGTCTGATACCAGTCAGCCACCGTAACATAGTCATTATCCTGGGCCAACTGCAGCTCATAATCCCGAACAGCAGACATCTTAGTATCTTCTTGCGCATCATAAGGCGTTACCAAGACCAATCGATGGCCATCTGGCAGAGCATCCAAGAATTGCTGGATATCACTTTGGTAGTTGTCTGGTGAATTAACCCCAACCGCCAAGACAACCGTCTCTGGCAGGGTATTGGCATCAACATTGGTCTTAAAGGTCTCATAGGCCGCATCGAAACTTCGGCTAACAGAAGCATCAATCAAGGCATTAGGCATCTTACTGCTAAAGGTGTCCTGTGAACGCAGGGCTACCGAGTCCCCGATAATCAGGACATTATTCTGGGCATTGGCATCGCCCGCTGTTCGCTGATTGGTTAAGTTCATCCCTGTGTCAGCCTGGGTGAGGGAATCCACCAAGACACCAGACTCAAATTCTCCTAGTTTAGGAGCTGCAAAGCTGATAATCAGGCTAATAACAGCTAGAATACCAGCCGAGCCAATGATCCATTTTTTACAGGGAGTCACATTAAGCTTAATTCCCAGCATCTTAGGCTCCTTACCAGCAATCATGGGCTCGATAACATAGAAAGACAGGGCCGCAAAAGCTGTTGAAAGGACAAAGGTCAGCAGACTGGCCAACCAATTAGACATCAGTTGTGAAAAGATAATGTAAAAGGGCCAGTGGAAGAGGTAAATGCCATAGCTTATATCCGAGAAAAAGGTGACGACTACTGGTTCATCAACAGCAGGAAGCTTGTCATGCAGAGCCCTAGCTGCATAAATCATTAGGCAGGCAAATAGACTAGCGAGGGCGAAACCAAAAAGATAGGTCAACTGCCCATCATAGCTTAAAACAAAGCCTAGCAAGAGAAGCAGAGCAAAGCTACCAACAAATTGGAATAAAATCCGTCGGAGCGACCAACGTTGGACATTTTTTTTGAAGCGCTTGGTGGTATCAGCCACCCCCGACATGGTCGCATAAATAGCCCCCAGATAAAAGGGGAAACTGTGGCTAAAGGTCGAAAAATAGTTGAAAGAAACATTCTTAACCAAAAAGCTACTAATAAACATGACTAGGTAGCCAGAAAAAAAGAGGGCCGTTGAGGCTAAAAAGATAGCCCCCCGGAAATTTACACTGGTCAGCTTACGCCTAGACAGCCACCAAACAAGAATTCCCCAAAAGATATAGAAATGCACTTCGACGGCCAAACTCCAGGTATGGAGGAAGAGGTGGGGATTAAATTGATTTTCATAGTTACTGCCGATGAAGATTTCATACCAATTGGTCATAAAACCAAAAGCTGCTACAATCTGCCTACCGATACTAGCGATAAAATCATTTCTAACCAAGAGCGTAAAGGGCATGGTAACCAAGACCATAATGACAATTGGTGGAACAATGCGATAGAAACGCCGTTTAAAAAAGCTCAGCAAGTCGATACTCTGCTTGCGATGATATTCATCAATCAAGAGAGCTGTAATCAGAAAACCAGAGAAGGCAAAAAAGACATCAACCCCAATAAATCCGCCGGGCAATGCTTTTCTAAAAAAGTGGTAAACCAGAACCAGCAAGAGCCCTGTTACCCTGACAAAAGAAAACCACTTAATTCTCATTTTTGATAAATTCCTTGCTTAAACCTTCCACTATACTTCTTTCCATCAGCCGTCGTCAGGGTTCCTTTGCCATTCGCTTGACCCTTGCTAAACTCACCCTTATAACTCCAGCCAGTCTTAGACCTAAAAGTCCCCTGACCTTCAAACTGGCCATTGACAAATTGGCCCTGGTATTGATCTCCGTTTTTATAGGTTAACTTGCCTTGACCATTCATTTTATTATTCTTAACACGACCAACATAGACAATTTTGTCCTTATCAAATTTCAAGGTTTTGTGACTACCAAAAGGCATCTTTAAAACCGAGAGGGCACATAAGAGAAGAATGATGACAGCAGCCCACTCCAAACGTTCTCTGGTCAATTGACCAAGATAGGTCTTGAGCAAATCCTTATTATTTTTATGTCTCTTTAGCTTAGTCTTTCTAGCCAAGACCTGCACCCCTCTCTAACTAATTGATAGGTCTCTTCAAAATCGCCTGTATACCAAGGATCTGGCACCCCACCCTCAATAAAGAGTTGAATTCGTGAGGTCGAAGCTTGTGGAAAAAGTGCCCGCAAATCTGCAACATTTTGTTGGTCCATCCCGATGATGACATCAAAGTTTTCTAGATCTTCTTGAGAAATTTGTTGAGAAGTCTTGGTTCTACTATAGGGCACACCATAGCGCTTCAAGATAGCCTGGGTCCCTTGATGAATAGGATTCCCGTGTTCCCATGAAGAGGTGGCCCGGCTTTCAACATAGACTTCTGCAGGGTCAGCCATGGACTTCATCACAAATTCTGCCATCGGGCTACGACAGATATTTCCAAGACAAACAAAACAAATTTTTTTCATAGCGCTATTATATCATAGAGATGACAAATCTAGAGAGGGCCAAACCTAATCAATCTTAGGCTCAAGCCCCAAATGTTCATAGGCCTTGGCAGTTGCCACCCGACCCGAACGCGTCCGCATCATAAAGCCCTTTTGAATCAGGTAGGGCTCATACATATCCTCAACCGTCTCACGTTCTTCTGCAATATTGATGGACAGAGTCCCAAGACCGACTGGACCGCCACCATACATCTCAATCATGGTTCTGAGAATCTTCTGGTCAATGTAGTCCAAACCTTCTTGATCAACATCCAAGAGGGTCAGAGCCTTGTCGGCAATTTTATTATCAATCAAACCATCCCCAATGATTTGAGCATAATCTCGAACCCGCTTGAGTAAGCGGTTGGCAATCCGAGGCGTTCCTCGACTGCGCTTGGCCAATTGGATGGCCGCCTCATGAGTAATCTCTGCCTCAAAAATTTCAGCCGTCCGCTCAACAATTTCGGTCAGGTCAACTTCTTCATAGTACTCCATATGACCATTGATACCAAACCGAGCCCGCAAGGGATTGGACAGCATCCCGGCACGAGTTGTCGCTCCAATCAAGGTGAAAGGAGGCAAATCTAGGTGGACACTACGACTAGCTTCTCCGGCTCCGATCATGATGTCAATGTAGAAATCTTCCATGGCACTGTAGAGCACTTCTTCAACCGCCATAGGCATCCGATGGATTTCATCGATGAAGAGGACATCACCAGGTTCTAAATCATTGAGGATGGCAACCAAATCCCCAGCCTTCTCGATGGCGGGGCCAGACGTTTGCTTGAGATTGACCCCTAACTCATTGGCGATAACAAAAGCCATGGTGGTCTTCCCCAAGCCTGGAGGGCCAAAGAGTAAAACATGGTCCAAAGCTTCATCCCGCAATTTGGCTGCCTCAATAAAAATCGCCAACTGATCCTTGACCTTATCCTGACCTATATATTCCTTGAAAGTTTGAGGCCGAAGCGTTCGCTCGACCTGTTCTTCACTTTCCATTAGTTCATCATCCAAAATTCTAGTCATGTAGTCATTATATCACAAAATCCAGTGCTTAAAATGACGAATGACTAAAGATTTTTACTGAATTTTGCTCACCAAGGCTGTCAAAAGAAGGACCAGCTAAAAGCCAGAAGCAATCTCAACATTTCCCAACTCCCATAATATTTCTCCCTTTATCTGGCTATCAAAATTCCAAACAGTTATTGCCAGTAGACTACCAAAAAACACCCCACAGCCAAGGCCATGAGATGCTTGAAACGTTGATATAATCGTACTGATTAACGTTTTGAGAATTGTGACGCTTTACGAGCTTTCTTAAGACCTGGTTTCTTACGTTCAACCATACGAGCATCACGAGTAAGAAGACCAGCACGCTTAAGTGAGTCACGGAAATCTGGATCAACTTGAAGCAATGCACGGGCGATACCATGACGGATTGCCCCTGATTGTCCACCGTAGCCACCACCGTTAACGTTTACGAAAACGTCGTAAGAACCAACAGTTGAAGTCACTGCGAATGGTTGGTTAATGACGAGACGAAGGTCTGCGTGTGGGATGTATTCTTCTACATCTTTGTTGTTTACAGTAATTTTACCAGTACCTGGAACCAAACGTACGCGTGCTACAGCATTCTTACGACGGCCAGTACCTGCATATTGTGCTTGTGCCATTATTTATGCTCCTTTCCTCTTAGATAAGTCCTGAAATATCAAGAACTTCTGGTTGTTGTGCAGCATGAGTGTGTTCGCTACCTACGAAAACTTTCAACTTCATACCTTGTGCACGTCCAAGAGTATTGTGGGGAAGCATACCCTTAACTGATTTTTCAATCAAGCGAACGGCATTCTTAGAACGCAATTCTCCAGCAGAAATTTGCTTCAAACCACCTGGATACATTGAGTGAGTGTAATAAATCTTATCACTCGCCTTTTTACCAGTCAATTTAACCTTTTCAGCATTGATAACAATGACAAAATCACCTGTATCAGTGTGGGGTGTAAAGGTTGGTTTGTTTTTACCACGAAGTACGCTTGCTACTACTGCAGAAAGACGTCCAAGTGGGACATCGGTTGCATCAACAACGTACCATTTGCGTTCAACTTGGCCTGGCTTAGCCATGTATGTTGTTTTATTCATGATTTCTCCTATAAGTCGTTTTTGTTTACAGTGTGGATGTTCCGGTCCACGGGTTATTTCTAAAGCTTTCCGGGGCTTCTGAAATGGGGTAAACAATACCAGCTATTATCATACCAATTACAAAAGGCTAAGTCAAGTAGTTTTCCTTTACTTTCTGGGAAAAATGAGTCTGTTAATTCCCAAAGTGAACTTCAATTAGAAAAGTACCTAGATAATTTGAAAGGTTAGCTTCAGTGGTCATCGTCGAAGTCCTCGAACTCGACTTTAATATCCTTAATAAAGGCCCGCTTCCCTTTAAAGGCACCTCCTTTCATCAACAATAAAATTTTGGCATAATCTTCAGGCGCTAACTTTTCCTTCAACTCCTTCAGCTTCTCTTTTAAAGCACAATAGTCGGCAGTATCCATCTGCTGGCTAGGAATCATATGACCAAGCTCAGAAATCTCTTCATAAATCATTCTATCAAAGGCTCGCTTTTGACTCTCCTGCTTACGGATATTATCCATCACATAACTTCTAAACTTAGTTTTAAAATAAGCCCGCAATTTTTCTTCGTCGCCAGCCAAGTCTGGAAAACGTTCTAGGAGTTGATAGAGGATAATCTGAGCTTCCTGTCTCCAATCATCATAAGCCCATAGCTTGATGTAATAATCTCTGGCCAATTTGGTAACCGTCTTTTCGACCCGACTAAACGCGCTCATAAATGTAAAATCATCCATGCTCAATACCTCCTTTAAACAGAATAACAAACCTGCAGTGACAACCTCCTTGGCCATACCATCATCAAACTCTTCTTCCTCTTCGGGAGGTAGGGCCGAATGCTTATTGAAAATCTCTTTTAGTCTTTCTTCGTCCATTCAATGTCTCCTTTTCTTTTGTTTCCTAAATTATAATAGGACTCCGAAATAATTTGTAGTGACATAAATGTCACTATGAGTGAGGCTGGAGACGCAAACAAATTAGCCTCTTACAAATTTAAGGCAACCTCCCACAATCACCTTATACCTACTTATTCGAAAAAGAACTGAAAAAAGAACAAAATCTTAAAAAAATTTCTGGAAAACTTAACCTGCTATTGATAGTTCATTCCAAAACTCATACTTAATAAGATCCAAAATATGAAATCTTCTAGCCTTGTAAGAGCCCGGGAACTAGTCAATCCCAATAGCGAATGGACTTAGCAAGGTCCTCAACTTTAGTCGCTTATCCCATGCTCTCCGGTAATTATGAACCGAAGTCATAATCTTGCGTTCTAATTGGATTAAGGTTGTCACATAGAAAACCACGACGGCAACAATACCAAGTAAAACTCATTTTTCAGGTGAGAATCTCCAAAAAATAAGAAATTATGCAATTATCTTCCATAAATTTCAGTCGCTGGCTTAACTCCTAATAAAACTTCATTGTTTCAACCAATACAAAGCAAAAAGAGAGCGAACTGTTCTCACTCTCTTATTTATAAATAGTGCACTAGGACTGATTCAAGCCAAGATTGACTTAAATTATAAGACAAAAAAAGAGAACCAACTCGATTCTCCTGATTTAAATTGCTATAAATATACCGGCGGCCGGGGTCGAACCGGCACGTCCGTGAGGACACTGGATTTTGAGTCCAGCGCGTCTGCCAATTCCGCCACGCCGGCTAGTATATTAAAACTGGGGTAGCTGGATTCGAACCAACGCATGAGGGAGTCAAAGTCCCTTGCCTTACCGCTTGGCTATACCCCAAAATAGGCGAATGATGGGGATCGAACCCACGCATGCCAGAGCCACAATCTGGTGTGTTAACCACTTCACCACATTCGCCATTAACACGGGCAGTAGGAATTGAACCCACACTGAAGGTTTTGGAGACCTTAGTTCTACCTTTAAACTATGCCCGTAACTATGGAAGGGGAGGGATTCGAACCCCCGAACCCGAAGGAGCGGATTTACAGTCCGCCGCGTTTAGCCTCTTCGCTACCCTTCCAAAAAAATATTAAATTATGGCGCGAGACGGAATCGAACCGCCGACACATGGAGCTTCAATCCATTGCTCTACCAACTGAGCTACCGAGCCAAGAACCTCTTTATAGGTATTGCGGGAGCAGGATTTGAACCTACGACCTTCGGGTTATGAGCCCGACGAGCTACCTAACTGCTCCATCCCGCGTTAGTCTTAAAGGAGGATGTGGGATTCGAACCCACGCGTGCTTTTACACACCTGACGGTTTTCAAGACCGTTCCCTTCAGCCGGACTTGGGTAATCCTCCAACAATAGTCCGTACGGGATTCGAACCCGTGTTACCGCCGTGAAAAGGCGGTGTCTTAACCCCTTGACCAACGGACCTTGTTGTTAATGGGCACAAGTGGACTCGAACCACCGACCTCACGCTTATCAGGCGTGCGCTCTAACCAGCTGAGCTATGCGCCCAAACTCTTGTTTGGTTTATAATCTTCATTATAAAGCGGGTGACGAGAATCGAACTCGCGACAACAGCTTGGAAGGCTGTAGTTTTACCACTAAACTACACCCGCTAAAATGGGAGTTAACGGGTTCGAACCGCTGACCCTCTGCTTGTAAGGCAGATGCTCTCCCAGCTGAGCTAAACTCCCATAACTCGGAGTTTGCTCACTGGGTCCCTGTCGTGCACTGGCTTCACCAGCTTCGACAAAGGCGAACTTACGTTCCCCTTAGCTGAGCTAAACTCCCTATGTGCTAAGCGACTTCCATATCTAGCAGGGGGCAACCCCCAACTACTTCAGGCGTTCTAGGGCTTAACTGCTGTGTTCGGCATGGTTACAGGTGTATCTCCTAGGCTAGCGTCACTTAACTCCTTGAGTGTACTCACTCAAAATTGAATACCTATCTATTGTACCAAGTCTCACCAAAACCTGTCAATGACTTTTGAAACCTTACTTATGAATTGTACGTCGGCACCTTCCTAATTTTCTGTTGCTTTCTTATTTGGTGCCTCTCGTAACTTATCTTGGATAAGTCCTCGAGCGATTAGTATTAGTCCGCTCCATGTGTCACCACACTTCCACTCCTAACCTATCTACCTGATCTTCTCTCAGGGCTCTTACTAACTTAACGTTATGGGAAATCTCATCTCGAGGGGGGCTTCACACTTAGATGCTTTCAGCGTTTATCCCTTCCCTACATAGCTACCCAGCGATGCCCTTGGCAGGACAACTGGTACACCAGCGGTAAGTCCACTCTGGTCCTCTCGTACTAGGAGCAGTTCCTCTCAAATTTCCTTCGCCCGCGACGGATAAGGACCGAACTGTCTCACGACGTTCTGAACCCAGCTCGCGTGCCGCTTTAATGGGCGAACAGCCCAACCCTTGGGACCGACTACAGCCCCAGGATGCGACGAGCCGACATCGAGGTGCCAAACCTCCCCGTCGATGTGAACTCTTGGGGGAGATAAGCCTGTTATCCCCAGGGTAGCTTTTATCCGTTGAGCGATGGCCCTTCCATGCGGTACCACCGGATCACTAAGCCCGACTTTCGTCCCTGCTCGAGTTGTAGCTCTCGCAGTCAAGCTCCCTTATACCTTTACACTCTGCGATTGATTTCCAACCAATCTGAGGGAACCTTTGGGCGCCTCCGTTACCTTTTAGGAGGCGACCGCCCCAGTCAAACTGCCCGTCAGACACTGTCTCCCTAGACGTTTAGCCTAGTGGGTTAGAGTAGCCATAACACAAGGGTAGTATCCCAACAGCGCCTCATTCGAAACTAGCGTCCCGAACTCAATGGCTCCTACCTATCCTGTACATGTGGTACAGATACTCAATATCAAACTGCAGTAAAGCTCCATGGGGTCTTTCCGTCCTGTCGCGGGTAACCTGCATCTTCACAGGTACTAAAATTTCACCGAGTCTCTCGTTGAGACAGTGCCCAAATCATTACGCCTTTCGTGCGGGTCGGAACTTACCCGACAAGGAATTTCGCTACCTTAGGACCGTTATAGTTACGGCCGCCGTTTACTGGGGCTTCAATTCATACCTTCGCGTTACCGCTAAGCACTCCTCTTAACCTTCCAGCACCGGGCAGGCGTCACCCCCTATACGTCATCTTACGATTTCGCAGAGAGCTGTGTTTTTGATAAACAGTTGCTTGGGCCTATTCACTGCGGCTGACTGAAAGTCAGCGCCCCTTCTCCCGAAGTTACGGGGCCATTTTGCCGAGTTCCTTAACGAGAGTTCTCTCGCTCACCTGAGGCTACTCGCCTCGACTACCTGTGTCGGTTTGCGGTACGGGTAGAGTATAGATTAACGCTAGAAGCTTTTCTTGGCAGCGTGACATCACTCACTTCGCTACTAAACTTCGCTCCCCTTCACAGCCTGGCGTTACAGGTATAAGCATTTGACTCATACCACGCCTCACTGCTTGGCCAGACACTTCCATTCGTCTGGTTGAGTTAGCCTTCTGCGTCCCTCCTTCACTCTATACTCTAGTACAGGACTATCAACCTGTTGCCCATCGGATACACCTGTCGGTCTCTCCTTAGGTCCCGACTAACCCAGGGCGGACGAGCCTTCCCCTGGAAACCTTAGTCTTACGGTGGACAGGATTCTCACCTGTCTTGCGCTACTCATACCGGCATTCTCACTTCTATGCACTCCAGCACTCCTCACGGTATACCTTCTGCGTACATAGAACGCTCTCCTACCATCCCCTAAAGGATCCACAGCTTCGGTAAATTGTTTTAGCCCCGGTACATTTTCGGCGCAGGGTCACTCGACTAGTGAGCTATTACGCACTCTTTGAATGAATAGCTGCTTCTAAGCTAACATCCTAGTTGTCTGTGCAACCCCACATCCTTTTCCACTTAACAATTATTTGGGGACCTTAGCTGGTGGTCTGGGCTGTTTCCCTTTCGACTACGGATCTTAGCACTCGCAGTCTGACTGCCGACCATGATTACTTGGCATTCGGAGTTTATCTGAGTTTGGTAATCCGGGATGGACCCCTTACCCAAACAGTGCTCTACCTCCAATAATCTAAATGTCGACGCTAGCCCTAAAGCTATTTCGGAGAGAACCAGCTATCTCCAAGTTCGTTTGGAATTTCTCCGCTACCCACAAGTCATCCAAGCACTTTTCAACGTACTCTGGTGCGGGCCTCCAGTGAGTCTTACCTCACCTTCACCCTGCTCATGGGTAGGTCACATGGTTTCGGGTCTACGTCAATGTACTATTCCGCCCTATTCAGACTCGGTTTCCCTACGGCTCCGTCTCTTCAACTTAACCTCGCACATTAACGTAACTCGCCGGTTCATTCTACAAAAGGCACGCTCTCACCCATTAACGGGCTCGAACTTCTTGTAGGCACACGGTTTCAGGTTCTTTTTCACTCCCCTTCCGGGGTGCTTTTCACCTTTCCCTCACGGTACTGGTTCACTATCGGTCACTAGGGAGTATTTAGGGTTGGGAGATGGGCCTCCCAGCTTCCGACGAGATTCCTCGTGTCTCGCCGTACTCAGGATCCTGCTAGGTATATAGACTATTTCGAATACGAGGCTCTTACTCTCTTTGGCTGTCCTTCCCAGAACATTCTTCTATAATCTATACGTCCACAGCGCAGTCCTACAACCCCGAAGTGTAAACACTTCGGTTTGCCCTCCTGCCTCTTCGCTCGCCGCTACTAAGGCAATCGCTTTTGCTTTCTCTTCCTGCAGCTACTTAGATGTTTCAGTTCACTGCGTCTTCCTTCTCATGACCTTAACAGTCATGGATGACAACCATTAGTTGTCGGGTTCCCCCATTCGGACATCTCTGGATCAAGGCTTACTTACAGCTCCCCAAAGCATTTCGTCGTTCGTCACGTCCTTCTTCGGCTCCTAGTGCCAAGGCATCCACCGTGCGCCCTTATTAACTTAACCTTATTTCTCTTTGGTCTCTTTAAAATATAACAGCGTTTCGGTTTATTTTCTTGTTACTATTTGATAGATATTCAATTTTCAATGAACAATTGGCAACTTCGTTGCTTCTTAGGATAAGGGGGCACTGCTCTTTGAGAATAGTTGAACTCCGGACTAACGTCTTAGGAAAAAAGCGAATCGTCCTCCGTATCCTAATGGAGCCTAGCGGGATCGAACCGCTGACCTCCTGCGTGCAAAGCAGGCGCTCTCCCAGCTGAGCTAAGGCCCCACAAAACCTCTGAAAACTAAATAGCGTCCCCAAAACGTGCTTCCGGTACTAAGCTTCAGGTACTTCTATTAACCACTTTGGCTAAATTGTACTCGGGCTAAAAGCTTGTGATTTAGATGACTGCCCTAAGAAATCAGGATTTCTTGGTCAGTCCCTAAAATCAAGTCGCTTTTTAGCGCCCTCTGTTACTTAGTTTATCCTTAGAAAGGAGGTGATCCAGCCGCACCTTCCGATACGGCTACCTTGTTACGACTTCACCCCAATCATCTGTCCCACCTTAGGCGGCTGGCTCCTATAAGGTTACCTCACCGACTTTGGGTGTTACAAACTCTCGTGGTGTGACGGGCGGTGTGTACAAGGCCCGGGAACGTATTCACCGCGGCGTGCTGATCCGCGATTACTAGCGATTCCGACTTCATGTAGGCGAGTTGCAGCCTACAATCCGAACTGAGATTGGCTTTCAGAGATTAGCTTGCCGTCACCGGCTTGCGACTCGTTGTACCAACCATTGTAGCACGTGTGTAGCCCAGGTCATAAGGGGCATGATGATTTGACGTCATCCCCACCTTCCTCCGGTTTATTACCGGCAGTCTCGCTAGAGTGCCCAACTCAATGATGGCAACTAACAATAAGGGTTGCGCTCGTTGCGGGACTTAACCCAACATCTCACGACACGAGCTGACGACAACCATGCACCACCTGTCTCCGATGTTCCGAAGAAAAACTCTATCTCTAGAGCGGGCATCGGGATGTCAAGACCTGGTAAGGTTCTTCGCGTTGCTTCGAATTAAACCACATGCTCCACCGCTTGTGCGGGCCCCCGTCAATTCCTTTGAGTTTCAACCTTGCGGTCGTACTCCCCAGGCGGAGTGCTTATTGCGTTAGCTGCGGCACTAAGTCCCGGAAAGGACCTAACACCTAGCACTCATCGTTTACGGCGTGGACTACCAGGGTATCTAATCCTGTTCGCTACCCACGCTTTCGAGCCTCAGCGTCAGTGACAGACCAGAGAGCCGCTTTCGCCACCGGTGTTCCTCCATATATCTACGCATTTCACCGCTACACATGGAATTCCACTCTCCCCTTCTGCACTCAAGTCTAACAGTTTCCAAAGCATACATTGGTTGAGCCAATGCCTTTAACTTCAGACTTACTAAACCGCCTGCGCTCCCTTTACGCCCAATAAATCCGGACAACGCTCGGGACCTACGTATTACCGCGGCTGCTGGCACGTAGTTAGCCGTCCCTTTCTGGTAGCGTACCGTCACTGTGTAAACTTTCCACTCTTACACGCGTTCTTCCGCTACAACAGAGCTTTACGATCCGAAAACCTTCTTCACTCACGCGGCGTTGCTCGGTCAGACTTTCGTCCATTGCCGAAGATTCCCTACTGCTGCCTCCCGTAGGAGTCTGGGCCGTGTCTCAGTCCCAGTGTGGCCGATCACCCTCTCAGGTCGGCTATGTATCGGTGCCTTGGTAGGCCGCTACCCTACCAACTAGCTAATACAACGCAGGTCCATCTGATAGTGATACAATGGTATCTTTTAAGTCTCTAACATGTGTTAAACACTCTCATGCGGTATTAGCTATCGTTTCCAATAGTTATCCCCCGCTATCAGGCAGGTTACCTACGCGTTACTCACCCGTTCGCGACTCATTAATATCAGTGGAGCAAGCTCCGGTGATATCAATGCGTTCCACTTGCATGTATTAGGCACGCCGCCAGCGTTCGTCCTGAGCCAGGATCAAACTCTCATTTAATCTTTACTCAATCCGTCTCTGACAGATTTATGGCTTTTCTTGACAGGTTAATTCCTTAACCCGCACGTCTTGGTTGCTTCGCTATTCAGTTCTCAAAGGTCTTTCGTCCCCTCTCGAGGACAGCTTCTTTATTCTAGCAAACACCTTCACCCTTGTCAATAGGTTTGTCTTAAAAATTTTTATTTTCAAGAAGATTTACAAGCTGTCATTGAATCTTACCAGCTGCTCGACCAACAAGGACCTCTTGGCGGGAATTCTACAACAAATTCTTGAAAACGGTTTCTTGGGTGTTATAATAGTCTTGTATGAAAAGGAGGATACTACTATGGCTTATAAAACTACTTATCCCTACAGCGGGCAAGTCCTGAAATCCTACGATAATGTCACAGATCAAGACATCGAAAAGGCTCTGGCTGACGGGCACGCCCTCTATAAAGCTTGGCGTGAAAATGATCAGTTGCAGGAACGCAAGGCTATCCTGCACAAGGTGGCCGATCTTTTGCGACGAGACCGCGACAAATATGCAGAAGTCATGACCAAGGACATGGGTAAACTCTTTGTTGAAGCCCAAGGTGAGGTCGACCTCTGTGCAGCAATCGCTGACTACTATGCCGACAAGGCGGAAGAATTCCTCAAACCACAGCCTCTGGAAACCGATACTGGCGATGCCTACTATATCAAGCAAGCCACAGGGGTACTCTTGGCTGTTGAACCTTGGAATTTCCCATTTTATCAGGTTATGCGGGTCTTTGCTCCTAACTTTATGGTTGGAAACACCATGGTGCTCAAGCACGCTTCTATCTGCCCTGGCTCTGGTCAAGCCTTTGAAGATTTGGTTAATGAAGCTGGCGCACCTAAGGGAGCTTTCAAGAATATCTTTGCGACTTACTCCCAAGTTTCTGATATTATTGCCGATCCTCGGATAACCGGAGTTTGCTTGACAGGTTCTGAACGTGGCGGGGCTTCTATTGCTGCCGAAGCTGGTAAGAATTTGAAGAAATCCTCCATGGAATTGGGCGGTAACGATGCCTTTATCATCCTAGATGATGCCGATTGGAACCAACTTAAGGCTCTGCTCCCAGACGTCCGCCTCTACAACGCCGGTCAGGTCTGCACCTCATCCAAGCGCTTCATTGTCTTGGAAAAAGATTATGACAAATTCTTGGACATGTTAGTGGAAGCCTTCAAAACTGCTAAGTGGGGCGACCCAATGGTGGCCGACACAACCTTGGCTCCCCTATCATCTGCTTCTGCCAAGGAAGATGTTCTGAGGCAAATCAAGCTGGCTGTCGATAACGGCGCAAATGTAGCCTTCGGTAATGAAGCTATTGACCATCCTGGCTACTTCGTTATGCCAACCATCTTGACTGACATCAGCAAGGACAATCCAATCTACAACCAAGAAATCTTCGGTCCTGTGGCTTCGGTCTATAAGGTGGCTAACGAGGAAGAAGCCATCGCTCTGGCCAATGATTCTAGCTACGGCCTGGGTGGCACGGTCTTTTCCAGCAATCCTGAACACGCTGAAAGGGTCGCTGCCAAGGTCGAAACCGGTATGTCCTTCATCAATGATGGCTGGGCATCCCTGCCTGAATTGCCATTCGGTGGTATCAAGAATTCTGGTTACGGTCGGGAATTGAGCCAACTGGGCTTTGATACCTTCACCAATGAACATCTGATTTACACGCCTAAGAAATAATTCAAGGTCCTCATAACTAATACTCAATGAAAATCGAAATTAGCCGAGGCAAGGAACCGAAGACAGTACTGGAGTACGGCAAGGTGAGTTAACGACGGTAAATTTTGATGTTCGAAGAGTATAAGAAAAGAGAGATTGGAAGCCCAGTCCCTCTTTTCTATATTTAGGAAGCTCCAAATTCGAAGAGTTTTTTAATACCTGCAAACCTAGAAAAGCAGGCCCGATAGTTTCAATACTTCTTAATCTTCTAGGCCGATGCGTTTGAAGATGTCGTCTACCCGTTTGGTGTAATAAACTGGGTTGAAGAGCTCGTCAATCTCCTCTTGAGTCAGGCGTGAGGTGACTTGCTCATCGGCTTCCAGAAGGGGTTTGAAGTCAACTTGATTGTCCCAAGAATAAGCGGTCTTGGGTTGAACCAAATCGTAGGCTTCTTCTCTGGTCATGCCTTTTTCAATCAGCTTGAGCATAACCCTCTGGCTAAAGATAAGGCCGAAGGTTGAGCCCATATTGCGAAGCATATTTTCTGGGAAGACGGTCAGATTTTTGACGATATTACCAAAGCGATTGAGCATGTAGTCAATCAGGACAGTGGTGTCGGGTGCTATAATCCGCTCTGCCGAGGAGTGGGAAATGTCACGCTCGTGCCAGAGAGAAACATCCTCGTAGGCCGTAATCATGTGACCACGGATAACCCGAGCCAGGCCGGTCATGTTTTCCGAACCGATAGGGTTGCGTTTATGGGGCATAGCCGAGCTGCCCTTTTGACCCTTGGCGAAGAATTCTTCGACTTCACGTTGTTCGGACTTTTGCAGGCCACGGATTTCGGTAGCCATGCGTTCAATTGAAGTTGCGATGCTAGCAAGAACTGCAAAGTACTCAGCGTGAAGGTCACGAGGAAGGACTTGTGTTGAAATTTCTTGAGCACGGATACCCAATTTGTCGCAGACGTATTTTTCAACGAATGGTGGGATGTTGGCAAAGTTACCAACTGCACCAGAGATTTTCCCAGCTTCAACACCAGCAGCCGCATGCTCGAAACGCTCAATGTTGCGCTTCATTTCGCTGTACCAAGTGGCCAGCTTGAGACCAAAGGTCGTTGGCTCGGCGTGAACACCATGGGTGCGGCCCATCATGATGGTGAACTTGTGCTCCTTAGCCTTTTCAGCAATGATGTTGGTGAAGTTTTCAAGGTCACGACGGATGATGTCGTTGGCTTGTTTGTAGAGGTAGCCATAAGCCGTATCGACCACATCGGTCGAGGTCAAACCGTAGTGAACCCACTTACGCTCCTGACCTAGGCTCTCAGAAACCGCCCGGGTAAAGGCCACCACATCGTGGCGAGTCTCCTGCTCAATCTCCAAAATACGATCGATGTCAAAGTCCGCCTTCTCGCGAATCAAAGCCACATCTTCCTTAGGGATTTCCCCCAACTCAGCCCATGCCTCATCAGCCAAGATTTCCACCTCAAGCCAAGCACGGTATTTATTTTCTTCACTCCAAATGTTCGCCATCTCAGGGCGAGAGTAACGGTTGATCATGATTAAGATACCAAGGGCGACTAGAAAGCGACTGAATTTTAGGAAACCAACAACGGACGCAAGCGTCCTAGGAGGTTTATCTAAATTCCGAGCTTTCCGCCCGGGTTCAGTTCTGCAAACTAGATGTCCCTTTCCTTTCTTTGTTTACAATTAGGAAGTCCGTACCCCGTATTCAGTTTTGGTGAATACGCGGGCCCTTGTTCCTTTCTTTTTTTATTTATTTATCAAAGATCGGATGTCCAGGTTCAAATTAGTGGAACCTCGTGTCCTTTCCTATCCAAGCTTCAGATTTATTCTTATAAAGACATCTAGTTTCAAGTTTAATTACTTAGATGCGATATCTTCTTTATCATTTTTATTTTCTTTAAATCCAATAATTTCAATAAAATTCTGTTCAGAGTCCTTAATTTCTGAATTTACTTGTTTTATCAAATCATTAGCTACATTATAAAACAGTGTCTTATCCGTTAAACTTTCTAGTTCAAATTCTAATATTTTTTCATTTCTAACTACATATTCAAAAATTTTATCAAAAAAATCTTTTAAATCTAGAGAATTAGAATTCTCTAGATTTATAGAAACACCTAACTCTGGATTATTTAATACTAAACCTGTTCCCTCACCTTCGTCTTTAAGGGTAATTTTCATTTTTTTAAATTCCATAAATATCTCTCCTATTAGTAAACATTTCCTCACTACCCTCTAGATGTACTAAAGCCACATCTTCCCATTTTAATTTTCTTAAATTAGCATCAACTAACTGATTATTATACATATTTCCTACATAAAAACTAGGCATGGTGTTATCAATATTGTAATCACAATATATGGTTTGACTTGGCAAGGTATTAATAGCTATATTAGCATTATGAGTAGATATGATTATCGTTTTTCCTCTATCTCTCAAGTCCTTAATTTTAGGAATCAAATACAAACTGATATATCGATTCCCTAGCCCCCTTTCAATTTCATCAAAGATATAAAAATCATATTGATTGTTCTCTAGTATTGCACTAATCGAGAGTATGGCTTGCTCACCTTCAGAGGGATTATAATTTTTACTATTTCCGTCTTTATCCTTTAAAATCGTCTTATTAGAGTGCTTAATAATTTTGTCAACAAAATCATCTATATTTATTACTTTTTCCTCAGGTGTGAAATACTCATTTATTTCAGAAAAATCAGAAATGATATCAAATTTTCTAAGTTTTTTAACCAATTCCCTTCTTCCTGATATCCCTGATCTATCAAATACAGAATCAGCATGATAGACATCCATTTCTGATAAAACTTTAATTTCTGTTTCTAAACAAATTTCACCTTTCTGTGGTAGAATACCTAGCTTATTAACTTCTTTGTGTTCAATATCTTTAAATAATTCAATTAATTGCTTGTTACTTTTTATACGATGTAGTCTTTTACTTATTAATTCAGCTAATCCGATTTGTGTTGGAGCAGAATCTGAACCAGTCTGCTTCTTTATACTGGCTTTAATACTGTCAATAGAATTTATAACCCCTTTGTTTGAAAATGATATTTTTATTTTTTCTTTCGAATTGTTCAAAATATCTACTTTCAACAAAGTTAATTTCTCACGCAGTTCCCTTTGATCACTGTCACTTCTTATCGTATCTTTATTTATAGTTATAACATCATCAATCTTTTTAAAATTACGGCTCGTATCGTTTAAAACCATCTGAATATCTCCCGAATTAGATATACTAGAAGCTATTGCGTCCTTTTTACAAATTCTAATTGCATTTTTATTTTTTAATTCAGATTGTCTAAAATCAATAAATTTTTGAAGACCATCATATCTATTTGATTCAGAATATTCAAGTAAACTCGTTACAATTTCTTTAATCCTAAATATTTTGTCATCATCTTTTTCGATTTTACTACCTAACTCATTAATTATACTCTGATACTCAACTTTATAATCTTTCCCTTCATGAAAAAAAACGTTTTTCCCTAGATTTTTTAACGTAGGAAACACATAATTTTTTACAAAAATAGTCTTACCTGAGCCTTTTTCACCAAATATAATATTTATGTCTTCAAAAATTTTAATAGGCTCTGTTAAACTTTTATATTCACTCGCCTGATTACTATCTTTGACTAAATAATGTTTTGTATCTGCTAATATCGTCTTGATAAATAGCGATGGATCATCTGCAAGTTTATAAAACTTAGCAAAAGAATCAATTTTATATTTTATTTCAGGTAATATAATCTCACCATATTTGTGCCAGTTTTTTACATCACTCCCAAATAAAGCTAAATCATTGTGAGCATTAATTATCCCCATCGCTTGCAAGCTCTTTGGCTCTAAAATTACAATGTAATTTTTTAAATCTGTTCTAAGCCTATCTGCTTCTTCAGTAGTAAGCCCTCGCTCTTTATCTTTTAAATAAAAATGTGGAATTATAATAATTTCTGATTTATCAAATTTCTTGACATTAGAAACAAAACTATCATACTCTATTCTATAAGAATCGTAATTTCTTAAGTCTTCATCAAAAACTTTATCAAACTTTTCTTTTTTATCTGGACTAGCTATCACAATAACATGTCGATGTTTTCCATTATATAAATTAACATCAATCTCCATTCCAGGAAAAATAGTTAGTCCGTCATCAATTTCCTGAATTTTATTGTATTCTTCTATATCAAATTTATTATGGTTAGTTATGGAACAAATTTCAACACCATTATCTTTCATTGTTTTTACAAAATCTTCTGGTGATATTTTTCTTTGTTTACCGTCGCCCTGCTTACAAACTTGAGTATGAATATGCAAATCAATCTTCTTCATCCTAATCTCTTTCTATTTTTTTTGGTAAGAAATAACATCTATGATAATTAGTTTTTATATACCCACATTACTTATTTTTGACTGTTAATCAATTCCAATATCTCTCCTAATGACTTGTTCAAGTTCCCAACGAATATCATCCAATTTATTGTTTCTACCATCGTTATATTCTAAAGGTCTACCTGCAATAAAAGCGTTGTGCCAAGTAACATCAAACTTGACTAAGCAATTTTTTACGTCTTGACTGGCATACAACTCAATAATTTTATCGTTTCTTCTAAATTGTTCATATCCTTTCTTAGCTAAAAAATACTGATTTTTGATTTTTTCTATTTCTTTGATATAGTATTCTCTATTCCGAATTTCTGTTTTGATATCTTCTTCATCTTGATAAGTAAGACATTCTCGCTCTAATCGCTTTTGATAATCTTCCTTAATCTGAATTTCCAAAATTCTATTTACCGTATCAAAATCTTCTCGGTTAAATACTGGGGAAAACGGTAGGTTAGTAATAATATCATAGGGCGTTTTATTAGGAAATAAAGCAATAATCTTAAGTAGCTCATTGTAGGTTGCTGTTAACTTGTCTCTCTTATTTCTTTTTCCCTCTATGTATCGGTCATATTCTTTATCTTTTTTCTCACGAAAATATTTAATAACTCCCCCGATAGCAACAATAATTGCTAAAAGAATCCCAACTATCGAAGCGATGTAAGACCAATTCTCTAACTGATTAACTTGTAATAACATATATACCAATCAATCCCTTTCCGCAGTGGTTGACTGGCTTCTCTTGCTGACTTTATCAGCTACGACAAACCTAGTCAACCTTGCAGGAGTAAGACAACGAACCTTGTAACTAGGGTCCTGTCTTACTCCCCAAACTCAACCACACTATCCGGCACATCACTAAACAAAGTCACGTGTCCCATCTTGCGGTTGTGCTTCGCTTCTACTTTACCATACATGTGGAGATGGGCGCTTGGATTTTCTGTGACATATTTTTCAGCGGCCTCGACGTGTTGGCCGAGGACATTGAGCATAACAGCCGGAGCATGCAGTTGGATAGCTGGCAATGGTGCTCCGAGAACACCGAGAATATGCGTGTCAAACTGCGAGAAGTCACAAGCTTCGATCGAGTAGTGGCCTGAGTTGTGTGGACGTGGCGCAATTTCATTGACGATGATATCATCGGCCGTCGCAAACATTTCCACGCAGAGGGTGCCAGACAGTTCCAGCTGTTTGGCGATTTGCACCGCCATGGCTTGCGCTTTCTGGGCTAGCTCTTCTGAAATACGGGCTGGAATAATAGTTTTTGAGAGGATGTTATTGCGGTGGATGTTTTCCTGAACAGGGAAAACCGTCACTTCTTTGCCATTACCAGATACGATGACCGAGATTTCTAAGTTGAAATTGACAAACTCTTCCAAGACACAATTAGCTGAGTCCGCTAATTGGCGCGCGTCAGCCAGATTTTCTGCTGATTTGACGACCACTTGTCCATGCCCATCATAGCCGCCTGTCGCGGTTTTGAGGACATAATTTTTTGACAGGTCAAGGCCGTCCAAGTCACTGCTGCTTCTGATGACCTGATAAGGTGCCACAGTGACACCAGCCTTATTTGACAGAAAATCTTTTTCAAAGATGCGATTTTGGGAAATGCGGAGCAGGTCTGTGCCCTGCGGTAGCTGAGCTGGCTTGACAACAACGTCAAGGCCGTCTGCATCCACATTTTCAAACTCATAGGTCAGCACATCGCAGCGCTGGGCTAATTGACGCAAAGCATCTACGTCATCATAAGGCGCCACAATCATATCGCTGACCTTGGAGGCCGGGCAGTCCGCAGCAGGATCCAGGGTCACCACCTTGTGACCCATGTAGATAGCGGAGATAGCCATCATCTGACCCAGCTGGCCACCGCCGATAATGCCAATGGTTTTAGTCGAGTTCATAGCTGGACTCCTCGGCGATTCTGCCTTGTTCTTTGTGGAAATCAGCTAGCGCCTGAGCGATTTTTTCGTCCTCAATAGAGAGAATGCGCAGGGCAGTCAGGGCAGCGTTGGTAGCTCCCGCTTCACCAATAGCCATGGTTGCCACAGGCACACCTCCCGGCATCTGCACAATGGAATAGAGGGAATCCAGTCCGCTGAGGGCGCGTGATTTGACAGGCACACCGATGACGGGCAGGGTGGTCTTGGCCGCTACCATCCCTGGCAGATGGGCCGCACCGCCCGCGCCTGCAATGATAACCTTGATGCCGCGGCCGCGTGCTTCCTCAGCATGCTTGAACATAAGGTCAGGAGTGCGGTGGGCAGAGACGACCTTCTTTTCATAGGCAACGCCGAATTTGTCCAAGACCTCGGCGGTTTTTTGCATGGTGGCCCAATCAGATTTGGAGCCCATAATGATGGAAATGATTGATTGCATTTATTTCTCCTTTAATAACTAGTTTTCATTGACGCCTGCTGTTCAACAGCTTTTATCGTGGCAGGAGCCACACTATAGTGGCCAACGGTATGCTCAACAAGCTTTTTCACACTCTTGGGATTTAGCAATAGGCGAATCGTAATCACGACCAAGGGAATGACACTTGGAAAGTCATGCCTAATCGGAGTCAACACCTCAGCGCTGTCGCTTTTAAAAAGCCATTCTCTTATCGTTTGCCAAATTTTTCTTCTGCTCTGGGTTCTTTCAGCAGTCCCGATAATTAAGGCTAACAAACTGTGTGTTTTTACATCTGGCTTACCGACACAAATATCCGTTTGAGAATCGTTGCCCTTGGCTAATTCTATCAAGATTTTCGGGAAATTCACTCCCGCTTTATAAGCATTGGCTGGCTCAACCATTCTGGGATTGCATTCGATGTAATAGAACGCATGATTAACAGATATGAAGTCTAAGGTTAGACCGCCATGCCATTTTAAATGACGTCCTATCTTTTCGATATGTTCTCTTGTTGCTACAGATTCTATACTTAATCTGGCGGCTGCCGAACCACCAGCACCAGATCCAATCTTTATACTAGAGTGCACAGCAAGTAATTTCCCATGGTTAAATACGGCTTGAACTTGACCGTACTGCCCTGCTATATCTTGCTGTGCCATCCATCTCTCATTGCCAAACAGCTGACGCTTTACTAGGTTTTTTAAATCAAGGTCACTCGTCACTTTATAAACTGAACGACCAGCTGTTCCGTAATCGGCTTTGAGCCAATAAGGGTAGGGTAAATGGATAGATTCTAAGTCTGTCACATACTCCCACTTAGGAATTGGTATATCTAACTTATCTGCAAGTTCCGCAAAAGCAATTTTCCCTGCCACCTCCTGAAACGTCTCTGCTTCAGAAAGAACAAGCGGTAAATCGGATGATAATAGGGATTTCCCATTTGCTAAGAGCCACCCCTCTTCATGGGTTGGCAAGATAGCCTTATAGTCCTTCTCTTCTAGCAACTGATCAAGCTGCTTTAAATAGGTCAAAGGAGAACGATTCACATCAACTGTTGTAAGCATGTGCGTCAAGCGACTGAAGGCCGTAATAGAAAATCTATCAGGAGATAGCACGTCTACCTTATACTTCTCCGCCAGCAAGACTGTGAGTGTTTCCCTTGAAGTTAGACTGGCCCCTTCTAAAAATAGCAATCTATCTTTCATTTTTTTCGTCTCTTTTTACACTAAAAGGTCTTCTAATTGTCCTTGTCGAATGAGATCCGCTAACCCTTACTTACACAACGGCGGTGATTAGCTGTATAGGATCGCTAAAGCTCGCCCTTTTGCTAATGCTTCATTTTATTTATGTCTTCTGCATCAACGACATGGTAACCTTCTTTTAGCAGCACTTGTGCAAAAAGTCCACGTCCTGCTACCTTTTTTCCTCTAAATGTGCCATCATAAACTTGATTAACACCACAAGAAGGACTTCTAGATTGAAGAATCGCTAGGTCAATTTTTTGGTCGACAATAATGTCCATTGCTGTGGTGACGCCCTTTTCATAAATTTCATGGATGTTTTGACCTGAAATATCATAAACACAACCGTCTTTTAGTTCGGCTGGTTCGCGAGGTGTTGGTAAACCTGCTAATATTTCCGGACAAATCGGTATAACTTCCTTGTCAGCAACATAATCAATAACATCTTGATTATAATTATTTTTACCATTATACTTACAATTTTCACCTAGAAGGCAGGCACTGACGAGTACACACTTTTTATCTGTCATAGAGCTTTAGTTCCAATATCTTTGCGATAGAATAGACCTTGAGTAGCTTGCTCAGATAGTTTTTGGTAGATTTTGTCCTGGGCTGCTTTGACAGTGTCTGCTGTGGTGACCAGCATGTAGACACGGCCGCCATTTGACAGCAGAGCTTTGCCATTTTCAGCGAACTTAGCACCTGCATAGTAGGTGATGATGTCGCCAGAAGTCTTTTCTGGCAGCTCCACGCCTTTTTCATAAGCCAGAGGATAGCCCTCAGAGGCAACCACAACGCCCAGCGTCACGCCTTGTTCTGTCCAAGTGAGGGTTGGCTCCTTGCCATCCAGAATGTCGCTGATATTTTGCGCAAAATCGGAGGTCAGGCGAGGCAGGATAATCTGGGTCTCAGGGTCACCAAAGCGCGAGTTGAACTCAATGACCTTAGGACCGTCAGCCGTCAGGATGAGCCCCGCATAGAGGACCCCCAGATAAGGCCGGCCTTCTGCCATCATGCCTTCCAGCACTGGCTTGACAATGGTTTCCACCGACCTATCCACCACGCTTTGAGGCAGGTGAGGAACTGGCGCATAAGCGCCCATGCCGCCTGTGTTTGGCCCCTTGTCGCCATCATAAGCCCGCTTGTGATCCTGAGCAGTCGGCAGGATGTAGAACTTGTCGCCATTGACAAAGGCAAAGAGGGAGAATTCTTCCCCGTCCAGAAATTCCTCGATGACCACGCGCGCACCTGAGTCGCCAAACTTATTGTCCAAGAGCATTTCATGGGCTGCTTCTACCGCTTGCTCCACGGTTTCCGCCACGACCACGCCCTTGCCCAATGCTAGCCCATCTGCCTTGACCACGATAGGCGCACCCTGCGCCTCGATGTAGGCCTTGGCTTTTTCAAAGTCGGAAAATGTGCCGTAGGCTGCTGTCGGAACCCCGTATTTGACCATGATTTCCTTGGCAAAGTCCTTGGACCACTCCAGCTCCGCTGCTGCCTTGGTCGGACCAAAGGCTTTGAGCCCAGCTGCATTGAAATCATCAACAATCCCAGCCGCTAGCGCATCATCAGGACCGATAAAAGTCCAGGCAATGTCATTTGCTTTGGCAAAATCAATCAGCGCAGAATGTTCGGAAATTCCGATAGGAACCAGTTGCAGACCATCAAGCGTCATCCCGTCATTGCCCGGCGCCACATAGACAGCCTCAACCCCGCTAGACTCCAACAACTTCTTAGCAATCGCATGCTCGCGACCGCCAGAACCAACAACCAACAATTTCATAAAGCTAATTACCTCACAAATTCTCAGAAGAAGCCTTCTTTACTTAAAGAGCCGATTTTTCGGAAAAACCAACTATTTCACGAATTATACAGGATTATTATAACAAAAAAGTTCGCCTATTGGTAGCAGTAGGCGAACGAAAAACGCTACAAAAAATAGGATGTTGCTATCGCAACATCCCTTACAAAAACGTCTGTTTTTTAATGTTGTGTATTATAATAACAAATGATTTATTTCTTGTCAACAATATAATTTACTAATGTTTTTATAAATTTATAATCTGATTGAATAGTTGCATTAGTTTTCAGTAAAGCTCCTTTTTCCATCATCCTATTACTGAAATAATCATTCATTTCAATAAAACGATGATACTTCACTTTAGTACTTACAATATCGTTGTACATCAATAATAAAGCTGTAAATTCTAAAATAACTCGAACACGAAGCCTTTTTTGTCTAGCGCTTTTAGATATTGAGGATATCAACTCTACTCTTTCTTTCAGAATTCTTAGAGGAATAACAGATGCATCATCTTTTAGATTTTCAAATAAACAATTATTATGAGCACACCCATTTCTTAGACTTCTAATTAGATTAATAACATTATCTTGGTTTAATAAATCGGATTCACTAATTTGCAAATTCTCATCACCAAATTCACTCCTAAGTTTTTTTTGACAGAAAAAATAAAAACTAATCAAATTACCAAACGTTAAAATTTCAACAAGAACCCATACAGGGCAATCTTGACAATTAACACTATTGTCACTCTGGCCAAATGTAAAATACTTCTTTACTAGTTTTCCACAATAAGAAGAACTTCTTAATCTACGAATGTTTTGTTTGATATAAGTATACTTCTCATTGCTAAGAAAATTATCAACATATTCATATTCATCTATATTTAATCTATCAAAACAACTAACAATATATACCTTTAATGCATGTTCAATATCTAGACACATCTTATAAACCAGATGTCTAAAATGCATATCCAGTACAGATAATTCTTGAAGATGTAAAAAATCTAAATTAATATATTTTCCTTTTTTGGAGCCACTTGAATACTTGTTAAAATTTTTCCTATAACAAGCTGTCCTAAAATAATTGTTGACACCTTCTAAATACGTCTCCGCATCCTCTTCTTTGACATACTTAAAGGTTATTCCTTTCTCATCTTTCATTTTATTAACCAATTCGGATGCACTCAACTGCCTTTTCATATACATAAAACCCTCTTGCTAAAAGTAATTTTAAATCATTTTATCAAAAACAATGATAATTTACCATAAGATTACAAGCACTCGCATCATCCCGTTCTCAATATATCAAAAACACCCAAGCGACTGGCTGGGTGTTCTGTCTATCTTTTAGCGATAAATTAGACTTAGTTATTAAATGAAACGTGGACGTGGTCCATGTGGTTGGCTGTGGCATCCCCGCGGTCTGGCATTTCATTCCAAGTATAAGCTGGTCCGTATTTGTTATCAGTTGGAGCATAGAATTTTTGCTGATAAATCACGTAAGAGATGTTATTAGCTTCCATATTTGAAGTGGCGTAATCAGCGACTTCTTGACCGAGTTGGGTGTTGTCGTAAGTCATAACGTCAACGGCATTACCGGAACCGTGGTCACCGGAATCTCCTTGACGAACGCCGTAGATATCAGTAGTGCCATATTTGTTGGCAACATCATTAGCGAAGTTAGCAGCTGATGGTTGCAGGCCGTCTGTGTTAACGTTAGAATTTTGTGGCGCCGCTTGCTCGGTTGCTGACGGTTGCTCTGCTTCTTGAGCTGCAGGGGCTTGGGCCGCTTGAACCGAATCAGCTTCGACTGGAGTTGCTTCTACTGCCTGAGCCTGACTCTCAGATGCTGTTACTGGAGCCTCAGATTGATTGTCTTCTGATGAAGCAGCTGGCATTTCTGAACTTGCTGATTGGTCGTTTGTTTGATTATCGGCTTGAGGAGCGGCTTGGGCTCCTTGGCCTTGGTCCGCTACTGGTGCAGCTTGTTCAGCTGTTGCTGATTGCGCTTGACCTTGGTCAGCTACTTCTGATGTTGCTGCAGCTTGATCACTTACTTCAGAGGTTTGGGCTCCTTCAGATGCCGGCGCCTCAGGAGCTGGCATTGCTTGGCTATTATCAGTAGCTGGAGCTTCGCTAGAAGCAGGTGTTTCGATGGCATCTAAGGATGTGGTTGTATCACCAACGGTTACTTGGTTGTTAGACAGGTCAACAGAAGCTTGCGGTGCTGATTGATCGGCCGCTTGAATGGTCACGCCAGTAGCATTGTGGTTAGCATCGTAGGTAGCTGTGATGACTGTATCAGGGTAAATCACATTGACATCAGCAATGGCATTAACCTTGGCAAAAACGTTAACATCGATCCCCATTGCTTGAGCAATCGTGCTGAGGGTATCGCCCGATTTAACGGTATAAGTTGTGGTATCACCTTGGTTAGCCAAGTCAGCCTTAACTTCTTCAACTGAACGAGGTGTCCAGTTTTGGTTGGCATTTGCTTCTTCAGCTTGCACTTGAGTTGCTGCAAAGACAGATAAGGCAAGGGTTGAGGCTAGTAGCATTTTCTTGTTGAGTTTCATGTTATAGTCCCTTCTTATTTTAAACAAAATCTTCGGCTAAATCAGCCGTCACTCTCAATATATTTTTCAATACGGTATCCATCCTATCATAGATTTTTGGAAAATCCATCCCATCGGCTCACTTTAACAAAAGATTAGTCTGGCTGTAATATTCGTTACACAGTACTAGTTAGTAACATTTGCAACTAAACCACCCCCCTGTTTTGAATCGCCTAAAAATATTAACTTTTACTGGCTGGGGGGAAGCTTCTGTTGGGTAGCAGGATTAAAAAACAGCTAACAAAAAGACCCGACCTCTCGGACGAGACTCTGTCTGATAGCAGGTTTAGTCGCTTGGCCCCTGCTTGTACTGTTCAAAGAAAACTTGAATTTTTGGCATGAGGCCGTGGAGCCAAATAACATTAAGGAAAATGAGGGGCACCACTATCACTAGGTAGAGAAGAAATAGCCCAGGGCTTGTTACCGCCTGTCCATAATGAAGCAGCATAGGGATTACCAAGGGTAATTCTATGAGAGCAGTGACGACACCTGGGACATAACCCTTAAAGCTAAAACAGATAAGATAGTGGGGAATAAAATGGAGACTGTATCCCGCTAGAACAGCTAGATAAAAAAGTTGATTCCCACTGGCCTGACAATAGAGAGCAACCAGTACTAGAAGGAGCAATTCCTCCAGCACCCCAATAGAAAATGCTGAGCCATCCGTGACAGCACCAAAGAAACGGATCTTGAATTTTTCCAATTTGTGAGCTTCTCGTTGTTTCCACAAGGGCATCATGATGATTTCCTCAAAATCATGGATAATAAATAAAATTGGTAGAAACCAGTAGGTCATAATTAAAGACATTTTTTCTCCTTTACTTGAACTAAATTAACTTATAATAGAAATAAGTTGACTGTAGTATAGAAAAATGACCCGGCAAAAACAAGAGGTTTAAAGCATTTGACACAGTTTGCAGCAAAGTGTGACAGCTGCCAGCAAGCAAAGGAGATGAGATGATGCCATTAGACATTAAGCAAGAAATTGAGGAAGCCCTGTTTGACTTATTGGCTATTAGAAAATCACTCAAGGCCATCAGTATCGCTGAACTCAGCGAGCATGCTCAGGTTTCACGACGAACCTTTTACCGCTACTACAGGTCCAAGGAGCAGGTTCTAAGGGCTTATATCGACCGCTTGATGGACGATTACTTTAGACAGATCCAGACCATAGAACTTGCAAGTCCTGAAGACCTTATCCGCTTTTTCATCGGCTATTGGACCAGAGAAGCCGAACGAATGAAGGTTTTACAAGAGGCGAATTTGCTGGGCCTGGTTCCCAACCAGTTTTACAAGTCCCTGCCAAGATTCCGAGATATTATCAAGACAGCCCCTTGGCATCCCGCCAAGCAAGACCAAAAGCAACTACTCTACGACAGTCGCTATCTGGTGGGTGGCCTCTACAGTATCCTAGATGAATGGCTGCGGGAGGACTACCCAGAAATGGGCGTTGAGGAAATCACCAGATTAGCCCTCAATGCCAGCAAACGGATGCGGTGACATGAAAATTAGACCTACAAAACACTCAGCACTGGACCGATTGCATTAAAATGACGATAAAAGAAGAGATTGGGGAAAACTCCAATCTCTTCTTTTATCAATAAACAATTTTATGCAGCAGTTGATGATTAACGGCAAACACCATTATGGGTGAGCTAACTCTAGAGTCAAACCTTACCGAGTTTGTTCTACTCCCCTTTTCATCAATGTCTAAAGTGGCGAACGCCGGTGAAGACCATGGTCAGGCCATGCTTGTTGGCGGCGTCAATGACTTCTTGGTCACGGATGGAGCCACCTGGTTGAACGATGGCCTTGATACCGCTGGCTGCGATTTCTTCCACATTATCGGCAAAGGGGAAGAAGGCATCGCTGGCTAGGACGGCTCCCTCCAGACGACCCGCGGCATGTTCCAGGGCAATCTTGACTGCACCGACCCGATTGGTTTGACCAGGGCCGACACCCAGGGTCATGTGGTCATTGGCCACCAGAATCCCGTTGGACTTGACATACTTGATGGCCTTCCAAGCGAATTCCAGGGCCTCTTTTTCTTGTTGGCTAGGTTGGCGCTCGGTTACGACCTGCCAGTCGGCTGGATTTTCCTTGATGGTGTCTTGATTTTGCACCAGCAGGCCACCGACCACGCCCGTGTATTCCGCTTCGACTTCACTTTGGTCTTGAGCATCAAATGCTAGCTCCAAAATCCGCAGATTTTTCTTCTTGGTGGTCAAGATTTCCAAGGCTTCTGGAGAATAGCTTGGGGCGATGATGATTTCCAAGAAAATGGCGTGCATCTTCTTAGCGGTCGCTGCATCGACCTGGCGGTTGAGAACAACGATTCCGCCAAAGATAGAAACTGAGTCAGCCTCAAAGGCGTAATCCCAGGCGGTCTCAATATCATCAGCCTGACCGATTCCACAAGGATTCATATGCTTGAGGGCCACAACCGTTGGACGGTCCTTGAAGTCGCGAATAATCCGAATGGCTGCATCGGCATCACGGATATTATTGAAGGAAAGTTCCTTCCCATTGAGTTGCTTGGCAGAAGCGATAGAGTAATCGGTTGGCAGACCCTTTTGGTAGAAATCCGCATCCTGTTGGGGATTTTCCCCATAACGCATGGCCTGTTTGAGGTCGTAGGTGAGGGTCAGCTTTTCCGGCTTGCTTTCGCCAACTTGCTTGGTGAAGTAGTCTGCAATCAAGGCATCATAGGCAGCCGTATGGCGATAAACCTTGGCAGCCAGGGCCTGTCTGGTTGGGTAAGTGGTTTCCCCATCTGCTTGCAATTCTTCCAAAACCTTATCATAATCAGCCGGATCCACAACCACGGTCACGCTGGCGTGATTTTTAGCTGCTGAGCGCAACATAGATGGTCCACCGATGTCGATATTTTCCACAGCATCGGCATAGGTCACATCAGGTTTGAGAATGGTTTCCTTGAAAGGATAGAGGTTAACCACCACCAAATCAATCAGCTCAATACCATTGGCCTTTGCAGCTTCAAGATGGCTGTCCAAGTCGCGACGGGCCAAAAGGCCACCGTGAATAGCTGGATGAAGGGTCTTGACCCGGCCGTCCATCATTTCTGGGAAGCCTGTCACATCGTCAATAGCAATGGTGGCAAGACCTGCCTGGTCCAAGGCCTTCTTAGTCCCACCGGTTGAGATAATTTCCCAACCTAGGTCTTTAAGGGCTGTGGCAAATTCGACAATGCCAGTTTTATCTGAAACACTAATCAGTGCACGTTTTGTCATGATTTCTCCTTTGGTAGTTCAATTTTTGAAAAGTTTTTATCTATTTCGCCAAAAAATTTTTCCACTCTATCTTTCCCAAATTCAGTGATTAAACCTTCCTTTTGAAACTTAAAACTCTTAATTTTGTCCATAAAAGTATATTCCATTTTTTCATTGTATTCTACAATCATGTCCTTATAATTTTCGAGCATCATTTTTTGTAGTTTTTTTGTGAATTCTCTAGTGAAAATACCTTTGCTTTCATGGCCAGTAAGTGGATCTAAAATTTTGGGCAAATAGATGACATTCCATGGGGCAGCGAATGCGTAGCAATTAAGTGTTTTACCAAATATATGTGATATTTGGTAATTTACTAATTTCTTTTTCTTATTACTATTCTTTTTACTATAGTCCGTGTATTTTTGTAAAACAGAAGTTGGCTTTTGGTTATTGCTTTTATCTATTTTAATAAAGTCAATACCATAAACGTGCTTATAAAAACACCTCAGCAATTCTTCAGATTCTCTATCTTTCTTATTACCAAATGTACGAACATAAACAGTATTGCCTCGCTTGTTTATGCCTTTACTTCTTTCATCAATTGACTGTTTTAAATCTTTCCAAGCTTCCTCTGCCTCTGGATACTCAATTTTATGAAGCGAAGTATTTGCAAAATTCCACAGCTCATTTAAAATATCTGTATCAGACATACTTGGAAAGACTTTTTCAAAAAAAAGTTTATAACCATCTAATTCGTTATCATTCATCATTTCCTCTCCACTCCAAGGCTTTCTAAGACCTGGGGGTAGAGTTGGTACTCCTGTTCATGAATTCTAGCTTCGAAGCTTTCGATGGTGTCATCAGCTAGGCGGGGAACACGAACTTGCTGAATGACTTGGCCAGTATCGACACTGCTATCTACATAGTGCACGGTCACCCCCGACTGGTCAACGCCTGCATTCCAGGCATCTTCGATACCGTGAGCACCAGGAAATTCAGGTAGGTAGGCTGGGTGGATATTGATAATCCGCCCCTCATAGGCTGCAAGCAAGGTCGGGCCAATAATTTTCATATAACCCGCCAGGACAACTAGGTCAATCTGGTGCTCGACCAGGAGGTCAACCAGAGCCTGCTCGTAGTCAGCTTTGCTGGCAAATTCCTTGAGCTCAAAAGCGAAACTGGCCACGCCCAGCTTTTTCGCCCGTTCAAGAACATGGGCATCCCGATGGTCACTAAAGAGCAGGTCTACAGGGAAATTTTCCGCGATGACCTGAAAATTGGAGCCGTTACCCGAAGCGAAAACTGCAATCTTTTTGGCCATTATTTAATCACCACGCTAGCGTCAGCCTTCTCGACAATCCGCCCCAGTTCGTAGACAGGCTCGTTCAAGAATTCCTTGACCCGTTCAACCTTGTCAGGACTGACGGCCAGCATGAGACCGATGCCCATGTTGAAGATTTCAAACATTTCTTGGTGTTTGATTTGGCCATATTTTTCTAAGGCCTTGAAGATTGGCAGAACTGGTACCTTGGCTTCCTCAATTTCAGCTGCCAAATGGTCGCCAAACATACGAGGAACATTTTCCACAAAACCACCACCGGTGATGTGGGCAATGCCGTTGACCAGACCTTCCTTAACCAAAGGCAGAACAGCCTTGACATAAATCCGTGTTGGCTCAAGCAGGACTTCCTTGAGGGGCTTGCCTTCCAATTCCGGCAGAACTTCGTCACCTGTATAATCGACGAAAACCTTGCGAACCAAGGAATAGCCATTGGAATGAATACCTGAGGAAGCCAGACCCAAGAGGACATCGCCAGCCTGCACCTTTGTGCCATCAATAATTTGGGATTTTTCGGCAATACCAACCGCAAAACCAGCCAGGTCATAGTCATCTGGGCCATACATGCCAGGCATCTCAGCCGTTTCGCCGCCAATCAGGGCAGCACCGGCTTGGACACAGCCTTCGGCCACGCCAGCGACAACCTGCTCCAGTTTGGCCGGTTCGTTTTTACCAGTCGCCACATAGTCGAGGAAATAGAGGGGCTCTGCTCCAGCAGCGATGATGTCATTGACACACATGGCCACACAATCCTGACCAATGGTATCGTGCTTGTCGTACTTGATGGCCAGCATTAGCTTGGTGCCCACACCGTCTGTTCCAGAAATCAAGACCGGCTCCTTGACACCCGTTTGGCTCAAGTCAAACATGCCACCAAAGCCACCCAGGGCTCCCATGACACCGAGGCGTTCGGTCCTAGCCACATGTTTTTTAATCCGCTCGACAACCTCGTAGCCGGCTTCGACATCAACACCCGATTGGGCATAAGCATTTTTAGACATAAGATTTTCCTTTTTTCTATTATTCAGTAGGGAATGAATTTTCTCTTTTAAGGTTTCATCTAAGAGCCAAGAAAACTCTTAGGGGCTTTCCCCCAGCCACCTTCTATAAAAGCATTTTGAACTGTCCAGCTCTAAAGGAGCTGAAAAACTGGCAAGACCAAACGCCTAGTTTCTAAAGAAGGAGGTCTTCTCTTTAAGGCTTTGGAGGTAGCGTTCCTCATAGTCATAGAGGGGAGTCGGATAATCGCCATCAAAATAGGCCACACAGAGGCCACCATTAGGGGCATCTGTGTCCAGACCGACCGACTCAATCAGGCCTTCCTTGGACAGGTAGGTCAGGCTATCGGCCCCGATAATTTGACGAACCTCCTCCACATCGTGGTTGGCCGAAATCAATTCTCGGCGACTCTGGATATCAATCCCATAAAAGCAGGGATACTTGAGCTCAGGACTACCGATGGCCACGTGGACCTCCTTAGCCCCTGCTTCTCGCAGGAGTTGGACAATCCGTCGACTGGTCGTTCCCCGAACGATGGAGTCATCAATCATGACCACCCGCTTGTCCTTAACGACGCCAGAGACGGCTGAAAGTTTCATTCTGACCCCTTGCTCGCGCAATTCTTGGGTCGGTTGAATGAAGGTCCGCTGGGTGTATTGATTTTTAATCAGCCCCATTTCATTAGGCAAGCCAGATTCTTCGGCGAAGCCCATGGCTGCTGAGAGGGAGGAATTGGGCACTCCAACCACAATATCGGCTTGATGCTCGAATTCCTGGGCCAGCCTGCGGCCCATGTTCTTGCGGGCTGTATGCACGTTGACCCCGTGAATGGTCGAGTCCGGCCGAGCAAAGTAGATGTATTCCATGGAGCAGATGGCCAGCTGGGTATCTGTCGTGTAGGTGTCAAATTCAATCCCGCTGTCATCAATAATGACTAGCTGACCCGGTTCGACATCCTGCACCCATTCAGCACCGACCACCTCAAAGGCACAGGTCTCGCTAGAAACCACCCAGGCTCCATTTTTCATCTTACCGATGGAGAGAGGCCGAAATCCGTTAGGATCCAAGGCAGCAATCAACTTACCCTCAGCCATGAGCAGGTAGGCAAAGCCCCCCTTAACCCTATTGAGCGCCTCCTTGACCTTGTCAATAAAGTTGCTCTTTCGGCTGTGGCGAATCAGGTGCATGATGATTTCGCTATCCGATGTGCTGGAAAAAATCGCCCCCTTATCCTCCAGTTCAGCCCTCAAGGTCTGGGCATTGGTCAGATTCCCATTGTGGGCCAGACCCAAATGGCCATCGTGAAAGCGAAAATGAAAGGGTTGGATATTGTCAATGGTCGCTTCACCAGCCGTCGCATAACGGACATGGCCGATAGCACTATTTCCCTCTAGTTTAGCAAGGTCTGCAGGATTTTTAAAAACTTCCGAAACCAAGCCAACATCGCGGTGACGTTTAAGATCGCCCCCATTATTGACTAGAATTCCAGCCCCTTCCTGTCCTCGATGTTGAAGACTGTGGAGACCGAAATAGGTCACTTGGGCGGCTTGGGGATGGCCCCAAATCCCAAAAATTCCACATTCTTCATTTAAAGATTTTACTTCGTATGTCATTGTTTTACCTAACATTGTCTTGTTTTGACATTTTTTCTGAGTTAGCACGCATGCAAGCAAGGCTCCTAGAATCCATCAGCCTTTGCCCCAATCGATTTGGCTAAGGCCGACCAGACCAAGAGAACTCTAGCTCTACACTCCTACTTACCAGTAAAGTAGCGGACTGCTGACTCAAAGAGTTTTTGATCCTTGTTACCTGGGATGTTTTGGAAAAGTCCAGCTTCCCACCGCTCCGAGTGTCCCATCTTACCAATGATTTGACCATTCTTGCTAGTAATGCCTTCAATCGCATGACTTGAGCCATTTGGATTGTATTTAGAGTCCATGCTTGGCTGGCCATCAAAGTCAACATACTGGCTCCAAATTTGACCATTATCTCGCAGTTCCTTGAACTCTTGGCCGCTGACCACGAACTTTCCTTCCCCGTGGGAAACAGGAATGGCATGAATATCACCGACCTCAATACCTGCCAACCAAGGTGAATTAGTATTGGCAACACGAGTTTCCACCATCTTAGCCACGTGTTGGTTGGCATCGTTGTAAAAGAGGGTTGGGCTAGTTTCACCAGCCTCTTCAAAATTACCATAAGGAAGCAGGCCAGATTTAACCAGGGCTTGGAAACCATTACAGATACCGATGATGAGACCCCCTCGATCTATGAAGGCATCGATAGCTCGGCGAACCTTTTGGTTGAGCAGGATATTGACAATAAACTTAGCGGAGCCGTCTGGTTCGTCGGCAGCTGAGAAGCCACCAGCGAAGAAGATAATATTGGCCTTGTCAATCTTGTCAACCATGGTGTCAACCGAAGCCGCAATCGCAGCTGCATCCAGGGTCACAAAGGGTACAAGCTCAACCTGAGCGCCCGCAGCCTCAAAGGCCTTGGCCGAGTCGTATTCGGAATTGGTCCCAGGAAAGACTGGAATGTAAACCAGAGGTTTGTCCACTTGAGTCTTCGCTGTTTTGACAAAGTCTGTCAAGACAGCTGGCACCCCTTGGAGCTCTTCTGCTTGCTTAAATTCTGTCGGGTAAACTTCTTCAAGTTTGCCTTCGAAGGCTGCTAGGAGCTTTTCTCCAGATAGGTTGACATCATTGACAAGCAGTCTAAAGTCTGAATTGGTTTGACCCAGCTTGACAAATCCGTCAATCTCGTCAGGAGAGCTAAAGACAAAGCCGCCCAACTGTCCTGTCAAGCTAGTGTCAAGGTTGTCAACTTGGACGTCAACCCCGATATGATTGCCAAAAGTCATCAAGGCTAGGCTTTCCATCAGGCCACCGTATTTGACAGCCGAGGCTGCTGTGATCCTGTATTGCTTTTGCAGGTCCGCAAATTTTTCAAAATTGCCCTTAATCAGGTCGAAATCAATGGTTTGGCTGAGGGCCTGACCAGGAAGGTAGTAGATATTTTCACCAGCCGCCTTGAATTCTGGGGAGAGAACCGCATCACTATTAGCGGTCGTTACACCGAAGGCCACCAAGGTGGGAGGAACGGTCAATTCTTCAAAGGTCCCAGACATGGAGTCCTTACCACCGATAGAAGGCAAGCCTAATTGGGTCTGAGCTTCAATGGACCCTAAGAGAGCTGCCAGCGGTTGACCGAAGCGCTCAGCCTGCTTGTCCATCCGCTCGAAGTACTCTTGATAGGAGAAACGCGCCTTGGACCAATCCGCACCCGTCGCTACTAGGCGAGCAGTGGCTTCGATGACTGCGTAGCCTGCTCCGTGGTAAGGGGACCATTCAGCCAGGTAAGGGTTATAGCCCTGAGCCATTACCGAAGCCGTCTTGGTCACCCCATGTTCGACCGGCAACTTTTGCACAGAGCTTTCAGTAGGAGTTACTTGGTAGCGACCACCTAGGGGATGATTGACGGTTGAGCGACCAACCGAGCTATCAAAGATAGTCTGTAGGCCCTTTTGACTAGTGTGATTGAGGTCGGAAAGGACAGCCAAGGTATCAGCTTCCAGACTAGCTGGCGAAGTCCGACGAACTTCTGGCAGATCCAAGTCCTTATCCACAACCTTGGCATCAACCACAACCCGAACACCGTTGGTATCAAGGAAGGACCGTTCAATATCAACAATGGTTTCCCCATTCCAGGTCATGACCAAGTTTGGTTTATCCGTTACTGTCGCTACAAGGACGGCTTGGATATTTTCCTTAGCTGCTTGGGCGATGAAGTTATCCACATCTTCTGGCCGAACCACAACTGCCATCCGCTCTTGACTCTCAGAGATAGCAATTTCGGTACCATTCAGGCCTGCATACTTAAGTGGTACCTTATCCAGGTCTATTTCCAGACCATCTGCCAACTCGCCGATAGCGACACAGACACCACCAGCCCCAAAGTCGTTGGACTTCTTAATCAGGCGGGTTACTTCCTTCTTGCGGAAAAGGCGTTGAATCTTGCGCTCTTCAAGGGCATTCCCCTTTTGCACTTCTGCACCAGCAGTTTCTACAGATTCCACGGTTTGAACCTTGGAAGATCCTGTCGCACCACCGACACCATCACGCCCCGTTTTACCACCTAGCAAGATGACAACATCGCCAGGCTCAGGCTTTTCACGGACAACATTTTCCTTAGGTGCTGCACCAACAACTGCCCCCAGCTCCATGCGCTTAGCGACAAAGCCTGGGTGGAAGTATTCCTTGACGTAGGTCGTGGCTAGGCCAATTTGATTCCCATAGGAGGAATAACCATGGGCAGCCGTTTTGGAAATAACCTGTTGCGGTAACTTCCCAGCCCTAGTTTCAGCAATCGGGGTCGTAATATCACCAGCTCCTGAAATCCGCATGGCCTGATAAACGTAGGAACGACCTGAAAGCGGGTCACGAATAGCACCACCGATACAGGTTGCCGCCCCACCAAAAGGCTCAATTTCTGTCGGGTGATTGTGGGTTTCATTCTTGAACATGAGGAGCCAGGGCTCTTTGACACCATTGACATCAACTTCAATTTCTACCGAGCAGGCATTAATCTCATCAGAAACTTCCATATCATCCAAACGACCATTGGCCCGCTCATAACGACCAAAAATGGTCGCCATATCCATCAGAGTTTGAGGCTTGTCCTCACGCCCCAATTCCTGCCGCATAGCCAAATACTTATCATAGGTTGCCTGCAATTGCTCCTGAAATTTGGACTGGGAGAAATCCAGGTTTCTAAGCTCTGTCTCAAAGGTCGTGTGACGACAGTGGTCAGACCAATAAGTATCCAAGACCTTGAGCTCGGTTTCCGTTGGCACCCGCCCCAATTTTTTAAAGTAGTCCTGAATGAAAACCAGGTCATCCACTTCCATGGCCAGGCCTTCTTGGGCCTTATAAGCCTTGAAGTCTTCAGCCGAGTAAGTCGCAAAGAAATCGAGGTTGGGAATGGTCTTATCAGAATTTGCAAAGGCCTGCGGAGCTAGGGGTTGACTAATATCCTTAAAACGAGAATCAACAGGATTGAGCAAATAAGTCTTGAGAGCTTCCAATTCATCCGCCGCAATGTCCTGATTGACCAAGTAGAGCTGGGCCGTATTGACCTCAACATCTGAGCCGCCTCCCAGTAGCAAGAGGGCTTCCTTGGCACTGGCTGCCCTTTGGTCAAACTGACCAGGCAAGGCCTCAATAGCAAAGAAGGCAGAAGCCTGCAGGTCCTTATTTAGGTCTGCCTGATCCAAGACCTGATCGGTCACCCGTTCAGAAAAAATGTGAGCCTGAGCCTTTTCCAAAAGGTCTGCTGGAAGGTTAAAAACATCGTAGACCTGAACCAGACGTAAGGTTTTCAAGCTCGACAACTGTAAATTATGGGTCAATTCCTTGACAAGAGACGTCGCCTTAACCTGAAAGTCGGCCTTCTTCTCCACAAAAATTCGCTTATCCATGATTAATTCCTTTGTATTAAATTTCCTAACTTATACTCTTGAAGAATCAAAAAATCCCTCGTCAGCTCACTTTGCTGTTCTTCGGTAATGTCTGACCTTGCGACACTCAGATAAAATAGTCGATAAGGCTATTTTATCTGAGTTAGTGAGAGAGCTAGGCAATCGCCATAACGATTGCCATTAGACATCTGCCACTTTAGTGGTTTGATGTCTTTGCTCCTTGCAATTTTTCCAAAACAACTTCGTAGACATCGGTCAGATTGCCCAAATCACGACGAAAGACATCCTTGTCCATGTGGTGGCCATCCTTGTCCCAAAGGCGACAGTTGTCTGGTGAAAATTCATCCGCCAAAATAATTTGGCCATCTTTGTCGAAGCCAAATTCCAACTTGAAATCAATCAACTTGAGACCAATTTGGCTAAACCAGTCGCTCAAAAGACCGTTGATCCGCCGGGTTTCTTCCTTAAGAAAGGCAATCTGCTGATCATCGGCAATATCCAAAAACTTGACGTGCTCATCATTGATAAAGGGATCATCCAGCTCATCATTTTTATAGTAAAACTCAACAATCGGCGTCTCAAACTTGATGCCCTCTTCCAGACCGAAACGCTTGGCAAAAGAACCTGCCGTATAGTTGCGTAAAACCACTTCCAAAGGAATAATTTTAACCTTCTTATTGAGCTGTTCTGTTTCTGACAACTGCTTGACAAAGTGAGTGGCCACACCAGCCGCATTTAATTTCTCAAAAATTAAGGATGAGATTTGATTGTTCAGCACGCCCTTGCCCTTGATGGTCTCCTTGCGAGCCCCATTGAGCATGGTCGCTTGGTCCTTGTAGACCGATACAATCTCATTCTCATCCTCTGTCGTGTAAATATCCTTGGCTTTACCGGTGTAAATGAGTTCTTTTTTCATGAAAATGTTCGCCTTCCCTTTTTGTTCTCCTAAATTTTAACATACCCCACTGACTTATTCAATGTTTTACAGACAATACAAAAAACAAAAACAAAAATAGTTCGCTATTTACGAACTATTTTTGTTTTGCTATTCTGTTAAAAGAGAATAAGGAACAATCGTTTTTATTGACCGAGATAAGAACAAACTAATCACAAAGTTTAAGCCAATAAAAACTAAGGCAAGAAGAAATAAAACTCCTAATGAAACTTGGAAATGATTTTTATAAACTCCAACCAGGCCTAAAACTTCTTGATTTAATAGGGGAATGAGATGAACTTCTAATAGAATGGATAAAAATGCAGCTAGTACTATGACAGGAATAAAGTCAAAAATTAACTGGAAAATCAGTTGCTTATCGGACCAACCTAGAGCCTTATAGATGCCTAGCTCCTGTTTCCGTCTGGTAATCAGTGAATTAATAACCACAAACAAAACTAAGCTAATCATAAATATGGAAAGTGTAAAGACAGCACCTAAGACAAGAGCAATAACTCCCGTATAGAGCCTACTACCAGTCTTAATAACTTGATCGTAATTAGTAACCTTTAAAGAACTATTCGAATGGTTCTTCCTGTATTCTTTTATGAAACGCCTGACAGACGCTCCTTTCTTCAGATAAACATTCAAATGATTCAGTCTCGTTTCAGTAATCTTATGATAGCCTGCCGCCGTCAATTCACAAACCTGTCCTTGATTGTTGACACTTTGGACATAGCCTGTAACTTTATAGGTGTGAGACCTGCCATTATTATCCAGTCTAATCCAATCACCAATTTTATAATGATGAGCTAAGGCACTGCCAATTGCCACCTCATCACTGGTCGAGGGGTTTCTACCTTTATAAATAATATCATTAGTCAACTTAGAGAAGTCTGGTGTTACAAATGCTGTTAGACCTCCATCAGGATCATTGACAGACTGAGTAGAATAGTCTAAAACTTGTTTAACTCTGGAGTCGCTTTTAAGCTCCTTTTTTATATTTTGTAACTCTTGAGGTTTGTCTACAGTAAAAATAGCAGAAGGGAGCTCTTCTGAAAGGGTTCTTAAAAAATTATCGGGCTTACCGGCAGTATTATAAAGCAGTGTCCCTGAGCAAGCGAGTAACATCATGAGTCCTACGGTTAAAACAAACAGTAGCATATTTTGCCAAAAAGACGCAAATACTTGCTTTAAGATTAAAGCCCCCGAGATTCCTAGCTTAGAATTTGCTAGGGAAAAATGATTCGAGAATCGCCGAGTAGAGTCTGTTCTCCTAACAGCATCAATAGGATTGAAGCGATGAATTTTTCTAGCACAAAGATAAGTTAACCCCCCTGTTACTCCAGTCACAAACACCACAATCAGACACAGAGCATAGCTATCAAAGGTCGGCTGAAAGGAGAATCCCGATTGAACTTCTAAAAAGGAAGCGAGAAAAGGAAGTACCAGATAGGAGGTTAGAACCCCCGTAACCGTAGCTATCATAGCCACCAATAGATAAGGAAGCACTTCTGAAAAGATAATCTTAGCACTGGTATAACCCATTGCCTTAAGCACCCCCATATTAACCACTTCTGATTTAAGGTGATTTTGAATTCGAAAAGCACTCAAGAATAAGCTAATGATAAAAACTATCCCAGCTACTGCTATAAAAATAGCAATCAATAAGGTGCTCATCATGGTTCTCGCCTGCTTGACGGTTTTACTATCTTTAATAAGCACAGCTGCAATACCTTTGTCAGACAAGAGCGAAGTCAGTTTTTTCTTCACCACACTAAGATCTGATGACGAACTTACCTTTAGAGAATATTCCGCAACTGAATGTGCCTCTTCTTCCTTGAATAGAGACTGATAAGCATTATGGGGAAGATAGATCCCAATAACATTAGTACCGTAATTGCCGTACTGCATCTCTTCCACGGTCCCAGCGACAGAATAGGTGTAGTCCTTTTTGCCTATAGTGTAGCGTATTTTAGAACCAAGGGGAAAGCCTCCTAGTTTGGAGATATAATTAGGGATATAGACACTCTGACTGGCCACTTTACTAGATTTTGACAACTCAAAGCGATTCAAATTCCTTTTCTGACTACTGTCGTAGAAAACTGTTGTCATTTCAAAGTCCGTCCCTGCAAAATGATGAACCTTAGCCTTGGTAAAAATCCCTTGATGACGCTCTACAAGAGTCACCCCCTGAATTTTATCAATCTCTTTTAATAGGTCTTTACTGTCTTGTTTCTGGGGAATCAAAACATTCAACTGGGCAGTCTTTAATCTGTTAAAGTTCTGATCATAGGCTTTTGATGTTTGAAAAGAGAGAACGAGGGATAGATTGACAATGACCGCTGTCAAAAAGAGCATCAAAGCGAAAGAAAAATAGTGACGCTTTTGCTTCCTGAGATTTTGAAAAGCAAGAAACATACTTACCACCCCATTTCTAAAAGAAACTGATCAAATTTTTTCTGACGCTCCTTGTCACCTAATGCCTCATCAAACTGACATTCACCAAAAATCTTCCCATCTTTGAGATAGATAATCCGGTTTCCTCGTAAGGCCGACTTTTTATCGTGCGTCACCATCACAATGCTTTGCCCTCCTTGATGAAGCGAAGAGAAAACATCTAAAACAGCATCTGAATTTGCTGAACTCAAAGCCCCTGTTGGCTCATCCGCAAATAAAATATTGGGCTGATTAATAATTGCTCGAACGATTCCTGCCCGCTGGGCCTCCCCTCCCGAAACTTGCGAAGGGAGTTTGGCTTGAGTTTGCTCTGAAATAGCCACTTGCGCAAACAAATTCTTGGCTTGGGCTAGCAATTCCTTTCGCTTTCTTGTCAGTAAGGTTCCTGCTATTAGCACATTATCCATAAGATTCTGCTCTTGCATGAGATAAATTTGCTGAAAAACAAAGCCACATTGTTTCCTACGAAATTTGGCCAGTTGATCGCTGGTCATTTGGGTGATATTAGTACCATCAATATAAACTTCTCCTTCTGTTAGTTTGTCCATTCCCGACAAAGAATAGAGCAGGGTGGATTTTCCTGCTCCCGAAGCTCCCATAATAACTGTAAAATCTCCTTGATAAATCTCAAGATTTAAATGAGAAAAGATCGTCTCTTGATTATTTTTTTTCACCAAAACTTTTTCCAAGCTGATGGGCCGAAATGATAACCTGTTTAATCATAAGTATCCTCCTTTTAACTAGGTCGCTCATACTATAACGAGAAAATAGAATCGCGACCAGCAACTATGATTAACAAATTATCTATTTTCGCTACGCTTTGTAGCACAATTCTTTGATACGAAAACAACCCTGACTCAACCTGCTAAATAGGTTATAATAGTGCTATGCTACGAAAAGTAGCAAAATTTTATTAAATGACAAACAAACTTGCTGGTTCTCCAGTCTCACTCAAGGTAGAGTAAAAGAGTGAATAGGCTGAGACCAGAAAATTAGACCTCAAGCTATTCACAGAACTATTAGAAATAAGGGAATAATATTATGACACTTGATCAAACCCTCCGCCATTACCGTAAAGAACTGGGCTTCTCCCAGGAAAAACTAGCCGAAAAGCTCCATGTTTCCCGTCAAGCCATCACTAAATGGGAGACGGGTGGTGGCCTGCCTGACATCAGCAACCTTCAGGCCATAGCGCAACTCTTCCAGATTTCTCTAGACGACCTGCTAGCCGAAAGTGCCAGCCCGATTGAGCCTAAGGACTTCCTCTATCAAAGCTACACCAGTTATGATATCGACAGACCAAAGCACTTCGACCTCAACTTAGCCAGCAGTCAAACCATTTACCTGCAAGCAAGAGCTAACGAAAAAATTCAGATTCGTCTCGCTTCTAATAGCATCAAAAATCTCGAACAAGCCTGCAAGATTAAACTTGATGATAGCAGGGACCTGCTTGACCTCCAGCTCAGAACTTCAGCGGACTTAAGCGAAAGTACTTGCAAAGAAGACCTGATGATTTTCTTGACCCTGCCTAAAAACTACCTAAGAGATGTTGACGTAAAAGCCAACTGCCAAAGTCTTAATCTGCTGGACCTAGACTTAGACAATCTTGAGTTAGATGGACGTGCCTCCGAAGTCTCCCTCACAGACTGTCAAGGCCATATTGAACTTAACAATAAATTAGACTGCCAAATCAAACTCAATTCCTTCTCTGGCCGACTGGATCTCAACCAAATTTCTTGCAGCTCCAAAGTCTATCTTCCCAAAGATTTTGACTTTGTGGCAAGAAAAAAAGGCTTGACGACCAAGCTAGCCTTCGAAAAAGCTGGCCAGCCAACTAACGACTTTTCAAATCCAGAAGCAGATAACACAATCGAGCTCAACGGCATCAAGAGCGAACTGACCGTTATTCAAGAATAGACCATAAAAACGAGCTCCCTTTGGAACTCGTTTTTATTTTACTTAAATTTTCACAGTTTTCTTAGGCTCTTTAGCTGCCACCAGCAAGATGCTAAAGAGAACTCCCAAGAATAAGGACCAACCAAAGCTCCCCTGGATACGATTATAAGCCACGATAGGAAACAAACCGGAAGCCGTCCCTGTAGCAAAGGCAGAGACCAGTTTACCAAAAGCAACCAGCCAAGCCCAAGCAAGCACGGTCTTAATAACTATAATGTCATTTTTTCATAATCTTCCCTTTTAAACCCTGATAAACGTAGGAATACTTTTTCAAAATAACTCCTTTCTATTTATCTATACTACCGAAACAATACTGTTAACATAGCAATTACTGTTAGTATTTCTAGAACTTTTCTCAATTTCATTTGGATTAAAAACTTCCTTTCATTTGATAAGTCTATTCTACCTATTTCTCTCCTAAAAAAATAGCGACATGGATGTCGCCTGACATCTATGTCACCCTTTTCTAAATGATAGTAGCCCTAAATACAAAGCTACTAGGATCCCGCCTTACCCACTACTAGCAAAGGAATCTATTCAATCCCATCAATTTTCATTTCTTTTTTGATATCATTAATTATTACTTGATCGCCCAGTATCTCTCCCAACATCAAGGCTTGTTGGTAGATTTCTTTTGATTTCTCTTTGTTCCCTTCCACTCTAATATGGTATCTAGCTTCAACTTCAAGAAGTCCTGGTTTATAAGTGTGAAGTTGTGCCTTATCAATAATTCGGTACCCCTTCTCTATTAAAGGCATAGTATCTTGATAGTCATCATGACTTACATAAACCCCGATTAAATTCATTACTGACATAAGTAGTTCTATATTATAAAGCTCTTCAAAAGTTAAACTTTGTTTAAGTATTTTTCTCTCAATTTTTTTTAAAATATTTTTATCGTAATACTTTTCTTTTTGACATTTAAACAAGAAATAATCAATATAAAGATAATCATTATAATGAAAGACTTTTTTCTTTAAGACCTGTTCAAAAGCATCATCATAAATTTCTTCAATATTTGGGAGTACCTTTTCATGAATTCCCCCAAGAAGACTTTCTGTCAAGTCCAAGAAGAGTAGCTCATCTTCAGGTAAAACCTCAAAGTAGTTGTCATAAATCTCCTCAATCATCTTCATCTTCTGGTCAATTCTGGCCTTATCACCATAAGTTGGGAATTTAACAACCCGATTTTTTAACTCGAAATATTCATCAGGAATTTGGAGATCATTTTCTCCTAATAATGCAGAAATAGGTAGCTCTAGCATCCTAGCAATATAATCTAACTTTTCCAAAGTCGGCAGGGATTTGCCCTTTTCAATTCTCTGAAGTTGGCGAACAGTTAGTTCTTCTTCATTGCCACATAAGTTCTTCTGCGAAAGCTTCTTCGCTTCCCTTTTTTTCTTGATGAGTTGTCCCAATTCTTCCTTCATAGCCACTACAAGTACCCCCTGAGTTTAAATCTAACTTAATTATACCCTTTTCTGATATCTCTGTACAATATCAAAAGAATGTCAATCTTGTGACAGCAATGTCATCACTAGATAGGAATAACTGATATAAGCTGAACATCCCACAAAAGACTCACCCCTTTTGAGGAGCGAGCCATTTGTTTGTACTTGAGTCTTTCACAGGGATTCCTAAGTAAAGGAAATTGTATAGTGGCAAAATGCTAAATTAACTCCAAACCTGTTCTTTAGATAGGTCTTTTTCACCTAACACTTTGCTGCTCCCTTCCTTAAATACTAACCTGAGACTTTACACTAGCCACCTGTTTGGCATCTCCAGCAATGGTCTGTAGATCATGATTGCCTGAATTAGGAATCACGTATTCCTTACTTAGGTAGACAGCACCCAACCAACGCATGGAGTTGTTGAGCCAGTCCTTGGTCGTCGTGATGCGGATAACATTGCCTGTAAAAGTCTTCATATCACTCTTGATATCTGAAATGGTCTTTTTAGCTTCCTCCTTATTAGAAGGAAGATCAAACGTTTTACGAAGAGATTCATAAACCTTATTACCAACATAAGCAAGGGCTGGGATATATAGCGGAGCAGCATTATAAACTACTGTCGTTGCCACGTTTTTCCTCAGAGCCACACGCTGGGCCACATTGCCACCCAAGGAGTGGCCTGTAATGACAATATTTTCTGCCCCATATTGACCAGCAATCTTGTCGTAAAAATCATAGGCTGGTTGGTAGTGCTGACCACGCGCCAAACCAATTCCAATCAAATCTGAACCTAGAGCATCCTGTAATTCATTCCCATCATTATTAGTAGCCGTATAAGCAATAATCACCTTATTACTAGCTTTATCACGAAAGGCCGTTCCACTAGTTCCCGTATTATCATCATAAAAATCACTAAGATAAGTCAGATTATTTGGAACCGCACGCCCTGCCTCTTGAATTTTGGCTAAGATATTAGCATCAGTGGCACCTTTGATACGGGCCTTCTCAAATTCGAGAGTTAAAGCCGCCGCATCAAGGGTCGAAATCCCCGATGAAGATCCGTCAACAATCTTATTAATGTCTGCTCGTTGAGTATTGGAGGTGACTGTGGGTGCTTCTGTTGTTACAGAAGTCGCTGGTTCCTGATTAGCATCTGCCGCCACAGGCTTTTCTTCTGACCCTTGATTTTGAGGGGCCTGCTGGATGACTGCCCCATCTGAAGCAGGAGCCACCGAAGGTAGCTCGGTGGCTTGACTTGTAGAGTCACTTGTAGAGTCAGTCTGCACGGGAGCTACTTCATTTGTAGTTTCAACAACCTGGCTCTTATGATGGTCCTGACTAGCTTCGGAAGTCGATTGTGTTGGCTGAGACTGCCCCTCTGACTGGTTATTTGCTTCTAGCGAAATAGGAATCTCTCCATCTTGGTTAGAAACCTTAGCCTGATTCCCATCGCTAGTCGCCTGGTTCTCATTTCCTACCTGAACTGATTGAGAATCTTGAGCCTGTCCTTGACTATCTGCACTAACAGAATCTGCTCCCACTGTAATAAAAGCTAGACCCGTTACTGCTGTCACAGCAAAGGTAAGCCATCTTTTCTTTACTTTACCTAGTTTATTTTTCATTTCCATGGAATAACCCCTCTCGGCCACTTGAATTTGGTCCAGGGCCAATCACTCGGCATGACATAGCCTGCCCCTCCGCTAATTTTTGACAATTGCTTATCTGTCAACATTTTAAATCCACTATTGCTTTTTTGCATTCGTTTTTCCTCTCTTTTTTTAAATCTATGCTAGTTTAAATGACTTGTCCTTCTATGTTGGTAACGCTGGATAGAAATTTCTTATACAAGGTACTCCTCTTTTGTAACTGTTCATGTGTACCAAAATCAGAAACCTGTCCCTTCTTATTTAAAACTAATATAGAATCTGCATTTCTGATTGTATTCATTCTGTGAGCGATTGTCAGTCTTGTCTTCCCTTTAGTCAATTTATCAATAGCCTTACTAATAATATTCTCAGTAACGCTATCCAAATTTGCTGTCACTTCATCTAGTAAATAGATTGGATGCTCTTTCAATAAGGCTCTTGCTATATTGAAACGCTGTTTTTGACCTTCAGAAAGACCGACTCCGCTATCAGAAATTTCTGTATCCAACCCCTTCTCTAAACTATCGACCAGGGTCAATAAGTCTAAATCGGAAAGAACCTGATTCAGACGCTCTGGAGAAATCTCTCTATTTTTCCCATATAGCAAGTTTTCTCTAATTGTCCCCTGAAATAACGTGTTGTTTTGAGGAATATATGAGATTAATTCTCTGAGCTGTCCAACAGGAAGTGAAGTTAAATTTTCACCACCAAGACTGATATAGCCGTGATACCCTTGATAAAATTTCATAAGTAAAGAAAAAATTGTTGATTTCCCGGCTCCACTAGGACCGACGATAGCTATATGCTTTCCAGAAGGGATATTGACAGAAATATCTCTTAAGACCTTATCCCTCTCATAAGAAAAATCAACATTTTTTAAAGCGATATCCCCATTGCTTACTACTTTATGGTCGGTTTTAGAATTTTCTTCTTGCTTTAACTCCAAAATTTGTGCTAGTCGTTTTGACACACTATTAAATTCTACTAATTCTGGCAAGGTGTCTGATATATCTGCGATTGGATCAATTAATTGGGTCGTATACAGGATAAAAGTCGTCAAAGTTGTCATGGTCATGTTTCCCTTTGACACTTCAATTCCTGCCAATATCAGCAAAATAATGATAAAGCTAACCATCATCCCATTAACAAGGGTTCCTTGAATTGCAGATAAACCGATGATTTTTTTAAAGCTTGTCGTTTGTTTATCAAAAAACCTATTCATCTTATCTGATTCAACAGTCTCACCTTTAAATGCCTTCATTAAACGAATATGAGTGAATTTGTGACTAATCTGACTGGAAATATTACCTAGCCCATCTTGGTAGGAACTGTAGTGTTTTTCCAACCTATTATTCAAAGGAATAATAGCTAAAAATAGAATTGGGATAACAAATAAACAGATTAGGGTCATAAAAGTGTTAATGGTAAACAGAAAGTAAACCGAGCCTGCAATAACAATAATATGCAAGAAGAACTTCGGAAGAATAATCGTTATAAAATTTAGTAATACTGATATATCGTTGGTCAGACGGCTAGATAAATCACCACTCCTAAACCGGTCAAGGTCAACGACCGAAGTCTTTAGTAAGCTGGAATAAATATACTTTTGAATTTTATTTAAAGATAGACTACCACAACTTCCAATCAAATAACTTGATAAGGACTGAATGATATAGACGCTTACAAACATAAAAAGCACAATGAGTAAGGTGACAGGATTTGAAAGCAATAAGTTCAAGAACTGTTTATCTAATAACTTTCCAATAAATTGAGGGAGAAAAAGTCCCATAATTGTTCCAACTAGGCTAAGGAAAAGTCCTAAAATAAATTTGGGTTTATTTAAAAATTGTAAGAGCAATTTTAGAATCTTCCAAACCATAACTAAAACTCCAATTTCCCGAATTTTTTCCAACTGAAGTGGTTTAAGGCGGTCACATAAATTAGAGTAATGACAAGGGGACCTAGAAGACCAATCCAAATATTATTCAAGGAAGTTGCAAATTGATTATAACCATTAGGAAAGAGGGCTGCTATTGGCCCACCAATTACCTGAGTAATCATCATAGTAATAGACAAACAGATAGCCGAGACCATGGTCATACCGACATTTGAACGCAGGGATAAAAATGCAGCAATGGCAATAGACAGAGCTCCCTTCAAGAAAAGTACCAGAGTTCCTACACATTGCATCAGGGAATTATAAAGTGAATCCGATGTGAAACGATAAGTCCCAAATGAAGTATGAACAACCCTCGTATAATGTACGAACAAGGAAATCAAGAGAAAGGTTCCTAAATAGATAATTAATATCAAAATTAGACTGAAAAATTTTGCAAAAAAGATATTTTTTCTATTAATATCCTTATACAAAAACATAGTATGGTCATCGGTTTCTCTCTTAAATACTGAAATTGTTAAAAAGAAGAGAGCTAAAGTTGGTAACATCATTGTATCTACAGCATTTAACATCATGTCTGCAAAATCCATGTAGCCAACTTTTACGCCACCTCCACTAACAATTTGCATAAAATTTGAATGGCCAAAAAATGAGGCGACGAAATAAACCAAGGGGTAGAGTGCGAAAACAAGGTATATTTTCGTTTCCTTGCGACGCCAAACCGACTCAAATACTGCTGGAAAAATTTCTTTCATCCTTACTCTCCTTTCATAAAGATATCTTTAAGATGATTTTCCTTAACCTCAATAGACTCAATGAGTTGGTGGTTTGCAAGGACGGAAAAAGCCTTATTTAAAGTTTCCGAGTTGGTGGCAACTGAAATATCTAAATAATTTTCACCTAGGGTAATCTCATCTGAAAGAATATCTTCAAAAATCCCTAAATCTACCTTTTTATTTAGATTAACAAGAAGGCTGGGGTTTTCTTTTCCTTGGAAGGAATCTGCCAATTCTCCATTTTCGATATAAACATATCGATCACATAAGGATTCTAATTCTCCTAGCTGGTGGCTAGAAATCAGCATTGAAATTTGCCGGCTATTTGACCATTTCTTCAAGATATCAATTAATTTTTGCACCCCAATTGGATCAAGTCCGACAAAAGGTTCATCTAATATTAGAAAATCAGGTTCTGCAACTAGGGCAATAGCCAAGGCCGTCCTTTGTTTCATACCAAATGAAAAACCTTTGGGTTTTCGGTTTCGGGCATCCCACAATTCCACCAATTTGAGGGTGCTTTCAATATTTCCATAGAGCTCTTTTTTTCCATGAAGTTTAAGATAAAATTTTAGATTATCAAGAACTGACATTTCAGGATAGAAGACAGGATCAATCATAATTCCAAAATCCTTTAAAAGGTTATCTTGGCTATAGAGGTCGACGCCATTGTAAGTTACTGTTCCTGAAGTTGGTTTAAGAGACTTGGCAATCATCTTCATCAGTGTGGATTTACCTGCACCATTCTTCCCAATTAAGCCAACGATTTCACCTTTTTCAATTTCCATTGAGACATCAGACAAGGAATAGAAATCATTTCCTGAGAATTTTTTGGATAAATTTTCAATTTTAAGCATATTTCTTCTCACCTTCCTTAGCGTTTACTTTATTAGAAATAATTACTGTAGCCAATGAAATACCATAAAATAGTAGGCCTACAAAAATTAGTTGTGAACTTGCAAAAAGATTGGTTGTAATGTTAAGGCTCATTTGGCTGTTTGAAAACTCATTTGCCTGAATAAATTGACTCCATGTACCTGTGCTTGAGGTTAGATAGGAGAAGCCTAAATAATATAAGAGGGAGAATGAAGGAAGAATGAGTGAAGACATTAATCTAAATCTTTTTTCTTGCAATAGCTGAACAATAAAATTAATAATGAGAGGAATTACATATAGCAAAAGTAGGAGCATCGGGACAGGGATTGATAATAAAAATTGTGAAGCTGAAATAGTGAGTAGAATATAAGCTAAAGCTGTTAATAAAAATGAAATCATAATTTTCTCCTTTTAATTGAACATGGGCTAATAACCTGATAAAAAGATGAGGGAGCTTGAAAAATTAGAAATTTCTCCCCTAGCTTTATTATCATACGTTTTTTAATGCCCTTCGTATTTTGTTGTTAAAGTATGGATTGAAGTAAGTTATAGATCCAGTGCCCTCCAATGGCATATTGGAGACCAAATTTTGTTGCTAAAATAGAAAACAGAAATCCCAAGGGTGCCCTAATAATTAAATTATCTAGAAAAGGATAATTTAAATGTAAAACTAATCCAAAGAGTAACGAACTAATCAAAATAGCAGACCAATAAGAAAAGCTTTTTCTCAGAATTTTATAGATAACAAATCGAAAGAGAAATTCTTCACACAGAGAGATGATCATCTGCTGAAAGTATTCCTCGCTTCCAAGTAAGAAATGATTGATTAAGAAAATCACAACTGCAACAACGAGATAGGACTTGAAGCTAAATGTGACATCACCCTTATCTCCTTTAAAATATAAGCCTCTCTTTTGAGCTAGATAATGAGGAATTAGGATAAAGCCTATAGGCATAGAAATTGCTGTTCCTATAAAATAAAGTAGGTTTAAACTATCTTTTGAGCCAAAAAAGACAAATGACGAACCAAAAACATAGGAAACCGAGGCAATTGCAATCAGGCCAAGTGGTAGAAGTAGATTTTTAATTTGCTGTTGCATTCTCCCCTCCTCAAAACTCAATATTTTTAAACTGCTTTACACCCCTCAGATAAAAGATTGAAATGTAAATAATAGACAGTAACAAAATTAAACAGGCAGAAATAACAAAATTCGTTCCTCCCAAATTGACATAGCCGTTTGGAAAGATGTATTTAATTCCAATTAGCATCGGAGCAACTGAAGCTGCTAATGAGAAAAATACACCAACTAAAGTTGACTGAATCGTCTTTGCCTTGATGGCAACCATACTAACTAAAATAGTTGTAATGATATTTAGACAGACGGTTGCCAAGATTGAAAGAAGGGTCGTCTTTAAACCTGCTAATTCTGCAGGGGAAAAATGACTCAATACCTGTCCTTGAGGAAGCATAATCCCATAATAGGCTATTAAACTAAGGATTGCTGTAAGGACAAAGAATAAGCCATAAAGAACTAGTAAACTCAGAACTTTTGCATTAAAAATCTTCTTTCGATTAATATCCTTGTATAAGAACATAATGCCAGAATCTATTTCTTCTTTAAACACCGACGAGATGACTAAAGAAAACAGCAGGACTGGTAAAACAAATCGAAACTGGGTACTAATTGCAACATCAAAAAAGGATAAGAAATTACTGGTTAAGTCAGATTTCATACCATCCATAAATTTTGATAGTAGTGGTACTAGAATCGGTAATAGTGAGAAAGAGAGAAAAATTTTAACGTCTCTCCTTTTAAATACCGATTGAAAGATTGAAGTAAATAAAATCATAAGTATCCTTTCGCTATATTAATTTATCAATAAAGTAGGCATTTATACTTGAAATACACTACTTTATTGATAGTTAATAGATGACATTAACTATCTTTTGTTTTTCACTTAGATGCTGTGATGGCCGCGAGTATAGGTATATGAAACGATACCCAAGTTTACGGTGTTACGCTTGCTTGCTTTTGCTTTTACTTTCTTTGCCATGTTTGTTTCCTTTCTGCTTAGATGCTATGACGGCCACGGGTATAAGTATATGAAACGATACCCAAGTTCACGGTGTTACGCTTGCTTGCTTTTGCTTTTACTTTCTTTGCCATGTTTGTTTCCTTTCTGCTTAGATGCTATGACGGCCACGGGTATAAGTATATGAAACGATACCCAAGTTTACGGTGTTACGCTTATTTGATTTTGCTTTTACTTTCTTTGCCATGTTAATTTCCTTCCTGCTTAGATGCTATGACGGCCACGGGTATAAGTATATGAAACGATACCCAAGTTTACGGTGTTACGCTTATTTGATTTTGCTTTTACTTTCTTTGTCATGTTAATTTCCTTCCTGCTTAGATGCTATGACGGCCACGGGTATAAGTATATGAAACGATACCCAAGTTCACGGTGTTACGCTTGCTTGCTTTTGCTTTTACTTTCTTTGCCATGTTTGTTTCCTTTCTGCTTAGATGCTATGACGGCCACGGGTATAAGTATATGAAACGATACCCAAGTTCACGGTGTTACGCTTTCCTGCTTTTGCTTTTACTTTCTTTGCCATGTTTTTCCTTTCTTCTATTAAGTAAATTTCAATTGTGAAATAATATTTATTTCACTAAAATCCTAACTTTCTTTTAAATTTAGGGGGAAACCTATAAACTTCATCTCCCCAAATAATCCGTTCCATCAGAATCTCCTTTCTATCAAATTTAATTCTAGAATTACTAGCAACTTGGTCTCCCTCATCGCTATGGTTATATTATAGGATAGACCTACTCAAAAAAATAGCGACATGGATGTCGCCTGACATCCATGTCACCCCTTTCTTTAATAACCTAAGACAGCTCAAAAGGTCTGGTAGACCTTTTGAGGTTGGAAATAGGGAAAGCTTCGCCTTCCTCAGTAAGTACGGCAAAATGAGTTAACGCTGCAACATGGAGTAAAACTGTCAATATTACAGTTTTTATGAAATTAGTCAGGGATATAGAGAGCGGGACCAAAATCGCGATTTCCCAGAAATCGATTTTGTCGTCCCGCCTCCGCACAGTTGATTAGGATGGCCGCTATCACTTGCCTTGCAAGGGATAAGGACTTCCAATCAACTACTGCGTCAATGTGTCTGATGTTGAAAAAGTAACGAGGCTAGGGCTTTTTGTCTCAACCTCGTAGTCACTCTAATGAGAAATCATAGAGTGACTTTATCCGTGAGAAAATTTTGATTTTCGAAGAGTATAAAGCTATGACAGACCTACCAAAACCGCCCAGCAAAAAAGCGAGCCCTCACAGGACATCACTAGACTTTTCTTTGAGTTATCCTTACTTAGGCCTCTTCTTAAAAGGTAAAAAGCACCATAGTCGCAAGACTTGCTAAGATTAAAAATAACTTTTTCATTTTCTCCAGCCTTTCTTTTTGATGGTTACATTATATATTACTTCCACCAAAAAGATAGTGACATCCATGTCACTATGCCAGGTTATCCCTATCCTTTTCTTCACGTAGGCCATCAGCCAAGACCTGATCCCCTAGCAAGGTTGCAAAATTAATGGCTTGATCATAAAGCTGGCCTGCCTGCTCCTTATCCCCTTCGACATTGAGATAGTATTTAGCTTCCACCATCATAACACTAGGGCGATAGCTGGGTTGCTGGGTCTCCTCAATCAACTGATAAACCTTCTTAAACACAGGTAGAGTTGCTCCATAATCTCCATGTTGGACATAGACACCTAACACCGAAATCAATATAGACAGCAGATCAATATTATAGAGCTCATCCGTCGAGGGCTCCTGCTCCAAAAGGCGATTTTTTAACTTATTAAAAAGCTTCTTATCATAATACTTTTGTTGCTGAATACCTATGAGATAATAACCAAGCACCATGAGGTCGTTCAAATTATAAATCTTCTTTTCTTGAAGCTGCTCAAAAGCATCCTCATAAATCTCCTCAATGGCTACCAATTTCTTGGTCTGGCTCCAGTTTAAAATTTTTTCTGATAAGTCTAAAAAGAGCAACTCCTCCTCTGGCAGGACTGTAAAGTACTTCTCATAAGCTTCCTCAATCATGGCCTGCTTTTGCCCTACTCGCTCAGGGTCACCATAGGTTGGAAACTTCACCAAGCGATGCTTGAGTTCAAAGTAGGTATCTGGAATTGTCAGTTCTTCCTCGGCCAGTAAGTCCGATGGCTTGAGTCCTAACTGCTGAGCAATATAGTCTAACTTATCAAGCGATGGCAGAGACTGCCCCTTTTCAATCCGAATCAGCTGGCGAACCGTTAAGCGACTACCATCATGGCAGAGCTTTTCCCGAGAGAGCTGTTTGGCCTCCCGCTTTTGACGAATCTGGGGTCCGATTTTTGATTTGAAAGGCATGAGGTTCTCCTTCATAGATTATTGAGCCCTTAACAAGTCAGAAAACGTAAGACTTTCAAAGCTATTAACTCCAGAAAACTTACTTTTCAAGAACCCGTTGGCTGCTTCAATGACTACTTTCATCCCTTCATCTCTCACCCCCATTCTAGCAAAACTTTGTGTCGCCAGAATAACAGACTTATATCTTTGAATTGCTAGAAAAGTTAAGAGATTGAAACTTAAGTAAAAATTAAAATTATTCTCATTTATAGAAAAAATAGCAAGATTCCTTTCATAAGACTAATTATTTATACTCAATGAAAATCGAAAGAGCCGAAGCAAGGAGCAATGACATCAAGTCACTAAAGTGACTGATATCGAACGGCAATCTCCATAGCGATTGCCTAGCTCTCTTACTAACCTTACAAAGTTGGTGAAATCGACCGACTTTGCTCTGCGTCGCACGAACTGCAGGTAGCTCAAAATGTCTGGGAGACCTTTTGAGCTTGGAAATAGGGAAAGCTTCGCTTTCACGGCAAGGTGAGTTAACGACGCGACATGGAGTAAAAACTGTCAATATTACAGCTTTTATGAAATTAGCTAGGGATATAGAAAACTACAACTGTAGTTTTCGTAGTCACTCTAATGAAAAATCATAGAGTGACTTTATCCGTGGGAAAATTTTGATTTTCGAAGAGTATAAGTTCCCTTTCGTCAGACTCGCCACTTATACTAAGTTTCCTCAGAATTTCGACAGGTATCAAATCCTGGCCATAATAAAAGAGCGAGCACACCGCCCACTCCTTTTTCTTATTTTCCAATTCGACCTTCTAAGTAATCTAACATATCTCCCAACTTTACTATATCCTCAATGTCATCATCGGGAATTTCGATGGAGAGTTCATCTTCAAGGTTGACGACAAATTCCATTAAATCAATAGAATCCACGCCAAGCTCATCCTTTAAAGATGTATCCTCCGTCACCTCCATATCCTCATGATGCATTTGTTCCTTAATCATTTGACTAATCTTGTCAAAAATTTCATTTCTGGTCATTTGTTCTCCTTTCGAGAAGACTCACAAAGCATATAGTAAGGGACGTTAGGGGGAGTTGTCACTCCATTTCTATAATAACAGTCTTAACTTTAGCTCCTTTCTTTCCTAGGCTTTCTCCTGAGAGAATTCATCTACAATCTTATCCACAACCCTATTTTCAAGCATCGTGCGGACCTGTTTGATGGTATAGTAAACAGATTTAGCATCACTGGACCCATGACATTTAACAACCGGAGCCTGCAATCCAATCAGGACTGCTCCTCCAGCAGATGAATAGTCCATAATATCTCGCAAGCTATAGAGACTATCCTTGAGGAAGAAGGCACCTAATTTCGCCTTGGCCCCTCCATCTTTTATCGCGACCTTCAGGGCACTCAAGATAGAAAGGCCAGTTCCTTCAATTGTTTTCAATACAGCATTGCCAGTAAAACCATCTGTAACAACAACATCGGCTACGCCATTTAGGAGTTCACGCGCCTCAATATTGCCAACAAAATTGATGGCAGGCTCCTTAGAGAGGAGGTCATAAACTTCCTTACGCAAGGGGTCTCCCTTGGTTCCTTCCGTCCCATTATTTAAGAGACCAACCCGAGGCTTCGTCACCCCTTGAACAGCTTCCGAATAAAAAGAGCCCAGGATAGCATACTGATGCAGGTGATGAGCCGTATTTTCAGCATTAGCTCCTAGATCCAACATGACAAAGTTTTTACCGCCAATCGTTGGAAGGGTTGATAAGAGGGCTGGTCGATCAATTCCTTTGATTCGACCGACCACAAAAAGACCAGCAGCCAGAAGAGCCCCTGTATTCCCTGCAGAAATGACGGCATCTGCCTGGCCATCCTTCACAGCCTGGGCTCCTAGAACCATAGAAGCCCCCTTCTTTTTACGAATAGACTTGACAGGTTCATCGTCCGAATTGATTTTTTCTTCTGTATGGACAATGAAAACTCGGTCATTAGGGTTTAAATAGGATTTAATTTTTTCTTCATCACCGTAAAGCTTAATCTCAATATCCGTAAATTCAGCCAGAGCCTGATTAACCCCTTCTACAATAGCCTGGGGAGCATTATCTCCACCCATCGCATCTACCGCAATTGTCTTCATTATCAATCCCTTTTTCCTCTCTTTAGTGTCAGTATTATAGCATAATTTACCCTGCTTTTCATCCCCAGTTAGTAAGAAGTGCCCTAAAAATAACCTAATACTTCTTCAATTACGGTTAAGTCCACAAAAAACCTAATTCTACCAAATCAGCAAAAAACCTGGGACTTTTCAATCCCAAGTCTCTTGCTATTTCATGATGTCTCCCCATTTGGAAAGGTCATCAATAAATTTCTTTGCCTTCAAATGCAGGCCTAAGTAATTATCATAAATGCCATCAATAAAGGTCCGTAATTTTCGCTTCACCTCTGGTTTGACCGAAATAGTCTGCAAATCTTCAAAAGAGATAGTTTGAAAACGATCTAGAAGATAGGGAACATTAGGATCCAGATGACTACGATAGCTATCTTTTTCATAGTGTTGTGGACAGAGAAGTCCTGAATACTTATAAGAAAAGTCAAAAGGTAGGCCGACACGGTGGCAAAAAACACAGTCGTGAAAATTCAGCCGAACCCCAAAACGCTCTAAAATCTGGACTTCAAAAATATTGGTCAATATCTCATAATCTAGTCCCTGCTCCATGAGCTCCAAGGTTTTCACCAAAAAGGCAAAGAGGAGAGCATCATGTTGGCCATCCTCGATGGCAGCATCCGCCAGAGCTACAAGATAGGAAGCATAGGCGAGCAAGAAAATATCTTCATTGATGGTCTTGAAGGTCTCAACCTCCCTATAATCATCAAGATAAGACAGGCCGTCCTCGTTAATTTTCATGAGAAAATCCGCAAGGGTCAGGGGCTGAATGACCGATGCCAGTTTGGAGCGACTGATATGTTTCACGAAAAACATTCGCTTACCGGCTGTCTCTGTAAAAATCTTAACCAGCTTATCATCCTCGCGATAGTTACGATTAAAGAGGACCAGACCGCGTGATTCCTTAGTCTGCATACTGGTCCATAAATTCCTTCAAACGTTTCATGGCTTCTTGAATAGTCTCCATGCTGGCCGCATAGGAAATTCTCAGATAGCCTTCCCCATATTGGCCAAAGGCCACCCCAGGAATCATGGCCACTGCCTTTTGCTGAGCGAAATCTTTCAAGAATTGGAAGGAATCCTGTCCTTCCTTTACGGGAATCTTGGCAAAGATATAGAAAGCTCCCGTAGGTTTGATGATTTTGAAGTTCATCTGGCTCATCTTTTCAATGATATAGTCCCGTCGCTTGATATACTCTTTCTTCATTGGCAGGGCATCATCCTTACCGACTGTCAAGGCCTCAATACCAGCAAATTGGGCATTCGTCGTTGCTGCCGTTACCAAATATTGGTGACTCTTAATCAGTTGAGCAGTAAATTCCTCAGGCGCAAAGATAAAGCCAATCCGCCAGCCAGTCATGGCATGGGATTTAGACAGGCCGTTCACGACAATGGTTTGCTCTCTGAGATACTCAGCTAGTGAAACATGGCCGTCGTCCGTATAGGTTAATTCCGAATAGACTTCATCACAAACCACAAAAATCTCATATTTCTTCAGAACCGCTGCCAAATCTTTAATCTGTTGGCGAGAGTAGGTCACGCCTGTCGGGTTACTTGGGTAATTGAGAAGGACTGCCTTAAGCTCTGGCCCCTGTTCTAAAATTGCTGCCTCTAGCTGTTCTGGTGTCAAAACAAAATCATTGGAGGTTGTATCAATCTCAACAATTTCTGCTTCCAAAAGATTAACAATGGGCTCATAACCAGGGTAGGCTGGTGCTGGCAAGAGAACCTTATCACCAGGTTCTAAAATTGTTGCCAAAGTTGCTGACAGCGCTTCTGTTGCCCCGATTGTTACCAAAACCTCTGACTCAGGTTTATAAGCCAAATTGTATTTTTCTTTGACGAAATCTGAAGCTGCTTGACGCAGTTCCAAAAGTCCAGCCATACCTGTGTAGTGGCTCTGGTTGGCATCAATAGCCCTCTTGGCAGCCTCTTTGACATGGTCCGGCGTTGTAAAATCCGGTTCCCCCAAAGTCATTTTCAAAATTCCCGGCACTGATGAAACCGACTGATCAAATTGCCGAATAAGGGAAATTTCGATTTTTTCCAAATTCTTATTGAAGCGTTTTGTTAAGTCCATAGGAATACCCCTTATCAAATAGTACCTTTATTATACAGGAAATCTTAAAAAATTCCAGCTAAGTGGGAAAACAAAGAAAGGACCCTATCCAAGAATCCTAGTGCTTATTTAGCCATTTCAATTTCAAATAGCGGAGAAAGTGGTCGTTTTTCGTGAATCCGAATAATAGCCTCACCAATCAAGTCGGCAATTGAGATTTGCTCAATCTTATCAATCAAGCGCTCTTCCGGCAGATAAATGGTATCCAAAACGACTAACTTCTTGATGGCAGACTTGTCAATATTATCAAGAGCAGGCCCCGAAAGAACAGGGTGGGTACAAGAGGCATAAACTTCTGTCGCTCCTGCATCAGCCAGTGCATCAGCTGCATGGCAGATAGTTCCAGCTGTGTCAATCATGTCATCAATGAGAATACAGGTCTTTCCTTTTACATCCCCGATGATATTCATCACTTCGCTGGTATTCATCTTATCAACACTCCGACGCTTATCGATAATGGCAATTGGAGTCTTGAGGCATTGCGCTAATTTACGAGCACGAGTAACGCCACCGTGGTCAGGACTGACAACGACAACATCCTTACCGACAAAGCCATGACGAATAAAGTAATCGGCAATCAGAGGAGCCCCCATCAGATGATCAACAGGAATGTCAAAGAAGCCCTGAATCTGAGCTGCATGCAAATCAACAGTCAAGAGACGATCAACACCAGCAACTTCTAACATATTAGCCACCAACTTTGAGGTGATAGGCTCCCTAGAACGAGCCTTGCGGTCTTGCCGGGCATAACCATAATAAGGCATGACCACACTAACCGTCTCCGCACTAGCCCGCTTTAGGGCATCAACCATGATGAGGATTTCCATCAAATTGTTGTTAACGGGAGAACTGGTCGATTGAAGAATAAAGACCTGGTGACCACGAATGGACTCCTCAATATTGACTTGAATCTCACCATCAGAAAACTGCCGAATGGTTGACTTTCCCAGAGGGATTCCGATAGAATCTGCCACTTTTTTAGCTAACTCTTGATTAGAAGAGAGGGCAAAGAGCTTCAAATTATTAAACGACATGATTTCCTCCATAGATTTTATCCTCTATTATTTTAACGTTTTTCATTCTCATTTTCAATGCAAAATAGAAAAGAAAAAAGAGAGGACCTAAGGACCTCTCCAATAGAATTATTTCATTATTGATAGATGAAGTAGTGTTCACCTGAAGCGTTAATATCAAAGCTTCCACGATAGTCACCAATTGATTGGTTACCAGCATAATTAGCTTCATTAACAGTAACAGTAGAACCATTTACAGATGTTACATAGGCAACGTGACCGTAGCCACCACCATCATTTGGCCAAACAACAACCGAACCAACTTGTGGAGTTGAACCAGTTGTGTGACCAGCAGCTACTGCGCTAGAACCCCATTGGTTTGCATTACCCCAGTAGTTACCAACCCAAGATGCCAATGATTTAACACCCCAAGTACATTGTCCAGCTGGATAAGTGTTTGTGTTGTCAACTGGTGCTGCTGCAGCTGGAGCTGGAGCTGGTTGTGATTCTTGGTTATCACTTGAATTATCAGCCGCAGGTGCTGGTTGAGCATCTTGCTGTTGACCTTGATCTTGGTTTTGGTCCTGTGCAGGTGCTTCTGAAGTTTCAGTAGTTGGTGCATCACTCGCAGCTTCTGAAGCAGATGTTTCAGCTGAAGCTGATTGATTATCAGCAGGCTGTTGATCTTGTTGACTTGCCGCTTCTGATTGTGCAGCTGCTTGAGAAGCCGCTACAGCTTCAGATTCAGAACTTGCTGCTGAAGCAGATGCTGCTGCACTTGCTGCCTGAGCCTCTGCAGTAGACTTAGCCATAACAAGAGCTTGCTTATTGGCTTGTGCAGTTGCAATTTCAGCTGAAATTGCTTGTTGAGCAGAATCAATAGCTGCTTGTTGTTGAGCAAGAGCAGATTGGTTAGCTTGAATAGCTACTTGGTTAGCTGCTACTTGATCCATTGCTGCTTGATTTTCTGCTTGTTTTGCTTCAAGAGCTGCTTGGTCTGCTTGTTGTTGAGCCAATTGACTTTGGCTGGCTGAAACAACTTCGTGTACGGCAACAATACGGCTAATTGCATCAGAAATTGATTTTGAATTCAAAATCGTATTGATGTAGCTAGTTGCTGTGTTATTCTTCTGTGCGTTTTGAGCTTGAGCTTGGATAGAAGCATTTCGAGCAACAATCTTAGCTGACAACTCTTGAATTTCACCTGCAAGAGTATTTGATTGAGCTTGAAGTTGAGTATTTTGTGCTTCAAGGTCAGCACTTTGTCCCGCAAGTACAGCTGATTGGTTTTGAATAATTGCTGATTGAGCTTGCGCTGCTTGTGATTGGGCAGACAAATTACTGATAACAGAATCTTGGTTAGCAATTGCTGTATCATAATCGTCGGCTTTTACAGTAGTCGTCGCTGCAAGAGCAACACCACTAAGCAATACTGTTGATAAAATACGTTTTTTCATGTTAATTAAACTACTCCCATATTGATAAGACCTTTATATTATATCAGAAAGCATCCGTCTTAGTGTTACGTAATTGTTACAGTTGTGTGATTATTTAGAGCCGATTTTATGCACTATTTTATCTAAGATAATAAATAAAACTGTATTGAACAGTAAGGTAATTACCAACTGATAAGTCACAAAAGAAAGAGGATTATAGGTTGTTAAATAGAATAAATAGGCTAAACCATAGGCGCCAACCTCGTAGACAAAGAGTAAGACAAAAAAGCTTAGAAAACTTCTGATTGGCGTGACAAAGAATCTTCTCCCCCGTTTAATTAAATAGACAAAGAGAGGAAGCATAAAGAAGGCAATTCCAATAAAATTCAGATAGTAGCTATCATATATCAGCCCTAGAATAAGGGCCAAGAGATAAGTGAAGAAGTCTGTGTCTAAAAATCTGAGAAGTAAAAAGGAGAAGATCAAAAGAAGGTGAACCTGTAGAAAAAGATTCCGCCCTGTTAGAGTCGTTAGTAAATCTGACAGTTGACCATCAATCAAAAGGACAACAAAGCCCAAAAGTGTAATAAATAATTTGTTTCTTAACAACTTCATTTTAACTTCCAATCAAGGTTACATAACTGATATTATCCAGGTCTGCTGTCGGAGTCACATAAACCTTGCGTTTTCCCAGTTCCTTAGCATCATTGACCGAGGAAACCCTCCCAACACTGATACCAGCGATACTCTTTCCATCTAAACCACTGGTTACGACACTATCATCCTTCTTCAGCTCCTTATCAGCATTCAACTCTTCAATGACAAGAAGATTCTTTTTAGCATTGTAGCCCGTCAAAATGCCGTAGACATCCCCAGAATAACCCGCGATTTTAACAGGAATCTCGTAAGTCCCTTCTGAGTTGGAAACCAATTTTATGGTCGCATTGGACTTGGATAAATCAGAAACCCTTCCAACCAAGCCTCCGTCAGAGACAGCCAACATGCTAGCGGTCGCACCGTCATTTTCGCCTACATTAAGTGAAAGACTTTCATACCAAGATAGGGTGGAACGAACGGTCACCTTACTGGTGATTGTTTTATAGTTTGAAAAAGTCTGCTCAATTTCTAAAGCCTTGGACAAACTTGAATTTTCCTCTTTTAGCGTATTCAAATCAGAAGACTGGTCACGCATTTTAGCTAGGTTCTTCTTTAAACTCTCATTCTCGCTATAAGTCTCGTACAAATCAACTAGGTCATTTTTAGCTGTTTCTACAAATTGGAATGGATAAGAAAAGATACCATCAACCTTTGAGGTAAGTCCGCTAATTGGTGTTGTTATGGTCCGAACCAGACTATTATTTCGAAAGATAAAAAAAAGAAGTACTAAAAAAATTAAAAGACTTGTCACAGTTAGGGTAAGTACACGGGAAAATCTAATTTTTTTCATAAGGGACCTCTTTTTTAAGATAAACAAAACGAGATATCTTTCGATAACTCGTTACTTCACTAATACGGAGAATGGGGGATTCGAACCCCCGCGCCGGTTTCCCGACCTAACGATTTAGCAAACCGTCCTCTTCAGCCTCTTGAGTAATTCTCCAACAATAGTCCGTACGGGATTCGAACCCGTGTTACCGCCGTGAAAAGGCGGTGTCTTAACCCCTTGACCAACGGACCTTGTTGTTAATGGGCACAAGTGGACTCGAACCACCGACCTCACGCTTATCAGGCGTGCGCTCTAACCAGCTGAGCTATGCGCCCAAACTCTTGTTTGGTTTATAATTTTCATTATAAAGCGGGTGACGAGAATCGAACTCGCGACAACAGCTTGGAAGGCTGTAGTTTTACCACTAAACTACACCCGCTAATTATTAGAAATGGCGCGAGACGGAATCGAACCGCCGACACATGGAGCTTCAATCCATTGCTCTACCAACTGAGCTACCGAGCCAAGAACCTCTTTATAGGTATTGCGGGAGCAGGATTTGAACCTACGACCTTCGGGTTATGAGCCCGACGAGCTACCTAACTGCTCCATCCCGCGTTAGTCTTAAAGGAGGATGTGGGATTCGAACCCACGCGTGCTTTTACACACCTGACGGTTTTCAAGACCGTTCCCTTCAGCCGGACTTGGGTAATCCTCCAATTATTAGAAGTAAACAATATGGACCTTGTAGGACTCGAACCTACGACCGCTCGGTTATGAGCCGAGTGCTCTAACCAGTTGAGCTAAAGGTCCAAAGTCATCCATATTATCAATAGCGGCGAAGGGGATCGAACCCCCGACCTCCCGGGTATGAACCGGACGCTCTAGCCAGCTGAGCTACACCGCCAAAAATCGGGAAGACAGGATTCGAACCTGCGACCCCTTGGTCCCAAACCAAGTACTCTACCAAGCTGAGCTACTTCCCGTATATGCACCCTAGAGGATTCGAACCTCTAACCGCCTGATTCGTAGTCAGGTACTCTATCCAGTTGAGCCAAGGGTGCCTATTCTATTATGCCGAGGACCGGAATCGAACCGGTACGAAGGTTACCCTTCGCAGGATTTTAAGTCCTGTGCGTCTGCCAGTTCCGCCACCCCGGCAATCCTCAAAGCGAACGACGGGATTCGAACCCGCGACCCCCACCTTGGCAAGGTGATGTTCTACCACTGAACTACGTTCGCAAATGCCGGCTACATGACTTGAACACGCGACCCTCTGATTACAAATCAGATGCTCTACCAACTGAGCTAAGCCGGCCTATCTTCTTCCTATGCGGGTTAAGGGACTTGAACCCCCACGCCGTTAAGCGCCAGATCCTAAATCTGGTGCGTCTGCCAATTCCGCCAAACCCGCATCTATGACCCGTACTGGGCTCGAACCAGTGACCCTTTGATTAAAAGTCAAATGCTCTACCAACTGAGCTAACGAGTCTCCTCTTCTAACGGTCCCGACGGGAATTGAACCCGCGATCTTCGCCGTGACAGGGCGACGTGATAACCGCTACACCACGGGACCTATTAAGTATTCCTACCTAATCATGGGAGTTAACGGGTTCGAACCGCTGACCCTCTGCTTGTAAGGCAGATGCTCTCCCAGCTGAGCTAAACTCCCATAACTCGGAGTTTGCTCACTGGGTCCCTGTCGTGCACTGGCTTCACCAGCTTCGACAAAGGCGAACTTACGTTCCCCTTAGCTGAGCTAAACTCCCTATGTGCTAAGCGACTTCCATATCTAGCAGGGGGCAACCCCCAACTACTTCAGGCGTTCTAGGGCTTAACTGCTGTGTTCGGCATGGTTACAGGTGTATCTCCTAGGCTAGCGTCACTTAACTCCTTGAGTGTACTCACTCAAAATTGAATACCTATCTATTGTACCAAGTCTCACCAAAACCTGTCAATGACTTTTGAAACCTTACTTATGAATTGTACGTCGGCACCTTCCTAATTTTCTGTTGCTTTCTTATTTGGTGCCTCTCGTAACTTATCTTGGATAAGTCCTCGAGCGATTAGTATTAGTCCGCTCCATGTGTCACCACACTTCCACTCCTAACCTATCTACCTGATCTTCTCTCAGGGCTCTTACTAACTTAACGTTATGGGAAATCTCATCTCGAGGGGGGCTTCACACTTAGATGCTTTCAGCGTTTATCCCTTCCCTACATAGCTACCCAGCGATGCCCTTGGCAGGACAACTGGTACACCAGCGGTAAGTCCACTCTGGTCCTCTCGTACTAGGAGCAGTTCCTCTCAAATTTCCTTCGCCCGCGACGGATAGGGACCGAACTGTCTCACGACGTTCTGAACCCAGCTCGCGTGCCGCTTTAATGGGCGAACAGCCCAACCCTTGGGACCGACTACAGCCCCAGGATGCGACGAGCCGACATCGAGGTGCCAAACCTCCCCGTCGATGTGAACTCTTGGGGGAGATAAGCCTGTTATCCCCAGGGTAGCTTTTATCCGTTGAGCGATGGCCCTTCCATGCGGTACCACCGGATCACTAAGCCCGACTTTCGTCCCTGCTCGAGTTGTAGCTCTCGCAGTCAAGCTCCCTTATACCTTTACACTCTGCGATTGATTTCCAACCAATCTGAGGGAACCTTTGGGCGCCTCCGTTACCTTTTAGGAGGCGACCGCCCCAGTCAAACTGCCCGTCAGACACTGTCTCCCTAGACGTTTAGCCTAGTGGGTTAGAGTAGCCATAACACAAGGGTAGTATCCCAACAGCGCCTCATTCGAAACTAGCGTCCCGAACTCAATGGCTCCTACCTATCCTGTACATGTGGTACAGATACTCAATATCAAACTGCAGTAAAGCTCCATGGGGTCTTTCCGTCCTGTCGCGGGTAACCTGCATCTTCACAGGTACTAAAATTTCACCGAGTCTCTCGTTGAGACAGTGCCCAAATCATTACGCCTTTCGTGCGGGTCGGAACTTACCCGACAAGGAATTTCGCTACCTTAGGACCGTTATAGTTACGGCCGCCGTTTACTGGGGCTTCAATTCATACCTTCGCGTTACCGCTAAGCACTCCTCTTAACCTTCCAGCACCGGGCAGGCGTCACCCCCTATACGTCATCTTACGATTTCGCAGAGAGCTGTGTTTTTGATAAACAGTTGCTTGGGCCTATTCACTGCGGCTGACTGAAAGTCAGCGCCCCTTCTCCCGAAGTTACGGGGCCATTTTGCCGAGTTCCTTAACGAGAGTTCTCTCGCTCACCTGAGGCTACTCGCCTCGACTACCTGTGTCGGTTTGCGGTACGGGTAGAGTATAGATTAACGCTAGAAGCTTTTCTTGGCAGCGTGACATCACTCACTTCGCTACTAAACTTCGCTCCCCTTCACAGCCTGGCGTTACAGGTATAAGCATTTGACTCATACCACGCCTCACTGCTTGGCCAGACACTTCCATTCGTCTGGTTGAGTTAGCCTTCTGCGTCCCTCCTTCACTCTATACTCTAGTACAGGACTATCAACCTGTTGCCCATCGGATACACCTGTCGGTCTCTCCTTAGGTCCCGACTAACCCAGGGCGGACGAGCCTTCCCCTGGAAACCTTAGTCTTACGGTGGACAGGATTCTCACCTGTCTTGCGCTACTCATACCGGCATTCTCACTTCTATGCACTCCAGCACTCCTCACGGTATACCTTCTGCGTACATAGAACGCTCTCCTACCATCCCCTAAAGGATCCACAGCTTCGGTAAATTGTTTTAGCCCCGGTACATTTTCGGCGCAGGGTCACTCGACTAGTGAGCTATTACGCACTCTTTGAATGAATAGCTGCTTCTAAGCTAACATCCTAGTTGTCTGTGCAACCCCACATCCTTTTCCACTTAACAATTATTTGGGGACCTTAGCTGGTGGTCTGGGCTGTTTCCCTTTCGACTACGGATCTTAGCACTCGCAGTCTGACTGCCGACCATGATTACTTGGCATTCGGAGTTTATCTGAGTTTGGTAATCCGGGATGGACCCCTTACCCAAACAGTGCTCTACCTCCAATAATCTAAATGTCGACGCTAGCCCTAAAGCTATTTCGGAGAGAACCAGCTATCTCCAAGTTCGTTTGGAATTTCTCCGCTACCCACAAGTCATCCAAGCACTTTTCAACGTACTCTGGTGCGGGCCTCCAGTGAGTCTTACCTCACCTTCACCCTGCTCATGGGTAGGTCACATGGTTTCGGGTCTACGTCAATGTACTATTCCGCCCTATTCAGACTCGGTTTCCCTACGGCTCCGTCTCTTCAACTTAACCTCGCACATTAACGTAACTCGCCGGTTCATTCTACAAAAGGCACGCTCTCACCCATTAACGGGCTCGAACTTCTTGTAGGCACACGGTTTCAGGTTCTTTTTCACTCCCCTTCCGGGGTGCTTTTCACCTTTCCCTCACGGTACTGGTTCACTATCGGTCACTAGGGAGTATTTAGGGTTGGGAGATGGGCCTCCCAGCTTCCGACGAGATTCCTCGTGTCTCGCCGTACTCAGGATCCTGCTAGGTATATAGACTATTTCGAATACGAGGCTCTTACTCTCTTTGGCTGTCCTTCCCAGAACATTCTTCTATAATCTATACGTCCACTGCGCAGTCCTACAACCCCGAAGTGTAAACACTTCGGTTTGCCCTCCTGCCTCTTCGCTCGCCGCTACTAAGGCAATCGCTTTTGCTTTCTCTTCCTGCAGCTACTTAGATGTTTCAGTTCACTGCGTCTTCCTTCTCATGACCTTAACAGTCATGGATGACAACCATTAGTTGTCGGGTTCCCCCATTCGGACATCTCTGGATCACAGCTTACTTACAGCTCCCCAAAGCATTTCGTCGTTCGTCACGTCCTTCTTCGGCTCCTAGTGCCAAGGCATCCACCGTGCGCCCTTATTAACTTAACCTTATTTCTCTTTGGTCTCTTTAAAATATAACAGCGTTTCGGTTTATTTTCTTGTTACTATTTGATAGATATTCAATTTTCAATGAACAATTGGCAACTTCGTTGCCTCTTAGGATAAGGGGTCACTGCTCTTTGAGAATAGTTGAACTCCGGACTAACTTCTTAGGAAAAAAGAGAAACTTCCTCGTGTCCTTAAGGACACTGGCGTCAGTTTCCTATTTTTCTACAGAAGTTTTCGCTAAAGCGAATCGTCCTCCGTATCCTAATGGAGCCTAGCGGGATCGAACCGCTGACCTCCTGCGTGCAAAGCAGGCGCTCTCCCAGCTGAGCTAAGGCCCCACAAAACCTCTGAAAACTAAATAGCGTCCCCAAAACGTGCTTCCGGTACTAAGCTTCAGGTACTTCTATTAACCACTTTGGCTAAATTGTACTCGGGCTAAAAGCTTGTGATTTAGATGACTGCCCTAAGAAATCAGGATTTCTTGGTCAGTCCCTAAAATCAAGTCGCTTTTTAGCGCCCTCTGTTACTTAGTTTATCCTTAGAAAGGAGGTGATCCAGCCGCACCTTCCGATACGGCTACCTTGTTACGACTTCACCCCAATCATCTGTCCCACCTTAGGCGGCTGGCTCCTATAAGGTTACCTCACCGACTTTGGGTGTTACAAACTCTCGTGGTGTGACGGGCGGTGTGTACAAGGCCCGGGAACGTATTCACCGCGGCGTGCTGATCCGCGATTACTAGCGATTCCGACTTCATGTAGGCGAGTTGCAGCCTACAATCCGAACTGAGATTGGCTTTCAGAGATTAGCTTGCCGTCACCGGCTTGCGACTCGTTGTACCAACCATTGTAGCACGTGTGTAGCCCAGGTCATAAGGGGCATGATGATTTGACGTCATCCCCACCTTCCTCCGGTTTATTACCGGCAGTCTCGCTAGAGTGCCCAACTCAATGATGGCAACTAACAATAAGGGTTGCGCTCGTTGCGGGACTTAACCCAACATCTCACGACACGAGCTGACGACAACCATGCACCACCTGTCTCCGATGTTCCGAAGAAAAACTCTATCTCTAGAGCGGGCATCGGGATGTCAAGACCTGGTAAGGTTCTTCGCGTTGCTTCGAATTAAACCACATGCTCCACCGCTTGTGCGGGCCCCCGTCAATTCCTTTGAGTTTCAACCTTGCGGTCGTACTCCCCAGGCGGAGTGCTTATTGCGTTAGCTGCGGCACTAAGTCCCGGAAAGGACCTAACACCTAGCACTCATCGTTTACGGCGTGGACTACCAGGGTATCTAATCCTGTTCGCTACCCACGCTTTCGAGCCTCAGCGTCAGTGACAGACCAGAGAGCCGCTTTCGCCACCGGTGTTCCTCCATATATCTACGCATTTCACCGCTACACATGGAATTCCACTCTCCCCTTCTGCACTCAAGTCTAACAGTTTCCAAAGCATACATTGGTTGAGCCAATGCCTTTAACTTCAGACTTACTAAACCGCCTGCGCTCCCTTTACGCCCAATAAATCCGGACAACGCTCGGGACCTACGTATTACCGCGGCTGCTGGCACGTAGTTAGCCGTCCCTTTCTGGTAGCGTACCGTCACTGTGTAAACTTTCCACTCTTACACGCGTTCTTCCGCTACAACAGAGCTTTACGATCCGAAAACCTTCTTCACTCACGCGGCGTTGCTCGGTCAGACTTTCGTCCATTGCCGAAGATTCCCTACTGCTGCCTCCCGTAGGAGTCTGGGCCGTGTCTCAGTCCCAGTGTGGCCGATCACCCTCTCAGGTCGGCTATGTATCGGTGCCTTGGTAGGCCGCTACCCTACCAACTAGCTAATACAACGCAGGTCCATCTGATAGTGATACAATGGTATCTTTTAAGTCTCTAACATGTGTTAAACACTCTCATGCGGTATTAGCTATCGTTTCCAATAGTTATCCCCCGCTATCAGGCAGGTTACCTACGCGTTACTCACCCGTTCGCGACTCATTAATATCAGTGGAGCAAGCTCCGGTGATATCAATGCGTTCCACTTGCATGTATTAGGCACGCCGCCAGCGTTCGTCCTGAGCCAGGATCAAACTCTCATTTAATCTTTACTCAATCCGTCTCTGACAGATTTATGGCTTTTCTTGACAGGTTAATTCCTTAACCCGCACGTCTTGGTTGCTTCGCTATTCAGTTCTCAAAGGTCTTTCGTCCCCTCTCGAGGACAGCTTCTTTATTCTAGCAAACACCTTCACCCTTGTCAATAGGTTTGTCGGGATTTTTTTATTTTTTGAAACTTGGAGAAAATCTTAGTGGAGACTAATATTAGCATCTTTTTATCGGGCTAAGGAAAAAGCTTGTTTCTAACAAAAAAAGGACGAACAAAACTGAATTCCGAAGGTCAGAAATAGCAATTTCGTTCGTCTTTTTGATTTAAAAATTAAACTTTCAGTGCCTCGCTACTTGCTGTCAATCGTTGAATTTTTATAGCCATAAAGGATATAGATTAGGATACCGATAGCAAGCGCTACTCCAAAGGCAATCCAAGTAATGGTCATAAATTGGCTCATTAGGGAAAGACAGATAATAATTGAAGTAACCGGTAGAACTGGAACCAAAGGGGTTTTAAACTGATCCTTTTCGGGTTTTCCTTTATCCCGTCGTAGTTTAATCAGCGCTAGGGCAAGGACAATCAAATAAGCCAAGGTACAGATATTAACGAATTCAGCCAAAGTTGCCAAGGGGATAATTCCTGTAAAAATAATCGCAAATATCCCAACAACCAAGGTTGCATAGTCTGGAATCTTGGATTTTTCCGAAATATGACTCATTGATTTTGGTAAAAGGCCATCACGACTGATACTGTAGACGGTTCGTGACAGGGCGTAGGTCATCGAAATACAAACCGTTATCAAGGTTAGGATGGCTACTGTCGAAACATAATTGGCAGCCCAATTTAGACCCACATGACGCAGGGTAAATGCCACAGCATCATCTACACCCAACTTCGAATAATGAACAATGCCTGTTAAAACAAGGGTAACTAAGATGTAAACAATTGTCACCATAATCAATGATAAACTGATTCCTCTAGGAACAGTCTTATGGGGTTCCTTGGTTTCATCAACAGCCATTGATAGGGACTCAAAGCCCAGAAAGGCGAAAAACATAATCGAGGCACCAGCCATGATTCCGGTTTTTCCACCATACAATTGACCAAATCCAAAAGGCATAAAGTTAGACCAATTGTTAGTATCGATAAAGAAGAGACCAGCAATCACAAATAGGGCTAGGGCTGAAAATTTCAGAATAACTAGAAGGCTATTAAAACGCAATACGGACTTTGAATTCATCAAGACCAAAGCGGTCACAGCCAGCATAACCAATACAGGTAAGAGATCAATATAGTTACCCTTGCTAGGATTAAAGGTTCCATTTAGGGCAGTAGGCAAGGTAAAATGAAAACTATTTGCCAATAAACCTTTTAAATAGGCTCCCCAGCCTGAGGCAACACTAGAAATAGCTGTCAGAAATTCCAAAATAATCATCCAGCCAACTAACCAAGCTGGAAATTCTCCCAAGGTGGCATAGACATAGCTATAGGCACCACCATTAGCCGGCAGGCGTGAGGCAAATTCTGCGTAAAAGAGGGCTGAAATGCCAACGGCAATGGCAGCAATGACAATGGAAATCACCAAACCTGGACCACCATACTTTGCCGCACCAGTCCCAGTAATCGTGAAGATACCAGTTCCAACCATGGATCCCAAGCCGAGAAAAACTAAATCAATGGCTCGCAAGTTGCGAGCCATTTCTGTCTTAGTCTGACGTGGATCTTTTTTTCGAAAAATATTCACTTATCTCTCCTTGATTTTTATATTTTCAAGTTTATCATAGGGGTAATTGATTGTAAATACTTTCGAACTCTAAATTAAAGAATAAATATACAAATGAAATGACATGGATTTCCACCTTAAAAAGCTAAGTGGGGAAAAATTCCCGGCTGGTAATACTCAATGAAAATCGAAATTAGCCGAGGCAACGAACCGAAGACAGTACTGAAGTACGGCAAGGTGAGTTAACAACGGAAAATTTTGATTTTCGAAGAGTGTAAGAAGAAAATTATAGCAATTTCCTCTTATTCGCTATCTAGTCGGAGAAAGAAGTATGACCATCAACTAATGCTTTCTAGAGTTTTTTCAGAAAGCTGATTTGAAGCCATAAGAAAAAAGGGATGAACTCCCTTTTTCTTATGCATTATCGGAGCTGTTTTCAGATTCAGACATCTTTTCTTTTACTTCATCGTAAGAGAGGGCATGATTTTCTTTTTCTGAGTCTTCCAAGTCTTCCTCAGGCATCTTACCTGTTTCGTAGATAGACTTGATTTGAGCAGCATCCAAGGTTTCATATTTGAGTAGGGCTTCTGCAATCAATTTGTGGGTTTCACGGTTAGAATTAATCACATCAGCAGCCTTGTTACGGGCTTCGTTCAAGAGTTGACGCACTTCTTCGTCAATCAGGACAGCTGTTTGACTTGAGTAGGACTTATCGCCAGGCATCTGACCAGGGTTCATGGCATGGTTACCTTCATACTGAACAGGGCCAAGTTTGTCACTCATACCATACTCAGCTACCATTGCTCGAGCCAGAGCTGTTGCCTGTTCAAAGTCGTTGGAAGCTCCTGAAGTTTGAACATTGAAGATAATTTCTTCAGCTACACGACCACCCATGAGACCTGCTAATTGTTCTTTCAGCTCATCCTTAGACAGAAGGTTCTGATCTTCCTTAGGAAGGGAAATCATGTAACCACCGGCACGACCACGTGGGACGATGGTAACCTTGTGGACATCACGCGCACTTGAGAGGACCAAACCAACAATGGTATGACCAGCTTCGTGGAAGGCCACGATTTGCCTTTCCTTTTCCGAAACTTTCTTATCCTTCTTAGAAGGACCCGCGATGACACGGTCTTCTGCTTCGTCAATATCGCTAGCATCAATCTTGGTCTTATTGCGACGGGCGGCAACTAGGGCTGCCTCATTCAAGACATTTTCAAGGTCGGCACCGACAAAACCAGGAGTTTGTTGGGCAATGACCTTAAGATCAACATCGTCCTTAAGTGGCTTATTCTTGGAGTGAACTTTAAGGATAGCTTCACGTCCCTTGACATCTGGCCGACCAACAAGAACCTTACGGTCGAAACGACCTGGACGAAGGAGGGCTGGGTCAAGAACATCACTCCGGTTGGTTGCTGCAATAACGATGATGCTTTCATTACCTTCAAAACCATCCATTTCAACTAAGAGTTGGTTGAGAGTTTGTTCACGTTCATCATTTCCGCCACCCATTCCGGCACCACGACGACGACCAACGGCATCGATTTCGTCAATGAAAATCAAAGCACGTTCTGCTTTTTTGGCATCTTCAAAGAGGGAGCGAACCCGACTAGCACCAACACCCACAAACATTTCTACGAAGTCAGAACCTGAGATGCTAAAGAAGGGAACGCCGGCTTCACCAGCAACAGCCTTGGCTAAAAGGGTTTTACCTGTTCCGGGAGGGCCTTCAAGGAGAACACCTGTCGGAATACGGGCACCCAAGGCCCGATACTTTTTAGGATTTTTCAGGAAGTCAACAACTTCAACCAGTTCTTGCTTTTCTTCTTCTGCACCGGCAACATCTGAGAAGCGAACCTTGATGTCATCCTTGCTGGCTGCCTTGGCCTTGTTGCGACCAAAGCTCATGGCACCGCGGGCACCACCGCCACCACCTTGGCTCATCATAAAGTAGAAGAGTAGCCCCATAATGACTAAGGGGACAAAAAGGCTAAAGACATAGGACAAAATTGTCCCACTAGAGCTCTCAGGAATAACCTTTATCTTCGTTCCAGAATCATCGGCGGCCTTTTGCAACTGATCCATTGAAGAGTCACTAGGCAGAATAACCGACGTAAACTTGGTAACTTTTTCTGTACTTGTTGAATTCAGGAGATTAAAGCTGGAATTATTGGAAGCTGTCTTTTTAGCCTTGGCGTAGTCTCCCGTCACCTTAACCACACTACCACTTGGTTGATAGGTGACAGACTTAACATCTCCAGCCTTAATTTCTTTAACTAAAGTTGAATAACCAACTTCGTGCGTCTGGCCAGAATCTCCCCGCAACCAGAAGTTAGCCGCTGTTACGGCAACAACGATTAGTACGAGATAGATATAGCCATTTTTGACGAGACCATTTCTATTTTTATTATTCATGGACTAACAAATATCTTTCTAATTGCTTGTTTTATAAATTTCTTCTTTGAGCACACCGACGTAAGGAAGATTGCGATATTTTTCAGCATAATCTAGACCGAAGCCTACGACAAATTCATTGGGAACGTCATAGCAAACGTAGTCAGCATCGATATCAACAACCCGACCTTCCGGCTTATTAAAAAGCGTTGCAATCTTGACAGACTTGGCCTGACGATACTTAAACATATCGCGCAAATACAAGAGGGTACGACCAGTATCAATAATATCCTCAACGAAGATGACATCGCGCCCCTCAATATTGGTATCAACATCTTTCAGAATTTTAACTTCGCCACTGCTCTGTGTACCACCCTGATAAGAAGAAACGACCATAAAGTCGATTTCGATATGGGTATCAATATGCTTAATCAACTCTGCCATAAAAGGGACAGCACCCTTCAGAACGCCAACCAAAAGGGGATTTTTTCCCTCATAGTCCTTAGTCAACTCTTGGCCAAGTTCTTGGGTCTTTGTCACTATCTCCTCAGCAGAGTAAAGAACTTTTTCAATATCATTATCCAGGCTCATAAATCACCATTTTTTCTAGTTTTTATACACAATTTAGCTTTAATTGTAACACACTGAGGGGCTTTTCTCAAATATAAGTGTTCCCCTGCTAGGACAAAAATTATCTGACCATTTTGCTCAGCAATAATGGCTTGAGCTCTTTCCTGCGCTGGAATTTTTTGGTCGATAAAAAGACGGCGAACTTTCTTGTGAAAAGTTCCAAAATCAATGGCATCACCAGCCTTTCTAGAACGAAGGAGGATGGGATCAAGACTGGTCAAGCTTAAGCTACCTGTCTGACCGAATTCAAAGCTCCTTTGACCAATACTGACGATATTGCCATATTCTAACACTTGAGTGGGAACAGGACTATCCGTCTGAGGACTGATTTTATTCAGCCAAAATCGCTCATTATCAATATGCAAATAATAACCTGATTTCAGGTAACTATCTCCTGATTTGGCCTTTCGAATACTTTCCAATAGACTATCAAATTGAGCCCGACTTAGCGATAAATCTGGATAGGCTTCCAAATAATCTTGGAGCAAATAAACTTGGACGGCCGGACTTTGTTTGTGGAAGACTTGAAGATCTGTCCCATCTAAATTAGCCGTCAAATCTGCTAGAGCAGCAAAGAGAGTTTGGACTTCTGTCCCCAATTCTCTTATGGCTGTTGAAATTTTAGGATTTTCCTTGGCCAATTCTGGTAGATAGTGGTGACGAATGCGATTGCGCAGGTAGGCATCACTTTGATTGCTGGCATCCTCAAAGTGGAAAACCTCTGGGAGTTCTTCTTTTCTGATGTTTAGAAAAGGACGAATGATTTGACCTGGACCAAATTCTTGGACCGCCTTAATTCCAGCTAGATGCCTAAGCCGACTGCCACGTAAGATACGCATAAAGATGGTCTCAGTCTGGTCATCGGCATGATGGGCTGTGACTAAGGTTGTATAGCCCTCCTTCTCCATAACTTTCTTGAAAAAATTATAGCGAAAGTCTCTAGCACTCTTTTCAGAGAAGTTACCTGTGAAATGAGCTAAATAAAAGGGGAGACCATGGTCCTCGGCCCAGTCTCGCAGATAAGTTTCTTCAAGGTCTGACTGCTGACGTTGCTTGTGGTTGACATGAGCTAGACCAATTTCTATAGCTAGGTCCTCTTGATGTGCCTGCAAGAAAAGGAGTAAATTCATGGAATCTACTCCAGCAGAAACGGCTACTAAAACCTTGTCGTGCTTAGCAAAATAAGCTTTTTTTTGAATGTCCTCTAGAATTTTCTGCATCGTCATCTTAATATCCTATAAACATCATCAGCGACGGCTGTGATGTCATCATAGCTGGCATTTTCTGTAAAAATGGAAAGGATAAAGGGGGTATCTCCATAGACAATAGCCACATCATGACGGTAGTCGTAGGCATCACCTATCTTATGAGCTACCTTGACGGAGATATTTTTGGAAATTCTTTGATTATCATAATCCGTTGATGCTAGGTAGTTGGTAATGTCCCCATTTTGTTTGTAGATGGCTTCCATCATTTTTCCAGCGGTCTTAGCAGAAACCTTGCGTTCCTTCATATCCCACTTTTCTCCAATTGCCGACTTTATGGTCTTTTGGAAATCCTTATCATACTGGTGGGCCACATAGTAACCCAGGATATTAGTCGCCACATTATCAGAATACTGGGTTACATGACGCTCTAAATCGCTGATAGTGTAGGGTTTATTGTCAGCTGTCTTACTAAGTGTTCCGCTACCTTCTGTCTTATAGGCATCCTTAAAACTATTGACAGCTGAACTATAGGTTAGGCTTTGGGAAGCCTTTATCTTGCCCTTATTCAATTGGTCCTGAACATAGTAAAGCAGGGGCAACTTGCTGACACTAGCGGAATACATAGGCTTATCCGCATTGATTTGGGCCACCTTGCCACTGTCTAATTGCTTCACATAAATGCTGTATTTACTGCTATCAGCATATTTCTTTTTGAGGACTTCCTCAACCTTCTCAATACGGACATCCTTTAGGGTCAGGGTTTTCTCATCCAACCAACCTTGACCTTTGACATAAAAATAACGGCCGTGATGGGTTTCTGCTTGCTGGCTAATCTGAATTTTACTATAAATAGCTAAGCTTGACTTTTTAGGACTTGCCCCAGAGACATAAGGATCTTGATAGACGACAACTCTATCAGAAGTCCAATATTTTCTTGGTTTTTCAAGGGCTTCTTTTGTCAAAACCTTATCGTCATAAAAGTCTTGAAAACTGGCCTTGGCATAGGTTCCATTTCCCAACTGGAAAACTGGTGTGCCTTTTTTGTTCGTGAGAATTTTTTTGAGGCCAATTTTAGAATTGGGTTGAAGTTGACTGGCCTTTTTAGAAAGCTCCGCATCTGAATAGGTCGTGACAGACTTGTAAACATTGGGATTTTTAGGAAGCTTAGCAAAATACATGTAGGAAAAATTTTGGGTCAAGGTCTCATTTTTAGTCCGACTGGCCTTGGCCATGGGAAAGGCAATTAGAAAAATTTGCAGTAAAACCAAAAAGGCAAAGAGTTTTACCGTCTCGTTGCCTGATTTAATCCTCATGAGTCTCCTCCTCTTTTAAGGATTGATTTTTCTGATGGAGCTCCTCCAGTTTTTCATCGGAGTAGGCTAAAAATTTTTCAATTGTCTCAATCAAATTTTCCATAATTATTGGGGAACCAGCTCAGGAATGATGAAGGTCACTTCACCTGAGTTGGAATAATGATACTTGGCCCTTGCATACTTTTCAACAAATTCGTCATCCTTGAGCTGTTTAGCTAGTTGCTCTTCCTTGCTGGTCTGCGACTTGGTCTCCTTATAATTGGCCTTTAGTTTGACAATTTCTGCCTTTTTACTTTGCAAATCTCGGTAACTAGAGACTAAGTTGTAGGTCGGCAGGATAAAAAGGAGGATGACGAAGATTAAGGTCCAGCCCATAAAACGATGACGCTTACGGGCTTCCTCTTCTTCGTATCGCTTGGTTAAATTGGTTTCCTTAATATAGTCGTTATTTAACTGGACAACCTTGTCACTCTTGCTCATCTGCCTTTATCCTTTTTTCACTAAGAATTTCATACATCTTTTGGGCATCTTCCTTCTTGGTACTGTCTTTCATCTCTAACACACGCACGGTCAAGAGTTTATTGCCAAAACGAATTTCAATTTGGTCATTTAGTTTCAAGTCTGTTGAGGACTTGCCCAGGACGCCATTAATCTTGATGCGTCCCTTATCAGCCACTTCCTTGGCGACTGGGCGACGCTTGATAATTCGAGAGACCTTTAAATATTTATCTAATCGCATGCTTCCTCCAGAATTCAAGAGAGAATTTTTTGTGCTCATAATTTTACTTATTTTATCATGAATTTCTAAAAAACGCAGGACTTTAAGCCTTTTCACCAGCTTTTCGGTTCTTAATTTCTAAAAATTTTTGACCAAACTTCTGCAGTTCTTCTAAAATTTCATAATTTTTCTTTTGTCGAACGTCAAAGACTAGCTCAATTTTACCAGCTTCTTCACCAATTCGAGCCTTGAAAGTGGTTACTGACAGGGCTTCGAAATAATCCTGAGTTAAAAATAGGCTCTGACTGACCTTTTCAAAACGTACAAGAACTTCGTATCCTTTTTTCTCAATGACCTGAACAAAGACAGCATCTAGGTAAGACTTGACCAGGCCAATCTCCAGGAGATAAGCCAACTGGTCTGGATAATCGCCAAAGCGGTCAATTAGTTCAGACTGGAGATTTTCGTAGTCCTCCTGCGAGGAAATCTCCCGAATCCGCTTGTAGATTTCGATTTTTTGTCGCTCATCGCTGATGTAATCACTAGGAATGTAGGCATCAATTCCCAGATTGATTTCTGCATTGCCCTTCTGACGAGCCTGACTTTTCCCTTGTTTATGCTGAATGGCTTCCTGCAACATCTGAGAATAAAGCTCGAAACCAACTGAATCAATAAAGCCACTCTGAGAAGCTCCTAGAATATTTCCAGCTCCGCGAATAGAAAGGTCGCGCATGGCAATCTTGAAGCCAGAACCCAGCTCGGTAAAGCCCTTGATGGCATCCAGTCTTTTCTCGGAGGCCTCACTCAAAACCTTATCAGGCTGATACATGAGGTAGGCATAGGCAATCCGGTTGCTACGGCCAACCCGTCCTCGTAGTTGATAGAGGGTTGAAAGGCCCATTTGATCAGCATTTTCAACAAAGAGGGTGTTGACGTTAGGCATATCAATTCCTGTCTCAATGATGGTCGTCGCTACTAAGACATCATAGACCCCATCTAAAAAGTCAAAGAGGGTGTTTTCTAGCTGGATTTCACTCATTTGGCCGTGGACGACACCGATATTAGCTTCAGGAACCAATTCCTGCAATTCCATAGCCTTGCGGTCAATGGTCTCCACTCGATTGTAAACATAGAAAGCCTGACCGCCGCGGTCAATTTCCCGAATAATGGCTTCACGAATCATGCCAGGATTGGTTTCCAAAACATAGGTCTGAACAGGGTAACGATTGGTCGGAGGGGTTTCGATAACCGATAAATCCCGAATTCCCAACATGGACATGTGTAAGGTTCGGGGGATGGGCGTGGCCGTCAGGGTCAAAACATCAGATTTTTTCTTGAGTTCCTTGAGTTTTTCCTTGTGTTTCACCCCGAAACGTTGTTCCTCATCAATGACAATCAACCCCAAATCCAGAAATTCCACATCCTTAGAGAGCAGGCGGTGGGTCCCGATAATAATATCAATCTGCCCCTTGCTCAGAGCAGCCAGGGTGTCCGTTTGCTCCTTCTTAGTTTGGAAACGACTGAGGATGCCAACTTGGACAGCATAGTTTTCAAAGCGTTCCTTGAAATTGTTGTAGTGTTGCTGGGCCAGAACCGTCGTCGGCACTAGGACAGCAACTTGCTTGTTATCATTAACCGCCTTGAAGGCCCCCCGCATGGCTACCTCGGTCTTGCCAAAGCCGACATCGCCGACCAAGAGCCGATCCATAGGCTTGTCGGATTCCATATCAGCCTTGACTTCCTTGATGGAACGAAGCTGGTCATCGGTTTCAACATAGGCAAAGTCTTCCTCAAATTCTCTTTGGTCGTCATCGTCAGCTGAGAAGGCAAATCCCTTGAGCTGACTGCGTTCAGCATAGAGTTTCAAGAGATCGTCGGCAATATCTTCAACCTGCTTGGAAACCTTCTGCTTGGCCTTTTGGAAGCGACCGTCGTTGAGCTTGTTGATTTTTGGCTCTTTGCCATCACTGGCCGTGTATTTGGACAGCAATTCAATCTGCTCAACGGGGATGGAGATGGTGTCGCCATTCTGGTACTGAACCGTCAGATAGTCCCGATGCACGCCCTTAATTTCAATGGTCTCAATCCCCAGAAAACGCCCAATACCATGGACATTATGAACCACATAGTCACCCTTTTGCAACTCATTGTAGTCCTTAAGTCGCTCAGCATTGCTGACGTTTTGCCGACGAATCCGCCTTTTAGGGGTCTTGTGGAAAATTTCTTTTTCCGTAATCAGAACCAATTTCTGGTCGGCAAAGTAAAAGCCATTGGTCAGACTAGCTTGACTTAACTGAGCTTGCCCCTCAACGATGCCATCACTAGGGACTATGGGTAGGTTGCAAGCGTACTCTCGCAGGTCTTCTTGCAATTTTTCTAACTTAGACTGCGAGTCAGCTTGCAAGATGACGGTAGCACCCGTTTTGAGGTAGCGGTTGACTTCATCTACCAAGAGAGGAAGTTGATTGAAAAATTCCTGCATAGCATACTGGGTGAAATTATAGACCTTCTGGAAGCGAATATTACCCAATCCCTTGTGGAAATTGGAAAAGAAAGTGGCCGGTTGATAATTTCGCAAATCCTGAAAAATATCCGCAAAATAGACCTGATTGGAAACCGCCTTGGCCTGCTGCAGATTTTCAGTCAGGTAGTTGGCTATTTCCAAATTCAACTTGGCATTGCGGTCGGTCAATTTTTGAAAATCATCAAAGAAAACTGGTGTTCCTTGAGGAAGGTAATCCAAGAGACTGTAGCTCTTGTCATAAAAGTAAGACAGGAACTTTTTAAAATCCTGGTGGCGGTGGCCATCTGCCAGAGTCGTATAGAGCCCCTCCAGATAGTCCTTAAGTTGGGCATTCTGGGCACGCTCCAACTCCAGCTCCAATTCAGCTAAAGCTTTTCGACGATTCTCTTGTGTCAAGACCGCCTCGTCAACCGGACTGAGTGTGAAGCTGTCTAAGTTTTCCAGCGACTTTTGACTCTCAGGGTCAAAAATCCGCAAACCGTCAAGCTCATCCCCAAAGAATTCCAAACGGTAGGCTTGGTCTGTCCTACCATCGTAAATATCAAGAATATCCCCTCGCTGACTAAATTCCCCTGGAGAGAGAACCTGAGAAACCTTCTTATAACCAAGACTAGTCAAGGTCTTAGCCAGACTGGTCAAATCATAATCCTGACTAACTGTAAAGGACAATACAAAGCTGGCATAGTCCTTAGGATTGGGCAGGAGAACCCTAGCCCCCAAGAGACTGGTCACCAATACCCCAGACTTGGTCTCATCCAGCAGAAAATTGAGACTCTCTACTCGAGAGAGGGATTTTTCTTGAGAAGCAACGATGAACTCTGCCCCGACAATATCATCCGCAAAGAATTGATAGACTTGGTCATCACCCAAGAGTCCAACTAAGTCACCGGCTAGGTTTTCAGCCTCATTTTGACTTGCTGTCAGAATAACTAGCTTACCTTGATTAGCCAAAAAGTTTCCAGCAATAGCCAAGCTCTTGCTGGCTCCACTGAGACCCATGACCAATTGCCGCCCCAGCAAAGTCGTCTTATCCTGCCATTCTTGCAGGTGTTTATTTTGATTAAAAAGATGTAAAAGTGTCTTACCCATTGTATTTTCGCATAGTCTGTTCAAAATCGCCAGTATCTAAATAAAAGTGAACGGCAGCCGCCACTCGTTCCAGAGAGGCTAAAATGGTCGTATAATCATCCTGACCAAAGGTAGACAGGACATGGTGGACCACCGTGGTACCAGGCTTAGGTCGACCGATACCCACCTTAATCCGGTCAAATTCCTGATTGCCAATATGCTTGATGATGGACTTGATGCCATTGTGACCACCAGCCGAACCCTTTTGTCGAAAACGAATTTTCCCAACCGCCATATCCAGGTCATCGTAGATAACCAGCAGGTCTTCAGTAGCAATATTAAAGTAAGTCAAAAGAGCCTGGACAGACTGCCCGCTCTCATTCATAAAGGTCAGAGGCTTAACAAAATAGACCTTTTCACCATTAAGAAAGGTTGAACCGACCAAGGCCTTAAAATTTTTATCCTCGGTAAAGGTCACATCCAGATTCTTAGTGATCTCATCGATGGTCATAAAGCCGATATTATGCTTGGTTTTATCATATTTAACGCCTGGATTTCCCAGACCAACAATCAATTTTGTCATTTTCTACTTCCTATTTTAGAAAGACCAAAAGGACTGGAATAAGGTTCCAGCCTTTGGTTACTATTATTTTTTGCTTAAACGTTGAAGCGGAACTCCATAATATCCCCATCTTGGACCACATAGTCCTTACCTTCTTCACGCAGGCGACCGGCTTCCTTGACGGCTTTTTCTGAGCCGTAGGTTACTAAGTCATCGTAGGACATTGTCACCGCTCGGATAAAGCCGCGCTCAAAGTCCGAGTGAATGATTCCAGCAGCTTGAGGAGCCTTAATGCCGCGTTTAAAGGTCCAGGCCCGCACTTCCTTTTCACCAGCAGTGAAGTAGGTGCCCAAGCCCAGCAGGTGGTAAGCTGCGCGTGTCAGCTTATCTACACCTGACTCTGTAAGTCCCATGGCTTCAAGAAATTCCCCCTTATCCTCGTCATCCAATTCAGAAATTTCTTCCTCGGCCCGCGCTGAAATAACTACGACTTCAGCATTTTCAGTTACTGCAAAATCACGAATCTGTTTGACGTAGTCAATAGAATCTGGATTAGCTACCTGTTCCTCATTAACATTGGCCACATAGAGAACAGGCTTAGTGCTCAAAAGAAAGAGGCTCTTAACAATCTTATCTTCCTCTTCGCTAAAATCAATCGTCCGAGCAGATTTTCCATCTTCTAAGACTGGTTTAATCTTCTGCAGAACATTAAACTCAGCGACAGAGTCCTTATCTTTTTGGGTCCGAGCTACTTTTTCCACACGGGCATAGCGCTTATTGACCGACTCCAAATCAGCCAGAATCAATTCCAGATTGATGGTGTCAATATCAGCCAGAGGGTCTACAAAGGCATCTTCACGCCCTTGCTCGCGCATAACATTTTCATCATCAAAGGCCCGAACCACATGGACGATAGCATCTACCTCACGGATATTGGCCAAAAATTTATTTCCCAGACCTTCACCCTTGGAAGCCCCCTTAACGATACCAGCAATATCGGTAAATTCAAAAGTCGTTGGTACCGTCTTCTTAGGCTTGATCAATTGGGTCAATTTTTCCAAGCGCTCGTCCGGCACTTCAACCATACCGACATTAGGGTCAATAGTGGCAAAAGGATAGTTAGCCGCTTCTGCCCCTGCCTTAGTAATTGCATTAAAAAGCGTTGATTTCCCAACGTTAGGCAAACCAACAATACCAGCTGTTAAAGCCATTTTCTTGTCTCCGTTCTCATTTCAATCATGACTATTATAGCAAAAAGGTCTGTTGAATAACAGACCTTTATTCTAGCTTTTACCCCCATCTTTCTTTTTTCACCACGACCTGGGTTCCAGCCAATAAATCTCCTAGATGACGCTTATCTTTTCTAAAAAAGCCCATAACTATCATTAAAATAACTAAAATTAGGCTGAGAGCAGTAAAAACATGTCCTGACAAACTAGTGTAATCCGTGTAAATACCAGCAATAGTTCCCATATGACCTAATTGCCAGGGTAAAAATTTAATCAGATTTCGGATAAAGGCGGAGATAAGAGGAGGATTCTTGTAAATCAATACCAATCCTGCTTTTTTCTTTCCAAGACTTCCACCTATCATATCCATAAAAGTAAAAATCAAAATAATTGGAAGAACAGATAAAATTGTCGCAATCAACTGGCTTTGTCCTTCTGTAAAATTTGAAATTTTTCCAAAAACAAGGAAATAAAATCCCATTGCTAAAATGAACAAGGTCAGCAAATAAGCAATAATGACAAAATAATCATAGAAAAGTTCTTTCAAACGACGTTGATAGGGGATTGGATTGAAATGTAACCTAGTAGCCTCCTTTTTTAATGTGTGCAAAAAAGACCAAGTTAAGTTTTACAAAACCTTCTTTATTTTTCGTTCAAAATCATGTTGGCTCATCATCACCACATGATCGCAATTGAACAACGAATTTTGATATCTGCTCCCAGGCGTGTAATTTCCCAATCATTCGCTTTTTTTTCCAGTTGCCTTAATAGTACAGGCATGAGGCTTCTTCATTTCAACATGGCTTCCTAATTCGTACATTTTTTCTCCTTTTGACGAGTAATTTCTAACTAAAATCACGGCAAAAATTGTCAACTATAGATAGAATTGCCTGAAATCTTTTTTACAAACTACAAATAAATCTTCCTCTTTTGAGCAAGCAAGTTCACCTGCCGACGATTTAGAAGTTCGCCATCGACTGCCAATAAGGTTTCATCTGGAAAAGTCAGAGTCAAACTATCCAGTATTTCGTGGTTTAAGTAAGGAGAGGTCTCATGCTTTTTAAAAACTAAAGTCAGCAAAATAGCCATACGCTGCCAAAAATTTTTTCCTTTAGCATAAACAAGGTGCAAGTTTGCATCAAAGACTGTCGAGCTGGGCCAAATCATAATACCGCCACCAAAATAAGTATTATTAGCTAGAGAGAAGAAATAGACATCCTTAATTTCTAAGAGAACACCATTAATTTTCTTAATCTGAACACTTGCGACAGGATTTTTAAACAAGGATAAAATTGCAAGTAAAATATAAGTCAACTTTCCTAAATGGAGTCGATTAAGCATCTGCTTAACAGCTGAATGAGCCGCACGATTGACCACCCAAGCTGAAAAACCAAGATCTAAGCTGTTGAGCAAGACACCAGCCTGATCCACAAAAATAGTTATTTCTCTAGTAGATTCAGCCAAAATATTGTCCATAGTTTCAGCTAGATTTGGCAATCTCAAAGCTTTGGCAAAATCATTACCTGAGCCAACTGGATAGTAGGCAAAGGGGATAGTCTCTGGTAAATAATAAAGCACCTTAGAAAGAGTGCCGTCGCCTCCTAAAATCAAGAGATAGTCTTCATCTGTCCAAGATTTTAGCACGCGCCTCACTTGGCACTTTTCATCATCTGGAGTAGCCGTATAAAAGATTTCCTGCTCAAGCTGAGGATAATTACTTTTAATTTTTTCCACAACCTGACTGGCCTGACGAGCGCCAGCATTGGGATTTGCAATAATAAAAAGGGTCATAGAACTTTCTTGAGCTTTCGCTCAAAATCATAGCGGCTGAGCATGACCACATGGTCACAATTAGTGCAGCGGATCTTAATATCAGCCCCAAGGCGTGTTACTTCCCAACAATTAGCCTTTTTGCCAGTCTCCTTAATAGTGCAGGCATGGGGCTTTTTCATTTCTACTAGCGAGCCAACTTGATACATAGCATCCTCCTGAATTTTAATCTGGCTTTATTATAAACAAATTGCCCTAGACTGACAAATTTATTAAAAATCACTAATTAGTGAAAAATAACCTGACAAAAATTCAGGGGCATCTAATATTATCAACAAGAGCTAGAAAGCCAGGACTGACGGACCCTAGTGCAGTGGAGTCGCACTAGGAAAGTTTATGTCCTTTAAGCGCACAAAAAAGAAGAAGCCCAGCAAAGCTGAACCACTTCCGGAGATTATGAAAAAGAAAAGTTTATTTAGGATTGATTATAGTATAGCCTGAAGCACTTAATTTCTGCTTAAATAATTTCACTAAAGTAAAAAGATTTAATTAGTCCGAACAGGGGTAATCAGTTGAATAAAGTTTTCCCCATCATCACCAGGAGTCAAAGTAAAGGGACGAACTGGTGAAATAAAACGAATCCGTACAGTTTCACTCTTGAGAGCCTTGAGGGCCTCAATCAAATAGGTTGGGTTGAAACTGATGGTCAAGTCACTACCATCAATTTCAAGTGTGTCAATTTCTTCGTTTACCTTACCGACTTCAGGAGAATTAACGTGAGCCGATACCTTGCCATCCACAATTTCTAGCTTAACGGTACCATTTTGAGTAGCATTAGAAATCAAGTGAGCCCGCTCCATAGCTGAGCGAAGATTATTGGTATCAAAGAGAATTTCGGTCTCAAAATCACTAACTAAAAGACGGTCTGTATCTGGGTAAGCTCCTTCTAGCATCCTAGCATAGAAGGAAATGCTTTCGCTTCTGAAAAGAATTTGGCTACCCGATAGGAAAACTTCCACAGTTTCAATATCATCAGTAAAGACAGCAACAAATTCCCGCAAAGAACGACTTGGCAGAACTACATCAAAGTTATCCCCAGAATTTTCCAAAATCAGCTTACGTTGACTCATTCGGTGAGAATCCGTAGCAACAGCCTTGAAATTCTTATTGTCGGTCAAAACCAGGTGAATCCCTGTTAAAATTGGCCGACTTTCTTGCGTACTAGCAGCAAAGGCTGTTTCGGCAATCAGAGTCTTTAAAACCTTGGTATCAAAGATTAAAGGATTGCTGGTGGCAACTTCCTGCAGGCGAGGGTACTGTTCAACATCCTTTCCCTTGAGGGTGATTTCTGATTTACCACTAGTCAAAAGGACTTGACTATGCTCAATTTCCTTAAAATCAAGACTAACATCTGGAAGGCTGGAAACAATGTTAATAAAGAAATTGGCCTCCAAGAGGATGCTACCGGTTTCTGTAATCAAAAGACCGGCATTTTCATCGCTAGTAGCAATTGAATTTTCAATAGAAATTTGTCCATTCGAACCTGTCAGGGTGATACCAGTTGAGTGAACATCAATTTTTAGACTAGAAAGAATGGGGATGGCATTTTTGCTACTGATAGCTCTTTTAGTGGTATTCAAGGCTTGAATGAAAAAGGCCTTATTTATTGAGAAGTTAATCATGAGGACTCCTTTATAGTATTAAGTATAAGTTTAGTAGTAGTAGTAGGTCTTGTGGAGGGCGTGGAAAAGTTTCGAAAGCCTAGGCTCAATAAGCCCCTAGTCCTGTGCACAAGCTGTGGATAAAGAGGTCAGTATTTCCGTCCTTATCCACAAGTCTATTTGATTTTATTTTTGATGGTTTCAATTTCAATACGCAGACTATCATCTTGGGCCAGCATATTTTTAATCTTATTATAGGCATGGAGGACAGTCGAATGATCACGCCCACCAAATTCCTTACCTATCTTGGGAAGACTGTTGTCAGTCATTTCTCTAGCCAGATACATGGCGACCTGACGGGCTAATACAATATTTTGATTGCGCTTGGTTGATTTGATTTCCTTGACAGTAACCCCGTAGAACTTGCTAACTTGAGTTTGAATCTCATCAATGGAAATAATATTGATAACAGGGGCATCCTGCTTACGAGCTCGGATGGCTTCGGCAGCTAAATCAACGGTAATGACATTGGCTTGTTTAACCGTGGCTACCAAATTGATATCCTTGAGGGCGCCTTCTAAGTCACGGACATTGGAATCAAATTGCCCTGCCAAATACTCAATGGTATCTTGGGAGAAGGTATAAGGAAAGCCTTGTTCCAAAATTTTATTGGTCAAAATGGCAATCCTGGTTTCGTAATCTGGCGGTGTAATATCCACCGTCAGTCCCCATTTAAAACGGGTGACCAACCGTTCTTCCAGATTATTGAGGTGGTCGGGTGTTCGGTCGCTGGTCAGTACAATCTGCTTGTTGTTAGCATGGAGGGCATTAAAAGTGTTAAAAAACTCTTCCTGAGTTCCTTCCAAGGTCTTCTTGGCCAGGGATTGAATATCATCAATCAGGAGAACATCTAGGCTACGGAAATTATCTTTAAGCTCCTCCATAGACTCTAGACGAATATGGGTAACAAACTCATTGATGAAGTTTTCTGCTGTGATATAGCGAACTCGGGCATTGGGATTATTTTCCAAGACGGTGTTACCGATGGCATTAAGCAGATGGGTTTTTCCCAGACCAGGCCCTCCCCAGATAAAGAGGGGATTGTAGGTTGTACCAGGACTGTTGGCAACGGCGATGGAAGCCGCCTTGGCCCACTTATTTTCGTCCCCTTGAATGAAGTTGTCAAATTGATATTTGGGATTCAAATTTGAAGGAAGGGCTGGCTGGCTGGACTGAGTTGAACCAGGCTGTGGATAGGCATTTGCCAGTCCTGCTTGTCTGGAATCAAGTCCATTAGCTAGAACAGTATCAATCTCAGCACTTTCAAAAACATATTGGGGTTTAATCTGTTTATTAAAGACTTCAAAGCCAGCAGTAATCAAGACCTGCTGGAGATTTTTTTCCCAAAAGAGTTCCTTCATGCGGTCAATATAGATGATGGCTGTATCATTTTCTACCTTAACCAGTTGAGCATCCAGAACAAAGAATTCAAAAGTCGCTTGAGTGAGATGATCTCTAGCTAATTCCAAGACCCTATTCCAAAAAATCGTTTCATTTTCTGTCATAGCTCTCTCTTTTCAAGAATATCTTGTACCGTATTTTAACATAAAAAAATAAAGTTTTCCACAGGTGCCGAAAAAGAACTGCACAATGTGTACTGGAGTTATCCACAAGTTGTGGAAAGAAAAAAGAAAGCCCTAGTATCAAGGCTTTTCTTAGATTTTTTATGTGGATAAGTAAGATCTCTAAAAAGTAGCATTCACAGATCATTTGAGCCTGTTGATAATTCTGTTCAAGTCTTCTGGCGTAGAAAAAGAAATGCTCAACTTGCCAGACTTTTTATTGGTCATAGAGAGACTGACTGGCATTCCTAGAGATCGCGATAACTCCTCTTCCAAATCCCTTTGGAAAAGATCACCCTTCTTGGACTTCTTTTGTTTGGGACGAGTTTTTAAGTTTAACTGTCTTTCCAATTCTCTGACGGATAGCTTGTTATCTTTAATCTTGTTGAGCCAAGCCAGCTGATCCTCTTCACTCAGCCCTAAAAGCAGACGGGCGTGGCCGGAGGATAAACTGCCATCCTCAAGAGCCTTTTGTAAAGGTGCGGACAAATTTAACAGTCGTAAAAAGTTGGTGATGTAGGGGCGAGATTTCCCCATGTATTTAGCGATTTCCTCGTGGGTCATCTGGCTTGTTTCAAGCAGATTTTTGTAGGCCTTGGCTTCTTCAATCGGATTGAGATTGGAGCGCTGCAGGTTCTCAATAATGGCCTGAATTCGACTATCCTGGTCAGAGAGCTCCTTAATAATGGCTGGAATTGTCTCCAGCTGAGCCAACTGACAGGCTCGAAAGCGCCGTTCACCTGCTATCAACTCATAACCAAAGACGTCTGATTTTCTCACAATGATGGGTTGAATCAATCCATTTTCTTTGATGGAATTGGCCAGTTCCTCCAATTCTTCTTGCTTAAAGTTCAAGCGAGGCTGAAAGGGATTTGGGGAAATATCGCTCAATTTTAATTCTTTTAATTCTAGGGTCATGACTATCCTCAAAATAACAAAAAAAGAGAGCGGGACAAAAATCGTGATTTCGACGAAATCGATTTTGTCGTCCCGCCTCCGCATAGTTGATTTTGGTTTTCTCCAAGGGTCTCCCAGACCCTTGGACCTATCCCTGCCTAGCAAGGGATAAGGACCTTACCACCACTTCGTTGGCATGTGATGGACTAAATGCTAAAGCATTAAATCCATCATCACAAATCAACCACTGCGTCAATGTGTCTGATGCTGAAAAAGTAAAAAGTTAAGGACTTTTGTCCTTAACTCCTTACGAGCTGTCAAGTTTTACTTACTGCTAGATGAAGATGAATCTAAATCATCACTAGATTTATTTAACTTAATATCAGTTGTCTTCTTGCTACCATCTCGGTAGAAAGTAAAGGTGACAGTATCTCCGATTTCATGCTTGTAGAGCTCCTCTTGCAATTCAGCAACAGAGCCAACATCCTTATCGTCTACCTTAGTGATAACATCGTATTCCTTCAACTTACCATCAGCAGGCATGCCTTCTTGGACTGAACCAACGACAACACCCTTAGTGACATCATCAGGAACATCGACCCTATCTTTCACAGATGAGCTTGCACTAGCCAGATCACCCATGGTAATGCCTAGAGCTGGGCGGCTAACCTTACCATTCTTTTCCAATTGGTTGATAGTGGAAACAACATCATTAGAAGGAATGGCAAATCCGAGCCCTTCAGCTCCCTCTAGAGAAATCTTGCTTGAATTGATACCAATGACTTGGCCTTCAATATTAATAAGAGCTCCCCCTGAGTTACCAGGGTTGATAGCGGCATCAGTTTGGAAGGCCTTGGTTTGAGTGGTTGTCCCATCCTCAGCCGTCAGTGTTACTGTCCGGTCTAAGGCAGAGATGATACCTTGAGTTACGGTATTAGCAAATTTCTTATCCAAGGGGCTACCAATAGCAATGGCTGTTTCACCAACCTTGACAGAAGATGAGTCAGCAAATTCAGCTACCTTAGTCACCTTATCGGAAGAAATCTTGATAACGGCAATATCTGAATAGGTATCAGATCCCACTAATTCCCCTTTGACAGCCTTGCTACGATCGGTCTCCCCACCAAGCATGAGGGTCAATTTTTTAGCCCCATAGACAACATGGGCATTGGTAACAACATAAGCATCTTTGCCATCTCTTTTATAGATAACCCCAGAACCTTGAGCGACTGGCGTCAAGCCATCCTTATCTTTTTCATAGCCGGCTTGATCCGCAGCCTTGGCCTGAGATTCGGATAACTCTTGGTAGTTATTAACTGTAACGACGGCATCTTTTACTTTGTCGACCGCCTTTGTCACATCAGAAGAGTTATTGTATTGGGTGTGACTGACCTCATTCTTACCTAAGGAGGTATTAATTCCACTCATTTTTAACATCACAAAGGTGGCCAAAAGTCCACCTAGAAAACCAATCAACAGCATCAAGAAGGGTTGTAGAATCTTTTTCCAAGAAATTTTCTTTATTTTTTTCAATAGTCGGTCCTCCGAAATAAATTTTTCTTTTTTAAAATACCTCTTTAACTATACCCTATTGTCTATTAAAAAGCAAGAATTCACAGGTTGTGGATAAGTTTACTTAAAAACGGGGAAAAAGCCCCTTGAAACAGTCCTAGAGGGATTTCTCATCTGTGGAAAACTTGTGAATAAGAGACTGTGCTATAATGAGTCCATGAAAGTCAAGTTAATTACCGTTGGAAAACTCAAGGAAAACTATCTCAAGGATGGTATGCAAGAATACATCAAGCGACTGGGTCGCTTTACAAAGTTTGAAGCGATTGAGCTGGCAGATGAGAAAACGCCAGACAAGGCTAGTGCTGCTCAAAACCAGCAGATTATGGATAGGGAAGCCAAGCGAATTATGGCTAAGATTAGTGAGCGTGACTTTGTTATTGTTCTGGCCATTGAAGGCCAGGAATGGTCTTCTGAGGAATTTTCTAGAAAGTTAGCTGATGCCACTTTGCGAGGCTTTTCTGATATTAGCTTTGTTATTGGTGGAAGTCTAGGTTTGGCTCCCCAGGTTAAAAAACGGGCCAATCTTTTAATGAGTTTTGGTCGCCTTACCCTTCCTCACCAGCTGATGCGACTAGTTTTACTGGAACAAGTCTACCGAGCCTTCATGATTCAAGAAGATAGCCCCTATCATAAATAAAATCAGGTTGAGGAAAATCCTCAACCTGATTTCTGCAGTGAAGTATGATTCCAGCAGGATTCGAACCTGCGACCGTTCGCTTAGAAGGCGAATGCTCTATCCAGCTGAGCTATGGAACCAGCTTTCTTATTCTATCAAAAGAAAGCTTGACCTGTCAATATTGTTGAATATTTAGATAGCTAGTATGTTAGTCACTTTCTAATGCTAACTTAAAGACCAGGCTTCAAAAACAGCTTAAAAAACTTTAAAATTTATTAGAAAAAACTATTGACACAGGTCCAAGTCTAGGATATACTATTTAAAGTCTGGTCCGTTGGTCAAGGGGTTAAGACACCGCCTTTTCACGGCGGTAACACGGGTTCGAATCCCGTACGGACTATGATAAGACTTTTAAGTTGTCAATTATTTGGCAGCTTTTTATTTTTGCTGAGATGACCCAAAAAGGAGCTGGGCAAAAACTCAAAATCTCACTAATTTTCTCAGATTTAAAAACAAGAAATCGCATGAAATCAGCGTTTTTAAACGAAAGATTTCATGCAATTTTGTTAATTCAGGACTTTTTGCCCAGCCCCTTTGTTTTTGATTTCCCTAGAAAATAATGATAGCCATAGCTATAGCTGATAAAAAGAATTAATCCCGCTAAAGAGAGAAGGCTGGCTAATTTGATGCCATTTGGTAAAAAGCTTAGTTTGACCTGTCCTTTACCAGCAGGGACGTCTACCACCATAAAGCCCTTTTGGGCTCTACGAATTTTAACAGGTTTCCCATTTACTGTAGCTGACCAACCCTTATCATAAGGCAGGGTGAAAAAGAGAGAACCGGCTTTTTTAGCCTGATAATTGGCTGTCACCTGATTATGATGAGTTGTAACCGAGACTGTCTGCTGGTTAATCTTATTCATGGCCCTCTGATAGGCAAGGGTATCAAGGCCATAGAAGGTCGGTTGGTCAAAGGATACCTGACTGTTTTCTGGGAAGCTAAAGGTAAGATTTAATTTTTTAGCCTCTTTGAAGTAACCAAGGTTAAAGAAGCTATAGGCATTGTCAGAGCTATAATTATAGGTTTTCCCATTTACCGTCACCAGAATAGATTTGGCAGAGTCATTACTCAAGGTGAGATTGGGCATGCTGACATAGACTTGCTGGTTGGCTGGAACGTCAACTTGGTAGGAAATTTTAGCAGTAGATTCCCCTGCACTTGCCCTTGCTGTCACCCGATTGTTTAGGAGGCCTGGACTGGACGGCTCTTGTGACAGACTTGACAACCTTGTAAAGTAATTCTGCTTGAGTCCACTCAAGTTATTAAGCAGATAGGTCTGATTATCTAGGGTATTGATAGAAAACTTGACATCTTTGTAAAGGCCTTCTGTCAGAATGGCACCTTGGCTGGCATTTTTATTCTTATAAAGGGTTAATGGTCCGGAATAATTGGTTGCTGCAAAGCCGTATTTTCCAATATCTTCATTGGCAATATTATAGGTTAAACCAAAGAGACTGTCAGCAATAATCGTATTATTCTGGTAGCGTAAATTCAGATTAGTGCCATTAGATTGAAAGCCCAGTCTGTCAAGTTGGCTGCTGGAAGCTGTATTTCGGACGGAAGAAAATTGTGAAATACCATTATAATTGAACTTCATGCTGTCATTACCAGTCTGAGGTAGAAGTCTTTCTGTGCGGTAGAAGGTCTTTTCCTCTTGTTTACTATAGTTGACAAGGTAGTCAATGTCTGGTAAATCTTGTTCATAGCCATCTCTAGATGGAAAGACCCACTCATCGTTAAGGCGACTGACCTGGTAGTAGGAATTTAGTCCAATTTCCAGAACAGAGAAGATTAAGGTGAAGACAATCATGGCCACTCGATTTAATTGCTTTTTCTTGAAGGCGGTCAGAATAACAGCATAGGCAAGGAGAAAGGCCAGCGTCAAAATCAGTTGAGTAGGTTTTAAGAAGGTGTAGTGCTTTCTATAAAGAAAAGTCAGGCCAAAGCCGATAATCAAGAAAGAGAAAACCCCCATAAGTTTTTTCAAGCCAAATGATTTGAGATGACTGAGGCTCTCACCGGCCATCAAGATAATGAGTAAGGAAAAGAGCCAGGCATAACGATGGAGAAACATATTTGGGGCGTGCATTCCCTGCCAGAGTAAATCTAGAGGGTTGAGGTAAAAACTAGCAATTATCAGTCCTAATAAGAGAAAATAGCTCAGTTTGATTTGCCAGTTAATCTCCTTTAGTGTGAAAAAGAGGATAGCCAGAACAAGGGGAAGAAGTCCTACGTAAATCATAGGAATAGCGCCAAACTTTGTCGTGTCATAAGCACCGACAAAGTTTTTAGCGAGGAGATCAAAAGTCCAAACCTTATCAGTTAGTAGGGTATTGAAGGTCGAAAATTTTTCACCATGGGTTGACAGGTCTAGATAGCTTGGTATTAGCATTATTGAGGAAGTTAAACCAGCTAGAATTGACACCACTGTAAAGTTTGTCAAGGAAGTGACAAGTTGTTTCCAAGAGGAACTTCGGCTTAAATTTGTTAAGAAGTAGAGGGTCAAAAAGATGGCCATCATAAATCCAAAATAGTAATTCTGGATAAAGAGTAAAGTTAGTGTCAAGTAATAAAGCCAAAAACTTCTTTTCTCTAAAAGACGATGAAGTCCTAATATAATCAAAGGTGCAAGAATGGAAACATCCAACCAAGTGTTAATTTCAAGTTGGCTGACTGCGAAGCTCATCAAGGCATAGGAGGTTGATAAGCTAAGAATCAATCCTTTTTCTAACTTTACAAAGAGTTGACGAAGTGTAAAGGACATTGACAGTCCCATCAAACCAAACTTAATCAGAGTAAAGAGGTAGACTGCATCAGCCATAGACTTGACACTAAAGAAATAGTAAAAGGGCGAGAGGAAGGAGCCTAAATAATAGCTGGAAAGGGCATAAAAATTTAAGCCCAGCCCAGATGTAAAGGTGTAAAAGAGACTGTCGCTACCGTGCAAGATATTACGCAATTGAATAGCAAAAATGGAATACTGGTGGAAGCCATCACTGGCTAGAATGGTTGTTCTACTTCCCCAATAGATGCCCAGACACCATAAAGATATTAGCATAATCAGGGTGGGGAGAAGAAAGGCAAGCCCGTAGAAAGCCAGACTCTTTCGATGTTTTTTCAATACTGCAATCATAATAAACTTTCCTTATTGAAAAGAGCCTGAGAATACTTCCTCAGCCTCTTTAATCGTTTTTTATTTCCACAAGTTTTGGACCTTGGCCTGAACCTCATCATTAGCCAGAAATTCATCATAGGTCTCATCAATTCGGTCAATAACGCCATTTTTGGAGATGACAACGATATGATTGGCCAAGGTTTGAATAAATTCGTGGTCGTGGCTGGCAAAGATGATAGACTCCTTGAAGTCTCTTAGACCATCATTGAGGCTTGAGATAGACTCCAGATCCAGGTGGTTGGTTGGATCATCCAAGACCAGCACATTTGATTTGAGAAGCATGAGTTTAGAGAGCATGACCCGTACTTTTTCGCCCCCAGAAAGGACATTGACAGACTTGTTAACTTCCTCACCTGAGAAGAGCATACGACCAAGGAAACCACGCAGGAAGGTGTTGTCGTTTTCTTCCTTGGAGGCAAATTGGCGGAGCCACTCTAGGATAGATTCGCCAGATGCAAAATCTCTGGAGTTATCCTTTGGCAGGTAGGATTGACTGGTGGTCACGCCCCACTTGATGGTTCCTTCATAGTCAATGTCTCCCATGAGGGCTCGAATCAGGGCGGTTGTCTGAATATCGTTTTGGCCAATTAGGGCTGTTTTATCACCTGGACGTAAGATGAAACTGATATTGTCGAGGATCTTTTCTCCGTCAATAGTGACAGACAGATTTTCCACCGTCAAGAGATCATTACCGATTTCACGTTCAGATTTAAAGTTGATGAAGGGATATTTACGACTAGAAGGAACAATTTCTTCTAATTCAATCTTATCCAACATCTTTTTTCGTGAGGTAGCCTGTTTGGATTTGGAAGCATTGGCTGAGAAACGGGCCACAAATTCTTGTAGCTCTTTAATTTTTTCTTCGGCCTTGGCATTGCGGTCAGCCTGCAACTTGGCAGCTAACTCTGAAGATTCCTTCCAAAAATCATAGTTACCGACATAGATTTGAATCTTACCAAAGTCCAAATCGGCCATGTGGGTGCAGACCTTATTTAAAAAGTGGCGGTCATGGGATACCACAATGACAGTATTTTCAAAGTCAATCAAAAATTCTTCCAACCAGGAGATAGACTGAATATCAAGACCATTAGTTGGTTCGTCCAAGAGCAGGACATCTGGCTTACCAAAGAGAGCCTTGGCCAGGAGGACCTTAACCTTGTCACCGTTAGCCAACTCGCTCATATTTTGATAGTGGAGGTCTTCAGGAATATTGAGGTTTTGCAGGAGTTGAGAGGCTTCACTTTCAGCTTCCCATCCACCCAACTCAGCGAAGGTACCTTCCAGCTCGGCAGCCTTAACCCCATCTTCTTCAGAAAAGTCAGGCTTCATATAGATAGCGTCTTTTTCTTTCATGACCTTGTAGAGTTGCTCATTTCCCATGATTACCACGTCAATGGCCCGCTCTTCTTCGTAGTCAAAGTGGTTTTGGCGGAGAACAGAGAGACGTTCATTAGGACCGAGAGTAACATGGCCAGTTGTTGGCTCAATATCACCGGCTAAGATTTTCAAAAAAGTTGATTTTCCGGCACCGTTGGCTCCAATTAGGCCGTAGGTGTTACCAGCGGTAAAGTTGATGTTAACATTGTCAAAAAGCTTGCGGTCGCTAAAACGCAGGGAAATGTCTGATACTGTAAGCAAAGTGTTACCTCTTTATTCATTAATAATACGTGTTTTCATTCTACTAGAAATAGGGGGATTTTTCAATTTAAAGTGGATGACAAGTCAAAGACAAAAAGGAGTCGGTCGCTGGCTAGGGATTTATGATATAATCTAAAGAGCTATTGAAAGAAAAACTAGAGAGAAGAAAGAAATGACAAAACCTATTATTTTAACTGGCGATAGACCTACTGGCAAGCTTCACATTGGTCATTATGTGGGGAGTCTCCAGAACCGTGTTCGGCTGCAAAATGAAGATAAGTACCAAATGTTTGTCTTTTTAGCTGACCAACAGGCCCTGACTGACCATGCCAAAGACCCCCAGACCATTGTGGAATCTGTCGGTAATGTGGCTCTGGATTATTTGGCAGCAGGTTTGGACCCTGAAAAATCAACTATTTTTATTCAAAGTCAGATTCCTGAATTGGCTGAATTGTCTATGTACTATATGAATCTGGTATCCCTAGCTCGTCTGGAACGCAATCCGACCGTTAAAACGGAAATTGCCCAAAAAGGCTTTGGTGAGTCTATTCCGACTGGATTTTTGGTCTATCCCATTGCTCAGGCAGCGGATATTACAGCCTTTAAGGCTAATTCGGTACCTGTGGGTAATGACCAAAAACCTATGATTGAGCAAACTAGGGAAATTGTCCGCAGCTTTAATCACGCCTATAATTGTGACGTATTGGTCGAGCCAGAGGGTATCTATCCTGAAAATGAAGCTGCTGGTCGTCTGCCCGGTCTTGATGGTAATGCCAAGATGTCCAAGTCGCTAGGCAATGGGATTTACTTAGCCGATGATGCCGATACGCTCAGAAAAAAAGTCATGAGTATGTATACTGACCCTAACCACATCAAGGTTGAGGACCCTGGCCAAATTGAAGGCAATATGGTTTTCCATTATCTTGATGTCTTTGGTCGCAAGGAGGACCAAGCGGATATTCAGGCCATGAAGGAGCACTATCAAGCTGGTGGTCTGGGAGATGTCAAGACCAAACGCTACCTCCTAGAAATTTTAGAACGCGAACTAGGACCTATTCGGGAACGTCGCCTAGAATTTGCTAAGGACATGGGGCAGGTCTATGATATGCTGAAAAAAGGCAGTCAGGCTGCCCAAGAAGTGGCTGCCCAAACCCTAGATGAGGTTAAAGCAGCTATGGGTATCAATTATTTTAAATAGGAAAGCTAGGTTGAGATGTAAAAATCTCGGCCTTTTTGAATTCTTGAAATGGGTAGCTTTTGAGACTGGCAGAAAGAACGAATTTTTGCTGGATTTTTTAGGTGCCCTCCCCAAAATTTTATTGACAAATTTTTTTAGCATGATATGATATTATACTAATAACAAGAGCTTTTAGGGCTAATTTTTATAGAAAAGAGGATGGATTTAATGTCAAATTGGGACACTAAATTTTTGAAAAAAGGCTACACTTTCGATGATGTTTTGCTTATTCCGGCAGAAAGTCATGTGCTTCCAAACGAGGTTAACATGCAAACTCAGCTTGCTAAGAATTTGACATTGAACATCCCAATTATTACAGCTGCCATGGATACCGTGACAGAAAGTGGTATGGCTATTGCCATGGCACGTGCTGGTGGACTGGGAGTCATCCACAAAAATATGTCTATCAAGGCCCAAGCTGAAGAGGTTCGCAAGGTTAAACGATCAGAAAATGGTGTCATCATTGATCCTTTCTTCTTGACTCCAGATCGGACTATTAAAGAAGCTGATGAGTTGATGGGACGTTACCGTATTTCTGGTGTGCCCATTGTTGAAACCATGGAAAATCGTAAATTGGTTGGGATTATTACCAACCGGGATATGCGCTTTATCTCAGACTACAATCAAGCTATCAGTACCCATATGACCGGCGCTAATCTTGTAACAGCTCCTGTCGGAACTGACCTCAAGACAGCTGAAAGTATCCTTCATGAGCATCGGATTGAAAAATTACCTTTGGTTGATGAAAATGGTCGTTTATCAGGCCTGATTACCATTAAGGATATCGAAAAAGTTATCGAATTTCCTAATGCTGCTAAGGATGAATTTGGCCGTCTCCTCGTCGCAGCCGCTGTTGGTGTTACTTCTGATACCTTTGAGCGTGCGACAGCTCTCTTTGATGCAGGAGCTGATGCCATTGTTATCGATACAGCCCATGGTCACTCTGCTGGTGTTTTGCGCAAGATTGCTGAAATTCGGGCCACCTTCCCAGACAAGACCTTGATTGCTGGTAATATTGCCACAGCTGAGGGTGCGCGTGCTCTCTACGAAGCTGGTGTTGATGTGGTTAAGGTGGGAATCGGTCCTGGTTCAATCTGTACGACCCGTGTGGTTGCCGGTGTCGGTGTTCCTCAAATCACAGCCATCTACGATGCTGCTGGGGTAGCCAGAGAGTACGGCAAGACTATTATTGCTGATGGTGGTATTAAGTATTCTGGTGATATTGTTAAGGCCTTAGCTGCTGGCGGGGATGCGGTTATGCTTGGTTCCATGATGGCTGGTACAGACGAAGCACCTGGTGAGACTGAAATTTTCCAAGGTCGTAAATTCAAGACCTACCGTGGTATGGGTTCTGTTGCTGCCATGAAGAAGGGATCTAGTGACCGCTACTTCCAAGGTTCTGTTAATGAAGCCAACAAATTGGTGCCAGAAGGTATCGAAGGTCGGGTAGCTTACAAAGGTGCTGTAGCAGATATTGTCTTCCAAGTGGTTGGTGGAATCAAGTCAGGTATGGGTTATACCGGTGCTGAAGATATTAAGGGTCTACATGATAAGGCCCAGTTCGTTGAAATGTCTGGAGCTGGCTTGATTGAAAGTCATCCCCACGATGTTCAAATTACCAATGAAGCACCGAACTATTCTGTTCAATAAAACATCAAACTGAGAGTCAAGACCGAGAATTTGGCTCTCAGTTTTTCTTTACAGGCCTGTCAAGTTGACACTGCTTGACAAGCAAAACACCATAAAAACCAGTGATTCTATACTCAATGAAAATCAAAAGTATCCAAGGCAACGAACTGTAGGCAGTACTGGGGTACGGCAAAGTGAGTTAACGATGGAGAATTTTGATTTTCGAAGTGTATTAGTCACTGGTTTTTATAGTACCCTGGCTAACCGTAAAGATTTTTAGGTCATCTGGTAGGCCCTGTAAATGATCTAAGCTGGTCGTGGTAATAAAAGTTTGGACATTTTCCTTGATGCCATCTAGTAAACGAAGTTGACGGTGGTTGTCAAGTTCACTCATCACATCATCCAGCAGGAGTATAGGACTATCTCCAGTGATGGCCTTGATTAGCTCAATTTCTGCCAACTTTAGCGATAAAATCAGGCTACGTTGCTGACCTTGACTAGCAAAAGAAGCATTCATATCATTGATAAAAAAAGCTAGATCATCGCGGTGTGGTCCCACTCCGGTATTTTTCTTGAAACTATCTCGGCTAAATGATTTGGCCAATTGTTCCTGGAAATTTTGCTTGATGTTAGCTGAGTCTTGAAATTTAACCGACGATTGGTAGGAAATTTTTAGGTGTTCCAGCTGATTGGAAATAACATGGTGGTGTTTGTCGGCCTCTTGGGTCAGGTCCTGGACAAATTGATAACGGTGCTCCATGACCCGACTGCCAAAATCAGCTAGTTGCTCATCTATGACAGCCAAATAATCTTTGTCAATGGTCTGGGCCGTCTTGAGGTAGGCATTGCGCTGCTTTAAAACATGATTATAATTAGAGAGGTCAGCCAGATAGACCGGTTTGATCTGGCCCAAGTCAATATCTAAGAACTTCCGCCGTAAACCAGGTGCTCCTTTGACTAACTGCAAATCTTCAGGGGCAAAGAGAACCACGGTCATATGACCAATATAATCGGATAACTTAGTTTGTTTGAGATAGTTAACTTTGGTCGTTCGACCCTTATCAGACAGATTGATTTCTAGGGGGAGCTTACCTCCCCTTCTTTGCAAAAGACCTGAGACTGATAAGTCCTTGGCTTGAAAATTAATGAGTTCCTTGTCTAAACGCGTTCTGTGACTACGAGTTAAGGCGAGAAAGTAGATTGCTTCGAGGAAGTTAGTCTTACCTTGGGCATTTTGTCCCAGAAAAATATTGAGACCGCTAGAAAATTCAGCAGTCATCTGAGCATAATTACGAAAATTTTTGAGAGAAATAGATTCTAACCACATCTTTAGGTACCAGGGAAACGCACAGGACGCCGATCTGATTTTTGCTTGCCCTGTCCTTCTTTTTGGGCTGGTCGTTGGGTCTTAAACTTTGGTTTCTTTTGCTTCTTAGTATTTTTCTGACTCATTTTTTTTACTAAGGCAGCGACTCTCTCTTTTTCAGCCTTATCTTCTTGGTGTTGAGCCATTTCCTCGTTGCTAGGTTGGACAAGAGTGATGGTTAAATTTTTTTCGGGGAGCTCAACGACATCCCCAATCCGCAATTTTTTTCCTCGTCTTTTTTCGTCTTGTCCATTAAAGAGAACGGTAGTTTCTGCTAAAAAGGATTTGACAGCTCCTCCACTTGCAATTATCCGTAAATCCTTTAATAAGGCCTGGAGGGTAATGTAGTCTTCAAACAGTTTGTAGTCCATTGTTTCCTCGACTTTCTAATGAGAATATTATAGCATAAAATGATATAATCTAAGGCAATAACTAAGCCGAGGAAAGTCCATGAAAATTGTTGAGGGTGTCAACCTACACCTGATAAAAGTTCAAAAGTTCAAGAACAACCATCTCACCCTTCGTTTTACAGGGGAACGCTTGAAGAAGACCTTAGCCAAGAGGGTCTTGGTGGCTCAAATGCTAGCTACTGCTAATGCCGATTACCCAACTTCGCAAAAATTCCGTAAAGCCTTAGCCCAGTTATATGGAACAAATCTGTCAACTAGTTTGTCAACCAAGGGAAAGGCTCATATCCTTGATATAGACTTGGAATTTATTAATCCAACCTATCTTGATGAGCAAGGTTTTCAACATAAAATTTTTGAACTGCTTTACACGATTCTTTACAGACCTCTCATTACCTTGGAACAATTTCAGTCCAAGGTCTTTGATGTGGAAAAGGCTAATCTTATGTCCTATCTTGAATCGGACAAGGAAGACCCCTTTTATACCAGTGAACTTAACCTTTATGACCTCTTTTATCAAGATGAGAATCTAAAAATTTCTAAGTTTGCTAATGTAGACTTGGTTGAGCAGGAAAACTCTTTTACAGCCTATCAAGAATTTCAAAGGATGCTCAGAGAAGACCAGATAGATATTTTTATTTTGGGAGAATTTGAGTCTGCTTTGATTTTAGAGGAAATCAACCGATTTCCCTTTCAGGCTAGAAAAGTTTACAAGTTTGTCAACTATAGTCAAGAAGTCTTCAATGTTACAAAAGAAAAACTTGGACGACGAAACGATTATCAGTCAATCCTACAACTCGCTTACCATCTGCCCTTGACCTATGGTCACAAAGATTTTCCAGTAGCCCTTGTTCTCAACGGTATGCTGGGAGGTTTTGCCCACTCCCGTCTTTTTACGCAAGTGAGGGAAAAAGAAGGGTTGGCCTATTCAATCGGCAGTCAAGTCCATCCCTATACAGATTTACTGCAGGTTTACGCAGGGATTGACAGGCACCAACGAGAGAAAACTCTAAGGATGATCAATCGAGAGTGGCACTACTTAAAATCCGGTCGCTTTTCTAGTCAACTCCTTCGTCAAAGCAAACAGTTACTTCTAAACAATTATGCACTGGCAGAAGACTCTCCCAAGACTCTGATTGAAAGACGCTACAATAAACTCTACCTAGGTCAGCAGGACCAGAATCCTTCCACTTGGGCTGAGAAAATCTCTAGAGTCACCAAGGCCGACATCATGCAATTGGCTCGAAACATTCATCTACAGGCTCTCTATTATTTAGAAGGAGACAAGTAGGATGCTGGAAAAAAATTATTACCCTGCGATTAAAGAAACTCTCTATAAGACTAGACTTGAAAATGGCATGAAGGTTTACCTCCTGCCTAAGCAGGATTTTCAGGAGATGACTGCTCTTCTTCAGGTGGATTTTGGAGCCCTTGATGATAGCCCATCAGAGCAGGATTTTATCAAAGAGAGCCCTGCTGGATTAGCACATTTTTTGGAACATAAACTATTTGAAATGGCCGATGGACAGGATGCCGGACTAAAATTCTCGGAATTAGGGGTAGACAGCAATGCCTTTACTAGTTTTGAGAAAACAGCCTATTATTTTACCAGTCTTGGCCAAAATCTAGAGGCTCTGGAACTTTTACAGGATTTTGTGAGAAGTCTCACCATTGATAAAAAGTCACTTGAGCGAGAGAAAAAAATCATCGCTCAAGAGGTTGACATGTACCTTGACGACCCTGACTACCAACTTTACAGTGGCGTTTTGGCAAATTTGTATCCAAATACTAAACTTGCCCAGGACATCGCTGGTAGTCGAGATAGCTTAAAAAAGATTACGCTAAAGTGGCTTAGAAAAAGCCACAAGACCTATTATCAACCAGATAAGATGACCCTCTTTCTCATTGGAGATTTCCAGCTAGAACCGGCTCTTGACAGCATCAAAAAAGCGCAGGCAAACTTTACTACTAAGTTGACAAGGCTTGACAGAAATCCCCTAAAATTGACAAGTCCTGTCAAGCGAAAATCAATCAGTTTAGATGTGGCTAAGCCCAAATTGGCCCTAGGTTTTCGTCTTCCGGCAAAAAATCATCAACTTTTTAAGCAGAAACTAGCCTTGAGACTTTTCTTTTCCCTCCTTTTTGGCTGGACCAGCCAAAACTACCAGCTTTGGTACGAACAAGGACTGATTGATGACTCCTTTGATATGGAAATTGAGTTAGGTTTCCGTTTTCGTTTCCTTATTCTGACCATGGACACCAGGGAACCAATTAAGATGGCCAATCATATCAAATCAGTACTAAGGAACTTCTCCACATCTGCTGATTTTAACAAGGAACATTTGGACCTGATTAAGAGAGAAATTTACGGGGAGTTTATGCGAAGCCTAGATTCCATTGAGAACCTGAGCAGTCAGTTGGCTAGTTTCCAGAGCCAAGATGAATCTTATTTGGAGCTGCCTAGTATTTTGTCTTCCTTGCAGCTAGCAGAGCTTGAACAAGTGGGGCAAAGTTTTATTGAGAAAATGGAAGCATCGGAGTTTACTATCTTTCCAAACTGATTATAAAAATAGGCTGAAATCTGCTATAATAGTGAGTAATCATTAGTTGAGGTGGTGCCATGAAAAAAGTGAGCATTGGTGAGTATCTGTCTACCGCTCGCCTTGCCAAGGACCTAACAGTAGAAGAAGTCTCTGTAGAGCTCAAAATCCCAATGCAGTATATTACTGTGATGGAGCATAATCAGTTTCAATTTCTAACCAAAGAAAAGGCCGATAACTATCTTAAAAGCTATGCTGACTTCTTAGCATTAGATAGTCAGCCCCTCCTAAAGGGTTATGAGGATCCTGATTTTCGAATTGAGGTCGAAGAGGAGGAAGAAGTTGAGCCTATTCTTGAGACGCAAGAGCAAGTTCCCAAAATGGTTGAACCCTTCACCAAGTGGTCTCGGTCGGATCGCTTTGAGTATCTGAAAAATCCCAAACGTCGTCTGCCCCTGGTTTTAATGTCGCTTTTGACGATTTTACTACTTGGCTTAATGGCTTGGGCGGTTTATCTTCAAATCAGTGATGAGATAAGAAAAGAAGTCCTACCTAGATCCTCTCTCAAGCAGGCGAGCAATCAGGTTCAGGCTCAAGAAAATTCTTCTTCTAGTGATAGTCAACTGACAGCTAAAACTAAGGGTTCCAATATTTCAGTCAGCCTAGCTGGTCAAAGGGATCAGGTTACCATAGAGATTTCCCAGGATTCTGATCAAGAAAATCTTGTTTCCCTAACTAATTCTGATCTGGACAAGAAGGGCATCACCTTAGACAGCAACACTAAAGAGACAAGAGCCACCCTTAAATCAGATGTTGACAAGTCCGTTATCACCCTAGCTAGAACCGATAATGTCACGGTGAAAATCAATGGACAAGACCTAGATTTATCGGGTTTAGCCAAGGATAACACTAGTTACATTACCCTAACCGTCAAGTAAAGGAAGCTACCATGATAAAAAAAGAAAACATCCCTAATTTACTGACCATCATCCGCATCTTTATGATTCCCGTCTTTTTGATTTTGACCTCGGTTTCAAATGATCTGGTCTGGCATATTGTGGCCGCAGTCATTTTTGCCCTTACCAGCTTAACCGACTATCTCGATGGCTATCTGGCCCGTAAGTGGAAGGTTGTGACCAATTTTGGTAAGTTTGCTGACCCCTTGGCCGACAAGATGTTGGTCATGTCAGCCTTCATCATGTTGGTCGGGATGAAGATGGCTCCAGCTTGGGTTGTCGCGATTATTATCTGTCGAGAGTTAGCAGTCACAGGCCTTCGGCTTCTTTTGGTTGAAAATGGCGGAACCGTTCTAGCAGCGGCCATGCCGGGAAAAATCAAAACTGCGACTCAGATGTTTTCTATCATTTTTCTCCTTTGCCACCTAAATCTGTTAGGAACCATCTTGCTTTATATCGCCCTCTTCTTTACGATTTATTCAGGCTATGATTACTTCAAGGGCGCGGGTTACCTCTTCAAAGACACCTTCAAATAAGCTATGACAGATATTATTTCAGTTGACAAGCTAAATTTTAAATACCAAGAGGAAGATGACAATATCCTCAAAGATGTAACGTTTCACGTGAAACAAGGCGAGTGGTTGGCTATCCTTGGTCATAATGGTTCGGGAAAATCGACTCTTGTCCGCCTACTTGATGGACTTCTTGAGGCTCAGTCTGGTCAAATCAGGATTGCTGGTCAGGTTCTAAGTGAGACTAATGTTTGGGATTTGAGACGTAAGATTGGTATGGTCTTTCAAAATCCAGACAATCAATTTGTTGGAGCTACTGTAGCCGATGATGTGGCTTTTGGCCTGGAAAATCAGGGCCTCCCCTATGAAGAAATGAAGGTCCAAGTTCAAGAAGCGCTAGACTTGGTTGGGATGGCTGACTTTGCAGAGCGAGAACCAGCTAGACTCTCAGGAGGTCAGAAGCAAAGGGTGGCCATCGCTGGCATTGTTGCCATGCGACCGGAAATTCTCATTCTGGATGAAGCCACTAGTATGCTGGATCCCGAAGGGCGACTAGACCTGATGGCAACTATTAAGACCGTGCGAGATAAATATGCCATGACCGTTATATCCATCACCCACGATTTGGATGAGGTGGCTATGAGTGACCGCGTTTTAGTCATGAAGGCCGGTCAGATAGAATCCAGCTCAACCCCAAGTGATTTACTGGGACGGGGTGATGACCTCTTGAATTTAGGCTTAGATATTCCTTTTAGCTCGCAATTGATTAGAGCCTTGAAAGATAATGGACTTGCTCTCAGCAAGCCCTATTTGGATGAAACTACACTAGGAGATGAGTTATGGGCATTAGTCTCAAACAAGTAAGTTTTACCTATCAAGCGGGAACGCCATTTGAAGGGCGTGCCCTTTTTGATATTAGTCTGGAAATTGAGGATGGCTCTTATACAGCCTTTATTGGTCATACTGGGAGTGGCAAGTCAACCATCATGCAACTCCTCAATGGACTCAATCTGCCCAGCCAAGGAACCGTGATAGTCGATGATTTGGAGATTAAACCAGACTCTAAAAATAAGGACATTAAATCCGTCCGCCAGAAGGTGGGACTGGTTTTCCAATTCCCAGAAAGTCAATTGTTCGAAGAAACCGTCCTTAAGGATGTGGCCTTCGGTCCGCAGAATTTCGGTGTCTCTAAGGAAAAAGCAGAGAAAATTGCCCGTCAAAAATTGGCCCAGGTTGGTCTGACAGCAGATCTCTTTGAAAAAAATCCCTTTGATTTATCGGGGGGGCAGATGCGACGGGTAGCCATTGCTGGGATTTTGGCTATGGAACCAAAAATCTTAGTGCTTGATGAACCGACTGCCGGTCTTGACCCCAAGGGACGCCGAGAATTAATGGAGCTTTTTGCCCGACTTCATCAAGAAGGGCAGACCATTGTTTTAGTCACCCATCTAATGGACGATGTGGCCAATTATGCGGATCAAGTCTTTGTTCTGGAGAAGGGTCATCTGGTAGCTTCTGGTAAGCCCAAAGAGATTTTCCAAGAGGTTGACTTCCTAGAAAGCAAGCAATTGGGCGTGCCCAAAATCACTAAGTTTGCTCAAAAAATGCAAGAACGTGGTCTAGTATTGGAGAGTCTGCCAATCACCATCAATGAATTTGTGGAGGGCCTGCATGGATAAATTAATCTTAGGACGCTATGTCCCGGGAAACTCTCTGGTACACCGCCTAGACCCCCGCAGCAAACTCATAGCCATGTTCCTTTTTATCGTGATTGTTTTTTGGGCCAACAACCTCATCACTAACCTCCTGCTGACGGCCTTTACCCTTTTTTTGATTCTCTTATCTAGAGTCAAGTTGACCTTCTTTCTTAAGGGACTTAGGTCCATGTTTGTCATCATCCTTTTCACCACGGCCTTTCAAATCGTTTTTAACCACAGAGGAAACCTAGTCTGGCAGGTCTGGATTATAAAAATCACAGACTATGGTCTAGGGCAGGCAGCCTTGATTTTTATGCGCTTCGTTTTAATCATCTGTTTTTCAACCCTACTGACGTTAACGACGACCCCTTTGAGCCTAGCCGATGCTGTCGAGTCCCTGCTCAGCCCCCTCAAGCCTCTCAAGGTACCCGTTCACGAAATTGGTCTCATGCTGTCTTTGAGCCTGCGTTTCGTCCCAACTCTCATGGATGATACCAGTCGTATCATGAAGGCCCAGCGAGCCCGTGGTCTTGAATTTGGCCAAGGGAACCTAATTCAAAAGGTTAAATCGATTGTTCCCATTCTGATTCCCCTCTTTGCTTCTAGCTTTAAGCGAGCCGACGCCCTGGCCATTGCTATGGAGGCAAGAGGCTATCAGGGCGGAGATGGCAGGACCAAGTATCGCCGTCTAAACTGGCAAGGGGTTGATAGCTTAGCTATCCTCACCCTCCTAATAGTGGGTTGCCTCCTCTTTCTACTTAAAAGTACCTAAAACGCCTGAGATAAGGCGTTTTCTTTATAGAGATTAAAAGTGTCTGTAATATTTTTAATCTAAGGCTAAAGTGAAGGTAATAAAAAAGGTGTAGTATATAGAGCATACATCTCAGAAAAGGAGCGTATTTCTATATATGTCTATAAAATCAATTTTGAAAGATAGTCTTCATTCTAAAAAATTAGCTTTGGCAGGATTGTCAGCAGCGGCAGCCTTTGGTGCTACTGCAGCAGCCAATGTTGTTCACGCTGAAACTTATACCGTTCAAGCAGGAGATACTCTTTCAGAAATTGCTGAAAGTCATAACACAACTGTTGATAACTTGGCTCAAACTAACAATATTGCTAACCCAGACTTTATCGTAGCTGGACAAACCATCGAAGTTGGTGGGACAGTTTCATCAGCAATGGGTGTTGCTCAAGATCTTGAAAATGACGCAACTGCTGCAGACACTCAAGCAGCAAGTGCAGATGAAACAGCTGTTCAACCGCAAGAAGTCGCTGACGCTTCAACTACAAGTGAAGCACCTGTAGACTACACTCAGGATGCAACAGCAACGAGTGAAGCACCTGCTCAAGAGGAAATTTCAGTAGCAGATAGCCAAGCGCCACAAGAAGCACCAGTCCAAGAAGACACCAGTGCACAAGATGCTGCAACCACAAGCGAGGCACCTGCTCAAGAACAAGCTGACCAAACGTCAACAGACCAAGCTTCAGAAGAAACCAGCCAAGCCCCTGCTTCTGAAGAAGACAATCAGGATACGGCAAGCTCTGAAGAGGCTCAAGCACCACAAGATGCTAACGCTGTTGTTTCTGAAGATAGTGCAAGCTCCGAAGCTCCACAAGAGGAAGCTACTCCAGCCAGCGAAGCCGCTGAAGCAACGAGTGAAGCACCGGCTCAAGAAGATGAAGATAGTAGCGCACAAGCTGCCCCAGCTTCATCAGGCTATTCTTCAAATCTTAGCGCAGCAGATGCCGCAGCTAAGGAAGAAATTGCTCAGCGTGAGTCAGGTGGTAATTACTCAGCTGAAAACGGTTCTTACTATGGCCGTTACCAACTAACTAGAGACTACCTCAATAATGACCTTTCTGAAGAAAATCAAGAAAGGACAGCTGATGACTACGTCAACAGTCGTTACGGTTCTTGGTCAGCCGCTCTTGATTATTGGAATGCTAACGGTTGGTACTAAAAAGGATAGAAATTTAAGTAAAAGAAGCCCCGAAAAAGAAATTCAGGGCTTTTTTGCTTAAAATAACATAAATCTGTAATATTTTTAACATTAAAACAATTAGTTAGTAATAAAACTAAGTTAAAATGATAATAGTTTATATAGAAGGAGAACTGTATGCGTAAGAGAAAAACGAATCGGACATCTGACAAGTTATTCATCGTTACAATTTTAACAACCTTTGCGGCTATCGTCTTTGGTTTTATCTCAGAACACACAAAAATCTCAATTTCAGAATCTTCTTTTGCAGAAGAAGTTTCGTCTACAAAAGAAAGTAATAAAGCTGATGGTCATCAGGAAAAGGGGCAAACTGAGGCTAAGGCAGCTGAAGCGCCTGCCTCAACAGCCACTGCTCCTACGGAAACAGCTAATCCTCAATCAGAAGGTCTAGATTCGACCTCAGAGCAGGCTCAACCACAGGTGGCCGCTAGTGAAACTAGTGCCAATAGCTCAACGGCTACTGTAGCAGCCAGCGCCAATCGTGGACCACAACCCCTCAGCAATGGCAATACTGCTGGTGCTATTGGCTCAGATGCAGCGGCACAAATGGCTGCGGCGACTGGTGTTAGCCAAGCAACTTGGGAATACATTATCGCTCGCGAATCAAACGGTAATCCAAATGTTGCCAATGGTTCAGGAGCTTCGGGCCTCTTCCAAACCATGCCAGGTTGGGGTTCGACGGCTACCGTTCAAGACCAAGTCGACTCAGCAATCAACGCTTACAATGCCCAAGGCATGTCAGCCTGGGGTATGTAATAGATATTCTTCATACCTCAAAGTCAATCTCCTCAGCGGGGTTGGCTTTTTTCTAGGGTTTCAATATTGGTATTCTAAATCCTAACTTCTGCTATCCCAGTACTTCTTAGATTGACTCTGGGCCCGCCAAATAAAAATTTTTAAGTTCACTTATAGCCCTCATAACTCTAAATTGAATTAGAGAAATAGTCTTTGCTCAAAAGTCGGTGATTAAATTTTTTATGCTATACTTAAGCTAGGTTTATGAAAAAGGAGAATTATTTAAAATGAAAAGAGATTATCGTTTAAGATTGAGGCCCTATCTTTTGGTAGCCCTATTTTCTTTTATCCTGATTATTCCCCAATGGCTTAGTAGAGGCGTTATTTTGGGAACGGATTCCGTATTTCATTATAATCGCTTCTACGAAGCTGCCATGCAGATTAAGCATTGGAACTTCTCTTATTTTCTCTCTATTTATGGCTTTCAACAATCTGGTCGGATTGTTAATGCTGTTTACGGTCCCTTCTTTGCCTATTTTCAGGGGCTCTTGGTACTGTTTGGTCACACCTGGTTTGGTTATCAATTGGTTTCAAGATTTGTTCTAGGCTTGATTGCAGGGTCGTCCATGTATGCCCTGCTCAAGTCGGCCAAAATTAAGGATGAAATTTCTCTACCGATTGCCCTACTTTACCTAACGACCTTCTCCATCCAGTATTGGACCCTCCGTCAGGGCTTTTCCAGCTGGGGAGCGGCAGTCATGCCCTTTTGCTTTATCCCAGCCATCCGTTTTACCTTTTACAAGGAAATCCATCCCTTTCAGCTGGCCTTTGCCGTGAGTTTAATCTTTCAGATCCACCTCCTCAGCACCCTCTTCCTGCTGATTATGTATATTCCTTTCTTTGCCTATGGTTTTTTCCAAAGCAAAAGGAAGTTAAAGGTTATTTTCCAGGGACTCTTATCGGTTTTTCTAACTCTACTTTTAACGGCTAATGTTTGGGTAGCTCTAATCTTTTTGAAAATGGATAATAAGCTGCTAGACCCCTTTATCAATGATTTGATGAATAACAGCGCCATTAATACAGGCTCAACCTATTGGATTACCACGCCCTATCCCTTGGTCCTTTTCTTGGTCGGTCAGGTGATTTATGTCCTCCTTCGCTGGAGGTCAATGGCAAACTGGAAGCGAATCCTACATGCGGTTTACTTGCTCTTTATCCTCCTGTCAACTAGTATGATTCCCTGGAATTGGCTGGTTAACCACGGCGTTAAGATTGCCCAACTGATTCAATTTCCTTTCCGCTTCTTTATCCCTGCGACCATCCTCTTATTGTTGATTGGGGGCATGATTCTTAATCACTTTGTCAAATGGCGTCGATATAGTAGCTGGGTCCTGATTGCCTGTCTGATTATTGGTGACTTACAAACCTATCTCAGTGTTAACCAGCAAATCAGCCATGATAAAAATGAATTTTATGTTTTTAAGCCTAGTCGCCATGTCCATCTAGTGGGAACCTACCGCCAACAAAGGGCTAGTCTGTTTGATGATCGTTTGGATAATCTTTTAACAAAGGTTCGAAAATCAACCCCCGATTACCTTCCCGTTTACAGCTCAACCAAGGGCTATAATGCCTATGATTATTACGCTGAGAAGGTTATCTTTAAATCTGGCTTTACAAAGACTGTCAAGGATAATGGGAGTCTGGCCATCACCTGGGCTTCTAAGGGTGGTCAAACGGAGCTACCAGTAACCGTCTATAAGAGGACTCGTTTAGTCCTCAATGGCAAGGCCTTGACGGCCAAGGATTATAAATTGTCGGCCTTTGGTATTCCAACTGTAAAGGACCGAGAGGGCCTCAACAGGTTGACAGTCAGCTTTACAGTTCCAGCCTACTTCACTCTTGCCCTCTGGCTGACCATTGTCAGTTGGTTAGGACTCTTGGTCTTCTGGCTCTACCATAAGGCCAAGAGAGGCGGTTTCCAAGTTTTGCTTTCTGAGTAAATCGTGTTATAATTTTCTACGGTGTCGGCAACTTTGCTGGTACCGTTTTTTCAATATCGACCTTCAAATCGTTTATTGAAAAGCAACATTCGACCTTCAAATCGAATCGTTACAAAATTTATTTGATGGGAGATTTATCATGATGACTGATAATTCTAAGACCCGTGTTGTCGTTGGAATGAGTGGCGGCGTAGATTCATCGGTTACAGCCCTCCTGCTCAAGGAGCAGGGCTACGATGTTATCGGCGTTTTTATGAAAAACTGGGACGATACGGATGAATTTGGGGTCTGTACGGCGACCGAAGACTACAAGGATGTCGCTGCAGTTGCAGACCAAATTGGTATTCCCTACTACTCTGTCAACTTTGAAAAAGAGTATTGGGACCGTGTTTTTGAGTATTTTCTAGCCGAATATCGGGCAGGTCGCACGCCTAATCCCGATGTTATGTGCAACAAGGAAATCAAATTTAAGGCCTTTCTGGACTATGCTATGAGTCTGGGGGCCGATTATGTGGCGACTGGCCACTATGCTCAGGTATCTCGTGATGAGGACGGGACGGTTCATATGTTGCGGGGAGCTGACAACAATAAGGATCAGACCTATTTCCTCAGCCAGCTCTCGCAAGAGCAACTGCAAAAAGTGATGTTCCCTTTGGGTCATTTGGAAAAGCCAGAGGTCCGCAAAATCGCGGAAGAAGCCGGTCTGGCAACCGCCAAGAAGAAGGATTCAACCGGAATCTGCTTCATTGGTGAGAAGAATTTTAAAGAATTCCTCAGCAACTACCTGCCAGCCCAACCTGGGCGTATGCTGACCCTTGATGGCAAGGATATGGGTCAACATGCTGGTCTCATGTATTACACCATTGGCCAACGTGGCGGTCTGGGAATTGGCGGCCAACAAGGTGGTGGCAACGCCCCTTGGTTTGTGGTCGGTAAAGACCTCTCACAAAACATCCTTTATGTTGGCCAAGGCTTTTACCATGATGCTCTCATGTCAACCAGCCTTAAGGCTTCCACCATCCACTTTACCCGTGACACACCAGAGGAGTTCACCATGGAGTGCACGGCCAAATTCCGTTACCGTCAGCCCGATTCCAAGGTGACCGTTCATGTCAAGGGGGACCAGGCTGAGGTGGTCTTCGACCAACCTCAAAGGGCCATCACGCCCGGCCAAGCCGTGGTCTTCTACGACGGCGACGAATGCCTGGGCGGTGGTATTATTGACAATGCCTATAAGAACGAAGTGGTTTGTCAGTATATCTAAGTTGACAATAAATTTACACGTATGTAAAGGAATTGTAAAATGAAAATTGGAGTAATTCAAGCATCCACAAGAGCAAAATTGAATGATTTGCTCTATGAAACCACTAAAAAGGCTGCAAAAGCTCTTTACAGATGAATTTGGTATTGGTTATCCCCTAAAGATGCAGAACGTAAACGAGCAGAAACTCAGTCTTTACAACAACTGGCTCATTTGACTAAACGTCCTTTTTTGGAAATTGTTGAGGAGTCGGATCAAGATTTGCTTAAGAAAGTTTTGCAACGAAATATTTTTTGGCAGTATTTACTTGAAAACGCGACCAATCAGCCTCTTTTACAAAAATTAAAAGCAATTTCAAATTGAATCTTTATGCAAGATTTGATAAACTAATAACACAAATATCATGATGGTCAAAGCTCATGAGGATTGTGCGTCTTTTGCGTACAGTTTTCGAGAGTTTTGGCCATTTTTGCGTGGAGGAAGAAGATGGTGAGGAAGAGAAAGATAAAAGAATATGAAAACATGAGTTTTGTTTTCAATCAATTTAATGATCTTGTAGAAAAAGTGGAGAAGAATGCTCATAACATGTTCTATGGGGAAAATTATAGGAAGCATAATCTATTTTTAAATATTAGCGACCTTTTTTAATTTTCCCTTTTTTGCTAACGATGTTGTTTTCGACAAATCTAAAATTGGTGATTTTGTTAATGCTTTTGACCTCGTTTGCAATAATGGGCACCTCTAAATACTCAATAAAATTGCGATTTTGTCGTTACAATTGTTGCTAAATCAACACTTTAATTTAAAAGTTTGGGGTTTTTAGAGGTGCCCATATGTTAAAAAATACGATTACTGTAAATGAATACTACAATACAATCGGAGGAAATTTCTGGGGAGGAGTTTTGATATTAGTATTCTTGCATTTTTGGACTCTACAATTATCCAACACACCAATATTTTGGAAGACTGAGAAATTCAATCTACTAAGGTGTAAAAAATTGAATTAATTTTGTTTTACCATCTAGCTGAATCAAGTAATTCCAAAGACCAAGATTCGGCAAAAGCTGTTCAAGCACAAGCATCGTTGGCCACAAACCAAAAAATCCTTGAGGCTCTCAATGCTATCCAAAAAGAAATTGCTGATTTGAATTATCCTAAAAAGATTAAAGAAAAACTAAGAGAAAGGAACTAAAAGCCGACCTTTAACGAAGCCGGCTTGGTAATGATAATGACACACGAATTTACGGAAAACTTTGATGTGATTGTGGTTGGGGCTGGTCATGCTGGGGTAGAAGCGGCTCTGGCGGCTAGTCGCATGGGCTGTAAGACCCTGATGGCCACCATCAATCTGGAAATGCTGGCCTTTATGCCCTGTAATCCCTCTATTGGAGGATCGGCCAAGGGAATTGTCGTCCGTGAGATTGATGCTCTGGGCGGTGAAATGGGCAAGAACATTGACAAGACCTACATCCAGATGAAGATGCTCAATACCGGCAAAGGCCCTGCTGTGCGTGCTTTGCGGGCACAGGCAGATAAGGCTCTCTATGCTCGGGAGATGAAGCATACGGTTGAAAAGCAGGAAAATCTGACCCTGCGACAAAGTTTGATTGATGATATCTTGGTTGAGGATGGCCATGTGGTTGGCGTAGAGACGGCAACAGGCATCAAGTATGGGGCCAAGGCGGTCGTCGTTACCACTGGGACCGCCCTGCGAGGGGAGATTATTCTGGGGGAACTCAAGTATTCCTCGGGTCCCAATAATAGCCTAGCCTCCATCACCCTAGCTGATAATTTGAAAAAACTAGGCCTAGAAATCGGTCGCTTTAAGACTGGAACACCCCCTCGGGTTAAGGCTTCTTCTATCAATTATGAGGAAACCGAGATTCAACCAGGAGATGGCAAGCCCAATCACTTCTCCTTCCTGTCTAGGGATGAGGATTATCTTAAGGACCAGATTCCTTGCTGGCTGACCTATACCAACCAGTCCAGCCACGACATCATCAATAAAAATCTCTATCGGGCGCCCATGTTTTCTGGTGTGGTCAAGGGGGTTGGTCCCCGTTACTGCCCATCCATTGAGGACAAGATTGTCCGTTTTGCCGATAAGGATCGCCACCAACTTTTCCTAGAACCGGAAGGGCGTGATACCGAGGAAGTCTATATTCAAGGGCTCTCAACCAGCCTGCCTGAGGATGTCCAAAGGGACTTGGTTCACTCCATCAAGGGGCTGGAACAGGCTGAAATGATGCGAACTGGCTACGCTATTGAGTATGACATTGTCCTGCCCCATCAACTGCGAGCTACTCTGGAAACCAAGGTCATCTCCGGGCTCTTTACGGCCGGCCAAACTAACGGAACCTCAGGTTATGAAGAGGCTGCTGGCCAAGGAATTGTCGCTGGAATCAATGCTGCACTCAAGGTTCAGGGCAAGCCTGAGCTGATTTTGAAGCGTAGCGATGCCTATATCGGTGTTATGATTGATGATTTGGTGACCAAGGGAACCTTGGAACCCTACCGTCTCTTGACCTCTCGGGCTGAATACCGCCTGATTTTGCGCCACGATAATGCCGATATACGCTTGACCCCAATCGGTCGCCAAGTTGGTCTGGTGGATGAAGAACGCTGGCTTAATTACGAAATCAAGAAGGCTCAGTTTGATAATGAAATGAAGCGTCTCTCAACCCATAAACTTAAGCCAACCAAGGATACCAATCGAGAAGTTCAAGCTATGGGCTTCAAGCCTCTGACGGATGCCGTGACGGCTAAAGAATTTATGCGGCGACCCGAAGTCAGCTATGCTGATATTATCAGGTTTATCGGTCCTGCTGCTGAAAATCTCAGTCCAAAGTTGATTGAATTGCTTGAGACTGAAATCAAGTACGAGGGCTATATCAACAAGGCCCTAGACCAGGTAGCCAAGATGAAACGGATGGAGGAAAAACGCATCCCTGCTAATATTGACTGGGACGACATTGACTCGATTGCTACCGAAGCCCGCCAGAAATTTAAAAAGATTAATCCAGAAACCATTGGCCAAGCCAGTCGGATTTCTGGGGTAAACCCAGCTGATATTTCCATTCTCATGGTCTATCTGGAGGGCAACCAGAAGGCTAGTCGAAAATCTTGATTTGACCTCTTTTGCAAGCCCAAAAGGCACCTAGGATTTTAGGGGTTCTTGTGGTATAATAAGGAGATTAAGAGGTTTAATAATGAGAAAAATTCGTTTAGAGACCATCCATCTGGTCATGATTGGCTTGATTTTCTTTGGAATTCTAGCCATCTGTGTCAGGACTATGAGCTCCCAAACTGCTCTTCTTCTGGCTATTTTTATCGTCCTGGTGGCTATGGTCGGTCTGCTTTACTACCAAAAGCAGGCCTATGAATTATCAGAATTGGAGCAGATTGAGCGGCTCAACGACCAAACCGAGCTTAGTCTCAAGTCTCTCCTTGATAAGATGCCAGTTGGAGTCGTCCAATTTGACCCAGAGACCGATGATATTGGTTGGTTCAACCCCTATGCTGAGCTTATTTTTACCAATGACCAAGGGGAGTTTAATGTTGACCTCCTACGGACCACCATCCAAGAGCAAAAGGCAGGTTCAGCCAACCACCGTATTCAGGTCAATGACCACACCTATGTGGTCAATATTGACCTAGCCGCTGGTCTTTTCTACTTTTTTGATTCTCTAGGAACAGATTCTAGTTTCGATAGCTCACTTAAGCGACCAGTCATCGGGGTCATCTCTGTTGACAACTATGATGATATTACAACAGACCTGGCAGATACTGATGTGGCTCAAATTAATGGTTTTATTGCCAACTTTATTTCTGAGTTTGCGGGTCAGCATCAGATATACTATCGTCGGGTCAGCATGGATCGCTTCTATTTCTTTAGTGACTACAAGGTTTTGGCCAGTCTGATTGACGATAAGTTTACAGTTCTGGAAAACTTCCGCAATGAAGCCAAGGATTTAGACTTGCCTCTGACCCTCAGTATGGGAATTTCCTTTGGGGAAGATAACCATCAGCAGATTGGTCAGGCTGCCTTGCAGAATCTCAATATCGCCCTTATGCGGGGTGGTGACCAGGCGGTTATTAAGGAAACAGATGAGCATAAGAAAGCCCTCTATTTTGGCGGTGGAACGGCTTCGACCGTCAAACGTTCTAGAACTAGAACTAGAGCCATGATGACGGCTATCTCTGACCGCATTAAAAGTGCGGAGCAGGTCTTTGTTGTCGGCCACTCTCGCCTAGATATGGATGCTCTGGGAGCAGCGGTCGGTATGCAGCATTTTGCGGCAAATATTCTGGAAAGCAGTTATGCTGTTTATGATGACCAGGAGATGAATACCGATATTGCTCGGGCTGTTAAACGTTTACAAGACGAGGACAAGACGAGACTGGTGACGGTTGAGCAAGCTCTGGCTCAAGCCAGCGACAACGACCTTTTGATTATGGTCGATCACTCCAAGTTGTCTCTCACCTTGTCAAGAGAGCTTTACGATAGGTTTACAGAGGTTATTGTCGTTGACCACCACCGCCGTGATGAAGATTTCCCAGACAAGGCTATTTTGACCTTCATTGAAAGTGGAGCCAGCTCGGCTAGTGAATTAGTCACTGAGTTGCTCCAATTCCAAAACGGTCATGAGCCCCTGTCCAAGATCCAGGCTAGCCTGCTTATGGCTGGTATTATGCTGGACACCAAGAACTTCTCGGCTAGGGTCACTAATCGGACCTTTGATGTGGCCAGCTATCTGCGAACCATGGGTAGCGATAGTACAGAAATTCAAGAAATTTCAGCAACGGACTTTGAGGATTATCGTCAAGTCAATGAGCTGATTTTGACCGGTCAGTCCTATGGTGGCGATATGATAATTGCCTGTGGATCTGAGGACCTGGCTTACAGCAATATCATCGCTAGTAAAGCTGCTGACACTCTCCTGTCAATGGCCCATGTCGAAGCCAGCTTTGTGATTAGCAAAAACCATGTTGGTCAGACAGCAATTTCAGCCCGTAGTCGTGATAAAATCAACGTTCAACGCATTATGGAAGAAATGGGTGGCGGAGGTCACTTCAATTTAGCAGCCTGTCAATTAGATGACAAGACTGTCAAGCAGGCTTACACCGAATTAACAACGATTATAGACCGCATTCTTGAGGAGGAAAACTAAGATGAAAGTTATTTTTCTAGCAGATGTCAAAGGTAAGGGGAAAAAGGGCGAAGTTAAGGAAGTACCAACAGGTTATGCCCAAAATTTCCTGCTTAAAAAGAAGCTAGCCAAGGAAGCTACTAGCCAGGCCATCAACGAGCTTAAGGGCAAACAAAAATCAGAAGCTAAGGCAGCAGCTGAACTTCTAGCAGAAGCCAAGACCCTCAAGGCTCAGTTGGATAAGGAAGAAACCCGTGTTCAATTCAGCGAAAAGGTTGGTCCAGATGGTCGAACTTTTGGTTCCATTACTGCCAAGAAAATTGCCGAAGAGCTCCAAAAACAATTTGCTATCAAGGTTGATAAACGGTCCATTGAATTGGACCACCCTATCCGCGCTATCGGTTTAATTGAAGTTCCAGTCAAACTTCACAAGGAAGTTGAAGGACAAATTAAGTTGAAAATCGACCAAGCCTAGTTGACAGTCCTGTCAACTAGTTGGTGAGTCTACTATTGCCTATTTTCCAAGGAAGTTTATTAGGATAGAGGCAGTCATCGTTTAGCGATTAGAATTGGGTCTGCCCCATTCGTATCAATCTTAGTAAGGAGGTAAGGCTTATGCCAGAGGCTCAGGAGTTGCGACTTCAACCGCAAGATTTACTAGCTGAGCAAGCTGTTCTGGGGTCTGTATTTATCAGCCCAGACAAGCTCATTTCTGTTCGGGAGTACATTGAGCCCGAAGATTTTTATAAATATTCGCACAAGGTTATCTTCAAGGCTATGATAACGTTGAACGACCGCAATGATGCCATTGATGCTACGACTGTTCGGGCTGTCTTGGATAGTCAGGACGACCTGCAAAATATTGGTGGTCTAGCCTATCTGGTCGAACTGGTTAATAGCGTACCAACTAGTGCCAATGCTGAGTATTACGCCAAAATCGTGGCTGAAAAGTCCATGCTCCGCAATATTATCTCCCGCCTAACTGAAACGGTCAATGAAGCCTATGATGGGGCCATTGAGTCGGACGATATTATTGCTCATGCGGAAAAAGCCTTGGTGGACATCAATGAGCGCTCCAGTAACAGCGGCTTTCGTAAGATTTCTGATATCCTCAAGGAAAATTACGAGGCTCTGGAAGAACGCTCGCAACAGACTTCTGAGGTTACGGGTCTTCCTACGGGGTTTCGTGATTTGGACAAGATTACAACAGGCCTCCATCCAGACCAGCTGTTCATTCTGGCCGCCCGTCCTGCGGTTGGTAAGACGGCCTTCGTCCTCAATATTGCTCAGAATGTCGGGACCAAGCAGAATGCTCCTGTGGCCATCTTCTCCCTAGAAATGGGGGCTGATAGCCTAGTTAATCGGATGCTAGCAGCCGAAGGTTTAGTTGATTCTCATAACCTAAGAACTGGTCAGCTGACTGACCAAGATTGGCAAAATCTGACCCTGGCCCAAGGTACTCTGGCTGATGCCCCTATTTACATTGATGACACCCCTGGTATCAAGGTGACGGAAATTCGGGCACGTTCTAGGAAACTAGCTCAAGAGCTAGGTGGTCTAGGCTTGATTGTTATTGACTATCTCCAGCTCATCACTGGAACCAGAACTGAAAATCGCCAACAAGAAGTCTCAGATATTTCTCGTCAGCTTAAGATTCTAGCCAAGGAACTCAAAGTCCCTGTTATCGCCCTTAGTCAGCTCTCTCGGGGCGTAGAGCAAAGGCAGGATAAACGGCCTGTCCTCTCAGATATCCGTGAATCAGGTTCGATTGAGCAAGACGCTGATATTGTTGCCTTCCTCTACCGCGATGACTACTATGAACGCGGAGACAAGGAAGATGGTGACCAATTTGAAGATAACACAATCGAAGTTATTCTTGAAAAGAACCGGGCTGGAGCTCGTGGAACCGTTAAACTGATTTTCCAAAAAGAATACAATAAATTCTCATCAATTTCGCAATTAGAAGAAAGGTAAAAAACATGAGTGATGCATTTGCAGATGTTGCTAAAATGAAAAAAATTAAAGAAGATGTTAAAAACCATGAAGGCCAAGAGGTTGAAATGACTCTGGATCATGGACGCAAACGGGAAAAAACGAAGGTTGGTCGTCTGATTGAGGTTTATCCTTCCCTTTTTATCGTTGAGTATAGTGACCAGGCCAGTCAACCTGGTGAAATCAGCAACACCTACGTAGAATCCTACACTTACTCAGATATTTTGACCCAAAAGAGTCTCATTCGCTATTTTGACGAAGATTAAAGAGCCAACCCAGGGCTTTTTTCTTTTGTCAAAGTTGTAACCCTTACTTTACAGACTTGACAGAACTGTAAATCTACTGTCTACTCTCTCGCCTGATACTCAATCAGGCCACTTTTTCTTCCTAATATTGGAAGGATTATTAAGTTAAGAAGGTTTGATAGGAAGGAACTTTCCGCCCCTTATGGAATTTAGAGCTTTACAGGTTTTTGTTTCTATGCTATACTAATCTTCGTGTGAAATAATAGCAGAGCAAAATAAAGCTCGTCAACAGATTTCCTGAAATACCAGTAACCTTGGCTGTTTAGGCGAAGGGCATCTGCACGAATTAGGTTTGCTCAAAACGTTATTTCCTCAAAAATTTTATTTTTAGAGGAGGACATTTTTATGTCTCGTTATACAGGTCCATCATGGAAACAATCCCGTCGCCTTGGCTTGTCTCTTACAGGTACAGGTAAAGAGTTGGCACGTCGTAACTACGTACCAGGTCAACACGGTCCTAACCATCGTGGTAAACTTTCTGAATATGGTATGCAGTTGGCTGAAAAGCAAAAATTGCGTTTCACTTATGGTCTAGGTGAAAAACAATTCCGTAACCTTTTCGTTCAAGCTACTAAGATTAAAGAAGGAACTCTTGGTTACAACTTTATGCTTCTTTTGGAACGTCGTTTGGACAACGTTGTTTACCGCCTCGGTTTGGCAACAACTCGTCGTCAAGCACGTCAATTCGTTAACCACGGTCACATCCTTGTTGACGGAAAGCGCGTTGATATCCCATCTTACCGTGTTACTCCAGGTCAAGTGATTTCTGTTCGTGAAAAATCAGCTAAGGTTCCAGCAATCTTAGAAGCTGTTGAAGCAACCGTTGGTCGTTCAGCCTTTGTATCTTTTGATGAAGAAAAACTTGAAGGTTCTTTGACTCGTTTGCCAGAACGTGATGAAATTAACCCAGAAATCAACGAAGCGCTGATTGTTGAATTCTACAACAAGATGCTTTAATTTTACAAATCAAGAAGGAGTTAGGGACAAAAGTCCTTAACTTTTTTTCTTTTTCAGCATTAGACACACTAACGCAGCGGTTGATTGGAAGTCCTTATCCCTTGCTAGGAAGGGATAGGTCCAAGGGTCTGGGAAACCCTTGGAGAAAACCAATATCAACTGTGCGGAGGTGGGAAATAAAAAGGTTCAGTGTACCTTTTTATCCCGAGCCTTGAAACGGGAAAGCGAGGATAGTCTGGGGATAGACTAGACTTCCCGCGACAGATCCGTTTCAAACTCGATGATAGTTTGAAAGGGAAACTAAGTAAGAGAGCCCAGTAGTTCGCAAAATGGCGACTACTGTAGGGACTCTCTTAAACCTTGAAATTAAAGAGTGAGGTAAATCGATTTCTGGGAAATCGCGATTTTGGTCCCGCTCTCTTTTATAGTTCTTAGTGAAGTGAGCCAGAATGGCAAAGCCGAATTTAGAGCTATTGATGCCGTTTAAACAAAAGCGAAAACTGTGTTCCACAAATCAATTAACCCTTGTCCAAACGGGCAAGGGTTTTTGAGGTTTACAATTGCTAGTATGGACAATGGGTGAACTAGTCCGGTTTTGTGGGTTGGGGCAAAGCTCCAGCTATTTAACTCGCACTACTTTCTTCCATAAAAGTTTGCAGCTTTCTGAACTAGCTGGTTTTTGTTCTTTCGAGCTTTCTGATTTTAATGACTGCCAGTTGGGTTTCCATATCAATCCAGAGGAGGGAGTAGGTTCACGAGGAGCTTAGTAATCTGCTTGGGACTCTCCTTCTTGCCGCGGGTAATCCACATTTGATAGATACCAAACATGGCATGGCTGATATAGACACTATTATAGAGTCGCTCCAGCGAGGTTCTTTGGGGAGTCAGGCCACTGTCGTAGAAATCTGAGGAAATCAACCTTTGCAAGTGGTTGCGGATAAAGTTTTGAATTTCCTTTGTGCCATTTTGGGTAATCAGGGTAGCAAAGAGGGATTCCCTATCCAAAAACTCAAAAATTTCTAGTAGAGTAGCTTCTATATCCATATGGTTTTTATCAAAGACATACTCCAGCTTATTGAAAATTGCCTGCTGGTACTGGTCAATCATATCGTATTTATCTTTATAATGGGTATAAAAGCTTGAACGGCTGATACCGGCTGTTTTGGCTAGCTGACTGGTCGTAATGGCATCAAAATCTTTTTCGGCCAGTAATTCAACCATAGCCTTCTGTAAAGCTTGACGGGTGCGAACTTTTCGATTGTCTTTTGGCATGCTAACTCCTTTTAAACAATAGTATACAAGGTGTCTAAAATATAAGATAGTAAACTTGAAAAAATATCATGTATTTGTATAATATATTATAGTAAAATTATGGACAAAGTGTCTAAAAAAGAGGAAGAAAATGCGAGAAGAAATCAAAGCTATTCTAAAAAGACCAGTAGTCTGGGTAACTATTTTTGGGGTTTCCCTGGTGCCCATGCTCTATAATGTTATCTTCTTAAGTTCCATGTGGGACCCTTATGGGAATGTCAGCCACCTGCCGGTCGCGGTTGTCAATCAGGATAAGGCCGCTAAATTCAACGGTAAAGATCTGACCATCGGTAAGAATATGGTTCGGAATATGGCTGAAAATGATAGCTTGGATTATCATTTTGTCTCACAATCAGAGGCTGAAAAAGGATTAAATCACGGTGATTATTATATGGTTGTGACCCTACCAGAGGAGCTCTCCCAAAATGCTACCACCTTGATGACTGCCCATCCAAAGAAAATGCAAATTAACTATCAAACCACCAAGGGTAGAAGTTTCGTTGCCTCCAAGATGAGTGATTCGGCCATGTCTAAGTTGGAGTCTAGTGTTTCAAACTCTCTGACTCAAACCTATACGCAAGCTGTTTTTCAAAGTATGACTAAGTTGCAAGGAGGAATGAGTCAGGCAGCTGATGGCAGTAGCACCTTAGCGACGGGTGCGGACTCGGCTAAATCAGGCAGTCAGACCTTGGGAGACAATCTTGACCTCCTGTCAACGTCAACCCAAACCCTGGCATCTGGAGCCGGTAGCCTAAATTCAGGTTTACAGACCTATGCTGGTGGTGTTGAGCAGCTATCTGCTGGCCTCAACCTTATGAATGCCAATATGGGAAGTTTGTCTAATGGCGTTTCTGCCCTTTCTTCTGGAGCAGATTCTGCTCAACCTTTAGTCACAGGGGCCAATCAGCTAGCAACAGGCATCAATCAGTTAGCCACTAATACTGGTTTATCTCCAGAGCAAAAAACTCAAATTGACCAGATTATTGCGGCCCTGCCAGCCCTCAATTCAGCCATCCAAACGCTTAATCAAAGTGTCAGTCAGATGGGAGGGACAACAACTTCTCAAACTAGCACACCGACAACAAGCCAAACCTCAACAGCACCAGACCTTTCTAGCCTGCAAACCAGTCTGGCTAGTTTGGAGACGCAATTGCAATCCTTATCTGGTACAGGGACCAGCACTACCACGGCTGATACTTCTGGTCAGTTGGCAGCAGTCCAATCGACCTCGGCCTATCAGTCCTTGACTCCTGAGCAACAGGCAGAAATTTCTGGGGCCATCACTAACAATGCTCCTCAGTCTAGTACTAGTTCGGTCGATGTCAGTGGTCTGATTGCTACTGTCCAAGGCTTGGAAACCAGCCTTGCTAATATCGGAACGACAAATAGCACGACAACGACAAGCAATGCGATGACACCAGCAGCAACCACTCCAGATTTGTCAGGTCTGCAAACTAATCTTAGCACTCTAGCGGCTCAAGCTAATGTTCTTCTGCCAGGGGCTGCTACCAGCCTGTCCAGCTTAGAGTCTGGCATGTCCACCCTTAACACGACCCTCTCTCAACAGGTTCTCCCTGGTAGTCAAGAGGTGGCTGGTGGAATTGGGACCATGCAGAGTCAGTTGGCAAGTGGTTCTTCTCAGCTTGCGACAGGGGTGTCAACCTTGAGCAATGCCACCTCAACCCTAGCTAATGGGGCCAATCAATTGTCCAGCAATTCTGGCCAATTAACCAGTGGTGCCGACCAATTAGCTTCTGGTGCCAATCAGCTGTCTTCAGGCGCTAGCCAGTTAGCTCAGGGAAGTGCCAGTTTGACAAGTGGCTTGTCAACCCTGTCAACTGGTGCGGATACCTTGTCTAAGTCCTTGGCAAAGGCTAAGGGTCAATTAGATGTGGTTTCCGTAAAACCAACTAATGCTAAGGCAGTGGCCCAACCCCTAAACGTAAAACATACGGATAAGGATAACGTGGAAACCAATGGGGTTGGTATGGCTCCCTACATGATGTCAGTTGCCCTGATGGTTGTTGCCCTTTCAGCCAATGTAATCTTTGCCAAGGCTCTCTCTGGTAATGAGCCTCGAAATCGCTTTGCCTGGGCCAAAAACAAACTCTTGATTAATGGTTTAATTGCGACGGCTTCGGCTACGATTCTTTTCTTTGCGGTTCAAGCCATTGGTGTTCACCCTAACTACACCGGCAAGACCTATCTGGTCACCCTTTTTGCGGCCTGGGCTTTGATGGCCCTTGTAACTGCCTTGGTCGGTTGGGATCAAAGGTATGGTTCCTTTGCCAGCCTCATTATCCTGCTCTTACAACTAGGATCCAGCGCAGGAACCTATCCAATCGAGCTTAGTCCAAAATTCTTTAAAATCGTTCAGCCCTACCTGCCTATGTCCTATTCGGTTTTAGGCTTACGTAAGACCATATCCCTAACAGGTGATGTGGGACGAGAACTTACGACCTTACTAGCCTTTATGGTGGGCGCCATGATTTTGGGCTTGCTTATTTACCGTCAACAGGATGACCGCTAGTTGACACAGTATTGAGAGAATATAAAAAGAGCTTGACAACTTCGTCAAGCTCTTTTACTACTTACTCAAGATTGATACTGCCAGTATCGGCCTTGAGATCTAAGAAATTCTCTTTTGAAGGAATGAGTTTATCACTGATGTTGGAACTACCTGTATCGGCATGACTGGATACGGTGAGATGGTAATCTTTGAGACTAAGGTCAATGCTGCCTGTATCAGCGGAAATCTGATTATCCTTTTTAAAGGTTAAGTTTTCTCCATTTAGGCTACCGGTGTCAACCGAAATCTTGCTCGAAGTTAGGGTGACATCACTGATGTCAATGCTACCAGTGCCGTTGGTCATAGAGAAGTTGGATACTTGTGAATTTTCAATATCGATAGCTCCTGTATCAAGTTGGGCTTGTCCAGCTCCGATAGTAGAACTGTTAATGGATAAACTGCCAGTATCAACATCAGCATCAAGTCGCTTGACCGTAAGATTATCTAGTTTTAAGCCATGAGTCCAGAGTTTACTCTTGATACTAGTGAGGCTTTGTCCCTTTGGTAGGGAAATCACAATGGTATTCAAGTTTTCGGCTTTATGATTAGCAAGATCAGCTAGGAGTGATAGATTGAAGAAATGAACCCCTCCCTTAGTTGACTGCTTGAGATTTAAGGTTTTGTCTGTGACCTTGAAGTCAACCGTGGCTTTTTTGCTGGTATAGTAGGAGATGCTAGCCTCCTTATCGGTCGTTGTTTTGACCTGGATATCATAGTAATTTCCCTCTAAATCAATTTTATCAAACTGGTCTAACTTCTTTTCCACATGGCTAACCTGACCGCGGTTTTCCTGGAGAATGCCGTCCAGGCCACCACTGACCTGTCCGATGTAGCCAATGACAGCTCCAGAAAGGATTAAAGCAATCCCAGAAATTAATGTCACTTTTTTCCATTTTTTCATGATCGTTTTCCCTTCCTAATCGCCCAGCGAGCGATGCCAACGCTTCCTCGCCCAATCCAACGGGAAGCTTCAGTCGTTGCCAAAACAAGCAGACAAGCAAGGCCTGCGAAGACCATTCCCATGCCGATGCCGAGCAGTCCACCAGACCAGGTTGAGCCCAAGTAAGTTAAACCGTCAATAAAGATGGCAACCCCAGAGATTGCACCAGCGATGCCTAGGATGAAAAAGGTAAAAATCACGGCAAAACCAACTAGCAAGAGAGAAAAGATGATGGCAATGAGGGCCCAGCCAAAGGGGTTGAAGAGGCAGGCTAGGATGGCTATCCAAATCAAGGCCAGGCGCGATTTAGAATTACCGAAATCACGCTCAGATTTTTCATCTAGGATATTATTGATAATTTCCTTAGCAGCCTCCTTGGGACTGCCCAGCTCTTGGATGACTTGGGCCTCATTTTCAGGCCCAGCTTCATCAAAGTATTCCGTGAAGTAATCCATGGCTTCTTGGTAATCCTGCTGGGGTAACTTTTTCAGGTGTTTATCCAGCTGCTTTAAGTAGTCATTTCTTGTCATGTCTGATACTCCCTTCGATAATGCCGTCGATGGTTGAAATATGATTCCGCCAATCCGCCTTTCTTTGCTCTAACTGGTTCAGCCCTTGGGGCGTGATGGAATAATATTTACGTCGTCGTCCTTGGAATTCCCGACTATAGATTGTGACATAGCCAGCCTTCTCCAGCCGTTTAAGAATGGGGTAGAGCGTTGATTCCTTAATATTAGCAATGAGTTTAATGGTTTGACTAATCTCATAACCATAGGAATCTCCTTTTTCTATAATGGCTAAAATCAGAAATTCGATGAGAATGGATGATACCGGAAAATACATAGGCACCTCCTTGTTGATATATATTTATTTTACACATTAAGTATAAAAGAATCAGCAAGATATGTCAATAAAAAATATATAATTTTTATATATATTTTGAAAATGCCTAATTCTCTATAAAAGAAAGCGAAAACATGATATGATGGTAGCAGCAAAGAGAAAAAAGGGATATTATATGAAGAATATTTTAGAGCGGATAAAAAATTATCAGCCCAAACCTCTGGGTCAAAAGCAGAGCTTTGCTGTCTTACTCCCCCTAGTTTGGGGTGAAAAGAGCCAGGGCTGGCAGATTCTCTATCAAATTCGCAGTAGACATATTTCCCAACCGGGGGAAGTTTCCTTTCCAGGGGGACGGCTAGAGCCTGGCGAAAGTTTCCAAGAAGCCGCCATTCGAGAAACCAGTGAGGAATTAAATATTCCCAGCTCGCAAATTGAGCTTATGGGGGAGATTGATTATTTTGTGCACCACGGACGGACTATCCGCTGTTTTGTTGGGAAAATTTTGGGAGATTGGCAGTCCATCCAGCCAAGCCCTAGCGAGGTTGAAAGGCTTTTTACCCTACCTCTGGATGCCTTGCTGATGACCAAGCCCAAGACTTATAATCTAACGGCCACCCCTAAACCTGCTGCTAATTTTCCTTTTGGGCGCATTCCCAATGGCTCTAACTATAATTTTGGCAAGGATAAACGTCAGGTTCTCTTCTACGATTTAGGCGGAGAAAATCTTTGGGGCATGACGGCTCAGTTTACGGCCCGTTTTATTGAGATTTTGAAGGCTGACAAGGATTGACAGGGCTGTAAAGCTATTATTGATGGATGAAAACCCTATAGTAATGACTTTCTACCGCCCTGCCCTTCCTATCTAACTTGACAGGATTTGTAAAGTCGAATAGGGTTGGGTCAGTCTTCTCTTCCTCGTGACAGCGACCTGTCGGGCTTTTGTCGGGTTATTGTCGCCTTTCTGTCGTTCTCAAATATTTGCTGAATAGCTATACTAGGACCGTAAACAAAAAGCAAAAGAGCTTCAGTTAACAGAGCAAAGATTTCATTGAAAACTTAGATAAAGCTTTTTAACCTGGTTAAATTTAGAGCTCTTTGTAAATTGAAAGGACTTTTATAGTATGGAAAACAAAACACTTGTCGCGACTCTTCGCAAACAAAGAGGTTGGACCCAAGAACGCTTGGCAGAAGAAACGGGTCTCAGCGTCAGAACGATTCAACGAATTGAAAGGGGCGATGATTCCAGCCTAGAAACTCTTGGCCTAGTTGCCAATGCCTTAGAGCTTTCTATTAAGGAGCTCTTTAAATCAAGTGACGATAGCCAAAAGATGGCAGAAATTTCGACCTACGCTGATGAGCAGGCCAGTCAGCTAGAAAAACGCCATGCTGAGAATAAGCTATTTTCCATCTTTCGCCTGGCCTACATTTTCCTGATGGTTGGCCTAGCAAGTCTTATCAATCTGATTAGGGGTGAAGTCCTACAAGTTGTCATTAGCTTGCTTTGGGTCTTTCTCTTTCTAGCTGGGTTGACGGTTTCCAAGTATATCCGCAAGACCATTTGGAAGGACCGTCTTGATAAGAAGTATCCCTTGACTAGGAATATCCCTCTATCTCGTAGAGACGGAACTTCTAGCTCCAAGGATGACTTTCTCTGGTGGAAGAATCCAGTTGCTCGTACGGTTGGGCTGATTTTTTGGAGTGTTATCATTCCCCTACTCTTTATCTGTAAATATGCTTTACATCTTTTCTAAGCCAAAATCCCGTTGATACAGCCTTTGAGCACTATTTCAAGTTTTACCTTTACAGGATTGTCAACCGACTTTGCCCCTTTAACGACCTGCCTTTTATCTCTATTATCTTCTTGGCCTGACAGAAGTTTCCCTTTTGTCTAGGCTTTTTATTTTTTATACTCTTCGAAAATCAAAATTTTCCGTCGTTAACTCACCTTGCCGTACTTACTGAGGAAAGCGAGGCTTTCTGCATCTCCAGCCTCAAAAGGTCTCCCAGACCTTTTGAGCTGTCTTCGGTTCGTTGCCTCGGCTAATTTCGATTTTCATTGAGTATCGGCTTGCTATTATTATTTATAATGATTATAATTAAGCTAGAAAAAATGAAGATGAGGTGGAGATTACCATGAGCAACTTCAAAAGACTTTTACTGGTCTCTTTGGTCGGGCTAGTAGCCCTGACGCTGACCTTTGGCTTTGGTCTCGGACACTTGGCCTATATTCTGGTAGCCATTTCAGGTGGGATTATGTCACTCTCCATGTTTTGGGGGATGATTCAGACCCTCAGGGAGGGGCGATACGGGGTCGATATTCTAGCTATCACAGCCATTATTGCCACTCTAGCTGTCGGTGACTATTGGGCTAGCTTGATTATTCTGGTCATGCTGACCGGTGGCGAAAGCCTAGAAGACTATGCTAGTCGTAGGGCCAGCCGAGAGTTGACCAGTCTTCTGGATAATACGCCTAAACTGGCCCACCGCATGGTCGGATCCGATGTTGAGGTCGTCGATGTCAATGACCTACAAATTGGTGATATCGTTCTGCTAAGACCTCAAGAAATGGTACAGGTTGATGGGGAGATTCTAGATGGACGGTCTGACTTTAATGAATCCTCCCTGACAGGAGAGTCTAAGGCTGTTGAAAAAGGACCTGGTGACAGGATTATGTCGGGTTCGCTCAATGGCTCGGATGCCATCCAATTCAGAGTTACTGCCATGGCTAAGGATAGTCAATATCAACAGCTGGTCAAATTGGTCAAGGAGTCACAAGGCAACACAGCTCCCTTTGTTCGTCTAGCCGATCGCTATGCTGTGCCTTTCACCATCTTTGCTTATCTAATTGGGGGTCTGGCCTGGTTTGTCACCAAGAATCCTGTTCGCTTTGCCCAAGTTTTGGTTGTTGCTTCACCCTGTCCCCTGATTTTGGCGGCTCCAATCGCTCTGGTAGCTGGCATGAGTCAATCTTCTAAGGAAGGTATCATTGTCAAAAATGGGACGGTCTTGGAAAAGCTCTCTAAGCTTAAGACTGTAGCCTTTGATAAGACTGGGACCATTACCCAAGGCAATCTCCAAGTTGATCAGGTTGTGCCAGAGGGTGTCAGCCAGGAAGAACTCTTGACCTATGCTGCTAGTATTGAGCAATCGTCTTCCCATGTCCTAGCTCAAAGCCTAGTGGCCTATACTCAAAGTCAAGGAATTAAATTATTACCAGTTAGTGATATTAAAGAAATCACAGCCCAAGGGGTGCAGGGCATTTGCCAGGATAGCCTCATCTCAGTCGGGAAGATGGCTTTGATGCCTGAGCTAAGCGAGGAGCAAAAAACTGATAAAACTTGTGTCTATGTCTCTAAGGATGGTCAGTATATCGGTCATATCACCTTTAGCGACCGCGTCCGGCCGGAAGCTAAGAGGACGATGGAAGAGCTTAAAAATCTAGGGGTCAGCCACTTGGTCATGCTAACGGGTGACCGTAAAGTAATTGCGGATAAGATTGCTCAAGAGGTCGAGATTACTGAATTCCATGCGGACTGTCTACCTCAAGATAAGATTTATTTTCTTAAGGCAGTCGCTCCAGACCAGCATCCCGTCCTTATGGTTGGCGATGGGGTCAATGATGCTCCAGCTCTAACAACTGCGGATATAGGGATTGCTATGGGGGCTAGTGGTTCCAGTGCTGCTAGTGAAAGTGCCGACGCTGTCATTCTTAAGGACGACCTTAGTAAGGTAGTCCAAGTTATCAAGATCGCTAAACACACTATGTCTATTGCCCGTCAGTCGGTCCTGCTTGGGCTAGCTGTATGTCTGGTGCTCATGTTGATTGCCGCGACCGGTGCCATTCCCACCCTTATCGGAGCCCTACTCCAAGAGGTTGTTGATACGGTGGCCATCCTTTCGGCCCTGCGAGCTCATAGCAAGGCTTAATAAGTAAGACTTCTAAGGGTGTGAGATCCCCATCGATGGTTTTAGGCTGTCGATCTACTGGTCTCGCATTCTTTTTTGCCCAATTTTTAAAATGCTTTTCGAATAAACGGATAAGGAGGGCAAAAAAATATTACAAAAAAGTTACAAAAATGTTGCATTTGTTGCGAAACTTGCTTATAATAAGGGTGAAAAAATAGAAAGGAGTCACCTTCCATGAAAAAACTACAGAAAATCTCAAGCCTGCTGATGTTAGCTCTAACCAGTCTTCTCCTCTTGGGAGCTTGCCAAAAGAACAGCTCCAAGAGCAAAACGGATCATTCCGCTAGCTCCAGTCAGACTAAACAAGGACAAAACAGCACTCAGGGTCAAGCAGGTTCTCAGTCTTCTTAGTCCCAAGCTCCTGCACCATCATCTAGCCAGGGACAAACCCCTCCTCAATCTCAGACCAATTCTAATGTTAATGTCGCTGCAGTGGCCAAGGGGGACCTTTCTAGTATCGCTGGCACCTATACGGGTCAAAATGGGGCCATCAACTTCACCGTCAATGCTGAAGGTACTGGCACTATCAGTAAGTCGGATGGCGACTTCCAATGCCAATTCAGTAACTACCAACAAAACGGTCAGTCAGCTAGTTTCACCAATCAATACAGTTGGAATTACTACGTTGTCCCAGCGGGCGTGGCAACTCCAGCTGGTGCTCAAGCCGCTAGTCAATGGGATGACAGCAACCGTGACCGCCTCATCGTCATTGGTGAAGGTGTTAATGTCTTCTTTTTGAGTTAAGATGTTTAAGCAGGTTCAGTGAATCTGCTTTTTTATATTCTGGTAAGGAGGAAAAATTATCTAATATTTTCTAAATAGACAAAAAGATAAGAGATTAAAATAAAAATTAAGCGTGCTCGTTTCCCAATTGTAAAAAAATTAGAAGAATTCAATTTTGACTTTCAACCAACTATAAATGCACAACAAATTAAAGAATTTTCAACAATGTCATTTCTTAATAATCAACAAAACATTATTTTTCTTGGTAGTCCGGGTGTTGGCAAGACCCATTTAGCAATTGGATTGGGTATTGCAGCATGTGAACAAGGGATTAGAACATTATTTATTAATTGCCATGAACTAATTTTACGTTTAACTAAGGCTCAAGAGAAAGGCCACTTGGAGAGAGTAATCAGGCGTTATGAAAGGTATGATCTTCTAATAATCGATGAATTAGGATACTTACCTATTGCGTCGGAAGTCGCCAACCTATTATTTCAATTAATAAATGGTCGTTATGAACGCAAATCCACGATCATAACGACCAATATCCCATTATCAAGTTGGGGAACCATATTACATAATTCTATAGCAGCAGAAGCAATTTTAGATCGGTTGGTTTATCATTCCCATGTCATTAAAGGGAAATCATATTGACTAGCTTCTACGCAAAGATAAATCGCCAAAGTCATACATTTTTATTCCGCCATAATATGACAATTTTAAACCGCCCTTGACAATTGAGAAGAATTAACATAGAATAGTCAGTGTAGTTAGAAACTCAGAAAGTAGGGCAAATACTATGAGTATGCTGAAAGATATCCATGATTACGTAAAAAAGAATTACGAAGCGGGAAACTATGATGATGCCAAGGCAGCCTATACTTCTTGGAAAACCGAGAATAACCAGCAATCTAATCTAACCGATTTTGAAATGGGTATCCAAAAAGCCCAAAGCGATTATAAAAAAAGCGGGATATTTGCGATCTATCCAAAGCTAGCAATTGATGTCGCAAACAAATTATTTAATGACAAAGCTTTTGAAATCAGTGAATTTATTCGCGGATATAATTCGGAAAAAGAAAAAATCAAAAAACATTAAAGTTATAGGCTTATAATTTCTTTGATGTAGACGAAAAGTCATAATTAATTAACAATCGTTGGACGAAACTTTAAACTGTCTTCTGGGTGGTAATAGTTCGGTAAATTGCCGAACTATTACCACCCATTTTTTCACTTAAAATGATACATCTTAAGCAGCCTTCTTCGGTCATGAGTCGTGTCGTCCTTATTCTGATTATTCTTTTTTAGGTGTCCTTACTCGTTACTAACATAGATTGTAGACTCCAATTTTTGGTAGTGTAAAATAAGTTGTGTAAACACAAAAAGGAATAAATCCGTTATAGTAGAGTTGCGAAACATTACTAGAAAGAGATTTATTCCTATGACACAGTTTACCACAGAATTGCTTAACTTCCTAGCCCAAAAGCAAGATATTGATGAATTTTTTCGTTCTTCTCTTGAAACAGCTATGAATGATCTACTTCAAGCAGAATTGTCAGCCTTTTTAGGGTATGAACCTTACGATAAAGTAGGCTATAATTCTGGGAATAGTCGTAATGGAACGTATTCACGGAAATTTGAAACCAAATATAGGACTGTTCAGTTGAGCATTCCTAGAGATCGTAATGGAAACTTTAGTCCAGCTTTGATCCCTGCTTATGGGCGTTGTGATGACCACTTAGAAGAGATGGTTATCAAACTCTATCAAACCGGCGTAACGACTCGAGAAATTAGTGATATTATCGAGCGAATGTATGGTCATCACTATAGTCCTGCCACAATTTCTAATATCTCAAAAGCATCTCAGGAGAATGTCGCTGCTTTTCATGAGCGAAGCTTAGAAGCCAATTACTCTGTTTTATTTCTTGATGGAACCTATCTTCCATTAAGACGTGGAACCGTTAGTAAAGAATGTATTCATGTCGCACTTGGCATTACACCAGAAGGACAGAAGGCTGTTCTTGGATATGAAATCGCCCCAAATGAAAACAATGCTTCTTGGTCCACCCTGTTAGACAAGCTTCAAAATCAAGGAATCCAACAGGTTTCTCTTGTAGGGACCGATGGCTTCAAGGGGCTTGAGCAGATATTATCAGTCAGGCTTACCCATTAGCTAAGCAACAACGTTGCTTAATTCATATTAGTCGAAATTTGGCTAGTAAGGTGAAGCGATCTGATCGGGCAGTTATTCTGGAGCAATTTAAAACGATTTATCGTACTGAAAATTTAGAAATGGCAGTACAAGCTTTGGAGGACTTTATCGCTGAATGGAAACCAAAGTATAAGAAAATAATGGAAAGTCTGGAGAATGCGGATAATCTTTTAACTTTTTATCAGTTTCCTTACCAGATTTGGCACAGCATTTATTCGACAAACCTCATTGAGTCTCTCAACAAAGAAATCAAACGTCAAACGAAAAAGAAGGTTCTTTTTCCTAACAAGGAGGCTCTGGAACGTTACTTAGTTACTTTGTTTGAAGATTATAATTTCAAGCAAAGTCAACGAATCCATAAAGGGTTTGGCCAATGTTCTGACACACTTGAAAGCTTATTTGATTAACACTCCGTAACTCTACTTGAGTGTTTACACAAAATTATTGACAGTATCAAGCTTCTTAAAAACAAGAAGTATAATCTAAAATTTACTGTGTTTACACATAGTTATTTCTAATGAATAGCATACAATGTCCTCTAATTTGTAAAAAAAGGCTAACTATTGCTACTTTTTCTAAGCGTGGTTAGTTCATTTTACTGCATATATATGATAGTTACCCGTGGTGTTAGTTAGAATAAAAATAGCTCAATTATAAGTCAGTATAATCTGTTCCAACATTAGTTGTAGCCCTGCTACGTCTCTAGCCAATATGTATTCCATTTCAAATAAGCGACAGAGTTCAGAAAAAAGCGTGTTTCAATGGTTCTACGCCTAGCTAGTAACTCCCAATTGTTATGCTCGGTTGACCCCTGCATATTTTGTCGCCAAGGTGTCCATAAGTGATATCCCTTTTTGATTAATTCCTCTTTGAGGGACTAACTAAGGGAACCTAAGTCTCCTAGAATAAAGGGTTGTCTACAATCTTCAAGTAAGTCGTCGACAGCTCTGCTATCATGAACAAAGGCTGGAGTGATAACGTAGTTCAAAATATAGCCTGATAAGCTCACTAACATATATACCTTAAAGCCATAAAACCACAGCCGTTTGGAAGCATTGTAGCCAATATCTGCTAAGCTATTAAAGATTTTAACTCTGTGGTTGCAAATAGATTGACAAAGGGTCAGGGGAAAGCTATCAATAATAACAATGGTATCCGCTGGTATTTGTTGGTTCAAGCTTTGTCGAATCAACTGAATGAGCCAAATCAGATTTTGGGATCGACGATTGAAGCGACTTCTTTGATTTTTGCACTTACAGTATAGTCCAATTGGGCTTTTTTCGTAACTTTTTAACTAGCACCACGGGTAAAAATATATTTGCATATGCTGCTATATATTATAAGAAGAACAATCCAGACTCGAAAATTCTAAATACTCTATGTAATTCACTAGATACAGATTCTAAAGCTATTTATGATGGAGAATTAGAGATGGGAAATAGTGTTATCGATGTAATAAAGAAAGATTTGTATACCAAGCTAGTCCGTAATTATATAGATTTTTTACCTAACTAGTACATTTTAAATCTAAAAAATACTATCAATATATGATGATTAGAAAATAACAAAATATTTTTTTAACCCGAATTGTCAAGTTAAGTGCAACAGTTGTTATCTGATACCAAGTTGAAGAGGGGCTAGGCTGTTTGGGCTAGCCCAAACAGGGTTTTCGCCGTTTGATAGTTGAGTAGTCTTCTTGGTCTTTGGTTGATAGCTAAGGTCGCCTTAGCTAAATCCTCAGCTGTGAGAGTCTTGAGCGACTTACCTTTAGGAACGAACTCTCTAAGTAAGCCGTTGAAGTTCTCATTTGTCCCACGTTCGTATGAGGAGTAAGCATGGGCATAATAGATTTGAACACCTTCTAGCTCATTCAAGGCGGCAAATTCTGAACCGTTATCAGCCGTGATAGACTTAATAGGGTAAAGTCCCATCAACTCTTTAACAGCCTCATTGACAGTCGCAGCTGTCTTACCAGCCAGGTAAGCTGTAATAGCGTAGCGGGTTTTTCGCTCAACCAAAGTCAAGATAGAAGGTTCTCCAGCTTTCTGAGTCCCTAACACGGAGCCAATTTCCCAATGTCCAAATACAGAGCGGTCATTGATGGTTTCTGGCCTCTCTTCAATGGAGACACCAAGGTGTTTCTGCGTTGAAGAGCGCTTCTTAGTCTTTTTACGAAGCCGTACAGCTTTAGGTAAATCAATGGCCTTAATAGCTAGCAAGCCTTGATGACTATAGTTGTAAAGGGTTTTGGTACTTGGAACGGTTTCACTTGGGTGTTCCTCCTTATAAGCATAAACAAAGCTGTCTACACTATGAACTCTGGGAGAGGCCTTCATGGCTTCTTCAAAGGCCTTTAGAAAGTGCTCAGATACCTTTTCGAGTTTGAGGTAGTAAATTCCTCGTTGCCCTTCAACGTAACGCCTTTGAGCTAGGTCAGCAAAGTAGTGGTCAAAGTAGACCTTTTTACCATTTACCTGCTTGACTTGTTTTGTCGTCCCACGCTTGATTTCACGTGAAATGGTGGAGCGACTTCTTCCCAAACGTCTAGCGATCTCAGCTGGTTTCACCCCTTCTGATAGGAAGGCCTCAATTTTTCCTCGTTCTACCTCTGAGAGGTGGCAATAGGGTTGTTTTGTGGTACAATTTGTGGTGGACATGCTTATCTCTTTCCTTATACTTTGTTTCGCAACTTTAGTATATCAGATAAGCTTGTCTTTTTTTGTTGCACCTCATTTTACAACGGGGCGTATTCTTTTAACTTCGATTTTGAAGCAGATTCCAAAGCATATTCGCACTCTTTAGCATGAGGTGATTTAGGATGGCTCGATAAATAGATTTTTCCTTTTTTCTCGTTTATCACTAAATCCACATCGTAACAACCAGGACAAAATAATTGGTTTTCATACTTAAGTTTTGTCCCAGCTTTATCCTTTTGATATTCCTTTTGTAGCTCATGAAGTTCTAGTCTCTCATGATCGTAAATACAGTATTGAAATTTATTTTTTGTAAACATAATAATCCTTTCTACTTATCAACAATTAAATCTTGCTTTAAAAAATCTGAAATGTGTAGTTATCTAAAAACAAACATCTAATTTTCAAAACAACACAAAAACGCTCTAGACAATATGACTAGAGCGTTTTCTATATATCCGAACATCTAATTTATTTCACAAAAAATGTAGTCAAAAATGTAGTCATTCGGTTGATTTTTATTGCAATACTATGAAATTTGAAAATTCAAGAATCGCGTTAAATCAAGGTTTTTTCGTTTCTACTGAAACGTAATGACCCACTATTTAACCTCAGTAAACACAACGTGTTTGCGAAGTTTTGGTGAATATTTCTTCAATTGAAGACGGTCTGGAGTGTTACGTTTGTTTTTTGAAGTAAGGTACAAGCGTTCACCAGATTCTTTGTGTTCAAGTGTAATATTTACGCGCATGGTATCTCCCTTCTATTATTCCGCTGCCTTAGCTTTAGCGATTTTACGTCCCTTGTAGTAACCCTTGAGGGATACGCGGTGAGAACGTGAGTAATCTCCAGTTGTTTCATCAAATTTAACAGTTGGAGCTGTCAATTTGTAATGAGTACGACGTTTATTCTTTTTAGATTTTGACGTATGACGTGCAGGTACTGCCATGATACTTCCTCCAATTATTCTTAAATAATAATGTCTTGATTTTCATCAACTTTAGTATAATAGCATATCTTTTTTGTAAAGTAAAGTTACTTGACAAGGTTTCTCATAAAATTTCCTCTAGGCTTTTAAAAATAGCTTGAAAAATGGTAAAATGAAAGAGATTTTATCTGTCTAGAAAGGAAAAGAGGTCAACTGACGAGTTGATGTGAACGCGTTCTAAAATTTCGGAAAGAAGGTAAATCATTTTGAAAATCCTGATTTTTAGTGATTGCCCATTTCCTAAGAGAGTTTATGGCCTCTTCTGTATCATGTTATGAAACTTCAAAAACCAAAAGGGACCCAGGATATCCTACCAGCTGAGAGTGCTAAGTGGCAGTATGTGGAAAATGTTGCACGTGAAACCTTTAAAAAATACAACTATGGAGAAATCCGCACACCCATGTTTGAGCACTATGAGGTTATCAGTCGCTCGGTAGGGGATACGACGGACATCGTCACCAAGGAAATGTATGACTTCCATGATAAGGGCGACCGCCACATAACCCTGCGACCAGAAGGAACGGCCCCAGTTGTCCGCTCCTTTGTGGAAAACAAGCTCTTTGCTCCTGAGGTGCAAAAGCCGGTCAAGATGTACTATATCGGCTCTATGTTCCGTTATGAACGGCCCCAGGCTGGTCGTCTGCGAGAATTTCACCAAATCGGGGTGGAGTGCTTTGGCTCCAGCAATCCTGCTAGCGATGTGGAAACTATCGCCATGGCCTATCAGCTCTTCAAGGAGCTGGGTATCAGGGAGGTGACCCTTCACCTCAACAGTTTGGGCAATACTTCTAGTCGTTTGGCTTATCGTCAGGCTTTGATTGACTACCTGACCCCGATGAAAGACAGTCTATCCAAGGACAGTCAACGTCGCTTGGAGGAAAATCCCTTGCGGGTGTTGGATTCCAAGGAAAAGGAAGACCAAGTAGCGGTAGAAAATGCACCTTCTATCTTGGATTATCTGGATGAGGAGAGTCAAGCGCATTTTGAGGCGGTTCGTCAGATGCTGGAAAGCTTGGCCATTCCTTATGTCATCGATACCAATATGGTGCGTGGTCTGGATTACTACAACCACACCATTTTTGAATTTATGGCCAAGGTTGGTGACTCTGATTTAACCATCTGTGCTGGCGGTCGTTATGATGGTCTGGTTGACTACTTTGATGGCCCCGAGACTCCTGGCTTTGGCTTTGGCCTAGGCTTGGAGCGCCTGCTTCTGATTTTGGACAAGCAAGGGATTAGCCTGCCGGTTGAAGAAGGCTTGGATGCCTATATTGCCGTTCTTGGCCAAGCTGCTAACGCTAAGGCCTTGGAATTGGTCCAAGCCCTGCGGGCTCAAGGCTTTAAGGCCGAACGCGATTACTTGGGGCGCAAAATCAAGGCCCAGTTTAAATCGGCTGACGCCTTCAAGGCCAAAACACTCATCACTCTCGGTGAAAGTGAGCTGGAGTCTGGCCAACTGACTGTTAAGAACAACCAAACTCGCCAAGAACTTGAGACCAGCTTGGATACTATCAGCCAAGACTTCGCTGGGATTTTGGAGCAATTAGGCTATTAGAGGAGTAAGCAGTGACAAGTATTGAACAGTTATTAAACGAGGAGCAGACCTTTAGCCTGTCTTTCCAGAGGGATTTGCCCTTGCAATTTCAAGAGCAGTTCTGGCAGATGATTGCCTATTTGGATCGCCATGAAATTCCCTGGTTCAATGGGGAAAAGGCCAGCGACCATTTTATGTGCCAGCAATTTTTGGGCCAACAGTGGGACCATGATTATCAAACAGTCGTCTTGGTCTTTAAGCCCACAGAGCGTTTTCTGGGTTGGCAGTATGACGAAGAGACGGATGAATGGGGTATCTCCATTCAAGATATCTATGGCTTTAGCTGGAACCATCTAGCTGACGAGGCCGACTACAGCTTTGAAGAAATCGCCGAATTTCAGGAGGAGTTCGTCGACACCAGCAATCTCCTAGCTCTTTTTGGTAAGAAGTAGGAACAAGTCTAGCTAAATTCTTAGGCCAAGCTCCAGCCGCCTTAAAGAAGCCTGAGCAAACTAGCTTGAAAAACTCCGCCCAATGGGTGGGGTTTTACTATGCTTTTTGCTATAATAGGTAGGAATGTAAAAAAGACCCAAGGAGAAAGGAATAAGCCCTGCCGGTTGGACCAGGGCTTGGGAGAAACAATGAAACGTAGTATCTATGCCGGACGTGTTCGCTCTGAACATATTGGAAGTCAACTGACCCTCAAGGGTTGGGTGGGCCGTCGCCGTGACCTAGGCGGTTTGGTTTTTATTGATCTGAGAGACCGTGAAGGGATTATGCAGCTGGTCATCAATCCAGAACAAGTCTCTAAGGAAATCATGGATAAGGCTGAGAGCCTAAGGACCGAGTACGTGATTGAGGTGACAGGCACCGCTCAAGCCCGCGAGCAAGCCAATGATAAGTTGGCAACAGGAGCTGTGGAACTGCAAGTCAGCGACCTAGTCATTCTCAACACTTCTAAGACAACTCCTTTTGAAATCAAGGATGATGCGGAAATGACCGATGATAATCGTCTGCGTTACCGCTATTTGGACTTGCGCCGTCCAAGTATGCTCAAGAACCTCAAACTGCGGGCCAAGGTAACCCACAGCGTTCGCAACTACCTAGATGAGCTGGAATTCATTGATGTGGAAACACCCATGTTGACCAAGTCAACACCAGAAGGGGCCAGGGATTACTTGGTGCCAAGTCGGGTTAGCCAAGGCCACTTCTATGCCCTTCCTCAGAGTCCACAAATTACCAAGCAGTTGCTGATGAATGCTGGTCTTGACCGTTACTATCAAATCGTCAAATGCTTCCGTGACGAAGACTTACGGGGGGACCGCCAACCTGAGTTTACCCAAATTGACTTGGAAACCTCATTCCTAGATGAGGAAGAAATCCAAGAAATTACCGAAGGTCTAATTGCTCGGGTCATGAAGGAAACTAAGGGGATTGATGTAACCCTACCTTTCCCAAGAATGGCTTATGATGATGCCATGAACAATTATGGGTCTGACAAGCCAGATACCCGTTTTGACATGCTTTTACAGGACTTGACAGATACTGTCAAGGACATTGACTTCAAGGTCTTTGCCCAAGCTCCAGCCGTTAAGGCTATTGTGGTTAAGGATGCAGCTGATAAGTATTCTCGTAAAGCCATTGACAAGTTGACAGATGTCGCTAAACAATATGGGGCCAAAGGTCTAGCTTGGGTCAAGTATATGGACGGCAAAGTGACAGGACCTATCGCCAAATTCTTGACAGCGATTGCTGATAAGTTGACAGAGCGTTTACAGTTAGTTGACAATGATTTGGTCCTCTTTGTGGCCGATAGTCTAGAAGTCGCTAACACCACCCTGGGTGCCCTGCGGACACGCCTAGCTAAGGAATTAGACTTGATTGACCAAAGCCAATTCAACTTCCTCTGGGTGGTTGACTGGCCAATGTTTGAATGGTCGGAAGAAGAGGACCGCTACATGTCAGCCCACCACCCCTTCACCCTGCCAACTCAAGAAACAGCCGACCAACTGGAAGGCGACCTGTCCAAGGTCAGAGCGGTTGCCTACGATATTGTCCTCAACGGCTATGAATTGGGTGGCGGTAGCTTGCGGATTAATCACAAGGATCTGCAGGAGCGCATGCTCAAGGCGCTTGGCTTTAGCCAAGAATCTGCCAATGAGCAATTTGGCTTCCTGCTAGAAGCCATGGATTACGGCTTCCCACCACATGGTGGACTGGCTATCGGTCTGGACCGCTTTGTTATGATTTTGGCTGGCCAAGACAACATTCGTGAAGTCATTGCCTTCCCTAAGAATAACAAGGCTTCTGACCCAATGACCCAGGCTCCTAGCCTGGTTGCCCAAAAACAATTGGAAGAACTAGCTCTGCAAGTGCAAGACCATGACTAAAAAAACACAGCCTAAACGCCAAATCAAGTATGCGGTCGGTAAGGCAGCTAAGAAGGTTGGTCTCTTACATGCGGTCCGCAGTATTTCGCGGGAAAAGTATGCCGAGAAAATTTCGGCCTCGCTCTTTTATGGGATTTTATCCAGTATTGCGGTCAATTTCTTCTTTCAACCAGGCCACGTCTATTCCAGCGGGGCGACTGGTTTGGCTCAGGTCCTATCGGCTCTGAGTGACCGCTTTGTCGGCTTTGTGATACCGGTTTCGGTAACCTTTTACACCATCAATATTCCGCTGATGATTTTAGCCTGGTTCAACTTGGGCCACCGCTTTACCATTTTTACCTTCATCACGGTAACGATCAGTTCCTTCTTTATCCAAATCATGCCCCAGATTACCTTGACAAGTGATCCCTTGATTAATGCTATCTTTGGTGGTCTGGTCATGGGGACGGGGATTGGCTATGGACTGCGGTCGCGGATTTCTAGCGGAGGAACCGACATTGTCAGCCTCTATATCCGTAAGAAAACGGGGCGGGCTGTCGGCAGTATCTCCCTCATGGTCAATGGAACCATCATGATATTTGCTGGTCTCCTCTTCGGCTGGCAGTATGCCCTTTATTCCATGGTGACCATCTTTGTCTCCAGTCGGATGACAGATGCCATTTTCACCAAGCAAAAGAAGATGCAGGCCACGATTATTACCAGCCAGCCTGAACGAGTAACCAAGCAAATTCATAAGCGACTGCACCGGGGCGTGACCCAAATTAATGATGCCGAAGGCACCTACAATCATGAGAAAAAAGCGGTACTGATTACCATCATCACCCGAGAAGAATTTAATGATTTCAAATATGCTATGCGAAAGGCTGACCCCAAGGCTTTCGTTTCTGTTGCTGAGGATGTCCGTATCCTAGGACGTTTTGTGGAAGATGACTAGAATAATACTCTTCGAAAATCTCAAGATACATCAAGCAAAGCGTAATCGGCTTTTCTTTTCTCGAGTCGCCTGGTTAACTCACTTTGCCGTACTTCAGTACAGTCTGCAGTTCGAACGACACCTCATATAAGTCGGTCGTTTCTACCAACTTTATGAGGTTAGTGAAGAAACTAGTCAGTCAACCATAGTTGCTGACGTTCTATTAGTTAAACGATAGTTTTCACTAATAGATGGTTCTTTCTTCGTCTGTTTTCAATTTTCATATAAGTACAAAATAGGACTATCGGATTTTTCGATGGTCTTAAAAGTTTCCTTCTAGGCTACAATAAAGGCTTTTCAGTTACATAATAAAAAGTGCTCTAATAAGTAAGTGTCTGTAGCAACTATAATTTCATCTATTTTAGGATATTTTTAATTGAAGGTTAATTAAAATGAAAGAAAATTATACATTAGATTTCAAAAACGTCACACAATTATTGATTTTTTAATTTTAACCCTTAATTTTTTGAAAAAAACATTAAAATAAAGATATTAGTCGGCTAGTAAAATAATTTTAAAGGAGAATGTTTATGAATTCTTTAGCTTTTGAACAATTTGAACTTATGGACACTGAAATGCTTGCTAGCATTGAAGGTGGAGTCAATTGGGATCGTGTCTTCGGTGGTGCTACAGTTTATGGTGCAGCAACTATGGCCGTTTGTATGGCTACTGGTCCAATTGGTTGGGGAGCAGGAGCAGCTTATCTAGGTCTTCGTGCAGCTTCAGGTGCCTACATTGGTTATGGTCTAGCAAGCTAAGCATCTGTTAAATCAATCTACGTTTTGAGGTGGTTATCGTGAGAAGAAAAAGTTCTTTTATTATTTGTACAGCTTTGATCATTATAGCAAATGGTCTTATGATATCAGTAATTAACAATGGTGAAGAGAAACTTTCAAACCTGCTTGTCATAGCACTTGCATTGCTTTGTTTCCCAGGATTTTTGTGGGCAATTAACAATGAAATGACTTCACTTATCAGGCTTGAATCCTCATTATTGCTTCTTCTCGCTGTTCTCTCTATCATGCGTTTAATTAACAGAATTGATCCTTTTCCTGATATGGTGAACACCCCTGTAGCTCTTGTAGCTTTCGGTTTGACGACTTTGCTACTGGTTGCTGGGATTGCCAGATGGATCAGCAAAAATAAGAGGGATTGATTCACTAATACTCAATGAAAATCGAAATTAGCCGAGGCAACGAACTGAAGACAGTACTGGGGTACGGCAAGGTGAGTTAACGACGGAAAATTTTGATTTTCGAAGAGTATAAAAACTTAAGCGAGACTAAGGACTACTTTGAAACTGTCCATTGATCTGAGACAAACTTCATTTGAGGTTTGTCTTTTTTTTGAGTCCATTCAATACAATAGAAAGTTAGACATGAATTCATAAGAAAAGCCCAGAGAAGATCGTTAATAAATCAAGAATCTTCTCTGGGATGATTTGTGGTATTTTAAGTTCTTATAAGCTCTAGTTTACATTTCATCTGGTGCATCCACGCCCAGAAGACGCAGGGCTTCTTTGAGAACCAGTGCCGTTGTATAGCTGAGAGCTAGACGGCTGTCACGCTCTGGACTCTGGTCCAAGATACGATTGTGGGCATAGTATTTATTGAAAGCCTGAGCTAGGCTGATCGCGAATTTAGCAATGATAGAGGGCTCAAAATTATCGGCAGCTCGTTTGATAGCAGCAGGGAAGTTTTGAATGAGCTTGATAATTTCCCAACTTTCAGCATCATCTAAATAGTAGCCGACAGCTGGATCGGCCTTAAAGTCCGCCTTGCGAAGGATGGATTGAATACGAGCATAGGCGTATTGGACATAGGGGCCAGTTTCCCCTTCAAAGGAAACCATGGCATCCAGATCAAAGTCATATCCATTGAGGCGGTCAGTCTTGAGATCGTAGAACTTAATCGCTCCGACACCGACAGCTTGGGCAACGGCCTCTTTATTAGGGAGGTCGGGGTTCTTGGCTTCAATTTGGTCACCAGCCCGCTTGATGGCTTCGGCGATGGTTGGCTCCAAGAGAATGACATTGCCCTTACGGGTTGAGAGCTTCTTGCCATCCTTGGTCACCAGGCCAAAAGGAACGTGGGTGATGTCATCTGACCAGTCGTAGTCCATCTCCTTGAGCACAGCCTTGAGCTGTTTGAAGTGGGCCGCTTGTTCGTTGCCGACCACATAGATGGACTTGGCAAAATCATAGGTCCGCTTACGATAGAGGGCCGCCGCCAAGTCCCTTGTGATATAGAGGGTGGCTCCGTCTGATTTCTTAATGAGGGCAGGGTTCTCAATACCGTATTTATCCAGCTTAACAACCTGAGCGCCTTGGGATTCCTGGAGGAGATCCTTATCTTCCAGGAGAGTAACAACTTCGTCCATCTTGTCATTGTAGAAGGCTTCGCCATTATAGCTGTCAAACTGGACTCTCAAAAGGTCATAAAGTCGGTTGAATTCCACCAGGCTTTCATCACGGAACCATTGCCAAAGACTGATGGCTTCTTGGTCACCTGCTTCTAGTTTGCGGAACCAGTCCCTAGCTTCTTCATCCAGTTCAGGCTGGCTCTCGGCTTCCTTATTGATGCGGACGTAGAGTTTCAGGAGCTCATTGATGGGGGTGGCCCTGACAGCCCCTTCATCGCCCCATTTTTTGTAGGCGACAATCAGCATGCCAAACTGCTTGCCCCAGTCCCCTAAGTGGTTGATTTTAACAGATTTATAGCCGATTTTTTCAAAAATTTTAGCCAGGCTGTCGCCGATAACGGTCGAACGCAGGTGACCGACAGAGAAGGGCTTAGCGATATTAGGACTGGACATATCGATGGTGATATTTTTGCACTGGCCTAGTTCTTGCTGGCCATAGTCCTTGTCCTTGGCAATGACCTCAGCTAGAACGGCCTGGGAAATTTCCTGCTTGTTGAGGAAGAAATTGATATAAGGACCGACTGCTTGGACCTTTTCAAATTTATCGGACTGGATTTTTTCAACCAGTTCGCTGGCAATGGCTTGGGGAGCCTTACGTAAGACCTTGGCCAAAGAAAAAACTGGGAAGGCCAAGTCTCCCATGCTAGAATTTTTAGGAACTTCCAATAAATTAACAATCGCCTCCAGCTCCATATCGGGCAGGGCAGCCTGGATTTCTTGAGCGATAATAAGTTTACTATCCATGTGATTCTCCTGTGAAAGTATTCATTTCATTGTAACATAAATAGCTTGATTTTGCTGGGGCATTTGGCAAATTTCATCCGACTTATCTAGGGTGAAAAAGCCAATCCTTTTTGTTATAATGGGTAAGGTATAAATTGAGAGATTTAGAGGATGACATGAATAAAATTGAACGTCAAAATAAGATAAGAGCCATTATTCAAGAGGAACGAGTGGGAACCCAAGAAGAAATCAAGGCTAGCCTGGCACGGCAAGGGATTGCCGTCACCCAAGCTACCCTGTCTCGGGATTTGCGAGAGATTGGTCTGCTCAAACGTCGCGATGAAAATGGAAAGCTCTATTATAGCTTGTCAGCCGAGGAGACTTCCCATCTGTCGGATGTGGCCAGGGACTATATTAAAAAGATTTCACGAGCTAGTTTTATTCTGGTTCTTAGTACAGAGCTGGGAGAAGCCGATGTCTTGGCTAATATCATTGATCGAGAAGGTCGCAGTGATATTCTGGGAACGGTTGCAGGTGCTGATACCCTCTTGGTTATCTGTCAAGATGCAGTCAAGGCTCAGACCATTGAGGAAGAATTGAACTAATGACGGATTTAAACCAAGCTGTAAAAAAACTACAGACCCTCATGGCCCAACATGAGAGCGTTGAGGCCTTTCAAGCGGTGCAGGCCAAGGTAAAGGCCCAGCCAAATTTGAATCATTTGGCTCACGACATGAAGACCTATCAGCAGGAGGCAGTTCTCTACGAAAAACTAGAAAAAAATCGGGCAGCCGACCAGTCAGGTCAGGCTGCCGATCGCTTAAATCAGGAACTTTCGAACCTCCCCTTGGTACAGGACTACCGTTCCAAAATGCAGGATGCTAGTGATCTTCTGCAGTATGTGACCAAGAGTTTGGAAGAAAAGATTAACGAAGGATTAGCAAATGGCAAAAGATAAAATTTCTCCAGGGATGCAGCAGTATTTAGACATCAAAGAATCCTATCCGGATGCTTTCTTGCTTTTTCGGATGGGGGATTTTTATGAGCTCTTCTATGACGATGCGGTCAAGGCGGCTCAGATCTTGGAAATTAGCCTAACCAGTCGCAATAAGAATGCCGACAATCCCATTCCCATGGCGGGCGTGCCCTATCACTCAGCCCAACAATATATCGATGTTTTGGTTGACTTGGGCTATAAGGTGGCCATTGCTGAGCAGATGGAGGACCCCAAGAAGGCTGTCGGTGTGGTCAAGCGTGAGGTGGTTCAGGTTATCACCCCAGGGACAGTAGTTGATTCCAGCAAACCTGATAGTAGCAATAATTTTCTGGTTGCCATTGACTACCTGGACGGTATTTACGGCCTCTCCTATATGGACCTCTCAACTGGGGAATTTTATGCCACCAGTCTGACAGACTTTACGGCTGTCCGTAGTGAAATTCAAAACCTTAAGGCCAAAGAAGTTGTCCTAGGTTTCGATTTGAATGATAAGCAGGAGGAGGCATTGACCAAGCAGATGAACCTCCTCCTATCGCCTGAAAAGGAAGTTTATGAGGACGTCCAGCTAATTGGTCCTGACCTATCAATCGTAGAGGCTCAAGCAGCCGGCAAGCTCCTCCAATATGTCCACACAACACAAAAACGGGAGCTCAGCCACCTGCAAGGTCTTGTCCACTATGAAATCAAGGATTTCTTGCAGATGACCTATGCCACCAAGACCAGTCTGGACCTTTTAGAAAACGCTAGAACCAGCAAGAAACATGGCAGTCTTTTCTGGCTTTTGGATGCCACTAAAACAGCCATGGGGATGAGACTCTTGCGGACCTGGATTGACCGCCCCCTAGTCAGTCGAGAGAAAATCCTGGGACGCCAAGAGATTGTTCAAACCTTTTTGGATAACTTTTTTGAGCGCAGTGACCTGACTGACAGTCTAAAGGGGGTCTATGATATTGAGCGCCTGGCTAGTCGGGTTTCTTTCGGCAAGGCCAATCCCAAGGACCTCCTGCAACTGGGCCACACCCTGTCTCAGGTTCCCAAAATCAAGGCCATTCTAGCTAGTTTTGCTAGCCCCATTTTAGACCAATTAAATGAAGCCATTGATGCCCTACCAGAATTGGAGAGTCTAATTGTTTCTGCCCTTGACCAGGATGCACCAGCCACCATCACCGAAGGGGGCATGATTAAGACTGGCTTTGACCAGCAGCTGGACCACTACCGGCAGGTTATGCGGGAAGGAACCACCTGGATTGCCGAAATCGAAGCCAAGGAGCGAGCAGCCAGCGGGATTTCCACCCTCAAGATTGATTACAACCGCAAGGATGGTTACTATTTCCATGTGACCAATTCCAATCTTTCCCTAGTACCAGACCATTTCTTTCGCAAGGCAACTCTGAAAAATTCTGAGCGGTTTGGAACTGCTGAACTAGCCAAAATTGAAGGTGATATGCTGGAAGCGAGGGAGCACTCGGCAACCCTTGAGTACGATATCTTTATGACCGTCCGCAATCAGGTGGAAAAATACATCCAGCGCCTGCAAGACCTGGCTAAAAATATTGCAACTGTGGATGCTCTGCAAAGTCTAGCTGTTGTCGCTGAAAATAATCATTATGTGCGACCCCAGTTCAATGACCAAGAGGTCATTGACATTCAAGACGGTCGCCATGCTGTTGTCGAAAAGGTCATGGGAACCCAGGAATACATCCCCAACACCATAACCTTAGACCAGGATACCGCTATTCAGCTGATTACGGGTCCTAATATGAGTGGGAAATCCACCTATATGCGCCAGCTAGCCCTGACTGTTGTTATGGCCCAAATTGGCTCCTTTGTGGCCGCTGAGTCAGCCAATTTGCCAATTTTTGATGCTATCTATACACGGATTGGGGCAGCTGATGACCTGATTTCTGGTCAATCCACCTTCATGGTTGAGATGATGGAGGCCAACATGGCCATCCAGCGGGCCAGCAGTCAGTCCCTTATCCTCTTTGATGAATTGGGTCGAGGCACCGCCACCTATGACGGAATGGCTCTAGCTCAAGCCATTATCGAACACATTCACGACCAGGTAGGGGCTAAGACCTTCTTCGCCACCCACTATCATGAGTTGACAGAACTGTCAACTAGCTTGACACATCTGGTCAATGTTCATGTAGCGACTCTGGAAAAGGATGGGGATGTCACCTTCCTGCATAAGATTACAGCTGGTCCAGCCGATAAGTCCTACGGGGTTCATGTTGCGAAAATTGCAGGGCTCCCCAAGGACCTCCTTCAGCGGGCCACCAAAATATTGACGGATTTAGAATCCCACTCGGTCAGCCTGACCAGCCAAGAGGAAGCTTCTGGGCTTGACAGGACTGTCAAGCAGGAAACAGACAATCAGCAGCTATCACTCTTTGAGGTGGCTGAACCCAATGACAAGTTAGCTCAGGCTCTCCAGAATTTGGATGTGGTCAATATGACCCCAATGGAAGCTATGAATGCCCTCTTCGAATTGAAAAAAATGTTATAAACCTAAGCCCTACTTGTCCCAAAAGATAAGGGGCTTTTTTGCAAAAATCAAAGTGTGAATTAATACTCATACTAAATAAAAATCAGATAAACTCACTTCGCCAGTCGCTAATAAACCTGAATAATTGACAGAGTTTTTCGTTTTGGAGTTTCAGCTTTTGAATTTAACTCGGCATAAAATTTTAGAAGGATTTACCCACTTTCTCAAAATAGGGTGATAGTCCATTCTGTGCTATAATGGTACTATTAACGTTTAAAAATTCGCTGGCTTATCTAAAAAAGTCTGTCGAGAAATTTTTAAACCATTGCGAGGTCTTATGTCAAAAATTATTGAATTGCCAGAGGTTCTGGCCAACCAGATTGCTGCTGGTGAAGTTGTTGAGCGACCCAGTAGCGTTGTCAAAGAACTAGTCGAGAATGCTATTGATGCGGGGAGCACGCAGATTACGGTTGAAATAGAAGAGTCCGGTCTCAAGAAAATTCAGGTGACCGACAACGGCCAGGGGATTGAAAATGACGATGTCGCCCTTAGTCTGCGTCGCCATGCCACCAGCAAAATTAAAAATCAGGCAGACCTCTTTCGAATTCGCACTTTGGGATTTAGGGGAGAAGCCCTGCCTTCCATCGCCTCAATCAGCGATTTGACCATAAAAACAGCGGTAAAGGGAGCTGACTACGGAACGCTTCTGGTCGCCAAAGGGGGAGAAATCCTCTCCCAGGAGCCTATCAGTACTCCTGTGGGTACCAAGATTACGGTTGAGGACCTCTTTTTCAATACTCCAGCCCGCCTCAAATATATGAAATCTCTGCAAGCCGAATTGGGCCACATTGTTGATGTTATCAATCGGCAGAGTCTGGGTCATCCTGAAATTGCCTTCATCCTCATTAACGAGGGGCGTGAGTTGACCAAGACAGCTGGAACAGGTGACCTCCGTCAGGCTATCGCAGGAATTTACGGTCTCACTACCGCCAAGAAGATGGTTGAAATTTCCAATAGTGACCTAGATTTTAAAGTTTCGGGCTATATCAGCCTGCCTGAGTTGACTAGGGCAAACCGCAACTACATCACCATACTTATCAATGGTCGTTACATCAAAAATTTCCTCCTTAACCGAGCCATTTTAGATGGCTATGGCTCCAAGCTTATGGTTGGTCGCTTTCCTTTGGCTGTCATTGATATCCAGATTGACCCCTATCTAGCCGATGTCAATGTCCATCCAACCAAGCAGGAAGTCCGTATTTCTAAAGAAAAGGAGCTCATGCAGCTCATTCGCGAGGCTATTGCTGAAAGTCTGCGGGAGCAGGATTTGATTCCAGATGCCTTAGAAAATCTGGCCAAGTCTAGCGTCCGTAAGGTAGAAAAGCCTGTTCAAACCAGCCTGCCTCTCAAGCAGACCAGTCTCTATTATGACCAAAAGCGTCAAGACTTCTTCCTTAAATCAGACAATCAAATAGCAGAAAATCAGTCAGGCCCAGCATCTGAGCCTGTCAATCAAGTTGACAATTCTGTCAAGTCCGTTTCCTCATCTACCTCCGTCAAGCAGGCGCAACGCCCTCAGCCTGAAGGCCAAGATGGGGAACACCCTGACATTGACTTCTCAAAGAAGGCCCAAACTCACAAATTGATGGACCGTTTAGACCGGGAAGAAAGTTCTGCCTTTCCTGAATTGGATTATTTTGGCCAGATGCAAGGGACCTATCTCTTTGCCCAAGGTCAAGGTGGCCTCTACATTATTGACCAACACGCTGCCCAGGAGCGGGTCAAATACGAATACTACCGAGAAAAAATTGGGGATGTTGACAGTTCTTTACAGCAGCTCTTGGTTCCCTATCTCTTTGAATTTCGAGCGGAAGATTTTATCAATCTCCAGGAAAAAATGCCCCTTCTCAACCAAGTAGGTATCTATCTTGAGCCCTACGGTAATAATACCTTTATCTTACGGGAACATCCTATTTGGATGAAGGAGGAAGAGATTGAATCGGGCGTCTATGAGATGTGCGATATGCTCCTCTTGACGAACCAAGTTTCCATCAAGGTTTACCGGGCTGAGTTGGCTATCATGATGAGCTGTAAACGTTCAATCAAAGCCAACCACGCCCTAGATGATTACTCTGCCCGCAATCTCTTGGTTCAATTATCCCAGTGTAAAAATCCCTATAACTGCCCTCACGGTCGACCTGTACTGGTTAATTTTACCAAATCTGATATGGAAAAAATGTTCCGTCGGATTCAAGAGAATCATACTAGTCTGCGGGAGCTGGGGAAATATTAAGCATATCAAGGAGGGCTAACCATGATGGGTGCAAAGACTCGGCAGATAACTTTTATGATGATCTACCTCATTTGCTTTGTGCTAAACCCTCTTCGGTTTTTGCCAGTATCGGGTGATGCCCGTTAATTGTTGAATTTCGGACTTTATATTCTCGTGTCTATCTTTGGCTGCTGGGTTTTTTAAGGATGATTTGCAAGGAGCTTGGTCAAAATTCAGCAAGCGCATTTGGCCTTCTTTGGGCATGATCGCCTTGCTTTTTGGGCTAGTTTTTCTAGGACAGATTTTCAGTAATCTTTTGATGGGAATTCTTTATCAAATTGTCAACCTTACAAAGGAAAAAGGGCTCAATCAAGCCACCGTAGAGCGATTGTTGACCAATCGCCAATCGCCAGCTATTTCTTCCGGCTGTATTTTCCATTGCAGTGACCGGTCCTTTTATCGAAGAATTAGTCTTTCGGAAATCCTTGATGGATACAGGAAGGAAATTCACGTCTATTCCCCTTATTATCATCCTACAGGCACTTTTATTTGCGGCAATTCACATGCACGCCTTACAAATTTCGGAATTCATCAGTGTCATCCCACAGTTGATAACAGCGCTTATTTGGGGAATTTTCTATAGCAAGACAGACCAGATTTTTTATCCAGTCACTGTGCATATACTCATAAATACAATCGGAATCCTAGTGGTCTGCCTGATTTGAGACCTGTTAAAATCCACAAGAGCGGATTTTTCTTTTGAGCAAATCCCTATCTAGATCCAGTTGAGATGGCAAGGGCTTAATCAGATTCTAAAACCAAGCGAGACCGAAAACAACAAGAATATGCTATACTGAGAAGGAACAATAAAAACAGAAAAAAAGAGGAATCCATGTACGACTATCTCAAAGGCATTCTGACAAAGATTACAGCAAAATATATCGTGATTGAGGCTGGTGGTCTTGGCTATATGGTCAATGTTGCCAACCCCTATTCCTTCTCTGACCAGATGAACCAAGACATTCAAATCTATCTCCACTACGTGGTGCGTGAGGATGCCCAACTGCTTTATGGTTTTCACAACGAGGAAGAAAAAGCTGTTTTCCTCAATTTGATTTCTGTCTCAGGTATCGGTCCAACCACCGCCCTAGCTATCGTTGCCGTCGATGATAATGAGGGTCTGGTCGCTGCCATTGATAATAGCGACATCAAGTATCTGACCAAATTTCCCAAAATTGGCAAAAAAACAGCCCAGCAGATGGTTTTGGACTTGGCTGGCAAGTTTGTCGAAGTCCCTCAAGCAGATGGCAAGACCAGCCCACAAGCTCAAAGCACCAATCAAAATCTGAACGAAGCCATGGAAGCCCTTCAAGCTCTGGGCTACAAGGCCAGCGAACTCAAGAAGGTCCGTGTCTTTTTCGAAGGAACCGACGAAACCGCAGAGAATTATATCAAGTCAGCTCTGAAGATGTTGATGAAATAAAATGCTTGCAAGGCGACTAGGATACGATAGATCTTCGAAAGTCACCCCTTGAGTAGATAACCCTAAGAAGGGACTTATCAGAGGGGGTCACCTCCTTCTTTTCAATTTGTAAGAAGAAAGGCCCTCAGAGTAGCTGGGAAGGGCCTAGGAGAAAGGATAATTCTATGAATCGCTGTGGCTGGGTCAAGATGACCAACCCCTTATATATCACCTACCATGACCAGGAGTGGGGGAAGCTCCTGCATGATGATCGATCCCTTTTTGAGTTGCTTTGCCTAGAAGGTTATCAGGCCGGTCTGTCTTGGGAGACTATTCTCAACAAACGCCAAGCCTTCAAGGAGGCCTTTCATAACTATGATATTGACCGAGTCGCCCAGATGAGTGATGAGGAGCTTGACAGCTTGCTTGACAATTCTGACATCATTCGCCACCGAGCAAAACTCTACGCCACCCGTGCCAATGCCCAGGCCTTTCAAGCTATTCAAGAGGAATTTGGCTCCTTTGACCGTTATATTTGGTCCTATCTTAACTTTACTCCCCTTGTCAACCAAGTTGACAGTTATAAGGACCTACCTGCCCAAAACGACCTGTCCCAGAAGATTGCCAAGGATCTGAAAAAACGTGGCTGTAAATTCGTTGGCCCAACCACCATTTATTCCTTCCTAGAAGCAGCTGGACTCATCAATGACCACGAGAATGGCTGTGACTTTAAATAAAAACGGACCTTCGCAAATCCGAAGGCCTATTTTTATTATCTCCTTTGGAGAAATAATTTTATTTCGTAAGCTAATGTGAAAATCGTTGCAATCAAGAAGCCCAGCATAAAGATTCTGTGAACCAAGGCAAAATAGGCAATATAGATAAGCGTTGCCAGTAGATAGGCAAGAATGAGATAGTGCCATTTTTTAATCTGATTATCTCGAACAACTTTTTCTTTGATGGCCTTGTCCTCCTTGATTAGCTTCTCTAAACTGGTATGAAAAGTTTCGCTGATAGTTAACAAGTTACCAATATCAGGTAAACCGACTTCTGACTCCCACCGAGCAATGGCTGAACGAGAAACATGGAGCTTTTGAGCTAGATCATCTTGAGTTAGTCCGTGTTTCTGACGGATTTCCTTAAGAACCTGAGAGACTTTCATAGCCCCTCCTTTCAACCTTATTTTACAGAGGTCTAGGGCTAGGAACAAGAAGTTTTCTTAATGAGGATTGTTAGGATTCATAACAAAATACTCCAGCCCTGATTACAAGGCTGGAGTGTTAATGTAAATCTGCTTATTCACTAGCTAGGGCATCAATTGGATTGAGTCTAGCTGCCTTACCAGATGGTGCAAGGCTAGCAATCAGGGCAATCAGCAAACCAATGATGACGGTCGTGATTGTCGTAGTTAGGGACACTTGGATAATGTCAAATTTAATGGTCGAGTAAACCAATTTATTAACCAAAAGTTGAACGGCTAGGGCGGTGATGATGGCTAAAATATTGGCGGACACGCCCAGCAGAAGACTTTCATTGACAAAGAGCCGGCGAATATCTTTGCGACGAGCCCCCATAGCCCGCAGAACACCGATTTCCTTGGTTCTCTCCGTAACACTCATATAGGTCGTTGCTACAATCATCAAAATGCTGACCAAGAGGGAAATACCAGCAACCAAGGCCAGAACAACCCCGACGATATAGGTGATTTGTACAATAGAGTTTAGAGTTGCGCCGACACCTGTGATGCTATAGAGCACCTTTCCGTTTTTCTTCAAGGCTCGAGCATCGTTTTGCGCCTGTTTGGTATTGTTCAAATTATCAACACTAGCTGTAATGAAATTAGGTTTTAACTTAGCTCCTTGCTTAGTCGCAGCTTTTTGTAAACTATCCATAGAAACTAGATTCATCTGCTCTGTTGTCCCTGAAATAGTATATTCTTTAGTAATGGTAATAGGTTTCCCGTCGTCACCCAAGGCGGTTAGCCCGATGGTCACCTTCTTACCAACGGCCTTTTTAACATCCTTAGAAATATTTTTCTTGGCATAATCTTTTGAAACAACAATTTGGTCTCCCTTAGGCATGGCCTTATTTGAGATATTCTTCTTTACGATAGTATCATTTGTTGTCTGTAAAATACTATTTTGTACGATTTTATCTTTATAACTGATGGTAAAAGTGGGGGCGTAATAGCCATATTCTGTCTTGGTAACATGCTTAATGTTACCAATTCTATCTTTATCCTTGCCAGTCATGCCAGTGCTAGTTAGTGCATCGGTATTTTTAAGGGTAACTTGAAAAGCCTTTGGATTAGCGATTTCATCTATAAAGCTATTCATATAGCCTCTTGCACCATTACCGAGGCCCAGGAAGAACATGACAGAAAAGAGACCTATAGCCATCCCAATCGTAATGATGAGGTTTTGCTTCCAAGCATTTTTAAAGTGAGCCCAGGCCATTTTCCAACTAGCTCCCCTGGTCAAAGGTCTGGAAGATAATTCTTCCGAGTCTTTCTCTGTTGAGAATGGGTCGCGTATGCGCTCATCGGCAGTTATTTGGCCATCGGTCAGGGAGACGATTCGTGTTCCTGCCTCAGCGACTTCTTGGGAGTGAGTAACTACGATAACAGTTTTGCCTGACCTAGCAATATCTTGTAAAATTTTAAGAACCTCTTTGGTATTTTGAGAATCCAAAGCACCGGTTGGTTCATCGGCGATGATAATCTCAGGATTGCTGGCCAAGGCCCGAGCAATAGCAACTCTTTGTTTTTGACCACCAGATAATTGGGCAGGCTTTTTCTTGCGGTGCTCATAAAGGCCAACTTGTTTCAAAAGTTTTTCAGCCTGAGCCAGCTGTTCCTTATGTGATAGCTTAGTCATTTTTAGGCTAGTCAGAACATTGTCTAGCACACTGAGGTAGTTCACCAAATTGAAGGATTGAAAGATAAAACCAATGGTTTGGCGGCGATACTCATCCATGGCCTTCTCACCCTTATTTTTTTGCGGTTGTCCATTGATAAGGACATCACCAGAATAATTTCGATCCAGTCCACCAATAATATTCATCAAGGTGGATTTTCCCCCACCAGATTCTCCCAGAATGCTGATGAAATCACCTTGCTCAAAAGAAAGGTCGATTCCTTTTAGGACGGGAAATTCTTCTTTACCTAGGTAATAAGATTTGTGGATATCTTTTAATTGTAATAGGCTCATAATGGCCTCCTCTTGTTCTATTTTGTGATATTGAAATGGTACAATTTTTTAAATAGCCTGTCAAGAATTTTCTGTTATCAGATTCCCCTTTTTAGATTTGGAGAAATGGTTATTAATCTAACTGTAATTTTCAAAGATTAACAGATCCTGAGGTTGTCCACTGGGGTTACCTAATCAAGTTCCCTTTGTTAATTTTGTTCAGTTCCTATTTATTAAGGACCTAGTCTCGTGTCGAATGAAAAAAGTTGCGCAAGGTCAAAACTCATTGTCTATTTTTAAAACTCGAGAAAAATGATTGCGCTGGGTCAAACCTACTTTCCCAATTCTGAACCCAACGGAGACCAGAGCCAACCACTATGGTGACTTGACTTGTCTCCCTTACTAATTCTGAGAGCGGGACAAAAATCGCGATTTCTAAGAAATTGATTTTGTTGTCCCGCCTCCGCACAGTTGATTTTGGTTTTCTCCAAGGGTCTCCCAGACCCTTGGACCTATCCTTGCTTAGCAAGGGATAAGGACCTCCAATCAACCACTGCGTCAATGTGTGTGATGTTGAAAAAGTAACGAGGCTAGCACTTTTTATACGAAAACTTCCAAGATTACACATTTTTATGGGTGAGGGCGAAGCCATCATGGCTGTCTGTCCCAACCTCTTCGTGTCGCCACGGACAAAGCAAGTCTATTATTGGTATTTAGACTTGCTACGAAAACTTCCAGTGAAGCTTTCTGTGTCTCTGACTAATTCAGATAAAGCAGTATTATCGACTGCTTTATCTTCATGTCGCGTGAATCTTAGTCCACTGGACCAGACTCGCTCTTTAATTTCTAGGCTCGTGAAAAATTGGTCCACCGGACCAATTTTTTGATAAAATAAGATGACTTTACGAATAGATAAGTAGAGGTGACCTAATGAAAGCTGAAATAATTGCAGTCGGAACGGAAATTTTAACGGGGCAAATCGTCAACACCAATGCCCAATTTCTTTCAGAGAAATTTGCAGAATTGGGGATTGATGTCTACTTCCAGACAGCTGTTGGCGACAATGAAGAACGGCTTCTCTCAGTCCTTGAGCAGGCTCGCCAACGTAGTGACATGATTGTTCTCTGTGGTGGCCTTGGGCCAACGGATGATGACTTAACCAAACAGACTTTGGCCAAGTTTCTCCATCGGCCCTTGGTTTTTGATGGCCAGGCCATGGATAAGTTGAATCACTTCTTTGCGGCTCGTCCAGCGGTGCTCAAGACCGCCAACAATGAGCGCCAGGCCCAGATTGTTGAGGGGGCTACCCCTCTTCAAAACCGTACAGGTCTAGCAGTCGGTGGTCTTCTTGAGGTTGAGGGCAAGACCTATATTGTTCTACCAGGCCCACCTAGCGAACTCAAGCCTATGGTCCAAGAGCAACTGCTTCCCCTAATAGACCAGGATCATCAGCAACTTTACTCTCGTGTTTTGCGTTTCTTTGGTATTGGCGAAAGCCAGTTGGTGACGATTATTGATGATTTTATCAAGAATCAGACCGACCCGACCATTGCCCCCTATGCCAAGACGGGGGAAGTGACTCTGCGCGTATCCACCAAGGCCCCAAGCCAAGATTTAGCCGAGCAAAAATTGGATCAGCTAGAAGCAAAATTGATGACCGTTCAATCGCTGGAGGACCGTCCCTTATCTAGCTATTTCTATGCCTATGGCGATGATAATTCTCTGCCTCAAGTGGCCTTTGACTTGCTCAAAAGCTCTGACAAGACTATTACAGCTGCAGAAAGTCTAACCGCGGGCCTCTTCCAAGCCACTCTGGCGGACTTTTCAGGAGCTTCGACTGTCTTTAATGGAGGTTTTGTCACTTACAGTATGGAAGAAAAATCCAAGATGCTGGGCATACCTCTGGTAGACCTTCAAGCTCACGGGGTTGTCTCAGCCTTCACTGCCGAGGCAATGGCTGCTGGTGCTAGACGTGAGACTGGAGCTGATCTTGCTATTTCCCTGACTGGGGTTGCTGGACCTGATACCCTGGAAGGTCAACCGGCTGGAACTGTCTTTATTGGTCTGGCTACTGCTGACAGTTTAGAAAGTCACCTAGTGAAAATAAATGGACGCTCTCGTAGTGATGTGCGTGAGATTGCCGTCCTCCACGCCTTTAATCTGGTGCGAAAAACTTTATTAAAGGAGAAAATTTTAGTATAATAACTAATACATGGCAAAAATAGCAAGAGGAAAAGCCTTCATTCAAGTCTAGGTGAAAGATAGGTCGCCGACTTGGGTGCTTAAAAGCTTCATACCAGAGAGTATTAGCAGGAATTGCCGAGCGTCGAGTCAGCTCCTCTTGTTATAGGCAAGTTCAACTAATAGGAGAAAAGAATTGGCAAAAAAAGCGAAAAAAACAGATGAAATTACCAAGAAGTTTGGTGATGAACGTAAAAAAGCCCTAGATGATGCCCTGAAAACCATTGAAAAAGACTTTGGTAAGGGTGCCATCATGAAGTTGGGTGAAAGAGCCGACCAAAAGGTCCAAGTCATGAGCTCAGGTAGTCTGGCCCTTGACATTGCCCTCGGTGTTGGTGGCTATCCAAAGGGGCGGATTATTGAAATCTATGGCCCTGAAAGTTCAGGTAAGACAACGGTTGCCTTGCATGCAGTAGCTCAAGCACAAAAAGAAGGCGGTATCGCAGCCTTTATTGATGCCGAGCATGCCTTGGATCCAAGTTATGCTGTAGCCCTGGGGGTCAATATTGATGAATTGTTGTTGTCCCAACCGGACTCAGGTGAGCAAGGTTTGGAAATTGCTGGCAAACTGATTGACTCAGGTGCCGTGGATTTGGTCGTTGTTGACTCCGTTGCAGCCCTAGTCCCTCGTGCCGAAATTGATGGAGATATTGGTGATAGTCATGTTGGCCTTCAGGCTCGCATGATGAGTCAGGCTATGCGTAAGCTGTCAGCTTCTATCAATAAGACCAAGACCATTGCCATCTTTATCAACCAACTGCGGGAAAAAGTTGGGGTTATGTTTGGTAATCCAGAAACCACTCCTGGTGGTCGTGCCCTGAAATTCTACTCATCCGTCCGTCTTGATGTCCGTGGAAATACCCAAATCAAGGGAACTGGTGACCAAAAAGATAGTAGCATCGGTAAGGAAACTAAGATTAAGGTCGTTAAGAACAAGGTAGCCCCACCATTTAAGGTTGCCCAAGTTGAAATTATGTACGGCGAAGGAATCTCTAGAACCGGTGAACTTGTCAAGATTGCGACTGACCTAGACATTATTCAAAAGGCGGGGGCTTGGTATTCTTATAATGGTGAAAAGATTGGTCAAGGCTCTGAAAATGCCAAGAAATACTTGGCAGACAATCCAGAAGTCTTTGATGAAATTGACAAGAAAGTCCGTATCAAATATGGCCTAATTGAAGATGATAAAACTCCAGAGGAACCAGCAACTGAAGCTGATTCAGCTAACAAATCAGAGCCAGAAGAACTATCCCTTGATCTCGATAGCATCGAAATAGAGGAATGAGAGCGGGATCAAAATCGCGATTTCCTAGAAATCACTTTTGTCCTCCCGCCTCCGCACAGTTGATTAGGATGGCCGCTATCGCTTGCCTAGCAAGGGATAAGGACCTCCAATCAACCACTGCGTCAATGTGCCTGATGTTGAAAAAGTAGCGAGGCTAGGACTTTTGTCACAACTTTATCCCGAGCCTTGAAATTGGAGAGCTAGGCAAGTCCACTAGACCTTCTCAGCAGATTTTCTACAAGACAAGGAATCTGCTGAGGTCATCTTCCTAGAATAGTAAAAAGGAGTCTTTCTTAGGCTTCTTTTTAAGTACGACGGGCATCTTGTACATCTGGGGGAGAGAGTCCCGTGGACAACTCCTACCGTTGAACCTCTCTATTGTGATACTCATCCAAAATCAAAAATAGCGGATATCCATTTTCTTCGAACAATGCTTTTTAAAGTACTCCAATGCAAGCCTCCAATCACTTCTTGGAGCTGATCAATGACTTCATTTTCTTGAAGCCACGTTTCCGAATCTCTGCCCAGACTTGTTCAATCGGATTCATCTCAGGGGTGTAGGGTGGGATGAAGGCGAACTCGATATTATGAGGAATCACTAAGCTCCTAGACTTGTGCCACACAGCATTATCCATGACCAGTACAATATAGTCATCTGGAAACTTCTCAGACAAACCTCGTAAGCATTCGTTCATCCACTCGGTATTACAACCACCTGCGATAAGGAAAAAGGATTGACCCGTGTGGGCATCGACACCCCCATAACAGTAGCGAAATTCTCGAATGTGGTGGCTGGCTACAATGGGACGAACGCCTTGCGGTGCCCAGCATTTTCCTAGCTTACTGATGCGCCCAAAACCGGCTTCATCCTGATACATCAGGCGTACTTTTTGATAGCGACGACTGTGTCGGAAGCGCTTACGGGCGCTCTTGAATGTAGATTTTATTTTTAGACGCTTCAATGACTTGGGCGTCTGCTTTTTTGGGGTGTTCTGGTCTAGGGCTAACTTTACGCCAACCGTGCCGTTTAAGGAGGGCATAAAATCCTTCGCGAGTAGTGGTACGCCCCACGCGTTTTTGATAAGCGTCAAAAAGGTCTTGGATAGTAATAAACTCACCATCCCTTGCTTGCTCAAACTGCTCTTTTAGGAAGTCCTGCTCCTCTTCAATAGTTAGATAAGAGCGTCGGCGACCACCTCGTTTTTCGTTTAAGATAGCTGAGAGGCCTCCTTCTTGATAACGTGTGATAAGGTTACGTATCGTTTAATGAACGAGACCAACTTCTTTTCCAATAGCCGTCAAACTCTTTCCCTCATAGCGTAAGAGGAGGGCATGAAGCTTTCGATAGTGTTTATCATTTGCTTTATCTTTGAGAGCTTGTTTGAGCTCTTGTGCTGGTGCTGGTGTAATTTCAATTGTCATGACTATATTATATCGCTACTTTTGATTTTTGTTAAGTATAAATCCTTTAAGATTAAGCAAGGATGTCATCTCGCTTAACCCACCCTTAAAATTTTAAGAGTTTTAGTTTTTTAGTTGACAATTTCAAAAATAGGTCCCAAGACCTATGTTCACTTGGAAGGACCTATGCTAAAATATAAGTATCATGTGATAGAAAGAGAGAAGTGACATGATTAAGATTTATACTATTTCTAGCTGTACCAGCTGTAAAAAAGCAAAAACTTGGTTAAACAACCACCAATTACCATATAAAGAACAAAACCTAGGTAAAGAAGGGCTGACAAAGGAAGAGATTCTCAACATCCTTTCCAAGACCGAAAACGGTGTGGAGAGCATCGTTTCTTCCAAGAATCGCTATGCCCGTGCCTTGGAGTTTGATATTGATGAGCTCAGCCTCAGTCAAGTGGTTGATTTGATTCAAGAAAATCCACGTATCCTCAAGAGTCCCATCCTGATTGACGACAAGCGCCTGCAAGTGGGCTATAAGGAGGATGATATTCGTGCCTTCCTTCCACGTGCGATTCGCGAGGTTGAAAATAATCAGGCTCGGATGCGGGCGGTTCTGTAAGTGATACCTGCTGGGACCAGCACTTTCTAAGTTGGAGAGTTGGGTCTTTAGGTATGGCTATCTTTAAAAAATAGACTTGTTCGGAAACCAAAAGTGGTATACTAAAACCATGACAACCGTATATGAAAAAGCTCTAAAGCTCAACTCAGAAAATTTTAAATTATTAATTGGCGTCAAAAAGTCCACCTTCCAGTTGATGCTGGAACACCTCAACGCAGCCTATCGCGCCCAGCATCAGAAAGGCGGACGAACACGCCGTCTAAGTATGGAAGACCAGCTCATTATGACCTTGCGCTATTTACGCTATTATCCGACTCAGCGACTGCTTGCCTTTGATTTTGAGGTCGGTGTCGCTACGGTTAATGCGACCATAACATGGGTAGAGGACACCCTCCGTGCTTCTGGCAGTTTTAACCTGGATCATTTGGAAGCCCCAAGTGCCTCTGTCGCTATTGATGTGATGGAGAGTCCGATTCAACGTCCCCAAAAAACCAAGGCAAACATTATTCTGGTAAAAAGAAACGACACACCTTAAAAACACAAGTGCTCCTTAATTTAAGGACCCATTGTGCTTGCCAGTTGGCTTTTGCGGATGGGCATACGCATGACTTTACCCTTTTCAAAGAAAGTATTGGCTATAGTTTGCCAGAAACAATCCTTGCTTTTGTTGATTTAGGTTACTTAGGCATCTTAAATTTTCATGAGAACACCTTTATTCCTGCCAAGAACTCCAAGTATCATCGTTTAACAGAAGCAGAGCAGCAACTGAATAAAGAGATAGCTGGGATAAGGATTGCCATAGAGCATTTCAATGCCAAGTTCAAGACATTTCAAATCATGGCTCAGCCCTATCGCAATCGGAGAAAACGATTTGAACTAAGAGCTGAGTTGATTTGCGGCATTATCAATTACGAGATGAACTAGTTTCCGAACAAGTCTATTATTTTAAGGGAGCGGTAGAAAAGTTGAAAGACTGATTAAATAATAAAAATTAAATACGACAAGGAGGAAGATAGCCTCCTTTTTTTATTTGACAGCGTCGTTGTTATAACATATAATTTAGTCTGTAATCAGACTAAATGAAGTGTAGGAAATAAATTTGGAATCAAATTTTATCAATCAATTATCAGCACAAGAAAAGGCTTTTGCTTCTCTTTACCGAACCTTATCAAAAAGATTTGGACTGTCGGAGTGTGGCATGTGGGTCTGTTATTTTTTATTGGTGAATAGCGGTGACATTACGCAACAGGATTTAGTCGAACATCTGATGTTTCCTAAGCAAACTATTCATTCTTCGGTAAAAAAGCTACTTGCTGACCAATATGTGGAAGTGACCGCGCTTCCAGGTTCTCGAAAGAGCAAAAAACTCTTATTGACTGAAAGAGGCAAACATCATACACAGCTGACTGTTGCTAAAATGCTGGAAGCAGAGAAACGGGCAATGAAGGTCATGGGGCAAAAAGAGATGCAACAGTATGTTGACCTTCAAGGGGCCTATTTGGCTCTCGTGAAGGAAGAATTTGCTAAGGCTGGTTTGCTGCCGCTAAAAAAATTGGAGGATAACTGATGGAAGTGTATGATAATATTGACATTTTGGGTGCGAAAGAGCATAACTTGAAAAACATAGATGTGACGATTCCTAAGAATAAACTGGTTGTCTTTGCAGGAGTTTCGGGCTCGGGAAAATCTTCCCTTGTCTTTGATACGCTGGCTCGGGAAAGCAGTCGTCAGTGGCAGGATAGCTATCCGCTCTTTCTGAGAAATAAATTGCCCCACTATGACCGACCGCAAGTGGACGATATCAAGAATTTACCGCCGTCTATTGTTGTCAATCAGAAATCTCTAGGAACTAATACACGCTCGACAGTCGGGACTGCCATGGATATTGCTCCGCTTGTCCGTCTGCTTTTCTCACGCATCGGTCAGCCCAGTGCGGGAGGTTCCATGGCTTACTCTTTTAATCATCCTGCGGGGATGTGCCCTGATTGCACAGGAATAGGGACGGTTTACCAGCTGATAGAAGGTAAGATCTTTGACAGCAGTAAATCGCTAAATGAAGGGGCTATTTGCTTCAGTCAATTTTCTAGTGGCTGGCAGGCTCATCTCTACCAAAATAATTCTTTGCTGGATGCAGATAAAAAACTGAATCAGTTTTCTGAGGCAGAATGGAAGATCTTGCGAGAAGGAAGCGATGAAACGATTAAGGTTGAAATCCGTTCCAATAATACAGGGCGCGTTGACCGCGTTGATTACGAAGGGGTTATTCCGCGTTTCTACCGTCTTTATCTGAAACGAGATATTTCTAAGTTGAAAAAAGCACTGCAAGAAGAAGTGCTCTCCCTTGTTACTCAGGTGCCTTGTGGGAGCTGTAAGGGTTCAGGACTTAATCCCAAGGCCTTGGCTTTTAAAATCAACGGCCGCAATATTGTTGACTATATGGATTTATCTGTCAGTGAACTCTTGCCCCTGCTTGAAGAGGTTGACAGCGACTTGGGTCAATCTTTAGTCGCCCAAATCTCATCAGCCATTAAACGGATGGAGGCTGTCGGCATTGGTTATTTATCTTTGTCACGCCGGACGGACACTCTATCAGGCGGCGAAGTGCAACGTGTCAAGCTCACCAGTCGATTGCAGGAAACCGGACAAATCTTTGTCCTCGACGAACCAAGTACAGGCTTGCATGATAAGGATGTTGAGCAGCTGCTCAGCTTACTAAGACGTCTCGTTAAACAAGGGAATACCGTTGTGATGATTGAGCATCGTTTGGAACTCATTGGTCAAGCCGATTGGATTATTGATTTAGGACCAGAGGGCGGAAGCAATGGTGGCTATATCCTATTTGAAGGCAAACCAACTGATATTATAAATTGCGAAAATTCTCAAACCGGAAAATATTTGAAAAACTATTCAAACTTTGAATGACCTATGATGATTGCCAAATCAGATAAAAATCAGACAAAACCCTATGTTGAGCAAGCTTATATTCATTTAAATTCAAAAATAGCAGTTGTTACAAAGAATATCCACTGTTTTAATCTCAGTTTATGTGAACAGAGTAGGCAAATAGGGATACTTTCGCCGTTGTGGCATTATTCCTAACAGTTACGCTGTTACGAATAACGGAAATTTTGAGACTTTTAATAGAGGCTCATCTTTAGCAATGAAATTCCGAAGGAAGTTGCTTGCGTCCGCACTACTTAACGACATGGAATTTTCAAAATCGATCTTATTTTGAAAATGGAGTTAGTAAGCTAGCTAGGTAAGTCGCCATAGCGCTTACCGTAGTTTATCAGGGATTGAAATGGCTGATAAACTTGCTAGGTTAGAAAGTATCGCAAAATGCTAATTTTGATTTTGACAGAGTATAAAAAGCTTAGAAACGTTGAGTTTTTAAGCTTTTCTTTGTTTCTGTAGACGGTGCTATACCATTCATTGTGGAAATATAGTGGTTTGATTTAGGAATAGGACTAGGCAACGAGTCGCAGATAGAACTAGGGTTCATCAAGACGAGTTAACGACGTCCTAATCTAAATTCAAAACACTATAATAGGTGAATTTGGCCTTGTGCTATTTGGAGAGTGGGATATGGTCTACAATTTCTACTGTTTGAAATGTGTGGGAGTTAGGTGATCCCATTATATGAAATAAAACCCCTGAATTAAGCGATTTCAGGGGTTTTGTAATGAAGCAGAAAAGAAATTTCGAGCAGCCGTTTGTAGATAGAAAAATCTGTTGAGGAATAGGCTGTTGATTTTTCATCAGTAAAAAAACACTCTAGTTTTACAACTGACTAAAGCGTTTCTTATTTGGCTACCCGATTCAATTTTCTATCCTAAAAAAGTAGAGATTCGTTTAAAGACAGTAGTCTAAAATCACCTGTTCAGCCTTTTCGACCCCACCGCTGGCTTTAAAGGTCCGAGCAATTTGAGAGGCTTTTGCTCTATATTTATTGTCGTTTAATAGAATATCAATACCTGTCGCAATTGTTTTAGGTTGAGTATTTTTCAGTTTAATACCAGCCCCCTTAGTTAACACTTGATTAGCAACAATGGACTGCTCATCTGTTTGGGGAAAAACAAGGAGGGGAACTTCATAATAAAGAGCCTCGCTGGTGCTGTTTAACCCACAATGGGTCAGGAAAACGTCGGCTTCTTTTAAAATAGCGATTTGATCTACCTTATGGGTGACCGTGATATTAGAAGGTATAATACCTAATGACTCAATATCAGTTTCAACACCAACTGATAAAACTACATCAAAAGGCTTATCAGCCAGAGCCTTGAAACAGTTCTGATAAAATGCACTAGCTTGATTATTGACCGTTCCTAAGGAAATATAAATAAGAGGGCGATCTTTCTTAGACCAAGTTGTTAAACTATCACGGATGATAGGACCTGTAAAGAAGATATTGTCACCGAATGTATCTCCGGTGGGTTGAAACTCTTGGGAAGTTGTGACTATGACCGGAATATCTTCTCTCGTCAAACTCAAATCAGTTACATGTCGAGTCTTGTAACCCAAGCCTTTAATCTTTTTATAGTGCTTTATGATTTTAGGAGACTGAATTAACAGTGCCAAGCTATCTGGCCACGTTAAATGAGATAGCATAGTTGGGGTGTGTTTATTAAAAGCAAAGTGTGTATTAGATGAAACACAAGGAATTGCCAGTTTGTCAGCAATGATAGAGGCCCAGAACGCAAGAGAATCTCCAACAATAACATGCGGCTGATAGTTACGGATGTCATCCAAGTAGTTTTCTATCATATCCTCAATAGCCTCAGATACCAAACTAAGTAAGATTGAAAAATGATTGGTTTGGTCATGAGTAGGTTTATTAACATGCTCTACTGTTACATAATCCATTTTTTCATCATAACAGATAACTTCCGCTCCCTGAGCCTCTAAAATTTCACGGAAATTAGTAATAGTATAGTAACGGACTTGGTGTCCGTCTTCAACGAGCTTTTTGACTAGAGCAATCGTAGGGTTGGTGTGACCAAATGCAGGAACGCCCATAAAAACAATTCGTTTCATTCGTTTGTCCTCTTTCTATTTTTGATAAGGACAGTTTATCCAAAATAGCCCATGAAAACAATGGGCAATATTAAACGAATGTTGTATAATCAGCATATATCTATTATTGTCTAGAAAGTTATCAGATGAAGAAACAAGACCGCCGTTTTAAACGAACTCAGAAAGTCATTTATAATAGTTTTTCAAACTTGCTCTTGGAAAAAGATTTTACAAGTATTACTGTTAATGATATCAGTCAACAGGCAGATATTAACCGCTCTACCTTTTATCTTCATTTTGAAGATAAATACGCACTTTTTGAAGCTTACCTGACTAGTTTATTGCCAATCGCTTCTGAGATTCACTTTACTCAGACGATTAGTCAACAAGAGCTGCTCTGTCGTGGTTTAGGTGAATTATATGATTATTTAGAAACGAATGATCTCTTTTTAAAGCGATTATTCAATGAAGAGAATTATCCTTTTACACTAAAAGCGCTCAGACCAGCGTTGAAAAATTTTTTTGATAACAACCAAGATGTTTTCTCTGAAAAGATGGCTCATTCGAGAGCATTCACCGCTCATATCAGAATAGCTAACTTAGTGGCTATGGTAGAGTGGTATTTAGCACAAAATGATTATAGCAGAGACCGATTTATCGAAGAGACTTATGAATTGATTTCAAAACTTGATAATTTCAACACCTAATAGTAAGGAGCACTATTAAGGAAGCCCAATTATCCAATCAGACAAAAACCATTTTGAGCAAGTAAAAAAGCCTAGAAATGTTGATTTCACAGGCTTTTTTGTTTTCAATTATTTAACTTCCGTAAAGCTGAAGTAATCTAAATTTAGCCTCTTATAAACATTATTAAATCACCATATGAGTTGCTTTGACCGTCTGTTAAGACGGCTTCTTTCCAATAATCTTCCATAAGGGAAAAGATGGCAGATTCTATAAAATGGCGTTGAGATTTGATCCCAAGTTCAGCATGACGATACTTTAAGAGAATTGGACAATAGTCTTGATATAACCTGTGACAAATTTTTGATAATTGCTTGATATTCCATTGTAAATGATGGGATTTAGCGGTATACTGTAAGTGGCTCATTTGGACAACCTCCTGTTTGATTTAGCATTTACAGTATAGTCCATTTGGGCTTTTTTCGTAACTTTTTAACTAGCACCACGGGTATATCTTCTATAATTGTAAGGTTAGGCAGCTCTCCGTTTAAATGGGCCATTGTTTGTTTTAAAAAGTTTAAAAAGACTATTGCGAACATATCTTGATAGGTTAAAATTTTTTCGATATTATCAATAAAATAACTGGCGTGATAAAACTTCTTACGTTCAATTAAAATGAGAATAAGATTCAAAAAAACAAGTTCCGCCCTTTTCTTATGGCTTGGAAGAGCACGATATAACTTGTCTCGATTAACAAAGGCTTTTCCTAGAAAACGAGGTCATCATCTACACCATCATGGTGTTACCCAAAATATACAGTTCATATTCTGTCCATTCTTCAATGGCATAAAGATAAGTCGTTAAAAATTCGTTTTCATCATCGGTTATAATATAATCAGTCTCTAATCCATGAATAGCCACTTTGATGACCAGTTCATTTAGCTGATTGTAGACTTCAAAAGATTCTGCATCTTGACAATTAGCAAGGATGTTTTTTAGACCCTCTAAATCTTTTTGGGACTGCAGTTCAACTAATTTCTTACCGATTTAAAAAAATGTGCTTTCTTGATATTGATTCATGGCATAACCGAATTCCGAAAAACTCATATGGATACCCTCAATAGCTAAAAGCAACTTATCGGCAACCAGCATGGTTTTGTCCATTTTCAAACTTAGATATTTGTGAAACGGATAAGTTATCTCTGGCGACATCCTTTAGTTTAAGTCCCCGAGCTATTCTCAGTTCTTTATAAAATTCTCCTAATTCAAGTGATTTGCCTAACATAATAATATACTCCTTGCTGAGAACCCACAACCTGATGTTATATGAACTTCATTTTTTATATTGCTTTTGCAATATTAGCATTTACCTCCTAAACTTGGAGAGAATTTTGGCGGATAAAATAATTATTATAAAAAGTAAAATATTATTGTCGTTTTAAATCACCGCTATTTTCCGTAGCAAACACCTCAAATCACCCAGTACAATAATATTTTATTCCTTGTTATCTATCAGTAATATTTCAATTTTATTGCCTACCTTACACTCTTATTATATCACTTAAAAATACAATACGTAACAAAGAGTAGCAAAAAATATCGGTAAAGTCAATAAGTTTTGGCAGTTTAGATTTTAATTTAATGCTATACTCAAAGGGTCATTATAATTAAAGGTAGGTTCTTATTATGGATAAACAAACCGTTATCTCAGCTCGACATTTAAAAAAATGTTTTGGAAAAGGCGATAGTATGCAAACAATCTATTCCGACTTAAACATTGATATCTATAAAGGTGATTTTACAGTTATTATGGGGTCCTCAGGAGCGGGTAAATCCACTCTAATGTACTCTCTTTCAGGAATGGATAAACCAGATTCCGGACAAATTATGTTTGATGGTGAGGATATAACACACTTGACAAGCGACCAGCTTGCTAAATTTCGAAGAAAGCAATGTGGTTTTGTCTTTCAGCAAATCTATTTAATGAATCAATTAAGTCTGATGGATAATGTCATTACGGCTGGAATACTGACAAATAAACACCGTAAAGAGGTTGTTAAAAGAGCCGAAGAACTCTTTTCGCTGGTTAATCTCCCTAAACAGACGCAAGAAAAGCTACCGTCTTTAATTTCAGGTGGTGAAGCACAGCGAGCCGGCATTGTTCGAGCAGTCATCAATACTCCCAATGTGCTGTTTGCGGATGAACCAACAGGTGCTTTAAATTCAGCCAATTCTAAGGCCGTACTTGATGTTTTTTCTTCACTGCACAATAGAGGTCAAAGTATTGTCATGGTTACACATGATAAAGAATCTGCTCTGCGCGGAAACCGTATTGTTTATGTAAAAGACGGTCAAATATCCGGTGAATGCAATCTTGATGACCACACTGACTCAATCAAGCGTAAAGCAACATTTGAAACATTTCTTTTAGAAATGGGGTGGTAAAATGAGACTTGCTATTCAGAATCTTAAGAAACATAAAAAACAATATGTTTCTTTCGGAATTATGCTCTTTATTGCAGCATTTATCATCAATATTGCCCTTGTTCTTAATTCTCAAAGCTCAGATGCTTATGATAAGCAATTCGAAAAGCTCAATACCGCAGATATCAATATTCTTATTCCACTTGCGCAGGATGATGACAATCTGTTAAACGAAATAGACAATTTAAAGGGTGTCACTCTCACAGAAAGGCATGAAGGTCTGTATTCCAAAGCAACAATTCACAACTTTGCTGGAACAAACTTTGAAATGAACACTGTCTTTTATAGGATTACTGACAAAAGAGATATCAATCTGCTGAATGTATCCAATACTGTCAAAAATTCTAAAGGGACTATTTATATCCCAGAATACGTCTCAAAGTTGGGAGGATTTTCCGTTGGCGATACGATAACTTATTCTATTGGTAAGCAAGACTATTCCTTTTCTGTTGGCGGCACTGTTAGCGAAATGGAATATGGTAACTATGGTACAAATCTAATTGGCGCTTACCTGCCAAAGAAAGCTTATAAAACATTAGCTTCAAGACACAGATCTAACCTTGTTGCTGAATATTCCGTGAAATTAAAAAATAATGCTAATCTAGATACTGTTAAAAAACGTATCAGTTCACTGATTTCTGACAAAAAAATAACACTGCTTACTATCAATAATCGTAAAACCACCAAACAAGCGCGGTCTATGATTTCCAATCTTTTAATTGCTATCTTTGTTGCTATTGCGTTTATTATCTTTTTAATTAGCTTATTTCTAAGCAGTTTCCGAATTAGAAATCATATCGAAAATGAACTGATTAACATGGGCGTCTTAAAAGCCACGGGATATACCAGTTCAAATATTATCATGTCAGAAATCATTCCCTATATACTGACAGCAGCCTTTGCCAGCATAGCTGGAACTCTCATTTCTTATACTGTTCTGCCATCAATTGCTGATTTCTTAGCAACGCAATCAGGTTTTTCCTTTAGGCCCATTTTCGATTGGTCAGCTATTTTACTCAGCACAGGTACTACGATTACAGTCACCGGAATTTGCACCTATTTTTGTGCTAGAAAAATCCGCAGGCTAGAGCCAATTAATGCCATCAGAGGAATTGATTACAAGCGCACAACTAAAAATCATTTTCCATTGGCCACGTCTAAATTCAGTGTTAAGTTCTCACTTATATTGAAACAAATTTTTGCATCATTAGGGCAAAATATACTGCTTTTTATATTGACTTTTGGCATTATGACCTTGTTGGCCTTTTCTGGAACCTTGCTCTATAATGTCAATTTTAAATCTGACAATTTTTTAAAAACTATTTCAGATGAGATGCCATCTGCAATCTTTACCGTTAGCACCCAAGATGATTTACGACAGTTGAAAAGCACTCTCCAAAATGATGATAAGGTTAAAGAGGTTTTGGGCTATACTTCTGTTTCCTTAAATTATGCTAATGGTGCTATAACTTCTTTTGTGTCTGAAGACTTCTCACGTGTTAACAATAATATAGTGTATCAGGGGAAAAACCCCGTAAAAAGCGATGAGATTGCCGTTGGAAGTGCTCTGTCTAAGCAATATAAAATTGGTAGTAAAGTAAAAATTACCAATGATGATCGAAGTTATAACTATACTGTGACAGGCTATATTCAAAGTATAAACAACCAAGGAATAGTTTGTGAGCTAACTGATGCTGGGTATCAAAAAATCAGCAAAATGACGCCAAAAAGCCTTAATGTTTATCTGAAAAAAGGGGCAACGGCGAAAAATCTGATCAAAAAATACAAAAAGAAATTCCCGAACATGACATCAACTAACTATGAACAGCTCTTAGCCAATAGCAGCAAAATGTACGCTGGTATTGTTTCATCAGTCACTGTCATCATCTTCATTATTGCAGCTTTAGTTATATTGTTAGTGATGTACATCATTATCAATGCTTTAATCATTACTCGAAAACGGGAATTTGGTATTTATAAAGCCTTAGGTTGGTCAAATAGACAGCTCATTTTGCAATTAGCTTTTAGTTTCACTCCTATTATTTCAATAGCAGCAATCTTTTCTGCAATAATTGATCTTAGTCTGGTGCCGATAATGAATAATGCGGTTTGGGGCATGTTAGGAGCAAATAAGAATCATTTTGAGGTATCCTTGGCTGTCTTATTAGCTTTTGCCTTTATCCTTATTTGCATTAGTTTTATTGTCAGCGTTGTTCTTGCAAGACCAATAAGAAAAATCAACCCTTATTCTCTTTTGAAAGAATAAGCAAACTACAGATGATAGCGATACCTATTAAAAAAATCTTCTAAAAGCCAAATTATCTGTTACAGTAGGTATAAGTTCTATATCTTTTTAGGTGAATTCGGTCATTTGCCTAGGATATAGAGCTTTTTTCTACCCCTTGTCAAGTATTTCAAAGTTTTTAAAAAAATATAATAAAATGAAATATAAATAGTACACAATATGAATCTTCTTATGGTATATTCACTAGATTTTCGTAAAAAAGTTATCGCATACTGTAACCAAACAGGTAGTATCACAGAAGCATCCAAAGTTTTCCAAATCTCACGTAATACCATTTATGGATGGTTAAAACTAAAAGAGAGAACAGGAAACTTAAACCATCAAGTAAAAGGAACAAAACCAAGAAAAGTTGATAGAGACAGACTCAAAAACTATCTTGCTAACCATCCAGATGCTTACTTGACTGAAATAGCTTCGGAATTTGACTGTCATCCAACGGCTATTCACTATGTTCTCAAAGCTATGGGATATACTCGAAAAAAAAAAGAGCCATACCTACTACGAACAAGATCCTGAAAAAGCAGCTTCATTTCTTAAAGCTTTTGATAGTTTAAAGCACTTATCACCTGTTTATATTGATGAAACGAGCTTCGATACCTATTTTTATCGAGAGTACGGTCGCTCATTAAGAGGTCAATTGATAAGAGATAAGGTATTTGGAAGAAGATTATCAAAGGATTTCTTTGGGTGCAGGTCTTACGAATGGTGAATTGGTTGTTCCTATGACTTATAAAGAGACGATGACGAGCGACTTTTTTGAAGCTTGGTTTCAGAAGTTTTTGTTACCCACATTGGGCACACCATCGGTTATTATTATGGACAATGCAAGATTCCATAGAATGAGTCAGCTAGAGCTCTTATGTGAAGAGTATGGGCATACACTTTTACCTCTTCCTCCCTATTCACCTGAGTACAATCCTATTGAGAAAACATGGGCTCATATCAAAAAGCAGCTCAAAAGAGTCTGGGACAGAAATCCGTTTGAGCTCGAAAAATAGAGGATCGCTTGTTGGTGACCCTCTATTTTTTAGGTTCGGTTGCTTCTCCTGTTATATTTGATGAGATTATTGGCCATAAGGGCCAATCCCATGTCAATCTTGACCTGTCGTTTCCCCCGCAGATTACACCTTTTGTAACCCAAACAAGCCTTTATCTGCCCAAAGACAGGCTCCACATCAACCTTGCGTTGTGCGAAAACTTGACTGCCCTCAGGAGATAAAAGCGCTTGAGCTTCTTTTTGCTTTAAGTATTGGTACCGCTCGTTGATATATAGCCCCTTTTGAGGAGCTAATTCAGGCTCCTCAGCCTGGTAGACCTTAATCTCTTGTTCAAAACCTGTTTGCGTTTTCTGGTGTTTGAGATGATGAAACACCTATTTCCAGCCCTCCGGATGGGTGTAGCTATCCTCTTTTTCATTATAGTGCCAATTGGCTAGATTCTTGTCAGACTTTCTGTAGGTCCTCTTTTGTTCCTTATCAAACCTGCCATACTTAATCAAGTGATTAATTTCCTCTTGGTCAAGAGTTAGTAGGTTCTCTTCACTACCATAACCAGCATCTGCGACAATAGTCTTGGCGTCATGGGGATAGGAGTCTAAAAATGGTAAGAGGGTCTTGGTGTCTGTCGGATTTGGGAAGCTATCATAGTGGAGAACAAATTGATTCTCAGTAGCGATTTGGAGATTGTAGCCAGCCTTCAGTTGACCATTTCTCATGTGGTCGTCTTTCATCCGCATAAAAGTGGCGTCTGTATCTGTCTTTGAAAAACTATTGCGACCAGTGAAAGTGGCTTGATAGGTCTCATACTTTTGTGCACGGGCTGAAAAATCATCCCTTACCTTTCGAAGGACTTTCTTGAGTTTCCGACGCTTTGTTTGACGCTCATCCTTTCCTTTGACAGGATTTTCTTCGATGGCTTGGTTAACTGATTTCAATTCTTCCTCAAGGATTTGGGAAAACTCTGTCAATTGTTCAGAAGTTACAGGCTCTTGGTCATCTAAGACAATGGCCTCTTGAATCAAAGGATTAATTTCCTCTTGAAAATAGGTTTTTAGAGTCGCTTGAAGTTTGGCAGAAAATTTATCAACAGCCTTCCGCCAAACAAAACTGTACCTGTTAGCGTTAGCCTCAATCTTAGTCCCGTCAATAAACAAACACTCTAAGGACACTAATTCCTCCATTTTCAACTGAAGGTTGAGGTCAATAAAGAGATTACGAATCAGCTCCTCCATCCCAGGAGCCACACGAAAACGATTGATTGTCCGGTAAGAAATCACCAGCTGACCTGTTAAGTATTGCATGGCAAGATTTTCCACCATCATTTTTTCTATCTTTCGTCCGGAAAAGATCCCTTGAGAATAAGCAAATAAAAGGGCTGCTAGGAGTAATTGGGGATGGTAAGAAGGCCGCCCAACCTCATGATAAAAGTTTAGAAAGGCATTATCATCTAGTTTATTGACCACCTTTTCAATCGTAAAAACGAGATGGTTGTGGGGTAAGAATGCGCTTAATTCTAGTGGCAGAGTCGTTTGATTTGTGTTATAGTGACTGTACATGAGGTAGCCTTTCTATTATTTTTTTGTCAACGATATTTTATCAAGACTACCTATGTCAAGCAAAAAGCAACGGCATCAAAACCGTTGCTTTTTCGTTGGCTGAGGGATGGTTTTGTCCCAAGCTCTTTTCTGAGGCTTTTTTGTCCTGCTCTTGTTTCACTTGACTATAATTAATAATGTAGTGGTTAGTCATGATTACTGCCTTATCTTTTGTTTTAGTTATCTCATTTTCAATACATGACGTTACTTCGTTCCATATACCTTGAACATATTCCCACTAAAACAAGTATTTTGCCAGTTTTTGTACGATATCTAGCGTTTAAAAGACTGATTAACAAGACGACTCTACTTTAGCACAAACAAAAAAGTAGTGAAGTCCTCTTCCATAGGAGAGTTCTCCACTACTAATTTTAACATGTTTTCTGTATAGCAATTAATAGTTAAGAAAGTAAAGATTTCTCAACTATAGAAGTGGGAGCAAAAGAATTGGCCAACATAAAGAAAGTAAGATTAATTTTTTCAACATATTTAACACCTCCTGCTTTCGTTATAGCTGCTAATAGTGTTTAAAGACGCTTTTCTCAAATATGAAAAAAAGTAAAAGTAAAAAATCAGATTTGAGAATTTTTAAATGTAAAACAAAACGATGCTATAGTTAATACTATAAGCTTTTGTTTATAGATGGTGACCAATTGACAGATAGCTCATTGGGAAAGCGATAAACAGTAAACAACTGTAAATAAAAATTCTTAAAAAGAAGGTTTTATTAAACAGAATAGTTGAACTTAGAAAGCCCATTTACTTTTAGTTGAGGCTATTATACGTAGCGAGTAAAGTATGAGACTTATCACCCAATAAAAGATTCTGGAAGGAGTGCAGTCATGACATTTGAGAAAGTGTTGAAAGAATATCGAAAACAACTAGGCTTATCACAGGAAAAGATGGCAGAGAAGATTAATGTATCTCGACAGGCTATTACTAAATGGGAATCTGGAGCTGGAATGCCTGACATTACAAATTTGAAAGCTATTTCTGACTTATTTCAGGTTTCGATTGATGATTTGCTTTTGGAAAAAAAAGTCGCGGTATCTCAGAAAGATTTTCTATATGAAAGTTATACAGAATACGATATTGAAGGTAAAAAACATTTTGACATTAGACTGGGAACTGCGGATCACGTTGTTCTAAGGTCTGTTGAGGGTGAAAAACTTCAGGTTCGCTTAGTCAGTAATAGCATAGAAGATTTAGCAGAAGTTACAAAAATTAAAATAGATGATATCAAGGGAAAAATTGATGTTAGTTTAAGAAGGCTCAGTCCTTTAACAGAATCTGTGGCCAAAGAAGAACTGACTATTTTTATTGATTTACCAAAAAAGTATCTTAGAGATACAGAACTTTCTGTAAAATGTCAAGAATTAGAACTCATTGATAGTTGGAGCAAAAACTTTGAATTAGATGGCAAGGTTCCTAGAGTCATTATTAATGGCGGTGAGGGACAAATCGAACTGAACAGTAAACTAGATATGATTGTAACAGTAATAGCATATAAGGGTGATATTGCTATCAATCAGGTATCTGCTGCCTCTAAAATTTATATTCCTGCAGATTACTCGTTCGCAGCCGTTAAGAAGGGATTGGCTACAAAACTGTCTTTTGAGGAAGATGGGAATAAGACAGAGGATTTTTCTTTTCAAGATTCAGAAAATCATATTGAAGTCAATGGTATCAGAAATGAACTGACTATCGTTAAAGATAGGCATAACAACTAACAAAAGATACTCGTGGTGTTAGTTAATTTTGAAGTATCTCAAATTGTAGTCCCGTAGGGCCTCTGGTCAGTGTTTGTTCAATATCAGACAGAGCACAGAGTTCTGAGAAACGAGGTTCAATCGTTCGTCTCATTGCCATCAGCTCACAATTGTTTTGTTGCTGGCTCTATTCATATTGTGACGTAAAGGTGTCCGTAGGTGATGATACCCTCTCTGTTTTAATACCCCTTAAGTCCCTGACTAAGTAAGGTAGCCTAAATCTGCTCAAATCGCCGATTGCTCACAATTTTCTAACAAGTCATCAACTACTTTGATATCCTAGACTGAAGCTGGTGTGACAACATAATTCAGAATATAACCTGATAGGGTTACCAGCATGTGGATCTTAAATCCGCAAAGTCATAGATGCTTAGAAGCATTATAGCTAATATTAGCTATCTTGTTGAAGATTTTTGCTTTATAGGTACGAACAAACCGGCAAAGAGGCAGAGGAAAGCTATCTATATTGTAAGTGGCTCATTTGGACTAACCTCCTGTTTGTTTTGTCACTTACAGTATAGTCCTTTTGGCCTTTTTATCGTGGTTTGAAATTAACTAGCACTGCGAGTAAAAGATGTTAATTGTGATATCCGTTAGCATTTGGTTTGTTTGTAACTACTAACGGATCAAGCATGTTTTAGAAGGAGAAAAATGAAGATAAATGTTATTGTCATTCCCCACGCAGGTGGAATGGCTTCAGCTTATTATAAATTTAAAAAATACAAACCCGAATTATTTGAATTTCATTTTGTTGAGCTATCCGGTAGAGGAGGAAGAGCTCGTGAAAAATTATATAACTCTTTTCACGAAGCTGTAGATGATATTTATATCCAAATAAAAGACATTATTTGTGAAGGACCTTATATTTTATTCGGGCACAGTATGGGCAGTTGGTTGACATATGAACTATATTATCGAATCCTTAGCGAAGAGCTGCCCCTTCCAATCTATATCTTTTTTTCAGGCAATCGTTCGCCTTTTACCAAGCAAGATTTAAGTGTTATTAATTTAGATGATCAGGCGTTTAGTGAATATATTATGAAAAATCACGAAGCACCCAAGAAAATATTTAAAGTCAAAAAATTAAGAAAAATCTTTTTGCCTATCTTACGATCAGATTATGAAATAATGGAAAAATATCAGCCAGCATTAGGTAGAGAAAAAATGAGTGTTGATATCTCTGTATTAGGCGGAGAATCAGACCCGTTGCTGAGTAAGGGATTCTATGATTGGGAGAAATTGACTTTGGGCAGTTGTGACAGTATAAAATTTGAAGGAAAACATTTTTATATTTTTGAAAAGATGAAAGAAGTGACTGATTACATGGCTGATATAATCCAAAAACATATAGATGTATGAGTGAGTCCACTGAAAAAGCAACATTCTAGATATTTTAATTTGTAAAAACCGAACTTATAGACCCTCTAACTAAGATAACAGGAGAATAAGTTCGGTTTCTGTCTAATATTCAGCTTTATTAAGTATTATTTTTTGGAAATAGCCTTTTTAGTGAACAGTTTAGTAGGGGTGGAAGATTGCTTAAAACAGAGTAGTTGAGTATTTATTATATTATAGATTTTATTGAAAAAGGAGAAGAAAGATGTTTATTTTAGTATTGATTGCAGCAGGATTTGTTACGGGTTTTATTCATCTGATTGTTATTGGCGGTTTTGGTGATCTATCAACTATTTCTTATTATTTATTGCTGCATCAGTATGTTGTAACTTTCGGATTATTGGGCATCATTGGTTTGATAACCAATATTATTAAAGCGGATGAAAATGCACAGAGTCTTGGCTGGCCAGGCGGACCGTTTCAAATTAAATATGGATTTTCTCAATTAGGCCTTGGGATTATGGGAGTTTTGTGTATTTGGTTTAAGGAAGGGTTTTGGCTAGGAACACTGATTAATATGTATATTTATGGGGTCAGCGGATTGTGGTCGCATGTGGCAGAGATGAAAAGATTGGGTAAAACAACTAAAAATGACATTGGCAATATTATCATTGATATCATTTATCAGATAATACTAACTGTTTTATACATTTATGCCAGTAAAATCTGGCACTGATAAGCAAAAGTGAGGCAAGAATTTTATTTAACTGCTAAAAGCTAAATTGTTAAGAGGATGTGTGTCATGAGTTATTCCGTAAAAATGAGTGAAATGCAAAAAGGCATTTATTATGAATGTTGTACAGGTCATCATTTAGACTATAATATTTCTGTTTCTTTAGAGATGGCTAATTGTCTTGATATAGAAAAATTTGAATATGCAGTTAATTTTGCTGCAGCTGAACAAGAAGCTCTTAGTATGTCAGTCAATTCAGATGATGAGCTATCCATGATAGTAAACGATGATGTCTATGTTCCAGTGAGAACCGTATACAGCAAGACTGAAGCAGAGACCGAAGCAATTGTTTCTGAAATTTATTCTACTCCTTTCGATCTTTTTAAAGCACCGTTGTTATCTGTTAACTATATCAAAGCAGAAGAGAGCCGGGATATTTTGGTTCTGTCTATGCACCATATGATTTCTGATGGTATCTCTCTTGATTTATTTGTAAAAAGGTTGTTTTCTTTGTATGATGCTTTAGTAAAAAATGAATCACCGGAAGTGAATTTTAAAAGCAATAAAACCTTTTCCAATTTTATTGAACGGGAAAATCGTAAATTGGAAAATGGGGACTATAGTCTGGAAAAAGAGTATTGGACAAATCTTACAAAGGGGATTTCTTCGCCGGAAATAATAAGAAATCTTTCAGAGAGCAATCAAGTAATAGAAGAGAAAAATAATTGCGGTGAAATCAATATTTTGTTAGGCAAGGATCTGTATGCTCGCTCTCAGGATTGCGCACGAACGTTAGAAGTGTCCGAATATATGTTTCACTTGGCGGTCTTTATGGCCACAATCAGTCTTGTAACAGATAAAGAAAAGTTTGCGGTGTCCTCACCGTTTACATTTAGAGAGACGGAAGAAGACGAGCAGGCTGTTGGATGCTACATTTATTATTATCCGCTAGTGTATCAATTTAAAAGCAGCACATCTTTTAGCAGTGTTATTGGAAAGATTAGAGATGAGATTTGGGAAGGCTATCTTAATATCGGGTATCCTAATAACCTTATTGCCAGAGAGTGGGACAATGCCCTATCCGATGATACGGTATTTGATTATTCGTATATTTATGATGACTATGATGGCTTTGACTCTGAATACATTTCAAATATTAAAACATGGGACTTTTGTTGTTTTTCAGGCAAACTATCTGTCATTTTACAAAAAATTGGAAATAATGTTTCCTATAAACTTCAATATAAAAAGAATTTATATTCAGAAGACTTTATTTCTTTGTTGGGCAACCGGATTCTCCGTGTATTGGGCGCTGTTTGTGCTAATCCCGATATAAAAATTGAAGATATTGATATTTTCATGCCTGATGAATATGCCTTGCTTGAAAAATATGAGAATGAGACCCACTTTTTTGATTTCAAAAATGAATGCATCGCTGATTTATTTGAAGAAAAAGTAACCGGTCACTTGGAAAAGACTGCTGTTATAACTGATGATAGAACATACAGCTATAAAGAAATAAATACTATGGCGAATCATGTTGCACAAACCATTCTTGAAACACAGGACGGTTCTGTTTCTAAAGTTGCGGCCTTGTACATGGAAAGATCTATAGAAATGGTAGTAACCATTATAGGTATTCTTAAGGCCGGTTGGACGTTTTTGCCGATGGATTTTAGCTATACACAAGATAAAATCCGATATATAGAACAAGATGCTGCTGTTGATTTGTTTTTTACCACAGATTCGCATATAGAAAAATTATCAGAAATTACAAAAAAACCACTTATTTCTGTCCAAGAAGTGATAAAAGATTCATCTGAAATAGCAAATCCAATAATCAAAAGAAATCCAAAAGATCTTGCCTATATTGAGTATACATCCGGTTCAACTGGAGAACCTAAAGGTGTAATGATAGAGAATGCTAGCATTGTCAATACAGTTAAGGATCTAGAAAGACGGTTTCCTCTGCAAGAGAAGGATGTTTACATGTTAAAAACATCTGTTACTTTTGATATTTTTGGTACTGAATTATATGGTTGGATTGTTGGTAAAGGTGCGCTGTATATTTTGAATGCAGGCCTGGAAATGGATATATTTGCTATTTTAGATGCAATTGAAAGCAATAAGATTAGCCATATTAATTTTGTTCCGTCTATGTTGCAGATATTTTTAGATTGTCTTGAAGATGAAACGAACATCGAAAAAGTTCAATCCTTAAAATGGATTTTTACTGGCGGAGAGGCTATTAATCATAATTTAGTAAGACGTTTTTTAGATCTTAACCTGCATGCAACATTAGAAAATGTTTATGGTCCGACGGAAGCTACTATGTGGGCTTCAAATTATAAATTGGATCATGTTGATGATTCTCTAAATGTACCGATAGGAAAAGCGTTAAATGAATATAGACTATACGTTGTCAATAAGAATATGAAGAAACTTCCTGTTATGGTACCTGGAGAGTTATGTATTAGTGGTCCAGGACTTGCCAGGGGTTATTTAAATAAGTCTGAGCTTATGCAAAAGGTTTTTGTAGAAAATCCTTTTTACCAAAAAGGAGAAGAGGAGTATTATAAGAAGCTATATAAAACAGGTGATCTAGTCAGAATGCTTCCAGATGGAAATTATGAGTTTCTGGGAAGAAAGGATACACAGGTTAAAATTAACGGAATTCGTATTGAATTGGGAGAAATTGAAGCAGTTTTTTCAAGATATGCAGGTATATCAAACGTTGTTGCTATGCTTGATGATACTGTTGAAAGTAATGTTAAGGTTGTCCTCTTCTATTGCTCTGCGCATGGCGAGATAGATGAGGATAAACTTGCTGAATTCGCTGAAGAAAATCTCAGTCTTGCATTAATCCCTTCAAAATATGTTTTTCTTGATAAGATTCCTCGGACTTTAAGTGAAAAAGTAGATCGAAATTCCTTGCAAAAGATGCTTAAAACAGCTCATGAAACTAGCAAGAGAGTAAGCACCCCTCAAAATATTTTAGAAAAAGAAATTTTAGCTGTTTGGAAAGAAATATTAGGAAATGCTTTCATTAGCGTTGATGATAATTTCTTTAATGTAGGTGGGCATTCTATCGCTTTGATTAAAGTTCATCAGTTATTATGTCAAAGGTTAAAACGGACTTTCCCCATTACAGTTCTTTTAAATAACCCTACTATTGAAGGAATGGCAAAAGTGCTTAGCACTGACGGAAGTAAAAATAATGAAGATAGTAGTGAAAAAATGATGGTTGACTCAGGCGCTATTCTTGATGATATAGCTATTGTTGGAATGGCTATTAATGTCCCTGGGGCTGACAGCTTACATGAATTTTGGGATAATCTTGTCGCTGAAACAGATTGCATTTATGACTATACGATCGAAGAACTTGAAGCTTTAGGGATAGATGACAAACTTATCAATAATCCAAATTATGTGAAAAGAAAAGGCAGAATTAATGGTATTGATTATTTTGATAATACCTTCTTCCACCTATCCCCGGGTGAAGTTAACATGATGTCTCCTCAGCTTAGAGTTCTATACAAGGGCGTCTTTCAAGCAATGGAAGATGCCGGGATGTCCGATGGCAGATATAATAGCCGAACAGGCGTGTATGTAGGCGCTTCTGACGATTTTGTCTGGTATCAGGATAAACTATTTGGAAATGAAAGATATAGTGATACCTATCAGATTTATACTCAGTCAACCAATCATTTTATGGCCACTAGAATTTCACATATGTTTGATTTAAAGGGTCCGGCCATGTCAATTCTTACCGGCTGCTCTACGTCATTAGTAACGGTACACACAGCCGCAAAAGCCCTTCAAAGTAAGGAATGTGATGTTGCCATTGCTGGTGGAGTTACAGTCGAATTACCTAATGAAGGGGGATATTTATATGAGCCGAACTTAATGTTCTCAAAGGATGGCAAATGCAAACCTTTTGACGATAAAGCAGATGGGACAATCTTTTCCAATGGCATGGGAGTTGTCGTATTGAAAAGGCTGACGGAAGCAAGGAAAGATAATGATCATATTTATGCGCTAATCAAAGGAAGCGCCATAAGAAATGATGGTAAAGAAAAACTCAGTTATACTGCCCCAAGCGCAACTGGTCAAGCCTTAGCAATGAAAGCTGCTTATGAGGATGCAAAGATAAGTCCGAGTTCTATTGGTTATATTGAAGCTCATGGAACAGGGACTAAGCTTGGAGATCCTATAGAAATTGATTCATTAAGCAGCGTTTTTGGAAACAGCAAAACAGATAAACCATGTATTATTGGCTCTGTAAAAGGCAATATAGGTCATACTGACACCGCTGCAGGAGTAGTCGGTCTGATAAAAACTGCTTTATGTCTGGATAATAAGTATATACCAGGCACGCTAAACTATGAAACTCCTAATCAAAATATTGATTTTGAACATACGAATTTTAGGGTAAACAAGCATGGAAAGCCCTGGACGATAAATAAGGACGATTTACCCAGAAGAGCAGCAATTAATTCCTTTGGTGTCGGAGGGACCAATGTGCATATAATTTTAGAAGAAGATTTTTCACTTAAAAAACACCCTAACGAAGAAGGCAATGATAGAGCGTTGTTTGCCCTATCAGCTGCTAGCAGAAAATCCTTAGATTATAATATGGATAGCGTGGCTCAGTATGCGAAACAGTCTCATGTTATGGACAGGAATAATATGGCTTGGTCCTTGCTCAATGGACGAAAAGATTTTTTAGATAACAGAGGATTTTTCATTATTGACAATGATGGCATAGCAGAAAAGTTCTCACAAAAAGAATTTTGTTTTAGAGAAAATAATAAGATTTGCTTTTTATTCACAGGTCAAGGAAGCCAGTATCAAGGAATGGGGAGGGACCTATTCAAAAATCATGACAGCAAAGTTTGTGAGATATACAGAAAATATGTCAATAAGATTTTAGACCTTTTGACAGAAGAAGAAAAAAAGACTCTGGAACAACTCTTGTATGGAAATGACGGCTCAGAACAAATCAATCAAACCCAATACAGTCAATTAGCTCTTTTTGTCACAGAGTATGCTATGGCTTCAACATTGACAGCGTTTGGCATACAGCCAGATATCTTGCTTGGCCACAGTATTGGAGAAGTAACTGCTGCAGCATTCGCTGGAGTATGGCGTTTAGAAGATGCGGTGAAAGTCGTCAAGCAAAGAGGAGCATTCATGCAGGCTCAACAAGAAGGGGCGATGCTGTCTGTAGCTATTCCCAGAGAGAAGGCTGACGGATATGTTTCTCAAGTCAATGACGTTTGGTTTTCATTAAATAATACGACAAATAGTTGTGTTATTGGAGGGAAGAAAGATCGTATTAGTCAGCTGCAAAAACTATTAGAAAAAGATGGGATTGACAGTTCTATTTTAAAAACCTCCCATGCCTTTCACACTCCTATGATGGAAGAAGCTTCAAAAGCATTTAAAACGCTTCTTCAAGATATTGAGATGTTTGAACCGCGCTATCCTATTATTGCTGACCTTAATGGTGAATATGCCCAAAAAGGGCAGCTGACTGATCCTGATTATTGGGCTATGCAGATTATTAAACCAGTAGAATTTGAAGCGGCTCTGTCCAATGCGCTACAGGAAAAGAATATCATATTCTTTGAATTAGCCGGCAGAACATTATGTTCGTTTGTAAACAAGCATTATCAAAAGCAAGTCAGTCATTTGTGTATAGCCTGTCTTAGACATCCAAAAGAGACGAAAAATGATGTTGAAGTATTTCTTGGCGCCTTAGGGAAAGCATGGTGTGCAGGAGTACCTGTAGATCTTCTCCATCTTTTTGATAAAAATAATAACAAAAGAGTTTACATACCTCCATATTGCTTTGATGAGAAAGAATTTCCTGTCGATGATAATCATCATACCGTTAAGCAGACAGCTCTCCATGATAAAGCAGATAATATCAATTATACCGAAAAAGTATCGCTTCTAAAAGGCAGAGAAGAGCTATCTGATGCGGTGATAGCAGCGTTTAAAGAAGTTTTTGAAATAAATGATATTAATCTTCAGAGTGACTTTTTTAAAGTAGGAGGCGACTCTATGCAGGCAGCTAGTCTTGCCGCTATATTAGGAAAAGGAACTGGACAGCAGGTTACTGTAGCAGAAATTTTTTCTAACACAACACCTGAAGCATTAACCGAACTGTTATTAGCTAAGGGTCAACTACCTGAGACAGATGATCAGATACAGAAAATAAATCCAGTTGAATCAAGAGAATATTATCTAACAACACCTGCGCAACAGCGTATTTATACACTGTATATGATGGATAATAAGAATTTGGCTTATAATCTTCCTTCAGCTACTATGATTACAGGTAAGTTGAATATTGACAAGGTTAAGGAAGCCTGTCAAAAGCTTATTAAGCGTCATGACATTTTAAGAACATCATTTGAAGTTGTAGACAATGAAGTGGTTCAGAAAATAAATGATGCTTGTCAGCTGCCAGTTGAAGTAGAGTTAGCAACGAATTCATTTGATTTATCTAAAATAGCATCTGAATTTATTAGACCGTTTTCTCTTGATAAAGCTCCATTGATGAGAGTAAAAATTATCCAGCATGAGGAAGAAACGTTGCTGCTATTTGATGTACATCATATCATTGCAGACGGAACAGCTGTCGAGCTGCTGACCAGAGATTTTAATGAATTTTACGCGGGAAATCTTGAACTCAAACCTCTTGACATACAATATAAAGATTATGCCGTCTGGTTAGAAGCATATTCAAAATCTGATATCATCAAACAACAGAAGACCTACTGGCTGGATAATCTGAGTGGAGAATTACCTATATTAGAATTAGAGAGTGACTATGAACGACCAGATGTAAAATCTGGTGAAGGAAAAAGATTCAGCTTTGATATCAGCAAATCGTTATCAGATGCCATTACAATAAGGGCAAAAGAGCTGGGAGTGACGAATAATATTTTGATGATGAGTGCCTGGAATTTAGTAATGGCTAAATATTCCGGAGCATCTGATCTGATTATCGGAACATCTGTCTCTGGAAGGACCAATGAAGCCATAAAAGAGTGCATTGGAATGTTTGTCAATATGCTAGCGATAAGAACATTCCCTCAAAAGGATAAAACACTATACGACTATATTCAAGAAGTCAAATATTACATCACTAAAGCTTTGGAAAATCAAGATTTCCAATTTGATACTTTGGTAGATAGCTTAAGTATTTCACGACAATCAAATAGAAGTCCCCTTTTTGATGTGTGCTTTGACTATCATAATATAGAACAGTTTGATCTATCGCTAGAAGGTTTAACTTTTAAACAAGAAGAACTGGATACTGGCAAGATTGATTATGATTTGGTACTGACTTGTTCCGAAGACAGCAGCCACTCCATTTCTGCCTTTATTGATTATAGTACGGCTTTATTTTCAGCAGAAACAGTCGGTGCTTATGCAGATAGCTTAATTGCAATTCTGGAACAAATATCATTCGTTGATATTGACGATACTAGGGAGTGTTGTATAAAAGATTTACATCTGACATCAGAGGCAGAATTAACAGCTATTGAAACATTCAATACATTATCTCAAAAATCCTGGAATTACAATCAAAGTATTATTTCACTACTTGAAAAACAAGTTTCTCTCAAAAATACTGAAACAGCAATTATTAACAGTGATGGTATAGAATTTTCATACAAAGAAGTCTATGAAAAAATAGAAAATCTTTCTTTGAAATTGCTAAAAGCTGGAGCTACAAAAGGAAGCCGTATTTGCATTGTTCCCGAACGTAACGAAAATATGATAATTGCGCTCTGGGCAGTCATGAGGATTGGGGCAACCTATGTTCCAATTGATGTGTCTTATCCCAAAGATAGAATTTTGGAAATCTGTTCTCAAAGTAAAGCAAGCATTGTTTTAGGGGAAGCTCACAGAAAATCTTCCTTTGCTGAGAGATATCAATTTATTGCTCTTGACAAAGAGGAGGCAGTAGAAAGCAAAAATAATATTACACTTCCGTCTGTAGCAGAACTTGGCTCTGACCCTGAAGAGTTAGCTTATATCCTTTTTACTTCGGGTTCAACTGGTAAACCTAAAGGAGTAAAGGTGACAAGAAAAAGTCTGCTCAATTTTATTCATGATACGATTGAAAAAGGGTTGATTGGTAAAAGTGAGGATAGAGTATTCAGTTTGACCTCTCCTGCCTTTGATATATTCGGATATGAGGCCATAGCAACGCTGTGCTCGGGAAGCTCTCTTTATATTTGCAGTTCACTAGAACAGTTAGATGCTAAAAAGGCCGGAGAAAAAATAGTTAAATATCAGCTTAATCATATATTAGGCTCTGTTTCAAGGTTACGTGCTTTTGCAGAAAATAAAGAGTTCGCATCCGCATTAGCTCATTTAAAATATATTCTGGCCGGCGGTGAAACATTTCCAGTATCCTTTCTTAATTTCCTAAAAAGTTACACAGATGCGCGGATATTTAACTTATACGGGCCGACAGAAACAACTATTTGGTCAACGGTCAAAGAATTAACCAATGCAGATACGGTCTCAATCGGTAAAGCAATCGCAAATACCAGCTTGTACATTGCTGATAAAAACGGCGTTACTCTGCCAAGAGGTGCTTGGGGAGAGTTATGTATTGCTGGCGATGGTGTTGCGGATGGCTATATTGATAATGAAGAAGAAACTTTGAAACATTTTACACATCATAAAGAATTACAGAACTTAAGAATTTACAAAACTGGTGATAGAGGTAGAATGCTTTATGATGGTGAGATTGAATTATCAGGAAGACTTGATTATCAAGTTAAAGTGCATGGGTGCAGAATTGAGTTAACAGAAGTCGAAAAAGCAGTATTGCAATGTCCATTGGTCAGCCATGCAGTAGCTCTAGTTGATAAAAATGATGTTAATGATCAGCTTATACTGTTTTACACTGGAACAAAAGACAGTGAGAAAGAAATAAAAAGCTTTATTGCCAAAACACTTCCAGTGTATATGATTGCTGATAAAATTATTTATCTAGATGAAATGCCGCTAAATATTAACGGCAAAACAGATCGAGCGGCCTTGCAGCTTAAATTGAGCAATGAAGATGACGAGAAGCATGCGCAAGCGGACCAGGCTAATGGGATTAGTCGAAATGTAACTTCTTCTGATATTTTAGCTATTTGGTATGATATCTTGCATGACAATACGATAACAAAGGATGATAATTTCTTTGAAGCAGGAGGCAATTCATACAGTTTAATGCTTGTTGCTAATAGAATGTCAGATTTACTTGGCAAAACGATTGAATTGACTTTACTGTTTGAGTATCCGACGGTTAATGGCATTTCTAAATATTTGAATCTTGATGATGAGCTAGGAGTGAGTGCTGCTAATACTGAGTCAGTGGCAGCTGAAGAACACTCCAAACAGGATATGTCTATTACGCAGCAAGAACAAACCCTTCAAAGTAATCAAGTAGCTGTTGTCGGTCTTGCTGGGACATTCCCGGGAGCAGGAAGTGTCAGAGAATTTTGGAATAATATTCTTCAGGGACAAGAGAGCATTAAAAATGTGACAGAAGAAGAATTATTTGCATCAGGTATTTCGAAAATTGATATTGATAATCCAAATTACGTAAAAGCAAAAGGCTATTTAGATAGTCTAGACTCTTTTGATTATGAGTTCTTCGGAATGACTAAAAGAGATGCAGAATTGATGGATCCTCAGATTCGATTGTTGATGCAGTGCTGTTATAATGCTTTGGAAGATGCCAATTGCGTTGTTGATAAGTATGATGGTGATATAGCTCTGTTTGCGGGCAGCAGTTCGAATTTTATGTGGCTGTCTAAATTTGCAGCTCAAGAGGATATTGTCAACCAATTTAATACGATGACAGTAAACGACAAAGATTTTTTGACAACACAGATTTCATACAGGCTTAATCTAACAGGGCCAAGCATAAATGTCCAAACAGCCTGTTCGACATCTCTCGTAGCGATATGTCAAGCAGCTCAATGTATTTTGGATGGCGACGCTGAAATGGCGCTAGCAGGGGGTGTATCTATATCATTTCCTCAAAAAGAAGGCTATTTATGGCATGAAAATATGATTTATTCTAAGGACGGACACTGTAGAGCATTTTCGGATGATGCGAGTGGGACAGTGTCCGGCGATGGTTGCGGGATAGTTGTGTTGAAACACTTATCTCGTGCTATGGCAGATGGCGATGCTATCTACGCTGTTATTGACGGTTTTGCTTTGAACAATGATGGCGTCAGCAAAGTTGGTTATACGGCACCAAGTGTAGCAGGACAGAAAAGAGTTATTACAAAAGCTCTTGCTAAGTCTTCGGCAACTCCAAAATCAATAGGATATGTTGAGGCACACGGAACCGGGACGAAACTAGGCGATCCGATAGAGGTGGAAGCATTAAGACAGGCCTGGCATTCAGAACAGGACAGCTATTGTGCTTTAGGGTCTGTAAAGAGCAATGTTGGGCATCTTGATACAGCAGCAGGTGTGGCGAGTTTTATTAAGACCGTAAATGTCTTGTATCACCAAGTCATTCCGCCTCAAATTAATATTAATAAAATAAATCCAATGCTGCATTTGGACAGTTCGCCATTTTATGTCAGTGATAAATCAATGGCACTGTCCGACCGTTTTAACCATGCTGCGGTAAGTTCATTCGGTATTGGGGGAACGAATGCGCATGTGATTTTAAGGAAAAAACAAATGACGGATAGAATGGATATTAATGATGATTTTGGTCTCTTTTTAATCAGTGCAAAATCGGAAGATTCCTTACTAAATACAAGTAAGGCCGTTTGCAATAACATTAGTGATAATGTCGCAGATGTTGCACATACCCTGGCAGTCGGAAGAAGAGAATATCCCTTTAGACAAGCTTTTGTAGTTTCAGCAGACTCTTCCAGATATGATATTGCTCAAAATGAAGAAATTTTTTATGTTGATGACAGTGTCAAAAAATTAACAGGAATCTGTTTTACAGATACAAGGGATGACATTATTTGTGACTTTGCTAGAAATTTAATGATTTCAAGGGCAAGACATGAAATTGTCAGAGACATGAGGAAGTTAATGTCTGCCTTCATTGAGGCAGAAGATGACAGTATCACAAGGATTACCGAAAGAGTCATTTATGCTGATAGAGCAATAAATGAGGGAGATTTTACCCCTGAGGAACTAGAAATCACATCAAAGGCGATTAAGGAAGTGCTGTCCCGACTAGTTTTAAATTACAATCGAGCAGATGATGATTATTTTGTCGTAAAAAGCAATGCTTCTCAGGAAGAAAGTATGATAAAAGAGCCATTAAAAGTATTTGATAGGCCAATTGAATCTCAAGAGTTTTTAATGAAATTATGTGGTAAATTATGGGTGCATGGCTATCCATTCAATCTTGAAAAGATGAATCCGGGGAAAAAATGTCACGTTCATGGTTATGTCTTTAAAAAGAATTTGTTGGATTCTGATGTTAGTTTGTCAAGCTTATCTTATTTATCAGAAGCTGCAGTATCTGCCAATTCAGCTCAAACCCCCAAAGAACCTGCTGTTGTAGATAACAATAATGTTTCAGCAGTATTCCAAGATATTTGGAAAGAAATTTTAGGTGAAAATGAGTTTTTTGATGATAGAGATTTCTTTGATGCCGGAGGAGACTCTCTTGGAGTAATTCGCCTTGCTTCATTGATCGAGAAAAAACTTGGAGTTCATTTATCACAAAATGAAATCTTTGATGCCAAAACATTTGGCGGTATTGTAGACTTGATTGAAAAAAATAGGACATTTTCTCCTGTACAAGGTGAAAAGATGATTGCGAACTCAATAAATCAGGAATATGAGGTAACATCATCAGCCCAAAAGAGACAATATGCTCTTCAATCTATTCAAAAAGACAGTACAGCTTATAATCTTGCTGCAGCTTACATAGTTGACGGGACTATAGACAAGCTTAAAATAAGAAATGCTGTTCAGCAATTGGCTGATAGACACGATTCATTTAGAACGTCCTTTTATATCAAAAATGGGGATATAGTTCAGCAGATTGCAGATACTATTGATGCTCCGATTGTTTTTGAAAAGCAAGAAAATATAACCATCCAAAGCTGTCTTGACGAGTTTGTAAAACCTTTTGATTTATCAAAGGCTCCTTTAGTAAAAATGAAGGTGATTAGTTTATCTAAAACGAAACATTATTTACTTATTGACATGCATCATATTATTTCTGATCAGAGTTCTTTAGATATTTTGATGAAAGATTTCTATAAATTTTACACAGGTGAGGCAGTTGATCCACTGATATTTCACTATAAAGATTTTGCGAAATGGCAAAATGACAAAATTCAATCAGGAGCAGTCAAAAAACAACTCACTTATTGGATGAATCAAATTAGTGAAGAAGCTATTCAGACTGGTTTGCAGCACGATTACCTTCTACCTTCAGAAAGAACTTATGCAGGTAAAAAAATAAGATTTAATATCGGTGCAGGAAGCAAGCTGAATCAGTTTGCTAACAAACATCAAGTGACTCCGTATATGGTTTTATTTACGGCTTTGGAACTGTTATTGTGGAAATATACTGGTAAAGATAATTTCATTATTGGAACAGGAATTGAAGGAAGGGAAAAGCCAGAGCTGTTCAACATGATGGGGATGTTTGTTAACACGTTGCCTGTATGCGTGAATATAGACGATAAGGGGAGTATAGAAAAACAACTTCAGTATACTAAAAAACTTATCTTTTCTGCGCTTGAAAACCAAGATTGTCAGTATGAAGAAATTGTTGATGAGCTTCGTAATGAATTAGGAATAACGGCTCCTCTTATCAATGTTTTAATAAATTATGTAACTAAAGGAACACAGGAACTAGAAATTGATGATTTAACATTAACACCTTATGAAAGTGATGATATTACAGCTAAGTTTGATTTAATGTTTGTCATTGAAAAAAGTGAAGATAACTATGCCTTTCAAATTGAATACGCAACTGAGATGTTTTCCCCAGAAACAATTACTCAATTAGGGAATAGATTTATAACATTACTGGATATTATCATTAATAATGCTGAGCTTAAGCTGGAACAACTGTCTATACCGTTGAACAATCAAGAAAGGGCGATTTATGCAAAAGTAAGTAATGACAGAAAAAGTGATAGTGAAAAGCCACTATGGAAATATTTTGAAGAGTCTGCCCTGCAAAATTCCGACAAAATAGCTATTAAGGAAGGTCGCAAACAGCTGACCTACGCTCAGTTGCTAGAAAAAGCCGATATTCTATACACTCACTTGGTAAATTCAGGCGTAAACAGAGGTAGCAGAGTTTCGCTCGTCCTTGACTCAGGGATAGAACAGATAGTAGCTATTTTGGCTGTTTTAAAAGCTGGTGCAAGCTATGTTCCTATTGATTCATCCTTCCCGCAAGAAAGAATTCGCTACATCCTTAAAGATAGCCAATCAGTTGGAATTATTACTAATAAAGAGTATGAGGGGCACTACCGTGAAGAGATAGATAAGATTTGGAATATTGACTATATCAAGGAGAAAGCATCTTCCTGCGTTGATGCTGATGAAAAGATTTGTATAAATGATGAAGCCTATGTCATTTATACATCTGGTACAACTGGTAAGCCTAAAGGAGTATCGGTCAGTGGTAAGAGTATTCTTCGAATTGCTTATGATATGAATTTCATGTCAATTTCTGCAGGCGACTGTATTTTAAAACTGGCTAATTTTTCTTTTGACGCTTCAATATTTGAAATTTTTACTGCTATATTAAATGGCGGCTACTGTCTATGTGTTTCTAAAGAGGGGCTTTTAGATTTAGATGCTTTTAAGGCATTGATTGATAGTCAAAAGATTCATGCTGCCTTCTTTACAACAGCTTTCTTTAATTTAATAGTTGATTTCAATGTTGATTTATTAAAAGGTATTGACTTTATATTAATTGGTGGAGAAGCACTTTCTGTAAGGCATATGAAAAAAGCTCTAGAAGTTGTTGGATCGAACCATTTGATTAATGTCTATGGTCCCACTGAGACTACAGTATTTGCAACTTATTATCCCGTCAACGACATTGCGGATAATGCCGCTAGTATTCCTATTGGACATGCTATAACCGATACTCAGCTGTATGTTTTAGATACCTCTAATCGTCTGCTGCCGTCTGGAATTCCGGGAGAGTTATGTATTGGAGGTTCTGGAGTTTCAAATGGCTATATAAATGACCCCGAGCGGACAAAACAGCATTTCCAAACGCTTTCCTTTGATACTTCTGTTGAAGGTGAACGAATTTACCATTCAGGAGATCGTGTCATCATGAGAGAAGATGGGGAAATTATCTACTTAGGACGAATAGACTCACAAGTTAAAATCAACGGGTTCAGAATTGAGCTTGGAGAAATTGAACGTTATTTCAAGAGTATTGAAGGAATTAAGGAAAGTGCTGTGATTGTTAAGATTGACGACAGAGAAGCTAAATCCTTAACTGCTTTCTATACCATCTCTGATGACAATTATAGTTACCTTACTCCAGATTATATTGCTAGCTATCTAAAAAATCTGGCTCCAGATTATCTCATTCCATCAGAAATTATCAAAATAGATGAAATGCCTCTAAATGTTAATAGAAAAATTGACAAAAAGAAATTAAGTTTGTTAACAAATTCTAAGACTTTACCAGCTGTTGAGTCTGAAAGCAAGACCAAAGATTTAAGTATCGCATATATTTTGAGCTTATTTAAGGAGGTTCTCAATTCTGATGATATCCAAGAAAAAGATAATTTCTTTTTATCAGGAGGAACTTCGATTAAAGCTATTGTTCTTGAACAAAAACTAAAAACAGCTGGTTTTGATATTTCAGTAAGTGAGATCATCAATCATCCTACTGCAAAAGAACTCTATAATTTGCATCACTTTGAACATCATATTGATGATAAAGAGCCTTCCAAAGAACAGCCATTAAAACAAGTAACTGCAGCAGAACTTTATGGACTAAGCGAATATATTTATTATAGTTTAACGATTATTGGCGAAATGATGGGAAAGATGGAAAACAGGAACGAATTTCCTATGACTCCGATTCAAAAACTTCAAAAAAATATAGTCAACAGAGCAAGTGGTATGAGCTTCAACATCCGTACAAATAAGGGGGAGACAGTTATTAGGACTGCTCTAGCCGAAGAAATTCTGCGACATCAACTGTTACATTCCAGCATTAATGTGCAAGAAGAGCGTTTGAGTGAAAAAAACGTAAATATTAGCAAAGAAGAGCTGGCTCAATATATTCCTTATAAAGATATGAGTGCTTATGATCAATTAAGTACCGAACGTTTTGAAAATATCATATATGAACGGCTTTTAGCAGAAGATTTTTCCGGTGATGATATGCCGTGGAAATTATGCCTTATTAAAGAAGATAATGAGAATTACATGGTCTTGTGGGGTATTGACCACATCATTTTCGATGGAATGAGCAGTAATATTATAAAAGATGAATTGTTGCTTTTAATCAATGGACAGGTTGACAAACTTCCAAAAGTTCAAAAATACAGCGACTATGAACAAGACATTCGCCGTGTAGCCTCTTCTTCTCAGGAGACGTCTCTTCTTATTTCTTGGCTGAAACAAAATAAAGAATGTATGGCGATATTTAATCAGAATTCTGGCGATGTTAAATCTATAGAACTGACACTGCCGATTGATAATAAGTCTGATAATCTTGTCATGTTTACTTTGCAGAATGTCATTTCACTTCTGAGTCGTTATTTGGCAAAGGATGAGATTCCTCTGATGCTGGTTGAATATGGACGTCATATAAATAGTCATGACTATCATAGCTGTGTAGGTGAATTTTTAGACTTGATTCCGTTGATTATAAATCAGAGAATTGATAACGATAATTTTGAGAAGTTATTAAAAAACCATCAAGGTAAAAATAGTGTTTCGCAATTAATAAAAGCTATCAACAAACAGGAATTTATTTATCATGGTATTGGTCAATTTCTTATTTGGAATTATCAAGGTTATGTATCAAGCAGGGACAGAGACGCTTACAAGAAAGCAAATCCGCTTCAGGATGGACATGCTTCTATTGCAGAAATTGGCATTACTGCGGGTTATGATGATGAATCAATATTTATCCATATTGAATCCCAAAATGGATTGGATGAGAAGAAATTGATGAAGGCCATGTCAAAAACACAGTTAGAAATAAGCAGGCCATAGGCCATCATAGAGTCAGTCATATTTGAAAAGGGAGGTTTTCCAATAATGGTTATCGCAATAGTTGAAGGAGACAAAAAAGATGTCAGCAAAGGCATGACGAAGGCATATGAAATGTTAGAAATGGCGGTACAATTATCACCCAATAATGGGACATATTATATAAATAGTAACGGAACAGAAGAAAAAGTAAGTTATGCCAAACAAAAAAGACTAGCTTTAGGAATTCTTGCTTCGCTCCAGAAAATTGGAGTGAAGCAAGGAGATTATATCATGGTAGATGTAGCGTCAAGCAAGGTATATCATCTGCTCATGTGGGCGTGTTTTTATGGAGGGTTTGTACTTACAACATTGCCAAGACCGGATTTCTATGATGAAAAGTCCCAGACTGTTAAAGGTATGCTAGATATTTGGCAAATGCTTAATTGTCCCGTAATGATTACAGACGATGTCGTATGTGCTGTCTATAAAAAAGTCATGCATACTAATAAAGTCTATATAATGGATGATTTGTATTCAGACAATACTGGCAAAATTGCCAGTATCTCTAGCAAGGATGCTGCCTATATTCAATTCTCATCTGGAAGCACTGGAAATAGGAAAGGCGCCATACTATCAAACGAAAATCTCATTTCTGAATGTTGTGATTTGATTGACTATGAAAATTTTAAGAAGGATGAGCGCTTGCTGACATGGCTGCCACACACACATAATTTTGGTGCTTTCACCTTTACCTTTACTTCTGCTGTTTTAGGTTGTAATTCATGGTATATGAGTACAGAATTGTTTGCTCGCAATCCTTCCTTGTTTTTGGAAAAAGTATCAATGCATAGGGTGACTAGATTATGTATTAATAATCTCGGACTTCAGATGTTATTGAAATATGCGGAACAATTTCCAGATAGTTCTTATGATTTAACAGGATTAAGGGTTATCTATATCGGAGCAGAAAACCCTTCTTATCAACTAATGAATGACTTTGCTGTGGCATATGGTGTTGACGAGTCGGTGTTTAAACCTGGATATGGTATGTCTGAGACAGTCGTGGCTGTCTGCTGTTCTCATACAGGATTTTCAAAGGGCGATATTTTATTGGCATCCAGAAAGGAGCTTATAGAAAAACGAAAGGTCGTTCTTTATTCTGGAAAGGATGAGAATAATCAGATGGCTTTAATTGAACATGGCTATCCTCTAACTAATGTTAGTATCGGTATTTTCAGCGAGGATAATTTACCTTTAGAAGAAAATATGATTGGAAGTATTAGAATTAAAGGTGACATTGTTTTTCAAGGTTATTGTAATCCTGATGATAATGTAGGAGTCTTTTGTAATGGATGGTACATCACAGGTGATTTGGGCTTTATCAGGGATAGGAAACTATATATTGTTGGCAGAACAAAAGATATTATTATTGTCAACGGTGTCAATTATATGCTTACTGACATGGAAAGTGTTATTGAAAGAAAAATGAAGGCAGCCCCTAAACTGTTGTTTATTTCTGTTGATGATCAAGCGAATGAATCTCTAGTTGCATTTATAGAAATGCCGCAATATTCTGCTGAAGAGTATCATAAAATCGCTGCCGAAATACGTAATTTTTTACGCTGTGATTATGGTATTGACGTTAAAAATATTGTCCCTATAGAAAAGATTAAACGCAATGCCAGTCGAAAAGTAGATAGATATGGCATGAAAATTTCCTACCTCAATGGAGAATTTGATGGGGTTATAGAATCACTAAAGAAGACAGACTACCAAGAAAAGACTATCCCTCAGCTGATTGATGAAGATAAATTGGTTCAAGCAATAACAGAATGCTGGAAACAAGTGTTAGAAATTCAAGAGAAAACAATTTCTTTGGACAAATCCTATAAAAGTCTAGGGGGAAACTCTGTCAGAGGCTATTTTCTAATTCAAAAGATAGAAGAAAAACTTGAAGAACTAGGATATGATAATATCAGCTTAAGTCAAGATATATTTCTGAAATGTTCAACTATACGAGAGATGTCAGATTATATTTCTTCTTTAAAGCCAATAATTGCAGAGGATGACATATCTTATTCTGAAGATGAAATAGCAATTACAGGATTGGCTTTTCGATTGCCTGATGCGCAAAATCAGGAAGAATTATGGGATGTGCTTATTAATGGACGAGAATGTGTTAAAATGGCAGGTTCTGAAAGACAGTCTCTTAGTAAGAACAGGGTATGGAATGATATTTTCGGTCAGATTGAGGATATTGATTGCTTTGATTATAATTTTTTCAATCTTTCTAAAGAAGCAGCAAGCTATATGGATCCGCAACAGAGATTGTCGTTAGAAGTGGCTTATAACGCTTTAGATGATGCTGGAGAAGGGGTTTTAGCAGAGGAGAATAAGGATATTGCTGTCATTTCGGCAGCCAGCGGCAACTTATACCTTCCGATGGTTTTAGATCATATTAAAAGTACAGGCGCAGACAATTTGCCAGAAACAGCAATGATAGATAATCTAAATAGTACCATTGCGACTAGAATTGCAAAATATCTTAATAGCAATGGTGTCGCTATGAGTATTGACTCAGCCTGCTCCTCATTTATGGTGGCCTTATCAACAGCAGAAAGGCTCGTTAAAAATGGTGAAAGTAAAGGTGCTTTGGTCATCGGCACAAACATTTTACCATCTTCATATACTCATTTATTAGCCCAAAAAGCAGGAATTTTATCTTCAGGGAATGCTACAAAGGTTTTTGCCAAAGATGCAGACGGTTCATTGTTAGGTGAGGGAGTTGTTGCAGTATATTTGGAAGGTGTTAACCAAGCTGTTCAAAACAGAAAACATATCTATGGTGTCATTGCTGGCAGTGCAATGAATAATGACGGAGCTGCCTTAAGTATTATGGCTCCTAATCCATCTGGACAGTATGATGTTATGAAAAAAGCCTATGAGCAATCCGGAGTAAATAGTAAAAGGATTTCCTATATAGAAGCTCATGGTGCCGGAACTAAAATTGGTGATCCTATTGAATTGACATCTCTGAAAGCTATGTTTGGGACAGGTCGTTCAGAAAGAGAGAAAATCATTATTGGTTCTGCAAAGTCAAATTTTGGACACACACTTGCTTGTGCTGGCGGAGTCGGATTAATAAAGGTATTAATGTGTATGAAAAATGACACATTAGTGCCTGTGTTAAATGTAGAGGAAAAAAATCCATTGTTAGAGGATTCAGATTTTCCTTTTGAATTGCTCACTGCTCCAAGAAATTGGCCTAGATCAGAAGCTGAGCCACGATATGCTGGTATCAATTCTTTTGGAATCGGGGGTACAAATGCCCATGTAATCATTAAAGATGGTCCCAAAATGCAGGGCAATGATAGTAATAAGAACAACTATCATGTCGTTGTTTGTTCCGCTAAGAGGAAAGAAGACTTGCCAATTGTCAAAGATAATATAATGACTGCTATAAAAGATGATGTCAATATGACTGATCTATGCTATACGTTAAGTCACTCCAGAAATCACTATAAGTATCGCTGCTCATTTATTATGAGCAACAACAAAGTTCTTTGTGGGGATATTTCCCAAGGTGAGCAAACCAGAATTAGCGGAAACAGAGTAGCGGTTGTCTGTGATAACAGCATAATAGATGAAAAGCTGAGAATTTTGCTGAATGAACAGCTCAACAAAGTAACTGACGGACAATGTTTCTTTGCGGACACTCCAGAAATCTTTAAAGCTGATTATGTACTTGCAATTAATCTTTCAGAAGCCAGTATTGCAAGCTTAAAAATTACAAATGAGAGTATAAAGGCAGTAAAAAAACTGTACCTGTCACCACAAGAGGTAAACGAAGAGTATTTAATGGCATGTCTATTAAGAGAAATATACACATGTGGTGCAACTATTATCTGGGATGAGTTGTGGAAGGGAAAGTTAGGAAATATTGTTAATAATCTTCCGGCTTACCCATTTAAAAAAAGCAAAGTTTGGTTATAGCAGAAAGGAATTAGTCGGATGAGAATGCAATCATATCATGAAAGAGTCAAAAAGTTACTTCCTGGTGGCGTTCATTATAATTTTAATCTTCCATGGGAAGAAAGTCCTCTGCATTTTGTTAACGCAAAAGGGAGCCGCGTTTGGGATATGGATGGAAACGAATATCTTGATTTATACGCAAGATTTGGAGCCATGATTCTTGGGCATGGGAATAAAGAGTATTTACAAGATTTAAACGATATCATGAACAGGGTCTTTTCTGTCAGTCATTGTGATATTGATGCGGAAGCACTTGAAGCAATTAACAGATATGTTCCCTCTGCAGAGATGATTCGTTTTGGCTTATCCGGTACAGAAATTGTGCAGAATGCACTGCGAATTGCCCGAGCTTACACAGGCAGAAATAAATTTGTCCGATTTAACAACCATTATCACGGGAATGCCGATAATATTATGGGGGGCAAAAGCAAGGATAAAGCCCATCCGGTTCCTAAGGATTATATTGGAGATACAAAAGGAACTGCAGGAAGAGCGACAGGAATTCTTCAAGAACAGTCATTTTTGATAGAATGGAATGATGAAACAGCTCTGGAAAATTTATTGGTAAATCATGGCGATGAGATTGCGGCTGTTATTATGGAGCCTGTCTGTGTAAATGGGGGGAGCATTATGCCAAAAAACGGCTATTTACACAAGGCAAGAGAATTATGCAATCAATATGGCATCGTTTTGATTTTTGATGAAATCATAACGGGATTTAGAATGGGATTAGGCGGTGCACAAGCTAAATTCGGGGTCATCCCTGACCTGACAACTCTTGGAAAGGCCATGGGAGGAGGCGGAGTTCCTGTGGCAGCAATCGCTGGTAAAAAAGAATTTATGCAGCTGCTGACAAATAAAACAGTTATTCATGCGGGAACCTTTAATGGCTATCCATTGGGTACTGCAGCAATATTATCAACGATAAAAATTCTTGAAAGAGATAACGGCAGTGTCTATGAAGAGATGGAATCAAAGTCTGCAAAACTATACAATATATTAACTGACATTGCAGCCAGTGAACAATTTCCATTAATTTGTCAAGGACCGGTAACTTGCGGAGCTTACCATTGTTGTTCAAAAAAACTAGAATATCCATCAGATTATTATCCCGATATAGAAATAAAGGATATTATTTTAAACTCTGCTTTTCAAAAGCATGGCATTCTTGTTTCTAGTATTTCGCGTATTTATCCCAATATTTCTCTTAACGACCAAGATATTCAATGGTTTGAAGATAGGGCTGGGAAAGCGATTAGTGAAGCAAAAGAGTTAATTAACGAATTGTATCAGTAAAGGAAAGCATCATGTTTAAAGATAAAAATTTTAAAAAATATTTGTGGATTTACTTAGGGATAACATTTGGACTTAGTTGGGGCATCAGCCTGCTTTATGTCTTATGTTATAAACAGCTGTCACCGATTTTTGGAAAATTAAATATGAGTAGTCCCTTAGTTGTTATTGCGCTTAATTCTCCGTCTATTGCAGGTGTCTTTGTCTACTATATGTATGGAGGAAAAAAAAGTTTGTTGCAGTTTTTTAAAAGATTAATTCCAAACTTGAGAGAATGCAGATGGTTTATTTATTTATTCATTGTTTCAATAGCTTTTTTTGCAGCAATGCATTATGGTTCTATACTGCTTCATATTCCTCTTCCTAAGGTAAAACTGTCTACCAACGATAGACTTGTGTTATTACTGAAAAATATCTATGAAGAAACTGGTTTGTTGGGGGGAGCATTGGGATGGTATGGCTTCTTATTGCCTTATATGCAAAAACAATACTATTCTAGTATTAAGGGAGGATTGATGACCGGCTTTATATTTGGTCTATTTGTTTTTCCAGGTTATGCTCTTTCTTCCTTTGAGACGGCTACGACTTATCCATTTTATGTACTTCAATTAATGCTGTTTTCTGTTTTTATTGCATTTGTTATGAATCAGACACGCGGCAATGTACTGTTCTTTGTTTTCTGCTTTTGGTTGGTTGCATCAGGCAGTAAACTTCAATTTTATAATTTTATAGCGGGAGTGCAGATTTTAGAAATAGGATTTTTCCTTATCACTGTTATAGGAATGTACCTCTATTATAGAATTGTTAAGAATAAAGATTTAAATACCTATTCCCTGTGTCTTTTCCCAGATTTTATTGGAAATTAGAGGAGACATCCATGAGTAAGATATTTTACGAAATCGGAGAAAACAAATGCTCAACTCAAATTATTATGTTTCCTTATTTAGGGGGAAGCGGAACTTCTGTCATGTCTCTGGCTAATGAAATCTGTGCGAAAATCCCTGTTGATATTAGAGTTGCTTTTCCACCGGGGCATACAGGGTCTGACTATGAACTTTGTGATAGTTTTCTCCAATTGATTGACTTATACTACGAAGCCCTCATCACTATTTTAAAAAAAGACAGTATACTTTTTGGTCATAGCATGGGTGGAACAATTGCATATTTTTTGGCCCAGAAAATAGCAGAGAAAAACCCGGAGTTAACTCCGAAGAAGTTGATACTTTCTGCGGCAGCGGCGCCGGACCATATGAAAAACAAACGATTGTCGGATAAGGAAGATGACATTATCTTCAGAGAAATCAAAAAAATCGGAACGATGCCAGAGGAATTGACAGACAATCAGGAATTAGCAAGTTACTTCGCGCCAATGTTGAGGGCTGACTATAAGATTCTTGAAGAAATGTCAGAAATTAAAGTACAGAAACTTGATATTCCTACCTTTTTCATCATGTGTCATAAAGACAGTCTAACTTCATGTCGAACTATTTTGAAGTGGAAGGATTATCTTGATTCGAAAATAAGTTTTTACATGATGCCTGCCGATGCAGGGCACATGTATTTGGAGAAGTATAAGGAGGTAGTAGCCGACAAAGTAATGAACTTTTTAGATTTAAATTCGGAGGAAGGAAATGATTAATAAAAGTAGATTTAGATATTTTTTAGTGATATGGGTAGGGCAATTAATTTCCAGTATTGGAAGCGGACTTACTTCTTTTGGCTTGAATGTTTACGTTTTTGAAAAAACAGGAAGTGCTTTAGCCTGTTCTTTGGTCACTTTATGTGCATTCTTCCCATTAGTTTTCTTTACTCCTATTTCGGGAACAATTGCTGATAAGTTTAGCAGGGCTAAATTAATGTTAATAGGGGATTTCTTCTCGGCTGTGTGCTTAGGAGGCATGTTTATAATGATTAGTATGGGAATAAATAATATTCCTGCAATCTGTATCTGGGTATTTCTGAGTTCGTGTTTTGCGGCCATACTTGATCCAGCATATAAAGCAGTCGTAACAGATTTACTGACGCCAGAAGAATTCTCCAAAGCCGGCGGACTTGTTCAGTTAGCTTCATCAGCTAAGTTTCTCCTGTCACCGATATTTGCTGGTCTGATTTACCAAATTTCTGGTATTTATCTCATATTGATAATAGATATGTGTACTTTCTTTACAACCTTATTTACCGTAGCTTATTCAGGTAAGGTGATGAATGAATGTCAAAAAATTAAAGATTCTAAAGTGCAGGTTATAAAAGATATTGTTGAAGGCTATAAAGAATTGACTCAGACTAAGGGAATAAAATTACTGTTAATCTTGTCTATTGTGATTACATTTTATGTAGGTATTATAGAGACGATGATAAAACCCATGCTATTGGAATTAACTGATTCTTCTACACTAGGTGTCATCCTATCTCTTAGTGCCATTGGAATGCTCATTTCAAGCTTGGCGCTAGGTGTGAAGGGAATCAAAAAGAATTATCTTAAAGCTCTTTCGTTATCATTTTTATTCATGGGTATTACAATAGCCATTATTGGTTGCACGACGAATATCATGGGGATAGCTGTTATTGCTTTTCTGTTCTTTTTAACAATCCCTGTTTCAAATGTATGTCTAGATGTATTAATGAGGTGTAATATCAGCAAAGATACTCAAGGGAGAGCTTGGGGATTGATTTCCTTTATTTCTCAGCTTGGTTATATTATTGCATATGCTACCTCAGGAGCTTTGGCAGATTATGTTTTTAATCCCTTATTATATAAAAATGGAGCTTTAGCGACTTCAGTCGGGAGAATTCTGGGGACAGGCTCTGAAAGAGGAATTGCGCTGATGCTTGTGATTTGTGGTATTTCCATGGTCATTCTAAGCCCTCTTCTTAAGAGCGGCAAGAGTTTGAAACAGATGGAGGCGAACTGCTTTAACTATAATGTGGAGGACTAAAAAATATTATGAAAAAAAGAATCATCTGGAAAGAACTACGAAAAGGTAAAATTATCTGTATCACACTGATTGTTTTTATTGCAATGGCTTCTGGACTATTTGCATCAGCAACAAATCTTTTATACTCACTAAACAATTCGCTTAATACATTTAGTGCGGCAGCAAAGACTTCACATCTTTTGCAGATGCATTCTGGAAATTTAGATGAAAATGCTGTCAAGAAATTTGCCAAAAACAATAACTCTGTTGAGAAATATGAGATTGTCAATATGCTAAATATTGCCGGCAAAGATTTATACATTAAGAATAATGGAAGTAATGAAAGTGGCAGTCTCATAGATTGTGCTTTGGTGGCACAAAACAGTCAATTTGATTTTTTGCTGAATTCAAAAAACAAGGTCGCTTCTGTTAAAGAAGGACAAGCTCTTGTTCCAGTATATTATAAGATCAAATATAATCTTAAAGTTGGAGATTCCATTAAGATAAAAGTCGGAAGTGATTATATTAGCTTTAAAATTGCAGACTTTGTCAAGGATTCCGAGATGAATTCCTCGTTTGTTACATCAAAGCGTATATTGGTCAATCAGAAGGATTGGGACAAGGTCGCTCGTCAAACTGGAACATTAGAATATTTAATAGAGTTTCGTGTAAAAGATACGAACGACATTGATGCTGTTGAAACAGCCTATCGGGACGCAAAATTGCCTTCCAGCGGGGCTACTATTACATATTCTGAGATGAAACTTTTAAATAGTTTGACAGATATACTGACAGCCTCCCTGCTGATGGTGGTTGTGGTATTCCTAGTTATTATCTCAGTACTTTGCGTGAGATTTGCGATGCTATCAAGTATCAATCAGGACTATATGGATATTGCTATCATGCAAGGACTGGGGATTCCTAATAAGTATATAGAGAGTATTTACTTTATCAAGTACTCATTAATTACTGTGATTGGCTGTACTATCGGATACCTCCTATCTTTCAAATTAACTCCAGCAGTAGAAGGGAATCTTGAACGATATATGGGAGTTGCTGATAAAGGAATTATTGATTATGGTCTCCAAATATTGGCAACTGTCCTTATAGGCGGCATCATTGTTCTCTTATGCCGAAAGAGTATCAAAAAAATTGAGAAAGTCAACACTATTAAAGCACTGCAAGATAATAATGAAATTTCCAGCGATAAAGTCATCAGGCGTCCTTCCTTATTTGGAAGAGGTAGCGCTTGGGCTAATTTTAAACTAGGTATTAAATACCTGCTAAGTTATAAGAGGCCTTATATCATTCTTCTTCTTATCTTTACGTCCCTGTCTTTTCTAGTTTTGCTGCCTGTTCAGATTACAAGCACTCTTAAATCAAGTCAATTCACGTCTTACATGGGAGTAGCTTCATCTGATCTCAGGGTTGATTTTCAGCAAGGAGGGGTTGATAAGAGCACTGTAAAGTCAGCTCTTGCTAATGATGATGCTATTACTGATTATCAAGTTTTCAATACTTACTTGGCCAAAACTGACAACTCTGATGGCAAACCGGTGACAGTAAATTTTGAAACAGGCGATTATTCGATTTTCTCTCTGTCCTGTATAACGGGTAGCCTTCCGAAAAAGACAAATCAAATAGCGATCTCCTACTTACTGGCAAATGATTTAGGCATTAAAGTTGGTGATAAGATTACTTTTACAATATCAGATCATGCATACACTTATAAAGTAAGCGGCATCTATCAAGATATTACAAACGGCGGGAAAAGCGCCAAGTCTATTGGCAGCATTTCCAATGCCGATGTCAGCAGAAGTGTTGTCAACGTTAATGTTTCATCGGAAAAGAAAAAACAGTTAGTAGAAGAAAAATTAAAATCTGATTTTCAAGATGGAAAGGTAACGGATATTTCTGAATATGTTAATCAAAGTATGGGAGATATTATCACACAGTTTAGCCTAATTACTGTGATAACTATTATCATTGCAATTCTGGTCACTATACTGACAATTACCATATTTATGAGAACTTTGATTGTTAGATACAAAGCAGATATTGCTGTTATGAAAGCTCTTGGTTATAAAAACAGTGACATCAGATCTCAGTACAGAACACGTATAATCATTCCGCTGTTTATTGGATTAATTATTGGTTCTGCCTTAGTGCTTATAGCGGGACAGCCTTTAGTAAGTGCATTTGCAGCATCTCAGGGAGCTCCTCAGATAATCTTTATCAGCAATCCGTTTATTGTTTATGGTTTGTTCCCAATGAGTATACTAGTAGTGGCAATAGTTACTATATACCTGTCTAGCAATCTGCTAAATGGCATAAAACTTATTCAAAAATAGTGTAAAGGAAGATAATAATGAGAACAATATTAAGTGTTAAAAATTTAAGGAAACAGTTTGATGACGGTAAGCAAAAAACGGCAAATGTTCTTAATGATATCAGTTTTGATGTAGAAAAAGCAGATTTTATAGCAATTATGGGACCTTCTGGTTCGGGAAAGTCAACGCTACTCTATAATATTAGCGGTATGGATCAGCCTTCAAGCGGTGATATCATTCTTGAGGGAAAAAATATCGGTGAGCTAAGTCAGGTAGAACTGGCAGATATAAGATTGCGTAAATTTGGCTACGTCTTCCAGCAACCGCATTTAATCAATTCTTTAACAGTAAGAGAGAACATCATATTAGCAGCTTCTGTGCTCAATAAGCAAGTAGATACGACTATTGCTGATAAAGCAAATAAATTGATGACATTAACTGGAATTATTGAATTAGCAGATAGGGATACGATGTCTTTATCTGGTGGGCAAGCACAAAGAGTCAGTATATGCCGCAGTTTTATGAATGATCCTAAACTAGTTCTTGCAGACGAGCCTACGGGGTCGCTAAACTCTAAGTCTTCAGAAGAAATCATGGATTTATTTGTTGACATTAATCACAAAGGAAGTACTATCATGCTTGTTACGCATGACCCTTTAGTAGCTGCCAAGGCTAATCAGGTATGGTTTTTATTAGATGGGGTCATCTACCGAAAAGAATTTCTCGGACCGTGGGACAAATCACAAACGTCTATTACTAATAGAAAAAATAAGATTAATGACATTATGTCCGAAATAGAGATTTGAGCGGATAGGAGGTGATAAGAATGAAACCAGAAATAGGAATTATAGGTGCGGGTGTAATGGGCAAAGGTGTTGCGGAGCGCTTCGCTAATTATGGTTACCAAGTCATTATCCTTGATAACGATGATAAAGTAGCAAGTAAGGTGATTTCCGACATTACAAGAAGCATAAAAATGAAAAAAATGTTCGATAAAACCTTGAATGAAGACGATATTGTAGCAAACATTAAAGTGGCGAGTAACTATTCAGACCTCAAAACGGCTGATTTTATAGTTGAAAATATCGTTGAACAAGAAGAAGCCAAGAAATCGGTTTATAAACAAGTAGACGAAGTAGTTGGTGATAATTGTATTTACTTAGCAAATACTTCATGCATACCGATTACAAGATTAGGCTCTTACACCCGAAAACCAGATAAGATAATTGGCGTTCACTTTATGAATCCAGTTCCAGTAAAAAACTTTGCCGAAGTTATTTTGGGTTGCCAGACTTCAAAGGACACACAAGAGAAAGTCTTTGAACTATTAGCTCATGTCGGAATTGACTTTGAAGCTGTCCATGACAGTGCAGGCTTTGTATCTAACCGATTGTCACATTTATTTATGAATGAGGCGGCTTTCCTAGTATATGAAGGCGTAGCAGATCCTAAACAGATTGATAATATTTTCAAAAAAGCATTTGGTCATAAAATGGGACCGTTGGAAACCGCAGATTTAATAGGATTAGATACAGTAAAGGACTCTTTGGAAGTTTTATATAAAGACTATGAGGATCCAAAATTTAGAGTATGCCCATTGATTCGTCGAAAAGTTGAAATGGGTCACTGTGGCAAAAAGAATAAAAAAGGCTTTTATCGCTATTAATGTTATGGATGATTAACGGAGGAAAACAAAATGAAAAAAACACTTAGAGAATTCTTAGGGAAATATTTTGACGAAAGCACAATTGACGATGACGATAATATTTTTGAAACGGGACTTGTTAATTCATTATTCACAATGCAATTAGTAAGTTTTCTTGAGGATTATTATGATATTAACTTCGAAAATGAAGAATTGGATATTGAAAACTTTAAGGATATCAATTCTATTGTTGCTCTTTTAGAAAAGAAAGTTAATGCTTGACAACAGGATGTGATTATATGAATGCTGAAAAAGTAAAATGCGTTATCTGGGATCTTGATAATACAATATGGGAAGGCATACTGGCAGAGTCGGATCAGGTCACGCTGAAAGATAACATAAAAACAATCATTAGAGAACTTGATAACAGAGGCATCCTTCAATCTATCAGCAGTAAAAATGATTATGATATAGCTAGGAAAAAGTTAGAAGAATTTGGTTTATGGGAATATTTTATTTATCCACAAATAAGCTGGAATCCTAAATCACAAGCAGTTCAAACAATTGCTAAAAGTATCAATATAGGTAGTGATACTTTAGCTTTTATAGATGATCAGCCATTTGAACTTGAGGAGGTTCAATTTGCCTATCCTGAAGTGAGAGTCATAGATGCTGAACGGTTAGATAAGATTTTAGATATGGACTGTATGAAACCTAGATTTCTTACATCTGATTCTCACAATCGCAGACTATTATATCAAAATGATATTAAAAGAAATACTGTTGAAAAAGAATTTACGGGCAATCAAGAGGCGTTTTTAAGCTCTTTAAGTATGAATTTCATAATTAGCAAAGCACAGAAAAGCGACCTTCAGCGCGTTGAGGAATTGACGGTAAGAACGCATCAGTTAAATTCCACAGGTTATATTTATAGCTATGATGAACTTTGCGATTGTATTACTGATGATAAATATGAGGTGCTGGTTACAAGACTTGATGATAAATATGGCAGTTATGGGACAATCGGCTTGGCATTGTTTGAAAAGTACGCAGATATCTGGGAAATCAAGCTGCTTATTATGTCTTGTCGGGTAATGTCGCGAGGTGTCGGAAATATCTTATTGAATCATATCTGCAATGAGGCTAGACAGCAAGGAGTCAAAGTACGAGCACAATTTGTCCCGACCGTTCGGAACAGAATTATGTACATAACATACAAATTTAATGGTTTTAAGGAAATTGACAAAAACGAGAATGATGTCTTGATGTTAGAAGCTGATATGAGTCAAGAAAGAAGTATACCTACTTACGTCAATGTCGTTGTTGAATAAGGAGAATAGAAATATGGATTTTTCACTTTCGCAAGAACAAAAGGAATATAAAAAAGAAATCACCAATTTTGCTAAAGAAAATCTAAATAATGAACAATATTTAGAAGAATACAGTGAAGAAATGTGGAAGAAAATTTCTGAGTTTGGTTTACTTGGATTGAATATTGGGGAAGAATATGGAGGGTTAGCAGAGAATTACCAAACTGCAGCGACGGTATATGAGGCACTTGGCTACTCGTGTAAAAATAACGGTTTTATCTTTGTTGTTAATAATCATGTCTGGGTCTCTCAAAATGTTATTTATTTACATGGTTCAAAAGAATTAAAAGATAAGTATATACCAGTTATGGTCACAGGGGAGAAAAAAGGTGCAATAGCTATCACTGAAGCTAATTCAGGCTCCGATGCTTTTGCCATGGTGACAACGGCAAAAGAAGAAGGGGATCATTATGTTCTTAATGGAAGTAAAATGTTTATTTCAAATGGACCTATTGCAGATATTTTTATTGTTTTTGCAGTAACTCAACAAGAGCCTGCTAAAAAACTAACTGCTTTTGTTGTTGATAGAGAATCTGAAGGGGTAAAAGTAGGTCCTAATATTGATAAAATGGGTCTGCTTGCCTGCCCCACCAGTGAAGTTGTGCTTGAAAATGTTAAAGTCCCTAAGGAGAATATTTTAGGGAGATTAGGATCTGGTAGTACAATTTTGACCCAGGCAATCGAGTGGGAAAGGTGCTTTGAATTTGCGCCGCATGTTGGAGCTATGCAAAGAGTAATGGAAGACTGTATAGAACAAGCAAAAACGAGAAAACAATTTGGCAAAAGTATCGGTGATAACCAATCAATCTCCCATAAAATTGCTGAGATGAAAATAGCCATTGAATTATCACGGTTGATGTTATATAAAATTGCATGGTTGAAAGACCATCAAAAAATGGCATATGCAGAGGTATCTATTTTTAAAACTTATGTCAGTGAAAACTATATTAAAACATGCCGTGATGCTCTGCAAATATTTGGGGCTTATGGATATACAAAAGAGTATGATATCGAAAGAGAGCTCAGAGATGCTTTAGCCAGTACAATTTATTCCGGCACTAATGAAATGCAAAGAAATACTATATATGAGATGGCAAAAGTCATGAGTTGGTAAATTGAAAGAGGTTGCAAAATGACTAAAAATATTATTTTATGCTTGAAACCGGTTAGCAAAGCCTTATTTAAAATGCCTAATCAAGTAGAACAAGACCCCTTTCAGATGAATCCATATGATAGCATGGCTTTAAAAAATCTGGTTTCTATAAAACAAACCAATGCTGATATCAAAATTATCTGTATATGCATGGGAAGTAAGAGCGCTGAATGTGTTTTACGAAGGGCACTTGCTCTAGGAGCAGACGATGCTTATCTAATCAGCGATCGATTGTTTGCTGGTTCTGATACAGTAGCTACCGCTTATATTTTGGGACAGGCAATTAAACAGTTTGACAATGTCATTGCTGTCATATGCGGCGTTAAATCTATTGATGGTGAAACGGGACAGGTTCCACAAGGATTAGGTGAAAGATTGGGTATCAGAAGAATTATTCGGGCTGATAACATTATTGAGTTAACAGATTCTAAAATCACCTACCGAAAGAGTGATACTGATAAAACTTATACCATGCAAACTCACCTGCCCGTTATCGTCAGATACAATAATTTTATACTAAAAGCGGATGATATTAGTCTTATAGCGATAAAAAGGGCTAAGAAAAAGAGCATTCATTATCTAAACGTTGACGATTTAGATGCTGATATCAGTAGATGTGGCTTAAAAGGTTCTAGAACAAAAGTCAGAAAGACAAGCAAGCGTTTTGATAAGCAGAAGGATAAGGTTGTATTAGAGGGAACTACAACTGAAATTGCTCAAAAGATTAGAGATATTTTGGTACATTGAGAGATTAGGAGGTGTTATTTGATGTCAAAAAATTCTGGTGGAATATTGGTGGTATGTGATTATGGAAATGGCTTTTCCGATCATATGAAACAGATGATTTCTAAAGCACATCAACTTAGCGAGGAGAGCGGTCATCAAGTTTGTGTTTTATTTATAAATAGTACAGATGAGATAGATACTGCTGAATTTGCTAAATATGGTACTGATGTCTTATATTACGGAACTGCCGATAAACTTAAAAATTGGGATTACTGCGATCTTGCCCAAAAAATAATGATAACGGACAGTCCTCAATTAGTGTTGTTTCAGGCAACAGAATTTGGAAAAACGATAGCAGCCACTTTGTCTTCAAGATTGGAGATAGGTCTAACAGCAGACTGTATTGATGCCGTATATGATGATAAAAAAGGCTATATTTTTTCAAGGGCAGCAATGAGTGATTCTGTTGTTGCACAAATTATCGGAATTAATTGCGATATAAATATGGGAACGATCAAGGAAGGTGTCTTTAAAATAAATGAAGTCACTCCTGTTCAAGATATGACTATCCAGCCTGTTGTTCCAAATGATAAACATTGGGATGTTGAAGAAGAGTGTTTAGAGAGTAGCTATCTTCCATCTAACAATGAGGAAGTTAACATTAATCATTTTTCAACTGTATTTTGCGTAGGAAGAGGAGCATCTTCACCGGAATGTTTAAGCGGAATCAATAAATTAGCGGAAAAATATAACGCCGGTGTCATAGCAACAAGACCCGTTGTTGAAGAAGGGTTAATTGACAGCAGCAGACAAGTAGGGCAGTCTGGGAAAAGTATTTCTCCCCGGCTATATGTGTCTTTTGGTGTTTCGGGAGCAAGTCAGCATCTGGTTGGAATGAGAAATTCTGATATCATAATCGCCGTTAATAATGATCCGGCTGCCCCTATTTTTGATTATGCCAATTATGCAGTTGTTGCTGATGCCTATGACATCATACAGGAACTTAATAATCTTTTACCAGGAACTGCCCTTCTATAATGGTATTGCTGCTTGTTTAGAATAATGAAAGGATCGTAAAATTGGATAAAGAACAGTTAATTAATTACATGAAAATGACTTTAGCAGAGATTATCGGCTGTGATGCTGATGATATTGATGAAAACACCAGTTTTTTTAAATTAGGCATCACTTCGGTACAAGCTCTGAAAGTCATAAATAAGATGAGAAAAAAGTTAAACGTTGAAATTAATCCAGCGGCAATCTTTCAATATAAATGCATATCAGATTTAGCTGCCTACTTTTTAACTTTGATTTAGTTTGTTATATATTATTAGAACTAATCTCGTTTAACATTTCACGTCTTCTATGTTATGGAATTACCGGATTATTGTAGTAGATAGACTTCGTTAAAAAATACAAGATATTGATACGGTTTATTCTTAATGAGCTTTTTGTTGAATTTTAAAATGAAGAGAGGTTTTTATGAAAGTAAACTATGCTATGTTGTTTCCAGGACAAGGAGCACAAACGATTCATATGTGCCAGCGCATATATCAAGAAAAAGAAAGTGCTCGACAACTCTTTAATCGCTCTTCGGAGATTCTGGGGTATGATATTTGGGAAATAATTAATAGCGGTCATTTGCGTACTTTAACTCAAACTCCTATAGCACAGCCGGCAGTATTTATCACAAGTTACCTGATGTTTTTAGATTTTATGGAAAAATGCGGTATTTTCCCAAAAGCAGTAGTAGGACATAGTTTAGGAGAAATTTCGGCTTTAGTCTGCGCAGGGGGGATTGAATTTGAAGCAGCCCTGATATTTATCAAACAAAGGGCTGAATTAATGGATAAAGTGGCAGGTGAAAAAGTTGGATTTTCAGGTCTTATCACTGATTTAAAAGAAGAAGATGTTGCTAAATTGCTTAATGAGTTAAATCAGCTAGGCTATGTGTCTATTTCAGGATATAATTCTCCCAAACAATTTATCGTAGCAGGAGTTTCTGCAATTGAAAAAAATCTAGATAAGGAGGTAGCAAAATTAGGCGGCGAATACATCCCTTTTAGGATGATTCCCATGAAAGTAAGCGCACCCTATCATACTAAATTAATGAAAAATTATGACAGCTGCATAAAAGACTATGTTTCACAACTGCAGTTTAAAGATTTGAAAATACCGGTATTATCAACCGTAAACGGAGATTTTATCAAAAGCTCCTCTGAGATTCCTGAGCTGTTAATCCAACAAATGTCTTCTCCAGTCTTGTGGAATAAGACTATGAAAATGGTGATGAATTATGGCTATGATTTTTTAGTGGACATCGGTCCAAGCTCTATCATGAAAAATTTAGTATTGGAAAGTGACAGCAGCTGCGAGGTTTACGCATTTGACGAAGAAGAAACAAAAATTGTAGATCTGCTGAAATCACCCACACGTTAAAGGCTCATTGTCAACTAGTGGAGTTAGAGAAAACCGTGAAGATCTCTTCGCCTGTTAACCTTATCTAGGATTTACCAGACGTTATAGAGCCACTTTAAAAGATTAAAAGGAATAAAAAGACTTCTAAGGAGATTAAAGTGCTATGTCCCCCAAAGCATTAATTCTGTGTTTAAATGTAGGGCAAATTAACAATGAGCGATATGACTTTCTTAAGAGAGCTATCACCAAAGAAAGGAGGTATAAGGCTGCTAGATATTTTCGTCTAGAGGATAAAATCAGATGTGTAATAGCAGAAGTGCTTCTTAAATATACTGTCTATTTATACACAGGAAAAGTAATAGATATTGCTTATAGTTACAATAAATATGGCAAGCCATTTTTAAAAAATTGCCACAATTTAAATTTTAATATTTCCCATTCAGGGGAATGGGTAGTAGTAGCTGTCGGAAAGTCACAAATTGGAATAGACGTTGAAGATAAAAAGGAAAATTGGGATTTAGTGGGTGAAAAAGTCTTTTCTGAATATGAAAAACACTGGAGTCAAAATAGTCCTAAAAAAAAGGCTATTTTATGGACTATAAAAGAGGCTTATGTAAAATATCTAGGTATAGGCCTTAGCAAAGGTATGGACTCTTTTTCAATAGATTTAAAAAAGAAAATCATTACGGAAGTCCAAGAACCATACCAAACCCAATTTGATTCCTTTGTTGTGGATGACGATTATGTTTGTTCAGAATGCGGCTATGCTAAAGGGTCTTATTATAATAGAAAAGTTTGCCAGACTGAAATAGATGCTTTTATCACATTAATTCTAGATGGCTTCTATTAAATAGAAAAAAGTTTTATTTAAAATTAGAAACTGCTCCTGTCAAGCAGACAATAAAATAATAGACTTGTTCTCTAACATATTTCTGTTTTGAACTATTTCCCATCAAGCGGGGGAAACTTTTTGTTTTTGCATAAAGCAACGTTTTGTCTGGTTGAATTAAAGAGGTCACTCATTTATTTAAGAAATTTGCTGGCAAGTTTATAGACTTGGTTGGCTTCTTTGGTTTCTAGAATCCAACTTGCTAACTCCTCTTTGATTAAGTCAGGCAAGTTCTTACTAATGTCTCTTTATGAGGGAAAGTTCAGTTTCTAAACCTTTAATATAGTTTTGTAATAGAATCGCCTCTTTATCAAGCTCAGATTTCTTTTACTAACTATCTGTGATTATATCACAATGAAAGGCCTTTGATAGCATTGCAATATTAATTTGAATTCTTTTTGTCCAGTTCTTTTTTGTAAAAGTCAATTTTTTCCAGCAGTTTTTCTCTATTATCCAGCAGAGAATGGATATTGTCATCTAAAATCTGCAGGTGCTCCTCCAGCAGTTCCAATCTTGCTTGATAGGTGCTGTCTCCTTGCTGGCGCAAGTCAGAATACTGCTTAATTTCTTTAATAGGCATGCCAACAGCTTTTAAACGCAGAATAAACAGCAGCCAGCGATAATCTGCCTCTGAGTAATGTCTTCGTTTGTTCTCATCTCTCTGCGGTTTGAGCAGACCTTCATTTTCATAATAGACTTGTTCGGAAACCAAAAGTGGTATACTAAAACCATGACAACCGTATATGAAAAAGCTCTAAAGCTCAACTCAGAAAATTTTAAATTATTAATTGGCGTCAAAAAGTCCACCTTCCAGTTGATGCTGGAACACCTCAACGCAGCCTATCGCGCCCAGCATCAGAAAGGCGGACGAACACGCCGTCTAAGTATGGAAGACCAGCTCATTATGACCTTGCGCTATTTACGCTATTATCCGACTCAGCGACTGCTTGCCTTTGATTTTGAGGTCGGTGTCGCTACGGTTAATGCGACCATAACATGGGTAGAGGACACCCTCCGTGCTTCTGGCAGTTTTAACCTGGATCATTTGGAAGCCCCAAGTGCCTCTGTCGCTATTGATGTGATGGAGAGTCCGATTCAACGTCCCCAAAAAACCAAGGCAAACATTATTCTGGTAAAAAGAAACGACACACCTTAAAAACACAAGTGCTCCTTAATTTAAGGACCCATTGTGCTTGCCAGTTGGCTTTTGCGGATGGGCATACGCATGACTTTACCCTTTTCAAAGAAAGTATTGGCTATAGTTTGCCAGAAACAATCCTTGCTTTTGTTGATTTAGGTTACTTAGGCATCTTAAATTTTCATGAGAACACCTTTATTCCTGCCAAGAACTCCAAGTATCATCGTTTAACAGAAGCAGAGCAGCAACTGAATAAAGAGATAGCTGGGATAAGGATTGCCATAGAGCATTTCAATGCCAAGTTCAAGACATTTCAAATCATGGCTCAGCCCTATCGCAATCGGAGAAAACGATTTGAACTAAGAGCTGAGTTGATTTGCGGCATTATCAATTACGAGATGAACTAGTTTCCGAACAAGTCTATTATAAAAAAGAAGGGCGAAAGCCCTTTTTTTTAGCCTTAAAATAAGCTATAATATTGCTGTGATAGTTGGCCTCAGGCCCTGACATTGGCCTTCTCATGAAGAAAAAGATATTAAGGAGCAATCATGAAAAGAAAAATTTATAGCCTCATGGCGGCCTCACTCTTGCTTGTCAGCCTAGCTGCTTGTTCCAAGGCAAGTCAGCCTAGCTCAAGTTCCAAGTCTGACTCAACTAGCCAAACCAAAAAGAAGGAATTTTCACATGAGGTCAAGAGTGTCTCTGGCAAGAAGACCATGCAGTACACCACTCAGGATAACGGGGTAACGGCTACAGTTAAGCAAACCATTGATTACGACGGGGATAACTATAAGTCCATTAAACTCAATATTGACGAGCCCATGTCTGATGATTTTAAGAAGGCAGCTGAAGGCCACGATTTTAATGAAGTCAAGCAGGTCGTCATGGAGGAATGGGAAAAGGATAGCTTTATCCAAGATTTGAAGAATACCCCTGGGGTAACCGTCAACCTTGATCTGTCACAAGACTACCATCTCAAGGTGGATGTCAATTTTGATATGACTAAGGCAGATGTGAACAAGCTTTCACAAAAGAGTGGTCTGGGCATTAGTTTTACGGCAGTCAAAAATAATACCCCCCTCGAGTATATTTTAAAGCTAGCCCAATCAGGTGCAAAAAAGGTCGATAATTAACACATTCTGGAGTTGGAAAAGATCTCTCCCTTTCAAATCTGAAAGAGACTTAAGAAAGTTGCCCCAAAGTAGAACTTTAGGGTGACTTTTCATTGAAAAGATAGGGGAAATAGGATATAATAGCACAAATTGCTCATAATAGAAAGAGGGTGCAAGTATGGGATTTACAGATGAAACAGTCCGTTTCAATCTAGATGATGGAAGTAAACAAGAAATTAGTGAAACCTTGACGGCCGTTTACCGTTCCTTAAACGATAAGGGGTATAATCCAATCAATCAGATTGTTGGTTATGTTTTAAGTGGGGACCCTGCTTATGTCCCTCGCTATAATGATGCCCGCAATAAAATCCGCAAGTACGAACGCGATGAAATTGTTGAGGAACTGGTTCGCTTTTACCTCAAAGGAAACGGGATTGACGTTCAATGAGGCTGATGGGACTAGATATCGGGTCGAAAACTGTTGGGGTGGCTATCAGTGATCCACTTGGTTTTACGGCTCAGGGCTTAGAGATTATTCCCATCAATGAAGCCAAGGAAGATTTTGGTTTCCAGCGCCTGGGGGAATTGGTCAAGCAGTACAAGGTCGAGAAGTTTGTTGTTGGTCTACCAAAGAATATGAATAACACCAGCGGTCCTCGTGTTGAAGCCAGTCAGGCTTACGGGGAAAAGATTGCTGAATTATTTGATATTCCGGTAGACTATCAAGATGAACGCTTGACAACTGTTCAAGCTGAGCGGATGTTGGTTGAGCAGGCTGACGTCAGTCGGGGCAAGCGTAAAAAGGTCATTGATAAGCTAGCAGCCCAACTGATTCTACAAAATTATTTAGAACGTATGTTTTAGAGGAGAGAAGAGACATGGCACACGAACACAATCATGATCATGAGGTTATTACCCTGGTTGATGAACAAGGCAACGAGACCTTGTTTGAAATCCTTTTGACCATTGATGGTCGCGAAGAATTTGGTAAAAATTATGTGCTCTTGGTACCATCTGGTGCGCAAGAGGATGATAATGGCGAGATTGAAATTCAAGCCTATTCCTTCACAGAAAATGAAGATGGTACGGAAGGCGACCTGCAACCAATCCCTGAAGACTCAGATGCTGAGTGGGATATGATTGAGGAAGTCTTCAACAGCTTCCTGGATGAAGAATAAAAGCAACTATTTCCAAACTAGGGTAGACCTTGAGTCTATCCTAGTTTTTTTATACTCTTCAAAAATCAAAACTATCCATCGTTAACTCACTTTGCCGTACTCAAGTACTGCCTGCAGTTCGTTGCCTTGGCTATTTTTGATTTTTATTGAGTATTAGTCTCATCGTGAGAGTAACTAGGCTTATTTATACTCACACTCAATGATACTCAAGAAAAATCAAAATCTGTTACTTTCTGACCTAGCAAGTTCGATTTTGACCAAGTAGACTTCTCGATTTACTAGATGTCTGTACTCCAGCCTATCTTATTTTTCGAAGGGCCTTACGAATAAATAGGTGGAGGACTAGCTATGCAGGAAAAAGATTCGACACTGATGGAGCAGAAATTTTTAGCTCTTTATCGCAAGCAGAGACTACACCGGTTTAGAGACCTTTTGACCTATGTTGCCATCCTTAGAAAATTGACTAAAGGGTAAATTCTGATATACTAGAAGGGATTATTTAGACAAGAGCAAGTGTTGGAGTGAACTTCTCAATAGCTTTCTAATCAAGGAGAAAACGATAGTGGCAAACAAACAAGAAGAGCAGACAACTTATAGCCGTCGACAGGCTGATTCAGTCAGGCAAGGCGACGATCAGACGAGCAAGTCCAGAGGAAAGACTTCCTACAGTATCGCGGTTGACAGCAGTCATCGCTTCTACATTTTTTTATTTAGTCTGGTCATGGCTTTGACCTCGGTGGTCAATCCCTTGCTGACTGATTTTGCCAATCCAACTCAGATGCTTCACCTTTACACAGGGCAAATGCTGAGCCAGGGACACTTGCCCTATCAGGACATTTTTGCGACGGGCGGCTTCCTTTACTATGCCTTGATTGCCCTAGCTTATTTTTTAGGTTCCAGTATCTGGTTAATGCTGGTGGAGTTCCTTGCTTTTTACATGTCGGGAATTTATTTCTATAAAATTATTAGCTTCTTGACCAAGAAGACTGAAATGGGGATGACCTACACGGCTATCTTCTTTCTTCTCAACCTGGCTCTAGGATTTGGTGGTCTCTACCCCATTCAATGGGCCTATCCCTTCATGCTCAATGCCCTCTGGTTCTTGACCAAGTATTTTGCAGGCCACATTAATGATGAGGCCTTCATTATCTATGGCTTCTTCGGAACCTTGGCAGCCCTGATTGACCCACGTAGCTTAATTTTCTGGGTCCTGTCTTTTATTATTATTGGCATCTATAATTTTCTCCAACGCCACTTTGCGCGTGGCTTCTACCAGCTCCTCTGCATGATCTTCGGAGCCATTCTAGTTTACTATACGGTCGGTTTCTTTGTCCTAAATATGGGGAATTTATCCGAATATGTCTCCCAGGCCCTCTTTTATAATTTTAAGGTCTTTGCTCTAGGGAGTGATTCTCTTCTTATTACCCTGCCCTACCAACTCTTGGTCTTGGCTGCTTCTGGCCTCCTCCTAGGTTTTCTGGGATTCTTTGGCCACCTTGGTCGTATTCTAGAATTTAAAACGGTTAAGTGGCTCTCCTTCTTTGCCTTTATTATCAGTCTTATCCTAGGAATTTTTGTGCAGACCTACTATGTTTTCACCCTGCTCTTGGCCTTGCCCTTTGGCTTGATTTTGACCTCCCTAGTCATTAACGATCGACTGGATGATGGGACAGAAGGCGAGACTAAAGAAGTCGCTGGAGCGCATCGGCGCAAACGCACGACTCATGAGTCCCAGGGAGGTTACTGGGCCAGTTTCGCTCGGAGACATTTCCAACTTCCCCTCTTGGTGATGGTGCTTGGGATTGCTACGCCAATTGTTCTGGGTATCTTATCGGTTAATGTTAACCGTGAGCGAAGAAATGTGTCTGACTATCTAAAAGCTAACACTAGTAATCAATCGATTATTTATGTCTGGGATAAGTCCTCAAAGATTTACCTTGATACTGGTCTTAAGTCGGCCTCTCAATTTCCAAATCCTGTCGTCAACACCAGCACTCAGGACAATAGTCAAAAACGCGATGATGACATCTTACAAGGAAATGCTAGGTATATCGTTTTGAATAAGTCGGAAAAACTTCCTAAGGAGGTTAGCCGGGTTGTAAGGTCTAATTATAAGAAAATTTCTTTAGACAATGCTGAGCACTTCCTCATCTATCAGAAGAAGTAATTTCATCTATAAAATCAATATATTGTGGTTGTTAAAAAATCCACCACAACATATTGATTTTTTTTTGCCTTGTGTTATAATGGTCTCCGAGGTGGAAAGAATGATTACACTAGAAAAAGAATTTATCGTAACTGATCCTGAAATTACTGTTATTAAGCGTGATGGTCGTCACGTTTCTTTTGATAGCGACAAGATTTATCAAGCTTTGATTAAGGCCAGCCAAAATGTCTCCCACATGTCTCCTTTGATGGAGGTCAAGCTCAAGGGGATTTGTGACCGAATCGTAGCTGAAATTGCCAACCGCTTTATGGCAGATATCAAGATTTACGAAATTCAGAGCATTGTTGAACATGAATTGCTCAATGCCAATGAGTATGCCATTGCCCAAGAATACATCAACTACCGTACGCAAAGGGATTTTGCTCGTTCGCAAGCGACAGACATCAACTTTACCATTGATAAGTTGATTAACAAGGACCAAACCGTTGTCAATGAAAATGCCAATAAGGACAGCGATGTCTTTAATACGCAAAGGGACCTGACAGCTGGTATCGTTGGCAAGTCCATCGGTCTGAAAATGTTGCCGCCTCATGTCGCTAATGCTCATCAAAAGGGGGATATCCACTTCCACGATTTGGATTACAGCCCTTACACGCCAATGACCAACTGTTGCTTGATTGACTTCAAGGGTATGTTGGCCAATGGCTTTAAGATTGGTAATGCTGAGGTTGAAAGTCCCAAGTCTATTCAGACAGCGACTGCCCAGATTTCTCAAATTATTGCCAATGTAGCTTCCAGCCAATATGGTGGCTGTACAGCTGACCGGATTGATGAATTCTTGGCTCCTTATGCGGAGCTCAATTACCAAAAGCATCTCAAAGATGCCAAGGAATGGGTAGCTGAGGACAAGCAAGAGGATTATGCTCGGTCTAAGACCAAGAAGGACATCTACGATGCCATGCAAAGTCTAGAATACGAGATCAATACCCTCTTTACCTCAAACGGTCAAACCCCATTTACTTCCCTAGGTTTTGGATTAGGAACTTCCTGGTTTGAACGGGAAATTCAAAGGGCCATCTTGCAAATTCGCATCAAGGGTCTGGGTAGCGAACATCGGACAGCTATTTTCCCTAAGTTGATTTTCACCCTCAAGCGGGGACTTAACCTAGAACTAGGGGCACCTAACTACGATATTAAGCAGCTGGCTTTGGAATGTGCCACCAAACGCATGTATCCAGATGTTCTCTCCTATGATAAAATCATTGATTTGACAGGTTCTTTCAAGGCTCCTATGGGTTGTCGCTCTTTCCTTCAAGGTTGGAAGGATGAAAATGGCCAAGAAATCAATTCTGGCCGGATGAACCTGGGAGTCGTTACCGTGAACCTGCCAAGAATCGCCTTGGAATCCCAAGGAAATATGGATAAGTTTTGGGATATTTTTGCAGAACGGATGCAAATTGCCAAGGATGCCCTGGTTTATCGGGTCGGTCGTGTTAAAGAAGCCAGTCCAGCTAACGCCCCAATCCTCTACCAATACGGAGCATTTGGCAAACGCCTGAGCAAGACTGGTAATGTTGACGACCTCTTTAAGAATCGTCGGGCGACAGTCTCCTTGGGTTATATCGGTCTCTACGAAGTCGCAACCGTCTTTTACGGTGGTGAATGGGAGCATAATCCCCAAGCCAAGGAATTTACTAAGGACATTATTCGAGAAATGAAGAAATTGGTTGAGGCTTGGTCGGATGAATACGATTACCACTTCTCAATTTATTCAACCCCATCTGAAAGTTTGACCGATCGCTTCTGTCGTTTGGATACAGAAAAATTTGGTCAAGTCAAGGATGTCACCGATAAGGAATACTACACCAATTCCTTCCACTATGATGTCCGCAAGAATCCAACCCCATTTGAAAAGTTGGATTTTGAAAAGGATTATCCTGAATTAGGGGCCTCAGGTGGCTTTATCCACTATTGTGAGTATCCAGTCTTGCAACAAAATCCTAAGGCTCTGGAAGCCGTTTGGGATTATGCCTATGACCGTGTTGGTTACCTGGGTACCAATACCCCAATTGATAAGTGTTATGAGTGTGGTTTTGAAGGCGACTTCACCCCAACGGAACGTGGTTTCATGTGTCCAAATTGTGGCAACACTGACCCTAAGACTGTGGATGTCGTTAAACGGACCTGTGGTTACCTAGGAAACCCACAAGCCCGTCCTATGGTCAACGGTCGCCATAAGGAAATTTCCGCTCGTGTTAAACATATGAATGGCTCAACTATCAAGAGCCCTGGACGACACGAGGACTAAAGATAAAAAATACCCGTGGTGCTAGTTCACAATAAAATAGCTCAGATTATAGGTTAGTATAATTTGTTCTAGCATTAGCTGAATCCCAGCTAGACCTCTGGCTCATGTATGCTCGATTCCAAACAAACTACAGAGCTCGGAAAAGCGTGTCTCAATGGTTCTACGCATGGCTAGTAACTTCCAGTTGTTGTGTTCAGTTGAACCCTGCATATTTTGTCGCCAAGGTGTCCATAAGTGATAGCCCCTCTTGTTTAGTTCCTCTTTAAGGGACTGACTAAGGTAACCTAAATCTCCTAGAATAAACGGTTGCCTACAGTTTTCAAGTAATTCATCAACAGCTCTGATATCATGAACAGAGGCTGGCGTGACAACATAGTTCAAAATATAGCCCGATAAAGTCACTAACATGTGAACTTTAAAGCCATAAAACCACATCTGCTTGGAAGCATTGTAGCCAATATCCGCTAACCCATTGAGGATTTTGACCCTATGATTGCGAACGGGTTGACAAAGAGGCAAGGGAAAGCTATCAATAATGACAATGGAATCTGCTGGTATTTGTTGGTTCAGGCCTTGTCGAATCAACTGAATGAGCCAAATCAGATTTTGGGATCGACGATTGAAGCGACTTCTTTTGAGTCTCTTTTCCAAGCAAAATAGATGACACATCTGGTAAAAGTAATGTTGTGACTTAATTCCCAGTTCTGCTTGTAGGACAAGTAAGGTTAAGAGGGACTCATCGGAGACATGAGCTAATTTGACATTATGTCGGTGCTTAATAGCTTCTGGACAATAGTTTTGATAGAACCTTGGACAATGGCTTCACCTTATATTGTAAGTGATGACAATTAGCGGTATACTGTAAGTGGCTCATTTGGACAACCTCCTGTTTGATTTTTGCACTTACAGTATAGTCCAATTGGGCTTTTTTCGTAACTTTTTAACTAGCACCACGGGTAAAATATAGATAAAGGAGCAAGGATGGCAGAAGATAAGAAGTTTTCCAGCGATACTGTTCTTTTCAAATTAGACGAGGAGGGCAAAACCCTCAAGGATGACCTAATGACGGTTTCTCGCTCGCTAAATGAGATTGGCTATGATGCTGTCAACCAGATTGTTGGTTACATTCTCAGCGGCGATCCGGCTTATATCCCTCGTCATAATAATGCCCGAAATAATATTCGCCGGCATCATCCTGATGAAATTGTAGATGAATTAGTGCGATATTACTTAAAGGAAAAAGCACTAATTTCACGCTAAGAAAATGTAAGGAAGCTCGCTGTGGGAAAGTATCAGTTAGACTATAAGGGTCAAGCTCAGGTGGAGCGCTATCACGAAAAACACTCTAAAGGTGGTCAGGCCAACCGTAAGGAACGCCTGCAAGCCCTCTTGAAGCAGACCCAAAAAGGAAAAAAATAGACAAAGTATAGAGTGGGACAGAAATCAGTATTTCGTCAAATTGATTTCGTTGTCCCACCTCCGCACAGTTGATTTTGGTTTTCTCCAAGGGTCTCCCAGACCCTTGGACCTATCCCTGCCTAGCAAGGGATAAGGACTTCCAATCAACCACTGCGTCAAGCGTTTAATACTGCGTAAATAAACGAAGCTGAGACATTTGTCCCAGCCTCTTTACTATTCAAGGCGAAGGATAACATATGGAATTGAGACGACCTCAGCTGGCTGATAAGACAGCCGTGCTAGACCTGATGGCAGAGTTCCAAGCAGAAGAATCTCCACACGCAGGAGGTTTTTGGGACAGTCAGAACTTTGATTATCAGGCCTGGCTAGAGAGGAATAAGGAAACTGAGCTAGGCTTAAGTCTGCCAGACAAGTAGGTTCCAGCCATCCAATTTGTGGCTTTTTCTGACGAGGGGCAGGCTCTGGGCTTTCTAAGTCTTCGCCTGCGTCTCAATGAGGCCCTGCTTAGGGTCGGTGGTCATATTGGCTATTCGGTTCGGCCCAGTCAGAGAGGCAAGGGCTATGCTAAAGAGATGTTGACAGAAGCTTTACAAGTCTGTTAAGCTAAGAATATCAAACGGGCTCTTGTAACCTGCCACAGCGACAACCCAGCCAGTCGAGCCGTCATTCTAGCTAATGGGGGCCTTTTAGGAAATATACTTGATGGCGTGGAACGCTATTGGATAGAGGTAGGGAGAGATAAAGATGAATAATCCAAAACCACAGGAATGGAAGGCTGAGGAGCTCAGTCAAGGACGTATTATTGATTATAAGGCCTTTAATTTTGTTGACGGCGAAGGGGTTAGAAATTCCCTCTATGTCAGTGGGTGTATGTTTCATTGTGAAGGTTGCTATAATGTGGCTACTTGGTCTTTTAGGGCAGGCATCCCCTACACCAAGGAACTAGAGGAGCAAATTATGGCAGATTTGGCCCAACCCTATGTGCAGGGTCTAACTCTGCTGGGAGGAGAGCCCTTCCTCAATACGGGAATTTTATTACCCTTAGTTAAACGGATTCGTAAGGAATTGCCAGAAAAAGATATTTGGTCATGGACGGGCTACACATGGGAAGAGCTCATGCTGGAAACGCCAGACAAGTTGGAATTGCTGAATCTAGTTGATATCCTAGTTGATGGTCGCTTTGATATTACCAAGAAAAATTTGATGCTTCAGTTTAGAGGGTCTTCCAATCAACGCATTATTGATGTCAAAAAGTCCCTGGCTCAAGACCGAGTAGTCATCTGGGATAAACTAAATGATGGACAGACCAGGTTCGAGCAGGTCAGCCGGGATGATTTGATTTAATTCAAGGCATCAATACTTCATTGAGGGACAAGAAGGTTAAGGGGCTAAAAAATAAAAGCATAAAACTCTCAAAAGTTTTATGCTTTTTCAATTTGGCTTAATAGGCTCCTGTTTAGGTGGACTTAACAAAGACTAGACGGTGGTCGCTTGACAATAGGGGACGATAAGTGAATCCTAAAAACTCTAGGGCCTTCAAGTCTTCGATTGAATCAATCTTTTGTTTAATTACCCGATTCAGTAATTGTCCCCGGCCTTTCTTAGAAATCGTAGAATGGGTCTTGAGCTGGCTATCCTTTTCTTCTTGAAAGAGAACTCTGACGAGTGACTTGGTTAGCTTGGGTGAGAAAACCGATTCGAACTCGCTAGACAGAAGGGAAATGACAGGCTCACTTTGGAGAATGGTCTCAAGAAAAGCGTTATAACAGGGGCGCCAGAAATTTTTTAGTGACTGGCCGTCAACCTTGACTTTACAATTAAAGTCAAGACGATGCTGGGCAATGTCGGCTTGAGCATTGATAATACCGTAGAAAGCCGTAGTGATATAAATATGTTTGCTTATAAATTCATTGTCAAGCTCTGTCAAGCCCCTGTCAATTTGGCGATACATAAGACCATTAAAAAGCCTTAATGCTGGGTAACTGAGAGCCTGATTGTCTTGTAAAGCTAGAAACCTTCTGGCCTCTTTCTCTGCAGCCTCTGGTTTAAGCAGTAACATCTGGCTAAGTTCATTTAGGCTGGCCTGGGCTAGAATTTCAAGGATGGCTTGACTAGGACGGGATAGTTCACGGGGAACCCCTTGTCCTTGGGCTCGCATTTCCTTAGCAGGGGGAATTAAGAATTTCATAGAAAGACCTCAAAATATGGTTTGTGACAACCTTGGCCAAGCCATTCACAAGTTATACTCTTCAAAAATCAAAACTATCCATCGTTAGCTCACTTTGCCGTACCCAAGTACTGCCTGCAGTTCGTTGCCTTGGCTATTTTTGATTTTATTGAGTATTAGGAGATGGCTAGGTAAATCATGCCAAGTGAGAAGACCAGATAGGCAATGAGTGCAGTGATTTTCAGACTGACTGGTATGCCAGAACGGTAACGTTTCATAGGAAGGAAAAGGGCTACTAGGCCTCCACCGATGAGCCCCCAAAAATGACCGACGATACTGATACTAGGATGACCTGACAGCAGATCCATGAGATTAAAAGCCAGATTAAGAAGGATTAAGATCAAAAATTGTCTACCCACCTGCTTGAGAACAGAGTTGTTGCCAATGTAGCCGACAATGACGACGGCAGCAAAGAGCCCAAAAAGGGAGGTTGAGGCGCCAGCTGAGACAACAGTAGGTGTGAAAAACAGGGTAGCAGCATTGCCCATTAGCCCTGCGAGAAGATAGAGGATAAGAAATTTTCCTGGGCCCCAGAGGTCTTCGGCGATACGGCCAACAAAATAGAGGGTGACTCCGTTAAAAATAAGGTGCTCCCAACCGATGTGAACGAAGATAGGGGAAATCAGTCGCCAAATTTGTCCATGGTCATACTGGACAGCTCTGCCAAACATTCCTCCAAAATTATAGATGGCCAGACTGCTGGTAGCCTCACCAAAGTAAACCAACTGTAAAGCTAGAAATACTAGAAGCGTGAGGGTCAACAAGCTATAGGTGGCAGGGTATTTTTTAAAATCCTTGAGCATAGGTAAAAACCTTTCTTACGGGAATATCATGAGGGTCAGAGCGGAAATCAACCTCCTGGCAAGGGTAAATGGTACTCATCGTGCTTCCTTGGAAATCGTCCAGGTAGCGGTCATAAAAACCAGCTCCAAAACCGATACGGTAACCTTGGCTATTAAAGGCAAGGCCAGGGACATGAATGAGGTCAATCTTATCTTTGGCAAAGGCCTGGTCACTTTTAGGTTCTAAAAGGCCAAATTTACTCATTTCTAACTCATTTGGCTTGTATTCCGTAAAAATCATACGACCTTTTGGGTAGGTTTTGGGTACTAATACGACTTTTCCGTCTTTCTGGGCCCGCTCAATGAGAGTTTGGGTATCGTATTCAAAGTCAAAAGCCAGATAAGTTGCTAGGGTTTTTGCCTTTTGGTAGTTTGGACTAGCTAGAAGCTGCTCTAGTAAAGCTCTGTCAAGTTTAGCTTTACGCTCCTTATCCTGGGCCTTTAACTGTCTTAAAACACTTTGGCGAATTTCTTTTTTCAACATGGTTCTATCTTACCATTTTTCCTGTGAATTGACAGTCACGACCAAAGAAAAAGCCTGCCCAAAAGGAGCAGACTGGGATTAATTGACACGATGGTCTAAAAACTTGCTGATGGCCTCAACTGCAAAGGGCAGGGCCTCTTCCTTGGGGCTCATCTTTGGACTGTGCAGGGGATAGTCAGAGTCGACTCCCAGCCAGAACATGACACCAGGAATCTGGTGAAGCAGGTATCCAAAATCTTCCCCAGTCATAGCTGGCAGAATGTCAATCAAATGAGCATCCGTCTCTTGGTCAAAGAAGGCCATCAAGTCTTTGGCCATCTCAGGGTCGTTTTCAACAGGTAGGTAGCCTCCCTGAATCAGCTCAATTTCAACTTCTAGGTCAAAGGATTGGGCAACCCCGTGGGCAATTTCTTGCAGGCGTTTTTGGGTTAGGAGGTTCATTTCCTGGGTTAAGGTGCGGATGGTTCCATGCAATTTAGCTTCTTCCGCAATGACATTATTGGTCGTTCCCGCATGTAGAGAACCGAAGGTCACAACAGCCCCCTCAATGGGATCTACATTGCGGCTAACAATGGTTTGCACCTGGGTCACAAAGTAAGCGGCAGCAACCAAGGCATCATTAGCCTTGTGAGGGAAGGCCGCATGGCCTCCGGTCCCCTTGAAGGTTATCAGGGTTTCGCAGGTCCCTGCAAATAGCGTATGGGTATTGGTCGCAATATCGCCCACCTTGAGATCAGGTCGAACGTGAAGGCCGTAGAATTCATCAGGTTTCCAATCTCCAAAGGCGTCCTCCTCATACATGAGCTTACCACCAGCCAGATTTTCTTCAGCCGGTTGAAAGAGAAAGAGGAGGTTGTTTTTGGGTTGTTTTTGCACCATGCTATCTAGAAGCCCAAGGGCAGTGGTCATATGGATGTCGTGCCCACAGGCATGCATGCGACCTTGGTGCTGACTGGTGAAGGGCAGATTAGTGTCTTCTTCAACTGGAAGGCCATCAATGTCGGTACGCCAGCCCACCGTTTTTTGAGGATCACTACCTTGGAGGAAGACTAAAATTCCAGTCCGCCAGTTTCTTTGTTTAACAAAGGGCTTGCCTTGAGTAATTTGTGCAATTCTATCAAGTAGGTAGACTTGTGTTTCGTACTCTTCCAAGCCAATTTCAGGAATCTGGTGGAGATCCCGACGGATTTTAATTAGGTCTAACATAAAAACTCCTTCTTTTTCTGTTAAGTCAGCCAAGCACTCTGGCTCGCTGGGACCAACTCATGGGCTAGACATAAGAAAAGAGAGCAACTAACTCTCTATCCTCAATCTTAGAGATTGCGCAGGGCATCTTCCAAGGCCGTTTTTTGTTGGGTCTTGGCATCAATTGTCTTGATTACACGGGCTGGAACGCCAGCGACCACAACGTTTTCTGGAACATCTTGGGTGACAATGGCACCAGCCGCAACGACAGAGCCATTTCCCACTTGAACCCCTTCAATAACAACGGCATTGGCTCCAACTAAGACATTATCCCCAATGCGCACTGGTTCGGCAGAAGCAGGCTCGATGACACCGGCTAAGACGGCCCCAGCTCCGATATGGCTGTTTTTACCGACAGTAGCACGGCCACCCAGGATAGCGCCCATATCAATCATGGTACCAGCACCAATTTCAGCCCCGATATTGATAACAGCCCCCATCATGACAACGGCATTGTCTTCGATAGTGACTTGGTCACGAATAATAGCTCCAGGTTCAATGCGGGCATTGAGATTTCGCTTGTCCAAAAGAGGAACAGCAGAGTTACGCCCATCTTGTTCAACCACATAGTCCTTGTTTTCAGTCAGGTTAGCCAAGAGGGGTTGAATTTCCTGCCAGTCGCCCAAAAGAACATTACCTAGCTTGGTCACTGATGCTGGGACAGAACCAGACAGTTGCCCCTCAAAGGTCACCTTGACAGGGGTTTTCTTTTGGGCATTTCCGATATAAGCGATAATTTCTTGAGCGGTCATTTTTTGAGCAGTCATGCGAGTCTCCATTCCATTTTGTTTAGCCCCTATTATACCAAAAATTCAGAAAATTTGGTGATGACTTTTTTAGTTACTAGCGACTGGGTTTGTCAGGATTACTTTGCAATTTTTATCTACCTAATGCTCTTCAAAAATCAAAACTATCCATCGTTAACTCACTTTGCCGTACCCAAGTACTGTCTGCAGTTCGTTGCCTTGGCTATTTTTGATTTTTATTGAGTATAACTCAAAGGGCTGGTTGCCCCCCACCTAGCAGGGCACAAGGACAAGATGCAAAGTCTTGGTTATCCACTCGAAATTAAGCCAAGAAAAAATCCCTTGCGGGATTACTGCTTTATCAAATTTTATCGCCAATAAACATAGGTGGGGTTGGGGGTGATATAGACGAGATTATCATTATCGCAATTAAAGAGCAGGATGATATCTTTTTCCTTATAGTAATAGATATAATAGTGGCCACTATTATTAAGGGCGAAGTCAACAGCCTTCCAGGCGAAGGCACGAGCTTCCTCTTGTGTAATATCACTATTTTTAAAAAGACTAATAATCCGTTGGGGCTCTTCCTGCCTCAGAGCATCAATAATATCTGAGCTAGTCTTGAAGGTAAGGTTTGGGTTACCCAAGATTTTCTTGACCTTATCGGCTGTGTAGCCCTTATATTCAGGTGCCGAGGCAGTCAAGCCAGAATTGGAACCTTCGTAATAAATCTCGCTACCGTCTGTCGCATAGATCTTATCTGTCTTGGCAGAATCCGCATCCTTGGGTAAGTCTGTCGGATGGCGACTTTCATTGCCATACTTTTCCTTGGTGCTGGGCTTGCTTCCCTCCCCAGTCGAACTGGCACTAGCCTTGTGAGCAGACTTGCTAGACTGGTTTTGGGGGCTACAGGCTACCAAAAAACTACTGGTTGCCAGGAGGCATATCAGTAAAATTATTCTTCTTCTCATCATAAACCCCTAGTCAATAAAAAGCCTACTCTCATAGGCTTTAACTGTTAAGATTATCCTCCCTGTAGGACTCGAACCTACGACCCATGGATTAAGAGTCCACTGCTCTACCAACTGAGCTAAGGAAGGAGAAAGAGCTGTATTGGTACCGATGATCCACGTTTTGTATTGAACCCGCAAGTTAAAGCAGGTGGGTAACTCGCTCTTGCTTAGTTGCTTCCGTGTGAGACGGCCTGCATACTGCAAGAAGACTTATGTTCCCCAAAATACAAAGATTTAGTCGGTCAACACAGTGATGTGGATTCGTATACCACAGCAGTTTTATGTTCTTATCATACCATTTTTGAAAATTATTTCAAGAGGAAAATTCGATTTTTTATTAAAATCCCCTAATTTTATTCAGAATTTTGCCTCGAAAGCTTGTCAATACGGTCCTTATTGGCCCCTAATGCACGCTCATATCTGCCGGTTTCATTGGCCGAAAAATAATTCTTCCCTAAAAGTTTATCTGGAAGATATTGTTGCTTGACCCACTTTTCCGGATAATGATGGGGATAGAGATAATCTTGGGCATTCCCTAATTCCTTACTGCCCTTATAGTGGTCATCCCGTAAATGGCGAGGAATGGAGAGGTTACCCGATTTCCGTAAATCAGCCAGGGCAGCATCCATAGCCAGATAGGCAGAATTGGATTTAGGGGAAAGGGCCAGGTCAATCACGACATTGGCAATAAGAATCCGTGCTTCTGGAAAACCAATCTTTTGTGCGGCTTCTAGGGCCGTTACGGTATGCACTTGGGCATCGGGGTTAGCCAAGCCAATATCTTCATAGGCAATGACGGTCAGGCGACGGACCAGACTGGGCAGGTCACCAGCTTCAATCAAGCGAGCGGCATAGTGCAGGCTGGCATTGACATCGGAGCCCCGGATGGACTTTTGCAGGGCGGAGAGAACATCGTAGTGGCCGTCCCCATTTTTATCCATAGTAATGTAGGAGCGCTGCAGGCTATTTTCTACAGTATCCAAACTGATATGTCGCAGGCCCTCTTGGTTAGGCTGGGTAGACAGGACGGCTAACTCCAGAGAATTTAGGGCCGAGCGTAGGTCGCCATTGGTGGCTGTGGCAATAAAGTCAAGGGCATCATCGTCGAGCTTGATATCAAAGTCAAAGCCTCGCTCCTTGTCAGAAATAGCCCGTTTTAGGGCAGTCTTAATGTCGTCTGGGGACAGAGGCTCCAGCTCAAAGATTTGCACCCGTGAGCGAATGGCAGGAGTGACAGAGAAAAAGGGATTTTCGGTGGTTGCCCCAATCATAATGATATTACCGTTTTCTAAGAGGGGCAAGAGGAAATCCTGCTTGGTCTTGTCCAGCCGGTGGATTTCATCCAACATAAGGACTAAACCACCAGAAAACTTAGCTTCCTCTGCGATTTCCTGTAAGCGTTTCTTACTGTCGGTCGTGGCATTAAAGGTGCGAAAGGCAAATTTGGTCGTTCCGGCGATGGCTGAGGCGATAGAGGTCTTACCAATGCCAGGTGGCCCATAGAGAATCATGGAAGAGAGCCGATTGGCTTCCACCATGCGACGGATAATTTTACCCTGGCCAACCATGTGCTCTTGGCCGATAATGTCATCAATAGTTTTGGGCCGCATCCGCAGGGCTAGATTGGCTGTCATAGCTTACAGCTCCTTTTAAATGTTGATTTTTATGATAGAATTATTGTAACACAAAAAAGCACCAAACAAGAAGAGGAGAGCAGATGGCTAACTATGGATTTCTGTCGGTACTGGAGGAAGAGCTGGAGCAGCACTTGGACTATGACTTCGCCATGGATTGGGACAAGAAAAACCATGCGGTAGAAGTGGCCTTTGCTCTAGAGGCACAAAATAGCGCTGCTATCGAGACGGTCGATGACCAAGGAGAGAGCTCCGACCAAGACATTCTCTTTGAGGACTACGTTATCTTCTACAATCCCCAAAAGTCTCGCTTTAATCCCGAGGACTACTTGGTGGCCGTTCCCTACCAGCCTAAGAAGGGCTTGTCCAGAGAGTTTCTGGCCTACTTTGCCGAGAGCCTCAACACCGTCGCCACCGAGGGCCTCAGCGACCTCATGGACTTCCTAGCAGATGATACCATCCAAGAATTCAGCCTCCATTGGGACGACCGAGCCTTTGAAAAAGGCAAGGAGAAGTTGGTAGAAACGGAGTGGTATGGTTATCCGAGGTATTAATCTAGGGAGAAAAGATGAGAAATCGAAGCAAAAACATTAAATCTTTTTGATGGACGGCGAGGTAACAGGAAGAATAAAATGTACCCTGTCTAACTGGATAGGGGTTATTTATAAAATTCCCAGAATCCAACTCAACAAGCTAAGAGACCGTCAGGAATTGAAACAAAGTGGCATCTACTTTTTATTTGGCAAGGATGATGAAAGGCAAAAGGATGTGACCTATATTGGCCAAGCTACAAGCCGAAAGAATGGTGAGGGCGTTTTGTTTCGTGTACAAGAACATACCAGAGATTCACACAGTGACTATTTTAATGATGTGATTATTCTGACGACCCAGAATAACTCTTTTGGTCCCACAGAGATTAGTTATCTTGAAAATAGATTTACCAACCTAGCAAAAGAGACGGGGCGGTTCATCGTTAAAAATGGGAACGAGCCAAACCTTGGTAATGTAACCGAAGAAAAGAAATCCGAGTTAGATGAAGTGGTAGAGAATGCCATCATTATTATTGGTACCCTAGGCTATAAGCTATTTGTGCCGATGGTTACAAAGTCAGAGCTAGGAAATATAGGCGAAAAAGCTGATACAAAAATTTTTTATCTCAATCGCAAGAGTAAAAAATCAAACACAACTATTCAGGCAACTTGTAAACGGACAACAGAAGGATTTGTTGTCTTAAAGGGGAGCATGGTTGAGTTAATGGATTCACCAAAAATTCCTGCGGTCGTCAAAAAAATGCGTAAGGACTTACAAGAAGCAGGCATAATAAAAGAAGGGATATTACAAGAAAATCAACTCTTTAACAGCCCGTCATATGCGGCTGCCTTTATCTTAGGCAAGCACACTAACGGTCGTACTGACTGGAAAGATGAGCAAGGGGCTAGTTTAAGAGATTTAGAAGAGCAAGAAATCAAGGAGTAAAAATCTTGAAAAAACGTAGAAAGCTTTTCCTTCCAAAAAATATTTAGCGCCTGATTGCGTTAAAACTATCTTCTTTTTGAATACCGATACCTTGAAAGCGCCCATAATTATTTAGGGCACCTCTAAAAACCCCAAACTTTTAAATTAAAGTGTTGATTTAGCAACAATTGTAACGACAAAATCGCAATTTTATTGAGTATTTAGAGGTGCCCTTTAAATAGACTTTAAAAATTCTCGAAAATGGAAAGTTTTTAAAGTCTACTTCAAAAACTTTTTACTAGAAGACTAGCTTGGAAGGGGCTCTTGAGAGGGTTACCTTCCTTTTCTATGCTATAATGAGGGTACTGTAAATCATGAGGAGGTTTATCATGGACAAGTGGCAAGAGTTGACGGTGACGGTTAATCGTGAGGCCCAGGAGGCGGTTGCCAATATTTTGGTGGAATCGGGTAGTCAGGGCGTGGCCATTACAGATAGTGCCGACTATTTAGGTCCTGTTGGCAAGTATGGCGAGCTCTTTCCTGAGGTTGAGCAGTCGGATCAGGTCAAAATTACGGCCTACTATCCTGAATCCATGGGAATTGAAGCCATTAAGGCACAGGTTAATCAAGCCATTCAAGAGCTACCAGAATTTGGCTTGAAGACAGGTCAGGCAGAGCTTTCTAGCCATGAATTGGCCGAGGCAGACTGGGCGGAAAACTGGAAAAAATACTACCAACCAACCCGTATCAGCCATGATTTGACCATTGTCCCCTCCTGGACGGAATATCAAGCTGGGCCAGGAGAGAAAATCATTAAGTTGGATCCTGGCATGGCCTTTGGAACGGGCACCCATCCGACAACCAAGATGAGTCTCTTCGCCTTGGAGCAGGTTCTGCGTGGTGGTGAAACCGTCTTGGATGTTGGGACGGGTTCGGGTGTGCTCTCCATCGCCAGCTCCCTGCTTGGTGCCAAGGATATCTACGCCTATGACCTAGATGAGGTGGCTATTCGGGTGGCTCAGGAAAATATTGACCTCAACCCTGATATGGCCAATGTCCATGTGGCTACGGGTAATCTCTTGGAAGGTGTGGACCAGGAGGCCCATGTCATTGTGGCCAATATCCTAGCTGATATTTTGGTGAATCTGACCGATGATGCCTACCGTCTGGTTAGGGAAGAGGGCTATCTGATTCTTTCGGGGATAATCGCTGAGAAATTAGATTTGATTCTAGAAGCAGCCTACACTAGTGGTTTCTTACTGGAGACCCAGATGGTTCAAGGGGAGTGGAATACCCTGATTTTCAAAAAGACCGATGACTTGTCGGGCGTGATTGGGGGATAGAGTCAGGTGCAACAATACTTTGTGAAAGGACGGCCTGAAAATCCCTTAACGATTAAGGATAAGGACACGCTTAAACACATGTTTCAGGTCATGCGTTTGAAAGCGGACGATAAGGTAACCTTGGTCTTTGATGACGGCATTAAACGCTTGGCTAGGGTCCTAAATGTGGACAGTCAGACCTTTGAAATTCTCCAGGGTTTGGAAGATAATGTCGAATTGCCTGTCTCGGTTACCATTGCCTCGGGCTTTCCCAAGGGAGATAAATTGGATTGGTTAACGCAAAAAGCCACCGAGCTGGGGGCGGATGCTATCTGGGCCTTCCCTGCCGACTGGTCGGTCGTCAAATGGGACGGCAAAAAGTTAGCTAAGAAGGAGGACAAGCTGGCTAAAATTGCCCTAGGTGCAGCCCAGCAGTCCAAGCGTAATCGCCTGCCTCAGGTTAAACTATTTGAGAAGAAGAAGGACTTGTTGAAGCAGTTGCCTGACTTTGATAAAATTTTTCTGGCTTACGAGGAAAGTGCCAAGGCTGGGGAATTGTCTACTTTAGCTAGCTCCCTCAGACAGAGCCAATCGGGTGATAAACTGCTCTTTATCTTCGGACCCGAAGGAGGCATTTCTCCTCAAGAGCTGGCTGAGTTTGAAAAGTCAGGAGCCATTCCAGTCGGGCTAGGCCCTCGGATTATGCGAGCCGAAACCGCCCCCCTCTATGCCCTGAGTGCGGTTAGCTTTTATACAGAATTACTAAAATTTTAAAGAGCGCCTGTCGAGGCGTTTTTTTACATTTCCGGTTCTAGCTAGCAAGTAATGATCTGAGGTGAGATTTTTATTCCTAGTTCCTAATTTCTTTCATCTTTCCTTCCCATTGGAAAAGTGTTAAAATTAAGGCAACTTAGGTCGGAGAATTTGCTGGCCGCAGGCTTTCATAGGGACTTGCAGGGCATTTTCACAGACCAGATTCAAGTTTTAGTTAGAGGTATCAAGATGGCGAGGAATCCAAACCTAACAGGTCCAGAAGTTGTTGATTTGGTTAAGACCTATATGACTCCAGATGATGTAGCTATAGTTCAAAAGGCCTTAGATTATGCAACAGAAGCCCATAAGACTCAGAAGCGCCAATCGGGTGAGCCCTATATTGTTCACCCTATTCAGGTGGCAGGAATTTTGGCAGGTCTCCAGCTGGATGCGGTGACGGTTGCCTGTGGTTTCCTCCACGACGTGGTAGAGGATACAGAGGTTACCCTGGAGGATCTTGAAAGAGATTTTGGCCTAAAAGTCAGCCAAATTGTTGATGGGGTCACCAAACTGGGTAAGGTGAAATATAAGTCTCACGAGGAGCAGTTGGCGGAAAATCATCGCAAGATGCTCATGGCCATGTCCAAGGATATTCGGGTCATTCTGGTTAAATTGGCAGACCGCCTTCACAATATGCGAACCCTAAAACATTTACGGCCTGATAAACAAAAACGTATATCTCGTGAAACCATGGAAATCTATGCCCCCCTAGCCCATCGTTTGGGGATTAGTGCAATCAAGTGGGAGCTGGAAGATTTAGCCTTTCGCTATCTCAATGAGGCAGAATTCTACAAGATTTCCCATATGATGCACGAGAAAAGGCGGGAACGCGAAAGTCTGGTTGATGAGATTGTTGAAAAAATCAAGGCTTATACGGCTGAGCAAGGGCTTCAAGGAAAGATCTATGGTCGGCCCAAGCATATCTATTCGATTTACCGTAAAATGCGGGACAAGAGGAAACGTTTCGACCAGATTTATGATTTGATTGCCATTCGCTGTATTATGGATACTCCTAGTGATGTTTATGCCATGTTGGGTTATATCCATGAACTTTGGCGCCCTATGCCTGGGCGTTTCAAGGACTATATTGCCAACCCTAAATCTAATGGTTATCAATCCATCCATACGACGGTTTACGGTCCCAAAGGCCCAATTGAAATCCAAATTCGGACCCAAGAGATGCATGAAGTGGCTGAATACGGGGTTGCTGCCCACTGGGCCTACAAAAAAGGGATCAAGGGCAAGGTTGACGCTCAAGAGTCAGCTATCGGGATGAACTGGATTCAGGACTTGGTTGAATTGCAGGCAGGCTCCAATGGCGATGCCCAGGAATTTGTCGATTCGGTCAAGGAGGATATCTTCTCTGCCCGGATTTATGTCTTTACGCCATCGGGGGATGTTCAGGAATTACCCAGAGACTCTGGTCCGATTGATTTTGCTTATGCCATCCACACCCAAGTCGGTGAGAAGGCTGTTGGGGCTAAGGTCAATGGTCGGATGGTCCCTCTGACAGCCAAGCTCAAGACCGGTGATGTGGTGGAAATTGTTACCAATCAGAATTCCTTTGGTCCTAGTCGGGACTGGATTAAGCTGGTCAAGACCACCAAGGCCCGCAATAAGATTCGTCAATTTTTCAAGAACCAAGACAAGGAAATGTCCATCAGCAAGGGGCGTGAGCTTCTGGTTGATTACTTCCAAGAGCAGGGCTATGTGGCCAATAAGTATTTGGACAAAAAGCATATTGATGAAATTCTCCCAAGGCTGAGTGTTCGTAGCGAGGAAGCCCTTTATGCGGCCATTGGTTTTGGTGAAATTAGTCCCGCTGCAGTCTTTAATCGTCTGACAGAAAAAGAAAGACGAGAGGAAGAGCGGGCCAAGGCCAAGGCAGAGGCCGATGAATTGATGAATGGTGGCGAGGTCAAACACCAGAATAAAGATGTTCTCAAGGTCAAGAGTGAAAACGGAGTCATCATCCAAGGTTCCTCTGGTCTGCTGATGCGGATTGCCAAATGTTGTAACCCAGTTCCTGGGGATCCTATCGAAGGGTATATTACCAAGGGGCGTGGGGTGGCCATCCACCGAGCCGACTGTCACAATATCAAGAGTCAAGACGGCTATGAGCAAAGATTGATTGATGTTGAGTGGGATGAATCTAGCCAGGCTGGTCAAGAGTACCTGGCCGAGATTGACATTTATGGTCTCAATCGTTCAGGTCTCCTCAATGACATCCTACAAATCCTCTCTACCCAAACCAAGAATATTTCCACAGTCAATGCCCAACCGACCAAGGATATGAAGTTTGCCAATATTCATGTCAGCTTTAAAATCCCTAATTTAACCACCTTAACGACGGTGGTGGATAAGGTCAAGGTGGTTCCGGATGTCTATTCCGTAAAACGCACAAATGGTTAAAATCATACCTAATACTTCGATTTCGGACCCAACAAACCAAAAGGAGGCTCTTGAACTATTATGAAAATTATTTTACAAAGAGTTCGTCAAGCCCAGGTGACTATTGATGAAAAAATGGTCGCTTCAATTAGCCAGGGGCTCCTTTTACTGGTTGGCATTGGTCCAGATGATGGCCCTGAGGATTTAGACTATATGGCCCGTAAAGTCCTTAATATGAGGATTTTCTCGGACCCTGCAGGCAAGATGAATCTCTCGGTTCTGGAAATTGGCGGACAAATCCTTTCCGTATCCCAATTCACCCTCTATGCCAGTACGAAAAAGGGGAATCGGCCTGCCTTTACCCAGGCAGCCCCACCCCAAATGGCCAGAAAACTCTATCAGGACTTCAACCAAATTCTTTCGGAAAGCTTGGTTCTTGAACAAGGAGAGTTTGGAGCAGACATGCAGGTCTCTCTGGTCAACGATGGACCGGTGACGATAATCTTGGACAGTAAAAATCCTTAAGTCTCCTTAGAGGCCTTAGGCGCTGGGACTAATGAGAGTTTGTCAGGGACTTCTAGAAGTGTTTGGCGGATAAAATTATTTCAAACATTAAAATGTTCATATATTGTAACCAAATAGTAATAATTTTAACGCTTGGAGTTTTATGCCCTTGAGAAAGGCTGAGTTAGCAGGACTCGGCCTTTCTTTTCTTTACAAAGCCAGTAAAATCAAAATAGTTTTGGGTATGAAAGAAGTTTCTCTTTTCAAGTATTCGGGTTGTGTTTTCATAAATTTTCAGTAAAATACATTTATGTTTTGAGCGCCTTTCAAGGAGAGCTCAATCATAAAAAATTAGAAGGAGAAACCGGCCGTGAAAAACCGAATGCTATCTCTCCCTAGCATGTTATGTTTACTTGCTTTCGGAATGGTCTTTTCCATTTCGGCTAAGCCTGCTCATGCCGATGAGTTTGCCAATCAACCGAGCCAGGTAGCTGATGAAGCTACTACGGTTGTTCGTCCATCGCAAGGCCTTGGCGAGCAGAGCCAGCCGCAAGCTGAAGAAGCCAGTCCAGCAAAGGAAGAGGAGACCAGCAATTTGAGTTTGAAGCCTCAGAATCAGCAAGATCAAGATAGTGAGAATTCTGAATCTAGTACAGAAGCTCAGGATCCTATCGAGCAAACACCACCTGAATCCGTTTCCCAAGCACCCGCTTCAGAAACGACTTCAGTGGAAACTCTGGCTGATCCTCAAACGCAAACTGCCAGTCAAAACCAATCATCCAACACAGACAAGAACGACGGACCTGGTGTCATCCGAGCGACCAGCGCTCAGCTAACCGCCACTCGGTCTGTCCTTTCTTCACAAACGGGCGATGCCATTGTCGACCTATCCGCCGACAAGGCCAGCTATCGTTCAGGTGAAGATGTCAACCTCTCTGTTGATTTTAAAAATACAACAGACAAGGAACAGGACATTACCGTTTATGCGGATGTCTATTATGTTGACAACAAACTTGGAACCTACAAGTTCTCTAAGCACCTCAAAGCCGGTGAAGGCTACAAGATGCAGGCTGGTGACTTGAAGATTCCTGGCTCACAATTTGAGAACAATCATGGCTACCTGCTGAAAATTAAGGTAGCTGACGCTGACAACAATACTCTCAGCCAAGTCAACAAGGCTATTGCCGTTGAAAGTGATTGGACCAAATTCCCCCGTTACGGAATTGTTGGGGGTTCACAAGATACCAGCAACAGCCTTCTGTCTAAGGATGCTGACCGTTACCGTGCAGAAATTGAAAAGATGAAGAATATGAACATCAATTCATATTTCTTCTATGATGTTTACAAGACTGCTACCAACCCCTTCCCAAGTGATGAAGCCACCTTTAAACAAGATTGGAACACTTGGAGTGGTTCTGAAATTGATACCCAAGCCGTAAAAGATATTGTCAACCAAGTTCATGATGGTGGTGCTGTTGCCATGCTCTACAACATGATTTTGGCTGAAAACACCAATACTGGTGAAGCTCCTGCTTTGCCAGAAACGGAATACGCCTATAATAGCGATGACCGTGGTTATGGTGCCCAAGGACAACCCATGTCTTATACCGTAAAAATTCCAAAAGACGGGCAAGAAGAGGAAGTCCAAATTCAACGTTACTACAACCCAACCAGCAAACTCTGGCAAGATTACATTGCTGACAAGATGGGCCAAGCCATGAAGAATGGTGGCTTTGACGGTTGGCAAGGTGATACTATCGGAGATAACGAAGTTTATGACTATGCTGATAAAGATAGCAATGACCCTTCTAAAAAACATTGGTTGACCGAAGGTTATGCAGAATTCCTGCGCGCCATTAAAGAAAAATTACCCAACTACTACTTAACCGTAAACGATGTTAACGGTGAGCAAATTTACCGCCTTAAGGACGGTAACCAAGATGTTATCTACAACGAAATCTGGCCCTTTGGTGGTTCAGCTCTCGGTGACGGCCGTAGCCAGACCGAATATGGCGACCTCAAGGCTCGTGTTGATGAAGTGCGTAAGGTAACTGGTAAATCCCTCATTGTTGGTGCCTATATGGAAGGTAGCGAAAAGGGTGGTTCAAAGGATGATGCCGAAGCAGGTAAAGCTCTGCAAACGGACGCCGTTCTTTTGACTTCTGCTTCAATCGCTGCTGCCGGTGGTTACCACATGTCCCTAGCAGCCCTTGCCAACCAGCAAGATGAAAGCGGTGGAGGCCAAGGTATTGGTGTTCTCCAAACTGCTTATTATCCAACTCAAAGCTTGAAAACATCAAGCGAATTGACCCGTAAAAACAACGATTATCAACAGTTCGTCACCGCTTATGAAAATATCTTGCGTGATGGTGTTGAAAATGATGATGCCCAAGTCAATACCTATAATTCAGAAGGTCAGCTCCTTTCGACCGATGCCAAGGGCATCAATGGCCACCAAGTGTGGACCTATGGTAAAAAAGGCGATAACTTTAGAACCGTTCAACTCCTGAACTTGATGGGAATTAACTCTGACTGGAAGAACGAAGATGGCTCTGCCGCTAACAAGACTCCAGACGAGCAAACCAACCTAACCGTTAGGTATGCTCTTGGTGATATCTCCATGGAAGATGCTAGGCGTATGGCCAAGCAAACCTACGTGACCTCACCAGATGACTGGTCTAAGTCTAATCTGCAAAAGGTTTCTGCTTCTGTGGAAACTGATGAAAATGGTAAGCCAGTCTTGATTATCAATGTGCCTAAATTGACCCTTTGGGATGTGGTTTATATCTCAAATGCCGATCAAAAATCTACCCCTCAAGCAGAGCAAACAGGAACACCTGCTGCCCAGGCTGGTGATGACAAGACGTCTCAAGACCAAGCTAGCAATGCGCAAGCGGACCAAAATCAAGCGAGTCAGCCAGCTCAAGAAGAAGCGAAAGCCCAAGAACAGTCAGCGCCAGTTGACCAAGTTCAAGCTGGAGATAAAGCTCAAGCGCCAGTAGCGCAAGAGAACTCGTCTAAGGAAGAAGTGGCTCAGCCAGCACAAGGTCAAGCGACCCCTCAAGCTGAAACGGCTACACCAGCAGCTCAAGCTGCAAGTCCAAGCCAGCCAACAAATCGTCAAGAAAACCAAGCTCCAGCGGGCGACCAAGTTCCAAAAGCTCAAGAAAATTCAGAGCAAGCTGGTTCAAATGGACCAGTCGCTCAAGAAGGTTCAAACAAGGAAGACGTTGCTCCAACTGCACAAGGTCAAGCAAGTCCTCAAGCTGACAGTCCAGCTAAGCAAGCTGAGCCTACCCAATCTGGTCAAGAAACTGGTGCCCCAAGTTCAAGTGAGCAAGACAAAGCTCAAGCTGAAACTGGTGTGCCAAGACCTCAAGCTGAAGCAGTAGCGCCGACTAAGCAGGCTCAACCAGAAGCTCAAGTCAGCCCAGCTCCTTCTGAGTCGACTAAGACCCCAGAGGCTTCGGCTCCTAGCCAGCCGGCTAGTCCAGAACAGGCAAGTGGTCAGTCTGACCAAACTCCTGCCAATAGCAAGCCTAGCCCAGAACCAAGCACTCCAGCTAACCCAGAACAAGAGGGAGATGCTGACAAGGGGCAAGCTTCTGCGCCAGAAGCTGACCAGCCAACCACTCCTGAAAATACAGGACAAAACGCTGAAGCCAGCGATGCTGATAAAAACAAGTCCAATGAGGCTGGCCCAAATCTTGATCCTAACAAGTCTGATCAGGATTCAGGCAAGGACCCTTCAACCGATAACTCTGGCAATTCAGCAACTCCAGATAAGGAGCCAGGTAACTCAGGTCAAAAACCTCTTGATCCTCAACCGCTGGATCCTAATGCGGATGCCAATAAACAGGAACAAACGGAACCAGTCCTACCTCTAGTACCAAATCCGACTCCTGATGTCAAGAAGGAAAAAGCTGATACACCTGAGGAATCTGATCCTGCCAAGGATAAAAAATCAGCAGCAGATGCTAATAAGGATAAGGCTTCAATGGAAACAGAAGACCAGCAAAAGCCGGCCGAACTTCCTAAGGAGGCTACTGAGTTGGAGAAGGTTGGTCAACCAGCCTCTCCACAGATTTCCAGTGTCCAAGAATCCGTTAGCGGTAAGACTGATAAGAAGATGAGACCTGTTTTGAAAAACACCAAGACCTCATCAGACAAGTTGCCTAAGACTGGGGATCACAAGACGGTTGGACTCATTATCCTACTAGGTCTTGCCTTTGTCGGTACAACTGGACTCTTGGCTAAACGCGAAAGAAAATAAGAGGCATTGATTGATGCGGTGGGAAAAATGGCAAGGAATGAAAGTCCATCAAGAGATTTTCATTCCTCTGGCCTTTTGTGAGGTCAAGCCTAGCCCAGCCCTACTTAGAAAAAATTGATGGAAGAAACGCTAAAGGAAGCCTGACGGTCAATCCCACATTGGGTCTGCCAAGTCAGGTGGTGGAAGGCCTGTGATTACTGGCTTTTCTCCCTTATTTCCCAGAAAATTCTAAGCTTGCCCAATAACCAATCAATCATTATGTCCAATATCAACTATTGAAGAGTAAAAAGGAAAATAAAGTAAAAGAGGCTCAGAAGGACAAAATAGCAGGAAATGGCTTAGTCACCTGAATTTTGCTCCCACCCTCTAGAAAGGAGTTCCCTTGCCATTAAGTAAGAAAAAAGCAGCGGTCCTTGTTGGTCTGCTAGCTATTGGGATGTCTTGGCAAGCTGCCACGACGGCAAAGGCTGATGAGATTGCTGAGGATTCAGCCAATCCATCAGTATCAGTGGCTGCGACTAATGAGGCGACGCCTAGTCAAGCAACCAGCCCTGTAAAGGATGACGGCGTGACAAGTGGTCAAACTAGTAGTCAAACGGCAACTGAGCAGGACCAGACGGCCCCTTCTCAAGTAGAGACTGAGAACACTCAGGAAGTGGCTCAGACAGGACCAGCGCCAGCAAGCGCTGCTGTCAATAGCTATGATAGTTCTAATTACGGTGCCCAGCTTCCCTACACAACCTACGAGGCTGAGGATGCCCAATTAGCTAATGGTGCCAACCAACAGGCCTCCGATGATGTTGATTCAACAGCCGTTGAAGCTTCTAATCAGAAGTATGTTGAGTTGCCCCATGAAGGTTCATCAGTAACCTTCCAAGTTCAAAAGCCAGCTAATGCCCTCAATGTACGCTACACCATTCCTGACGGGACAACAGGTCAATTGGATGTCCAAGTCAATGGAAATAGTGTGGCAACGCTGGATTTGAATTCTGCCTCCTCCTGGCAATACCTTGTCGGAGATAAGGAGCAGGATTCGGCTAGCGAAGGTGCCCGTGCTCGTTTTCGTTTTGATGAAGCCCATACCCTCTTGAACAATGTTCAACTGCAGGCAGGCGATAAGATTACCCTGGTCAAAAAGAAGGGGGATAATGTTGCCTACGGTATTGACTTTATCGAATTGGAAGAAGACCAAGGCCCCAAAGCCCAACCTGAAAATTCTATCAGTATTACGGATAAGGGTGCCGTTGCCAATGACGGCCAAGATGACAGCCAGGCCCTCTTGGCTGCCATTGCGGATGCTCAATCGACCGGCAAAAATGTCTACATTCCAGCTGGTCAATTTGATCTAGCCCAAAAGATTCATGTCAATGCTTCGAATATGAAGATTTCAGGTGCTGGTATCTGGCATACCAACCTGCATTTTACCAGCGACCAGGTTGGTGGTGGTGGATTTGAATTTGACCACAATGATAATGGTCTGGAAATCAGCGATTTCTTCACCGATTCAAACCTGACCTCCCGTTATAGTGAGGCTGCCAACTACAAGGCCATTGCCGGTACTCTAGGTAAGGATTCCTCTATCCACGATTTCTGGGAACAACACTTTGAAACCGGTATGTGGATTGGGGACTATGATGCCTCAAATATGCACTATACTGATGGTCTGACGGTTAAGGATTCTCGTATCCGTAACAATTTGGCCGACGGCATTAACTTTGCCCAAGGAACCAAAAATTCAACCGTCCAAAATTCAAACATCCGTGGGAATGGTGACGATGGCTTGGCCAGCTGGTCCAGCCGTGATGGTGCTTCCAACGCCAGCATGGATGAAAACAACAAATACCTCAACAACACCATCGAACTGGGATGGCGGGCCGGAGGTGTGGGTATTTTTGGTGGTAAGGGTCACGAAGTGGCTAACAACCTCATCAAGGATAACTTTGCCGGTGCCGGAGTCCGTATTAGTACGGTCTTCCCAGGTTACAATTTTGATAATAATGATACAGGTATCTCTGTCCATGACAATCTTCTTTATAGAACAGGGACAAGTAGCGACCTCTACAACCAAGAACGCGGAGCTATTGACTTCCAAACTGCCAATGGTGACATCAAGAACGTCACCATCAAGGATAACAAGTTGTTGAACTCCTTCGGCAAGAATGTCAATGCCATCAATGCCAACTTTGACCTGCCAGCTCAGGGGAATGGCGACATCCACCTTGACGGCAACACCATTGACACGACGGCTCAACTAGCCAATCAGGCTACAAGCCCTCAAGTGCAAGATTCGGCACCAGCCGACCAAGCTCAAGGGCAGGAGTCGACCCAAGCTCAGGAAGCCCCATCACAGGAGCCTTCTCAAGCTCCAGCTGGAGAGTCAAATCAACCAGCTCCACAGGCTGAAACTCAGCCAGGTCAAGAAGAACCTTCTGACCAAAATTCAGCAACAAACGATAGTGAGTCTGAGCCAAGTAGTGAAGCTCAAGCGCAAGATTCAGCACCAGCCGAGAAAGTCCCATCACAGGAGCCTTCCCAAGCACCAGCTGGAGAGTCAAATCAATCGGCTGACCAAGCTCAAGCAGGTTCAGAGAACCAGCCAGCTAATCAGACTCCACAAGCTCAACCTAGTAATGAGGAACAGGCTCAAAATAATGGAGAATCTGCCCAGGCGGATTCCCAAACGCAACCAGGTGCTGACAACCAAGCGCCAGCTCAGGGGCAAGACCAAGTTGATTCTGCACAAGGTCAAGATTCGGCTCCTACTACTGAACAGCCAGCCGACCCTGTAGCTGACCAAGACAAGGATTCAGACCAGGCTCAAGCAGGTTCAGAGAACCAAGCATCTGAACAGGCTCCTACCCAATCAGAAAGCCCTGCAGACCAAGGCTCAGCCACGAATGACAATGGTCAGGCTCAGTCAGAACTCGAAAATAGTAATGATGCCCAGTCTGATCCACTAGCGAATGCGGATTCTCAGGCAACTCCATCAGCTCTTGATGAACAAGCAGGCAACCTTCCTGCTCATCCAACGAATCCAGCTGTTCCCCAAGGGAGTCAGCCACAAGCTAGCCCAGAACCATCAGCTAACCAGCCCAGAACTCCAGCCCAGGCTCAACCGAATTTGGATCAGCCAGTTGCCGGTCAAGCGACTAGTCAACCAGATTTATCGAATCAAGACCAGGCTAGCAAGGATTCAGCTGACCCTGCAAATCAGGCTACACCTTCTGCTCAAGAGCAGGCGGTAAGCGACCAGACTCCAAGTCCGTCTTCGGAAAATCCGATTCTTCCTGATTCGTCCACAGATGCCAGCAAGGATCCTAGCGCTGATAATCAGACCGATCAAAGCCAAAAGTCACCAGATAATCTCCCAGCTCCAAGGGATTCTGCCCAAATGGGCAATGCTAGCAATGCACCTTCGGGCTCAGATGACTTACCAAATAGTCCAAGTGTCCCAGGTAAGGGAAGTCGTCCGGCTTCAAACCAGGCCCCAACAGGAAATCCCTCTGCCACTAAGACAGAGAAAAAATCCCAAACCTTGCCTGAAACGGGGGATCACCTGACGAGTGCCCTGTTGATGCTTCTCGGATTTGGTCTTATTCTAGTTGCGACAAGCTTGCATAAACACCAAATTGACTAATCGGATTGATACGCTAAAAATATTGAAGTTCAAGCAAGCCAGACCTTCAGCCTCGAGAGAGGCCAACACCTAGCTTTCACAAACGAACCTTTCGATTTTTAAAGGGAACATTCCTTTAGTCAGATATACCCAGACAGAAAAAAATACCTGCCAGTTCTATAGCTGGTAGGTATTTTCTATAGCTCTTAAAGAAATAAGCCAGAACGGCCAAGTGAAAACTAGGTTCCCTAAATCTCTTAATGAAACGAGTTAGATCTCAAGAAAGTCGAAGATAACCCCATTGAGCTAGTTTGAAGGGGAGTCAGAACTAGGTGCCTATATTTCTTACTTTTTATTTTTTGTCAGGGGCTGGCCTAGCATCAATTAAATCCTTTGGGGAGCTTTCCATCAAGTCTAAAAATTTCTTGGCGAAAACCTCTGGTGGATCGGGAAAGTCCTCGGCAATCCATTCGCCGACGATGGAAAAAATATAGTTGATGACAATCCTCATCATACTTTTATTTGAAAAAGGGCCTCGATTAGTGATGTCAATAGTCGCATATTCCAACAAATCGATGTAGTGCTCCTCCAAAAAGGTAAAAATACCAGTATCCAGCGAAGTGTGGTAAAAAACGTAAGCGTGATCGCGTTTCTGATAAACCAAGGGGATAATATCCTTAGCCACAGCTTCATAGATAGAGTGGTTTTTGGGATTGGTAATGCTAGTTTTAAAAACCTCAAAAACCTCGTCAGTCATACTTCTATGGATATAGTCAAAAATTTCCTCAACATTAGAAAAATGCTTCTGATAGATGGCTTGCCGAGAAATGCCAGCTTCCTTAGCGATTTCAGCCATAGTAATCTCCCTCTGATTAGGATTTTTTCTGGCAATCCGAAAGACAGCATTGACAATAGCTTCACGGCTTCCTTGAACCATTGTAACCTCCTTTTAGCACCAGCTTATAAAAAAATTGACGGGCTGTCAAATGAATGTCAATTTTCAGCTTTGGCAACCCAGTTTTATGGGGGAATCTCAGCCTACAATTACTTGACAATCTGTAAACATTTTGGGCTTTTTTCACTGAGCCAAATCCCCTATAATAAGGGGTGTGAAATTAGAGGTAAGGAGAAAAATAATGTCCTATATTGAAATGAAACATTCCTTTAAACGATATCAGATGGGTGATACGGAGATTATTGCTAATAATGATGTTAGTTTTGCTATTGAAAAAGGTGAACTGGTTATTATTCTTGGAGCCTCGGGGGCTGGGAAATCAACGGTCCTTAATATTCTCGGAGGTATGGATACTAATGATGATGGACAAGTGATTATCGACGGACAAGATATCTCGAATTTTTCTTCTAAACAGTTGACCAATTATCGTCGCAATGATGTTGGCTTTGTTTTCCAATTCTATAATTTGGTCCCTAATCTGACGGCCAAGGAAAATGTTGAGTTGGCTTCTGAAATTGTCAAAGATGCCCGCGATGCTCAACAGACTCTGGAAGATGTTGGACTGGGGGAACGGCTTGACAACTTTCCGGCCCAACTATCAGGCGGTGAACAGCAGCGGGTAGCCATTGCGCGTGCTGTTGCTAAAACTCCCAAAATTCTTCTTTGTGATGAACCAACTGGAGCTCTGGACTATCATACAGGGAAACAGGTCTTACAGATTTTGCAGGACATGTCGCGTGAACAGGGAGCAACAGTGATTATTGTCACCCATAATGCTGCTTTAGCCCCCATTGCTGATCGAGTCATTCAGATGCATGATGCCAAGGTTAAGTCTATTGACCTCAACGACCAGCCTCAAGATATTGCCAGTCTGGAATACTAGGAGGATGTCATGAAGAAGAAAATCTATTGGAAAGATATTTTCAAATCCTTCACTGGCTCTTTGGGGCGTTTTTTGTCCATCACTGTGCTTATGTTTTTGGGAGCCTTCGCCCTCTTGGGGCTCAAGGTGGTTAGTCCAGATATGCAAAAAACGGCCATTGACTACTTGAGTAGCCATAAAACCATGGACCTATCGGTTATTGCCAGCAGCGGTTTAAGTAAGGCAGACCAAGACGAATTAAAACAAACCAAAGGGGCTACTGTAGAATTCGCCTATATGACAGATGTCACCACCAAGGACAAAGATGACGCCGTTCGCATTTTCTCTAAAACAAAAACCTTGTCTCAATACCAACTGGTGTCTGGCCATTTACCAAGGAAAAGTCATCAAATCGCTCTATCTGAAACCTTGAAAAAGGACTATAAGCTTGGCGATACCATCAACTTTAAGCAAAAGTCAAATGGTATTTTGCGGGTAACCACTTATAAGATTGTTGGTTTCGTCAAATCTTCTGAAATTTGGTCCTTTAAAAACCTAGGTTCCTCTACGGCAGGTGATGGTAATCTGACTGGTTACGCTGTGACGCTTCCTGATAGCTTTTCTAGTCCTGTATATAGCATAGCCCGCCTGCGCTACGATGACTTGAAAAATCTCAATCCCTTCTCCACTACCTATACCAGAGGATTGGAAAAGAAGCAGGAGGACTTGGATCAGGTCCTGACTGATAATGGTACCAAGCGTCTGGAAGAGATTAAGAAAGATAAGCAGGCCAGCATCAACCAGGCGCAAGCCAAGCTCAATCAAGCCCAGGCAGCACTCAATCAAGAAGAAAAGCTCCTCCCCTATCTGAGCGGTCCACAATTGGTAGCAGCTCAAGCAAGCCTAGCCCAAGGCAAGGTTAAGTTAGCCCAGAACCAGGCTAGTATCAAGGATGCTCAGACCAAATTAGATAAGCTAGAAAGGCCGACCTATCAAACTTACAGTCGGACGACCCTACCTGGTGGGGAAGGTTATCAGACCTATCGAGATATCAGTCGTAATGTCAATCAAATTGGCAATATTTTCCCTGTTGTGCTCTACTTAGTAGCGGCCCTGGTGACCTTTACAACCATGACCCGCTTTGTCAACGAGGAGCGAACCAACTCAGGTCTCCTCAAGGCCTTGGGCTATTCCAACCATGATGTCATAAAAAAATTCGTCATCTATGGTTTAGTAGCAAGCCTGCTAGGGACCGTCTTGGGTATCTTAGGTGGCCATTACTATCTGCCTGCAATCATTGTGAAGAATGCCCTTAAGTTGACGGTTATCAAGAAGATTCACTTTTATTTCTACTGGTCCTATACGCTCTTAGCCTTTGGTCTGACCTTTATCAGTGCCGTTCTACCAGCCTTTTTAGTTGCTAGACGAGAACTGAGTGAGAAACCGGCTCAGCTCCTTCTTCCCAAGCCCCCAGTTACAGGTTCTAAAATTTTGCTGGAAAGACTAGGCTTTATCTGGCGGCATCTCAGTTTCACCCAGAAGGTGACGATGCGAAATATCTTTCGCTATAAGCAAAGAATGGCCATGACTGTCTTTGGTGTTGCGGGCTCTCTTGCCCTGCTCTTTGCTGGTCTGGGGCTTCAATCCTCCCTAGGAAAGCTGGTGGATCATCAGTTTGGTCAATTGACTCCTTACCATATGTTGCTTATCCGTAACTCCCAAGCGGATAAGGACCAAGGAGCCAAGGTCGACAGCTACATGAAATCCAACCAAGTCGCTAGTTATCAGAGCATCCACAGCGAATCCATTGATGAAAAAATTAAGGGCCAGGATGAAAAGAAGACCATCACTTTAATGACCAGTCAGTCAAGTGATTTTGGCAAGTTCATCCACCTCTTAGATGTGAAAACGAACCAATCCTTGAAGCTAGCTAAAAAGGGAGCCATCATCACCCAAAAATTAGCCGAATTTTATAAGGTTAAGCCAGGAGACACTATTAAGATTAAGGACCAGGATGGCAAAAAGCGAACCATCAAGGTCGTGGCTATCGTCCAGATGAATGCTGGTCACTATATCTTTATGAAAGATAGCTATTACGAGCAGGTCTTCGGTCATAAGCCAGATCACAATAGTGACTTGGTTCGGCTGAAAAATGCTAGTCAGTCTAATATTTCCAAGCAGTCTGCTCATTTGTTGAAGATGACGGGTGTGGCAGGGTTGACGCAAAACTCCTCTATGATTAACATGGTCAATACAGCAATCGGTGGCCTTAATGCCTCCATGAGCGTCCTCGTTGTGGTTTCTATTGCGCTAGGAATTGTTATCCTCTATAACCTAACCAATATCAATGTAGCCGAGCGGATACGTGAACTCTCAACTATCAAGGTCTTGGGCTTCCATAGCTGGGAGGTCATGCTCTATATCTACCGAGAAACGATTCTCCTATCTCTGGTCGGCATGGCTTTGGGGCTGTTTGGTGGCTATTATCTTCACGCCTTCATCATTAACATGATGAGTCAAGACCGTGTTTACCCGCAGGAAATGGATTTCCATGTCTACCTAGTTCCTATCTTTGTGGTGACAGGAATCCTTCTGGCCCTAGGCTGGGTCGTCTATCGTCGCCTAAAAACCGTTGATATGCTAGAAGCCCTCAAGTCGGTGGATTAGGCAAAGAAAAGTTTACCCCCTATCAAACTCTGTTTAGTCAGAAAGTAAGCCAAACAAAAGCACAAAAGGACTTGACCAGCATGGTCAAGTCCTTTTACAATTTTTCAACATCTTTGACAAAACTTCTGCCAACCGTGCCACAATTTTTGCAGATTTCGTGGTAGAGAGCCAAGCCTCCAGTAAAGAACTTAGCGTCTTCATTTACTAAACCAGCGTAACCTTTCACTTGTTGTTTGACGACAAATTGGTCGCCTCCACAGTAAGCACACACTTGATTTTTCATGACGATTCCCCCTCATTAAGACGGAAAATTTCTTCAACGGACTTGTCAAAGACCTGGGCAATCTTGAGAGCCAACTCTAGCGATGGATTATAGCGATTATTTTCCAGGTGGAGAATGGTTTCTCGACGAACGCCAACGGCCTCTGCTAGTTCCTGCTGGGTTAGTCCCCCTTTTTCACGAATTTCTTTTAAGTTAGTAATAACTTTGATCTTACTTTTAGCCACACTCACCCACCCTTTTCAAAAATCAAAAAGCAGACTGCAAAGAGAGTCAATACCGCTCCAATGTAGATGAACAGGGCCCCTGGTGTCAGAGAAAATGGGAACCAGTTAGTGATGATAGCTAAGGCTAAGAGAGAGCCTAGTACCAAGGATAAGCACAGGCCAGAGGCCTTGGCTAGGTCCTGATAGAAACGTTCATCGGCTTCCTCTGTAGTTTTCTTGAAGCAGAAATAGATTCCTAGTGCTAAGAGCAGGATAAAGGCGCTACCTAGAAAGAGTGGCTTAATCCAAGCTGGCTGACTATCTGGCGTTAAAATCTCAATTCCCAGACAATAGATAGCCATGGCGAAAAAGAGGGTGGTCAGATAAATTTTTTCTGTTAGTCCGAAGTTCCGCTCTTTCTTGCTGACAATCTTAATCTTAGACAGTAATCCAAAGACTAGTGCCTCAAAGAGAGCAATAAGCAGAAAGACAAGATTCTTAATCCAAGCTGGATGACTGACTGGTGTCAAAAGCCAGAGCAGAAATAGGGTGGGACCCCAAATCCAGAGAGTCCATTTATAATTTTTAAACACGGTTAGTCTTTTTATCCTTTCTCAACTGATAGCTCAGCCCCCAGAATCCTAATGAAACTCCGATGACAACAGCAAGGCTGGTAAAATAAGGGAGTGGGCGGTCAAAACCATAGCTAGAAAAGACCCAAACGATGATACCGATAGCTGTCATGAGCCCAGGGAGAATAACGGCCCATTTATAATTACTAGTTTTACGCATCTTGCCACCTACTTTCTAAAAATGAGTTGAATTTGCTGGAGGCTTGTTAGAAATACCTCACCTTTTCGTTATAAATATATCACATCCCCAAGCAGAAGACAAGAAAAAATGTGATTTATTTCTAACTTTTTTAGTTAAACTAAAACCAGCCCAACAGCCTGGCCATGGCTTGAATACTAAGCAACTGGAAAGCGGTCTAGCCCTTCTTTCGTCTAGCATAATCCACAAAGTGGAACCTCTCCAGTACATGGCGACTTTCGGTAAATTGGAACTGGGCCCGGTTGGCCAGGTAGACCTTCGACTTGACCGAGACGACGTGGCGCTCATTGCCAATATCCAGCCAAACCTTATCAGTCTCCCTGATAGCTTCAATGGTAATTTCCTTTTGCGCGTAGGCAATAGCCAATCCTAACTCGCCTTCCAGGTAGTCGTAAATGGACTGCTGGGCAATGTCTCGACTGATGGTCCTAACAAAGTCGCACAGGAGATAGTCAGTATCTAGGACACAAGCGCTCCCATCAACAATGCGTTGACGTTGGATTCGCCAGACTTGTTGGCCCTTCTGGAATCCAGTCAGCTGGGCTAGGGGGGCATCCACTAGCAGGCGGTGGAGGGAGAGGACCCTAGTCTTAGAATTCATTCCCAGTTGACTCACCAATTCCTGGTAGCTGGTTAGGTTGGATACGGGGAAGTTGAAGTGCTCTTGCCTGCGAACTAGGCTAACCCTCCCCTGGCTTTTATGAATAAGCTTGGCCTTTTCCAGGAGGCCAAGAGCCCTGCGGATGGTATCGCGACTAACCCCGTACTGCTTGGTGAGTTCCTGTTCACTGGGCAGGGGACTCTCAGCAGGATAGTCCCCCTGATTAATCTTATTCTCTAAGTCTTTATAGATGGCTTGGTACTTCTTCATGGTGTCCTCTCTTTTCTAATACTCTTCGAAAATCAAAATTTTCCCACGGATAAAGTCACTCTATTATTTCTCATTAGAGTGACTACGAAAACTACGATTGTAGTTTTCTATATCCCTGGCTAATTTCATAAAAACTGTAATATTGACAGTTTTTACTCCATGTCGCGTCGTTAACTCACTTTGCTGTACTTACCGAGGAAAGCAAAGCTTTCTGCATTTCCAACCTCAAAAGGTCTCCCAGACCTTTTGAGCTACCTGCAGCTCGTGCGATGCGGAGCAAAGTTGGTCGATTTCACCAACTTTGTGAGGTTAGCTATCAAGCCACTAAAGTGGCTGATAGCTTTGCTCCTTGCCTTGGCTAATTTCGATTTTCATTGAGATAACTTGTTTTTAGTTTAGCATACAAGTTGAGAAAAATCCCTTAAAAATCAAAGAATTTTTCCAGACAAGTTGCCTTTGGAGGACAGTTGCCTTAAAATGAAAGCGTACACAAAAGGCTCAGATACCAGAGGACGAAAAGGTTATGGTTTTAGGAGTTCGTGAAAAATCCTGATTTTTCCAGACAGTTTTCTAAATTCCTAACCTTTCCTCTTTCTGCAAGGAAAGCCTTCCACAATTAAGTACAAGATGGCAGTCCCTCAAGGCCATTAGCCCCACAAGGAGCTTGCCAACTTTAAGAAGAAAGGAACTTTCTAACTATGGGAAAATTTGAAAAAGATGCCCAAGAAATGCTGGAGGCCGTTGGTGGTAAAGAAAATATCGCTGCGGTCACCCACTGTGCCACTCGGATGCGTTTCGTCTTAAACGATGACAGCAAGGCCGATGTCGAGCGTCTGGAGGCTATTCCAGCCGTTAAGGGAACCTTTACCAATGCTGGACAATTCCAAGCCATCATCGGTAATGATGTCCCGGTCTTCTACAATGATTTCACCGCCGTTTCGGGAATTGAAGGCGTTTCAAAAGAGGCTGCCAAATCTGCAGCCCAAAAGAACCAGAACTGGTTGCAACGCTCCCTATCCATGCTGGCGGAAATCTTTACACCCATTCTACCAGCCATCATCGTCGGTGGCCTGATTTTAGGCTTCCGCAATATCTTGGAAGGGGTCCAATGGTCAGCCCTCAATGGTAAGACCATTGTTGATGTGTCGGTCTTTTGGCATGGGGTTGATGACTTCCTCTGGTTGCCAGGTGAAGCTATCTTCCAATACCTACCCGTTGGTATTACCTGGTCAGTCAGCCGCAAGATGGGGACCAGCCAGATTTTGGGAATTGTCTTGGGAATCTGTTTGATTTCCCCCAATCAATTGCTCAATGCCTATAACTTTGCCTCCACGTCAGCGGCTGAAATTGCAGCTAAGTGGACCTGGAACTTTGGCTTCTTCACGGTTGAAAAGGTCGGCTATCAAGCTCAAGTCTTGCCAGCCCTCCTAGCTGGTCTCTCCCTGTCTTATCTGGAGCGCTTCTGGCGAAAACATATTCCGGAAGTCGTTTCCATGATTTTCGTTCCCTTCTTGTCTCTGATTCCGGCCTTGATTTTGGCCCACACAGTCTTAGGACCAGTTGGTTGGACCATTGGTAGGGGCATTTCCTATGTCGTTCTGGCTGGATTGACAGGCCCAGTCAAATGGCTCTTCGGTGCCATCTTTGGTGCACTCTATGCACCTTTGGTAATTACAGGTCTCCATCATATGACCAATGCCATTGATACCCAGCTGGTAGCCGATGCTGGTGGGACTGGTCTTTGGCCTATGATTGCCCTCTCTAATATTGCCCAAGGTTCGGGCGTTTTGGCCTACTACTGGATGAACCGCCACGATGAAAAAGAAGCGCAAATTGCCTTGCCTGCAGCCATTTCGGCCTATCTCGGAGTTACTGAGCCAGCCCTCTTCGGGGTCAACCTCAAATACATCTACCCATTTATCGCAGGAATGATTGGTTCTTCTATCGCAGGCCTGCTTTGTACCAGCTTCAATGTGACAGCCAATGCCATTGGTATCGGGGGTCTACCAGGTATCCTCTCTATCCAGGCTAAGTACATGATTATCTTTGCCCTCTTGATGGTAGTAGCCATTGTGCTACCTTTTGCCCTTACAGTAGTCTTTCGTCGCATGGATCTCTTTACCAAGACCGAAGATGCAACTGTTAAGGCTCCTCAAGTAGAGGCTCTTGCCCAAGTCAAGGAAGCTACAAGTGCACCAGCTGGTACCCTGATTTCTATCAAGAGTCCCCTAGCTGGTCAAGTTCAGGACCTGTCCCAATCACCAGACCCCGTCTTTGCTCAAGGGGTCATGGGACAAGGCCTTGTCATCGAGCCTAGTCAAGGTGAACTCTTTGCCCCAGTTGAGGGAACCGTTTCCGTACTCTTCCCGACCAAGCATGCCATCGGCCTAGTAACCGAACAGGGGCTAGAAATGTTGATTCATATTGGGATGGACACGGTTAATCTGGAAGGTCAAGGCTTCACGGCCCACGTCCAACAAGGTGACCATGTCAAGCAGGGTCAAAAGCTAATTAGCTTTGATATGGATGCCATCAAGAAGGCTGGCTACTCTGTCACGACGCCAGTCATCGTCACCAATCAGAATGATTTCCAAACGGATATCAAGGGCAATCTGCCCCGTGAGGTCAAGCTAGGTGATGAAATTCTGGTCGCTAGTAAGCTCTAATAAAAGAGAAAAATACGAGGTTGGGAGCCCTGTTGCCTCAACCTCATTTTAATGGCAGGTAAGGGCTCAAGCTTACCTGCTCGCCCCTAGGGCCCAAGCATAAACCCAGAAAGCCAATTAACAAATTTATAGGAGATGAAGACATGACCTTTGATAAAAAAGCTGTCGTCTATCAGATTTACCCCAAGTCCTACAAGGACACCACGGGAAATGGTATCGGCGATTTGAGGGGAATTATTGAAAAGCTTCCCTATCTAGCAGAATTGGGAATTGACATGATTTGGCTCAATCCCTTCTATCCCAGCCCCCAGCGCGATAATGGCTATGATATTTCCGACTACAAGGCGGTCAATCCTCTCTTTGGAAGCATGGCTGATTTTGAGGAATTAGTGGAAAAGGCTAAGTCCTATGGCATCGGCCTCATGTTGGACATGGTGCTCAACCACTGCTCGACCGAGCATCCTTGGTTTCAAAAGGCCCTAGCTGGAGACTCATACTACCAAGACTTCTTTATTCTGAGGGAGCAGCCGACCGACTGGATTTCTAAGTTTGGTGGCTCCGCTTGGGCTCCTTTTGGTACTACTGGAAAATACTACCTCCACCTCTTTGATAAGACCCAGGCCGACCTCGACTGGCGCAACCCCCATGTTCGGGAGGAACTCTTTCAGGTGGTCAATTTCTGGCGTGACAAAGGGGTCAAGGGCTTTCGCTTTGATGTCATCAACCTGATTGGCAAGGACCAAGTCCTAGAAGATTGCCCTGTCAATGATGGCAAGCCAGCCTATACCGACAAGCCCATCGTCCATGACTACCTGCAAATGCTCAATCAGGCTAGTTTCGGTCAGGACCCAGATGCCATGACAGTTGGAGAAATGAGCTCCACCACTATTGAAAATTGCCTGCTCTACTCGGGCCAAGATCGCCATGAATTGTCCATGACCTTCAATTTCCATCACCTCAAGGTGGACTATGAGGATGGGCAAAAATGGACCCTAGCCGACTTTGACTTTGACCAGCTCAAAAAGCTTTTCCACACCTGGGGAGAGAAGATGAGCCAAGGGGGCGGTTGGAATGCCCTTTTCTGGAACAACCATGATCAACCGCGGGCTCTCAATCGCTTTGTTGATGTCAAGAACTTCCGCAATGAAGGGGCCACTATGCTGGCAGCCTCTATCCATCTCTCACGGGGCACCCCCTATATCTATATGGGAGAGGAAATCGGCATGCTGGATCCCGACTACCAGTCCATGTCTGACTACGTCGATGTTGAAAGTCTCAATGCCTACCAGGAAATCCTAAGCCAGGGCAAAACTGACCAAGAGGCCTTTGCTATTATCAAGGCCAAATCGCGTGACAATGCTCGCACGCCTATGCAGTGGGATGCCAGTCCTAATGCTGGCTTTTCCTCAGCCCAACCCTGGCTCAAGGTCGGCAAAACCTACCAGTCTATCAATGTTCAAAAGGAAAAGATAGGGAAAATTTTCCCCTTCTATCAAAAATTAATCGCCCTGCGTAAGGAACTAGCCCTTATTTCAGAAGGGGACTACAAGTCAGCCTATCAGGACCATACCCAAGTCTATGCCTTTGAACGCCAGCTAGGCCAACAGAAGCTTCTGGTCCTCAATAATTTCTTTGCCCAGCCTACTAGCCTGGACCTGCCAGACGATTATCTCCAGGGTCGCATCCTCATCAGCAACTATCCAGAAGTCAAACTGACCAAGACTCTGACCCTAGAACCCTATCAAACCTTGGCTATTTTGGTGGATTAGAATTAGATTAGATAAAATTCCTAATGCTGGAAAGAAGAAGCAAGAATTATCTATTTATAATGATTCTAAGCAAGGTTTTTACACTCAATCGCTATTTATAATAATTCTAAATAAGCCTCCAACTAAATAAGGTAACTAATCACCTAAGTCTCTCTTGCTAGCCAATAGCTCCCTTAAGCATTGAGTCCTGCCTTATGTTCTCACTTCTATTATTTGGTCTCGGCCCAAGTCCAAGTAAAACGCAAAAAAATTTCATATATGCGAGAAGAAAGCAAAGAATTTTATAAATGCGAATATCAGCCCTTGGGGCTGTTTTTTGATACAATGGAGGCGTTGTAAAATAATAGTTAGAATAGAATCTAGGAAAGGCTACCTCTAAGAAACTCGTCTTCAAAATTTCCAAGGCCGACTTGACAGCATTTGAGAAGCCGAAAGTGTGAGGAATTTAGAGGTGCCCGAAAAATAAAAGAGAGGAGCAGACTATGGTACGTTTGCAAGATGATTTTTTTGAAGCTGTTAATGGGGAATGGGAGAAAACTGCGGTGATTCCTGATGACAAGCCCCGCACGGGTGGTTTTTCTGACCTATCCGATGAAATTGAGGAACTGATGTTGGCCACCACTGATGACTGGTTGGCGGGGAAGAATCTCCCCGAGGACCAAGTCTTAGCCAACTTTGTCAAGTTCCACAGACTGGTAGCTGACTATGATCAGCGTGACGAGCTGGGCGTGACTCCTGTCCAAGCCCTGATTAAGGAATATCAGGCTTATAGCTCTTTTGCGCAATTCGCTAAAGAAGCTGGCAAGCTAGAAATGCTAGGCAAGCCTAACCTCTTACCTTTTGGTGTTTCCCCTGACTTTATGGACGCTAGGACCAATGTCCTCTGGGCTCAGGCACCTAGCACCATCCTGCCAGATACAACCTACTATGCCCCAGATAATGAAAAGGGCAAGGAGCTTCTAGCCCTTTGGCGTAAGTGTCAAGAAGACCTCCTACCTAAATTTGGCTTTTCAGAGCAAGAAATCAGCGACCTGCTGGACAAAATATTAGACTTGGATGCCCAATTGGCCAAGTATGTCCTCTCTAATGAGGAGTCTTCTGAGTATGCCAAGCTCTACCATCCATACGCTTGGAGTGATTTCACCAAGTTGGTTCCAGAATTACCTTTGGACGACATTTTCAAAGATATTCTGGGTCAGGTTCCTGATAAGGTTATTGTCCCTGAGGAGCGTTTCTGGACCGACTTTGCCAAGGATTACTACAGTCAGGCTAACTGGCCAGCTCTTAAGGCTGTCCTAGTACGTTCGGCAGCCTTCTCCTATAATTCCTATTTAACGGATGAAATTCGGGTCATGTCAGGAGCCTTTGGTCGTGCCCTCTCAGGTACTCCACAGGCTATGGATAAAAAGAAGGCCGCTTATTACCTGGCTCAAGGCCCTTACAATCAAGCCATAGGCCTTTGGTATGCGGGCCAAAAATTCTCTCCAGAAGCCAAGAAGGATGTTGAGGCCAAGGTAGCCACCATGATTGAGGTCTACAAGGAGCGTCTGGCCAAGAATGATTGGCTACAAAAGGCGACGATTGACAAGGCCATCACCAAACTAAATGCCATTACCCCTCATATTGGTTATCCTGAGAAATTACCAGAGACCTACCAGAAGAAGGTTATCGATGAGAATCTGTCCCTTGTCGAAAATGCCCAAAAGCTAGCGCAAATCTCTATTGCCCATGCCTGGAGCAAGTGGAACCAACCGGTTGACCGCAGCGAGTGGCATATGCCTGCCCATATGGTCAATGCCTACTATGATCCCCAGCAGAACCAGATTGTCTTTCCAGCAGCCATTCTCCAGGCGCCATTCTATGCCTTGGAGCAAAGTTCCTCGGCCAACTATGGTGGTATCGGAGCTGTTATTGCCCATGAAATTTCCCATGCTTTTGACACCAATGGGGCTTCCTTTGATGAAAATGGTAGCCTGAAAAATTGGTGGACCGAAGCTGACTATGCCGCCTTCCGAGAGCGCACCGACAAGGTGGTTCAACAATTTGATGGCCTAGATTTTGCAGGCGGTAAAATTAACGGTAAGCTGACCGTCTCGGAAAATGTTGCAGACCTAGGTGGCCTGGCCTGTGCCTTAGAGGCAGCTAAGAAGGATGCTGACTTCTCAGCTGAGGACTACTTTATCAACTTTGCCACCATTTGGCGGATGAAGGCCCGTGAGGAATACCTGCAACTCCTGATTTCCATTGACGTGCATGCCCCTGGCAAGCTCCGCACCAATGTCCAAGTTGCTAACTTTGATGAATTCTTTGACACCTTTGCGGTCACAGAAGGCGATGGTATGTGGCGAGTACCAGAAGATCGCGTGATTATTTGGTAATTGACCTCAACTGCTTAAGTTGATATTAAGCGAGCTCCGCTATACTATAGTCAATCCTAAATAAACTTTTCTTTTTCATAATCTCCGAGAAGAGGTCCGGTAAAGCTGGGCCTCTTCTTTTTGTGATTAAGGATATAAACTTTCCCTGGCGAGACTCCGCTACGCCAGGATCCGTCAGTCTAAGCTCACTAGGTATCGCAGACTGTCGTATGATTTCATAATCTCCGAGAGGAGGTTCAGCCTAGCAGGACTTCTTCTTTTTTGAAGAATAACACTAATTAGTGCTATCCTAGAGGCAATCACCCCCTGAAGCTGGCCCAATACAAATTCGCATTGAAAGACTGTCTGTAAAACATGGAGGTGCTTCTCTATCAGAAAATGGTGCCTAGAAAAAGGCTCAGCCACCTAGCTGAGCCTTGTCTATTTGAAATAGGGATTATTGATTAAGTTCATCAACGATATCTTTTACCATTTTGTTGTAGCTGTCAATTCGAGGAAGCTTATACTGACTTTGCAGGCTAGCAAGGTCACTTGAGTTAGAAGCATCGTAGTGACTGCCATCAGAAAGATTGACTTGGTAGCTACCATTTTCATAGGTCGTTAAGGAAGAACCTGTTGCTGTCGTAATGAAGTAGGTCTCATCGCTGTAGGTCCTAGCTTCAGCACCATTCTTTCCCTTATAGGAATAGGTATTGTCTGTATAGGTTACCAGCGTGCTACCGTCTGAATAGGTGGCCTTGAAGCTACCATTTTCGGCGACCTCTACCTTGGTACCATCTTTAGTGGTGTATTGTCCCGGACTCGCTGTCACAATGGCTGTGGTCAAGGGAGTGCTGGCCACTTGCGATTCGCTTGAAGCAGAAGTTTCAAGGGTTTGCGAGCTGGATGGTTGAGAAGTCATCCCTAAAACGTTCATTTTCGCCCGATTGGGATTGATAATGACAGCTAATATAGTCGCTAGAGTGGCTAATAATGTCAAAACTGTTAATTTTTTCATAATCATAACCGTCCTTTAAGCTGTATTATAGCAGAGGAACAATCGAAAAACAAGTCTTTCCTCCAAAAAATTTAGTAAAATTTAAGGCGGAAAATCCAAAAATGAAACACCCAAAACAAGAGTCTGGGTGCTTCCAGAGAGGCGGTAGACGGATTTGAACCGACGATCAAGCTTTTGCAGAGCCGTGCCTTACCACTTGGCTATACCGCCTAATAACGAAGACTATTTTATCCTAAAAATATGACTTCGTCAAGTGGCTGATGGGAGCGAACCTAATTGTTCCTACCACCTCTGTTTGATTAATTTTTCTTCTCTTTGCTAACCCAGGTCCCTTCTCCTTGGTGGATGGCAGAGCTCAAATGATTTAAGGAAGTAATAACGGCCTTACGTTTGGGATTGTTTTCTGCGAAAAGGATGGCAGAAGAAACTTTAGGCAACATACTGCCAGCGGCGAATTGTCCCTGATCAATGTAAGTCATCAATTCATTAGTTGTTACGTCTTTTAGTTGGGTCTGATTAGGCTTATTATAATTGATATAAACGTAATCAACCCCCGTTAAAATAATCAGTAAATCGGCATCAATGAGGTCAGCCAAGGTCTGGCTGGCAAAATCCTTATCAATGACAGCCTCAATTCCTTGTAAATCTCCTTCATTATTGCGGACAACAGGGACGCCACCACCACCAGCTGCAATAGTAACGACTCCCTCCTCTAAGAGTTCTTCAATAATCGAACTCTCCCGAATAGAGATGGGTAGAGGAGACGGAACCACCTTGCGCCATCCTCGTCCAGCCTCCTCTTTAAAAGTGGCTCCACTTCGTAGGGCTTCTTCCTGGGCCTCGGTTTCTGATAGAAAGGGGCCGATAGGCTTACTAGGATTGGTAAAGGCAGGATCTTTGGCAGAGACCTCAACCTGTGTGACTAAAGCGGCTACCTTCTTGTTGATTTCTCTGCGATCTAATACGTTGTCCAAGGCATTTTGCAACCAATAGCCAATTGCCCCTTCGGTCATGGCCCCACAGGTATCCAAAGGCATGGCAGGGTTATTTTTAGAGTTTGCCGCCATCTGTTGCAAGAGTAAGTTGCCCACCTGAGGGCCGTTACCATGGGTTATGACCAGCTCATAGCCCTCCTCAATGAGGTCGGCAAGGTATTCCGCAGAGCTAGCTATTGCCTTTTGTTGTCCAAGTGCCGAGGCATCATCCCTTAGGATGGCATTACCGCCCAGAGCAATGACAGCTTTTTTTCTTTTCATAGCCTTTCTCCCCCATTTGAACTTTTGATAAATAGTGACTTGTAAGAATCAGACAGCGGGTTCCTGCTGGGTGATACAGTGGATATTTCCCCCACCATAAGCAACCTCTTCGGTTCTGACCCCAACAACCTTATAGTCTGGAAACATAGCCTGAACTTGCTGAACAGCCAAGTCATCGTTAGCGTCGCCGTATTGAGGCAGGATAATACCACCGTTGACAATGAGAAAGTTCATATAGGAGGCTATAGAAATTTCGCCTTCTTCACGTGGCAGAGTTCCTTCGACCAAGTCAATGGTATCAGCATCCTTGAGGTAGCAGGGTTCTTGGGTGACACAGAGCTTGTGGATTTTTAATTTCCTACCCTTGGCATCTCTTGCCTGACTGAGGGTGGCATAGGCTGCCTGAGCCTCCTTATAGAAGGGGTGAGTTTTATCCTCGGTGTAAATACAAACCACTTCACCAGGACGGATAAAGCAAGCGACATCATCAATGTGGCCATTGGTTTCGTAAGGGTCAATCCCGTCCTTGACCCAGATAATCTTTTCTAGGTTGAGGTGTTCTTTCAATTTATCTTCAATTTCTTCCTTGGTCATATCTGGATTACGACCAGGACTGAGTAGGCACATTTCTGTTGTGATGAGGGTTCCTTGACCATCAACGGTAATGGAGCCACCCTCTAACACGAAACCATTAGTTCGATAGGAATCCACACCTTCAATCTCGCAAATTTTTTGAGCCACTTGGTCGTCCTTGTCCCAAGGGAAATAGAGACCATCTACTAGGCCACCCCAAGCGTTGAAGGTCCAGTCGTTTGCTCGAATTTGACCTTGGTCATTAACGACAAAAGTAGGTCCAGAATCTCTTACCCAAGAGTCATCGCTAGCCATTTCAACAACCCTGATTTGACTGGGAAGTTGAGCTCTAGCATTTTGATATTGGCTAGGATTGACACACATAGTAACTGGTTCAAATTGACTGATAGCCGTGGCGACATTGACGAAGGATTTTTGAGCAGGCTTAGCTCCCCACCGCCAGTTGTCGGGTCGCTCTGGCCAGACCATCCAGATTTGTTTTTGTGGTTCGAATTCAGCTGGCATACGAAAGCCATCTTGCTTGGGTGTGCTATTTTCAATACGTTTTGCCATAATAGTCTCCTTTCGACTACTCATATTCAAAACTAACTACTTCTTAATTTTTTTAACTAGAATAATTCCCTCGCCGATAGCAATACAGATAATAGAACCGATAGTAATCGGAAGCTTGCCAGTCAATTCCTGGGCAGATAAGGGTAGGGCGGTGAAAACTAGAGAAATCAGGATAATCACCATTGGTAATAGGACTAAAAGCTTTAGGAAATTATCTTTACCACCAACCTTGAAGGGCCGGGGCGTGTCTGGGTCAATTTTTCTAAGCCTGTAAAAGGCTGGAAAGACAGGAACATAAGAGAGTAAGAACATAACCAGATTGAGAGAGAAGAATGCCCAGAACAAGTCTTGGTTAGGAAGAAAAGGAGCAATAACGACAACTAGACTGGCTACAACCCCATTCATAATGGCAGAGCCAATGGGCATCTGATTCTTTTGATTACGTTTGGCAAAGACTTTTGGCATATCCCCATTTTCGGCCGCATAGCAGGCCGTATTGTTGACCCCGAGGGACCAAGACAGCATATTACCAAAGAGGGTCAGCAAGAAGAGGAAGGCCATGGAAATAATGAACCAGCCTCCACTTGAATTTGTCAAGAGCTTAAAGCTGTCAATCATACCACTACTAGTTGAAATTTCCTTGGTGGGAACAGCAACGCCGATACCAAAAGCGGAGAAGATGTAGATGGCAGCGATGACCAAGCCACCAACGATAATAGCCTGAGGAATTTGTTTCTTAGGTTTCTCCATACCCTCAGCGAAGGTACAGATGACTTCAAATCCCAAAAGGTTAAAGATGATAACAGAGATAAATGAGAGGCTGTTAAGATCGAAGCTAGGCAACAAGGAGGACAAGGTCATCTTGTTGGCCATTCCCTTGGTCAGAGCAACATAGACCCCTAGACCACCAACAAGGAGGGCCAAAATCATCTTAATCACAGCAGATCCATTGAGAATCCAGATACTATCACTAACCGGATAAAAACTAATCCAAACGATAATCCAGATGAAAATCAGCTCAGTAATGATGCTAGCCAAGGTGGAGAAGTGGTAGCCCGTCATGGTTTCAATTAAAGTTGGGGTCATAACGGCTAGTGAGGCCAACCAAAGTGGGAAATTAATCCAATAGTACCCAGATACTCGAGAGCCCCATTTATGGCCAAAGGCCTTGGTCACCCAGTCGTAGATTCCTCCTTCACCGATATAGGTTGTGCCAAGTTCTGATGAAATCAATCCGTAAGGCAGTAAGAAAGCGATTAAGAGGAAAATCCACCAGAAGAACTGGGAGTTTCCGATGGCGGCAACAGGGGCAGCCGCCTCAGCTACAAATACGACACAAATAACAGATAAGACGGCACTAAATAAGCTAAATTTTTTCTTGCTTTCCATAGTTCTAGTCCTTCCAAAAATAGGGGAAAAGAGAAGGAGGAATAGGCAATGGTCACTCTCCCTTCTACCCCCAATCAAGCCTTTAAGAAGCGTTCAAGTTCGCTTTTGGCTTGAGCTTGTTTGTCCAAATCATAAGGGTTTTTATCGTCATAATCTCGCAGAAGATAAACGAGAATGCCACGAATTGACGTTAGTCGATTTCCGGCTTCGTCGAAGCAAATAGAGTTTAGACCGTCCATGACCTCATCGGTAACTTCCTCTCCTCGGGTAGCCGGCAGGCAGTGCATGAATTGACAGTTTGGACCAGCTTTTTTCATCATGGCTGCATCAACCTGATATTTAGGATAGAAAATCTTCAGGCGCTCTTCTTCGGAAAGTTCAGCCTCATAGAGGCCATACCAGACATCGGTGTAGAGGAAGTCAGCGCCAATAATAGCGTCTTCGTCGTCTGTAACGGTATACTTACCACCTGAAATAGCACAAATTTCGTCTAACTTAGCCTTGTGCCTATCATTGAGTTGGAAACCCTCTGGGCCGAAATGGACAAATTCCATACCCATCTTAGTAGTAATCAGACCTAAAGAGAAGCAAACCTGAGTTGCATCTCCAACAAAGACCACCTTACAATCTTCGAGTTTTTTACCTGCGGGTAGGTGCTCAATCATGGTGCAAAGGTCCCCTAACTCTTGAGTGGGGTGGTTATAGTCTGACATGCCGTTAATGACAGGAACGGAAGAAAACTTGGCAAGGTCTTCAACACTCTTGTGGCGCTCAACCCGAGACATGATAATATCGGTCAGGCGAGAAACCACTTGCGAGGTATCCTCAATGGTTTCATGACCACCCAACTGAATTTGTCCGGGAGCCAAATATTGTGCATGTCCCCCTAGCTGAGTCATAGCCGTTTCAAAGGAAACACGAGTCCTTGTAGACGATTGTTGAAAAATCATCGCCAAGGTCTTATTTTTCAACAACGGAGGATAGTAGCCATTCTTGATACAATCCTTGAGCTTAAGGGAGAGTTCAACGATATCTAGCAATTCTTCCTTGCTGTAGCTTTCGGTTGTAATGTAATCTCTTTTTTTAACCATCTGAAGAGACCTCCTATAGTTATTTTGTTTGTTAATCCCAGTCTAAACAAGATTGCAAGAGGTTACAATAAACCAACTGGCAACATTTGGTTATAAAAATGTAAACTTCTTCTAATCGCCTGGTTTTATTGGCTCTATATGATGAAAGTAAGAAAGAGTTTAGATAAGTTTAGACTCAGGGTTTAGAGGGTAAATGCAAAGGCGTGTGCTATACTAAACCTGAGATTAGGAGAGAAGATATGGCAATTTTAAATTATTTATACAACAGCCTTTTGCTGGTTTTCTATTCGGTGACCATGGCTCTGGCCTATAACTATGCCTACAAAGAAAAGAAAGAGTCCCAGGGTCAGTTTTTCTTTGTTCTAGGACTCTATCTGCTCTTTTTCATCTTTGATAATGTCATTGTCTCTCTTACTGAGGTTTTTACCAGTTTTGCGCATATCTATAACAAGGAGTCTATGGGAATGCCCTTGGTTAAAACCTTGATTTATACGGTCAATAATTTTTGCCAGCTCTGGCTATTAAGGCGCTTGGCAGGGAAAACCATTCACCCTTCACAATGGCTAATTTTGATTTTTATCACAAGCTGGATGGTCGTGATTCCTCTTTTTAGCAGTAGTGCCTTGGCGGTCTATCTCTATTACCTCCCCAATCAATTACTCCTACTTTATCTAGCTGGGCTGGCTTGGCATCAAAAAAAGAAACTGAAGAAAGCGCAGTCGCTGGTGTCCAAGTATTTAACCTGGATAGGCTTCATCTGTCTAATATTTGGGCTCCTGATTTTACTGGAGGATAGCTTCGTGATTTTCCGTGTTGATAGCTACCACTCCTTGAACGTCAAAATTCAAAATCGCAATTTTTCCCAAGATATTTTCAATCTCTGCGTCTGTCTACTAACCATTCGCTACTTCCTGCTGGACTATCCCAAGAAAAAACTGCGAAATGAAAAGACTAACAGCCTGTTAGCAAGAAAAGAAGAGGCTTTTTTCAGTCATTACCGATTGACTCAAAGGGAGTGTGAGATTTGTCAGCTCTTGCTTGAACATAAGAATAATCAAGAGATTGCGGACACCCTCTTCCTCTCCATCGGGACGGTCAAAGCTCATATTCATAATATCTATTTCAAGATGGCCATCCACCAGCGGGATGAAATTTATGTCCTTTTTGACAACTTTAAAAGCACCAGTCATTCATTGTAGGAAAGACTCATAGTAGTGAGTATCTTTCTGGCCTGAACAAAATATTAATCAAGGCCTTCAAATGTCTTGCGAAAGCTGAAATAGAGTATTATAATGAACCATCACTATTTTTAGGAGTTTAATAATGCTTGAACGATTAAAAGCCCTCTTTATTGGGAGTCCTCTGATTTCTACTAGTGAGGGGGATGATAGTCATCTCCTGTCTAAAAGGCAGGCCCTAGCCATGCTGTCTAGCGATGCTTTATCTTCAATTGCCTATGGACCAGAGCAGGTTATTCTGATTTTAGCAGCAATTTCTCCATTGGCGATTTGGTGGTCTCTGCCAATTGGACTTATGGTCTTGGTGCTTTTAGCCAGCCTGACCATCTCCTATCAACAAGTTATTCACGCTTATCCCAAGGGAGGAGGAGCCTATGTCGTCTCATCAGAAAATCTTTCCCCCAGCTGGGGCCTGATTGCCGGAGGTAGCTTACTGGTCGACTACATGCTGACGGTGGCTGTCTCAGTATCCTCTGGTGCTGATGCGATAACGTCGGCTTTTCCTGCTATTAAAGAGCACAATTTAGCCCTTTCGATAGCTTTGGTTTTGGTTCTAATGGTGATGAACCTCAGAGGGCTAAGAGAATCAGCTAAATCCTTGATGATTCCAGTCTATCTCTTTATTATCAGTATTTTGTTTTTGCTAATTTATGGTGCCTATCAGATTATAACGGGACATCTCCCTTATACGGCAACTGCCCATATTGGACAAAGTGTCTCGGGAGTAAGCATTATTCTCCTGCTTAGGGCTTTTACAAGTGGTTCAGCCTCTTTAACAGGTGTTGAAGCCATTTCTAATGCTGTTCCTTTTTTCAAGAATCCAAAGGAGAAAAATGCTTCAACAACCTTGAGTTTAATGTCTTTAATTTTGGGTTTGATGTTTGCTGGTATTAGTCTTCTAAACTTCTGGCTGGGGATTCTACCTTCCCACCACGTAACAGTTCTAGCTCAGATTGCCAGAAGAGTGTATGGCAACTCGGCCTTGGGTAATGCTCTCTTTTATATTTTTCAGTTAGCGACAGCTTTTATCCTTGCCGTTGCCGCAAACACAGGTTTTTCCGCCTTCCCTATGCTCTCTTTTAATATGGCAAAAAATAAATATATGCCCCATCTGTTTATGGAAAAAGGAGCCCGCCTCGGTTATTCTAATGGGATAATTACTCTGGCCTTGGGGGCTATTGCCTTGCTTTTTATCTTTGATGGTTCTACCGAGCGACTAATTCCCCTCTACACTATCGGTGTTTTTATTCCTTTCGCTTTATCACAAACCGGAATGGTGATTCATTGGAAACGAACCTTAAAACAAGGCTACCTGTGTCATTCTTTGGCAAATATTCTAGGGGCTCTTATCTGTTACGGTATTGTGCTCATTTTGCTGGTTTTTCGGTTGGGAGATATCTGGCCCTTTTTCCCAATTATTGTTGCCTTGTTAGTTCTCTTTAATACCATTAAACGACACTACACCAATGTTGCCATGCAACTGCGGATAACAGATGAGGTGAAGGCCATTCCGTCCTATCAAGGGAATACTGCTTTGGTACTTGTTGGTAATATGACTCAGGCTAGTATCCCTGCTATCAATTATGCCAGCAGCATTGGACAAAAGGTTTTAGCCATGCATGTAGCGACCTTGGAAACTAAGGAGAAGGACGAAGAGCTGGAGGAGGAATTTAAACGCTATTTCCCCGATGTCCCTTTAGTGATGATAGATTCTGATTATCGCGATATTGTTAAGCCAACAACCCTATTTGTTCAAAAAATGTTAGAAGAAACAAAGAAAAATGAGCATACTTTGACAGTAGTGATTCCTAAGTTTATTCCTAAACATGGCTGGCAGAACATCCTCCATAACCAAATGAGTCTTCGTTTGCGGGCAAGTCTGCGTTGGCATGAGGATATTGTCATTGCGACCTATTCCTATCACTTAAAGAAATAAGCACTGAGTCGGCTTTTCGCAAAATCATCTGACCATGGCAGACGCTTGCAAAATTTAGGGATTTCTGCTATCATAAAAAGGTCGCAGTTTGCGATAATACTCATCTTGGACGAATCGTGGGTCTGTTGCCCCAAGGGGTTGATCGGCGAGTTGAAATCTGAGAGAGGAAAAAAACAAAAGGAGAAACTACTCATGTCAGTAATTTCAATGAAACAATTACTTGAGGCTGGTGTTCACTTTGGACACCAAACTCGTCGCTGGAACCCTAAGATGGCCAAGTACATCTTTACCGAACGTAACGGGATCCACGTTATCGACCTGCAACAAACGGTTAAGTTGGCTGATCAAGCTTACGAATTCGTTCGTGATGCTGCTGCTAACGATGCTGTTATCCTCTTTGTCGGTACTAAGAAACAAGCTGCTGAAGCTATCGCTGAAGAAGCTACTCGTGCTGGTCAATTCTACATCAACCACCGTTGGTTGGGTGGTACCCTTACTAACTGGGATACTATCCAAAAGCGTATCCGTCGTTTGAAAGAAATCAAACAAATGGAAGCTGACGGTACTTTCGAAGTCCTTCCTAAGAAGGAAGTTGCCCTGCTTAACAAGCAACGTGCTCGTCTTGAAAAATTCTTGGGCGGTATCGAAGATATGCCACGGATTCCAGACGTTATGTACGTTGTTGACCCACATAAGGAACAAATTGCTGTTAAGGAAGCTAAGAAACTTGGCATCCCAGTTGTGGCTATGGTTGATACCAACACTGACCCAGATGATATTGATGTTATCATCCCAGCCAACGATGACGCTATCCGTGCCGTTAAGTTGATTACTTCTAAATTGGCTGACGCTATCATCGAAGGTAAACAAGGGGAAGACAAGGCTGTCGAAGAAGAACTGGCAGAAGCTGCTTCAACGGAATCCCTTGAAGAATTGGTAGAAGTTGTCGAAGGCGACAACAAGTAAGGAGAACGTTAAAAAATCCGTAGGAAAATAGGGAACGGACCTAAGTGTCAAAGAGACACTAGGAAGTTCATCTTTTTCGCTAGGATTTTAGTTCGACTACAATTATTAGGAAATAATAGGTAGAGGTTAGCACTATAAATGGTAAACTTTTGCCTATCCCTACTAAAAGTAAATAAGTGTAAAACCACGAAAGGGGCGGGGCCTAGCCCTCGTCCCTTTCTTTCATCATATAAATTTTGGAGGAAGAAAACTCATGGCAGAAATTACAGCTAAGCTGGTTAAAGAATTGCGTGAAAAATCAGGTGCAGGCGTTATGGACGCTAAAAAAGCCTTGGTTGAAACTGATGGTGACATGGACAAGGCCATCGAATTGCTTCGTGAAAAAGGTATGGCTAAGGCAGCTAAGAAGGCTGACCGTGTCGCTGCTGAAGGTTTGACTGGCGTTTATGTTGCTGGGAATGTGGCAGCCGTTGTTGAAGTCAATGCTGAAACAGACTTCGTTGCTAAGAACGCCCAATTCGTTGAATTGGTTAACGAAACAGCCAAAGTCATCGCTGAAAACAAGCCAGCTAACAATGAAGAAGCTCTTGTTCTAACCATGCCTACAGGAGAAACTTTGGAAGCTGCTTATGTCAATGCGACAGCAACTATCGGCGAAAAGATTTCCTTCCGTCGTTTCCAAGTTTTGGAAAAAACAGACGCTCAACACTTCGGTGCTTACCAACACAACGGTGGCCGCATCGGTGTTATCTCTGTTGTTGAAGGTGGCGACGAAGCCTTGGCAAAACAAATCTCAATGCACATCGCTGCAATGAGTCCAAAAGTTTTGTCTTACAAGGAATTGGACGAGCAATTCATCCATGACGAATTGGCTCAAATGAACCACAAGATCGAACAAGATAACGAAAGCCGTGCTATGGTTAACAAACCAGCCCTGCCATTCTTGAAGTATGGATCTAAGGGCCAACTGACTGACGAAGTTTTGGCACAAGCTGAAGAAGACATCAAGGCTGAACTCAAGGCTGAAGGCAAACCAGAAAAAATCTGGGACAAGATTATCCCAGGTAAGATGGACCGCTTCAAGTTGGACAACACCAAGGTTGACCAAGAATATACCCTTCTGGCTCAAGTTTACATCATGGACGACAGCAAGACCGTTGAAGCCTACCTTGAATCTGTCAATGCTAAGGTTGTTGACTTTGCCCGCTTCGAAGTTGGTGAGGGAATTGAAAAAGCCACAAATGACTTTGAAAACGAAGTAGCCGCAACCATGGCTGCAGCCTTGAATAAGTAAGGGAGTGGGATAGAAGGGATTTGACTTTGTCAAAACCTTCCTTCCCCCTCCACTCTTTAATTTCAAGGTGTCAGGCTAAAACAGTCCACCGGACTGTTTTACCACCCCCGCAAGGCCGACTAGGCTTCTGCTGTGCCACGAAGTGGTGCAAAGAGGCCAATCAGCTACTGCGCCTAGCAGATGTACACCAGTTCCGCATGGGGCTGGTGTTTTTCTTTTTCCACGGGGTTGTAGGCGAACTCAATTCCTAGTTATTGTGCAGCTTAATCCTAATCTAATAACTTTTAATCCATGTTCAGTTGCGACAAGACTGGGTTTCAAGCCTAGTCTTTTTTAGTGCTCTGTCAAAGACTTTTGACAGAAAAAAAGTCTAAGTCAAAAGAATTTGATAGACAGCAAGATAAGAAACTGAGAAAATAGAATCAGAAAGAGAGGTAATGATGGCGGTAGGTCAACAATTACAATCGGCACGGTTGCTTAGCGACTTGACTCAAGAAGAGGTAGCTGACAGCCTTGGAGTATCGCGACAGACAGTGTCAAACTGGGAAAGGGGAAAAACCTATCCTGATATAGTCAGCTTGATAGCCCTGAGCAATCTTTATCATTTGAGCCTGGATCAACTGGTTAAGGGGGATGAAGCCATGGTGAAACATCTCGAAAAAACGACTGATTTAGTGACCAGTAACCGAAACTTAATCTGGTTACTAGGTCTTTATTTGCTCCTATTTTTCGGACTCCTATTTTTAGCTTTAATTTTTAAACATGATTATCTAATTATTCTGGCCGTCCTGATCCTACTCTTAGGAATGGGAGCTATCTTTTATCAAATTATTAGAATGATTTAGGGGGTGATTTTATGTTTAGTGGTCATATGTGGGTAATTATCGGGGCAGCTATCTTTTTACTAGGTTTTGTCAGCTTCAATATTCAACTTTACCAATTGATAAAATTGGATGCCCAGGCCAGAGGTATGGACCATCCTGAAATCTGGGTGCTATCGGCGTCTGGTCGGGGTGGCATTGTTGGCCTTCACCATTATTTTGTTCAACGTAGGGACTATCCAGCACCAAGGAGTCAAGAATTGGCCGAGCTTCAAAAGAAAAAGAGACTAGCCTTACTCTATTTAATTATCGGCTTGCTTGGGGGATTACTGATGACTATCGCTTCCCTGCCTAGCAAGGGATAAGGACCTTACCGCCACTTCGCTGGTATGTGATGGACTAGATGCCAAAGCATTAAATCCATCATCACAAATCAGCCACTGCGTCAATGTGTGTGATGTTGAAAAAGTAGCGAGGCTAGCACTTTTTAATTGTTTCAAGCTCTTCTTATGACGGGACGTTTTGCTAGTATTAGCTAGAACTGAAGGGCTTATCATATTTTCTGATAGGTTGGTTTGTCCAGTAGATAATGCTGGCAGACAAAGTTGGCTAGGGGAGAAGTCCACTCTTGGTGTCTGCTCCTTATTGAGTATTAGGTGATTTAGCGCTTAGAACGTATGCCTTCTTTGATTTTAGCTTTCAAAATTTCGCCTTTTAGGGTATAATAGTCAAAGTTAGTCAAAGATAAGGAAGGGTAGTTTATGCCTGTAAGAAATACTTCGGACAATATCGAAGAATATATCAAGAATATTTTGGCCCAGTCGGGTATTGTGGAGCTCAAGCGCTCCCATCTGGCGGACTCATTTGATGTGGTGCCCAGCCAGATTAACTATGTCATCAAGACTCGATTTACTGAGAGTCGGGGCTATGTGGTAGAAAGTAAGCGAGGAGGTGGCGGCTATATCCGCATTGCCAAGGTCACTTTTTCTGACAAACACCACCTGCTCAATGCCCTGGCAGGCTCAATCGGTGAAGCCATCAGTGGTCAGGTCTTTGATGACCTCATTCAACAGCTCTATGATCAAGATATTATTAGTGAGCGTGAGGGCAATATCATCCTGGCCTCATCCTCCGATGAGGTTCTGGGAGAAGATGCTCCTGGTATTCGTGCCCGCATGCTGAAAAAGATTATTCAACGCCTCGATAGAAAAGGAAATCCAGATGACTGATTATTCCCTGAAAATGCAAGAAATATTTAGCCGTGCCCAATATCAGGCGGCCCGCTACCAGAGTCAATTTTTGGAAAGTTGGCACCTGCTCTTGGCCATGGTGGACACCGATGAGACAGTGGCTCATCTGGCACTTATGGACTTTGCGGATAAGATTGATTTGGATGAGTATGAGGATGCGGCCATGCTGGTCATTCGCCGTAAGCCTCTCAAAAGGGCTAAGAGCCAAGAGATTTTGCCGGCTTCAAGGGCACTAGAGAGAATCTTAACCTATGCGGCTCGTATTGCTGAAGCTGTCAAGGCCCCTCAGGTCGGTAGCGAACACGTTCTCCTCTCCATGATGTTTGGTCGGGATAATTTGGCGGCTCGCATTTTGGAGCAGGTCGGTTTTCATTTTCAAGATGAGGGCAAGGATAATCTTCGATTGATTGACCTACGCAAAGTTATTGAGCGCTACTCAGGTTTTTCCAAGGAAGATGTCAAGGCTATTTTTGACTTGGCCAAGCCCAAGAAGTCTGGCAATGGCAACTTTAACAATATGATGGCAGGCCCTCAGCCAACGGCAGGAGACCTGGCTGACTTCACCCGAGACCTGACGGATCTAGCGGCTCAAGGACAACTGGAGACTGTGGTTGGTCGTGACGAGGAAATTACTCGCATGCTACAAATTCTTAGCCGCAAGACTAAGAATAATCCTGTCTTGGTCGGTGATGCCGGTGTTGGTAAGACGGCTCTAGCCTACGGCCTAGCCCAGAGGATTGTCCAAGGAGAAGTTCCATACGAACTGGCCGATTTCCGAGTTTTGGAATTGGATATGATGTCGGTGGTAGCTGGCACCCGTTTCCGGGGAGACTTTGAAGAGCGGATGAACCAAATCATTGCGGATATCGAGGCCGATGGCCATATCATTCTCTTTGTTGACGAGGTTCACACCATCATGGGTTCTGGCAGCGGGATTGATAGCACCCTGGATGCCGCCAATATTCTTAAGCCAGCCCTTTCTAGAGGGACCCTCCACATGATTGGAGCGACAACCCAGGAGGAGTATTCCAAGCATATTGAGAAGGATGCAGCCCTCTCCCGTCGCTTTGCTAGGGTTTTGATTGAAGAACCGACAGTTGATGCTGCCTACCAGATTCTCTTGGGACTCAAGGAAAGCTATGAGAGCTACCACAATGTCACCATCTCTGACCAGGCAGTCTTAACGGCCGTCAAATCAGCCCACCGCTATTTGACCAGCAAGAACTTGCCGGATTCGGCCATTGACCTGCTGGATGAGGCCAGTGCTATGGTGCAAAATACGGTCAAGCGTTCCCTGCCAACCTTCCTCAGCTCTGCTGACCAGGCCCTCTTGTCAGGAAATCTAGGAGCGGTTGCGGATCTGCTTCAGGAAGAGGATCAGCAAAAGGTTCGCCAGCCTGTCGCTGTCAAGGAAGAGGATATTCTCAGGACCCTCAGCAAACTCTCAGGCATTCCTCTTGAGAAGATGACCCAGGCTGATAATCAACGCTACCTCAATCTAGAAAAAGAACTCCACAAGCGCGTGATTGGCCAGGATGATGCCGTTTCAGCGGTTTCTCGTGCCATTCGGCGCAACCAATCAGGTATCCGAACAGGCAAGCGACCAATTGGTTCCTTCATGTTCCTAGGGCCAACTGGGGTTGGTAAAACCGAGTTAGCCAAGGCCCTTGCTGAACTCCTCTTTGATGATGAGTCGGCCCTGATTCGTTTTGATATGTCTGAGTACATGGAAAAATTCGCGGCTAGTCGCCTCAACGGAGCCCCTCCAGGTTATGTGGGCTACGAAGAAGGCGGTGAGTTGACCGAGAAGGTTCGCAACAAGCCTTATTCGGTTCTCCTCTTTGATGAGGTGGAAAAGGCCCACCCTGACATCTTCAATGTCCTTCTCCAAGTCTTGGATGACGGGGTCTTGACTGATAGTCGTGGGCGCAAGGTTGATTTTTCCAATACCATCATCATCATGACTAGCAACTTAGGGGCAACTGCCCTGCGCGATGATAAGACGGTTGGTTTTGGCGCCAAGGCCATCAGTCAGGATTATCAGGCCATGCAGAGTCGGATTATGGAAGAGCTCAAGAAGGCCTATCGACCTGAATTCATCAATCGGATTGATGAGAAGATTGTCTTCCATAGTCTGACACCTGACCATATGCGTCAAGTTGTCAAGCTGATGGTGAAGCCTCTCGAAGCTAGCCTAGCTGAAAAGGAAATCAGCCTCAAGGTTCAACCAGCTGCCCTCAAGCTTTTGGCAGAGCAGGGATATGACCCAGAAATGGGAGCTCGCCCCTTGCGCCGAACCATTCAAACTGAAGTTGAAGACAGATTGTCCGAATTGCTCCTGTCAGGCCAATTAAAGGCCGATTCCAAACTAAAAATTGGCAGCCACAAGGGCAGTCTGAAATTTACCATTGATGACTAGAAAAAATGGGAGTGGGACTCAATCATGATTTCGGAGAAATCAATTTCCCCTTGCTCTCTAGTTTTAAGGCTTCAAGAGAGTTGATACAGTAGTCGCTATTTTGCGAACTACTGTCCCCTCCTTACTAAGTTCCCCATTCAAACTCGACAAGAGTTTGAATGGGACCTGTCGTAGGCTGTCTAGTCCACTGGACTAGACACTCCCGCCTCCGCACAGTTGACTTGGACCTATCCCTTGCCAAGCAAGGGATAAGGATATTACCGCCGTTTCACTGGCATGTGAGTGACCAAACACTAAAGTGTCAAGTCGCTCATCACAAATCAACTACGGGGTCAAACTGTTTGATGTTGAAAAAGTAAGGAGGTTAGGACCTTTTGCCCCAGCCTCATGATGAAATAAGCGAACACTGGAGAATTCTGCAGGACAGAAGAGACTCTAGTATTCGCTTTTTGTTTTATCTTTTCGTTGAGCTTATACTCAATAAATTTCAAAAGTTATATTTTGATGTTTCTTTAGGTAGTACGGACGGAAGTAAACTCCTTATAAAGATACAAAGCCGTCACCCCCCAAAAAGGAAAATAGAAAATCGGGCGATAGAGCATTGAGGCCCTATCGCCCGATTCTCTATTTCAACAGTGGTGTAGGGGAGTTTCATTCCTAAGATTGAGCCCAAGTCTCAAAAATCCCATTATAAGTAACGTCAAAGCTACCACTTATAATACCACTACGGCGAAAGTATCAGGATAAGCTCGTTTCTTTTACGTAATATTACGAAAAAGTTATGTATTTGATTATATTGCTAGGTTTGATTTTACTTAGTATTAATAGCAAGGCAGTACTTATTAGCTCGTCTAAAATAACAATTAGAAAGTAAGGAAGCCTGATTATGAATTAAAAATTCTATTCAGGGACTCCAAATTACGATTTTTTAATAAATCCTCCTGAAGAGCCTTTGAGGTTGTGAAATCTAAAAGTTTTTCGTAAATGTATTCTAGAGACTTAATATCCTCTGGTCGGATTGCTAATAAAAAAACAAATTTTATTGGGGTCTGATTCCAATTGATTCCTTTTGGAATAATTGCCACAGAGATTATGCTTTTTTTTGTTGCACCTCATTTTACAACGGGGCCCTTTGAATAATTAAGAAAAATTGGAGGAAACTAATATGTTAATTAATATGGAACAAATGCTAGCGATTGTTAAAGAAAACAAGTTTGCTGTTGGTGCCTATAACATTTCTAATTTGGAGCTGGATCGGATTGTCATTGAACAATGTGAGGAAGATAATGCCCCTGCCATTATTGAAGTCCACCCTACTGAAGTTTTCTACTGTAAGGATGATTTCTTCGCCTATGTCTTGCAACGGATTAAAAATAGTAAGGTTCCTTTTGTCCTTCACCTAGATCACGGTGATAACTTGGATAGTGTTGCTAGAGCAATTCACAATGGCTTTAGTTCAGTAATGATTGATGGCTCACTTCTGTCATGGGATGAAAATGTAGATATCACAAGAAAAACCGTTGAAATGTGCCATAGAGTTGGTGTTAGCGTTGAAGGTGAGTTAGGGACAATCGGTCAGACAGGGACAGCTGTTGAAGATGGTCTGAAGAATGGTATTTACACTAAGCTAGAAGATGCCAAACGCTTTGTTGAAGAAACAGGAGTAGATACCCTAGCTTTTGGTATTGGTACAGCTCACGGTATTTATCCAAAGAATGTTACCCCTGAGATCCGGATTGACATCCTGAAAGATATTATTGGGCAAGTCGATGTTCCTCTGGTTCTCCATGGCGGTTTTTCAAATCCTGATGAACAGATTGCCGAAGCTGTTAAGAATGGTATCTCAAAGGTTAATATTTCATCTGACTTCAAGCACGCCTTTTTCGATAAGGTTAGGGAAGTTTTGGCGAACGACCAAGGATGGGACCCAAACAATCTATTCCCAGTTTGTATTGAAGAAGGAAAGAAGGTCGTCCATCATAAAAATCAACTATTGATGCCCTCGGTAAGGCTCCTCTCTATAATGAACTGTCACCATGGAGGGTGGAATTTCTATAAATAAGCCTAGTCTATGTAGTTATTAGCTTGGTAAATAGTGTATCGTAATAACTAAAAGGCCAGTCCAATTGCTTATTGGGCTGGCCTTTTCAACTTCAGTTTCCTTTTTCTACCTCAGCAAACTCCAGCCGATAAGGACAAGATGAAGGGCGACAATAAAGAGAAGCACCCCGCCATGCAGGCGACACTTGAAATAAAGATAACCGATGAATTCCCGAATGTAGGCATTGAGAGAAAAATAGAATTTGGTCTTTGCTCCATAACCGATACAAGGAATTCCTAAGTCACGAGCTATCAGTAGAGCTCGAAATAGATGATAATAGTTGGTCACAATGGCCAGATTGGCCTTATTTGCCATTAAGTGGCTGGAAAATTGCAGGTTTTCTCTGGTATTTTTGGATCTATCTTCAATGATAATGTCTTTTTCTGGGACACCTTGAGAGAGAGCATACTTGGCCATGGCCTGACCTTCGGCAATCAATTCATCCTTGCCTTGACCACCAGACAATATTAGACGACAATCAGGGTGTTTTTGATAAATCTCAATCCCCTTTTTGATGCGACTGGCTAACAAGGGGGTGACCTTATCCCCCATGAGGCCACTTCCTAGCACTAACACATAATCTATGGGCCTCTTGAACCAGTGAATCAGGTTTAAAAAGCTAGAGATGGTATAGGCACTGATGAGGAGGATGAGATAGATGACCATGGTCGTCACCAGGGATAAGAGGCCGGTGACCAGACTATTTTCCTTATAATGGCTGGCAATCATCTGGAAAAGGTAGGGGAAGGCTAGCAGACCCAGACCAATTCCCAGAGAGAGGAGATTCTTAAGAGCATGTCCCTCGCGTTTAATCAGTTGAATCCCCTTGACCAAGAGGGTGATGATGAGGATGCTTGGTCCAGCCAAGAGAGGAAGGATGACTAGAAAAATGGCTAAGGATAGCAAGAATTTGAGAATTCTCAGGTCGAATTGATTAGCCAAATAGAAGAGGGTGGCTCCTAGAAAAAGGAGGGCCAAAACGAAATAAATTCCTAATAATAGGGTTCTGGGCTCTCTGTAATAGGTCAGTCCGAGGAGGACGAGGAAAAAGATGGTCAATAAAACTAGGGGCAAAATCGTCATATAAGATCCAATCTAGGCCTTAGATTTAGAAAGATAATAGAGGTAGGCCAAGGCGACATAGGCCACGATGAGTGAGGCTAGTCCAATCTCAAAATTACTCAGGCTTACTAGCCAGCCTTCTGTCAACTGCAATCTCATTAAACTCAATTTGAGGGCTGTTGCCGTGCTGACACTGGGGAAGGTGAAGGCAGAAAAGCCAGGGACAAACCAGGTTTTGAGATGACGAGCAAGATAAAGAAAACTCCCCCAATAAAATCCCTGTGATAGCAAGAGCAATAGTAGCAAAAAAGCAGGATGACCACTAGGATAGAGCTGCAAAAAAGCTAAGAGCATCAGAGAACTTGGGGCCGCCATGATAGCTATATTAGGCAGTTCCTGCTCTCTTAAGGGCCATTTAGCTAGCCGATAGAATAAGGCAAGCATCAGTATCAGATAGGCTAGGAAGGTCAAGTAAAAAATCACCTGCCCCAGAAGGACCTGTCCAACTAGTCTGGCCGTTATAGAGGCAGCGGCGGGGCCAACATAGATAACGAACCAACCTGGATAAACCTGCTCCCAGCTCGCTTGTTTTTTAGCTCGGATGCTAAAAAGAATTAAGAAAGTTAGGTGACCCAGTAAACCGAGAGCCCAGATACTAAGCAGATAAGGCTTTGCCAGGGGAAGGACCAAGGGCGAGAGCATCATGGCCATGAAATAGGTCGGAAAAGTCGAGGCAGCTAAGAGGCTGGTCAATTGTTTTTGACAGTCTTTTTTATTGAGTAAGAAATAGCCAGTCAAGACTAACCACAATCCTAGACAGAGCAAGAGAAGTGAGTAACCCACCGGACGATTGACAAATTTTGTTATCAAATTGGTCAGGGCAGTCAAGCCCAATAAGAGCCCCGTTAAAGCCAATGGTAGTCTTCTTTTCATAATTATCCTTCCCACATGGTCCAGTCAAGTATTCTCTATGTTGGAATTCTGTCAAAGATTTCCTTGACCTGGTCTAGGGTTTCAGCACGAGCAACAGCTCCCCGGATCTTGGCAGCCCCAGAGGTTCCTCGCAGGTAGTAAGGAGCTAGGCCACGGAATTCTCTCACAGCAATCTTTTCGCCTTTGAGATCCACCAGACGGCTGAGATGGTCATAAGCAATCTCAAGTTTCCTAGCAAAGGTCAGATCTGGCAAAATTTCCCCGCTTTCAAAGAAATGGTTGATTTGGGTGAAGAGGTAGGGATTATTGAGAGCGCCACGGCCAATCATGACCGCATCGCAACCGACCTCTTCAATCATAAACCTAGCATCCTCAACGGTCTTGATGTCCCCGTTACCGATAAAGGGAATGGTTTTGATAGCCTGGGCTACCTGGGCCAGGGTTTCGTGGTCGCAGTGGCCTGTGTACATCTGTTCTCTGGTTCGTCCGTGCATGGTCAGAGCCGATACACCGGCTTCCTCAGCCGCTAGGGCATTTTCCACAGCCAGAGAACTGTCCGCCCAGCCGGTCCGCATTTTAACGGTCAGAGGAATATTGAGGACAGATTTAACAGTTTTTATCACCTGATAAATCTTGTCAGGGTCCTTGAGCCACATGGCACCAGCTTCATTTTTGACAATCTTATTGACGGGACAACCCATATTGATGTCCACCAGGTCAGTCTTGGTATTGGCCTGGATAAACTCAGCTGCCCGAGCCAGACTATCACCATCATTACCAAAAAGCTGGATAGAAACAGGGTGTTCCCCTTCATCAATGTGGAGCATATGGAGGGTCTTTTCGTTATTGTAGAGGATACCCTTGTCTGAAACCATCTCCATAACAGCCAGACCTGCACCAAATTCCTTGGCGATGGTCCGAAAGGCTGAATTGGTTACCCCAGCCATGGGAGCCAATACTGTGCGGTGGGGAATCTCAACATCCCCAATCATGAAGGCCGAATTACGCTTGGTCATCAATAATTTCCTCCAGATCTTTTTCATCAAAGTTGTAGGTCTTACCACAGAATTGGCAGGTGATTTGAGCACCATGATCCTCATCCTTCATGGCCTGCAATTCTTCTTTAGCCAGGCTAGCTAGGGCAGATTGGAAACGCTCCTTGCTACAGTCACAGGCGAAGCTTAATTCCTCTTCGGCCAAAATCTTGTAGGGCTCATTGCCATAAATGGCATCAATCAAGGCTTGGGTGTGGTTGTCGGATTCTAGGAGACTAGAGAGGGCGGGCATTTCCTGAATACGCTTCTCAAAGCGAGCAATCTCTTCTTCCTTGGCATCAGGTAAAACCTGGAGCATGAAACCTCCAGCGACCTCAACCTTATCATTCTCATCGAGGAGGACATTGAGCCCCACAGCTGATGGGGTCTGCTCGCTCTCAGTCAGAAAGTAGGCGAAGTCTTCCCCAATTTCTCCAGAAACTAGAGGTGTCGTTGAGGTATAAGGGTGACCGGTTCCGTAGTCAACGATAGAGACAAATTGGCCTTGCCCCATGAAGGGCCCAACCAGCACCTCACCAGTAGCGGTCTTTTTAATATCAACCCCTGGATTCTGGATGTAGCCCTTGACATGGCCAGCTGTATCCGCAACAGAAATAATATGGCCAAAGGAGCTGTTGCCAATAATCTTGAGCGTTACCTTGGCATCACCCTTTTGGTTGGCGGTTAGAATTTGATTGGCAATCAGGGCCCGACCTAGGGCCACAGTTGAGGACGATAGGGTCTGGTGTTTTTCTTGGGCAGTCCGAACGGTTTGGGTGCTATCCAAGATATAGGCCCGAAAGGAGCCAGAACTTGCAATTGTTTTAATCAGTTTATCCATAATGCCCTTATTATAGCATAAAACTAGGCTCAAAAGGGTAGCCCCGCTACTCGCTCAAGACTTGCAAAAGCAAGTCCATCAAGCTTTCAAGCCTAGGCAGATCCGTCTGAACCTAAGCAATTTTTACCCAAGCCTGGCAGTTGCTAGGTCAGTTGAATAGTAATCCTGCTTAAGTGAATTCTGAAAGTGGCATTCAATTAAAGACCCTTCTTTTCCTGTCTACCTAAGTTTTCTTGCCTGCCCCCTTAAAATCTGGTATAGTAATGTCTATAGATATTTGGAGGGTTATTAACTTATGCAATTTACTGGTATTTTTATCCTACTCATTCTTCTTGGAGGAATGATGTTTATGTCTTCACGGACACAAAAGAAACAAAAGCAAGCCCGTGATGAAATGCAGACCAAGTTGGTCAGGGGAGCGGAAGTCGAAACTATAAGTGGTCTGATTGCTACCGTTGATGAGGTTGACCAAGCCAACAATCGCATCGTTCTCGATGTTGAAGGAGTCTACCTTACATTTGACCTACAACGCTCAATCATGAGGGTCATCTCCTCACCAGCATCAGCTTCCAACGAAGCAGCAACCTCTTCTGACTCAGCTGATAAGGAAGAAGGCAACAGCCAAGAAGACCAGTCAGCTATTGAAGAATAGACTTACAACTCAGGAGCCTTTGCGCTAGGCCCCACTCTTTATACCTAGCAAGGCCTGCAGGAGGGTAACAGAAAACAGAGCTCAACTAGCTGGTTGGGCTTTTATACTAGGTTAATACTCTTCGAAAATCAAAATTTACCGTCGTTAACTCACCTTGCCGTACTTGCTGAGGAAAGCGAAGCTTTCCCTATTTCCAACCTCACAAAAGGTCTGGGGGACCTTTTGAGCTATCTTCAGTTCGTGTGATGCCTCACAAAGTTGGTCGATTTTACCAACTTTGTGAGGTTAGTAAGGGAGCTAGGCAATCGCTATGGGGATTGCCGTTTGACATCAGTCACTTTAGAAACTCGATGTCATTGCTCCTTGCCTCGGCTAATTTCGATTTTCATTGAGTATAAATTCAAAACCTGAAAATCTGGAAAGAAAGGCGATGCCAAACATTCGGTTTTATCAACGACGGCCGAAGTGAGTTTTATCTGATATTTTCGCTAAGGATTAGGCATAAAAACTATCTCATTAACAGGCTGTTTACATCCTTTTTGTTGCTACTCTCCAGACCGTACTCTTGGTTGGAAATTTTATCTTCTGGATTAGCCTAGCTCAGGTCGCAACTAAAAGTGCATTCTCCCTTAATTTATGGTAAAATTTTAAGAGTATGGCTATATTTAAATTCAAGAAAAATCAAGAGACGCCAAGTCTGGAAAAAATCCCTAAACACATTGGGATTATTATGGATGGCAATGGTCGCTGGGCCAAGGAACGGCTGCAACCCCGCGTCATGGGCCACAAGGCTGGTATGGATGCCCTGCAAAGGGTGACCATCAAGGCTTCTGAGCTGGGGGTCAAGGTTCTGACGGTCTATGCCTTTTCCACAGAAAATTGGTCACGGCCTGCCGATGAGGTCAAATTCATCATGAACCTACCTGTCGAATTTTTCGACAAATATGTCCCTGAGCTCCACAAAAACAATGTCCGTGTCCAGGTCATGGGCGATACCAGCAAGTTACCCCAGGCAACCTTTGATGCTATGGAGCGGGCCTGTGCCAAGACCAAGCACAATTCTGGTCTGGTCTTAAACTTTGCCCTCAACTATGGTGGTCGAGCAGAGATAGCCGCGGCAGTTCAGGCTCTGGCTCAGGAAGTTAAAGATGGGGAGTTAGACCCGACAGCTATTGACGAAGACCTGATTGCCGACCGCTTGATGACCAAGAACCTACCTTATTTGTACCGTGACCCAGATTTGATTATCCGAACTAGCGGCGAGTTGCGGCTGAGCAACTTTCTGCCCTGGCAGGCAGCCTATAGCGAATTTTACTTTACCAAGGTGCTCTGGCCAGATTTCAATGAAGACGAATTGGTCCAAGCCATTGCTGAATTTAACCACCGCCAGAGACGCTTCGGTGGTGTCTAAGAGGAGACAAGTATGCGTGAACGTGTGATTTACGGAGGGATTGCTGGTGCTATCTTCCTAGTCTTTTTATGGCTGGGTCACCTGCCCTTTCAATTATTCGTCGGAGTTTTGGCCATGATTGCCATCTCTGAGCTTTTTAAGATGAAGGGCCTAGAAATCTTTTCTTTTGAAGGAGTTCTGGCCATGTTGGCAGCCTTTGTGCTGACGGTTCCTATGGGGACCTATCTGACCTTCCTGCCCTTGGATGCCAGCTGGACCTGTTTTGGTCTCATCAGCTTTATGCTTTTGGCCGGAACAGTTTTTAACAGCGACACCTATTCCTTTGACGATGCGGTCTTCCCCATTGCCTCGGCGGTCTATATTGGCTTTGGTTTCCAAAATCTGGTCAATGCCCGCTTGGATAGCATCAATAAGGTTCTCTTTGCCATCTTTATTGTTTGGGCAACGGACATTGGCGCCTATATGATTGGTCGCCAGTTTGGCCAGAACAAGCTCATGCCCAAGGTTTCACCCAATAAAACCATTGAAGGCAGTCTAGGAGGAGTCCTCTCGGCTCTGATTGTCTCTCTAATTTTCATGTTGGTGGACAAATCTGTTTACAGCCCTAAATCCTTCCTCGTTACCATGATTTTGGTGGTTGTCTTTAGTATCTTTGCCCAATTTGGTGATTTGGTAGAAAGTTCCATCAAGCGTCATTTTGGCGTTAAAGACTCAGGAAAATTGATTCCAGGGCATGGTGGTATCTTGGACCGCTTCGATAGTATGATTTTTGTCTTTCCCATCATGCACTTCTTTGGCCTATTCTAGATCGTAAAACTAGGCACCATGATTTGCCTTGGGGTTACAGAAAAAAGCCAATCAGAGCAAGACTTATCGGTAAAATGAGGCTAGAGCTCAAATGGAGCCTAGTCTTCCCTAATATAGAGGTTATCAATGCTTTTAAACATTATTATCTTTATCATCGTTTTCGGTATCATCGTGACGGTGCATGAATATGGTCACTTTTATTTTGCCAAGAAATCAGGTATCCTGGTTCGTGAATTTGCCATCGGTATGGGGCCAAAAATCTTTGCCCATATCGGACAGGATGGCACGGCCTATACCATCCGCATGCTCCCCTTGGGTGGCTATGTTCGGCTGGCTGGCTGGGGCGATGACAAGACCGAAATCAAGACAGGGACCCCTGTCAGCCTGAGCCTGAATGAGAAAGGTCTAGTCAGTCGTATTAACCTGTCAGACAAGCAGCTGGATAATGACAGCCTACCCATGAATGTGACCGCCTATGATTTGGAAGACCAGTTGCAAATCACAGGTCTGGTGCTAGATGAGACTAAGACCTACTCGGTTGACCACGATGCTACCATTGTTGAGGAGGACGGGACAGAAATTCGGATTGCACCGCTTGATGTCCAGTATCAAAATGCTAGTGTTTGGGGTCGGATGATTACCAACTTTGCTGGCCCCATGAATAATTTTATTCTGGGGACCCTGGTGCTCATCCTCATGGTCTTTATGCAGGGAGGAACGCCCAATCCTGATACCAATGCTATTCGCGTTGCAGATGGTGGTCCTGCCCAGACGGCAGGCCTCAAGACTGGCGATAGGATTTTAAGCATTGGCAAGCAGAAGGTCGAAAATTGGGAAGACCTGACAGATGCGGTTGCCAGCTCAACCAAGGATTTGAAAAAAGATGGGCAACTTCAGCTAACCATCCAGACTAAATCCAAGCAAACCAAGCAAATTCAAGTAAAGCCCAAAAAGTCTAACGGGGCCTACATTATCGGCGTTCAACAGTCCTTAAAGACCGACTTTTGGAGCAAGCTGGTTGGTGGCTTCAAGCTAGCCCTGACCGCCATGACCCAACTCATTCGGGCTATCGGTAATTTAATTCTCCATTTCAGTCTCAATAAACTTGGTGGACCAGTAGCCATGTACCAAATGGTTGGCCAAGCGGCCCAGTCAGGCCTTGTTGATATTCTCTTTTTGACAGGTATGCTGTCTATGAATCTGGGTGTGGTCAATCTTTTTCCTATCCCAGCCCTTGATGGTGGGAAAATTCTCATCAATATCATTGAGGCTATTCGTCGCAAGCCCCTCAAGCAAGAAACAGAAACCTACATCACCCTCGTTGGTGTAGCTATTATGCTGGTGCTCATGGTTGCCGTTACTTGGAATGACATCATGCGAGCCTTCTTCTAAGAAGTACCAGTTGCTCTATATCTATTAAGTTGAAAGGAAGGCCCTGCCTCTTAGCGGGGCCAAATAAAATCATGAAACAATCTCAAATGTTGATCCCAACCTTAAGGGAAATGCCAAGCGATGCCCAGGTTATCAGTCATGCCCTAATGGTCAGGGCTGGTTATGTCCGCCAGGTGACTGCTGGTGTTTACTCTTACTTGCCTCTAGCCAATCGGGTTATCGAAAAATTCAAGACCATCATGCGCGAGGAGTTTGATAAGATTGGGGCGGTTGAAATGCTGGCCCCAGCTCTTTTGACGGCTGACCTCTGGAAGGAATCTGGCCGTTACGAGACCTATGGAGACGACCTCTATAAGCTTAAAAACCGTGACCAGGCTGAATTTATCTTGGGCCCAACCCATGAAGAAACCTTCACAGCTCTAGTGCGCGACTCCATTAAGTCCTATAAGCAGTTGCCCATGAACCTCTACCAAATTCAGGCCAAGTACCGCGACGAAAAACGTCCCCGCAATGGCCTTTTGCGGACCCGTGAATTCATCATGAAGGATGGCTACAGCTTCCACGCTAATTATGACAGTCTGGATGAGGCTTATGAGGCCTATCGCCAGGCTTATGAAGCCATCTTTACCCGTGCAGGCCTTGATTTCAAGGGCATCATTGGTGACGGAGGAGCTATGGGGGGTAAGGATAGCCAAGAATTTATGGCCGTAACCCCTGACCGAACAGACTTGGATCACTGGGTCGTCCTAGATAAATCCATCAGTTCACTAGACGAAATTCCTGAAGATGTCCTAGCGCAAATCAAGGATGAGCTCAATAAGTGGTTGGTTTCTGGAGAAGACACCATTGCCTACTCTGACCAATCTGGCTATGCGGCCAACCTTGAGATGGCCACCAGCCTTTACAAGCCAAGCCAAGCGGCCACTACCCAGGAAGAGTTGACCAAGGTCTCAACACCCGATTGCAAGACCATTGATGACGTATCAGCCTTTCTCAATGTTGATGAAGGCCAAACCATCAAGACCTTGTTCTTTATGGCAGATGACCAGCCAGTCGTGGCCCTCTTGGTCGGGAATGACCAGGTCAATGATGTCAAACTTAAAAATTATCTGGGGGCCGATTTCCTTGAGCCGGCTAATGAGGACCAGGCTAAGGAAGTCTTCGGAGCTAATTTCGGTTCCCTAGGCCCAGTTGGCCTGCCACAAGAAGTGACCATCATTGCTGACCGCAAGGTCCAAGATGTGGCTAATGCCGTTGCCGGTGCCAACCAAGATGGCTACCACTTAACTGGTGTCAACCCTGGCCGTGACTTCTCTCCCAAGGACTATGTTGATATTCGGGAAGTCAAGGAAGGCGAGCCTTCACCAGACGGTCAAGGGACCCTCAAGTTTGCCCGTGGGATTGAAATCGGTCATATCTTTAAATTGGGGACTCGCTATTCTGATAGTATGGGCGCCAATATCCTTGATGAGAATGGCCGCTCTATCCCTATCATTATGGGTTGCTATGGTATTGGTGTCAGCCGCATTCTCTCAGCTGTCATCGAGCAACACGCCCGCCTCTTTGTCAATAAGACCCCTAAGGGTGCCTACCGCTTTAGCTGGGGGATCAATTTCCCTAAAGAATTGGCGCCATTTGATGTTCACCTGATTACAGTCAACACCAAGGACCAAGTCGCACAAGACCTGACAGCCAACTTAGAAAGTCAATTAGTGAAGGCCGGTTACCAAGTCCTAACCGACGACCGCAATGAACGAGTCGGCTCAAAATTCTCGGATAGCGACCTGATTGGCCTGCCAATCCGTGTTACTGTTGGTAAGAAGGCTGCCGAAGGCATCGTCGAAGTCAAAATCAAGGCAACTGGCGATACTATCGAGGTTAATGCGCAAAATCTCTTAGAAACCCTAACGATTTTGACCAAGGAAGCCTAAACATATTGAAAACTGTCACCGCAATGCGATGGCAGTTTTTTAAAGGACTTACTGAAGCATACTTTTCGAAAATCAAAATTTACCGTCGTTAACTCACCTTTCCGTACTTACTGAGGAAAGCGATGCTTTCTGCATCTCCAACCTCAAAAGGTCTCCCAGACCTTTTGAGCTGTCTTCAGTTCGTGCGACACAGAGCAAAGTTGGCCGATTTCATCAACTTTGTGAGGTTAGTAAGGGATCTAGGTAATCGCTATGGAGATTGCCGTTAGCTAACAAGCCACAAAAGTGGCTGATAGCTTTGTTCCTTACCTCGGGTTTTTCGATTTTCATTGAGTATTAGAAGAAAGAGCTACTTTTCCAAGCAGATTTGTTATAATTAACCTAATAGAAAAGAAGGTGATTCTATGAAATTAACAACTTTAGGTTGCTGGGGAGCCTACCCCTACCAGGACGGTGGGACAACCTCCTATCTGGTGACCGGTCATGACGGTTTTCAACTGCTCATGGATGCAGGGAGCCGAGCTGTGACCGAGCTGGAAAAGGAAATCAGTCCGCTGGATTTGGATGCGGTCATCATCAGTCACTACCATCCCGACCATGTGGCTGATTTGGGCGTGCTGCGTCATTATTTTCAACTCTACCCCAAGCATCTTTGGGAACCTAAGGTCTTGCCAATCTACGGCCACGACGAGGATAGCTATGAATTTGCCAAATTGACCATGGCTGGCGTTTCCCGAGGTCAGGCCTATGACGTGGCTGGAACCCAGCAAATCGGTCCCTTTGACATCAGCTTTATCAAGACAGTTCACCCAGTGCCCTGTTATGCCTTCCGGATATTAGAAAGAGAAACTGATCAAGTACTAGTTTTCACTGGTGATACGGGTTATTTCGATGGTCTAGCTGATTTTGCCAAGGAGGCCGACCTCTTCCTAGCCGATGTTTATCTTTATGAAGGTAATGAAAATCATCCAGCCCACCTGACTTCTAAAGAAGCTGGCCAAATTGCCCAAGAGGCGGCGGTTAAGAAACTCGTGCTGACTCATGTTCCCCCTCTGCCACCTCAAGGAATTGATTCAGATCATCATTTGGAAATTCTTCGCGAACAAACCCAAGGTTATGCCGGAGCTATTCCCGTAGAATTGGCCCAACCCCACAAATCTTGGAATCTGGGAGCTAACTGATGGCGGACTTCACTCACGACCAAAAAAAAGCCTTCATGCAGGAAGCCCTCAAGGAAGCCCAAAAATCCTTGGCCAAGGAAGAAATTCCCATCGGCTGTGTCATCGTTAAGGACGGCCAGATTATTGGCCGAGGCCACAATGCACGTGAGGAGCTCAACCAAGCTATCATGCACGCTGAGATCATGGCTATCAATCAGGCCAATCAGACTGAAGGCAACTGGCGGCTTTTGGACAGTGCCCTCTTTGTCACCATTGAACCCTGTGTCATGTGCAGTGGAGCCATTGGCCTAGCTCGCATTCCCCAGGTCATCTACGGAGCCCCCAATCAAAAATTTGGGGCAGCCGGTAGTCTCTATGACATTCTGACCGACCAGCGACTCAACCACCGTGTCCAAGTCGAGACTGGCATCTTAGAGGCCGACTGTGCCAAAATCATGCAAGATTTTTTCCGAAATCGGAGGAAGCAAAAATGAAGCAAAAAAAGAACCACATCATAATTGCAAGTTGCTTCTTGCTTTTAAGTTTTCTATTTGCCCTATTTTTAGTCAAAAATATCCCTTTTCAAACCTGGGCCTTTGAGCGTCATCAGAATTTGCTGAGCTGGTATATCCGCCCTGTTCTGATTGTTCCAATCATGTATTTTTCTTACAAGAGACAGATTGTCGGCGTAACAGCCAGCATTTTTGCGCTCTTGACCAGCATGATTTGGTTTCCAGTGCCGAGCGAAACGCCTGCCTTGGTGAGGGAGTTTTTGACCGATGAGCGCCAGTTTTTGCAAGCGACTTGGGGCGTGAAAGAATATCTCTTCGCCTTTCTCGTCGTCAGCTTTTTTGTCCTTATCGTGCGGGCAACCTGGCTGCATAGCTGGAAGTTGGTCGGCTTGATTTTGATTGCGACGGCCTTTTTGAAAATGATTTGGTCTTACTTAGATAGCGGCAATGCGGGCTTGACTATTGCTTTACCTGCAATGCTGGGTTTGATTATTTGCCTGCTCGTTGTGGCTTTTTTGAAAAGGGAAAAGTAAGGCTTGGCTTCTTTTTCATTTTATGTTATAATAGCGGCGGAGCAACGGTTCTGCGTGAAGTGGGTCAGGGGAGGAATCCAGCAGCCCTAAGCGAGTGTGGATTGTGTGCTCTTTTTGCGTATAGAAAATAAACCCTATGAAATCAAGGTTTCTCAGGGGTTTATTTATCGCAAATACTAAAAAGGTGCAAAAATTTTACAAATTTAGATGATTAAGTTTATTAGTAATGTCTTTTTCCATTCTTCTTGTTGACGGCAATGGCTCAAAAATTGATTCTGACAGGATAGCGTGTTTGACAGTGTATGTTGATGAGTGATACAATACAGGTATAAGGATAGATGAGGTGATTGTCATGTCAACAATAGCATTTCGGGTTGATGATAAATTAAAAAAGGAAGCAACTGAGCTTTATAAGGAGTTAGGACTGGATATGACCACGGCAATTAAGTTGTTCTTAACTCAGAGCGTTAAAACTCGGAGTATTCCCTTTGAAATTAAGGATCAGACTTTTGATGATTTGCTGAATCAGAAACTAGCTGATTTGATTTTGGAAAATGCAGAAGCCGTTAAGGATATTGATTTAGACAAGCCTGAAGATAGAGCCTTTTTATTTGATGAAGATTTCTCTGAGTATGAGGATTCGTACCATGAGGCTTGAAGAATATGAGATAGCTTTAGCTAGGGTTGTTTTTCATGATAAAAGTGGGTCAAAAATTCGTCCAATTTTAGTCATTCGGCATAGTGATAATGCGGTTTTTGCATTATCAGTAACTAGTCAATATCAGTCTAAGTCAGTCTCGATTAGGCAGAAGTATTTTAGAATTCTAGATTGGGTAGAAGCAGGTTTGAAGAAGCCTTCCTGGGTTGATACGATTACTGTTTTGAAGTTTCGGGCTAACACCTTAAAAGATTTACGAGTGATTGGTGAATTGACCCAGCGTGATAAAATTCGGTTTGTAAAATTTTATAAGGAGGCTTTTAAAGAGAAAGACTCTTAGTATTGTGGCTTTAGGAGTAGAGACCCTAGTTTGGTAGCCAGCATCCATAGATTTTTAGGAACCAATGCCAGTGTGACTTTTGTCAGTTTTCTGAAAAGGCCCGAGATGTTTCCGAACTACTATTAGAAGAGGGGAAGGATAGTTATGACAGATAAGGAGTTAGAAAATTTGCTTGTGACGAAACTTGAGGGGGAGAAAATTGATTTTTCCAATCTAAGTGATCTTGCTGAATTTTTCGATGAAGATTTTCCAGAATATAGGGATATTGATGTGACGGGTAGTTGATGGCTTGCGACGATATAGTATTTTTGTAGCTAATTATCCAATCGATGATGGGGCTAGAATAATTGAATAATAAGAAAAAGCGACTAGATTTGAGCCGTTTTTTATTGCGCTTGTATGTGTTATAATAATTGGGCAATGCTTACCTCAAGCAAATTTTTGCTAGGGAGGGGTGTTCTGCTAATGAGCCAATCCTTGGAGCTCTTACTCGCTATTGTAGTCAATGTAGTATCTGGCCTATTGCTTTATGACATTGACAAGTGGCTGGATGACAAGGACAAATAGTATTGTCAGCCTACAACACCCGTTAATCTTTTAAAGAACGTAAAAAAATCCCTCAACTACAGCAATAGTTGGGGGATTTGGTGTTCTAATGGACCAATCCTTAGCATCTATATTATAATGTCTGAGATTTAGTTTGCCAAATATACCGTTTTAATTAGTTTTGGATTGTATCATTCAAAAGCGATCATGACCTGGTGGGGGAAGCTGACGGTGTAGAATTACTTTAGCCCTTATACTCTTCAAAAATCAAAATTATCCATCGTTAACTCACTTTGCCGTAACTGCTGGAGAGCGGGACAAAAATCGTGATTTCGGAGAAATCGATTTTGTCGTCCCGCCTCCGCACAGTTGATTAGGATGGCCGTTATCACTTGTCTAGCAAGGGATAAGGACCTCCAATCAACCACTGCGTCAAGATGTTTGATAGTAAAAAAGTAAGGAGTTAAGGACTTTTGTCCCTAACTCTATTTCCAACCTCGGTCCCCCAGACCTTTTGAGCTACCTGCAGTTCATGCGATGCGGAGCAAAGTTGGTCGATTTCACCAACTTTGTGAGGTTAGTAAGGGAGCTAGGCAATCGCTATGGAGATTGCCGTTTGACATCAGTCACTTTAGTGACTTGATGTCATTGCTCCTTGCCTCGGCTATTTTTGATTTTTATTGAGTATTACTTCCCTCCAGACTGTTCATTCTCTAAGATAGGCCTGTTACTGGGATTGATTGTTACTGGCTTTTGCTTCTTAAGCTTACCATCAAGGGAATTTTGTCCCCAAAAGTGAAGTTGTCAACAAGCTTATCTCCAGTAGCTATCAATACTCGTCTCCTTTATTTTACACGCTTGTTACCGTTTTCCCGATTTCACTAAAAAGGTTGAAAAATCACCCATAAAAGAGTAAACTATATAGGAATATTGTTTAAAAAGGGAGTACCATAATGGGACATATTAAATTTGATTATTCAAAAGTACTAGATAAGTTTGTTGCTGCTCATGAAATTGACTTTATGCAGGCACAGGTTTCTAGTGCAGATGAAATGCTACGTAAAGGAACAGGTCAAGGTTCAGATTTCCTGGGCTGGCTTGATCTACCAGAAAATTACGATAAGGAAGAATTTGCCCGCATTCAAAAGGCAGCCGCTAAGATTCAATCAGACAGCCAGGTCCTCGTTGTTATTGGTATCGGAGGTTCTTACCTCGGTGCCCGTGCCGCTATTGATTTCTTGAATAGTGCTTTTGTTAATTTAGAAGCGAGCGACAAGCGTCAGGCTCCGCAAATTCTTTATGCTGGGAACTCGATTTCATCATCGTACCTGTCAGACTTGGTTGACTATGTTCAAGACAAGGACTTCTCCGTTAACGTTATTTCTAAGTCAGGAACAACAACTGAACCAGCCATCGCCTTTCGTGTCTTCAAGGAACTCTTGGTTAAGAAGTATGGTCAAGAGGAAGCTAACAAGCGTATCTATGCTACAACAGACCGTGTCAAAGGGGCTGTCAAGGTTGAAGCAGATGCCAATGGTTGGGAAACCTTCGTCATTCCCGATAATGTCGGTGGTCGTTTCTCAGTTCTGACAGCTGTTGGTCTCTTGCCAATTGCGGCTTCAGGAGCAGATATTACCAAGTTGATGGAGGGGGCTAACGCTGCTCGCCAAAACTACACTTCTGACAAGATTGCTGAAAACGAAGCCTACCAATATGCAGCTATCCGTAACATCCTCTACCGAAAAGGTTATGTGACAGAAATCCTGGCCAACTATGAACCATCTCTCCAATACTTCGGTGAATGGTGGAAGCAATTAGCTGGTGAATCTGAAGGTAAGGACCAAAAAGGCATCTACCCAACCTCAGCTAACTTCTCAACCGACCTCCACTCGCTGGGACAATTTATCCAAGAAGGTTACCGTAACCTCTTTGAAACTGTTGTTCGTGTTGATAAGCCACGCAAGAATATTACTATCCCAGAACTTACGGAAGACTTGGATGGACTTGGTTACTTGCAAGGTAAGGATGTTGACTTTGTCAATAAGAAGGCTACTGATGGTGTCCTTCTAGCTCACACTGATGGTGGCGTTCCTAATACCTTCGTCACGATTCCAGAGCAAGATGAGTTTACGCTTGGTTACCTCATCTACTTCTTTGAATTGGCCATCGGTCTTTCAGGTTACCTCAATGCCGTTAATCCATTTAACCAACCAGGTGTTGAAGCCTACAAAAAGAACATGTTTGCCCTTCTTGGTAAGCCAGGCTTTGAAGAACTTTCAGCTGAGTTGAATGCACGCTTGTAATCATAAAATCTAGAGAAGACGGCTCGCCAATGGCGGGTCTGTTTTTCTCTAGCTCTTAATAAAGCAAGCCAGAATGGCGAAGCTGAATTTAGAGCTATTGATGCAGTTAGAGCGGTAGCGATAACTACGTTCCTGAATTTCTTAGCGAAATGAGGTAGCAATGCCAAAGTTGAGCTTAGGCACATTGACCCAGTTAGAGCGGTAGCGAGAACTAGGTTCCTAAATTTTCTTAATGAAGCGAACCAGAATAGGAAGCTGAATTCAGAGCTATCATGCGGTTTGAGCAGAAGCGAAAACTACCTTTCACAAATCATTTAATGATATTGACATAATTTAGAAACATTTATATACTAGGTGATGTAAGAAGACTTATCAAGATGGGAGAGAATTTAGCATGGCTAAGAAAAAAATTGGAAAGATAGATATCGTTAACAAGGCCTTGAACATCATCCCGGATACTACGGAAATATTATCAGATACCATAAAAAGCACGACCCCCTTGGTTGAAAAGGCTATGGATAGGCGTTTTGAGAGTCAACAACAGCTAGTTGATCTACCTAATTTAATTGATTTAAACATATCAGAAGCCAAAGAAACACTAGAAGAACTTGGATTTAAGGTTGTTACCATTGCTGCAAAGGCAGATAAGAAGTTCAGTAAAAACAAGGCAGAAGGATTAGTAAAAATGGAGCCCAAGCCAGGAAGAGTAAGGCAGGGGATTGTTGTTAAATTATATTATGTGACGGAAGAAATCGTAGAAGAAAGCAAGAATTTACGTAGTAATACTCCTAATATAAAAAGCCTGATTAAAAGTCTTCCTAAGCGAAATCCAAAAATTAGCAAAGAGGAGTAGATTTTTCCTGACATAAGAAAAGTTCCCAGTGATTTTCACTAGGGAACTTTTTCGCTCCTAGTATTCCTTCATCGTATGCCGTTTTCCTGCAGCAATAGCATCGCTCTCTTTCATCTGAACAACACGGCTTTTGTTAGTATTGGCGGGCATATTATCCATTGAGTACCAATAAACGTCAGCCGTCCCATCACGGGCAACATAGACTATGCGGTCTTGCTCTTGAGGAGTTCCGCCTTCGTCAGGAGTTTGAGGGGCAGGTTGGGGTTGGCTAGATGGTTCAGATTGTACAGCAGAGGAACTTTCTTCTGTTGAAGTGGTTGAAGACGGTTGCGTTTGTTCGGAACTTTTTGAGACTTCAGTTGTCGATGAAGAACTATTAGACGATGTAGATACTTGTTCGGTTGTTTGGGTCGTTGAATGACTACTTGAAGTCGAATCACTACTACAAGCGCTAAAAGTAATGATGGCAAATAAGCCAAATAGAATATAAATGATTTTCTTCATAGAATTCTCTCCCAATAGATTGCGAAAACGTTTACAACAACATTATACAAACTTTGGCAGTGGGGTGCAAGAGGAATTTTAAAATTTACAGAAAAATCTTAGACTTTTTATGACTAATAAAAAGCCACCTCGAAGACTCAGCTTCAGGGTGGTTTATAATCATTTTAAGAGTTCATGATTGAATTGGACAACCTCTTATTTTCCTTCTTTCCCAGCCAATTCTTGACCCAGGTGGATGATGTAGTCCTTGAGATCATCCTTGACTTGGGGATGTTGGAGGGCATAATCGATAGAGGTCTTCATAAAGCCGAACTTGTCACCGACATCGTAGCGTTTCCCAGTAAACTCCCGAGCGAAGACCCTTTGGGTCTTGTTGAGGGTATCAATGGCATCGGTCAGTTGAACTTCATTGCCGGCTCCTGGCTTTTGTGTTTCTAGAATTTCAAAAATTTCTGGGGTCAGGAGGTAGCGACCAATGATGGCCAAATCACTCGGAGCATCTTGGGGATCTGGCTTTTCCACAAAGGTTTCTACAGAGTAGAGGCCGTCATGGCCTTCGCCTTGAGGAGCGATAACACCATAGGCAGAGACCTCATCGTGAGGTACAGGCATTACAGCAATGGTAGAAGCGTGCGTTTCCTTGTAGTCATTGATGAGCTGCTGAGTCAAAGGAACAGCCTTGTCATCGGTAATATCCATCAGGTCATCGCCCAGCATGACGACAAAGGGCTCATTGCCGACAAAGGCCTTAGCTTGCAAAACAGCATCTCCCAAGCCACGAGGGTGACTTTGGCGGATAAAGTGGAGATTGATGGCAGTTGTATCATTGACCAGCTTGAGCAGGTCGGTTTTGCCCTTTTGCTCCAAATTGTATTCCAATTCGAAGTTGGAGTCGAAGTGGTCTTCGATCGAGCGTTTTGCCTTACCGGTCACGACTAAGATGTCTTCAATCCCTGACTTGAGAGCTTCTTCAACGATGAATTGGATTGTTGGTTTATCCACAATAGGCAACATCTCCTTGGCCAGAGCCTTGGTAGCTGGCAAGAAGCGGGTTCCCAAACCGGCTGCTGGAATAACGGCTTTTCTAACTTTAGTCATAGCGTCTTTCATTTCCTTCTTATTTATTCTATAAATCAGTCAGTTCCTATTATACAGGAGCTGACTGTTTTCTTCAACGAGCTTATTTCTCTTCTTCCTGCCACTCGTTTTCTGAGCGGAGTTCATTGGACATCATATTGAGGATGGATTCCTTAACGTTGGCTCCCTCATAGATGGACTTGTAAATGGCGGTTGTGATTGGCATATAAACACCTAGTTGTTGAGCCAGTTCATAGGCCACCTTGGTGGTTGAAATGCCTTCAATAACCATGCCCATATTGCGTTCCACATCTTCCAGCTTTTCTCCCCGGCCCAAGGCATCTCCAGCCCGCCAGTTACGAGAGTGGATAGAGGTTCCTGTCACAATCAAGTCGCCAACACCTGATAGTCCACTGTAGGTCAGTGGGTTAGCTCCCATTTTTACTCCCAGACGGGTAATTTCTGCCAGACCACGAGTAATAACGGCAGCCTTGGCATTGTCACCATAGCCCATACCGTGCAGAGCTCCGGCCCCAACTGCAATGATATTTTTCAAAGCGCCAGCTGTTTCTACGCCGATAACATCTTGGTTGGTGTAGAGGCGGAAGTAGTGATTGCTAAAGAGGGATTGGACATATTTTGCAGCCGTCAGGTCCTTAGAAGCCGCCGTAATCAGGGTAATGTCACGAACAATGGTTTCTTCGGCATGACTGGGTCCAGAAACGACCACGATATCGCTGCGCAAATCAACAGGAATCTCTTCTTCCAAAACGGTGGAGAGGCGCTCATGAGTTCCTGGCTCCAAGCCCTTGGAAGCGTGCATGATGATAACCTTGTGGTCAAGAATTTCAGCCACCTGCTTGGCTACCAAACGTGTCACCTTGGTTGGCACAACGAAGAGAATGGCGTCAATACCAGCCAGGGTCTGTCCCAAATCCTTATAGGCCTTAATTGTGTCATCCAGCACCACATCCTTGAAATAGCGGGTATTGGTGTGTTTGTCATTGATTTCATCAATTTGTTCAGGGATATTTCCCCAAATGCGGACCTCGTGCCCGTTGTCATTAAGAACCTGAGCCAGGGCAGTCCCCCAAGAACCCGGTCCCAAAACAGCAACCTTTTGTTTTGTCATAATAGGTCTCCATATCACATAATATCGTTTTCATTATATCATAAATTGAAGATACAAAGGGCGTCAAAAAGGCGTATGATTTTAGGAACTGGCCGAACCCCCCTGGTTTTTCAGGACAGTTATCTAAATCACTAGACTTTTGGCCCGCGTTCAGTTCAGCAAGATGTGATCGAGCAAAGTCAAATCAAAGAGCTTGGGACAAAACCACATCCAAGCTCTTTTCGGAAGCCAAATAGGAAAATGAGAGAAAATCCTGATTTTCATCATTTTATGATTTGACACAGCCTTTAGGGCGTGCGCGAATGAATAGTTTCGCAATTTAGTAAGCCTACTACACGACAATAAAACAACTAAAGGTATTGCTTTATCTGAGCTGGTCAGGGATAGAGGAAACTGCGAAAATGTTTTTTGTAGCCACCTTATACTCTTCAAAAATCAGAACTATCCATCGTTAACTCACTTTGCCGTACTTACTGAGGAAAGCAAAGCTTTCCCTATTTCCAACCTCAAAAGGTTTCCCAGACCTTTTGAACTGTCTTCAGTTCGTGCGACGCGGAGCAAAGTTGGTCGATTTAACCAACTTTGTGAGGTTAGTAAGGGAGCTAGGCAATCTCTATAGCGATTGCCGTTTGACATCAGTCACTTTAGTGACTTGATGTCATTGCTCCTTGCCTCGGCTAAATTCGATTTTTATTGAGTATTAATAAAACTTTATTGAAATTACCGACTGACTTTATCCGCAGTATCTTGGTATTGACCATTATCTTAGTGTATAATAGAAAACAGTAAAAATGGATGTGAGGTTAATCATGGCAAAAATTCGTGGCTTTGAGCTGGTCAGCTCCTATGACAATCCAGACCTTCTCCCCAAGCGAGAGACAGCTCATGCGGCTGGTTATGATTTGAAGGTAGCGGAGGCTATCCAAATTGGGCCTGGAGAAATTGTCCTTGTACCAACTGGTGTCAAGGCCTATATGCAGCCAGGAGAGGTTCTCTACCTCTACGACCGCTCTTCTAATCCCCGCAAGAAAGGCTTGGTTCTGATTAATTCGGTTGGCGTTATTGATGGTGACTACTACGGCAATCCCAACAACGAGGGCCATATCTTTGCCCAAATGCAAAATATTACGAATAAACAGGTGAGCTTAGAAGTTGGTGACCGGATTGTCCAGGCTGTCTTTGCCCCTTACTTGGTGGCGGATGGTGACCAGGCGACGGGAACTCGCACGGGCGGTTTTGGCTCTACAGGGAAATAGGTGAGAGAAATGGCAGACTATCTATTGGTCATTGATATGCAGGATGATTATGTCGGTCCAGGCAAGCTTCATTCTGACCCAGCCCTGGTTCAGGCGGTCAATGCTAAGATTAAGACCTACTCTCCAGATAGGGTTATCTATATTGTCAATCGCTTTTTCTGGGAGTTTGGCCGTCAGGGAAAAAAGCTGATTGGCCCCATGCTAAAGGCTTCCAATCAGGTCTTTGAAAAAAATCGAGCCTCCTGCTTCACCAATCCTGAGCTCTTAAAATTTTTAAGGGCCCATCAGGCTCGCTCCCTTGAATTTATTGGTGTGGATGGCAATTGCTGTGTTAAGCATTCGGTGCTGGCCTCAGCCAAGTTGGGTTTTCAGACGACCGCAGACCTATCCGCCATTGGCGTTTCTTGGAAGAAGCTTTTCCAAAAGACCAAGAAAAAATGGGCAGCAGCCGATGTTACCATTATAGGAAGGCAAGGATAAAATGAGAGGTTAGAAAGACTAGTCTCTCAATTTTCAAAACTTGGCCGTCAAGTAGTAGTGGCCTGAGCTGGTCTTCTTATCCAAGTCTCTTATACTCTTTAAAGTTCAAAACTTGCTATTTTTAGCTCTAGCAAAGACATAGCTCGTTAAAAGGTTTAGTTTTTTAGCTGATGACGGAAAGATAAAATGATACTTTTGCCAAAGTGGTATTCTAAGCAACAAGCACAGTTGTTGCTTAGAACGGATTTTTCGAGACCTAGGCTCGAAAAATAGCAATGAAACTCCGTCAGGAGGTTGCTTGCGTTCGCACTTTTTTAGAAAGTATCAAAATTGAAAATTTTGATGTTGAATGAGTATTAAACCAATCATGGAAGAAAAGGAGTTTTATTATCGCTAAGCAAAAATCAACCTTTGTCTGTCAGGAATGTGGCTACAATTCGCCCAAGTACCTAGGCCGTTGTCCCAACTGTGGCTCCTGGTCCTCCTTCGTCGAGGAAAAGGAAGTCGAAGAAGTCAAGAATGCCAGGGTTTCTTTGACAGGTGAAAAAACCGAGCCAACCAAATTAAAGGATGTCTCTTCCGTTGATTACACCAGAACTAAAACCGATATGGATGAGTTTAACCGTGTTCTTGGCGGCGGTGTCGTGCCAGGCAGTCTGGTCCTTATCGGTGGGGATCCCGGTATTGGGAAATCCACCCTACTCCTGCAAGTCTCCACCCAGCTGGCTAATAAGGGAATGGTCCTCTATGTTTCTGGGGAAGAATCTGCCGAGCAAATCAAGCTTCGTAGCGAGCGACTAGGTGATTTTGACAATGAGTTCTATATCTACGCGGAGACCAATATGCAAAATATCCGCACGGAGATTGAGCGCCTGCAGCCGGATTTTCTGATTATCGACTCCATCCAGACGGTCATGAGCCCTGAAATTACCAGTGTTCAAGGGTCAGTTTCCCAAGTGCGGGAAGTGACGGCTGAGCTCATGCAGCTGGCCAAGAGTAATAACATTGCTACCTTTATCGTCGGGCACGTGACCAAGGAAGGGACCCTAGCTGGTCCGCGGATGTTGGAGCACATGGTGGATACAGTTCTCTATTTTGAAGGGGAACGCCACCATACCTTTCGAATTTTGCGGGCGGTCAAAAATCGTTTCGGTTCCACCAATGAAATCGGGATTTTTGAGATGCAAACAGGTGGTCTTGTCGAGGTCCACAATCCCAGCCAACTTTTCTTAGAAGAACGCCTGGATGGGGCAACAGGCTCGGCCATTGTTGTCACCATGGAGGGGACCCGGCCGATTTTGGCAGAGGTGCAGGCCCTGGTTACGCCGACCGTCTTTGGTAATGCCAAGCGGACTACGACAGGTTTAGATTTCAATCGGGTCAGCCTGATTATGGCCGTCTTGGAGAAGCGCTGTGGCCTGCTCCTGCAGAATCAGGATGCCTATCTCAAGTCGGCTGGTGGAGTCAAACTAGATGAGCCAGCTATTGACCTAGCGGTGGCAGTTGCCATAGCCTCCTCCTACAAGGAAGCACCGACCAATGCTCAGGATGCCTTTATCGGGGAAATCGGCCTGACAGGGGAAATTCGTCGGGTCAATCGGATTGAACAACGCCTCAATGAGGCTGCCAAGCTGGGCTTCACTAGGATTTATGTCCCTAAGAATGCCCTCCACGGCATTGAGATCCCTAAAAGCATTGATGTTATCGGAGTTTCAACAATCGGGGAAGTATTAAAAAAAGTATTTCAAGTTAAGGATGAGAGTCGAAATAGTTTAAACTCCGTAAATAGTTAAGGCAAATGTTGTCAACAAGAGGTAGCAATATAACTATCGTAAAAGCTGAGAGAAAGTTTCAGCTTTTTTTTGCTGTCAACTAACTTGACAAGACTGTCAACTTAAGGCAAATTACGCTAACCGCTCAAGTTTAAATTTCTCAAAGAAAGGCTGTGGTATCAGTATGTAACAAAAGACTTGCTTGGCTTTCATTCCCTTTTTAAGTAGACTGAAAGTGTCAAGGGAGCCCCTTACCCAATTTAATTGTATCTATTTAGAAAGAAGGATCTACCTATGCAAAAAAGAATGAAATTGTGGTATATTGCCCAATACCTTGTTTTTATAGCAATTTTAACCTTTGCCAATCTAATGGCTGAGACCATGAAGAATCTTCCGATATCGCTGGTCCTTGGCTTTATTATGCTGACAGGAGTGACTCTAACCCTGCTAGAAAAGGAGCCTACCAAGCCCGTTTTAGTCTTTCGCTGGTTTGAAGCTCTAGCTTACCCTGTCAGCTTAAGTCTAGTCTCTAGTTTTTTGAGCCAAAAAATAGAGAGTATTCCTTTTGCTCTGTTTTTGGCCATCTATCTTTTGGTAACAGCCTTACCAGTTCTTTATAGCCTGCTACCAATCTTCAAGTCTGTTATCAACCGAATCCTATTTAGCGTTCAGTGGTTTTTTATAGGAGGGGTGCCATCAATAGCACCGCGCCTAAAAGTTCCCCACCCTCTTTTACGTCCTCTCTTCACCAGTGGCTTCTGGGGAAGTCTAGCTGCGGCTGTTTTTGCCCTTGCTTTAATGAGAAGTTTAGGATTTAGTTTTTATGACTGGAAACCTACAAGGAAACTGTCAGTTCTCACACTCAGTTTTATAGGGATCTTTGCTGTTTATTTTACCCTCTTCAATGCTTTTTCTATAGATAATAATTGGCTGGATACTCTGTTTGTTTTTGATTTTAGTAATTTTAAACCGACTCCCTATTTATTTTGGACAGCAGTGAGGGCGGGAGTTTTTGAAGAGATTCTCTGCCGCTACATCTTTCTCTTATCCTTCCTTTATATTTGGCGTCATCAGAAATATCAAATTAATCTAGCTATTTTAGTCAGTTCAGCTATCTTTGGTCTGCTTCATATCACTAATCTCATGGGAGGTCAGGATTTGATAGCGACTCTGAGTCAAGTTATTTTTGCGATTTTAATAGGATTCCTGCTCTCTAGTATCTATCTCTATACAGGGAAACTATGGACAGTCATTCTCTTCCATATTCTCATTGATGTTTTTGCCTTTTCAAGCACGGGCTCTAGCATGATGGAAGCCATGTCTATTAATGATTTCTTCACCCCTTACAATATTTACATGTCCCTTTTTCTTCTGCTATTTTCTGTTTGGATGCTGACAGGGAAACGTAAAAATATTATCCGTACCAATGTGCAACATTTGTTTGAACAGAAAAAATCCGATCCTAGCTGAAAAGTTCGCTCCTGACTCATCAATGGAATGAGGGCAGTCAGCAAGCAAAATGACATTGACACTGCCCTGTAAAAATGATAATTTTGGTCTACACAAAGAGTCTAAAGGAGCTAAGATGAAAATAGGAGAGCGTTTGAGACAGGCTAGAATCAATGCGGGCCTTACCCAAGAAGATGTCTCTAAGGAATTATTTGTCACCAGACAGACCGTGTCACGCTGGGAACAAGAGAAGAATCTTCCCAATCTTTATGTCTTACAGGACTTAAGTAAGCTTTATGAGGTTGAGGTAGCATATTTTTTGACAAAAGAAGTAGAAAATCAGACAGAAAAGAAAAGTCAAATAAATTTTTATGCGCTGTTTGGTGTCATTTGTTTTAATGTTTTTTTTGCCAGTTTCGCCTACCTCGTCATGTTGGCCTTTCTGTTTACTCTTTGGATTGCGGCTGTTTTCTTTATCTGCATCCCAATGATAACAGCCCTTTTGGACTTAAGATCTCAAGGTCAAATTAAATTTCATTTTTTTATAGCAAATAAGGAGTTTAACCCAGGGCACCCTTACTTCAATGCTTTTCTATTCGCAATGACAGGCTTAATTTTGTTGCCCCTCCTCTTTTTGCTTACCAGAAAAATCTTTCGACTTACCAAGCGATATGTCCGTTATAATATCAAAAGTATCCGCACTAGTATCAGATACTAGAACTGTAAACTATAGTGGAGACTTAATTGAGGAACAACTTTTTGGTCATGAGTAATCGAGAAGATTTTGCTTAGAGTTTTATATATGATTTACTAAGACTGCTGTGTTTGCGGGTAAAGGCTGAACAAATTGATTAGTCTGAAAAAATCAATAGTAACTGTGCGGAGGTGGGAAAGAAATGGCTTGAAAATAGACCAATTCTTCTACGCAAGGCTTTAGGTAACCAGTGCCACCTAAGAGTTAGTAAGTGAGGTAACCAGTTCGCTCTAGAGATTGCCGTTTCATCTCCCTCCCTCGAACCTTGAAATTAGGGAGGGAGATGAATTGATTGCTTCGAAATCATGATTTGTCTCACTTTTATATAAGTGAATGTCAGGCAAGCACCTTGTCCGCACCAGCCATTTTTTCTTTATGAGCATATGTTATAATGGGTGTATGAAACGAAGACAAGAACATGATGATATCGTCTATGGGCTTCACGCCACGGTTGAAGCCCTAGAGGCCAATACGGGCAATAAGCTCTATATTCAAGATGACCTTAAAGGCAAGAATGTCGATAAAATCAAGGCACTAGCGGCTCAGAAAAAAGTAGCCATCTCTTGGATCCCCAAGAAAAGCTTGTCCGAGATGACCCAGGGAGCCGTCCATCAAGGCTTTGTCCTAAGGGTTTCTGAATTTGCCTACAGCGATTTGGCGGCCATTTTGGCTCAGGCAGACCAGGAAGATAATCCCCTGATTTTGATTTTGGATGGTCTGACCGATCCCCACAATTTAGGGTCCATCTTAAGGACGGCTGATGCGACGGGCGTAGCTGGTATTATTATCCCCAAGCACCGAGCTGTCGGGGTCACCCCAGTCGTTGCCAAGACCTCAACGGGAGCGGTGGAACATGTCCCCATCGCTCGAGTGACCAACCTCAGCCAGACCTTGGACAAGCTAAAAGAGGCTGGTTATTGGATTTTCGGTACCGATATGGACGGCACTCCAAGCCACAAGTGGAATACAGCTGGCAAATTGGCTCTCATTATTGGTAATGAAGGTAGGGGAATTTCTGCCAACCTCAAAAAACAGGTGGATGAAATGATTACCATTCCCATGACTGGTCACGTGCAGAGCCTCAACGCCAGCGTGGCAGCAGCTGTCCTCATGTATGAGGTCTTTCGCCATAAGCTCTAAGTGGATTTGATTTAGTCGGTTGGAAACAGTCGGTCAGATGAAACTGAACCAAATAAGACGACTTCCTCGTACATAGCCTTCTGAACTTTTGGTCTTGAGCTAGCCGAGCTCAGCTTCCTGGCTTGATAAGATGAGTTCTTCTATCCTTAAGCATAGGCCACTTGCTGGTCTTTTATACTCAAATGAAAAAGTCGTAGCTGATTGCCTATGATTTAAGGGATGCGTTTCTTGCGGTTTACTGCGCAAGTCCCCGTGATTTTCCCCAAGGAGTCCTGCTATGAAAAAGAAAATTCTTCTGGTTGATGGTTACAATATGATTGCCTTTTGGCAGGAAACCTATCAGCTCTTCAAGACCAACCAGCTCGATGCAGCTAGAAATATCCTCCTGCGAAAACTCAGCCACTATGCCAGTTTTGAGGATTTGGAGATTATCTGTGTCTTTGATGCTCAGTATGTTCCAGGTAGCCGTCAAAAGTATGAGGATTATGCCTTAACCGTTGTCTTCACCCAGGAAGATGAGACAGCAGACTCCTATATTGAGCGAACAGCTGCCGAGCTCAACAGTCCCCTCAACCGGGTTGAAGTGGCTACTAGTGACCTCAATGAGCAATGGACGGTCTTTTCCCAAGGGGCCTTACGGGTTTCTGCCCGGGAGCTGGAGGAGCGGGTCAATGTGGTTAAGTCAGATTTGGACAAGATGTCTAAAAATATTGACCTCTACACGCCCCGTCTGTGCTCACTTGATGATGAGCAACTCGACCAACTTCGCTCCTATCTGGAAGATCTTTAAGGAGCTCTCCCCAAAATCGAAAGTTCAAGCTAATCAGCTTTCTGATCCTAGATAGAAACGTTTTAACCCCTTTGGGAGCCTCGTAAGTGAGTTGAGCCAACAAGGCCTTTTACCCCTTAAAGGTCAGTCCGTCCAGACTCTTACTTATAAGGATAAAATCATTTACAAATAGCTCAAAGTCGGTTATGCTAGTCTTTGGAGAGAGAAGCATCATCATAATTCTTTGACAGTCAAACGATTTCTCTGCTTGGGATTATTTTTGTTTGTCAAGGATTTCTAGAAAAATGGAGGTTGGCATGACATTTAAAATCATTACAGATTCGACTGCCGATTTAGACGAAAACTGGGCCCAGACCCAGGATATTGATATTCTCGGATTAACCATTACCTTAAACGATAAAACCTACCCCACGGCCGGTCCCGACAGGATGACTAGCGAGACCCTTTTGCAGGCCATGAAAGAGGGTGGAAAGCCGACGACCAGTCAGGTCAATGTTGGCCAATTTGAGGCCAGTTTTAAAAAATATGCTCAAGAAGGACGACCAATTCTCTATCTGGCCTTTTCATCGGTCCTTTCGGGGACCTATCAGTCCAGCCAGATTGCCAGGGATTTGGTCCTAGAAGACTACCCAGAGGCCATTATTGAGATTATTGATACAAGGGCAGCGGCTGGTGGCGAGGGTTACCTTTCCATCTTGGCGGCTCAGATGCGAGATCAGGGGGCTAGCTTAGAGGAAGTCAAGGCCAAGATTCTTGATATTCTACCACGCCTGCGGACCTTCTTTTTGGTGGATGATCTCTATCACCTCATGAGAGGAGGCCGTCTATCTAAGAGCTCTGCCCTGATTGGTAGTTTGGTCAATATCAAGCCCCTACTCTGGTTGGATGCCGAGGGTAAACTGGTTCCTCTGGCTAAATTACGAGGGCGCAAGAAGGGTATGAAGGAAATGCTGACCCAGGCTACAAGGGATGTGGAAAACAGCACAGCCATTGTGGCCTATGCCAATGACCAGGCTAGTGCTCAAGACCTCAAGGCCAAATTGTTGGAGAATCCCGCTATTTCGGAGGTTCTCATCCTACCGCTGGGGCCTGTTATCTCAGCCCATGTTGGCCCTAACACCCTGGCTATTTTCACCATTGGCCATGAGCCACGCTAAATTACTCTGTGCTAGGACTGATAAGCTGGTCTCATCATTAGCTCTGCCCTTTTTTACTGCCCCATGGCAGGTTAATCAATGATATAAATTCCCAGCTCTTGAAGGTAACCTTCAGGAGTTTATTTTTGCTTTTCAAGAAAATGGTCTTGATGAAGCCAGCTGGCTGTGTTACCATGGTACAAAATATTTAATACTCTTCAAAAATCAAAACTATCCCACGGATAAAGTCACTCTATAGTTTTTAATTAGAGTGACTACGAAAACTACGATTGTAGTTTTCTATATCCCTGACTAATTTCATAAAAACTGTAATATTGACAGTTTTTACTCCATGTCGCATCGTTAACTCACTTTGCCGTACCTGCTGAGGAAAGCAGAGCTTTCACTATTTCCAACCTCAAAAGGTCTCCCAGACCTTTTGAGCTATCTGCAGTTCGTTGCCTTGCCTATTTTTGATTTTTATTGAGTATGAAACTTCACTCTAGGAAAGGAAGTTAAGATGAAATTATTTTTAGAAAAGCTCAAATGGCTTGGTCTAGCCGTCGGCTTCTTTCTGGCAGAACAGCTTGGTAGTATGATTCTCTACTTTAGTTCGGGCGTCCAGATGTCAATCAAATATGGTAGTAAAGCCCAGGAAAAAATCAGGGCTGGGCAAATTCTACCACCAGGTCCACTTGGTATTACTTTCGCCATACTGGTGTCCTTGGTGATTCTAGTCTCAGTAGTCTGGCTCCTCTACCATTATGGCTTTATCAAGAAAGTTCAACCAAATTGGAAGATTTTAATCTTTGGTGTTCTTTTTGCCTACCTTCTTATCTATGGTTTGGATAATATTGGAAGCTGGTTAATGAGTCTTCAGGACAAGTCCGATACCTCTAACCAGAAGGCCCTAGAAAGCTTGGTTCATCTTTTCCCAGCTTACTTTATGTTTATCGACTTGGTTATTCTTGCCCCCATTATTGAAGAGCTCATTTTTCGTGGTTTTATCCAGCAAAAATTCTTCAAAAAACCTTGGCTGGGCTATCTCATGAGTTGTCTGCTTTTCAGCCTAGTCCACACACCTGATAGTTGGGGGGCCTTCTTTACTTATGCTTCCATGGGAGCAGTTATCGGCTTCTTTGCCTTTAAATTTAAACGCTTGGAATATGGTATTGCCCTCCATGTCCTTAATAACTTTATTGCCTTCTTGTCAATATACCAAATGATTGGTTAGCCTTATACTCATTGAAAATCAAAACTATCCCTTGTTGACTTCGACTGGCCGTACTTCTGGGGGAAAACTGCGTTTTCCTCATAGTTCAGTCTTCAACAGTCTAGTGGACTGTTGAAGCTGCCTACGTCTCGTCGCCTAGGCTAGATTGATTTTCTTCGAGTATTGGTAGGCAAAACTCATAGAATTTATTTTAGAAAAATTCAAATAGCTGTTCTTGTCTTTTCTCTTGCTGGGCTGCATTTTGACAAGTATCTTGTTTGGCCTCTTTCATGTTCTTAAAACCTGAGGAGAAGCCCTAATCTACATCGGCGGAGGCTTTATTTGTAGTTTCTTTGCCTATCACTATAACGTTTAGAATATGGACTGGCTCTCCCTACTTTAGTCGATATAATCGCTCTTTTAGGATTTTCTCAGCTTTTCAGCTAAGAAATTTTAGCTGGCAGAGCTATTAGATTTGACAGTTCAACTTTTTGATTGCGAAAGGAATATTATGCAAAAAGTATTAGACAAACTTTCTTGGCTTCTCTTGGCCTTCTTTATCTTTTATCTGGATTTCAGTCTTCAAGGAGTCCTGCTGGTTAGAAAGAATCTCCGCCACATTGAGGCGGATGTGATGGCCAGTCTCGGCTTTATTCTTGTTACCATCTTCATCGTTCTCCTGCTACGCCTGCTTAAGGAACCCCTCTCCTTGAAACCCCTAGCCACCACAAAATTTGCCCTCTATTTTACAGCCTTTCCTGCTGTCATGGTCATCAATGCTATCGGTGGGCTTGTGCGCACTCTTTTAAGCAACGCAACCACCAGTGCCAATCAGTCCGCCCTCAATAATTTGGGCATGCCCTTTTATTTGTACTTCATTATGGCTGTGGTGTTTGCTCCCATTGTTGAAGAAACTATTTTCCGTAAATGCCTTCTGGAGAAGGTTTTTGGCTTTGATGGCTGGGTCAAATGGGTTGGCTGGATTGTAACCGGCCTCCTCTTTGGCTATATCCACCTCTACACAAATCTTAGTGATATTGGTGGCTGGATTTCTTATGGAGGAATGGGCTTGGTTTTTGGCTTTGTTGCTATGCAATCCAGGCGTGTTGAATACAGTATAGCTATTCACATGATAATGAATGCCTTTGTTGTTCTGATAAGCCTGCTGCAATAGCTTGCGTAAGGGTTGGGAAAGATGAAGACTTGTGACCGCCTTTTCTAACCTGCTAAGAGTTAAAAATCCCGTTCTGGGAGTGAGACAGACGCCCATGAGGGCCGAGCCCTCACCCGCAAAAGCATAAAAGAAAGACGAAAAGCCCTCATTTCTGGGGGCTTTTCTAGCTATAAAAAGGAAAATTTCTGATAGCTTGTTTACCAGATACTTGAAGAAAATCAAAAGCAGCCTAGGCGACGAGACACAGGCAGCTTCAACAGTCCAGTGGACTGTTGAAGACTGAACTATGAGGAAAACGCAGTTCTTCCCCAGAAGTACGGCCAGTCGAAGTCAACAAGAGATAGTTTTGATTTTCAATGAGTATTAGAGTTCCTTGGCCCGAGCAATCGTGGTATCAATACTGGAAATGACAGAAGCACTCAAGCCAGTCTTTTCTAAATCGACCAAGCCTGCGATGGTTGTACCGCCAGGACTGGAAATCTTATCAATCAAGTCGTGGGGGCTATCCTTTCCTTGGCTGAGATTCTGGGCACTTGCAAGGACAGTTTGCGTCACAATATCCAGAGCTTGGCTTTTAGGCAGACCGTGTTTGACACCAGCCAAAGCTAAGGCCTCTATGAAGAGGTAAATATAGGCTGGGCCTGAACCAGTCAAAGCTGTAAAACTATCAAAATCCTTCTCAGCAATATCAAAGGTCGAACCGAAACTGTCAGTGATGGTCTTAGCCAAGTCCAAGAGTTGGTCATCCACATGCTGATTCCTACAGATGGCTGTAGTGCTTTGTAAAATTTGAGCATTGATGTTAGGCATGATCCGAATCAGGGGGAGGCTGGAGTTGGTCATCCCAGCTAAACGCTCTAGACTGACTCCAGCTGCCATGGATATAATGGGCTGATGGAAGTCCAATTGTTCAAGAACGGCAGGCAAAACTTGAGGTTTCACACCCAAGACAACTAAGTCAGCCTCAGCGACCAGATCACTTTGTTTAGCCAAAGCCCTGACACTCAGGTTTTCAGCCTGACGGGCTGTTTTTTCGGGATCATGTCCCGCCACTAAAATCTCAAAATCCGTTTTTTCTAGGCCCTTGATGATGGCTGTCGCCATCTTTCCTAGGCCGATAAATCCAATTTTCATAGCTGTTTAACCAAGACCTCGCAAGTTTGCCGCTGAACAGGCGGCTAGGCCGGCGAAGTTCCTTTCTTTAATAGTTTTTGATGAGGTCGACCGTTGAGCGGTCCAGTTTTTTGAGGATGGCTTGCAAGAAGGCCTGAGCTTGATAGAAGTCATCCATGTTATAGAGGGTTTGGTGCGAATGAATATAACGGGCACAGACACCAATGGTGGTCGAAGGCACTCCGCTGTTTTGCAGATGAGCAGCCCCAGCATCTGTTCCTCCCTTGGCTGCATAATACTGGTACTTGATGCCAGCTTCTTCGGCCGTTGTTAGGAGGAAGTCTCGCATATTGGCCAGCATGACATGACCGGGGTCGTAAAAGCGAAGTAGGGTACCATCGCCGATTTTGCCCTGATCACCGTAAACATCGCCAGCAGGCGAACAATCGACCGCAAAGAAGAGTTCAGGGTCGAATTTGGTCGTGGAGACCTGAGCCCCTCGCAGACCGACCTCCTCTTGGACATTAGCACCAGCAATCAGGGTGCTACCCAGTTGTTGGTCTTTCAGATTTTCCAGAAGCTGGGTGACCATGAGAATGCCAAAGCGATTATCCCAGGCCTTGCTGATGACATTTTTCTGGTTGGCCGTTAGGACGGCCTGACTATCAGGAACAATGATGTCCCCTGGTCTGATGCCAAAGCTTTCAGCTTCAGCTTTATCCCCAAAACCACCGTCAAAAATAATATCAGCGACGTTTGGCAGGCTGGCTTGTCCATTTTGCCCCCGCAGGAAGTGCGGGGGTACCGAGCCTGAAATAAGGGGCAGGTTCTGGCCTGAATGAGTTATCAAGTTAAAGCGTTGCGAAGAGAGGACTAGCGGATTCCAACCTCCGATAGCCACTGCCCGCAGGGTACCGTCTTCCTTAATCTCGCTAACCATAAAGCCAACTTCATCCATGTGGGCTGCCACCATGATCCTAGGAGCATTGGGGGCTGAACTTTCCTTGATACCAAAGAGGCCTCCCAGTCCATCGGTTTCAATTCTGTCAACATTTGGGGTAATAGCCTGACGCAGATAGTCTCTCACCTGACTTTCATGGCCGGCTAAGCCCTTAAGACTGGTTACTTCCTGGATTTTACTAAATAAGTCTGTCATTCCATCCTCCCTTTCTTAGTCTTATTTTAGCATAAAGTTGATCAGTTGACTGTCCTCCTTTAATTCTGCCAATCGCCAAAGTCCCCTATTTATGATAAAATGAAAGGCATGAAACATAAGAAACTAGTCTTGGCAACGGCTTTGGCAGGCCTAGCTGGCCTGAGTGCCTTAGGTTATGGCCTGCAAGAAAAATTGGCCGACCGCAGGCAGGCCAGAGCCCTAGCGGAAATCAGGGAATATTTCAGTCAGATGGGGGACATTCAGGTCCTCTACATTAAGGATTACGAGAGCCAGGGGTCCAGCTTTTCAGGCGGTCTTGTCTTTGAAGATGGCCGAGTCCTTGATTTTGCTTACGACGCCGGTGATATTTTCTACAGTGAGGGTAGCGAAGATGCTTAAACCAGAAACTTATGAAGAATTAGCCACTTATTTAGAGCAAGAAGGCCGTTTTGTCTTCTTATTTACAGCGGACTGGTGTCCCGATTGTCAATTTCTCTATCCATTTTTGCCTGACCTAGAAGCTGATAATCCAAGTTTTACCTTTGTTCAGGTAGATCGAGATGGCTTTATGCCCCTGGCCCAGAAGTGGAATATTTTTGGCATTCCCAGTCTGATTGTCGTGGAAAATGGTCGGGAAATTGGCCGACTGGTCAATAAACTCCGCAAGACCAAGGAAGAAATTAATAATTTTTTAGCAGGATTACAATAAAAAGAAGGAAGTCGCATACCCATGATTTTTGCCTATAACAAAGAACAAGTCGGAGATGTCCTCATGGTCATCCTCCAAGATACCAAACCAATTGCTCGCCAAGTTGAGCGTAAGGGCAAGGTTGCCCGTGTCTATGCTGAAAAAGACGGACATACCCTAGCTTGGAATATTTTTGAGGCCTCCAGCTTGATGAAGCTATCTGGTGATGGACAAGTTTTCCCAAGTCCAAAGGATCTGGAAGTTCTCAATCAGGAATTAGCCAAGGAAGACTTCGAAGAAAAACTAGAAGCAACGCCAACCCCAGTGTTTCTTGTCGGTCAAATCAAGGAGATGAAAGCTCATCCAGACAGCGACCACCTCAATATTTGTCAGGTCGCCATTAACCCTGACAAAACCGTCCAAATCGTGGCGGGGGCTCCCAATGCAGCTGTCGGTCTCAAGACCATCGTAGCCTTGCCAGGGGCCATGATGCCTAATGGCAGCCTAATTTTCCCAGGCAAGCTTCGCGGCGTTAATAGCTACGGCATGATGTGTGCTCCCCGTGAATTGGCCCTGCCCAATGCCCCGCAAAAACGTGGCATCATCGAGTTAGACGACACCGCCGTCGTCGGTGAAGCTTTCGATCCAGCCAAACATTGGCAGAGGTAAAGTTTTAGTCAGTAATTGTTATAATAGACGACATTGATGTCACCTGACATCGATGTCGCTTTTTTTTACGGCAAAACTATCTTATGATATAAACATAGCGACGGACAAAGATAGTTGGTTGCTAATCATTTTAGAATGAAATTTGAAAGAAAGGAGAAATAAAATGAAAGATGAAAATAAATTGCTTGAAGAGCTTGAAATTGACATTTTGGAATTAGATGATGTAGAAGGTGCTCCAGCAACAGCTGCATCAAGTGGCAGTGGTGGTTCCAGTACCTGTGGTTCAACCTCGTGTTCATCATGCTCATCTAGCTGTGCCTAACCCATCGTACAGTTCCTAAAAAGAAAGGAGAAATAAAATGAAAGATGAAAATAAATTGCTTGAAGAGCTTGAAATTGACATTTTGGAATTAGATGATGTAGAAGGCGTTCCAGCAACAGCTGCAACAAGTGGCAGCGGTGGTTCCAGTACCTGTGGTTCAACCTCGTGTTCATCATGTTCGTCCAGTTGTGCATAAATAGGAAGTTTGTATTGAATAAACAGAATTATATGGTTACTAACAATCCTGTATAATTCTGTTTGTTTTTTAAGTGATAAGGAATATTAAATAGATGGGAAACTTAAAATATGTTGTCCAAGAAAACAGTGTGTTAGTATCTTACCTTGGGAGAAAAAGAAGAATAGCTTTACCTAAACATCACTCAGTAGAGAATTTGATTCACTTTATTTGTGTAAACACAGACAAGGTGTTTGGAATAAATCAAGGTCAAACAGAACAATTTTCAACATATAAGAATGGTAGACAAATATTTAGAATTTCTAAGAAAAACGAAAAGTCATTGAAGCGATATTTTCCAAGTGTCAAACCACTATCTAAAAAAGAGAGATATCTACTTAAACAAACTCTGCCATTACTAAGTTATTTAAAAGGTTCATATTATATTGAAGTTGATGATTTTATGATGCTTCATCAATTCAGAGAGGGAATCTCTATTTATCATGTATTAGATACTGCAAAAACAGAATTTAAACTACCAACTACCAATAAATTTCTGGATATTAATATTTTGAAAAATATATATTTTTCAAATTTAATAGAGTCAATTGATATTATCAACTCTCAAGGACAATTTATGTTAAAGATTTTTAGTCCTGAAAAACAAATATATAGTTTTGAAGATACTAATATAGATGGACTTATTTTTAAGGCAATTAAGGGGCTGATGGAATCTAAATTAAGTTATAGCAGTATTGGTATAGGAAGAAGTAAAGTAGAGTCTTATGAAGATTTTTTGAATAAGCAAGGCAATGGTAGTGCATCTGTCTATTGCCAAGACAGTCTTGCTCAACATCTAGGGCTTGTACTTACCAAGGAGTGGGAAAAATGAATATTCAGCAATTTATACATGAAATAGTAATGACTATCCCTATAAGTCAACCTACGCAGATTGTTTATCAAGACGTGAACTTATATTTTGGGACTCTAGATTATTTCCGTTCCCAGAGAGTTGAAGAGGGGATAATTATTTTTTGGGAAGAACACAAATTGTTTGTCAGTCCTCTTTTCAATAAAAGAGATAAGATTTGTAGTCACTGTTTTTTGGAACACCGTAATCAATTTAAATTAGCTGATTCTTTTGGACAGGGAAATGAAGTTGTAGAGATTGATGGGAATAATTTATATGAAGAAAAGCTGCTTTATGTTATTTCTCAACTAATTCGGTTTAAATCCGAACCTCCTTTGTTTGATTACTTTGTCATTGATGATTATCAAATTTCCAGGCACCAGTTCTTTAGAATTACGAATTGTGATATTTGCATTTCTAATGATAAAAGATTTGACAACACCATCATTGACAGTAATCTTCAATGTCAGGCTTCTTCTTTACGGGAGAAATTAGGAGATTATTCTCGTTATATTCAACTAGATAATAAGGATACCGGACTTTTTAGGAGAGAATTAACAACCCTTTTAAAAAATGCAGTAACTGTTGAATTGCAGTACCCACTTTCTCAAAGTGAGATGATTTCAGGAATTGGGATTGATACTAGCTATAAGAAAGCCAGAGCAAAGGCGTTTTTGGAAGCCATGGAGCGGTATAGCGGAATAATCTCAAAGGGACAGAAACGTTTTCTTTTCTCTTTAAATGACCTTGGTAAAGAGGCAATGGATTACTTGAATCCAAATGAATATTTGCCTGTTCTTGGAAAAGAAAAGATAAATCGAGAAACAAAAATTCATTGGTTACCCGCTCATAACTATCAAACTCAGAAATCCACTTTAATACCTGAAGATTTTATCATTTACAAAACAGAGAGGAAACCTATAAGTCAAAAGTTAGTGAACATGAGTTCGAATGGACATGCTGTTGGGAATAGTTACAAAGAAGCTGTCATCTTTTCGCTTCTTGAAATGTACGAACGAGATTACTTTTTATTCCATTGGTATCAAAAGAGAGTTCCTAAAGAGGTCAATCAAGCAAGCATTTTCGATGCAGAGATAAACTACTACTTGATGTTGATCAAGAATTTAGGCTATGAGGTTTCAATTTATCAATTACTTTCCAGCAAAGTGATGAACATTTATTGGACATTTGCTCGTGGGCAAAATAGCAATAAATTTGCAACTTATTCAACAGCAGGGGCACATTTATTTGGAAAATCAGCCATTGTTTCAGCCCTAAAGGAGCTATATTTTGCACTCTATGCCTATGATCAAGATGTTGGGGATATTCAAGAAAAGGGCCATCGGATGCGTCCTCAGGATGTTACTACAGTGGCTGATCATGCAATCTATTACTCAGTAGAGGACAGAAGTCAGAACTTTGATTTCTTGAGGGAAGCAGAGATTATAGATTTTGAAGTTGAGAGTGACTATAGTATTGATATAGACACTTACTATTCAGTACTACTTGAGTTTACAAATCAAAAATTTGGAAATTTCTATATTGTAGAAAATACTCCGATTGGTTTAAAGGAAATTGGTTTATGCGAGGTGAAGGTTTTTGCTCCTGGGATGCAAGATATGAATTTTGGTTATGAAAATCTGTACATCAATTATCGAAGGATTCAAGTATCTAACTATCAGGAAATTCCAATACACCCCTTCCCCTAATATTCTAACTTAGAAAGGTAAAAAAATGAATTTAATTGAAATTGATAATTTAAGAAAGAGTTTTGGAACAAAGGATGTCTTGAAAGGACTGGATTTAGATTTAGAAACAGGGAAAGTCTACACTTTGCTTGGGAAAAATGGTGCAGGAAAGACAACTTTTATCAGTATTTTGCTCAGACTTATCAAGGAAGATGAGGGTCATGTGGCAACGAATCTAAATATCAAAAAAGAGGTTGGAGTTGTCTTTCAAGAGGATTATTTCCCAAAAGATATTACAGTTTCAGACTTAATTAAGCTACAGGCTTCATTTTTTCATAAGAAAGTTGATATTGATGAGCAACTGGAAAATATGGGATTGGAAAAGGAAAAAAATCAGAAAGCAGGGACACTCTCTGGTGGACAAAAAAGGAAGCTTTCCTTTTTATTAGCTATCTTACATGATCCTAAACTCTTGATTTTGGATGAGCCTACTGCAGGTATGGATTACGATAGCGTGGAAAAATTTGTACAGCAAATTAAAAAATTAAAAGCTGAAGGTAAGACGATTCTCTTAATTACGCATGACTTGTATCAAATTGAGTCATTCGCAGATTACATCTTGCTATTGAATGAAGGTATTTTTGAAGAAAACATTCTAGTTGATGATATGTTTGCAGAAGTACTGTATGAATTTCCAAGAGAAATGATAAAAAATGACGTTCCAAAAGAAAAGTTATTCTATGCAGATGGTCAAAGCATGGTTGTAAATACTTTCCACACTCAAGAATTGATTGCAGAGAATGGAATTATTAATTCAGAAAGCTTCAAACGTCGTAAGCAAGTCGTTGATATTTTCAAACGTATTTCATTTGTAGAAGGAGAAAAATAATGATTTCAATTGTACAACAGATAAAAAATAGCCTACAAAATAAGCGTTTTGTTATTTTTACTATTTTATTCCCGGTAGCATTTTACGTTTTTTTTATCAAGCAACTGAACTATGTAAATACAGAAGATAGTGGGATGATTGCTTTGTTTTCAGCTATGTTTGGAATTGCGGGAAGTGGCTTGAATACCTTTAGTCAAAAAGTTTCAAAAGAAAAAGGGTATTTCCGTATCATGGATAAAATCTCTCCATATTCTTACGCACACTATATGTTCGATAGTGTATTGGCGCAAACCATTTTAAATATTTTGATTTTATTCTTCATAACCTTGGCAGGGGTTTTAGCGGGGAATCTAAAAGTAACGGGTTCTTATCTTTCTATTGCTAGTTTATTACTCTATTTTGGTTTTTATTATATTGTAATTGGTTTTCTGTTGGGAACGATCTTTAATGACGAAACGCTGGCTTCTGCTTCCATGCCAATCTTTTTCGCCTTTATGATGTTGAATATTACACCAAATATCATGAGTGCAATGAAAATGCCAGGCATCATCGTAACAATCCAAAAATTCTTCCCTGGTTATTATTACAATGAGGTGCTTTTACATAAAACTGCTGAAAAGTTCTTACAAGCTTTTCTAGTGATTACGCTTTATTTTTTTATTGCTGGACTTGTGACAGTCATTGTAAATAAATTTTTACAAATAAATAAATAGGAGAGAGTAATGAGTAGACTTGCTGCAAATCAGTTATTTGCCCACTATGAGTGCTTGCATCATCAGCCAGAGCCAGGTTTTTCTGAGGAAAAAACAAAAAATTATGTAAAAGAGATTTTACGTAAAGCTAATCTTGAAAAAATTTCTGAAGGAAAATTAGGATTGATTTATCAATATAGAGGTCGAGAAGGGCAAGATAATCACTATGATCTAGCCTTTCGTTCAGAATTGGATGCTGTAGAAATTAACGAGAGTACTCAAATCTACTACCATGGGTGTGGGCATGATGCCCACACCAGCATTCAATTAGAACTTGCAACCTATGTAGCCAAAAACAAACCAAAATTAAATGTTCTGTTCATCTTTCAGGCTAGTGAGGAAAAGTACGGTGGCGCAAAAGAAGTTTGTAAATTTCTGAAAGAAAGTAAGATCTCAGTATCAAAAATTTATGCTCTCCATGTCACACCAGATTTATATTCTAATTATGTGTCAATTAAAAAGGGAGATGTTCTAGCAGCGGGGTTGAGTTGCCATTTAAAACTCTTATTAAAGGATAGTGGACATGTAAGCCATCAAGGAGAAAGAGCAGCAAATCTATTTGCTAAGTTGGTTTCATTGTCAGAGAAATTGAATGAACCGGATTTTCATTGCAAAATTACAAATTTTTCTTCCAATGGTTCTCACAATGTATCTCCAACAGAACTATCTTTTAATATTACTTTTAGAGGAAAAACTGCTGAAAAGTGCAAGCTTAAGCAGCAAACATTTTTGAAACAGTTGAATGTTGATTATCGAAATGAAGTCATTATGAACTATCCTGTGCTACACAATGATGCAAAGCTCTACAGCTGGGTTTATCGAAAATTGTCCCAAAGTAAAGTCATAAAGGTGCTGGAGACTCCCTTCTTATTTTCTTGTGATGACTTTTCATTTTATGGTAAGGAGCTGGATACAGAGACATGTTATTTCTTTATTGGTGCATATAACGAAGGGCATGCTATCCATTCACAGGAATTTGAGACTCCAAAAGCTACCTTGCTAAGAGGTTGGTATGTGATGATGTTATTGATTGAAAAGGAGAATGAACGAATCAATGGTTAAAAATATATATTATAGAAAAACAAACTTTCCAAATAGAGAATTTTCTAAGATTTTCCAAAAAGAGGTTTTTCAAACGTTACGCACTTATCAGTTTGAATACTCTCATTTAGTGGAACAGTTAGAATCGACCCATGAAACTGGAATCGAAGAACTAAATCAGGTGATTCAAGATTTTCCAGAAAGCAAAAATAAACAACAACTACTTAAATTTTCACATGATTTTTACAATAATCGCGGTGAGTTAGCCAATAAATATCATAAAATATCCTCACTGCTTCCGTCTAAACTGACCACTATCTTTGATTCTTATTTTGAATATCAAAGACAAACTGTCGAGAATGAAGACAAGGTTGAAAAGCTGGTTCATCAACAGTATCTAAATGAGAAACAGTTAATCATGGCAGGTTTATCTAAACATCCTGATTTTGTTAAAAATACGAAAATGATTGACCAAACTCTTTATCAAAAAATAAAAAAATTACTTAAAACAGATGTTGAAAAACACAATAAAAAGCAACGTCAAATGGATGTTTTTTTGTATAACTACTATACTCGCATCGCTACTAAAACAAGTCCACTAGGTTTATTGGGGACAACTGGTGTATACGGACGAGAGCCGTTTGATTTAAAGAAAAACATCGTTATGTCGGTGAATTCTTCTATTATTTTAAAACTATTTGATCGGATTTATCTAAATCCAAATTATCAGCCAAACTTAACATTTAAACTAAATGAGACTCTTATCCATAAAGATGGGAAATATTATATTACAGTATTTAATGATGTGGCAGGGAAAAGTCTCTATCGTAACCGCCAAGAATTAGTTACTCTTTCTGAAAATGAGAGTTTAAATGGGATTCTAACTCTATTTAAGGGCCAAAAAGTGTTAACAGGGCGCACTCTTCTGAAATACTTGTCACAAAATTCTCAAGAGGAATATCTACCAAAATTGTTGGAAAACAGTGTATTACTTCCAGCAGAACAGATTAATATTGTCGGAAAGCAAAGTATTTCAAAAGCCCTGCTTGAAAAATTAAAAGAGGTTTCCTCGGAATTATTCTCAGATGAGATTGCAATATTAGAAAAAGCAGTTGCCCTAGAAAATGAAGTATTTTCTTGGACGGCTTATGATCAATTGACGGAAGAAATTCACAATATTGTTCAAACTTACGGTATAGAAGGTTTTAATAAGTCTACTTACGTTTCAATTGATGCGGTTACATCGCAAAATGGCACTTATTTGGAAGAACAGGCCAAAGTTGTAAAAGAAAACCAGAGAATTATTGAAGACTTATCAAAATTTATTTCTATTTTTGATATTTCAACTCGTAGTAAATATCTAGCTTATGAAATGCTCAAAACAAATTACGGGGGAGAGTTTATTCCTCAAAATACGAGAGAAATAAGTAAATTTTTACGAGATTTGGCAGCAACACTTTTTCAAAGGGATGGCTATTGGATGGAATCTTTTGGATACTTAGGGACTTCCTACGACCATCAAATTGACAACCGGCTCTTGAAATTAAAGAAGAGTATAGTGCAGCAATTATTAGTACAAGATTTGGAAGATGGTTCGGATCTCTTGATTTCACATGAATTATTGAAAGATTCTACGACGCAATTAGAAAACCTAGTAGGTCAGAACCATAAGTCCCGTGGTTACTTTTTACAAGTGAGTCCAGAAAATAAAATTGTTTTCAACCATATCTATAAAGGCTATGGAGTCTATCGCAGAAGATTCAATCATTATCTTCCGACAGAAATGGAGCCTTATGGACTAGATGGAGAGTTAGTGGACATTCCGATGACGTTTGGCTTTAATGCAAATATTCGAGAAAGTACGGATAAAACCTTGCATTTGCCGTTGGGAGACTTGACTTTGACAAGTCCTAAACAGTTGACGTGGTTAGACTTGGGCTTTAGACTTTCAACAGGATCAAAAGAGATTGAAGTATTTGAGAAGACAACAGGAAATATTGTGTATCCGCATTTCTTAGGTAGTTTGATTACTGTTGCGCTTCCATCGTTAGTCGCAGTGTTTAATTCTATTACTCTTAATGATTCCATTTATTTTGATTTTGGGGAACTGTTATTAAGACAAAAGCTAGAAGAAAGTTCGCAAGAAAAGGTAGTATTACCTAGACTTTGCTTTGAAAATACAACTTTGATTTTATCTAGAAAAAAATGGTACCTCACTTGTAAGGCCCTACATGCGATTCTTGATAAAGATAGTTCAATGGGTAGAAAATGGCTAGAAGTAGTTGAATATTTTGAACAAGAAGGGTTACCGTTATCTTTCTTTATTAAAGATTTTTTTGAAAGCTACGATCAAGATTCAGAATTGTTAAAAACGAAACCACTCTACATTAATTTTGAATCTTTCTTGAGTTTTAAGGCTTTTGCTGGTTTGTTGAAAAAGAAGGATAAGATTTTAATTGAAGAAACTTTACCGGAATGTATTAATACGGAAACAGATACAATTATAGAATTGATTGTTGAAACAGATGACTAAGGAATTAGGAGGAAAACGTGGAATATAAATTATCAGTATTTATCAATAATTTGGCTTTTTCAAATATGTTAATCAGTAAAATATATTCTTTGCTAAATGAGAAAAGCATGAGCAATGTTTGGATAAAGAAATCTATTCAAAGAGGGCATCATATTGAATTATACAGTCAGAATCTAGCAGATTTGAAGGAACTAGAGAGTTTCTTAGCTGGAGCATTGGAAAACTATACACCTGTTAATATTGAAGAATCGAAATTGAAGAAACAAATTATGACTGTTTCAAGTGCTGAAAATACGGAAGCTAAATTAGATATACAGCCAGATGGAACACTATTGCTAGAAGAAATTGAGGCAGCTGCAGAAGAAAGTAGTCTGAGTTCTTTAGAAACAGAATTAGCTGTTGAAAAGAAGAAAATGGAGCTGATTCTCTATCTAGAAAAAATTGGCTTTTTCAATAAAAGTGAAAGCCAACAAAATATTCTATTGACAAAACTATTTCTGAATTTAGGACTGCTCTTTAATAATAATTTAAAAATGGGCTATCTATCAATGAAGTCCAACATTGTATTCTTTAATTTACAACTTAAAAACTTAAAGGATACAATGTCGCAAGAAAACTATGAACGTTATTACCAGTTAGTTAACTCCCTATCTTCAGACGAACAAAAGTTCATTCATGAAAAAATTGAAACCTTTCTAGCAGAAAACGAAGAATCTTATTTTAAAATATTTGTCGAAAAGCTTTACCAATTTTTCACCGATGAGTTGAAAAAGGGACACTTGTATTACCAAAACATGAGTGATGCAGAGAGCTTCCTTCAACAGGCGCGTGAGAGGGGGCAGTTAACAGAGTTCCATAAGAATTTCTTTACTAATCAAGAATTTTTATCACAACATTCATCACTTCCCTTTGTACTTTATCGATACACAGTTGATGTCCTCTATCAGGTTATGCCGCTACTAAACGTAAATCCGCTACGCAAACAAAAAATTACGAAAATGGTGTGTGACAAAGTTGAGACAGGTTACGGCATTACTTGGGAAGACAGTTATGCCATGATGCAAAAACTTTTTAAGAAGAAGGTATAGTAAATGCATATTCTAGTTGAAAATGGAGAAAAATATTTTTTCGATGGCACTCATTATAGAAAATTTGCCTCAAAAAATGCGGAAGTAAAACCACATAAAACAAATAATCAAAATCTCATCTATTCAGTGAAATCTCAAAATGTAAAATTTCCATCTCTTCATTTTGAGCTAGTGAATGTAGAAAACCTTGTTGAGATTCCTACATTAGATAAAAATGACTGTAAAAAAATAGTTGAATTCTTTGCCCAAAACATGTCAAAAATTTTTGACCAAGTAATGGCAGTTAGTCAAGAGTTAAATCAAATTGAAACTTCTACTTTTTCAGATGGGATTGATTCAACAAGCGGTAAATCAATAATAAAAGTATTAGCTGCTCAACTATTATGCTCCTATTTGAGAGAGCGAGGGATGAAAGTGCTAGTAAATTTTGAACAGCCTCCTGAAAGAAAAGGAATGTACGTAAAATTGAATTTTCTCAAAGGGAAAGACATTTATTGTGAGGTAGTACATGAAAACGAAATTAATTACCAATGATTCATTTTTTGATGAGAACCATTTGCAGATTTTGGAAGGTGGAAGGAAGTACGCTATCTTGGTGGTGGACCGTATCTTTTTCTTCACAAAGGAAGAGGGCTTTCTTGAGGACTTTTTATACACCGTTACTTTATATCAAGAGGCTAAAACAAAAAATTTACTGACCAGTATGTTTTCAGCAAAATACCAGAATAGTGAATCAGCAAAAAACTCGGCAAAAGCTCTCCTAGACCAACTTGTTTTTAAGACAGGACAGGTTGGGACATTAGATTTAGAACAACAAAAAGTATCTTATTTTCATATTAAAAAGAGGAGAAGTGCTCATACAAGAAGTCAGTTAGGATTTAACCAGCTATTGGCAAAAAAAGATATTGAGAGGTCAACTGGCTTTCGAGCAAAAACTATTGGAGACTTATCCAAGAATGCACAATGTTTTTTGGATACAACAGTGGCCTATCGTAAATTCTTTGATTTGGATTCAGATTATTTTCCAGGTGTAGGGATTGAATATGCTGTAACAGATAAATATATAGAGTGTGGTTATGGTCGTTCTTCATCATTTCAAGATTCGACCAACATTGCTCAGTTAGAAGCCATTGAGAGGTACTCCTCCCTGTATTATCCATACAAAACCAAGGATATATATGGGAAGTTTTCAGATTTACCAGATGCTGTTTATCCTGAGAAATTCATACTACCTTCCTCTGATAAAAATCCATTTATGCCTTATCGAAATAATTTGGAAATCTATTGGACAGAGGCAGAGTCTTTGAAAAAGAAGAAAACGGTATTGATTCCTGAACAATTAGCAGTATATGGCGATTCTTTCTTTAGAGATAAAAAGAAGCAACATCGCTTTATTTATGATAGTTCGAATGGTGTTGCTTTAGGAGGAACCTTTGAGGAAGCAATTCTGTATGGGATTTTGGAACTAATTGAGAGAGATAACTTTTTAACAACTTGGTATGGACGAATCCCAGTCGAAGAGGTAACAATAGAATCTCTGGGCTTGTCTGAGGATACTCTGAAGACAATTCGTTGTGCTCAACAAGATGGCTTTGATATCAGAGTTTTTGATATTTCAATGGAGTTAGGCGTTCCTTCCTTTTGGGCTTTGGTAAGAAGTTTGAAAGACCATAAGATGTATGCCTACACAGCAGCAGGAAGTAATCCTCTCCCTCACAAGGCAGCAGAATCAGCACTGTTAGAGGCGTTAGTTGGAATTAAAATTCACGATAATATCAATGCCGAATTTGGAATGAAGGTTCCTACCGAAGTTACTGAAATGGAAGACCATGTGAACTACTATTCTAGTAATCAGCACAAAACAGCATTCGATTTTTTAAAGGCATCTCATGTAACCGACTTATCACCACAAAAATATATTCAAGAAAATAATACAAAGTCATACTTGCGAGTATTGATTCAACGAGTACTAAAAAAATATGAAGATATTTACGTGGTCAATTTGACTTCAAAAGAAATGGAAGAACTTGGCATCTATACTGTGAAAGTAATTGTGCCAGGGTTACTCCCTATAACTTTTGGAGTACAAAATGAACGAGTTTCTATGAGTCGTATCAATCAAGAAAGGAGTAGGAGAGGTCTTGAGGAAGTGAGGCTAGTCAACCCATATCCCCATCCCTTCCCATAACAAAACATGAAAGAAATTGAAAAGTGGTTATCCTACCATATTTTTTGTCATAATCTGATGCACCACGACAGTATTATCTGCACTCTAAATAATTGGGCATCCAAAGAAGGGCTTACATGCTTTTTCTTCATTCGCTATTGGGAAGGTGGACCCCATATTCGTTTTCGGATAAAGACTGCAGAATCTTCCAATAAAGATTATTACCAAATCCTATCGGATTTATTAGACCCAGAACTCTCTAGTTCTAATGTAAATGTAACATTAACAAAAGAGCAATACTATAAGGGACATAAGTTAGACGGGGAAAAAATTCCGTTGAAAAATTTGCCTTGGTATAACAATAATTCTATTGTCTCAATACCGTATGTTCGAGAAAATGAGCGATACGGAGGCTATGAGGTAATAGAGAAAGCAGAGTCTGTTTTCTATCATTCTAGCCAATTAGTATCTACTATGTTGGAAGGCTGTATGAATTGTCACGTGATGATTCGAATGCTTTTTTACATCTATACTTATGAGCAAGTAAAGACAGCTATTACAGATAAGAAAATTGATTTTGACTTTGAACAATTTTATGCTAATTGTTTCTCTTATTGGAACAAATTGTATGACTTGAAGAATGAAAGTTATATTGCGGACATTATCACTTCCATAGAACATTCATTTGAAGGGAAAGAAGAAAAAATTAAGACAGTCTTCTCATTCATTAAACCAGAAATGAGGGATTCATTTATTACAAATTTAATTGAATATTTGGAGGAAGTCTATCAACTTAGAGGCAAGAAAATGATGCGGTCAGTTCTCTTTTCTCAGATGCACATGTTTGCAAACCGCCTTGGCATTCCTATTGAATATGAATGTGCCATCTATGGATACTATCACACGAAAACATCAACGGCAACTTCCCGGAAAGGAGTATAAATGAAAAAAGTATTGTTAAATGAAGAAATGTATTACACTCCTAATTTTGATTATGAGCAATTAAAAAATCGTCGAAAGAAATTTGCGACTAATCGTATTAATTGGTTTATGAACAATAGTCCAAAACAAGATTATCAATTTCCAAAAGATAATATTACAGACTTTGATAATAGGAAACAATATGATTACTACCAAGAAGATGTTAAAGAGGATCCAATTCGAAAATTATTTGAGAATCGACGGTCAACCCTTTTAAACTCTTTTGAGGGGAAATGGAATCGCGAAGAATTATTTGAGTTATTGACAATCGCTGTCGGCCCAAATCCACGAAAAAGGGTATATCATGGGGAGGATTTAATCCTAAGAAATTATCCTTCAGGAGGTGCGCTATTTCCAGTAAAACTCTATATTTTTGTCAAAGATGTTGAGGGAGTTGAAACAGGAGTTTATTACATCAGTCCTCAGTTGAAAAAATTAGTCAAAGTAGAAAATAAAAAAGAGATGATATGGGATAATCTCTTCCCGATGACTCTTTACAAACTAGATGCACTTAGTAACTCAACAGAAAAACTTAGTTTTGCTGTATTCATGGTAGTTGACTTTAAGGAATCATTTAAAAAATACGGTGAGTTGTCTGAGCGTTTAGCCTTCTTCGAAGCAGGACATGTCGGACAAAATCTGCAACTCGTTTCTAGCCACCTCAATAAAAAGTCACTTCCCGTTTGTGGTCTCTTTCCTGAAGAGGTTGAAAAACAAATTGGAATTCAAAACAGTGACACGGAATATTGTATCTATGGAATATTATTTGGATAAAAGGAAGGATAGAAAATATGCTTTTAAATCCATTTTTAACAGTCAACCATAAGCAAAGCACCTATTATTTTTCAGAGAAATATGCGCAAAAACAAAAACCATTTCTCACTTTGAAAACTACGAAAGGGCTGGATGAATTAGTAAAGAATAATCAGCTAAATCAAAAAATTAGCCAGCATCTCCAATATTCATTTGCGATTTCAGATAATCAAAAGGAATTCTTTTTCATACTGGAGGAGAACGTAGCACTTTGCTCTACGTTGGTCAATAAAACGATGTTAGCCAAGTTCTTAATGTTAAGATTACATGGTGCAACTATTGAACTACGAAACTATAGCCAGTTAGATTTAGAAGATTTAAAAAATATGCTTGAAGTACATTTAGGAACTGAAAGCCAGGTCGTTATTATTGTTTATGATAAAAATAGTCACCTTGAAGATATTCAGCCACTTACTAAGCGAGGCTTGGTTCTTCTCTTTGAAGTTTTTGACGGAGAATTATTAGGAGTTGGACCTTTTGTTGAAATGGATGCTGGTAAAATAGACTTAGGTTACTATCTGAAAGACAAAGCAATAAAAAAAAATGCTAAGAAAATAGAGGAGTACTGGGATCGGCCAATCGAAGAAGTGATATTAGATACCACACTCTCAGCAATTACAGATTATTTTTCTGACTATATTACAGCGTCTTCACCTTTTATGTATCGCAAAGTAGTATTGGGGCAAGATACACTTTATCTCTGCGAAAACTTTTTTTGTAATTAAATCTACAATGTAGTGACGATTGGATGCTAATTGCATTCTTCAAAATAACTCCAGACAGTGAGATGAGGAAAATCTTATTTTTCCTCTTTTTTCTGCCTCCTTTTACGAATAGAAAAGTAAGGAGGTGAAGATATGTATAACAAAGTCATTCTTATCGGTCGTTTGACGGCGGCTCCCGAGATGGTTAAGACCCCTTCGGATAAATCGGTCACTCACGTTACCCTAGCTGTCAATCGCCGTTTTAAATCTCAGGATGGCGAGCGTCAGGCCGACTTTGTCAATGTTGTCTTCTGGGGCAAGTTGGCTGAAAGCCTGGTCTCTTATGCAGGTAAGGGGAGTCTGGTTTCCCTAGATGGTGAAATCAGAACCCGCCATTATGAAAAAGACGGGCAAACCCGCTATGTGACTGAGGTCCTAGCCCAGTCCTTCCAACTGCTAGAAAGTCGAGCCCAGCGTGCCTTGCGGGAGAATCAAGGGACCAGCGACCTGGCCGATTTAGTTCTTGAAGAAGAAGAACTCCCTTTCTGATACCTCTATTTTTCTTTGTCCAACGTGAACCAAAAGTAATTTCCCACAATCATTCACGTGCTAATCATCGCCTGAGTTCGTCCATACTCGGGCGTTTTTTATTTAAAATGTCAGCCAAGCCCTAGCCAGAAAATGTTATAATGGAGGTAAATTAGGCCGAGGAGGCAAGGACATGCAAATTATTTTCAGCGACATTGATGGTACTCTTCTCAACCAAAATCATCAGGTAACTCCGGCAACGGCCCAGGCCATCAAGGCCTGCGTAGGTAAGGGACTCTATTTTGTGCCGGTATCTGCCCGTATGCCTGAGGCTATTCGCCCCATTATTGATAGCATTGGAATTCCCAGCCCCCTGATTGCCTACAACGGGGCTCTGATTCAAGCCCAGGATGGCACGATTGTTGATAGTAAGGTCATGGTCATGCCCGAGGTTCTCTCGGTTTGTCGCCTGGTGGAAGAATTGGGTCAGGATTTGGCTTGGAATATCTATAGCTACAAGGACTGGTACTCTTCCCAGCAGGCCCATGATTTGGTCCACAATGAAGAAGTGGTGGTTGGCTTAGAGTCGCAAATGGTAGATTTACAAGACCTAGCTGATCTCAAAGAGGCCCACAAGGTTCTGGTCATGTGTCCTCCAGCCAAGTCCGATGCCATCCTAGAAAAACTCAAGCAGTCCTATCCTGACCTGTCCATTGCCAAGTCCCTTCCTCATCTGATTGAAGTTATGGCGACAGGGATTGACAAGGGTCAGGCCGTCAAGACCCTGGTCGACTACTATCGTGTCCCAATAGCTGAGACCCTGGCCTTTGGCGATAACTACAATGATTTGGAGATGCTGGAAACCGTTGGGCAGGGCATCCTCATGGGTAATGCCCCTCAGGCCCTGCAGGAGCGAATCGGCAGGGTTACCTTGGACAATAATCACGATGGTATTGCCAAGGTTTTGGAGGAAGAGATTCTCCAAGCTTGAAGAGGCTACTGTCGATTTGTTGGCCACTCCGTTTAGCGATTCTTAATGACCAAACCCTAGAGTCTGCAGGACCTCTCTAGTCTCAATGAAAATCAAAAACTTTACCTGAGGTAGAGTTTTTTTCTTGACTAATTTTGACCAAATGATAGAATAGTAACTGTAGTTAGCACTCGGACGATTAGAGCGCTAAAAAATCTTTTGGAGGTAAGACAATGTTAAAACCATTAGGTGATCGGATTGTTGTAAAATTTGAAGAAGTAGAAGAGACCACAGCTAGCGGTTTCGTTTTGGCGGGTGCTTCCCACGAAGCTACTAAAACGGCGACTGTTTTGGCCGTTGGCCCTGGTTCAAGGACCCTGCATGGGGATTTGATTGCCCCAAGCGTAGCTCAAGGGGACAAGGTTCTGATCGAAAATGGCGCAGGTCTGGATGTCAAAGATGGAAACGATAAAGTTTCTATCGTCCGTGAAGCTGATATTTTAGCGATTCTTGGCTAATACTCAATGAAAATCAAAATTAACCGAGGCAACGAACCGAAGACAGTACTGGAGTACGGCAAGGTGAGTTAACGACAGTAAATTTTGATTTTCAAAGAGTATAAGGCCGCAAAGTCTCTAATAAAAAAAAGCCAGCCCTCTCTTGCTGGCTGACGAGAAATTTTTAGCTCAGCTGATTTGGTTAGGCTTGCTCGAAGGGAACTTTCCTTAGCTTGCTTTTGGGTCAAGAGATAAAGGCTCGAACTGAGCTTCTGGCCACTTTGACAAGCTAAGTAAAATTACAATAGATAAGAAAGATAGGTATAGATAAATGGCAAAAGATATTAAATTCTCAGCAGATGCCCGCTCTGCCATGGTGCGTGGGGTTGATGTTTTAGCAGATACGGTCAAGGTAACGCTTGGCCCTAAAGGTCGTAATGTTGTTTTGGAAAAATCCTTTGGCTCTCCATTGATTACCAACGATGGGGTCACTATCGCCAAGGAAATCGAATTGGAAGACCACTTTGAAAATATGGGAGCCAAACTGGTTTCAGAAGTTGCTTCTAAAACCAATGATATCGCTGGTGACGGTACCACAACCGCAACCGTCTTGACCCAAGCCATTGTCCGCGAAGGTTTGAAGAATGTCACAGCCGGTGCCAACCCAATCGGCATCCGTCGGGGAATCGAAAGAGCAGTTTCAACAGCTGTTGATGAACTCAAGGCTATCGCTCAACCCGTTGCTAATAAGGAAGCCATTGCTCAGGTCGCTGCCGTATCTTCTCGCTCCGAAAAGGTCGGTGAATACATCTCTGAAGCCATGGAAAAGGTTGGTAATGATGGGGTTATTACTATCGAAGAATCCCGTGGTATGGCAACTGAATTGGATGTTGTCGAAGGGATGCAATTCGACCGTGGCTACCTTTCTCAATACATGGTGACCGACAATGAAAAGATGGTCGCAGACCTAGACAATCCTTACATCTTGATTACAGATAAGAAGATTTCTAATATTCAAGATGTCCTCCCTCTCTTGGAAGAAGTGCTTAAGACCAGCCGTCCACTCTTGATTATTGCTGATGACGTTGCTGGTGAAGCCCTTCCAACCCTTGTTCTCAACAAGATTCGTGGTACCTTCAATGTCGTAGCCGTCAAGGCTCCTGGCTTTGGTGACCGTCGCAAGGCTATGTTGGAAGATATTGCTATTCTAACTGGTGGTACCGTGATTACCGAAGATCTTGGTTTGGAATTGAAAGATGCGACAATTGCTTCCCTCGGTCAAGCTGCTAAGATTACTATTGATAAAGATTCAACCGTTATCGTTGAAGGTGCTGGGTCAGCTGATACCATCGCTGAACGTGTCGCTGTCATCAAGTCGCAATTGGAAAGCACCACATCAGAATTTGACCGTGAAAAATTGCAAGAACGCCTAGCTAAATTGTCTGGTGGTGTTGCTGTCATCAAGGTAGGTGCTGCAACCGAAACCGAACTCAAGGAAATGAAACTCCGTATTGAAGATGCCCTCAATGCGACTCGTGCCGCTGTTGAAGAAGGTATCGTTGCCGGTGGTGGTACCGCTCTGGTTAATGTCATTGAAAAGGTTGCTGCCCTTGACTTGGATGGTGACCAAGCAACCGGTCGCAACATCGTCCTTCGTGCTTTGGAAGAACCTGTTCGCCAAATCGCTCGCAATGCTGGTTATGAAGGTTCAGTTATCATTGAAAAACTCAAAGCCAGCCAAGCAGGCACAGGGTTTAACGCTGCTGACGGTAGCTGGGTAGACATGGTTGAAGCTGGGATCATTGACCCCGTTAAGGTCAGCCGTTCAGCCCTGCAAAATGCCGCCTCTGTTGCCAGCTTGATTTTGACAACCGAAGCCGTCGTTGCCGACCATCCAGAAGAAAAAGCACCCGCAGCTCCAGCCATGGATCCTAGCATGATGGGTGGGATGATGTAAGAATATAAAGCCTTTCTAGCTAGCAGAGCTAGCTGAAAGCCTACGCTAGTCGCTATAGCGCACTAGCTATATTCTATACTAACTCAAAGGACAAAGTAAGGTCGACTTTGTCCTTTTTGTGTCGTAAGAAAAAAATTTCTAAAAGTTAAAAACTTTTGAAATTTAACGGCAAGCACGAGTGTGCCTCAGACTGAAGACAAAGTCGTTAGAAATTGATTTTCTAATGTCTTTTTTAGCTATCAAAGTTTTATAATAGATGTAAGAATAATCGGAGGTTGTCTCTATGTTTCACAAAGAAACCCCCAACTACAAAGGTGGTGAATAGACCTTGCTGTCTCTAGATGAACTTGTTCCTGAGGATCATTTACTGCGTCAAATTGATGAAACAATTGATTTCTCTTTTATCTATGACAAAGTCGAGACGACCTATAGTCAAGAAACAGGACGTCCTAGTTTAGATCCCGTTTTATTGGTCAAAATTCCTCTCATCCAGACCCTATTTGGTATCCGTTCTATGCGTCAAACCATCAAAGAAATTGACGTTAATATCGCTTATCGCTGGTTTTTGGGATTAGGTTTGGATGATAAAGTCCCTCACTTCACGACTTATGGCAAGAACTATTCCCGTCGTTTTGCGCCAGTTGGGCTTATCGAAGAAATTTTTGCTCCTATCCTTCAAGCCTGTCTAGATCAAGGCCTTATTGATACGAGCGAAATCTTCATAGACGGCACTCCTATCAAGGCAGCGGCTAACAGCCACAAGTATGTTAACCCAGAGGTGGCTGTCCAAGCTAAATTCATGTCAGAACAATTAGATAAGGAAATTGACCAAGACAGGAAAAAGCATGGGAAAAAGCTCCAAAATAAGAAAGTGTCGAAAACTGATTCAGAGAGTGGTTGGTTTCATAAAGGTGACCATAAGGAGGTTTTTGCCTACAATATCCAAGCGGGTTGTGATAAGTATGGTTGGGTATTAGGTTATACCGTGCAAGCTGGAAATACTCATGATAGCCAGGCCGATTTCTGAAGGCTGTCACTGCCAGTTTCCTAATTTTTTTTCGAAGCTGGCGGACTGAGCCTGGATGGTGATTTCTTCTCTGGTAAAGGGATGGACGAAGCTGAGTTTATGGGCGTGGAGCATGAGTCGCTTGGCAGGAATTTTGCTATAGAGGGGGTCGCCGATAATGGCATGGCCGTGGTGAGCCAGATGAACGCGAATTTGGTGGGTGCGACCAGTCTCCAGTTGGCAGTCGACTAGCGTGCAGGGACCCTTGGATCCGTTAAATTCTTTTAGCCTACGGATATGGGTGATGGCTTCTTGCCCCTTGTTGGTCACCAGTCGCTTCCTGCGGTCATGGCGGTCGCGACCAATCTTATCGCGGTAGGTGATGACTTTTTGGGCCAATCTTCCTTGAGCCAGGGCCCAGTATTGCCGAGAAATCTGCTTATCTTCCAATAGTCGGTTGAGAATGGGGAGGACAAAGGGATTTTTGGCAAAGAGAACTAGACCACTAGTCTCCTTATCCAGCCGATGAACCACGTAGCAGGTGTCGCCCACATAGGCTGAGACATGGTTGAGCAGGGCGATTTCATCAGGCTGATTGGCGTGGGTCTTCATGCCCTCAGGCTTATTGACGATGATGAGGTGCTGGTCCTCATAGAGGCAGTCCACTAAATTAGCCTGGCCCAGGAGAATCTTCTTTTTAGGATAGTTCTCGTCATCGAAAATCAGCTGAATAAGGTCACCCGCCCTCACCTGACTTTGCCAGTTGATGGCTTGATTGTTGACTAAGAGATGCTTCTTGGTTCTTAGAAAATGGCGGATTTTTCTGGGCACCAACCAGTGTTTTTCCAGCAGGTCCTTGACCGTACTTGTGGGAAAGGAAGGGGGCAGTTGAATGTGAAAGTCCATGCCTTCGATTTTAGCACAATTCAGGGTTTCTCTCTAGGTTTTTGAAAGAAACTTGCTATAATAAGGCTATGAAGTTTTTAGAAATGATCAAAGAAGGGGCTAAGAAGCTTGGCAACAAGCTTTTACGCTCACCTAAAAAAACGAAGCAGCCAAGGCCTCCTGAGAGGGCTTCTGCTGATAGTGATGAGCTGTCCCTGACCCAGAAGTTGGAGTCGGTTCCAGTACGTGAGTCTGCCTATCACCGCAGTCACGGGCCACATCATCAGAGCCATTTGGATAAGTTGGTTGAAAAATACCCCAAGCTGGCCTTCCTCAAGATTATCATTCCCGATAAACAGTCTTGGATTCGTCGCCTTTGGCGACGTTACAATATTGGTCGGATTCTAGCCATTGCGCTTGCCGGTTTTGTCCTCTTTACAGCGGCCTACCTCTTTTATTTGGCCAAGACGACCAATGTCTCAGATCTCCAGGATGCCCTCAAGTCCTCAACGGTTATCTATGACCGTAAGGGCAAGGAAGCTGGCACCCTCATGGGCAACAAGGGAACCTATGTTGAGTTAGACCAGATTTCCGATGATTTGGAGCATGCGGTTATTGCCACAGAAGACCGTACCTTCTACAAAAATCACGGGATTAACTATAAGCGTTTCTTCCTAGCCATTTTGACCGCTGGTCATTTTGGTGGGGGATCGACCATCACCCAGCAGTTGGCCAGAAATGCCTACCTCAGTCAGGAGCAGACGGTCACGCGGAAGGCCAAGGAGTTTTTCCTGGCCGTTGAACTCAATAAAAAATATTCCAAGAATCAAATTCTGACTATGTACCTCAATAATGCCTACTTTGGCAATGGGGTCTGGGGGGTCGAAGATGCCAGTCAGAAATACTTTGGAACCTCGGCAGCCAATTTGACTACCGATGAGGCAGCAACCTTGGCTGGTATGCTCAAGGGACCTGGTATCTATAATCCTCTCTACTCAACAGAAAATGCGACCAACCGTCGTAATACAGTCCTCCAGAATATGGTCAATGCAGGCTACCTCAAGGAGGCGGATGCCAGATCTTTCAAGGCGGTTGACATGGCCAGCCGTCTCCAGGATACCTATACTGGTAAGGATGAGAAGTATAATTATCCCTCTTATTTTGATGCGGTCGTCAACGAGGCTATCAATAAATATGGGATTTCAGAGAAAGACATTCTCAACAATGGCTATAAGATCTATACCGAATTAGATCCAAACTACCAAGAGGGCATGCAGACGGTCTATGCCAATACCTCCCTCTTTCCGACTTCACCGACCGATGGGAGCTCAGCCCAGTCGGCCAGCGTGGCCATTGATCCTTCAACTGGTGGCGTTCGTAGTCTGGTTGGTCGTCTCAATTCAACGGACAATCCGACCTTTCGTTCCTATAACTATGCGACCCAGTCTTCTCGCAGTCCAGGTTCGACCATTAAACCCCTAGTGGTCTATTCACCAGCTGTAACCGAAGGCTATGATATTGATGAAGACCTACCAAATACGGTCCAAGACTACGATGGTTATGCTCCTTCCAACTATGGAGGCATAGAATCTGAAAAGGTCCCTATGTATCAGGCTCTGGCCAATTCTTATAATATTCCGGCCGTCTATCTCCTCCATGAAATGGGCGTGGACACGGCCTTTGATTATGGTAAGAAATTTGGTCTAAACATGGATAAGGTACCTAAGAATCTTGGTGTTGCCTTGGGAGGTAGTGTCACCACCAACCCTCTGGAAATGGCCCAAGCCTATTCTACCTTTGCTAATGGTGGGGTCATGAATGAAGCACACCTCATTACCAAAATTGAAACGGCCTCAGGAAAACCTGTGGCAGAGTACAAAAAGGCTTCCTCTCGTGTCATCAGCAAGTCGGTCAGCGATAAGATGACCAGCATGATGCTGGGAACCTTCTCCAACGGGACAGCTGTCAGCGCCAATGCCTATGGCTATACCATGGCCGGTAAGACAGGAACCACCGAAACCAGCTTTAATGAAGATTTAATCGGTGATGAGTGGGTTATTGGTTACACCCCTGATGTGGTCATTGCTCAGTGGATGGGCTTTGAGCACACCGATGAAAATCACTACATCATTGATAATTACGGGGCTTCGGACAATGTCTTTAGTCAGACGGCCAGCTACATTCTCCCCTACACCAAGGGAACAGAATTTACCCAGAAGAATGCCTATGCTTCCGATGGCCAAAATCTGACCTACGATGCCAATAATGAGGATAGCAACAGTAATTCTGACGAATCCAAGGGCATCATTGATAAGATTCAGGATGCCGCTGATGATGCCAAGAAGAAGGTTGATAAGGCTGTGGATGATTCAGGAATACTGGACAAGGCCAAGGAAGCCTGGGATACCATCAAGGGTTGGTTCGAGTGAGCACTTTGATTAGGAAGGATTCCATAAGACTTACCTAAAAATAAGCTTGCCTACTGTTCGGCTAAATACATCACATAAGGAAAGCCGGGACTTGGGAATTTTCTCTATCCTAGCTTTTTTAGCTCAAAATGGTAGTGGAACGGCCGAAGACAGAAAAATCATAGTAGAACTTGAACCTAACTGCAAAAAAATAGTGGGGGATTTCATTTCTTGTATCAGGAGAAGTCCCCAACTTGCCTGCCGGCTTAATTCATGGTAAAATAGTTGAGATTAAAAGGGAGGCAGCTATGGCACAAAAGAAAGCTAGCCTGGCCTGCTCGGAATGTGGCTCACGTAACTATTCGATTAGCGTGGGGGCCACACCAAAACCGACACGCTTGGAAGTCAATAAATATTGTAAATACTGTAAGAAATATACCCTGCACAAGGAAACCCGCTAGCCGTCTAGCAGAAAGAGAGAGAATCGTGAAATTTTTAGCTGGAATTTTTCAAATCCTAGAACAGACCAATTGGCCTACACCCAGACAACGTTGGAAAGATTTCTTTGCCATCTTGGAATATACTCTATTCTTTACGGTAATCATCTTCGTCTTTGACTGGGCCCTGCGCCTAGGAGTTAATTACCTCCTACAAAATGTCAACCTACCATTTAAATAGCATGAGAAAAGCCTAGCAAGTCGACTTGCTAAGCTTTTTTACTAGAATAGAATTTGTGAGAGAGGAGCTGATTTGACTTGATAAAAATCAATCTAGCCCAGGTAAGAAACCAAGCCCAAAGGTCTACCAGACCACTTGAACCCGAGAATGTGGCAAGCTTCATTCTTCTCATCAAGAACAGCAAAGTGAGTAACGATGCGACATGGAGTAAAAACTGTCAATATTACAGTTTTTATGAAGTTAGTCAGGGATATAGAAAACTACAATCGTAGTTTTCGTAGTCACTCTAATGAAAAACCATAGAGTGACTTTATCCGTGGGATAGTTTTGATTTTTGAAGACTATTTGTCCTTATCAGTAAGGGTCTTGAGCCCTTCTTCCAGCATTTCCATAACCAGCAAGGTCTCATGGTCCTTGACCAATTTAGGGGCTCCTTCTGCCAAGGTCTCATAGAGAGCCTGATAGTAGAGACTATAATCACCGACCTGGGAGACCACTTTTTCTTGGTGGTACTGTCCTTCTTGGTCCAGATAGGTTAAAACTCCATAATCCTCTGGTCGGTCTAGGCCGAAGTCCGCATGGTCTGGAAGATAAAAATGTTTGAGGTCCTCTTCCTGTCGGTCCTTCTTGGCCTTGATAAAGGTCCCCTGCTTACCATAGAGGGCAAAACTAGGACGGGACTCTAGCCTAAAGTAGCTGGATTTGACCGATACCTTGCAAATCCCGTAATAAAGATCAAGGTCGAAATAATCATTCATCCGATTGGCTCCCAAAAGCTGGCGCACATCATAATGAACCTTGTCGGGTTGTCCAAAGAGGGAAACTACCTGGTCAAGGGTGTGGCAGGCATGGGTGTAGAGAAAGCTTTCTTCTGGTTTGAAGGACTGACTAGCCTGGGGAACCTGGGGCCGAAAGTAGTCAAAATGCATTTCCATCTCTAGCAGGTCCCCTAATCGACCACTAGCTAGGACCTTTTGCACCGTCAAGAAGTCCGAGTCAAAGCGCCGATTTTGATAAGCTTGGATGATTAACCCCTTGGTCTTGGCCAAATCAAAGAGTTCTTGAGCCTGTGATAGTGTGTCCGTAAAAGGTTTTTCAACGAGGACATTTTTGCCGGCCTCTAGGCAGACCTTGGCTAGGTCGTAATGGGCAGACTGGGGCGTGCAGATGGCCACCAGACTAATTTCTGTGTCCGTAAGGATGTCCTCCAGACGGTGGGTGTAGTGAATGCCCTCCAATTCTGGCCAGCTAGACTGAGAGCGTTGATAAATCATTTTTACTCGAATCTTGTCTGCTAGTTTTCTCACAAAGGGCAGATGATAACGATTGGTGCTTTTGCCGTTGCCGATATAGGCCATAGTCAACATAGGTAAATCTCCTTTCTGGTGGGGAGGGCTAGTTCTCCTAACTATTAAAGCCCAAAGCCCTCGGATAAATTCTAGAATGGCTGGCTCTAAGCCCTCTATTTTTATAATGTTACAGGCTAATTAAAAAGACTTGCAGGTGTTAGGTGAGAGTAAAGTTTTTTAGCTAGCCAGACGCTTAATCCATCAAGCTATTGCGATTTTAAGAAAAATTCCCTGAGACTTTGGTCTTAAGGAATCTTGTCTTTTATCCAACTTGGAAACCATTAGTTCCTGACTTACTATCATCAGAATCATCACCATAGGGGTCTTTGGCATAGTCTTCTAGGTCCTTGTAATTCTTTTGCACCTTGGAGCGAATATTTTTTGCTTTGGATTTAGACATAGAGCGATAAGTTTCTTTGTAGTATGGTTCAGAACCATCGTAGTAAACGAAGGTCAACTCATCACCGTCTCTAAAGTATCTCACCTTGTAGCTATCTAAGTTTTCTGATTTTTCAGGCTTGGCAGGTGAATACATGTAGGCATAGTCATCGTCGGTTCGATGCGATGCCGTATGTTTTTGCTTGTTAACGGTCAGGGTTCTAGTAGGATGTTCGTAGGAAGAGAAGGATACAGCCTGGCTTCCCCCTTCGAAGTAATTGTAGAGAACAAAATTTCCGTCCTTATTTGAGAGGTAGTAGTTAAAACTAATTTGGCTGTTTTCGCTATCAGAACGGGTATCCTTGTCATACTTAAATTTGCCATTGTTAAAGTAAGGCTCCCAGTCCCCATCTTTATAGTAGGCGGATTCTTTTAGTTCCCAGTCCCCATCAGCTAGCTTGCTGACCACTTGCTTTTGAGAATGGTGACCCCAGAAGCCAAAGCCCAAGAAAGCCAAGGCGATGACCACCATGATACCAATATTGAGCCAGAGAGGTAGTCCCTTCTTGCCATCTTTCTTTTTAAAGGCTTGCCCCATTTTTTTGAAGGCCGACGGCTTTTTAGCTTGAGGGACAACTACCCCTGTTAGTGAAGCCTGATTTTGAAGTGAAGGGCTAGCGGGAGCGGGGTTAGGCACACCAGCATTTGGAGCGCTAGGTGCAACTGGCCTCGCACTAGGAACTGGATTGCCAGCTGCGACCTGACCGGGAGCCGAAGTTGGTGCTTGACCAGGAACCGAAGCTTGGACCTGGCTAGAGCTTGAACCTGGTGCTCGAGGTGCTTGGCTAGGGGCAATTTCCTGAGCAACTGGTTTGGGCCCTTCCTGGACCTGAGCTTGATTCACAGGATTAGGACTAGGTTTAAATTCACCAGCTGCGAGTGCTTTTTGATAGTCCTCCTGTGAAGGTTGACGTCCTTGCGTCAGCTCAAAAAACTCTATCCATTCTTTTTCATTCATCATAACAATGGTCTCCTCAATTAAATTTTCTCCTAAAAAGAGTTAGATAGCATTAGTATATCACTTTTTAATAAATTTTAAAAATTAGGGGAAAATTCTTTTCAAGTAGGAGAAATGTGCTATAATAGTGGGGAAGCAAAGCCCAAGGAAGGCTTTTTTATATGCGTTTAAAACTAAAAAACGAAAGCAGGTAGTAAGATGTTAGATTCATTTGATAAGGGCTGGTTTGTTTTGCAAACTTATTCAGGTTATGAAAACAAGGTTAAGGAGAACCTCCTCCAACGGGCTCAGACCTATAATATGACTGAAAATATTCTACGGGTGGAAATTCCAACCCAAACGGTTAATGTGGAGAAGAATGGTAAAACTAAGGAAGTGGAAGAAAATCGCTTCCCAGGTTATGTTTTGGTTGAAATGGTCATGACCGATGATGCTTGGTTTGTCGTTCGGAATACCCCTAATGTTACTGGTTTCGTAGGATCTCACGGAAATCGTTCCAAACCAACCCCACTCTTGGAAGAAGAAATTCGTCAAATCCTAGTTTCAATGGGACAAACGGTCGAAGTCTTTGATACCAATATCAAGGTCGGCGATGTGGTGCAAATCATTGATGGTGCCTTTATGGGACAAGAAGGCCGCGTTATCGAAATCGAAAATAACAAGGTCAAAATCATGATCAACATGTTCGGCTCCGAAACCGCAGCCGAAGTCGAACTCTATCAAATTGCAGAGATCAACTAAGATACAAAGCCGTTAAGCACTTCAAAGAAAATTAGGAATTCTGACGAAGGCGACGAAGCGCCTAGGAAGAATTATCTATTTTCAAAGAAGTGTAGGCGTGTTCAATTGAACAGTTTCACTAAGTGCTAAAGCACTTGTTCAACTACGAAATTTTCTATGGAAAATTTCTAGTTCACTTACTAGTTAATGGGCACCTCTAAATACTCAATAAAATTGCGATTTTGTCGTTACAATTGTTGCTAAATCAACACTTTAATTTAAAAGTTTGGGGTTTTTAGAGGTGCCCTAATATTGGTTGGTATCATCGACCAACCAATATTAACATCGCAATTGAGCAGATTCCCTTAGCATTAACACGCTTAATCAACTAAGATATCACGGACAAAGTCACTCTATAATTTCTTTTTAGAGTGACTACGAAAACTTCTGTAGAAAATTTGGGTCTGGTCGCTACGTCGATGAGACACAAGGTAGGAACCCCAAAAATTCAGAATAAAAACGAGCTTAGGATTCAATCCTAGGCTCATTTTTTATGGTCTATTTGTACATATAGTTTCTGGTCATGGGCATGGTTGACTTAGTTTCACCTTTGGAAAGAAGGTATTGAACCACATCAATATTACCCGCTTCAAAGGAGCCAGCACAGGCTTGCAGGTAGAGGTCCCACATACGAATGAAGCGTTCGTCATGGAGTTTACGGACTTCAGGCAAGGCCTTGTGGAAGTTTTCCGTCCAGATTTCCAGGGTCTTTTGATAGTGGCGCCGTAGAAACTCTATATCAGCAACTTGCAGACCAGCATCAGAAATGTAGTCTAAATTTTCAGTTAGACGGGGGATATAGCCACCAGGGAAGATATACTTATTAATCCAACCATTATAGCCATTGCCGTGATTGCCTCCCGCTTGACCAGAAATCCCGTGAATCAGGGCAAGGCCATCATCCTTGAGGTAGTTAAAGACGGTTTCAAAATATTGGCCCAGATTTTCTTTCCCCACATGCTCAAACATACCGACACTAGTGATGTAGTCGTAGGGACCCTCTTTAATATCGCGGTAATCCTTAAGAATAACCTTGGCCCGACCTTTCAAGCCTTTTTCCTTAATCTTTTGGTTCACGAAGTTGGCCTGTTCTTCACTGAGGGTAATTCCCGCAACATTCAATCCGTATTCCTCACAGGCCGTCAGCATGAGGGTCCCCCAACCGCAACCAATATCTAAGAGAGTCTTTCCAGGCTGAGGATTGAGTTTCTTGATGATGTGGTGAATCTTATTGTTCTGCGCCTCTTCAAGGCTGTCATCATCGTGCTCAAAGTAGGCACAAGAATAGGTTGCTGTCTTATCCAACCAAAGGCGGTAGAAGTCATTACCAATATCGTAGTGGCTTTGAACATCTGACTTACTGTCCTCCTTAGTGTGGGATTGCTTGGGCAAGAAGCGGGTAAACTTACTGTTTTTAAGAAAACTATCAGAAGCCCGATAGGCCGAGACAATCAGCTCTTGAATCGAACCTTCAATTTCGATATCACCATCCATGACCGCTTCTCCTAAAACAATGGAAGCATTTTTGGAAAGGTCAGCGACAGAAATCTTCTTATTAAATTTTATTTTAACCCGGGGATTGTCGCCGTTATAAACCTCAGTCTTACCGTTGGGGTAGGTGACCTGCAAGGGAATATCAAACGAGTTTTTTATGAGTTGTTTTACAATTAAATTATCCATCATGAGAGCAATAACCTCCTAATCATGATAGCTCCATTATAGTCCTCTTAAAATTCGATGGTAAATGATTGAATTGGGCTTTGGACAGAAACAAGCAATCTGTCCAATTCATTTTTGGAGCTCCTGCTTAAGTAGACTTTCCTCCCCAAAATTTGCATCCTTCCTCCAATTGGTCTATGATAGTAAAAAAGTAAAAGTGAGGTACTGCCATGTCAAATTTTGCTGAAGCTGTCCAAGCCTTTGAAGAAATTACTGCTCAAGAGGCTAGAGAGCGGATTGATTCTAAGGAAAAATTCATTCTCTTTGTCGGTCGGCCAACCTGCCCTTTCTGCCGTCGTTTTGCGCCTAAGTTGGCCCAAGTTGTTGAAGATACAGGAGCTAAGGTTGCCTATCTTCACAGCGAGGATATGAGCCAGATCGATGACATCAATGCCTTGCGTAAGCGCTACGGTATCGCAACCGTCCCAGGCCTCCTAGTCGCTCAAAACGGTTCCGTCAAGGTAGTCTGCGATTCTTCCTTAGATCCTGAAGATATTAAAGATTTTATTGCTTAAGTGCATACTCTGGACGATTGGGCTAAAAAAGTAAATTTTTAATCCCAATGAAGCATACGAAAAGGCTCATTAGCGGTTCAATTGGCTAATGGGCCTTTTGTCTTTTAGTTTACTTCTGGAAAGAGCTTTTCAACGACCTTGGTGGTGATGACTTGACCAGGTCCCTTGGCACAATAGGTGTGCATATACATGAGGGGGTTAAAGTTGAGCTCAATACAGGTGGCATTCCTAGCCTCCTTAGTGTAAGGCAGGCTGTAGTCTGGGATAATTAAGTCCACCCCGCAGACCCAGGCTCCCATGGCCTTGGTCATCTGAGCCGCCAGTTCCAAGTAAGAAGGGTGCATCTCTTCGGTCATGTCAATGGAATCTCCACCAGTTGAGATATTGGAATTTTCTCTCAGATTGACACGAACATCCTTGTCAGGAATAGAGTCTAAACCGTAGCCCTGCTGGTCCAGCATCAGTCGTTCAATCTCTCCTAACTGAATTTTTTCTAGGGGAGAGCGGTGGCCAGTTCCTCGCAGAGGGCTGGCATTTTTTTGCGCAACCAGTTGGGAAATGGTAGACTTGCCATCGCCAACAACATTAGCCGCCTGACGCTCGACCACTCCCAGGGTCTCGCCATCCAGGACGAAGAAACGATACTCAGTCCCTGGGATAAATTCCTCAATCAAAACACTCTCATCCTCAGCAAAGGCCAGCTCCAGAGCCTTTTGGTAGTCTACCCGACTGGCCCCTTCCTTGAAAATGGAAATACCTAGTCCAAAATTAGTGGACTTGGGTTTGATGACAATGGCCTTGGTGGCAAAGTTAGGGTAGGCGCTCAGGGCTTCTTCCAGCTGGTTAAATTCAGCCCCTGCAGGGACAGGGAAGCCGGCCTTTTGCAAGATTTTCTTGGTGACGGTTTTATTTTCCATAGCCAGGGGAACGATAAAATTATCCTTGGCTGTCATATTACCATCTTTGACATATTCGATATGGTCACCCACCGAGAGCTTCAAGAATTGGTCGGACTCATCTAAGATTTCCAAGTTGATGCCCTTTTGGATGACATCAAACATAATCAGCTGGGTCGAGAGCTCCATGCCTTCAAAGCCCTTGAGGGCATAAGAAGCCTGCCAGGCCAAGTCACTAAAGGCTTTTCCCTGCTGATGGCCAAAGACTTCCAGCGATCCATCCTTGATTTCCTTGATTAGACGCCCACCAATAGTCAAGCTGGGGTCAGCCAGCTGTTTCTCCAGCTTATCAACCAACTGACTATAGTAGCTAGGGACTTGGAAGTGCCTAATCAGCTCTCGCATAGCTGAGATGATTGATGAACTATCGGCCTCCCCTGGTAGTTTAGCCAAAGGATGGGCTCTAGCAACTTGCTCATTAAGTTCCTCAGCACTTTGCAACTCTTGGTTAACGACTTGGGGATCATCCAACCAGAGCAGAGCAAGGGCCAGAAGGTGAACCGTGTCCAAGGTCTCCTGGGCGATGCCCTGTTGGTCAAAGGGGTCAATGTCAAAGCAACGAAATTCTAAGTAGGTGATGCCTTGGCTAAGATAATCCCGACTCCGTTTAGCTCCCCGCAGGCGAACTGGGGAGTAGAATTCTTTTTCGGCAATGAGACGACCATCGGCCACACAGGCCTCAATATCGGTGATGTACTGCTCCAAGCTGCTGTAGGACACTTTGACAGAATCATGATTGACATAGCCTAGAGAGCTGTTGCGAATAGAGCGAAGGGGACCGTCCAATTCTTGGTCAAAAAATCCTTTTTCAGCAAGAGGAGTAGCCCCGTAGAGGTAGGTTAGAAGCCAGCGGTATTTGATAAAGTTTTGGGCTAACTTAAGATAGAGGTCATTTTTAAAGGCAGCTAAGTCTTCATAGTCACTTTGCTGGAAGAGCTGGGTCAGTAGCTCCTCTCCCAGACCAAAATTATAATGGATGCCTGAGATGGTCTGCAGGCGCTTGCCATAGACCTTAGCCAGATGCTGACGATAGCGACGCTCGAAGTCGTCCTCCAGTTGGGCAATGACAATCTCTTCTTCTGAGACCTGGGGTGGCATGGACAGGGGCCAAAGGTAGTCCTCCTTGTTTAAGCTACGACCGGCAACATCGGCAATCCCAGTTAGAAAACGTCGGGCTTCTTTGGTTGAACTAGCAATAGGCGTAATCAGTTCAATCTGAGGCTCGCTGTAGTCGGTCTGGATATAAGGATGGAAATTGCGGGAGCCCAGTTTTTCGGGATGGGGTTTTTGGGATAAACGGTTAGTCTGGCGATCAATCCGCAAACTTTCGTGTTCGAGACCAAAAGTCCCCTGAAGAATTGGCAGGCTGGTGGGGCTATCTTGTAAGAGCTGGTCGACGGTCATAAAATCTCCTTTACTTGCAGTGACTTATCAGAAAAAAAGTCAATCTTATCTCCACTATACAACGAAAAACCTTGACTTTCAAACTTTGGCTATAAATTGGTCATAATTTTTCCTTATGATAAAAGAGAAAATACTAGAATTTTAAAAACGTTCGGAATTTACCTATAAAATGAAGCAGAATAAAACCATTCCTTCATCTTTAGCCGATTTTATTGGTCAAATCTTGAAAAAAAGTCAGAAATTTCCTATAATAAGATGTTGTAGAAAGCTGATAGGTGAGAGTCCTATCGTCTATTTTCTAGAAAGGTGGAAGGGCGCTATTTCAGCCCTTCCAAAGTAATGATATGACATCAGTAGTAGTCGTTGGAACCCAGTGGGGAGACGAAGGTAAAGGTAAAATTACAGACTTTTTGAGCCAAGATGCTGAAGTGATTGCCCGTTATCAGGGTGGTGACAATGCTGGCCATACCATCGTTATTGATGGTAAGAAGTTCAAGCTCCACCTGATTCCTTCAGGTATCTTTTTCCCAGAGAAAATTTCTGTGATTGGTAATGGCGTTGTCATCAATCCTAAGTCCTTGGTGACTGAGCTGGATTATCTGCACAAGGAAGGCGTGGCCACCGACAGCCTGCGAATTTCTGATCGGGCTCATGTCATTCTCCCCTATCATATTAAATTGGACCAGCTTCAAGAAGCAGCCAAGGGCGACAATAAAATCGGTACGACCAATAAGGGTATCGGCCCTGCCTATATGGACAAGGCGGCCCGTGTTGGCATTCGGATTGCTGACCTCTTGGACAAGGACATCTTTGCCCAACGCCTGAGGGCCAATCTGGCTGAAAAGAATCGCCTTTTTGAAAAGATGTACGAATGTCAGCCCCTAAGCTTCGATGATATTTTTGAGGAATACTATCAGTACGGCCAAGCCATCAAGGATTATGTGACCGATACCTCGGTCATCCTTAATGATGCTCTGGATGCCGGCAAGCGGGTCCTCTTTGAAGGGGCCCAAGGGGTTATGTTGGACATTGACCAAGGAACCTATCCTTTTGTAACCTCCTCCAATCCAGTTGCTGGTGGGGTAACAATCGGTTCTGGCGTCGGCCCAAGTAAGATTAATAAGGTTGTCGGGGTCTGCAAGGCCTATACCAGTCGGGTTGGCGATGGACCATTCCCAACGGAACTCAATGATGAGACGGGGGATCGTATCCGTGAAGTTGGTCATGAGTATGGAACGACAACGGGTCGTCCCCGCCGTGTCGGTTGGTTTGACTCGGTAGTCATGCGCCACAGCCGTCGGGTTTCAGGGATTACCAATCTCTCCCTCAATTCTATTGATGTTCTCTCAGGCCTGCCAACCATTAAAATTTGTGTCGCCTATGATTTAGATGGCAAACGCATTGACCACTATCCAGCTAGCTTGGAACAGCTCAAGCGCTGCAAGCCAATCTATGAAGAGCTGCCAGGCTGGCAAGAAGACATCACCGGTTGTCGTAGCTTGGATGAACTGCCAGAGGCTGCCCGCAATTATGTTCGCCGAGTTGGTGAGCTAGTTGGTGTCCGCATCTCAACCTTCTCGGTCGGACCAGACCGCGACCAAACCAATATCCTCGATAGCGTTTGGGCTAATATTTAAAATTAAAGAAGGTCCTTAGACGTGATTTCTAAGGGCTTTTTTCTGTGCTTAATTTTATGGACACTTACTGCTAAGACAAAAAAATTGACAGTCCTACCTAAAACTTTTAAAATGACAACTGTAAGAGAAATAGTAACACGTTCAGCGGAGATAATCTCCAAGCTGACAAGGAGGATCATATGAAAATTGCAGTTGTCGCAGCAAACGGGAAGGTTTCCCAATTAGTGATTGAAGAAGCCCTTAAGCGTGGCCACGAAATTGTGGGCTTTTCCCGCAGTCAAAACCGTTCCAAAGCAGAAAACTTTATTCAAAAGGATATTATGGCCATGACCAAGGAAGACCTAGCTGGATTTGATGCTGTGGTCGATGGTTTCGGTGCTTTCACCCCAGAAACCCTCTCACTTCATACCAAGACTTCCCAACACCTGGCAGACCTTTTGTCTGGCAGTCAGACCCGTTTGATCATTGTTGGTGGGGCAGGTAGCCTCTATATGACACCAGACCACGACTTACAACTCTGGCAAACCCCTGATTTTCCAGAAGCCTTCCGACCTTTGGCTAAGGCTCAGGCAGATGAATTAGCCGAATTGCGCAAGCGTAGTGATGTCAACTGGACCTTCATTAGTCCGGCTGCTGATTTCCAAGCGGATGCTCCAGCGACAGGTGCCTATCTTCTTGGTGGAGAAGAATTCTTTGTCAATGACCAAAATGAAAGTGTCATCAGCTATGCTGATTATGCCAGGGCTCTAGTAGATGTCTTGGAATCTGGGGACCATATGCAAGAGCGCATCAGCCTCATTCGTAAATAATTGTTTAGGAAGTGAGAGGGCAGTGCCCCTTGAAAGGAAAATCATGAAATTAATCTACATCTGGGATGCCTACTGTGCTGGTGTTATGGTTTTGACAGTCTCCTGGTCCCCTTTGTTAAAAAGCATCCAGAATTAGAATTGGAAGTCATTTCAGGCGGTCTCTTTAATCAAGGAGCTCCCCTAGCTGCCTTTCCTGGAATGAATCAGGCCAACCAGCAAATTAGCCAGCTTTACGGTGTGGAATTTGGCCCGGCCTACCAAAAACTCTTGGAAGAGGGAAGCTTTGTTCCCCGTTCCCTGGATTCGGCCTTGGGCTATGCCCTCCTGCGAGACCAACTTCCTCAAGATAAGTGGCTACCTCTGGCTCAGGACTTGCAGAAGGCCTTCTATCTGGACGGTAGAGACCTAGGGAATCCTGAACTTTACCGCGAGTTAGTCAACCAATACGGACACGATGGGGAACAACTGAGCCAGGCCTTGGTCCATGCCCAGACTAATGCCAGCAACCATCCAGATTTCATCAAGGCTCGTGCCTTGGGTGTCCAATCCTTTCCAACACTGATTTTGGAAAAAGACGGTCGCTACTATAATATGCGCACAGGCCAGGATAGTCTAGAGGGTCTTGAACAGGCCCTGACCGCCGTCCAGTCTCTTTAGTTCTGTACACAAAAAATCCTCACCTTGAAGCTGGGGATTTTTTAGTTATCGCAAGTTTCTTTTCTCCTTACCGCTTAGCCATGGTGACAAAGGTGAACTTGTCAGGGCGGTAGCTGATGGTGCCATATTGGAAGAGTTGACCATTGGAGAGGTAGGTTAGGCTAGTGACGACAGCCACCATATTGAAATTACCCAAATCCATATTGTCCTTTTCCTCCTGGGTGGCATAGCGGAAGGAAATTTCACGGCGGGAATGGGTAATCTTCAAGCCCAATTGATTTTCTAGATACTGATAGATAGAGTTTTCAGCGATTTCCTTATTGAGGTAGGGTACCACTCGACGATCAAAGTAGGAGAGCTCGAATTCGATGCGCTCGCCACCAATGACCCGACTGCGGCCAACCCGGTAGAAGTCAACACTATCATCCACCTTGAAAATGTCCATAATTTCTTGCTCACCCTGGATGATATAGAGATTGTCAAGCTGGGTCTTGATGTCCAAGTGTTCATCTCGATTGAGCTCATTGGAAGTCTTGATCTCGGAAAGGTAGTTATTTTTGGTGCGTCCATGCTCCATGACAATAGAATTGCGCCCCCGCATCTTTTGGATATAGCCGTCCAACTCCAGAAGCGAGAGGGCCTTGCGGATGGTATCCTTGGAGTAACCATAGACCTCCATCAGTTCATTTTCAGTTGGCAACTCTTGGTTGGCTTGGAGTTTGCCTTCCTCAATTTGCTTTTTGATGTCCTCGTAGACCTGCTTATACTTGCTCATCATATCGTATTTTCCTTTAGTTTTATAGGATAATTCTACCATAAATTCTTACTTTAAGCCAGTTTTATACGTATCATTCATAAAAAAACCAAAAAGAATTACGTAAAACTATTGACAAAGGAAATCGTTTCCACTATAATTAAGGCTGTAAAAATGATAAGCAAACTCACTGAGCCTGGCCTTGGGAGGCTGGCTCAGAATAATGGAGGACATTATATGGGAAAACGTAAGAGTGGTGTCTTGATGCACATCACATCCTTGGCTGGTGACAGAGGTATTGGCTCCTTTGGCCAGGCAGCCTTCGATTTTGTGGATTTCTTGGTCGAGACCAAGCAGACCTATTGGCAGATTCTGCCTCTAACAACGACCAGCTATGGCGATTCACCTTACCAATCATTCTCGGCCGTGGCAGGAAATACAAATTTAATTGATTTGGATCTCTTGGTAGAAGATGGTTGGCTGAAGGCAGCAGACCTTGAAGCGGTTGACTTTGGGGATAACCCAGCTAGTGTTAATTACGGTCATCTCTTTGATGTTCGTCGCCCCCTCTTGGAAAAGGCAGTCAAGGCTTTCTTACTTGATAAAAATGCCCAAGCAGCCCTAGCCAAATTTGAAGCTGATAACCAATCTTGGTTGGCTAATTATGCAGACTTCATGGCCTTCAAGGAACACTTCAACCTCAAGGCCCTCCAAGAGTGGGACGATAAGAAAGCCATCCAGCGTGACAAGGCGACTTTAGAGAAGCTTCGCAAGAAATTAGTTGATGTCATCGCCTACCACAAGGTGACCCAATTCTTCTTCTTCCAGCAATGGCGGGCCCTTAAGGCCTATGCCAATAAGGCAGGCATCGAAATCATTGGCGACATGCCGATCTATGTCTCTGCTGATAGTGTGGAAATGTGGACCCAGCCCCAGCTCTTTAAGGCCGATAAAAATCGCAAACCACTCTATGTCGCAGGTGTCCCTGCCGACGAATTCAGCGATGAAGGTCAGTACTGGGGCAACCCAATCTACGATTGGAAGGCCCACAAGAAGTCTGGCTATGCTTGGTGGATTTACCGCATGCAAGAAGCCCTCAAGCTCTACGATGTCATTCGGATTGACCACTTCAAAGGTTTCTCTGATTTTTGGCAGGTTGATGCCAGCCATGATACCGCTAAATATGGCACCTGGCAGCCAGGCCCTGGCTATGACCTCTTTGCAGCTATTAAAAAGGCTCTGGGTGACCTACCAATTATCGCTGAAAACCTTGGTTATATTGATGAGAAGGCTGAAAAGCTCTTGGCGGATACGGCCTTCCCTGGTATGAAGATTTTGGAATTTGGTCTCCAAGGACCAGATCCACTCAATCTAGACCTACCTCACTTCTACACCAGTCATTCGGTGGCCTATACAGGCACCCATGATAATGAAGTGGTGCGGGGCTGGTATCAAGGCTTGAGTCAGGAAGCAAGAACTTACACCGATACCTACACCCATCGTGCGGCAGGTGAATCGGTCAGTCAGGCTTTACTAAGAACCCTCTATGCATCCGTTAGTGATGTTGCCATCGCTACCATGCAGGATGTTCTAGATTTACCAGCCTCCAGTCGGATGAATACGCCAAATACCGTTGGAACCAACTGGCAGTGGCGGATGACGGCTGACCAATTGACCGATGATAAGAAGGAATTTTTAAAAGCAATCACGAAAACCTATCACAGAGGATAAGAAAATGAGTTTTACACAGTATATAGAAGATAAAAAAGGAACTAAGTTAGCAGATTTGGACAACAAGACCATTTATTTGGGCCTCATGGACTACGTTAAGGAAAAAGCTCAAGGTCTTGCTAAAAATACTGGTAAACGCAAGGTTTACTACATTTCAGCAGAGTTCTTGATTGGGAAACTGCTCTCTAACAACCTGATTAACCTAGGTATCTACAAGACGACCAAGGATGAACTGGCAGCAGCTGGCAAGGACATTGCCCAAATTGAAGATGAAGAACTGGAACCATCACTAGGAAATGGTGGTCTGGGCCGTTTGGCTTCATGTTTTATTGACTCCATCTCAACTCTGGGTATCAATGGGGAAGGTGTCGGCCTTAACTACCACTGTGGTCTCTTCAAACAAGTCTTCCGCAACAATCAACAAGAAGCTGAGGCCAACTACTGGATCGAAGATGATTCTTGGCTGGTACCAACCGACATCAGTTATGACGTGCCTTTCAAGGATTTCACCCTCAAGTCACGTCTAGACCGGATTGACGTTCTCGGCTACCACAAAGACACCAAGAACTACCTCAATCTCTTTGACATTGACGGCTTGGACTACGGTTTGATTAAAGATGGGATCACCTTTGACAAGACCCAAATTCAAAAGAACCTGACCCTCTTCCTCTATCCAGATGATTCTGATAAGACTGGGGAACTTTTGCGGATTTACCAACAATACTTCATGGTTTCCAATGCCGCTCAACTCTTGATTGATGAAGCCTTGGAACGTGGTTCTAATCTCCATGACTTGGCGGATTATGCCTATGTGCAAATCAATGATACCCACCCTTCTATGGTCATTCCTGAGCTTATCCGTCTCTTGACTGAAAAGCATGGTTTCGACTTTGAAGAAGCGGTTGCTGTGGTTTCTAAGATGGTGGGCTATACCAACCATACCATTTTGGCCGAAGCCTTGGAAAAATGGCCTCTGGACTACCTCAATGAAGTTGTCCCTCACTTGGTTGTCATCATCGAAAAATTGGCTGCCCTCATTCGTGAGAAATATGCTAACCCAGCTGTGCAAATCATTGATGGAGACAAGCGGGTTCATATGGCCCACATGGACATCCATTTTTCAACTAGTGTTAATGGGGTGGCTGCCCTGCACACGGAAATCCTCAAGAACAGTGAGCTCAAGGATTTCTATGAGCTTTACCCAGAGAAATTCAACAACAAAACCAATGGGATTACCTTCCGTCGCTGGTTGGAATTTGCTAACCAAGATTTGGCAGCCTACCTCAAGGAAATCATTGGTGACAGCTATCTGACTGATGCCACTAAGTTGGAAAAACTCTTGGCCTTCGCTGATGACCCAGCTGTCCAAAAACGCTTGGCTGAGATTAAATTCAACAATAAATTGGCCCTCAAACGCTACCTTAAGGAAAACAAGGGCATTGACTTGGATGAAAATTCGATCATTGACACCCAAATTAAACGTTTCCACGAGTACAAGCGTCAACAAATGAACGCCCTATATGTTATTCACAAGTATCTGGAAATCAAGCGTGGCAAGCTACCAGAAAAGAAAATCACAGTTATCTTTGGTGGTAAGGCAGCGCCTGCCTATGTCATTGCTCAGGATGTTATCCACCTCATCCTCAGCCTGTCTGAGTTGATTAACAATGACCCTGAGGTTAGCCCTTATCTCAATGTCTTCTTGGTAGAAAACTACAATGTCACCGTAGCGGAACACCTGATTCCAGCGACCGATATTTCCGAGCAAATTTCCCTTGCTTCTAAGGAAGCTTCAGGAACTGGTAACATGAAGTTCATGCTCAATGGTGCCCTGACCTTGGGAACCATGGACGGTGCTAATGTCGAAATTGCCGAGTTAGCTGGTAAGGACAATATCTACAGCTTTGGTAAGGATTCTGACACCATCATTGACCTCTATGCCAAGGGTGGCTATGTTGCTAAGGACCACTATGATGGCGACCAAGACATCAAGGAAGCCGTGGACTTCATTGTTAGTCCTGAGCTCAAGGCTGTTGGTAATGAGGAACGCCTCAGTCGCCTACACAATGAACTGATTGCTAAAGACTGGTTCATGACCCTGATTGACCTCAAGGACTACATTGCTACCAAGGAACAAATGTTGACGGACTACCAAGACCAAGCGGCTTGGAACCGCAAGGTCATCAATAACATTGCCAAGGCTGGCTTCTTCTCATCTGACCGAACCATCGCTCAGTACAATGAGGACATCTGGCACAGCCACTAATCATCGATAAGAGCTCGGGGGAGTGAATCAATCAAGCTAGAAGTTTAAGCTTCTAGCTTTTTTATGACTTCAAGCCGGTTTTTCCTGTAAGGAAAAACAAGAAAACCACCAGCTAAGCTGGTGGTAGACAAGGCTTCTAGCTTTCTTTGAATTTCAAACCATTCAGCCTATAAATTTTGCGTGGTCTTAGTTTGCCAAAAAAGCACCAGTTTTTAAATAATAATACAGGGATAGCGTGATACTTTCGCCAAAGTGGAATTCTTAGCAACAAACACAGTTGTTGCTAAGAACGGATTTTTTGAGACCGAGGCTCAAAAAATAGCAATGAAACTCCATCAGGAGTTTGCTTGCGTCCGCACTTTTAAACGAAAGTATCAAAACTATCAATTTTGATTTCAAATGAACATGACCATACTTTTTTTTAAAGAGTTTTTATTTGATTTCGGAAAAAAACCAAAATAGTGAAAAGAATTCCGTAAAACCTATTGACACTCGAAAACGTTTACAGTATAATTAAAGCATGCTAAAGAGAGCGATTTCAATTTGAAATGGTTAACTTTGGAAAGGAGACTGGAGATGAATTTACTAAGCTTGAATGTTCACGCTTGGATGGAAGACCATCAAGAGCAGAAGCTTGAGTATCTGGCGGACACCATCGCAGCCAAAGATTATGATCTCATTGCCCTGCAAGAGGTCAATCAGACGATTGCAGCTCCGATAGTTGATGGAGAGATTAGAAAAGATAATTATGGACAAGTCCTCTTGGAACTGCTCAAGCAGCGAGGGGTGAACGATTATTCTTATCATTGGTCGACCTCGCATATTGGCTATGACATCTATGATGAGGGTTTGGCTCTCTTGAGTCGCTATCCAGTCCTTGAATCTGAAGGCTTCTACACGTCCAAGAGTCAGGATATTCACACCATTGATTCTCGGAAGATTGTCCGCCTCAAGGTGGATGTTCAAGGACAGGCTCTGGAAGTTTATTCCTGCCACATGAATCTGCCGACTAGTCAAACAGAAAGTCAGGTTGATAATCTGCAGCGATTAGTGGGGCATACTGATTTTGAGGGGCTCAAGATTTTCATGGGTGACTTCAACACAGATGCCCTAGGCAATCCTCAGGCCTACCAGACGATTTTGGATCAGGGCCTCCTAGATACTTATCAGATGGCTCAGGAAAAGGATTCTGGTGTGACGGTTTGTAAGTCCATCGATGGTTGGAAGGGCCAGAGTCAAGACAAACGTTTGGACTATGTCTTTGTCAACCGTGAGCTTCCGGTGAAATCCAGTCGGGTCATCTTCAACGGCCAAAATCAGGAAGTCGTTTCTGACCACTTTGGCTTGGAAGTGGCCCTGTCGCTCTAATCTAAGTGAATACGGGCGGAAAGCTTGGAAAATAAATTTTGTAACTGAACCCGCCCTAGAGGCTGTGTAAAAAAGACCAATCTCCTAGAAAATCAGGATTTTCTATCGATTGTCTATTTTTACTTGGCCTCTTACGGGCTTGGTATCTTATATATAAAGGAGTAGCTTTAAATGAAAAACCTTAAAAGCTTAGCTAGCTTCGAATTTTGGCAAAAATTCGGGAAATGTTTGATGGTGGTTATCGCTGTCATGCCTGCTGCAGGTTTGATGATTTCTATCGGTAACTCACTTGCCTTGATTGCCCCTACAAACACAACTTGGGTGCAAATCACTAACTTGATTGCCCAACTTGGTTGGGGCTTTCTGAACAACCTTCACTTGCTCTTTGCCCTGGCTATCGGTGGTAGCTGGGCTAAGGAAAAAGCTGGTGGTGCTTTCGCCGCAGGTATTTCCTTCATCTTGATTAACCTGATTACTGGTAACTTCTACGGGGTTCAAGTAGCAGATGTTAACGATGCGACCAGCAAGGCTGTGGTTCACAATATTTTCGGTGGAACCATGCGGGTTGCGGACTACTTTGTCAATGTCCTCAACCAACCAGCCCTTAACATGGGGGTATTCGTTGGTATTATCGCTGGTTTCGTTGGTGCGACTGCCTACAACAAATACTATAACTACCGTAAATTGCCAGATATCTTGACCTTCTTTAATGGTAAACGTTTCGTACCATTCGTTGTTATTTTGCGTTCTACGATTGTTGGTTTGATTATGGCTATCTTCTGGCCACTGGTTCAATCTGCTATTAACGGCTTTGGTCAATGGTTGGCCAACTCACAAAATACAGCACCAATCCTGGCACCATTCCTCTATGGTACCTTGGAACGTCTGCTCTTGCCATTTGGTCTTCACCACATGTTGACCATCCCAATGAACTACACCCAACTTGGTGGTACCTACTTTATCCAAACAGGTGCCCAAGCCGGTAAAGCTATGTTGGGACAAGACCCACTCTGGTTAGCCTGGGTAACTGACTTGATTCACCTTAAAGCGGGTGACCCAAGTAAATACCATCACACTTACCAATACACCTTGCAACACTGGACTCCAGCTCGTTTCAAGGTTGGTCAAATGATTGGTTCTTCTGGTATCTTGATGGGTATGACTGTTGCTATGTACCGTAATGTTGACCCTGACAAGAAGAAAAAATACAAATCAATGTTCATCTCAGCAGCGGCTGCAACCTTCCTAACAGGGGTTACAGAACCACTTGAATACATGTTCATGTTCGCAGCTGTTCCACTTTATGTCGTTTACGCTATCATCCAAGGTTGTGCCTTCGCAATGGCTGATATTGTTCACCTGCGTGTTCACTCCTTCGGTAATATCGAACTCTTGACTCGTACCCCAATGGCTATTCGAGCTGGTTTGGGTATTGATGTCATCAACTTTGTTTGGGTAACGATTCTCTTTGGTTTAATTACCTACTTCATTGCCAACTTCATGATTCAAAAGATGAATCTTGCTACCGCTGGACGTAATGGTAACTACGATAGTGAAGAAGTTGACGAAGCTATCCATGCCAACAACGGCGATGCTAATACCTCTGTTGACTCTCAAATCGTACAAATCATCAACCTTCTTGGTGGTCAAGACAACATTGATGATGTTGATGCCTGCATGACCCGTCTGCGTGTCACCGTTAAGGATGCCGAACTGGTTGGCGGCGAAAATGACTGGAAGAAGGCTGGTGCCCTTGGCCTGGTTGTCAAAGGCCACGGTGTTCAAGCTGTTTACGGTCCTAAGGCAGATGGTCTGAAATCCGATATTCAAGACCTGCTGGACTCAGGTGCTTGTATCCCTGTTGTTGATTTCTCTAAGAAAGAAGAAGTCGCTGCCCCTGAAAATACCTTCAAGGGCATCACAGAAAATGTGCTCTCTGTTGCTGATGGGGAAATTATCCCAATCGACCAAGTGAATGATCCTGTCTTCTCTGGTAAGATGATGGGAGATGGTTTCGCTGTCAACCCAAGCGATGGCAATGTTTACTCACCAGTTGCTGGTGTTGTGACCAGCGTCTTCCCTACCAAACACGCTTACGGTCTCCTGACTGACGAAGGTTTGGAAGTCTTGGTTCATATTGGTATTGATACCGTTAGCCTCAACGGCATTCCATTCTCACCTAAGGTGACCGATGGTCAACGCGTTGAAGCCGGTGACCTCCTAGCTGTGGTTGACTTGGATGCCCTGGATGCGGCTGGTAAGGAAAAATCTATCATCGTTGTCTTCACCAATGCTGCTGAAGTTAAGTCTGTTACCCTAGAAAATACTGGTAAACAGCCAGCTAAGACTTTAGCTGCCAAGGTTGAAATCTAAGGAAAAGTCTCACGAAGCCAACTAGAATAGTTGACCTCAAAGACGAAATAGGAAAGAATGTTAAAGAGGTTGGGTTCGCCCAACCTCTTTTGATGCAAAAAAATTAGGGGAGTATGTACGGAAAATAATAAGCTTGATTTTACCTAACTATATTCCCAAACGAGTTAGTAGATGACTGAAATCCAAAAAGTTAGAAAGCTTTATAAGGAATGCCCAAGCCAGTTCTTAGCTTGGCCAAGTGACATCCTTTTCAGATTTTGATAGAATAGTAGGGCTGAAATCGCCCTGACAAGAGGGCTTACGAGGAGAAAATCAATGACGGATGTTCCGATTAAGTATCGTCTGATTAAAAAAGAAAAACACACAGGAGCCCGGCTGGGTGAGATTATCACCCCCCACGGGACCTTTTCAACGCCCATGTTTATGCCAGTCGGAACCCAGGCAACCGTTAAAACCCAGTCACCCGAGGAACTCAAGGAAATGGGTTCTGGAATTATTTTAGCCAATACCTACCATCTCTGGTTGCGACCAGGTGATGATCTAGTAGCTGAGGCTGGTGGTCTTCACAAGTTCATGAATTGGGATCAGGCCATCCTGACTGATAGTGGGGGCTTCCAGGTCTATTCCTTGGCCGACAGTCGCAATATCACCGAAGAAGGAGTAACCTTTAAGAACCACCTCAATGGTGCCAAGATGTTCCTCTCGCCAGAGAAAGCTATCTCCATTCAGAACAATCTGGGCTCCGACATCATGATGTCCTTCGATGAATGTCCTCAGTTCTATCAACCTTATGACTATGTTAAAAAGTCCATTGAACGGACCAGTCGCTGGGCTGAACGGGGTCTCAAGGCCCACCGTCGTCCCCAGGACCAGGGGCTCTTTGGTATTGTTCAGGGAGCTGGCTATGAAGATCTCCGTCGTCAATCAGCTGCTGACTTGGTCAGCATGGACTTTCCTGGCTATTCCATCGGTGGCCTGGCTGTCGGTGAGAGTCATGAGGAAATGAATGCGGTTCTGGACTTCACCACCCCGCTTCTACCAGAGAATAAGCCTCGCTACCTCATGGGGGTCGGTGCTCCCGATAGTTTGATTGATGGCGTTATTCGGGGGATTGATATGTTCGATTGTGTCTTGCCAACTCGGATTGCTAGAAATGGCACCTGCATGACCAGTCAAGGTCGTCTAGTGGTCAAGAATGCTGCTTTCGCTAGGGACTTTGGTCCTCTGGATCCAGTTTGTGATTGTTACACCTGCCGTAACTATAGCCGGGCCTATATCCGTCACTTGCTCAAGGCGGATGAAACTTTTGGCCTACGCTTGACCAGCTACCATAATCTCTATTTCTTGGTTAATCTTATGAATAAGGTCCGTCAGGCCATCTTGGATGACAATCTTCTAGAATTCCGCCAAGATTTCCTTGAGCGCTATGGCTATGGTAAAAATAGCCGCAATTTCTAAATACAGGCTCCTCGAAAAGAGGAGTTTTATTTTGGGTTTTTGTCAACCTGTAATGATAAAGAGGTTGACAAGAAACTCCTAGTCTGCTAGGATAGGAAAAAAGGGCTTCTAATACTCAATAAAAACCCGTGGTGCTAGTTCACAATAAAATAGCTCAGATTATAGGTTAGTATAATTTGTTCTAGCATTAGCTGAATCCCAGCTAGACCTCTGGCTCATGTATGCTCGATTCCAAACAAACTACAGAGCTCGGAAAAGCGTGTCTCAATGGTTCTACGCATGGCTAGTAACTTCCAGTTGTTGTGTTCAGTTGAACCCTGCATATTTTGTCGCCAAGGTGTCCATAAGTGATAGCCCCTCTTGTTTAGTTCCTCTTTAAGGGACTGACTAAGGTAACCTAAATCTCCTAGAATAAACGGTTGCCTACAGTTTTCAAGTAATTCATCAACAGCTCTGATATCATGAACAGAGGCTGGCGTGACAACATAGTTCAAAATATAGCCCGATAAAGTCACTAACATGTGAACTTTAAAGCCATAAAACCACATCTGCTTGGAAGCATTGTAGCCAATATCCGCTAACCCATTGAGTATTTTGACCCTATGATTGCGAACGGGTTGACAAAGAGGCAAGGGAAAGCTATCAATAATGACAATGGAATCTGCTGGTATTTGTTGGTTCAGGCCTTGTCGAATCAACTGAATGAGCCAAATCAGATTTTGGGATCGACGATTGAAGCGACTTCTTTTGAGTCTCTTTTCCAAGCAAAATAGATGACACATCTGGTAAAAGTGATGTTGTGACTTAATTCCCAGTTCTGCTTGTAGGACAAGTAAGGTTAAGAGGGACTCATCGGAGACATGAGCTAATTTGACATTATGTCGGTGCTTAATAGCTTCTGGACAATAGTTTTGATAGAACCAATGACAAATTTTGGACAATTGCTTCACCTTATATTGTAAGTGATGACAATTAGCGGTATACTGTAAGTGGCTCATTTGGACAACCTCCTGTTTGATTTTTGCACTTACAGTATAGTCCAATTGGGCTTTTTTCGTAACTTTTTAACTAGCACCACGGGTAATAAAAATCAAAAATGGCCAAGGCAACGAACTGTAGGTAGCTCAAAAGGTCTGGGAGACCTTTTGAGGTTGGAAATAGGGAAAGTGAGTTAACGATGGATAGTTTTGATTTTTGAAGAGTATAAGAACTCGGATTGGCCTTCCTATTGACAGTCAAAGAGTTGCTGAAATTGAGATTGAAGGCTATAACTGACGCTTTAAAGTCATTCCAATGACTAAGCGAGGAGGGAAACATGAAAACCAAAGATATCGTTGCTGTAGCCATGATTACCACCCTCTTGGTGGTTCTCAGCTATATTCCAGCTATTCCGCTGGGCTTTATCCCAGTCCCCATTGTCCTGCAAAATTTAGGTGTTATGCTGGCTGGCTGTCTTTTAGGTGGAAAAAAAGGCAGTCTCTCCGTGCTTCTTCTCTTTCTGGTTGGTCTAGTCATCCCTGCCTTTTCAGGCTTTTCTACAACGATAAAGGTCTTCATTGGGCCTACGGCGGGCTATGTCTGGGCCTGGCTCTTTGTCCCACTTTTGATAGATTGGGGATTGTCTGGCTTGCAAAAAAAGACACCCCTCAAGGTCTTTGCTATTATCTGGTTGGCAGGGGTCCTCTTTGTTGACCTGCTTGGTGGCCTATATTTAGCGGTTTATAGTGGTATGCCCCTCTTTGCAGCAGTCGTCTCTAGTAGTCTAGCTTTTATTCCAGGAGATAGCCTCAAGGTCTTGCTGGCCAGTCTTATTTACGGTCGTTTTCATAAAATTTCAGAAAAAAATTAGGGATAGAAGAGCCCTTCAAGAGGGACTTGAGGGGACCAGAGTACTTCGGTGCCTCTTTTTTGCATTGACAAGGCTTGCCAAGCGTAATAAAATAGTAGTATTCATAATTTTTTGACAAGAAATGCGATAAAGGAGCATAGTGTGAAAACAAGAAAAGAACTCAAAGAGCAAGCCAAAACAGCCTTGCGTGGGAATTGGCCTTGGGCTGTTGGTGTCCTCTTGGTACCAACCCTAGCCCTTAGCCTAGTTTTTGGTATTCTACTGGGCGTTATTGACTTAGTCTGGAAGGCAGCGACAGCGGACTTTACAGTCTCGTCAAATATTGTTCTGATTTTTATTGTCATGGCCTTTTTAATGCTGGTCCTATTTACCTTCTTTGCTTCAATCGGGATTGGTACAGGTGCGACCTACGCCTACCTTGAATTGATTCGGGGACGCAAGCAATCCTTTAGGGAGGCTGCGACCTACGCCTTTAAGGAACAGCGCTTTGACAGTATTTTTGGTGTCGTCCTTATGACCGTCATCTATAGCCTCCTTTGGACAATTCTCTTGATTGTACCAGGGTTCATGAAAGCTATGGCTTATTCGCAAGGGCTTTTTATTCTCAAGGATGATATGGAGGCAGACAAGGGGATTACAACGACCTCTGCCATTACAAAGAGTAAGCTGATGATGGAAGGCCACAAGAAGGATTATTTCCTCCTTTGCCTAAGTTTCTTGGGCTGGGCCTTAATCCCCCTTGCTCTTTGTGGGGGAGCAGTCGCTCTCTTGCTTAACCATCAGAATGGCTGGGCAAGTCTTTGTCTAATACTCTATATGCTGGGCTTGTATATCTTAGTTGTTTATCAAGCCACAACCCAGGCTGCTTTTTATCAAGACCTCTTGGCTCAAGAGCAGCCTAAAGAAATAGCTGAGCTAGAAGATAAATTGGCCCATGCCAAGGTCGAGGCTGACGAGGCTATGGCGGATTACAACGACCGAATTGCTGAACGCAAGGCTGATAAGAAGAAGGCCCACGATGAAAAGATGGCCAAGAAGCTTAAGGCTAAGCAAGAACGCGAAGATAAGCGTCGGGAAAAGGTAGCCCAGAAACGTCAAGAGCGTGAGGAAAAAGAAGCTAAGAATCCTAAGAAAAAGGCTAAGAAGACAGCTAAGGCCAAGGATGTCGCAAAGAAATCTTCTGACACTAAGACGACCGATAAGTCAGCAAAAGAATCTACAAAGGCTAAGTCCAGGGCCAAAAAGGTGTCTCAAAAAGTTGACCAGCCGGCAGACAAGACGAAGGAGTCTGAGGCTGAAAAAACCAAAGAGACTGCTAAAAAACCAGAAACTAAGGGGACTAAGAGCAACCATTCCAGCTCTAAGAAACCAAAGTCTAAATCCAAAAAGAAAAAAGGGAAGAAACGTCGCTAAGATACTTCCCTAGGCTAGGTGGCTTGCTTTAAAGTAGGCCTAGTTGCTCTATCTAATGACAAAAACAGGTAAGGCTGGAAGTGTTTTCCAGTCTTTTGCTTTGGTCTCGTCTAAGGAATTATCAGCTTGCTTATGCTATAATTAAAGGACTGATTGACCTAAGCCTGCTTGGTTTTGGCTGATTTTTGAAGGAAGCGATTTAATCTCCAAAATCAGTTCAAGTCCAGTCTAGGTCAATCTTCAAGAAAAATAGGAGTCAGTTATGTCAGAACTATTTAAAAAATTGATGGAACAGATTGAAATGCCGCTTGAGATGAGACAGTCTCAGGCCTTTTCATCTGCTGACATCAAAGAGGTTAAGGTCCATGCCCTCAGTCGGCATTGGGACTTTCATTTCAGTTTTGAGCAAATTCTGCCCATCAAGCTCTACCAAGAGCTAGCTTATCGTCTGGTTTCAAGTTTTAAGGAGGCAGACATCAAGGCGACATTTACGATTGAGGCCCAGACCATCGATTTTTCTGATTCTGACCTGCTTCAGGCCTACTATGCAGAGAGCTTTAATCACGCTCTCTGCTCTAGCGCCAGTTTTCGCTCGACCTTCTCTCATTTAAATGTCTCCTACGACCAGGCCAAGGAGCAAATGCTCATCCATGCCCCAGCTTTTTTGGATAATGACCATTTTCGGCAAAACCACCTTCCCAAGCTGGAGCAACAATTTGCCCAATTTGGCTTTGGTCAGGTCGCCTTTGCCATTGAAGCAGATGAAGGCATGACCCAGGAGGCAAGGCAATCCTTTGAGAGCGGTCGTGATAAGAAAATTGAACAAGCCCAAGAAGAGAATGCTCAGGCTGTCGCTTCCTTGGAAGCTTCCATGCCTGCTCAAGAAGAGTCAGCTCCTGCCCCCAAGTTTGACTACAAGGAGCGAGCCGCCAAGCGACAAGCCGGCTTTGAAAAGGCAGAAATCACGCCCATGGTTGACATTGAGACCGAGGAAAACCGAATCGTCTTTGAAGGCATGGTTTTCGATGTTGAGCGGCGGACAACAAGAACGGGTCGCCACATCATCAGCTTTAAGATGACCGACTATACTTCTTCCTTTGCCATGCAGAAGTGGGCCAAGGACGATAATGACCTTAAAAAGTACGACATGATTGCTAAAGGAGCCTGGCTCCGAGTACGCGGGAATATTGAAAATAATCAATGGACCAAGACTTTGACCATGAATGTTCAGGACGTCAAGGAAATCGTCCACAAGGCGCGAAAAGACCTCATGCCTGAAGGGCAAAAGCGGGTTGAATTTCACGCCCATACCAATATGTCTACCATGGATGCCCTGCCAACGGTTGAAGAGCTGATTGATAAGGCGGCCAGCTGGGGCCATCCAGCCATCGCCATCACGGACCACGCCAATGTCCAGAGCTTTCCCCACGGCTACCATCGAGCTAAGAAGGCTGGTATCAAGGCCATCTTTGGTCTGGAGGCCAATATCGTTGAGGACAGGGTGCCTATCACCTATAATGAAGTCCCTATGGACCTCCACGAGGCCACCTATGTTGTCTTTGACGTGGAAACAACGGGGCTGTCAGCTGTCAATAATTCTCTAATTCAGATTGCGGCTTCTAAGATGCACAAGGGCAATATCATTGACCAGTTTGATGAGTTTATCAACCCTGGTCATCCTTTGAGCCAGTTCACGACGGATCTGACGGGGATTACTGACAACCACCTCAAAGATGCCAAGCCCCTCTTGCAGGTTCTTGAGGAATTCCAAGAATTTTGTCAGGATACGGTTCTGGTTGCCCACAATGCTACCTTTGATGTGGGCTTTATGAATGCCAACTATGAACGGCACGACCTGCCCCTCATTAGCCAACCAGTCATTGATACCCTGGAATTTGCCCGCAACCTCTATCCTGAGTACAAGCGGCATGGCCTGGGCCCTTTGACTAAGCGCTTCCAAGTCGCCTTGGACCACCACCACATGGCCAACTACGATGCTGAGGCAACGGGTCGCCTCCTCTTCATCTTTATCAAGGAGGCTAGGGAAAATCGTGGCATTACTGATCTTGCCGACCTCAATACCAAGCTGGTTTCTGAGGATTCTTACAAGAAGGCTCGGGTCAAGCATGCCACCATCTATGTGCAAAATCAGACTGGTCTCAAAAATATTTTCAAGCTGGTCAGCCTCTCCAATGTCAAATACTTTGAAGGCGTGGCTCGGATTCCAAGGACGGTCTTGGATCAGTACCGAGAAGGCCTGCTTTTGGGCTCAGCCTGTTCTGAAGGCGAAGTCTTTGATGCGGTCCTCTCTCATGGCCTTGATAAGGCCCTAGAGGTAGCCAAGTACTACGATTTTATTGAGGTCATGCCACCAGCTATCTATCGTCCCTTGATTGCCCGTGAATTGATTAAAAATGAAGAGGGGATTGAGCAGGTTATCAAAGACCTGATTGAGGTTGGGCGGAGACTCAATAAGCCAGTCCTAGCGACAGGCGATGTCCATTACCTGGAGCCCGAAGACCAGCTCTATCGGGAAATTATTGTTCGCAGTCTGGGTCCCGGTGCCCTTATCAACCGACCTATTGGTCGGGGCGAGGGTGCCCAGCCAGCTCCTCTGCCTGATGCCCATTTCCGCACCACCAATGAAATGCTGGATGACTTTGCCTTCTTGGGGGAAGATTTGGCCTATGAAATCGTTGTGACCAATACACAAAAATTTGCGGAGCAATTTGAAGAAGTGGAAGTGGTCAAGACCGACCTCTACACCCCTTATATTGACAAGGCCGAAGAAACGGTCGCTGAGAAGACCTATGCCAGAGCCTTTGAAATCTATGGCAATCCCCTGCCGGATATTATTGACCGCCGGATTGAAAAGGAGCTGACATCTATCTTGGGAAATGGCTTCGCCGTGATTTATCTGGCCTCCCAGATGCTGGTTGACCGCTCCAATAAGCGGGGTTATCTGGTAGGGTCACGGGGTTCCGTTGGCTCTAGCTTCGTAGCCACCATGATTGGGATTACTGAAGTAAATCCTATGCCTCCCCACTATGTCTGTCCTGAATGTCAGTATTCGGAATTTATCGCCGATGGTTCGGTCGGGTCAGGATTTGACTTGCCAGACAAGGATTGTCCTAACTGTGGCCACAAGTTGACCAAGGACGGTCACGATATTCCCTTTGAAACCTTCCTTGGTTTTGACGGGGATAAGGTTCCCGATATTGACCTCAACTTCTCTGGAGATGATCAGCCCTCAGCCCACTTGGATGTTCGTGACATCTTCGGTGAGGAATACGCCTTTCGGGCGGGAACCGTTGGTACGGTTGCTGAAAAGACAGCCTACGGTTTCGTCAAGGGCTACGAGCGGGACTACAATAAGTTCTACCGAGAAGCGGAAGTCGACCGCCTGGCCATGGGCTCTGCTGGGGTCAAGCGGACAACTGGCCAACACCCAGGGGGGATTGTTGTTATCCCCAATTATATGGATGTCTACGACTTCACCCCCGTCCAGTATCCGGCGGATGATACCAGTGCCGAGTGGCAGACCACCCACTTTAACTTCCACGATATCGACGAGAACGTCCTCAAGCTTGATATTCTGGGTCATGATGACCCCACCATGATTCGTAAGCTCCAAGACCTATCAGGCATTGACCCTAGTCAGATTCCTGCTGACGATCCTGATGTCATGAAGCTCTTCTCGGGTACCGATGTTTTGGGCGTGACCGAGGAGCAGATTGGCACACCGACAGGTATGCTGGGGATTCCAGAATTTGGGACCAATTTTGTTCGTGGCATGGTTAATGAAACCCATCCAACAACCTTTGCGGAATTGCTCCAACTTTCAGGACTCTCCCATGGTACCGACGTTTGGCTGGGCAATGCTCAGGACCTGATTAAGGAAGGAATTGCCACCCTGAAGACCGTTATCGGCTGTCGGGATGACATCATGGTCTATCTTATGCACGCAGGTCTAGAACCCAAGATGGCTTTCATCATTATGGAACGGGTGCGTAAGGGCATGTGGCTCAAGATTCCCGAGGAAGAACGCAATGGCTATATTCAGGCTATGCGAGATAATAATGTCCCTGACTGGTATATCGAATCCTGTGGAAAGATTAAGTACATGTTCCCTAAAGCTCACGCAGCAGCCTATGTCATGATGGCCTTGCGCGTGGCCTATTTCAAGGTTCACCACCCTATCTATTACTACTGTGCCTACTTCTCTATCCGAGCCAAGGCCTTTGAGCTCAAGACCATGAGTGCAGGCCTAGATGCTGTCAAGGCGCGTATGGAAGATATTGCCAGCAAACGCAAGAACAACGAAGCTTCCAACGTTGAAATTGATCTATATACCACCTTGGAAATTGTCAACGAAATGTTGGAGCGGGGCTACAAATTTGGTCAGCTAGACCTCTACAACAGTGAGGCCAGTGAGTTTAAAATCGAAGGTGATACCCTGATCCCTCCTTTCGTTGCTATGGATGGTCTAGGTGAAAATGTTGCCAAGCAAATTGTTGCCAGCCGGGCGGACGGTGAGTTCCTGTCCAAGACAGAACTGCGCAAACGCGGAGGCGTTTCAGCTACCCTCGTTGAAAAAATGGATGACATGGGTATCCTAGGTAATATGCCAGAAGATAACCAACTCAGCCTATTCGACGATTTCTTCTGATAGCAAAAGCTATCTGAAATAGAGCTAGAAAATCAATGGCTCTGCCTGGAACTCAGCAATCTGGGTGCTATAGCCTCTCTTGCTATGTCACCTAACCTAAGAATTGAACTCGCCTACACCACGGTGGAAAAAGATAAATCCGTCTTGAAGCTTGATTAGCTTCTACGACTGATTTCCTATTTTCCTTTGTGGTGCTTAACGGCTCCGTATCTTATCGAAAGGAAAACTATGGAATTAATGATTAAATGGGACGACCAGTCCAAAGACGAACATTTCGACTACCGCTTAGAGTTCTCTGGTAAGCAGGCCTTGCTAGCGACCGTGGCCCTTTGTGGAACTGTATTGTTGGGCAAGGCCCTGTTCTCAAAAAAATAGGTAACCTCATAAATTTATCAAAACAGTTAGCTTGTGCTAGCTGTTTTTTGCCTCTTAAGGGTTCCCGTAAGGAAGCGATAAATGACAATTCTATGGTCTCAAAGTTAACCTCTCAAGCCCTGTTCAACCATGCAGGCATTTTTGGGCAATTTTTCTGAAGTTGAATTTCTTGCTCGCTTAAGCTTTTAGTGTTACAATGATGCGGTTAGGTCACATTGGTAGGAAAGAATGACAAAATAATTTAGGTGGTCCTGCGCTGGGAAGCCCTTGGCTTGAGTCAGTAGCAACCACTAAGTTTACCAATAAGGAGATCGCATTATGACAGAATTCAAAAATTCTGCCGTCAAAAGTATGGTGGTTATGCGTAAGGCCTTCCGCACCATTGATAGTAGAGTTTCCGCGACATTCCGTGACTTTGATTTAACACCTGCTCAGTTTAGTGTTTTGGATGTTCTCCATGCTAAGGGTCCCATGAGAATTGGGGACCTCATCGCTAGTATCTTATCGACATCTGGAAACATGACCATTGTCATCAAAAATATGGAAAAAAATGGTTGGGTCAAACGGACGGTCAGTAAAAAAGACCACCGGGCCTATATCATTTCCATTACTGACAAGGGGCGTAAGCTCATCAAAAAAGCCCTGCCAGCTCATATTGAAGCGGTAGAAGAGGCCTTTGATGTTTTGACGCAAGCTGAACAGGAAGAACTCATTGAGCTCTTGAAAAAATTTAGAACCCTTGCGGATAAGGACTGAGCATATTTTTGGACAGGCCTTTAATTTGCTGCTATTATTACTACATAGTGATAAATAAAAAGGAATTATGATGTCATTCGTTACTACTATTAAAAACCTATTTACAAAGGAAGAAAAAACTATGAAAAATATTCTCTTTATCGTCGGCTCTTTGCGCGAGGGCTCCTTCAACCACCAAATGGCAGAGCAAGCCGAGCAAGTTTTGGCTGGAAAAGCAAATGTTTCCTACCTTGATTGGGGACAAGTTCCCATCTTGAACCAAGACCTGGAAACCCCAGTCTTGCCAGCAGTTCAAGCTGTTCGTGATGCTGTCGAAGCGGCAGATGCTATCTGGATTTTCTCACCCGTTTACAACTTCTCAATCCCAGGTTCTGTCAAGAACCTCTTGGACTGGTTGTCCCGTGCTAAAGATTTGTCAGATACAACTGGTAAATCAGCCATTGACTCCAAGGTCACAACTGTTTCCCTCGTAGCTAACGGTGGTACCGACCAAGCAGCAGAAATCTACCGCCACCTCCTGCCATTCATTCGGACCAACTTCGTTGATGAGGTAACCACCTCTCGTGTCAACGATTCCGCTTGGGCTGATGGCAAATTCGTCGCTGACGAAGCAACCCTTGCCCAACTCCAAAAGCAAGCAGAAGCATTTTTGGCAGCTACAGCTGAATAATAATAAGATTAAAGCATAAGAAACTCCTCAGGCTCAGAATAAGCTTGAGGAGTTTTCGTTTGGTCGGGCTACTGGGACTTTTCCAGAGCTAGGACTTTTTATAATTTTAGAAGGTTACCTTCCATTTAATTAATGGGTGAGCAGTTGCATAAGGAAGGTAAAGAGGACGGCGATAAGGTTGTTAAAGACATGGAGGCTGTAGCCAAATTCAATCCGCTTATTCATCATGGTTACAAAACCAATCGCAAGGCCCATGCCCCCATAGATAATCCAGAGACCTGGAGATAGGAGGTTGGAAGGGCTGCTATAGAGGTGGATAAAACCAAAGAGGATGGATGTGACAATCCAGCCCAGCCATTTTTGCCAACCCTCAAAGCCAAAGAGCTTTTCAAAGAGGCACTTGCGGAAAATAGCTTCTTCAAAAATCGGGGCAAAGACACAAGCAAAGACAAAATAGAGATAGATGGGCATACCTAGGTTATCAATGGCAGCCTGATTAGCAGAGGTGCTTGTGTTACTCATCAGCATCAGCAAGATACCGCCGATAGACTTAATGGCAAAAAGGATAGGGACACCTAAGCCGACATATAGACCATACATGCCCCAGCGAATCTTCTTAAAGTTGAGTGGTTCTTTTAATAGCCAAAGGAGGAACCAAGCTAGAGCAGCAAAGGCAGTCAAGCCCAGACTAGCGATGATGGCAGTACCAGTATTTGATAAATCCTTTTTGATGACAAATAAAGCCTGAGCGAAGAAATCAAGTGCAAGGAATGCAAAGGCAAGAGCAATCCATTTAAGTTTATTTAGTAGGGTTTTCATGAGACCCCTCCAATCCAATTTCTTAATCCAGCGTAGCCGGCAACTGCCTACTAGTTTAACGAAAGTGAGGGAAGAAAGCAAGGGAGCTAGAAATTTTCCTGCAAATTTTAAGAAGAGAAAAATCAAGATTTTACCCTCCTGAGAAATCTTACGGAGATTGAAAAAATAGTGATTCAACCTATTTTTACAGGAGTCAGGGAAAACCGAATAAAAATTAACAGAACTTTTACGTAATTTTTGCAATATCTTAACATTCTAATCAAAAACCTGTTGGAATCCTTAATCAAGAAAAGTATAAGTGATAGTATAACAAACATAAAAATGAAAGGACGAACTATATGGAATCAAATGTATTTGATAAATTTGAATCTGTTCAAACCATAGATTTGTCTAAACAAATCGGTGGAAGTATCGTTATTGGTTATGATTGGGGACTGAGCCTAGCTCGAGCATTTGGAAATCTTTATAAAGGTGGATTTTCAGGAGGAGGAGGAGGTGGTGGGAGCTTCGGCGGTCGCTGATGCACCTACCAATGAGTTTATCTTAAATTAAATAGGAGAAACAGATAAAGTCCTGAGTAATCAATTTTCTAATACTCTTGGGTAAGATACTTCTCCCTGATAATTAAAGAAAGTCAATACTAGTATGAGATTCGTAAATCTTCTGGCATGGCCGAAACAGAAGGGAAAGTATCTGATGGCAAAGATATTAAATCAACCAGTTCTTTATAGTTTTGAGACAGTAAGTTCTAAAAGATTATCAAAGATTCAAGGAGATGGCTCCAAAAGGTTAACTGAGCTTGGCCACGAAGAGATTTCACTAGGTAAAGACCCAGCTAAGTTTTATCCACCGGTGGTAGGAATTTGGCCGCCATTTCCCTATTATTAATTAAATTTTGATAGCTAATGAAAAGGAGACAATTATGATAAATTTAGATACAAAAGTATTTGCAGACTTTAAGACAGTAGATAAGACAAACTTGTCAGAGTTTCAGGGGGGGCCGAATTGTTGGTAGAACGCTATATGGTGGTTATCTAGATGATGGTGTCTATCGTGGCAATGGAATTGGAGTTTTGAGAGCAAGACCCTACTTATCAGGAGAAGCTATTACTATCCCAGTCGTTACAGCCGTATAAAATCGATTGAAAGGTTAAAGGAGAAGAAAAGTTATGGATACATTAGCATTAGACAATTTTGAAGCAGCCAATATGAGCGACCTCTCTGAAGTTCAAGGTGGTACGAATCCGACTCGATGTGTAGTGGGAATAGCAGGAGAAGGCGTACAATCTGGGATTGCTGGTGCAGCTGCACTGGGTGCGGTAGGTCTTGCAGTAGGAGGTCCTGTTGGTGCATATGGAGGAGCTCATTTAGGCTTCTTCCTAGGATTTATTGGGGGCTCGTTGAAAGGAACAGCAGATTACTGCTTTTAGTAGATGGATGAAATTTTACTAGAGAAAGAATCTGCTCAAGGCCACTAGTTTAATACTTTTAGAAGAAGGAAATATGATGAATACAGTAGCATTAGACAATTTTGAAGCAGCCAATATGAGTGAACTTTCTGAGGTTCAAGGAGGCTTTTCTTGGCAAGACGCCATTTCCTGTAGCTGTTGCAACACTATATCCCCCTTTAGGTGCAGCTCTTGGTGTTTATGCATTATGGGGAACTATAAAACCACAGGGCATATTAAGCTAGAAATCATATTTTTTAGATAAACAAGCTCCCCCTAGAGATTTAGTCCTAGAGGGAGTTTTCAATGTTATTTTTTATCAGCCACTCCTTTCAAATAATCTTTTCTCTTAGGAAAGAGCAGGGTCAAAACCAGCATAGCGACCATGAAAGGAATCCAAATCTTGTAGATGGAGATGTAGGCATCGGTCATGGTACTTGGGGTGTAGGTATGGAGAGTTTTGAGGTTGTTGGTCACCATAGAGATGAAGACCGAGACGGCCAGAACAGAGCCAATTTGCCGAACGACGCCTAGAACACTTTGGGACGAGGTCAGAAGCTCCCCTTGCAGGCTCGAGGCAGCTAGGACATTGACTGGACCAGCGATAGTCCCAAAGCCAATACCAAGAATAACCGTAGCAGCAGTCATTTCCCAAGTCTTGGCGGGGTCAACGGTGACTAGCAAAATGTAGGCAATCAGAATACTACCCAAACCGACTAAGACCAAAATCCGTGGGCCCAGTTTATTGATGAGCAGACTACCCAGGCCGCCAAAGATAAAGACGATGATGGACATGGGTAGCAAAATCAGAGCGGCATCAAGCTCCGTCTTACCCTGCATATTGGTGAAAAAGGTCGGCAGGATGACGAGGACACCAACGTAGAAGAATTGCACAACTGTGGCAATGAAGGTGGAAGCTGAAAATTCACGGAATTTAAAGAGTTCCAGCTTAATCATTGGGTGCTTAATCCGTCTTTCTAGGAAGATAAAGGCGATGAGAGCCAGCAGGAAGACGGCAAAACAGCTCAGACTCTTGCCATTCCAGAAGCCCCAGTCCCGCACCTTGATGATGCCTAGGGAAACAGCGAATAGACTAATCATAGACAGGAGACTGCCTACCCAGTCAATCTTGGTTGGGATTCGTTCTTCGCCTTGGAAGTGATAGCAGAAAAGAACGATAAGAAAGGCCAACAGGACAATGGGCAGATTGACAAAGAAAATCCAGTGCCAGGATAGGCTGTCCGTCAGCAAACCACCCAGGGTAGGACCAATAGCGGCAGCGCCACCTTGGGTCAGACCAAGAGCAGCGACCACCTTGACCCGGTCCTTGACCGACCAGGTTGAAATACCTAGGGTATTACCGACAGGTAGGAGAATAGCAGCTCCGAAGCTAGCGATGAGGCGCCCCGCTAAAAGCCAGTTAAAGTCGGCTGAAAAGCCTGAAATCAGACTACCACCGCCAAATAGAATCAAACCCAGGACGAAGAAACGCCCTTTACCAAAGATATCGGCCAACTTACTCAAGGGAATAGTAAAGCTGGCAAAGATGATGGTATAAACATTGATAGCCCAAGATAGCTTGTCAAGGCTGATACTAAAGCTGTTCTGGATAGCTGGGATGGTAATATTCATGATGGTGGTATCCAGTGTTACCAAAAAGACACCCAGACACATGGCTAGGGTCAGTAACATCTTTTTTGTTTTTGTCATAGTGACCTCCTTTTTATAAAACATGAGTTAATACTCATATTTATTTTGTATTATAATCCTGTCCGAGAAGCTTGTCAAGATAAAAATGAGTTTTTGCTCATATTTATTTGAGATTTATCCCAATTATTCGCTCATGTGCTATAATTAGATTAATTTTTACAATAGAGGGAATAAGCGATGGCAGAAAAGAAGGTCCGCTCTCCTCGGCAGGAGAGAAGCATTGAAAAGCGGGAAAAGATTTTAAAGACGGCCAAGGATCTGTTTTCAGAAAAGGTCTATTTTAATGTGACAACCAATGAAATTGCCAAGACTGCAGGCCTTTCTGTGGGGACTCTCTATTCCTATTTTGCCAGCAAAGAAGATATTCTGACCAGCCTGCTAGAACGCTATAATCAGGCCTTTGTTGATCGGGTCTTTGATGAATTGAGTAGCTGGGAATCTCTGGAACTATTCAAGCAAGCTCCTAAAGACTGGCTGAACAGGTTGATTGACCAGCTCTTGCAAACCGAGGATAAGAAGTTCCATGCTCAAGTGGAAATGTTGGCCTATGCTGTACCTGAGGCCCAGACTCTTCTGGAAGAGCACAATGAAAAAATGAAAGCTCTAACCTACCAGTGTTTCTTGGATTATCAAGAGAAAAAGTCGGATGCTAAACTGAAAATCCTCTCCTTGGTGGTTTTTGATTTTACCTCGGCCCTAGTCGATGAACTGCTCTACCATAACCATTCTGACCGAGAATTTACGCAAGTAAAAAAGACCGGTGTGGACAGTCTTTATCGTATAATTGCATCTTATCTCGATGATTAAATGAAAGGGAGTGAGACAGTCTTGCTACGGCAAAGCCGCCAATTTCGTAGTCTCACCCCCACACAGTTGACTTGGTTTTCTCCAACAGTCTCCCAGACTGTTTGACCTATCCTGAAAGGGGATAAGTACTTTACCGCCGTTTCACTGGCATGTCTTGGACACGATGCAGAGACAAGACTATTGACCTTATAGTTTTGCCGTAGCTAGTGGGGTGGCTAAGCAAGCACGATGGTGCTTGCTGTTAGGAAGTAGGACAGAAGGGCTTTGACGGTTGTCAAAACCTTCGTAGTCTCTACCCCAGCAAGGGTGACTAGCTGTCTGCTGTACCATCTCAGGAGCAAAGACAGCAGTCACCTACTGCGTCATCAGCTGCTTTGAGTAGCTAGATGACTTTGCCACATCATGCCGCCGCTTCGCTGGTATGTGGTGGGCTAAATGCTAAAGCATCAAGCCCATCATCGCAAATCAACCACTGCGTCAAAGTGTTAATATTGGAAAAGTCACCAAGCTAGGACTTCTGTCCCAGCCGGCTTATTTGGCTATTCAAAAAGGCAAACCAAATTCTCTCCAGTTTGCCTTAAGTTGAATCAAAGACAAGCCAGAGAAATAATCGGATATGTCTTTTCGTTTTTTCATTGAGTAAAAAATAAATATAGAGCCTAAAATAAGCCCTGACTATGATGTCGGAGCTTGTTTTTATTGAATAATCAACATACCTTCCTTGATTTCGAAGGGGTTGTCTTCGTTGATATGATCGTAGAACATGATGCCGTTGGTGTGGTCGATTTCGTGTTGGACCACCATAGAGTTATAACCCCGAAGTTTGATTTTTTGCTTGTCGCCATTTTTATCAACATATTCGACGGTCACTCGGGAGTGACGAACCACATAGCCGGGAACTTCACGGTCAACGGACAGACAGCCTTCACCGTCAGCTAGAGCAGCATCCTGAACAGAGTGAGAAACAATCCGAGGATTATACATGACTTCCTGCATACTGTAAGGTTGAGCAGGCGGATTGCCTTCTTTGTCTTCTGGATTGGGTACTAGCACAGCGATAATTCGCTTAGAAATGTCCAATTGGGGGGCGGCCAAACCGACCCCACCACGCAGGCCCATTTTTTCAGCCATGACAGGGTCTTGGGAATTCTTGAGAAACTGCATCATTTTTTCGCCTAGGATAATATCTTCATCGGAAAGTGGCAGTTCCACATCTTTGGCAACTTCCCGCAGGGTTGGGTTGCCTTCGCGGATAATATCGGACATATCAATCAGATGGCTGGCTTTAATAATTTTTTCTTGTGGTGACATGGTGAAACCTCTTTAATTGTAGAAATTATGCTTGAATTCAGTATAGCATGAAAGCAAGGAGAATGAAAGGCCGGCCCCCTAGTCTTCAATCTTAGTTTTTTCCAGTTGGGCTCGGTTGACGATTTTGTAAGTCTTAAAAGCTATTTTTTCAATAATATTCTGATCCTGTAACTGCTTGGCCACTCGACTCAGGTGGCGGTAAGAAGTCCCGAAAATATCAGCTAGGACACTGGGTTGGAGCTGGAAGACACCTTGGGTCTCCTGAGCTAGAATGTAGGTGGCCAAGCGCTCCTTGACCGAATAGGAAATATTGGTGGAAGAGATAATATTTTGTTGCTCCAATTTTTGGGCCAATTGGCGGCCAATCTGGTAGAGAAAGAGCGGATCTTGGTAAAGTTCTTCCCGATTGGTCAGAGGCAGTTGAATAATCAGGCTGGGTTCAAGAGCAATGACAGATGACACGCTAGTCTGGTCATTCATAAGCTCAATATCCCCAATTAGGGTCGGCTGATTCTGGGTTTCTAGGATATGCTCCTTACCATTAAAAAGCCGGCGGACAATCTTAATATGGCCCTCAATAAAATAAAAGAGATGCTCTAGAACTTGTCCTTGTTGACAGATGGCCTGCCCCTTATCATAGGTCATGAGCTGGAGTTGTTTGATATAGGGTTGAGGGAAAATCGTGTCCAGTCGATACTTGTTTAAATAATACTCTAGGGCCTTTTTCGTCATCGCCACCTCATTTTAGGACCAATGTCCTATTTTTCTCGTTTGCTTTTCATTATACTGGTATCATTACTGTTTTTCAAGAAGGAAGAATTATGAAAATTTTGATGGAAAAAATCAGTCTCTTGGCCTTGTCCCTGATGCTGGTTTCAACCTATGCCATTTCACCGGCTTTGCCAGAGATGATTATTTACTATGGTCGGCAGGGCATCAGTTCTGATTGGGTGGAACTTTTGGTTTCCCTGCCCTCCTTTGCTATTATTGGGGTTCTCTTGCTGACCCCTTGGCTCAGTCGTGTCTTTTCAGAACGCCTGATTATTGTCAGTGGCCTTTGTCTGCTTTCCTTTGGTGGTTTCTTTCCCTTGGTCAATCAGACCTATAGCTTGGTCTTTGTCTCTCGTCTGATTCTAGGCCTAGGAATTGGTCTGATTAATGCCAGAGCTATTAGCATTATTAGTCAATTTTTTACAGGTCGTGAACGTATTAAAATGCTAGGCCTGCGGGGGTCAGCAGAGGTTCTAGGTTCGGCCTTTCTGACTTTTATCGCTGGTCAATTGTTGACAATTTCTTGGTCGGCGACCTTTCTTATTTATGGCCTGGGCTTGGCTATTCTGGCTCTCTATTTGCTCTTTGTTCCCCAAGTTCCTAAGAAAGTTCAGGTTCAGGAGCAACCCCTGAAAAAACAAGCTAAGCCAGAGCCTCTGACTAGCCGTCGCCTACTCTATATTCTCTCCTTAGCTCTCTATGCCGGTTTTGTCATCCTCATAAATTCTGCCAACACCTTGCGAATACCAGTGGTTGTAACCCAATTTGGTCTAGGAACGGCTCAACAGGCCAGTTTCATCCTCAGCCTGATGATGCTGATGGGAATTCTATCTGGCACCTTCTTTAGCAGTCTGGTCGAGATTTTTGGTCGTTCGCTCATGAGTCTAGTGGTCCTGGTTCTAGGTGCTGGACTCTTAGTCATGTGGCTGGCTCATAGCCTGCTAGTTTTAGGGATTGGTGCCCTCTTAACTGGTTTTGTCTATAGTCTGGGGGTCACCTATGTCTTCAATCTCATTTCTGAAACCATTCACAAACGCCAGCTACACACAGCCACTACCCTAGTTCTTCTGGGCTGTAATCTCGGTGGCGCCTGCGCTCCTTTAGTCCTGCGCTTCTTTGGCTTCTTTGCTAGTGAACCTGCCTCAGCCTTTGCCATTCTTGGTGGCCTCAGTATCGGCTTGGGGCTGATTCTTAGCTTGAAGAAATATTTTACCTAAAGAGGAGTGAGGTGCTCCTTTTTTGCAAGATTTAGTTACAAGATAATTATTTTGATAGGATGATGAAAAGGACTAGAGTAGGGGAATAAAAAATGTGGCCTAAAGATTCTAAAAAGACTAATAAGAGGGGACCAAAAGGTTTGGTTTCTCCAGATAGGGAACAATCTACCATTACAACTAAGGACAAGCAGAACCAAGAAAGCTTCAATCAAAATCGAAAGCCAAGCAACTTTGCTTGGTCACTTTTTCAGGGGTGTCTGCTTTCCCTAATTTTTATAGGGATAATCCTTTATATTTTCTTCAATCTTTTTGGGCCAATCTATAAACTGGGCTCCCCCCTGAGGTCTACAAAGAGCTCCTCTTTCTGGACGGATCTTGAATCTCATGATATTCAGAAGTATATGGACGAAAATTATCAGTTTGACTGGACCATAAAGCAGGTAAAGCATCTGAAAATCCAGAAAACCACTCTCAAGGATGTGCTAAAAGAGCATGGCAAGGCTACTGAAGCTAGTAGTTATGATGAGGATAATAGCACAATTTATCTGGATTACGAAACCAACAACAATGATTGGCAGGAAAATGTCTACCTGACCTTTAAGAAAAATGGATTTGGTAGCTATCGTTTGACAGCCATCGATGGAGGTTTGCGAGCTGACGACATAGCAGTTGTTGAAGAAGAAAATCCCAATATCGGTTGGTCGAATGACCAATTTAATCAACTTCATGAAGGGGACTATGACCATCAGGGAAAGGGGGGAACGAGCTGGAAGACTGTCCAGAAAGACCATCCTCATCCTTATTCCGCCCACTATCTATTTGAATATGATGATACCTATGAAGATACCAGAAAGGATTATTTCTATTATTCACTAGAAGTAAGGTATGGTGGGGATATTGACCCTAATAGTATTGTCTTGAAATTTTTGTCGCCAGATGGCAGAAAGAATTATTACCTGAGCGAGAAAACTGGGCCCACATCCTTTACCGATAAGTAGAACAAGCAGTAAAATTTATCCTAACCTAGCGAAAATCCTTTGACAGAGCTTAGGGCATCTGCTAGAATATAAGAGTCGCTAAGACATACTAACTTCTTCTTGGTTGTAGGATTTGCCAAACCCTACCACTCGGATGAAGCAATAAAAGGAGAAAAACTATGGCAATCTCAAAAGAGAAAAAAAATGAAATTATCGCTCAATACGCTCGCCACGAAGGTGACACAGGTTCAGTTGAAGTTCAAGTTGCAGTCTTGACTTGGGAAATCAACCACCTCAATGAGCACATCCAACAGCACAAAAAAGACCACGCTACTTACCGTGGTTTGATGAAAAAAATCGGTCACCGTCGTAACCTCTTGGCTTACCTCCGTCGTACCGATGTTAACCGCTACCGCGATTTGATCCAATCTCTTGGACTCCGTCGCTAATCGGTTGGCAGTAATGTAAAGAAAAAGGCATCCAAAATCCTAATTTTTGATGCCTTATCTTTTTAGCTCAAAAGCAAAATAGTAGATCTAGCCACAGGCTGGATCTATTTTTTTACGGCTCATTGAGGTTGAAAAATAGTCCAGTTATCTAGTTTTTGCGGTTTTTTATGGACTTTCTTAAAAGGAGAAGTCAGGTTATCAATAAAATCGTGAAGAAAATCACAATAAATACTTGACATTATTTTGAAAAGGGTTACAATATAAACGTGAAGAAAATCACAAACTGAAAATTCCACAGAATTTTAGCTGTGATGGCCTTCTTAAATCAGAAAATTTTTAAAGACCCTATTGGAGGATAATTTAATGGCAAAAGAAGCAAAAGTAGTAGAGCCTAATGTTGAAGAAGAAGCTCGGAAATATACTGCTCAACTTGTAGACAAGGCTGTCGAAGCAGAAAAAATCTTTGCGACCTACACGCAAGAGCAAGTGGATAAAATCGTTGCAGCCATGGCCTTGGCTGGTTCTGAAAATTCCTTGCAATTAGCTAAGGAAGCCCATGAAGAAACTGGACGTGGTGTGGTAGAAGATAAGGATACCAAGAATCACTTCGCAACCGAAAATGTTTTTGAATCTATCAAGAACGAAAAAACTGTTGGTGTTATCGGTGAAGATAAGATTTCTGGTGGTATTCAAATTGCTGCTCCACTCGGTGTCTTGGCAGGGATTGTGCCAACTACCAACCCAACATCAACAACCATGTTCAAGATTTTGGTAGCCCTTAAAACTCGTAATACCATCGTCTTTGCCTTCCACCCGGCAGCTCAAAAATGTTCAGCCCATGCGGCACAAATTCTCTATGATGCAGCCCTAGCTGCTGGAGCTCCTGAAAACTGTATCCAATGGATTGAAAAGCCATCCATTCCTAATACCAATGCCTTGATTTCTAACAAGAAGATTGCTTCTATCTTGGCAACTGGTGGACCTGGTATGGTTAATGCAGCCCTCAAATCTGGTAACCCATCAATGGGGGTTGGCGCTGGTAATGGTGCGGTTTATGTTGATGCGACGGCCCACCTCAACCGTGCGGTTGAAGACCTGCTTCTTTCTAAACGTTTCGATAATGGTATGATTTGTGCGACTGAAAACTCAGCAGTTGTTGAAGCACCAATCTACAAGGAATGGTTGGCTAAGATGCAAGAAAAAGGTGCCTACCTCGTTCCTAAGAAAGATTATAAGAAATTTGAAGACTTCGTCTTTAATGACAATCACGGCGTTAATGGTCCCGTAGCTGGTATGTCAGCTCAGTGGATTTGCCAACATGCTGGTGTTGATTTGCCAGAAGGAAAAGATGTCCTCCTGTTCGAATTGGACAAGAAGAAAATCGGCGAAAAATTGTCTTCTGAAAAATTGTCTCCACTGCTTTCTGTCTATAAGGCTAAGGACCGTGAAGATGGTATTCAAATCGTTGAAGCCCTGCTCGATTATCAAGGGGCTGGCCACAACTGTGCCATCCAAATTGGTTCCCAAGCTGATCCCTTCCTCAAAGAATATGGTGACCGCCTCAAATCTTCTCGGATTTTGGTTAACCAACCTGACTCAGTCGGTGGTATCGGTGACATCTATACCGATGCTCTGAAAGCTAGCTTGACACTCGGAACAGGATCATGGGGGAAAAATTCATTGTCACACAATCTATCAACTGGCGATCTCTTGAACATTAAGACCGTGGCTAAACGTCGTAACCGTCCTCAATGGATTCGCCTTCCAGAAAAAACTTACTACGAAAAGAATGCTATTTCTTACCTGCAAGATGAGACCGAAGAAATGACTCGAGCTCTCATCGTTGCCGACCCAGGTATGGTGCAATTCGGCTTTGTTGATACCGTTCTTGGCCAATTGGCCCTGCGGGATCAAAAGGTTGAAACTTCAATCTACGGTACCATCAAACCCGACCCAACTCTAGGTCAAACCATCGAAATCGCTCGACAAATGCGGGACTTCAAACCTGATACGGTTATCGCCGTTGGTGGTGGTTCTGCTCTGGATGCGGCCAAGATTGCCCGCTACATCTACGAATACTCATTGGATCAAGAAGCTGACTTCCTTGATAGCTATGAAAAAGTGAGCGAACTCTTCTTGCGTCTGCAACAAAAATTCATTGATATTCGTAAGCGGATTGTTAAGTTCAAACACCAAGATGCTACTCGTCTCTTCTGTATCCCAACGACCTCTGGTACTGGTTCAGAAGTTACCCCTTATGCGGTTATCACTGATGATAATACCCATGTCAAATACCCATTGACCGACTATGAATTGACCCCTCAAGTGGCAATTGTTGACCCAGAATTTGTTATGACCGTGCCAAAACGCACTGTCGCTCTCTCTGGTCTGGACACCCTGTCTCATGCTCTTGAATCTTACGTTTCTGTCATGGCATCTGACCTGACTCGCCCATGGTCCCTGCAAGCAATTAAGTTGGTTATGGAAAACTTGGAAGAATCTTACAAGTTTGATCCAAAACATCCAACCCTCCAAGGGGAACAAGCTCGAGAAAATATGCACTATGCCGCAACCCTTGCTGGTATGGCCTTCTCAAATTCCTTCCTAGGTATCAACCACTCTCTGGCCCACAAGACCGGTGGTGAATTTGGTCTGCCACATGGACTTGCCATCTCAATCGCAATGCAACACGTTATCCGCTATAATGGTGTAACTGGTAATGTTAAACGCTCTGTTTACCCACGTTACGAAGAATATCGTGCTCAACGCGACTACGCTGACATTGCCCGTGCCCTTGGCCTCAAAGGTAAGACCGATAAAGAATTGGTCGAAGCCCTCTGCCAAAAGATTGACAAACTCATGCATGCTGTTGATGTTGAACCTAAGTTGTCTGCAAACGGTGTTACCAAGAAGGCCTTTGAAGCAGCAGTCGACCGCTTGGCAAGCCTGGCCTACGATGACCAATGTACCCCAGCCAACCCACGTCAACCATACATCGAAGATATGAAACAACTCTTGATTGACCAATTCTAAGGTGATCTCAAGAAGCAGAAAATAAAAAGGAACTCAGAATTTTCTTGAGTTCCTTTTTTGCGTCCCTGAGGCGGCTTTGGCAACCAAAATTATTGCCTGGGCTATCGCTCTTCTTTACTTTTATCTAGTTCAAAATCTAGCCAGAACAAGGGGACTGTCTTCTTACTTTTCGCCCCTGTGGAGGAAGTGTCAGGTATTGAGTAGCTATCTGAGCTATCATTTTTCTATCTTATAGATTGAGCTCGTTTAATCTGAATGACTTTTGCCTCTACCTTGGCACTTTCTGACCTAAGGATGCGTGTGCTATAATAGGGACATGTTAGTTCAGCTTCTCTTTATTTTTATCCTGTTCATGCCGGCTCTGGGTCTTATCTTTATCGGCCTAGCCCTGGCGCCCAGCCACCGAAAATTGCTCTGGCTTAGCTGGCTCGGTGCTCTCGTTTTTGGTCTCTCTTTTTATTGCCTCCATCTAAAAATTGAGTTCCTTTTTTACAGTTTCTTTGTTTTAGGCCCTCTGATATTTGGACTTGGTCTCCCCCTAGATTTATCCAGAGCCAAGCGCACCCAAGCAGGCCTGTCTGGTCTGGGCATCTTAATTATCTTTGGCCTAACCTTGCTAGCTTTAGCAAGGATGTTGAATCGAGTTTAAGTTCCGAAAGGTTTTCAGAGCTTTTTTGTTATCTTTTTTACCTCAGTCCATTTTTGAGTGAGTTGGGGACTTTTTCTCCTTTGACCTAACTAAAACCACTTTCGAATGATAGAGAATGATGAGAAGCGTTCTCTCCCCCTTATCATTAGTGCTCTTTTATGGTAGAATATAAACGATACCATGACTTTGTACAAAATTAAGTCAAGAGGTTCTAGAGGGCTTGAAGTAGGCGATTTTCTGGCCCGCTCTTTCTTTATTTAATTTTGTAAAAAACGGGTATCAATTATAGAAAAAAGAGTTAAGGATTGGTGGGTGTTTGGCCTTGAAATCAGAAGAAGGCACCTGCAGGTCTGAGACGATGAGGTAGATACATGGCAAAACAAACCTTTCAGATGACCTTTGCTGGTAAGCCCCTAGTGGTTGAAATTGGTCAGGTTGCCAAGCAGGCAAATGGTGCAGCGGTCGTGCATTATGGGGATTCAACGGTCCTCTGTGCAGCCACCATGTCCAAGAAGATGGCAAGAACTGACTTCTTTCCCCTGCAGGTCAATTACGAGGAAAAAATGTATGCAGCAGGTAAATTCCCAGGTGGCTTTATGAAGCGTGAAGGTCGTCCTTCAGCCGATGCTACCTTGACGGCCCGTCTCATTGACCGCCCTATTCGCCCGCTCTTTGCTCAAGGTTTTCGCAATGAGGTTCAGGTCATCAATACGGTTCTCTCCTACGATCCAGACGCCTCGGCTCCCATGGCTGCCATGTTTGCAAGCTCGCTAGCCCTCTGCATTTCCGACATTCCTTTTGAGGGTCCCATTGCTGGGGTCCAGGTTGCCTATCTAGATGGTGAATTTATCATCAATCCGACAGCCCAGCAAAAGGAAGCTTCCAACTTGGACTTGACAGTTGCTGGCACCAAGGATGCCATCAATATGGTTGAATCTGGTGCGCAGGAATTGTCCGAAGATATCATGCTAGAGGCCCTGCTCAAGGGTCACCAAGCCATTCAAGAATTGATTGCCTTCCAAGAAGAAATCGTTGCCACTCTCGGTAAAGAAAAGGCAGAGGTTGAGTTCCTGCAAGTGGATTCCCAACTTCGAGATGAGATTGTGGCTACCTACACTAGTGACCTGCAAAAGGCTGTTCAGGTTCAAGAAAAATTGGCTCGGGAAGAGGCAACCCAGGCGGTCAAGGATCAGGTTTTGGCCAGCTATGAGGAGCGTTACGCTGATGATGAAGAGCTCGAACGCATTCTGCGAGATGTTTCCGAAAGCTTGGAAGAAATGGAGCATGCCGAAGTTCGTCGCCTCATTACCGAGGACAAGATTCGCCCAGATGGTCGCCAGGTCGATGAGATTCGTCCCTTGGAGGCTGAGGTGGATTTCCTTCCTCAAGTGCACGGTTCAGGTCTCTTTACCCGTGGCCAGACCCAGGCTCTGTCTGTCTTGACTCTGGCTCCTATGAGTGAAAGTAAGATTGTCGATGGTCTGGATCCAGAGTATCGCAAACGCTTTATGCACCACTATAATTTTCCCCAGTATTCTGTTGGAGAAACAGGTCGTTACGGTGCTCCTGGCCGTCGGGAAATTGGCCACGGTGCCTTGGGCGAGCGGGCTCTAGCCCAGGTCCTGCCTAGTTTTGAGGACTTTCCTTATGCTATTCGTCTGGTGGCAGAGGTGCTAGAATCCAATGGTTCGTCTTCGCAAGCCTCCATCTGTGCTGGGACCCTAGCCCTGATGGCTGGGGGGGTACCCATCAAGGCACCAGTAGCCGGCATTGCCATGGGTCTGATTTCCGATGGTAGCAACTATACCATCCTGACCGATATTCAAGGCCTGGAGGATCACTTCGGTGATATGGACTTCAAAGTGGCTGGTACCCGTCAAGGGATTACTGCCCTGCAGATGGATATTAAAATTTCAGGGATTACCCCAGAGATTCTCAAAGAGGCCCTGGCTCAGGCTAAAAAGGCTCGCTATGAAATTCTTGACCTGATTGAGCAGACCATCCCTGCTCCTCGGCCTGAATTGGCCCCAACTGCGCCTAAGATTGATACCATCAAGATTGCTCTTGACAAAATCAAGGTGGTTATCGGTAAGGGTGGCGAAACCATTGATAAAATTATCGAAGAGACGGGCGTCAAAATTGATATTGACGAAGAAGGTAATGTACAAATTTACTCGCCTGACCAAGATGCTATCGACCGAGCCAAGGAAATTATTGCCAATCTGGTGCGTGAAGCCAAGATCGGTGAGGTTTACCCAGAGGCAGAGGTTGTTCGTATCGAAAGCTTTGGCGCCTTTGTCAATCTCTTTGACAAGACCGATGCCCTGGTGCACATTTCAGAATTAGCCTGGGAGCGGACCAATCGGGTAGAAGATGTGGTCAAGCTTGGTGATAAAGTCGCTGTCAAGGTTCTTAAGATTGACGACAAGGGTCGGGTCAATGCCTCGATCAAGGCTCTTCTCGCAAAGCCTGAAGGCTATAAAGAGCAGGAGCAGTCTCACCATTCTCATAAGGGATCGCACAAGCCTGGTAGCCATTCTAAATCCGATAAACATCATACTTCGCACAAGCAGTTTCAACCCAAGAGCCAGCAAGATCACCAAGGTCAGCATAGGTCTGATGGCCACCACAGTCAGCAAGACAAACATGAGCCAGACAAAGACCCTGGCCACCAAGAGTATTCTAAGCATCAGGGCCATTTTGACGGGCAAGAGCACTCAATCCACAAGACTGGTTCTGAACAAAGAAAAGGCCATAAACAGTCTGCTCCTTCTGATCGTGCGAATGAGTCCCAAGAGCTTGCTAGCCCGGTTGAAGAAGAGGTAAAAGAGGAAACTCAACATGAATAAATTTAACTCAGAACTTGACTTTGCTTTACGCAACTTTATTGCCAATCCGGAGAATTTTTTGGATGGTTTGACCTTGGTCAATAGCCTTCATTCCATTCCCGTCATTGCTGCAGCTCAGCCCTATGCCATTGCCATGCAGGGGCAAAAGGTCATTCCTGTCTTTACCAATAAGACAGACCTAGATAATTTCAAGAAGGAGCACCCAAGCGCTAAAGGTCAGGACTGGGTAGAGCGTTCCAGTATTAATGTTTTAGAGGAAGCTGTAACCCACCGCCTGCACGGCTTGGTTTTCAACATCAAAAAGAATGGCGACTTTGCCAATTCAACCATTTTTAAGAGTAGTGAACTAGTCCAACTCATCAATACCTACACCACACTTTTGAACGATGTCCTAGGTGAGGAAAATCAAGAGCGTCAGCCTATGCAGCGCCAATACTTTGTTCCTGTTATCATCTTGACTAGCGAGGATGGCAGCTATCAAAGAAGTTATCCAGCTTTAGCTATTGAAAATGAAACTTATATCCCAGCTTTCTCCAGCATCCCCAGTTTTGCCAAATGGTATAATGATGGTGATTTGGGCTATCCTTTCCGAGTGGCTAAAGGCTTAGTTATGACTTGGACTATGAATCAAATTGCCCACCCGGCTCAAGGAGAATCGGGTGTCGGGGCTACCAAGGGCGTGGTTATTGATCCCCTCAATGAAAATCAGACCCTAGTTGACTGGGCTAGCATTGAAGAATAAGAGAGGTGCCTATGGGTTGGTGGAAAGAATCAATAGATATTGTCAAACAACAGGATCCAGCGGCCCGGACTTCCCTTGAAGTGCTCTTAACCTATCCTGGCATCAAGGCCCTAGCGGCCCACCGGATTTCCCACTTCCTCTGGCGCCACCATCTGCGGCTCCTAGCTCGGATGCATAGCCAGTTCTGGCGCTTTTGGACCAATATTGAAATCCATCCCGGAGCTCAGATTGCCGGCGGGGTCTTCATCGATCATGGGGCGGGGCTGGTTATCGGGGAAACGGCCATCGTAGAAAAAGGCGCCATGCTTTATCATGGTGTCACTCTTGGGGGGACCGGTAAGGATGTCGGCAAACGCCATCCGACCATTCGTCGGGGAGCCCTAATTTCAGCTCACTCCCAATTGATTGGTCCCATTGAGGTTGGTGCCAATGCCAAGGTGGGGGCCGGGGCTGTTGTCCTCTCAGATGTCCCAGCAGATGTCACCGTCGTTGGGGTACCTGCCAAGGTTGTACGGGTTCATGGTCAAAAGGATGAGCAAGCCATCAAGACCCTCCAGGAAGCCCGCGAGGCCAGTTATCATTCCTCCCACCTTTAATACTCAATAAAAATCAATCTAGCCAAGGCAACGAACTGCAGACAGTACTTGGGTACGGCAAAGTGAGTTAACGATGGATAGTTTTGACTTTTTGAAGAGTATAAGTGAGAAAAAGAGCCAGCTAGATAATGGCGAGCACGTTTTAGTCATGAGGTGAAAGTAGGGAAAGGGGCGAGAATGAATTTTTTAAAGAGAAATTGGTTAAATTTATTGGTCATTGTCCTGTCCTTCCTCAATGTCGGTCAGCAATGGCTCTATGGCAAGCATAGCTATGCCTATATCTGGTTGGCTATCGGTATCTTCTGGGTTATCCTAACCTTTATTATCAAGGACGATGGACCAAGGAAATAGAAGGCTCAAATTAAGGGGAAGTCACGAAAAGCATGATAATCAGCTCCCTGACTTTGGGGATAAGGAATAAGAGGTCTTCTTAGACCTTTTTAGTATTTAAAAAGGAAAAAGTTTATGATTAAAATCTACGATACCATGACCAGAAGCCTGCGTGACTTTGTCCCCCTGCATGAGGGGCAGGTCAATATGTACGTCTGCGGGCCAACGGTTTACAACTACATCCATATCGGTAATGCTAGATCCAGCGTGGCCTTTGATACCATCCGTCGCTATTTTGAATATGCCGGCTATCAGGTCAACTACATTTCCAACTTCACCGATGTCGATGACAAGATTATCAAGGCAGCCAAGGAAGCCGACATGTCCCCCAAGGACCTGGCGGCCAAGTTTATCGCTGCCTTTATGGAAGATACAAAGGCCCTGGGCATCAAACCAGCCACCCAAAACCCTCGGGTTATGGACTTCATGGACCAAATCATTGATTTCGTCCAGGTCCTCATGGACAAGGGCTTTGCCTATGAGGCAGGCGGAGATGTTTATTTCCGGGTGCAAAAGTCGCATAACTATGCGGCCCTGGCCAATAAAACCCTAGCAGATTTAGAGGTTGGCGCCAGCGGCCGGACCGATAGTGAAACTGAGCTCAAGGAGGATCCCTTAGATTTCGCCCTCTGGAAATCAGCCAAGCTAGGTGAAATTTCTTGGGACAGCCCTTGGGGAGCTGGCCGTCCAGGCTGGCATATTGAGTGCTCGGTCATGTCAACCACCATTTTGGGAGATACCATTGATATTCACGGTGGCGGAGCCGATTTGGAATTTCCCCACCACACCAATGAAATCGCCCAGTCGGAGGCCAAGACAGGCCAGACCTTTGCCAACTACTGGATGCACAATGGCTTTGTCAATGTGGACAATGAAAAAATGTCCAAGTCCCTGGGCAACTTTGTGACCGTTCATGACCTGCTCAAGACCGTTGATGGACAGGTGCTACGTTTCTTCCTAGCCACCCAGCACTACCGCAAGCCTATTAACTTCACTGACAAGGCTATCCACGATGCCAAGGCTAATCTCAAATATCTCAAGAACACCTACACCCTGCCCCTAGATGAGCAGTCCGACCAAGCTGACTTGGATAAGTTTCTGGCGGATTTCAAGACAGCCATGGATGATGATTTCAATGCTGCCAATGGGATTACGGTTATCTTTGATTTGGCCAAATGGATTAATTCTGGTCATTACAACCAGGCCATCAAGGACGCCTTTGCCAAGATGCTAGAAGTCTTTGGGATTGTTTTCCAAGAAGAAAGCTTAGATAGCGAGATTGAAGCCTTGATTAAGAAGCGTCAGGCTGCTAGAGCTGCCAAGGATTTTGCCACAGCCGATAAGATTCGTGACGACCTAGCGGCCCAAGGCATTAAACTCTTGGATACCAAGGACGGAGTGAGGTGGACCCGTGACTAAAGTTGATGTCAACCTGATTAACGGTATTGCTCTGGCCTTTGAAGGGGATGCCGTCTATTCCCTCTATATCCGCCGGTACCTGATTTTTCAGGGCCAAACCAAGCCCAACCAGCTCCACCGCCTAGCTACTCGCTATGTGTCGGCCAAGGCCCAGGCCATGCTGATTGAGGCCATGCTTGACGGTCAGCTTCTGACACAAGAAGAAGATGCCATCTACAAACGGGGTCGCAATGCCCACAGCCATACCAAGGCCAAAAATACCGACATCCTCACCTACAAGAAGTCGACTGGCTTTGAGGCGGTACTAGGCTATCTCCACATGACCCAGCAAATTGACCGTCTGGAAGAATTAATCAACTGGTGTATCACCTATGTTGAAAACCGTAAATGAAAAAGGTTTGGCAGTCGCCAGATCTTTTGATATCAGCAAAAACCGTGATTTTCGTTGACTATAAAGCACACAAAAAGGAGGCCGGACCTCCTTTTTTTCTTTCCTAAAGTTTCTCATTGACATAGCGGACGAAGTGGTTCCACCAGACCTTGAGGAAGAAGCTCTTCTTGACGGGCTTCTGGGCGACTAGGGTCACCTTTGGTGGTCCATCCAGATAACCACTACCAATCAGGTCTGGGTCATCATAGGTCAGACTGCCGACTTGGCTTCCCTTTTTGACAGCAGCTGTGACCTCCTTGGTGCTGACCTTGCCACTAGGTTTGTGGTCGGAACCAATCTTGGTAACCACTTGGAAGTCCTCCTTGGCAACGGCAGGAACAGTTTTCGATTTTCCATCAATAACACTAGCCTTGCTGGATTTGTAGCTCTCGCCCTTAACCACCAAATTGGTCAACTGGAAGTTGTAGGTGACATAATTGAGAATCTTATTGGTAGCCTCGAAACGAGCGTATTGGTTGTTGTCAGCATTATCGGCGTGCATGACAACGGAAATCACTCGCATGCCATTTTCCGTTGAGGTTGCAACGAAGGATTGACCGGCCAATTCGGTTGTCCCAGTCTTGAGACCGTCAACCCCCTCGCGGGCATAGGGCATACCATCTAGCATCATATTGAAGGTGGCCATGTCTGTATTCCCGAATTTTTCACTAGTCTTCTTGGTAATATCCAGGACATCAGGGTAGTCGCTAATCAAATGACGGGCAATAATGGCCATGTCTTTAGCGCTCATCAGGTTCTCATCGTCGGACTTGGAACCAGGGTAAATATGGTCTCCCAAGTAACTATTGTTGAGGCCTGAGGCATTCACTAGCTTGGCATCCTTGATGCCCCACTGTTTGAGCTGGGCCTGCATCATATCTACAAAGGTTGCCTCATCCCCCCCTAATTTTTCCGCCAAGGCAATGGCAGCACTATTGGCACTAGCAATCAAGGCGGCATTGACCAATTCCTTTACCGTATATTCCCGAGCATCCATAGGGACGTTGCTGGCCTCGGAATTGGTCGTCAAATCGTAGGCATAATCAGAGATTTTCACCTTGCTATTCCAAGAGAGCTTGCCCTCATCAATGGCCTTGTAGACCATGTAGACGGTCAAAATCTTCGTCATAGAAGCAACCCCGTCAGGTGTGCTTGCATCCTTTTCGTAGAGAATCTTACCGGTAGTTGCCTCGACAGCAATAGCATGCTTGGCTGGGGCATCAAAATCATCGGCCTTGGCTAGACTTGCAGTAAAGAGCAAAGAAAACGCCATTAAAAGGCTGATAAAGAATTTCTTCATAGCTTGTCCTTTATTAAGAGTAATCCTAGTTTCTAGAAAATCAATTGACCATCTTTCTTCTGATAACAATCCCCTTAATTATAGCATAAAAGTCTTGGAAACAAGATAACAATCTGATTAAGGTTGAAACTGTCTGGCATAAGACTCATCAAGATAGATAGAACCGACCTTTTACTGGCCTCGTCCTCTGTAAGCGAACCGAGCAGAACCAAGTCAGCGACTACAAAGCTAAAGAAAAGGCCCTCCAACTGGGGGCCTGGTCAAATCATTAATTCTTATCTTGACTTTCTTGGTCGAAGAAGGCCTTGTAAATGGCCCTAATAGCAGTCTTTTCATGTTTGCTTTGGATAACCAGCATGACAGAGACCTCACTGGAACCTTGGGAAATCATCTCAATGTTGATGCCCTTGTCGGACATGGCTTTGGTAGCCCTTGACATGACTCCGACCTGGTTTTTCATATTTTCGCCGACAATCATGATGATGGATAGATTTCTTTCGAATTCGACCTCATCCACTCCCAGATTTTGGGTCAGGTGGGCTTGAATTTCCCGCTCCTTGATAGGGGTTAATTCCCTTTCTCTTAGGATAATAGACATATCGTCAATTCCAGTAGGAATGTGCTCCCAGCGGATGTTGAGGTCCTCTAGGACTTGCAGGACCTTGCGACCAAAACCAACCTCTCGGTTCATCAGGTATTTGGAAATATTGATACTGACGAAATTGTCATCGCCAGAAATCCCAACAACAGGGAGCTCTTGCTTGCTGTGCTCCAGAACAATCCGAGTACCAGGGTGGTTAGGATTGTTGGTGTTTTTAATCACCAGGGGAATTCGTCCGCGATAGGCAGGAATCAGGGCTTCATCATGGAGAACGGAGAAGCCTGCATAAGCCAATTCCCGCATTTCCCGATAGGTCAATTTCTTGATTGAATGAGGCTTGTGGACAACGCCAGGGTGGGCGGCAAAGATACCGTCAACATCCGTAAAGTTTTCGTAGAGGTCAGCCTTGACCCCAGCAGCGACAATAGATCCAGAAATGTCTGAACCACCACGAGAGAAGGTACAGATTTGCTTGTCAACCGTTACACCGAAGAAACCGGGGATAACCAGAACCTCATCACTGTCTCTTAGTTCTTCCAACTTGTCGTAACTGCCTGGCAGAATTTGGGCATTACCCGGCTCACTAGAGACGATAATCCCAGCCTTCCCTGGATGAAGGTAGCGGGCAGGTAGGCCGTTTTTGCGGAAATAGGCGGCTACTAACTTGGCATTGTTGTCCTCTCCAGCAGCCAAAAAGGTATCGTAGAGGAAATCATTGCCCTCAATAGGGAGGGTAGCCAGATCGGTAATAGCAGCAGAAATCTTATCCAGGATAGTGTGGGAGAGGCCCAATTCATCAATGATGACCTTGTATCGATTGATAATCCATTCCTGATGGCCTGATACGTCATCTTCGTTAGTGTAAGAACGGTAGTATTTAATCAGGGCATCGGTGACCTTGGTGTCCTCGGGATTGCGTTTTCCTGGTGCAGAAACCACCACGAAGCGCCGACTAGGGTCCGATTTGACAATATCCAAAACCTTTTGCAACTGTTGGGCAGAAGCCAGCGAGCTCCCACCAAATTTAACCACTTTCATATGACATCCATCCATCTTTCATTTTCAGATTGCCTAAAATTATAGCAAAATTCAGACAACTTTTCAAACTCTGTTCCTAAACCTGCAAGCATAAAAAGGTTTTGGACAAAGCCCAGACTAGTACTCAACAAATATCAGATTAGCTTACTTGGCTCGTTAATAATACTCAATGAAAATCGAAATTAGCCGAGGCAACGAACTGAAGACAGTACTGGGGTACGGCAAGGTGAGTTAACGACGGAAAATTTTGATTTTCGAAGAGTATAAGGTTAGTAACCAGCCCAATTCGCCCCTAGCTCACAGGATTAGACTTTGTTCAGAAGAGCTCTTTATGGTAGAATAAAGCTGAGGTTTTTCATGAAGCAAGCAGTTATTTTTGATATGGATGGTGTCCTCTTTGACACCGAGGAATTTTATTACAGCCGTCGCAAGACTTTCTTGGCTGGCCGGGGCATTTCCATTGACCATCTCCCACCGAGTTTTTTTATCGGAGGCAATATGAAGCAGGTCTGGCAAAAGATTCTGGGTTCCGATTATGACAAGTGGGATGTCGCCCAACTCCAGGCTGATTATATCGCCTACAAACTGGCTAACCCCCTGCCCTATCAGGAGGTTATCTTTGGTGATGTCTGCCCAACCCTTGATAGGCTCAGTCAGGAGGGTTTCAAAATTGGTTTAGCTTCAAGCTCGACCAAGGCTGATATTCTTAAGGCTTTGTCCGACACAGACCTAACCCACTATTTTGATGTTATCCTCTCTGGTCAAGAATTTCCAGAGAGCAAGCCCGACCCAGCCATCTATAATAAGGCGGCAGAGCTCTTAGGCTTTGCCAAGGAAGAACTTCTGGTCATTGAAGACAGTGAGAAGGGAATCGCAGCGGCAGTCGCTGCTGGTATTGAGGTCTGGGCTATAAAGGATGAGCGCTATGGCCTTAACCAAACCGCTGCAGACCGTCTGATTGCCAGCCTTAGTCAGGGTCTGGACATTTTGTTTGAAAACTAGGAGGGGCTCAGCCCTTTTCTTTTTGGAGAATTTTCTAAAGTCTTAATCTTTAAAGCTTCTCTGAGGGTAGATTTAGTAGTAGGCAACCATCTAGGGTGAGATTCATTAGCCTGCTTACAGTAATTTCTTGTCAAACGCTCATTTTCAGCTATAATAAATTGGAATAGGACAAAATCTTGATAGTTGTTTGACGACTAAAATAATTGGAGGTATCTTATGAATTTCTCAACCATTCTTTATAGTGTCGAAGATGGTGTCGCAACTCTAACCCTTAACCGTCCTGAGGTTTCGAATGGTTTTAATATCCCCATTTGTGAAGAAATTATCGAGGCCATTAGCCAGGCCGAAAAAGATGAGAGTGTGCGTATTCTCCTCATCAATGCTAATGGTAAGGTCTTCTCTGTTGGAGGGGATTTGGACCAAATGCAAAAGGCTGTCGATGCTGATGATGTCCAATCCCTAGTGAGAATTGCTGAATTGGTCAATACCATTTCCTTTATGATTAAGCGCCTGCCCAAGCCTGTTATCATGAGTGTTGATGGTCCGGTGGCAGGAGCAGCCTTCAATATGGTTTTGGCGGCAGATTTCACTATCGCTTCTGAAAAAGCAAAATTTATCCAGGCCTTTGTCGGGGTTGGCTTGGCACCAGACGCAGGTGGACTCTTCCTCTTGACACGTTCAATCGGTATCAACCGGGCTACCCAAATCACCATGACTGGAGAAGCCGTTAATGCGGAAAAAGCCTTGGAATGGGGCTTTGTCTACCGCTTGGCAGACTCAGAAAAATTAGAGCGTGATACCGATCGCCTCATCAAACGCCTCAAACGAAGCTCCCCTAATTCCTTTAAGGCTATCAAGGAAATGGTCTGGAAGAGTGATTTTGCTGGCTGGGAAGAGTATGCCGATTTGGAATTAGCCCTGCAAAAATCTCTAGCCTTTACCGAAGACTTCAAGGAAGGGGTCAATGCCTTCAGCGCCAAACGCCGACCAAAATTCATAGGGAAATAAAAAAGTCCAGTGGACTTTTTTATCCCGCGACACGAAGATAAAGCAGTTGATAATACTGCTTTATCTGAGTTAGTCAGGGAGATAGGCAAGACATTCTGGTGATTGTCTTTTATCTACCTCAACCTAGAAGTTAAAAAAGCAAGTTGGTTTAGCAATCAGGATTTAAAAACAGGCCCCACCTCCTTGCCATGCTGGCTATTCTAAAAGGCAGTTTCTTTACTGCCTTTTAGAATGGCCCAGAAAATAGAGAAGAAGCTGGTAGGAGGCTAGTTTGACAAGCTTCTGGCTAGCTTGTTCAGTCCTTGATTATTGGGTGGATGATTAAGTGATTTTTTCATTTTTCTTGCAAAGATATTTCAGTTTTGATATACTTTGACCATCAAATTGTTTGAGAATCGAGGTATAAAGTGGATTACAAACTAGTTAATGAATACCTAACTAAAGTCTTCAACAATGTCTTAGTGATTGAAGAAATGAGTTTGAAAAATAGTCGCTTTAATGATGTGTCCATGAAGGAAATGCATACCGTTGATATTATCGGTCATATTCCTGATGCGACACCGAGCGACATTGCAAGAGAGTTGATGGTCACCCTTGGGACCGTCACGACCAGTTTAAATAAATTAGAAAAAAAGGGTTATGTTGAGCGCCATCGCTCAAAAATTGACCGTCGGGTGGTCCATCTGAGTTTGACTAAGAAGGGACGCCTTATTTATCGTTTACATAACCGTTTCCATAAAAATATGGTGACGAGAATCACAGAAGGAATGGATGAGATGGAGGTTAAGACCCTAGAAACTGGATTGCACAAGCTCTATCAATTCCTTGAGGAGTTAAAATAATGGCTTTTGCAAAAATTAGTCAAACAGCCTACTATGTTCCCGAGCAAATCGTCACCAATGATGATTTGTCCAAGATTATGGATACCAGTGACGAATGGATTTCCAGTCGGACTGGGATTAAGGAAAGACACATCAGTCGCGACCAAGATACTAGTGATTTGGCCACTCGAGTTGCTCAACAACTGTTAGAAAAATCTGCTAGCCAGCCTGAAGACCTAGACTTCATTATTGTTGCCACTATCTCACCCGATTCTATGATGCCTTCAACGGCGGCCCGTGTTCAGGCTAATATTGGAGCCAGCAAGGCCTTCACCTACGACTTGACAGCAGCTTGTTCAGGCTTTATTTTTGCCCTGGCTACAGCCGAAAAGTTCATCAAATCGGGTCTTTACCAGAAAGGTCTGGTTATCGGGGCGGAAGTTCTATCCAAGACCATTGACTGGACTGACCGCAGGACGGCTGTCCTCTTTGGTGATGGGGCTGGTGGCGTCCTCTTAGAGGCCGCACAAGAGGAGCACTTCTTGGCAGAGTCGCTTCATAGTGATGGTAGTCGGGGGCAGAGCCTGACCTCTAGTCAATGTGGCCTTGCCTCACCTTACTCAGATAAGACTGAGAATCATCCCTTCCTAGCCATGGATGGTCGGGCCATCTTTGATTTTGCGATTAGGGACGTCTCCAAAAGCATCAAGACCTTGATGGAGGAAGGCCAGTTTAGTGAGCAGGACTTGGATTATGTCTTGCTTCATCAGGCCAATATCCGGATTCTGGATAAGATGGCCAAGAAGATTGGCATTGATCGCGATAAATTCCTGGCCAATATGATGCACTATGGTAATACCAGTGCGGCCAGCGTGCCTATTTTACTAGCAGAGTCGGTAGAAAATGGTATAATTAAATTTGACGGTTCTCAGACCTTACTCCTATCAGGATTTGGTGGGGGATTGACATGGGGCAGTCTAATTGTTAAAATCTAGATAGATAACTGTGGCAAACAGTATTTATAATAATTTATTTTTTATCTTAAAGGAGAATTTAAAAATGGCAGTATTTGATAAAGTACAAGAAATCATCGTTGAAGAACTTGGTAAAGAACCAGAAGAAGTTCAATTGACCACAACCTTTGACGAACTTGATGCTGACTCACTTGATGTCTTCCAAGTTATTTCGGAAATCGAAGATGCATTTGACATCCAAATCGAAACTGAAGATGGTTTGAATACTGTTGGTGACTTGGTTACCTACGTTGAAGAAAAAACTAAATAAGCTTGTTTAAGGGACTGGGAGCTTTTCCCAGCCTTTGAATTTTCTGGATTTAGTCACGAAGGTGTAGCCTTGGATCGTCTTAATTCTTTTATGGATAATACGTTAGGCTGCAAGGTGGACGGGGCAACTCATCCGCCTTCTTCTTTAGACCGATACTTTGACTCTCAAACTTTGAGGCTCAAAGTTGTTGGGTTGTTATAACATATAAGAAGGTAAGTAATTACATGAAAACTCGGATTACAGAATTATTGAACATTAAATACCCTATTTTCCAAGGGGGTATGGCATGGGTTGCAGACGGCGATTTGGCTGGTGCAGTTTCAAATGCTGGAGGCCTTGGAATCATTGGTGGTGGTAACGCCCCTAAAGAAGTTGTCAAAGCTAATATTGACAAGGTGAAATCTATAACTGACAAGCCTTTCGGTGTCAACATCATGCTTTTGTCTCCTTTTGCTGATGATATTGTTGACTTGGTTATCGAAGAAGGTGTCAAAGTTGTCACAACTGGTGCAGGAAACCCAGGTAAATATATGGAACGTCTGCATGAGGCTGGTATCACCGTTATTCCCGTTGTTCCAAGTGTAGCCTTGGCTAAGCGGATGGAAAAGCTTGGTGCCGATGCGGTCATCGCTGAAGGTATGGAAGCTGGTGGCCACATCGGTAAATTGACCACCATGACCTTGGTTCGCCAAGTGGTTGATGCCATTGATATTCCAGTCGTTGGTGCTGGTGGTGTGGCTGATGGTAATGGTGCTGCAGCTGTCTTTATGCTGGGTGCTGAGGCTATCCAAGTTGGGACTCGCTTTGTTGTCGCTAAGGAGTCTAATGCTCACCAAAATTTCAAGGACAAATTGCTTAAGGCTAAGGATATTGACACGGTCGTATCTGCTAATGTCGTTGGTCACCCTGTTCGTGCCATCAAGAATAAATTGTCTTCTGCCTATGCCCAAGCTGAGAAGGATTACTTGACTGGCAAGCTGAAAAAAGAAGAAATTGAAGAGCTAGGTGCTGGTGCCCTCCGCAACGCTGTTGTTGACGGTGATGTTCAAAACGGTTCAGTAATGGCTGGTCAAATCGCAGGTCTGGTCCGTAAGGAAGAAACCTGTCAAGAAATCTTGGAAGACCTTTACTATGGAGCTGCCAAGGTTATCAAGGACCAAGCTGCACGCTGGGCAGACGTTTCAGAAGACTAAAACAAGCAAAGACCTCAGATTCTAACCGCCAGGTCAAGAATCTCTCGCCCTAACTTGGAGGAAATCGCGTGACAAAGACAGCCTTTTTATTTGCTGGTCAAGGTGCTCAGAAGCTTGGTATGGCTAGAGACCTCTATGATAACTACCCTGTGGTCAAGGAAACCTTTGATAAGGCCAGTCAAATTCTTGGTTATGACCTGAGAGAGCTCATCGACCATGATGAGGAAAAGCTCAATCAAACTCGCTATACACAACCGGCTATCCTGACAACCTCAGTTGCTATCTACCGTCTCTTAAAAGAAAAGGGCCTTGAGCCTGATGCTGTGGCTGGACTTTCTCTGGGAGAATATTCTGCTTTAGTAGCAGCAGGTGCCCTCTCTTTTGAGGATGCTGTTGCCCTAGTGGCCAAGCGTGGTCAATTCATGGAAACAGCTGCCCCTGCTGGAACAGGAAAAATGGTTGCAGTCATGAATACGCCTGTAGATGTTATTGAGGAAGCCTGCCAAAAGGCTCAAGATAAGGGCTATGTTGGTCCAGCTAACTACAATACACCAGCTCAAATCGTTATTGGTGGCCATGTAGCAGCAGTTGATGCCGCCCTTGAAAACCTCAAGGAAGCTGGTGCAAAACGTTTGATTCCCCTCAAGGTTTCAGGCCCTTTCCACACGGCCCTCTTGGAGCCTGCTAGTCGTCAATTGGCTGAGGAATTGGCCAAGGTTTCATTCTCAGACTTCAAGATTCCTTTGGTTGGAAATACCGAAGCCAAGGTTATGAAAGAGGCAGATATCAAGTCTCTCTTGGCGCGGCAGGTTATGGAGCCGATACGTTTTTATGAATCCATGGCAACCATGAAAGACCTAGGGGTGACCTCTTACATTGAGATTGGTCCAGGTAAAGTCCTGTCAGGCTTTATGAAGAAGATTGATAAGACGGCAGAACTAGCTCATGTTGAAGATTTAGCGAGTCTCCAAGCTCTGCTAGAAAAATAGGAGATTGATATGGAATTAAGCAAGAAAAATGTCTTTATTACTGGTTCTACCCGAGGGATTGGTCTAGCTGTTGCCCACCAGTTTGCTAGCCAAGGTGCTAATATCGTCCTCAACGGTCGCTCCGCAATTTCTGATGAACTCCTAGCCCAATTTTCTGACTATGATGTTAAGGTTGTAGCTATTTCTGGAGATGTCTCTGACTCTGCAGATACCAAGCGGATGATTGCTGAAGCTACTGAGGCTCTGGGGTCAGTTGATGTCCTCATTAACAATGCTGGCATCACTAACGACAAGCTCATGCTCAAGATGACACAAGAGGATTTTGAGAAGGTGCTCAAGATTAATTTGACGGGGGCCTTCAATATGACTCAAGCTGTGCTCAAGGCTATGAGCAAGGCTCGCCAGGGGGCTATCATCAATATGTCATCGGTTGTTGGTCTCATGGGGAATGTTGGTCAGGCCAACTATGCCGCTTCAAAGGCTGGCTTGCTGGGCTTGACCAAGTCTGTTGCCCGAGAAGTTGCTGGACGTAATGTTCGAGTGAATGCCATTGCCCCAGGCTTTATCGCATCAGATATGACGGATGCCATCCCTGAAAAGGCCAAACAAGCCATGATTGCCCAGGTGCCTATGAAGAGAATTGGTCAAGCTGAGGAAGTTGCCCAGGTTGCCATCTTCCTTGCTAGTCAGGAATACCTTACCGGTCAAGTCCTCGCCATTGATGGCGGCATGACCATGCAAGGTTAAAAAACGCTGAGATAAAAAATAAAGCAAAAAGATAGAGGAAAAATTATGACTTTTAATCGTGTTGTTGTTACAGGATATGGTGTTACTTCACCAATTGGAAATACACCAGAAGAATTCTGGAATAGCCTAGAAAAGGGTAAGATTGGCATTAAACCCATTACAAAGTTTGATGCTTCCGAAATCCCGGTGCACAATGCTGGTGAAATCCAAGATTTTCCCTTTGACAAGTACTTTGTTAAAAAAGATAAGAACCGGATGGATAACTATTCCCTCTTTGCCATGTATGCGGCCCTAGATGCCCTTGAAAATGCAGACTTGGACATGGAAAAGGTGGATCGTGATCGTACTGGAGTTATCGTATCGTCTGGTATTGGTGGTCTGCAAGAATTGCAGGACCAAATTATCCGCATGCACGAACGTGGTATGAAACGGATTCAACCCATGTTCATTCCTAAGGCCCTTTCTAATATGGCGGCAGGTAATATTGCCCTCAAGATTGGTGCCCAAGGGGTATGTAAGTCTATTACAACAGCCTGTGCATCAGCTAATGACGCTATCGGTGAAGCCTTCCGAGAAATCAAATACGGCCTCCACGATGTTGTCCTGGCAGGTGGTGCTGAAGCTTCCATTACTAAGATTGGTATTGGTGGTTTCAATGCCTTGACTGCCCTCTCAACAACTGAAGATCCTGCGCGCTCAGCTATTCCATTTGACAAGGATCGCAATGGTTTCGTCATGGGTGAAGGTGCTGGTGTCTTGGTTGTCGAAAGTTTAGAACACGCCCAAGCACGTGGGGCTAATATCTTGGCTGAAATCGTCGGTTACGGTAGCAACTGTGATGCCTACCACATGACAACACCAACTCCTGATGGTTCAGGGGCTGCTAAGGCTATGAAGTTGGCCTTGAAGGAAGCAGAGATTGAGCCCAACCAAGTTGGTTATGTCAACGCCCATGGTACTTCAACCCAAGCCAATGAAAAGGGTGAAAGTAAAGCCATCGTTTCTGTTCTTGGTAAGGAAGTTCCTGTTTCATCTACGAAATCCTTTACCGGTCACTTGCTGGGTGCTGCTGGTGCTGTGGAAGCTATCGCTACTATTGAAGCTATCCGCCACAGCTTCTTGCCAATGACAGCAGGAACCAAGGAATTGTCCGAAGACATCGAATGTGATGTTATCGTGGGGCAAGGTCGTCAAGCTGATGTAGATTATGCCCTATCCAATACCTTTGGATTTGGTGGACACAATGCCGTTCTTGCCTTCAAACGTTGGGAGGCTTAGTCCATGAATATTTCAGAAATCAAAGACTTAATGACCCAATTCGACAGCTCCAGCCTGCGCGAATTTGCCTACAATAATCAGGGAGAAAGCCTGGTTTTGAGTAAAAATGATGCTCAACTGGCTAATCCAGCGGTGCCTTCTGCCCCAGCGCCTCAGGCCCAAGTGGCAAGTGCTCCAGCAGCTCCAGTAGCTCCAGCAAATGCGGAGCCAGCTGCACAGGAAAGTCCTGCCCTTCAAGCGGCCGAAGGCCAAGTGGTCGAAAGTCCCTTAGTTGGGGTTGCCTACCTAGCCCCAGCACCTGATAAACCAGCCTTCGTTTCCGTTGGTGATAGTGTCAAGAAGGGGCAAACCCTCTTGATTATTGAAGCCATGAAGGTTATGAATGAAGTCCCAGCCCCTAAGGCTGGTGTTGTGACTGAGATTCTGGTTGATAATGAAGAAGTGGTTGAATTTGGAAAGGGTCTGGTGCGCATCAAATGATTGATATTAATAAAATCAAGGAAGCCCTGCCTCACCGCTACCCTATGCTCTTGGTTGATCGAGTGTTAGAGGTATCTGAGGATGAGATTGTGGCCATTAAAAATGTCACCATCAACGAACCCTTCTTCCAAGGACATTTTCCTGAATATCCTGTCATGCCAGGTGTGCTAATTATGGAAGCCTTGGCTCAAACAGCCGGTGTCCTAGAGCTCTCCAAAGAAGGCAACCAAGGGAAATTGGTCTTCTATGCTGGCATGGATAAGGTCAAATTTAAAAAACAAGTGGTGCCTGGAGACCAATTGGTCATGACAGCTAAGTTTATTAAACGTCGTGGTTCGATTGCAGTTGTCGAAGCCAAGGCGGAAGTCGATGGCAAGTTGGCAGCGAGTGGAACCCTGACCTTTGCTGTTGGCAACTAATCGAAAAATCAGAAGCTGGCTGGCTCAAGCCAATCTGTCAGCTTCCCAGAATAAGACTCAAGGGTTAGAAAGCTGAGTTCCAAGTGGACTGAACCCCTCTAACCCAAAGGGAGCTGGCTGGATAAGGATTTCTCAAAGAGGAAGTCCTAGCCAGCTTGTTCCCTTTTACATTTAATACTCTCCGAAAATCAGAACTATCACACGGATAAAGTCACTCTATAGTTTTTCATTAGGGTGACTACGAAAACTATGATTATCGTTTTCTATATCCCTGACTAATTTCATAAAAACTGTAATATTGACAGTTTTTACTCCACGTCGCATCGTTAACTCACTTTGCCGTACTTACTGAGGAAAGTGAAGCTTTCTGTATCTCCAGCCTCAAAAGATCTACCTGACCTTTTGAGCTACCTACAGTTCGTGCGACGCGGAGCAAAGTCGGTCGATTTCATCAACTTTGTGAGGTTAGTAAGGGAGCTAGGCAGTCGCTAGGGAGATTGCCGTTGGACATCAGTCACTTTAGTGACTTGATGTCATTGCTCCTTGCCTTGGCTAATTCTGATTTTCATTGAGTATAAAAGAGTTTTAAATGACTGAAAGGCAGAATATGTTTAAGAAAATTTTGATTGCCAATCGTGGTGAAATCGCAGTGCGTATCATTCGAGCGGCTCGTGAATTGGGTGTCGAAACGGTTGCCATCTACTCAGAAGCGGACAAGGAATCCCTCCATGTCCTTCTGGCTGATGAGGCTATCTGTGTCGGTCCTGCTCGTTCGAGCGATTCCTACCTCAATATGAATGCGGTTTTATCTGCAGCCATTGTTACAGGGGCAGAAGCGATTCACCCTGGCTTTGGTTTCCTGAGTGAAAACTCTAAGTTTGCCACCATGTGTGAAGAGATGAAGATTAAATTCATCGGCCCTTCTGGTGCTATCATGGACAAGATGGGTGATAAGATCAATGCTCGCTCGGAAATGATAAAAGCCCAAGTGCCTGTTATCCCAGGTTCTGATGGGGAAGTCATGACAGCTGAGGATGCCCTCAAGGTTGCCGATGAGATTGGTTACCCTGTCATGCTCAAGGCTTCCGCTGGTGGTGGCGGTAAAGGGATTCGTAAGGTTGAAAAAGCTGAGGACTTAGTCCCTGCCTTTGAATCTGCCTCCCAAGAAGCTCTAGCTGCCTTTGGTAATGGGGCTATGTATATCGAAAAGGTTATCTATCCAGCCCGCCATATTGAGGTACAGATTCTTGGGGATAGCCATGGTAATGTCATCCACCTGGGCGAGCGTGATTGTTCCCTGCAGCGCAATAACCAAAAGGTTCTAGAAGAAAGTCCTTCCATTGCAATTGGAGCCAGCCTGCGAAGCAAGATGGGTGATGCAGCTGTTCGGGCTGCCAAGGCCGTAGGCTATGAAAATGCTGGTACTATTGAGTTTCTCCTAGATGAGACATCTGGTAATTTCTATTTCATGGAAATGAATACCAGGATTCAGGTAGAGCATCCTGTTACCGAATTTGTTACCAATGTTGATTTGGTCAAGGAACAAATCAAGGTGGCCAATGGCCAAGAGCTGTCTTACAGTCAGGATGATATTCAAATCACGGGCCATGCTATTGAATGTCGGATTAATGCTGAAAATCCCAAATTCAACTTTGCTCCAAGTCCTGGTAAGATTACAGACCTCTACCTGCCAGCTGGTGGCGTTGGTTTACGGGTGGATTCGGCTGTCTATCATGGCTACACCATTCCGCCCTACTATGACAGTATGATTGCCAAAATCATCGTCCACGGGGAAAATCGTTTTGATGCCCTGATGAAGATGCAACGGGCTCTTTATGAATTGGAAATTGATGGGGTTCTGACCAATGCTGATTTCCAATTGGATTTGATTTCTGATCAAAATGTTATTGCTGGGGATTATGATACCTCATTCTTGATGGAGAAATTTTTGCCAGCCTATAATCAAGAAGATTAGGAGATATTATGGCTCTATTTAAAAGAAAAGATAAGTATATCCGTATCAATCCCAATCGATCCTTAAGGACACCTGAGCAGGCTAAACCAGAGGTTCCAGACGAGCTTTTTGCCAAATGTCCTGGCTGTAAGCATGTCATCTACCAGAAGGACCTGGGGGCTGAAAAGATGTGCCCAGCCTGTGGTTATAACTTTCGCATCTCAGCTCCAGAGCGTCTCGCTTTGACCGTTGACCAGGATAGCTTTAAGGAAATGTTCACGGGGATTGACAGTAAGGACCCCCTTAACTTCCCAGGCTACAAGGATAAGTTAGCAGCTGCCAAGGAAAAAACTGGCCTTGATGAAGCTGTTATGACTGGGACGGCCAAGATCCAAGGTCAAGACCTGGCCCTAGCTATCATGGATTCTAACTTCATCATGGCTTCCATGGGGACGGTTGTTGGGGAAAAAATTACCCGTCTCTTTGAATATGCGACCGAACACAAGTTGCCAGTCGTAATCTTCACCGCTTCTGGCGGTGCCCGGATGCAAGAGGGTATCATGAGTCTCATGCAGATGGCTAAAATTTCTGCAGCAGTCAAACGCCATTCCAATGCTAGTCTCTTTTACCTAACGGTTCTGACGGACCCAACAACTGGTGGGGTTACAGCCTCCTTTGCTATGGAAGGGGACATCATTATTGCTGAGCCTCAGACTCTAGTAGGCTTTGCTGGTCGTCGTGTTATTGAAACGACGGTGCGTCAGACCCTGCCAGATGACTTCCAAAAATCAGAATTCCTCTTAGAACACGGCTTTATTGATGCCATTGTCAAGCGGACACAGATGAAGGAGACCATTGCGAAATTATTAGCCTTTCATGGAGGTGCCAAATGAGTGATGTCGCCCGTATTTTAAAAGAAGCCCGTGACCAAGGGCGAATGACCAGCCTTGACTATGCCAAGGAAGTCTTCGATGATTTCTTTGAACTGCATGGTGATCGCCATTTTGCAGATGACGGAGCTGTTATTGGTGGCCTGGCAACCCTGAATGGCCGGCCAATTACTGTGGTCGGTATCCAAAAGGGCAAAAACCTTCAGGATAACCTTAACCGCAATTTTGGTCAGCCCAACCCAGACGGTTACCGCAAGGCCCTGCGACTGATGAAGCAGGCTGAGAAATTTGGCCGTCCTGTTGTGACCTTCATCAATACAGCCGGTGCCTATCCAGGTATTGGTGCCGAAGAGCGGGGCCAAGGGGAGGCTATTGCCAAGAACCTGATGGAAATGAGTGACCTCAAGGTCCCCATCATCGCCATTATTATTGGTGAAGGGGGGTCTGGTGGAGCCCTGGCCCTAGCTGTTGCTGACAAGGTGTGGATGCTAGAGCACACCATCTATGCCATCCTCAGTCCAGAAGGCTTTGCTTCCATTCTCTGGAAGGATGGCTCTAGAGCTACCGAGGCCGCTGAACTGATGAAGTTGACCGCTGGTGAGCTCTACAAGATGGACGTTATTGATAAGGTCGTTCCAGAGCATGGCTACTTTAGTAGTGAAATTGTTGAGAACATCAAGACCAGTCTAATTGAAGACTTGGACCGCTTGAGCGCCCTACCGCTTGACCAACTTCTAGAAGACCGCTATCAACGCTTTAGAAAATACTAATATTCATTCAACATCAAAAGTTTCAATTTTGATACTTTCTTAAAAAGTGCGGACGCAAGCAATCTCCATTCGGAGTTTCATTGCTAATTTTCGAGCCTAGGTCTCGAAAATTCCGTTCTTAGCAACAATATGGTCGTTGCTAAGAATTCCACTTTGGCGAAAGTATCATTTTAACTAACTGTTATCAGCTAAAACTCTAGATTTTTTAGCTAGCTATGTCTATTCTGGTAACAACAATAACAAGTTTTGATATTTTTTGAGTATAAGAAAAGATTTGAGGGCAAAATAGAAGTACCTCAAGCTTCGAAATAGCAAAAAAGCACTTGAATTTGGTCAAGTGCTTTTATAGGCTTTGTAGCTGCAATAACTGGCGATTTTTACTTGCAATTCTAGCAAACTATGCTACAATAGCAATAGAAAAAGGGTCTTGCTTCCAACAAGACCCAATGTAAAGCCGTTAAACGGTGGCTACGTATTTATGTTATTAAAGAATAACCGTCAACGTTCCAAAGTTGAGACGGTTATTTTTTTGTCCATTTTAACAATTCGAGAACAATTCTCATGAGATTGATGATAAAATTACCAGCAACGAAAATGAGAGTTAGTGCCTCAAATGTTGACAAAATCAGTTACTCCTTTCTAAATAGGATTTTTCTGCCTCACTCATGGGCACCACCTCCTACTGTAGAAATTTGTAACCACCGTCTTCACTTCTTTACAGACCTATTATAGCATAAAAGTTAGTATAATTACTAATGGATTTAGATATTTGATTTTGGTCAAGTGCTTATTTCATCCACAGGTGTTATAATGAAACCATGTTAGAAGCAATCAATGATTATTTGGCCTATCAAGGTCGCAAGTATATCAAACCTGAAAAAGCTGGAAAGCAGGCTTCCCAAATGCAGGCCTTGCGGTCCCTAGCTCAGCTGGCTCGCAAGGAATTTTCTGAGCTTAGTCGAGAGCTCGCTGGGCAAGTGGCTCCTTTTGAGCCCGAGCGTGTCAGCCAATGGATGAATCAGGCACAGGTCTGTCGGCCCCATTTTTGGTGCTATTATCGCCTACCCTCCGATGGTCTAGAAGATGTTGCCCTGGCTATTCGCCTCTATGGGCAAAAGGATGATTTTGGCATTTCAGTCGAGGTCAGTTTCATTGAGCGTAAGAAATCAGCCCAAACCCTGACCAAGCAGGCCAAGGTCCTGGGCCTACCTCTGACAGAAGGCATGTACTACTTTGTCCAAAAAGACGGCCAGAGTCATCGGGTTGAAGGAAGTGAGGTCAATCGTCAGGACTTGAAAGAAGCCCTGGCTCAAGGTCAGGTTCGCAAGGTCTTGATTAAGACCGATATCCCAGTTGAGCCATCGACCTCCAAGTCAGCCCTAGTTACCCAATTAGTCCAGGCCTTCGATCGCCTTCTGCCCTATTATCAAATTACTAAATCTTAACCAGAATCAAGCTACCTATTGGCACAGGGGCAGTGAGTCCCAAAAATCAGAAAAGGCTAAAGTTGCTAGTTATCCAAAAAAATCCAAGCAGTTACCTTGCTTGGATTTCTTGCTTATCTTGCTAGCTGTGTAACCTGTTCCGTGGTTCCTGAATTTTACAGAGGAAGTGAGACGGTTGTTCTGTGGAGCCTGTTCTTAGTCCCTGCCTTTTTATTAGCTGGGGCTATCGCTCTTTTCTACCTTTATTTTTGGAGGTCCTTAATCAGCCTTAATGACTTCAACCCCACCCATATAAGGACGAAGGACTTCTGGAATGGTCACCGAACCATCTTCATTTTGGTAGTTTTCTAGGATAGCAGCAACCGTCCGGCCAACGGCTAAACCAGAACCATTGAGGGTATGGAGGAGTTTAACCTTGCCGTCAGCCTCGTCACGGTAGCGAATTTGTGCTCGACGGGCTTGGAAATCTTCACAGTTAGAGCAAGAAGAAATTTCCCGATAGGTATTTTGGGCAGGAATCCATACTTCCACATCGTAGGTCTTGGCAGCTGAGAAGCCCATATCTCCTGTACAAAGGGTAATCACCCGGTAGGGCAGATTCAACTTTTGCAGAATGTTTTCAGCATTAGCGGTCATCTTTTCCAATTCTTCATAGGAAGTTTCTGGCTTGGCAAACTTGACCATTTCAACCTTGTGGAATTGGTGGAGGCGAATGAGACCACGAGTATCGCGACCAGCAGAGCCAGCCTCAGAGCGGAAGGATGGGCTCATAGCGGTAAAGTAGACCGGCATCTCCTTGCCATCAAGAATTTCCCCTCGATAGTAGTTGGTCAGAGGCACTTCAGCCGTTGGAATGAGAACATAGTCCGAATCAGCTAATTCAAAGGTATCTTCCTTGAATTTTGGATATTGACCCGTACCGAACATGGAATCGTGATTGACCATGTAAGGAGGGATAACTTCGGTATAGCCTTCCTTAGCGTGCTCATCCAACATGAAGTTATAGATGGCCCTCTCCAAGCGAGCGCCCAGTCCCTTGTAGAAAAGAAAGCGAGAGCCAGTAACCTTGGCACCACGCTCCCAATCCAGGATGTCTAGGTCTTCGCCTAAATCCCAGTGGGCCTTAGCCTCAAAATCAAAGTCACGAGGGGTTCCCCAGCGGCGTACTTCAACATTTTCATCTTCGTCAGCACCGACAGGCACATCAGCGTGTGGCATGTTTGGCAGGGTAACCACGATGTCGTTGAGCTTTTGGTCAACCTCAGCCAACTGGCTATCTAGAGACTTGATTTCCGCAGAAACCTTTTGCATTTGGGCAATTTGGTCGGAAGCATCTTCTTTGTTTCGCTTGGCTTGGGCAATAGCAGTAGAAGCGACATTGCGGTGAGCCTTGAGTTCTTCGGATTTAACTAGGAGGTCACGACGTTTAACATCCAGTTCTTTGAGCTGATCCAGGGTTTCAGCCTTGACACCACGGTTGGCTAAGTTTTTAGCGACTTCGTCAAAATTTTGACGGATACGTTTTAAATCTAACATAGATCCTTCTTTCTAAAAATAAAACACAGCTAAGTTTTCGTTGGAGTGCCTGGGGCACGGTTCCATCCAACTTCACTTGCTGTGCACTTGATTGCTATGTAATTGAGTGATAAACGGTAGAATTTCAGTCAGCCTCTTTATCTGCTCGCAGCACCCGCAGACTTTCTGGAAAAGGCGAGCCCACCTACTTATCCGTTGTCACCATTATATAAGAAAAGCCTCTAATTGTAAAGACTGGCTGTCGGTTGACCTAGCCTGAAACGGGGTGTTGGCTAATCTGTCTCTAACCGAGCCTTGTCTTCTGCTCGTCTGATTTTCAGCCTATTCTGATAGCTTGGCTCCCTCATAAGAAAAGCTTCTGATAAGCCAGAAGGCGAGTCAACGAAGACCAGAAATCTGGCGAGACATCCTGCCTAATTTTTTTATCTTGCTGAGTTTCTCAGATTTAACCCTTCTTTTTAAAGAGGCCTGTGATACTCCTCCAAACCTTCTGCCAGAGAGTGGGGAGACGAACGATTTTATCATTGCCAACCTTTTCGCGAGCAGCTTTGAGAATCTTACCCGAGTCCTTGGAGGCAAAGAGAAATTTTCCTTGCTTGGTAAAGACCTGGAAATGCCGGCTAACCTTACGTCCTGAGACATTAGCTCCGATTTTTTCCACAGAAGTCCAAGGGATTTGGATATTGTCTTCAGGGTTGTTGTCATTGTAAAATTCCAGGGCCTTGTCGCCCAGCATGTACTTGCCGACCTTATTGCCCATGCCCATATAAAAGACACCAGTTGTTGCTAAATCTACCGTGCGATTAAGTGATTGTGCCATAGTTCCTACCTTATGTATTTTTATCTATTATATCATACTCATCTTTTATTTAAAAAGTTAAATGAATATCTACTAAAAAATAATTAAAATAACAGAATATTTATTAAAAGATTTCAGCGATGCTAAAAAATAATGAAATAACCACAAAGTTATGCCATAAGTTATTCTTAATGTTATACTAACGAATATAATCATAAAGGAGGAAACATTATGAAATGTCAAGCATTTGAAAATTTTAAAGCTACAAGTTTAAATAAGTTGTCGCAAACCGTTGGCGGACAAAGTGAAGTGGATGTTCTAGTTGATCGGATGCGAAATGGTAAGGCTAGTCCAGGTGAAGTTGCTATGTATACTTGGAACAATGTTATTGAACCTGGATGGGTAAATTCTTTAATGAGCTGGGGTACAGGAGGTTATAATAGCTATGTAGGTTATAACCCTAAGGGTAACCAAGGTTTTAGTAATTATCCATATGATGTTTCTACAGGTTCAGATAGTAGCAGCGGTTCAGGTAATTCGACAAGTGGCTATGTTAATTATAACCAGAGTTTCAATTCTGGATGGTAAAGGTAATTAAGCAGATTTTATCATGATGATGAGACCATTTTTATAGAATGATTAGCACTTGATAGTTTTACCCGTGCAAGTGGTTAAGGTCGAATGAGACAATTTTTCAGGGTGATGTCGGGTATATACCTAAGAATAGTGGTATATGGAAAGTACTGTAATTTATACCTGTGGAACTGTTCAAAGTTCATGTAAGAAAATTCTGAGGAGTATTGTTAGCAAATTTTCTGCTACAGGTAATATCTCTGGCAACTTAGGTTTAAGAATTGTGAATATGATATAACAGGAATTTCATTAGGTGGTTCGTTTTTATGCTCAATTAATCTTTTAAGCAAATCCATAGCTAGTCATGAGGCAATGATGGTGAACTAACAATACATCAATTCTAATATAAGCACTAGCCTGACTACACAGATGTCAGGCTTTTTGTGAATGGTTTGTTAAGGAAATTTCTAAAAACTCTTTTTTAAATTATAAGCTTGTTTTAACAACGATTACAGGTATTAAACAGAAGAAACTTTTGAGTTTTCTAGGTGCCTTTGAGTAAAAGGAATGATATATGAACACATTTTCTTACCTTCTTTTGACTGTAGTTTTAGTATTAGTAGCCAATTTATTCTTAGAATTTATAAAATACTTTTTAAAAACAACTTCAGCAATGAATAGGGAAAATTCTAAGAAATTTTCAAATTTTTTGTGGAGTCGAACTAGACGTTTTAAATTTGTTCCACAAGTCGATGATAGAGATTGTGGTCCAGCAGCTCTAGCCTCTATTGCCAAGCATTATGGTTCAGATTATTCTTTAGTTCATTTGCGTGAACTTACAAAGACAGAGCGACAAGGAACTACAGCATTAGGAATTATTGAAGCAGCTAAGAGCATTGGATTTGAAACGCATTCTCTAGATGCGGATATGTCCTTATTTAGTTACGATGATCTTATCTATCCTTTCATTGTTCATGTTGTTAAAAATGGTCGTCTGCAACATTACTATGTTATTTATGCTAATGAAGGAGACCACTTAATCATTGGTGATCCTGATCCCAATGTGCAGGTTACTCGTATAACCAAAGAAAAATTTAAGTCCGAATGGACAGGTGTAGCAATTTTTTTCTCTCCAAATGATGATTATCAAGTCCAAAAAGATAAGAAAAGAGGATTGATAAGTTTTATACCTTCTTTTTTAAAACAAAAGGGGCTCTTGTCCTATATTATAATGGCGAGCCTGATAGTTACCCTAATTGATATTGTCGGAGCCTTCTTCCTGCAAGTGATACTGGATGAATATATTCCTAGTCAACAAATTTCGACTTTAAGCCTCGTTACTTTAGGTTTGATAATTACTTATGTTGTCCAACAACTAATAGTTTTTGCTAAAGAATATCTATTAATAATATTAGGTCAAAGACTGACAATAGATATCATACTTTCTTATCTAAAGCACATTTTTCTTCTGCCGATGTCTTTCTTTTCAACTAGGAGGACTGGGGAAATTACATCCCGTTTCACAGATGCCAATCAAATTATTGATGCTATGGCATCGACAATTTTTTCAATTTTTTTAGATTTTACGATGATTATTATAGTTGGGGGAGCACTTCTGATTCAAAATGCTATCTTATTTTATCTTGCTCTCATTTCTATTCCCATCTATATTACGATTATTTTCGCATTTATGAAAATGTTTGGTTACTTAAATTATGCAGTGATGGAAAGCAGTGCAATGATGTCCTCGTCTATCATAGAAGATATTGATGGAATAGAAACGATCAAATCCTTGACTAGTGAACAGGTTAGTTATCAAAGAATTGACAAAGAATTTGTTGATTTTTTAGAGAAATCCTTTAGATTACGTAAATATGGAGCTATTCAAAACTCAATTAAAACAGCTGCAAAGCTAATTTTGAATGTAGTTATTCTTTGGTATGGAGCACGCTTGGTCATGACTGGAAAAATTTCAGCGGGACAAATGATTACATTTAATGTGCTTTTAGGATATTTTTCAAACCCAATTGAAAATATTATTAATTTACAGATTAAGTTCCAATCAGCCCGCATAGCTAATACCCGTCTCAATGAGGTTTATCTGGTAGAGTCCGAGTTTGAAAATGATGGCGAGCTCTCTGAAGACAGCTTCTTAGATGGAGATATTTCCTTTGAAAAGCTGTCCTACAAGTATGGCTATGGCCGTGACACCCTGTCCGATATCAACTTGACCATTGCGAAGGGGTCTAAAGTCAGCCTAGTGGGACCATCCGGTTCTGGTAAGACAACCCTAGCAAAGATGATGGTCAACTTCTATGAGCCGAATCGCGGGATCGCTCGGATCAACGGTTACGACCTCAAGGTTATTGACAAAACCGCCCTGCGGCAGCACATCAGCTACCTCCCCCAACAGGCCTACGTGTTCAGTGGGAGCATCATGGACAACCTGACCTTAGGAGCCAAGGAAGGCACGACTCAGGAAGACATTATTCGCGCCTGTGAACTCGCTGAGATCCGCTCAGATATTGAGCAGATGCCTCTGGGGTATCAGACCGAACTGTCTGATGGCGCCGGTGTCTCGGGCGGTCAGAAGCAGCGGATTGCTTTAGCCCGTGCCCTTTTGACCCAAGCGCCGGTCTTGATTTTGGATGAGGCGACCAGCAGTCTAGATGTCCTGACGGAAAAGAAGATTGTGGACAACCTCATGGCCATGACCGATAAGACAATTATCTTTGTGGCTCACCGCTTGAGTATTGCGCAGCGGACAGAGCGCATTATTGTTATGGACCAAGGAAAGATTGTAGAGACCGGCAGCCATAAGGAACTGTTGGCGAATAAAGGCTTCTACTACACACTGTTTAACTAAGCCTAATAGAGCGATAGGTGAGTTGCGTGAAAGATAATGAAAAAAGCTCAAAGAATTAATACTCAATGAGAATCAAAATTAGCATTTTCGTAGGATCCCGTCTGGATGATTGGATTGAGCGCTATCAAGGATCGGCCTCCTCAATTATCCACTGTGACAGATGCAGGAAGTGTTAAAAACAGAAAAGGTCAGGGTGCTTTCGCCTGACATCAATTAAGAAAGAAAAGTAAATTTTGAAATTAATTTAGTATAAAAAGAGAAAAAAGTAAAAGCTAAGAGGAAAAGATAAAAAGAATTAACGGAACAAAGGAATGACCTCTTAACTTTCACTATCAAAGGAAAGTTTAGTAATATGCCTCATCGGCCCTCTCAATCAAGAAATGAATTCTTAGATGATAGACTGAGTTAAGCTTTTCTATAATACTATTTAAAAATCAAAATCAGAAAGTTATCCAATCTCTCCGAACGATGCTTTTCAGAGTGAAACGGTCTAATCCCTGAATTACTTCTTGCAGTTGGTCAATCACTGCCTCTAATGTTTTAAACGCACGATTCTTAAAGCCACGCTTTCTTATCTCAGCCCAAACTTGTTCAATCGGATTCATTTCAGGGGTATAGGGCGGTATAAAGGCAAAACCAATATTATTAGGAACTTCTAAAGTTTTAGACTTATGCCAAATGGCATTGTCCATGACTAAAAGAATGTACCCATCTGGGTGAGCACAACTCAGCTGTTTTAGAAATTCATTCATCCATTCAGTATTACAGCCACCTGCAATAATAAAGAAAGACTCACCAGTATGAGCATCAACCGCTCCATAACAATAACGGTACTCTCGGATATAGTGGCTAGCAACGTGAGGCCGATAACCTTTAGGGGCCCAACATGCCCCTAGTTTACTGATACGGCCAAATCCCGCCTCATCTTGATACATCAGACGGACTTTTCGATACCGACGACTGTGTTTAAAGCGCTTTCTAGTCTTCCTGAATAGAGATTTTATTTTTAGACGCTTCAATAGTTTGGGCGTCTGCCTTCTTAGGATGTTCGGGACGAGGAGTTGCTTTACGCCAGCCATGCCTCTTTAATAAGGCATAGAAGTCTTCACGCGTTGTTGGGTGGCCAACTTCAGCTTGGTAGGCCTCAAACAGTTTTTGAACCGTTACATGTTCGCCTTGAACAGCACTGTCGAGGTGTTTTTTGAGGAAAGCTTCTTCCTCCTCAATCGTCATGTAAGAGCGTCTGCGACCGCCTCTATTTCAGTAATTAGGGCTGATAAGCCTTCTTTCTCATACATTTTGACAAGGCGCCAAACAGTATCGTGAGGTAAATCAAGAAGCTCTTTGATTTCTTTGTAAGTCTTCTTTTGAGCACGAAAATAGACGGCTTGGATACGGCGATGGAAACGTGATAGAAAGCTATCTTTTTGAGCTTGTTTGAGTTCGGATAACATTTTTTGGGTAAATTTCATAACTACTATTATAATTCAGTTTTTATTTCTTGTTAAGTATAAGATGGTAAATATAATGACGCATTAAAATGAAGAATACTATAAAAAGGTCACTTAATGTTAAAAATGAAAGTGGCCTTTTATATATGACAAAATCATCTGTTTTGAAATATTAAAACCCCAAAATGGTGGATCTTGGCTGAATCCATTATTTGGGGAAGTTTATCTTGTTAATTAAAGGATTTAGAACAATTGGTAAACTTACATCAATCCGATAACATGAGCAACGATACCTACGACGAACAGTCCGAGAATCATTACAATTGGTGAAACTTTCTTCTTGAGTAACCACATACAAAGAAGCGTGAGTAGAAGGGCCATCAAACCTGGAAGTAATTTATCCAATTGGTCCTGTAAAGTTTCTACCTTAACATTAGTAAGACTCAAATTATCTTTGACACCTTGAAGAATCTTTTGGAGTTGGCCACTATGAATAACTTCGCTGTTTTTAGGAAATTCTATATAAGTAGCGCCATTGTCATTTGTTAATTTAGTAGCTGGAAGTTTTAGTGCAAAGTTAATTGTTACCCAGCGCTGAACAAGTGCACCGATGACAAACATCCCTAGGATAGAAGCACCTTTGGTGATATTTTTAAGGATACCACCTGAAAGATCCTTGGTAATTTCTGTACCTGCTTTATAGCCAAATTCTTGAGTGTACCAAAGGAAAGCCATACGGATGATATTCCAAGCAAGGAAGAAAATAATTGGTCCTAGAATATTTCCTGAAATAGCAAGAGAAGCACCAAGTGCTCCAAGTGTTGGGCGAAGAACGAACCAGAAAACTGGGTCACCAATACCAGCCAAGGGGCCCATCATACCAATCTTAATCCCTTGAATAGTAGCATCATCTACTTCTGTACCATTTGATTTTTCTTCTTCAAGGGCAAGCGTTACTCCTAAAATAGGAGCAGCAATATAGGGGTGAGTATTAAAAAACTCCAAGTGACGCTCAAGTGCAGCGGCGCGGTCTTCTTTCGTTTTATAAAGTTTTTTGATTGATGGAATCAAGGCATATGCCCAACCTAGGTTCTGCATCCGCTCATAGTTCCAAGACCCTTGCAAGAAGGTTGAACGCCACCAAACTTTACGGCGATCAGATTTTGATAATTGAATTCTTTCTGACATTATAATGCTCCCTTCTAGTAATCTTCTAGGATATCGCCGATTGGATCATCTGACCCAGTATTAGCGTCTCCACCATTGCTACTGCCAGCTTGATTAGTAATGGCAATATAAATCATAGCAAGCGCTACACCAACCATGCCTAGTCCAAAAAGAGTAATTTGTGTGTCAGGAATGGCAGCAAGAACAAAACCGATAATAAAGAATGGCCAAACTTCTCTCGTTGCCATCATATTAAGAATCATTGCATAACCGACAGCAACAACCATACCACCTCCGATAGTCATACCATCAGATAGCCAACTAGGAATAGCTTCCAGTATTGATTTAACATGATCAGCAGGAAGTGCAAGCAATAAAGCAACAGGAAGAACGATACGAAGACCTTGAAGAAGAAGAGCAAAATAATGTGAACGCTCAACTGCCCTGATGTTACCACTCTTTGCAGCCGCATCAGCCCCATGGACAATACCGATTGAAACTGCACGTACTACCATTGTTAATGCAAGACCGGCAATAGCAAGTGGTACCGCAACACCATAGGCAATGGTGATTCCTTTTTGTGAGAAATCTCCACCTTTAATCATAACTACTGCAGCGGCAGTTGAAGCAAGGGCAACATCTGGTGCAACTGCCGCACCAATATTTGCCCAACCAAGAGCAAGAAATTGTAAAGTTCCACCAAGCATGATACCTGCAGCAGGTTGACCAGCAGCTAAACCAATTAAGGTACAGGCTACTAGTGGTTGGTGGAATTGAAATTGATCCAAGATACCATCAAGACCCGCAAGGAATGAGATGAGGAGGATCAAAATAATAGAAATAACTGACATTATTCTAGTTCCTTTCACTATTTATATTGAACTTACTGAACATTTGCCTTTTTAATTAAGTCAAAAAGATCTTTTGGAGTGTCTCCAGATACTTTACGAACATCGAATTTTATACCAAGATCACGCAACGTTTCGAAGGTTGCTACGTCATTCTTATCCATTGACAAAACGTTATTAACCATCGTTTTGCCCGTTGAGTGAGCCATGGAACCGATATTAAGTTCCTTGATTGGGACTCCTCCTTCAATTGCACGAAGAGCATCTTGAGGTGTTTCAAACAAAATAAGCGCATGCGTATCCCCGAAGCGAGGGTCCTTAGCCGCTTCAATCAATTTCTTGATTGGAATAACATTCGCTCTAATTCCGTTAGGGGCAGCCTGCTTAATTAATTCCTTACGCATTTCATCTTTTGAAACGGCATCAGAAGCAACAATAATTCGGTTAGCCTTAGAAGCTGGTGTCCAATTAGTTGCCACTTGACCGTGTAGGAGACGTGTATCTACACGGGCTAAATTAATTTTAAGCTTACCATCTCCAATGACAGTTCCTTCTGGAATAGCACCTTGAGGGGCAGCAGGAGCAGCAGTAGCTGCTGGGGCTTCCTCAACGGGGTCAAGCTCTTCAGGAAGCGGTTTGATTCCACCTTTTGCTTCCTTGATGATGTTTGCCGCTACTTGATCCACACCTGCATCAGCCGCCATCATGCGTTCTGTGTAGGCTTGGATCAGCATTGGCAAGTTTAGTCCTGTGATGATAGCCATCTTGCGATCACTCAATTCACCCATAACTCGGCTAGCTTGGTTAAATGGTGAACCTGACCAAAGGTCAGCTAGGACTAGGATTTCATCGTCAGCCTCAAATTGTGCGATAGCATCGTTGAAGTGTCCATACAAATCATCAGGTCCTTCATTTGGCATAAAGGTTACAACTTGAACCTTTTCTTGCTCACCAAAAATCATGGAGCCAGATTGGTGGATACCTTCAGCAAATTTACCGTGGCTGGCAATAATAATACCGATACCCATTCTTGATTTTCCTCCTTTATTATTAGTTGCCTCTAATTCTACATAAATCTCTCCCTCAGACTTTTCTTCACAGAATTAGGGGCAGTCAAGAACACCTTTATTGTAAAACGCTTTCAGAGAAAAGTCAAGCTCTATTTTCCGAAAAACTGCAAACATTTTCAAAAAACATCAAATTCTGTCGAACCTTCTTTCAAATTCGGCCTTGATTTCGCCCTTGCTCGGATGATACCTATACTGATTTGAAATCAATATTACTGGACTTAAAGACTGATAACTAGTGGGCAACAAAAAAAGAGTGGGACAAGTCTAAACTTATCGACACTCTTTGGTAATTTATTTTTTTCTAGCAATCAGGCGGAGCAGATCTTTGGAGCGTTGTTTTAAGATAGCTCCGACACTTCTGGCCTTCCTCAGACTTTCGCGTGGCATTCGCTTTTGGATAGCCTTGATGGTTTCGCGACTCTTCCGACTAGAAAAACGCAGGTTACCATTATGCTTGGTGCGGATTTCAAAGCGAGGAATGTAGCGGCCACCAAAGTAAATATCAACAATGACGTAGTTGATTTCAGTCCAAGGAATCTGGATATAATCCTGCAACTTGGTATCATTGTAGAATTCGAAGGCCTTATCGCCGACCATGATATTGCCATAGATGGGACCCTCACGAAACCAGGTTCCCTTAGAGGTCATATCCATCTTTGAATTGAGCGATTGAACCATGACTTATCTCCAATTAGATCAAGCCAACGACATGGGCAACGATTGCTACAACAAAGATTCCCAAGATAATGATGATTGGAGAAACCCTCTTCTTAAGCAGGTACATACATAAGAAGGTCAAACCAAGGGCTGCCAGACCAGGAATCAATTGATCCAGGTTGTCTTGCAGGGTTGTTACCTTATTAACATCTAGAGACTTACCCTTACCAAGATTGTATTGGGTCAGGACTTCCTTAATTCCTTTAACACCAGATGGAATTTTATTCCAGTGGATGTAGGCATCGGATTGTTGCTTAACCGTCGAAACTACTGGGGTAAAGGTGATGGTTACCCAGCGTTCGATAAGGGATCCGATAACAAACATCCCCATCATAGAAGCTCCACGGGTTACTTGTTGGAGCAGATTACCTGAGACGTCATCGGTAATGGCAGTCCCTGCTCGGTAACCAAATTCTTGACTATACCATTTAACAACAAAGGCCATGACATTCCAAAGTACATAGAAAAGAATTGGTCCAAGGATGTTACCAGAAACAGCCAAACTAGCCCCCAAGGAGAGGAGGATTGGACGAAGGGTAAACCAAAAGAGCGGGTCACCAGCACCAGCCAGAGGTCCCATCATACCAACCTTAACCCCGCTAATAGCGGCATCGTCTACCTTGGCCCCGTTAGCCCGGTCTTCTTCCAGGGCCAGGGTAACCCCGAAAATTGGGTTAGCCATGAAGGGATGGGTATTGAAGAATTCTAAGTGACGTTTGAGAGCAGCAGCTCGGTCTTCCTTAGAGCTGTAAAGTTTTTTGATGGCAGGGATAAAGGTGTAGGCCACCCCACCATTTTGCATCCGTTCGTAGTTGAAAGAACTCAAAAGGAAGTAGGAGCGGATGAATGTTTTAAAGCGATCTGCTTTTGTTAGAGTAATTTTCTTATCAGCCATTATGGTTCCTCCTCATTAAAAGTCTTCCAAAATTTCGCCTAGTGGATCACCAGAGCCCCCACCATCGTTTGAGCCTCTTCCATTTGAACCGCTAGCTTCAAGAGCTAGGAAGAGAAGGGCCAGGCAGGCACCGATGATACCCAAACTGATTAAGGTCAGTTTATCAATAGCAGCCAAGGCAAAACCGAGGAAGAAGAAAGGCCAAACTTCACGGCTAGACATCATGTTGATAACCATGGCATAACCAACGGCTACAACCATACCACCACCGAGGGTCATTCCGTCTGACAACCAGCTAGGAATGGATTCGAGTCCACCACGAACCATGTGGACTGGCAGGAGCAAAAGCAAGAGGGCTGGGATAGCCACCCGCAGACCTTGCAAGGCCATACCAATGAAGTGCCATCTTTGGATACCAGCAATATTAGCAGATTCTGCCAAGCTGTCCATGATGTGGGCGATGAAGGAAGCAATTGTCCGGACGAACATGGTCAAAGCTAGACCAGCTACAGCCAGGGGAACAGCCAAGCCGATGGCAGTCCCGATTCCCTTTTCACCTTGTCCACCAAGAAGCAAGATGATGGTAGAAGCAACGGCAGCTAGAGAAGCATCCGGTGCCATGGCTGCACCAACATTGGCCCAACCCATGGTAATCAACTGCAGGCTACCACCTAGCATAACACCGAGCTCCAGATTCCCCATGACCAATCCAATCAGGGAACAAGCCACGACGGGTTGGTAGGTTTCGATTTGGTCGTTAACAGAGCTACATCCGATGATAAAGGCAACCAGCACGACTAAAATGATTTGTATGATACTCATTTATATATCCTCCGAGATTAATTTTTTTCGGCCAATTTCTTTTCAGCCGACTGAATGAGGTTATCAATATTGGCAGGGCTATCACTTGGAACACCACGAACGTCGAATTTGACACCCAATTTTTGCAATTCCTTGATGGCATCAACATCAGTTTGGTCAAATGATAGAGCCTTAGTAACGTTGACCTTGCCTTCTTTGTAGGCTGAAGAACCAAGGTTGATTTCTTTGACCTCAACGCCAGCCTTGATAGCAGCTAGGGCATCTTCAACAGATTCAAAGAGCAACATGGCCCGTGTATCCCCAAAGCGAGGGTCATTGTTAGCTTTGACCATATTCTTGATAGGAATAACATTGACCATAACCCCATTTGGTGCAGCCTGTTTAATCATATTGGTCCGCAACTTATCGTGGCAGACGGTGTCAGAGACAACAATGATTCGATTAGGATTGGTTGAGTGGGTCCAACCTGTCGCAACCTGGCCGTGAAGCAGACGAGTGTCTACGCGGGCTAAAACATAGTCAATCTTGCCATCTCCCAAGACCGTTCCTTCTGGAATGCTACCTTTCGGAACTGGTGTTTCTGCAGGTGCTGGGCTAGCCGTTTCCTGCTCAGGGGTCAGCTCTTGAGGAAGAATCTTAACCCCTTCTTTTGTCTCCTTGTAGATGTTGGCAACAACAGCCTCAATACCAGCATCCGCCGCCATCATGCGTTCAGTGTAGGCCTGAATTAGCATTGGCAAGTTGAGACCTGTCATGATAACCATCTTGCGATTAGGATTTTCTTCCATCAAGCGACTTGCTTGGTTGAAGGGAGATCCTGACCAGAGGTCAGCAAGGACAAGGATTTCATCGTCAGCATCGAAATTTGCGACGGCATCTTGAAAATGTCCATAAAGGTCATCGGGACCTTCATCTGGCATGAAAGTGACGACTTGGACCTTTTCTTGCTCTCCGAAAATCATTGAGCCAGATTGGTGGATACCTTCAGCAAACTTTCCGTGGCTGGCAATAATAATACCGATACCCATTCTTGATTTTCCTCCTTTTGATATTAGTTTTCCCCCGAAAGGCCTTACAAGCCATTAAAATCGGGGGTTCAAGGACACCTCTATTATAAACTTAATTTTCGGAAAAATCTATACATTTTCAAAAATTTTCAAGGTTCAGAAATTTATCGGGTTAGAACTAATCTTCTCCCCTAATAAGAACAGGCAAGCTTTTTCCGATGTCCTGCCCTAGGCCTAGCTTTTTATGGGATGATAGAACTTTTTCAGAACTCTAAGATAAGAGAGAAATTGTAATTGAAAATGGACTAGGAGAAGTCCGCTCCGGTCTGGCCTAGCCCTCAGGTGATGGCCACATCTTTTCTTGGCTAGCGAAAAATTTGTCACCTCCCCATCCTAGAAAACTGGAAGGATTGGATAAAAAGAGAGTGGGACAGAAATCAGTATTTCGTCAAGATGATTTCGTTGTCCCACCTCCGCACAGTTGATTTTGGTTTTCTCCAAGGGTCTCCCAGACCCTTGGACCTATCCCTGACTAGCAAGGGATAAGGAACTTACCGCCGCTTCGTTGGCATGTGATTGGCTAAATGCTGAAGCATAAAGCCAATCTTCACAAATCATCTACTACACCAAGCGTTTGATACTGCATAAATAAATGAGGCTGAGACATTTTGTCCCAACCTTATTCATGTAAGCCTAATTTTGTTTGTTGAGCCTGCCTTAAAGAAGCAGTTGGGCCAACTGCTTGGCAACGCCATCTTCTTCATTAGTGAATTTCGTCATAGCATCGGCATAGGGAAGAAGGGTATCGCTGGCATTTTTCATGGCGACGCCTTGTCCCGCATAGGCCAGCATCTCAGTATCATTATGTTCATCGCCAAAGGCAATCAGGTCCTGAGGGGACTTGCGCAGGCGCTCCAGCAGGTGTTTGAGAGCAAAGGCCTTATTGACCTCTTTGGGTGAAAATTCCAAGATATTGAGGGGGCCACCCCAGGAGTCCACTTCCAGTTGGTTGTCGAAGTGTTGGCGGATTTCATCGGCTAGGAGGTACTTGTCAGCCGCATGGGTCTGCATGAGTAGGGCATTGGGGTCGCGCGTGATTTTTTCTGGTTTCAGTTCCATTTTATCAATGATTTTTGGGACCCCAAAAATTTCTGGCGGAATCAGCTGGCGATTGTCCATGGTAATATAGAAGTTTTTGCGATATTCGCTAGCCAGAAAGTCTGTTTCAAAGGCCTGGTAGTGGTCCAAAACATCAAAGAGAAAGTCTTTGTCAATCTTCATGCTAAGCTCACCAGCCCACTTGCTTTCAGGAATATGGGTCAGGGCCCCATTGAAATTAATCATCGGCCCACCTAAGCCCAGGCGCTTGTAAGCTGCTAGGGACATACGATAGGGCCGTCCAGTTACGATGACAATTTGGTGTCCCTGTTCAGCGACTTTCCTGAGGGTTTTTACGGTATAGTCTGAAATGGAATTATCACTACGTAGAAGTGTTCCATCTAAATCTAAAGCAATAATCTTTTTGGTCATGCCTCCTATTATAACAGAAATAAAGCTAGGGTAGGGAAGTGGTGGTTGAATGGGGGACTTGGCGTTTGAAAATTATTTAGTATAAAACTTTATCGGAACAAAAGCATTGTTATCCGAACATTTATAAGGTATAATAAGATTATTGTTCAATAAAATCGAACAATTAAGCAAAAGTCTCAACTGCTATTGCAAAATCACTATCTTTTGGAGGAAACTGATTCTCAATGGAAAAGCTTTTCAAATTAAAGGAACACGGAACTGATGTCCGTACCGAAATCATGGCTGGTTTGACTACCTTCTTTGCCATGTCTTATATTCTCTTTGTCAATCCGGCTATTCTCAGCCAGACGGGCATGCCTGCTCAGGGTGTCTTCTTGGCGACCATTATTGGAGCTATTGCTGGGACCCTCATGATGGCTCTCTATGCCAACCTGCCATACGCTCAAGCGCCAGGGATGGGGCTCAATGCCTTCTTTACCTATACGGTTGTATTTTCGCTAGGTTATAGCTGGCAACAGGGTCTAGCCATGGTCTTTCTGTGTGGGGTCATCTCTTTAATCATCACCCTGACCAAGGTTCGTAAGATGATTATTGAGTCTATTCCAGCCTCTCTCAAATCAGCTATTTCAGCTGGTATCGGTGTCTTCTTGGCCTATGTCGGCATTAAGAATGCCGGTTTTATCCAGTTTGCCATTGACCCAGGCAAGTACACAGCAACAGGTAGCCTCAAGGGAGCTAAGGCTTCTATTACGGCCAATTCAGCTGCGACTCCTAGCCTAGTTCACTTTGATAATCCTGCCGTTATCCTGGCTCTGATTGGTTTGGCCATTACCATTATCTTCATTGTCAAGGGCATGAAGGGTGGCGTTATCATTTCTATCGCTCTGACCACGATTGTGGGGATTTTCATGGGCGTGGTTAACCTTGGTTCAATCAGCTGGGAAACCACTAATCTGGGGGCCTCCTTCCATGATTTCAAGACCCTCTTTGGGGCGGCACTTGGTAGCCAAGGTTTGGGCTCTCTCTTTTCTGAACCTGCCAAGATTCCTGGTGTTCTGATGACCATTTTGGCCTTCTCCTTGACCGATATCTTCGATACTATCGGAACCCTGATTGGTACGGGTGAGAAGGTGGGGATCATTGCCACAACTGGTGAAACTCACGAATCCGCTGGTCTGGACAAGGCCCTCTATTCTGACCTGATCGGAACTTCTGTTGGTGCCATCGCCGGTACTTCAAACGTAACCACCTATGTTGAATCGGCTGCTGGTATCGGAGCTGGTGGTCGGACCGGGATGACAGCCTTGGTCGTCGCCGTGCTCTTTGCCATCTCTAGCGTCTTCAGTCCCCTGGTTTCAATTGTACCAACTCAAGCAACGGCTCCAGTTCTGATTATCGTGGGGATTATGATGCTGTCTAACCTCAAGAATGTTAACTGGGAAGACCTTTCTGAAGCAGTACCGGCCTTCTTCACCTCAGTCTTTATGGGCTTTGCCTACAGCATTACTTATGGTATCGCAGCTGGCTTTATCACCTATACCCTCGTCAAGGTTATCAAGGGTCAAGCCAAGGATGTCCACCTTATCCTTTGGATTTTAGACCTTCTCTTCATTCTTGATTTCATTAGTTTAGCGATTTTATAAGAAATTAAGACCTTATACTCTTCGAAAATCAAAATTTTCCATCGTTAACTCACCTTGCCGCACCCCAGTACTGTCTTCGGTTCGTTGCCTCGGCTAATTTCGATTTTCATTGAGTATTAAATAGGGCTGGCGTCTCTGTGCCAGTCCTATTTTTCGGCCACCTCTCCTAGTAATTTTGGAAAATGATTGGAAGAGATTTTCTTTTTTGATATAATAAACACATGTTTTATAGTCACAACGAGGATGAACTGATGGCCATTGGGGCCAAGATAGGACAGGCTCTGCAGGCGAAGGATGTCCTTATTTTGACGGGCGATTTGGGGGCTGGTAAGACAACCCTAACCAAGGGAATTGCTAAGGCACTTGGCATTGGTCAGATGATTAAGAGTCCAACCTACACCATTGTGCGTGAATACCAAGGTGACCTCTCTCTCTACCATCTGGATGTTTATCGGATTGGTGATGATCCTGACTCCATTGATTTGGATGATTTTCTCTTTGGGGACGGTGTTACCGTTATTGAATGGGGGGAGCTCCTAGGCGAGAACCTGCCCGATGACTATTTGACCATAAAGATTGCCAGAATTGACGATGGTCGCCAGGTTTCCTTAGAAGCCAAGGGGGCTAGGTCCCAGGAGCTTTTGGAGGCCATCAATGGCTGAAGCAGAAGTACTTTTCGCAGAGGCTCAGGCCAGTGATGCCGGATCTTTGGTGGACTTTCTGGCTCAAGTCATGACTGAGAGTGATTTCATCACGCAGACCAGTCGCCTCTTGACCCAAGCAGAAATGGTAGAATTTTTGACGAGGCAACTAGCCAGTTCCAGAGATATCTGTCTGCTGGCTAAGTTAGGACAGAAAGTTATTGCCACCTTGAATCTGGTTTCCTATGAAAAAACGGGAGGCTATTGGGGGGATCTTTTTCTAGCCGTTGGTCAATCCTATCAAGGGGCTGGTCTGGGTCAGACCCTGATGGCGCTAGCCATTGATTGGACAGAGCAGGTTGGGAGTCTAGCAGGCTTAAGCTTAAGTGTCCAGGTTCGCAATCAAAGAGCCGTTCATATTTATGAGAAATTTGGTTTTGCCATTGATAGTCTCAAAAGGGCTGCTGTCAAAAGCAAGACTGGCCAAGAACTTGATATTTATTACATGAGTAGAGCAATAAAGTAAGGAATAGTATGAAAATCGGGAAGAAAATTTTTTTGATGGTGCTGACCATCCTTGCGACAACAGTGATTGCCTTTTTTATCTATACAAGGAATGTCCTTAATTTCTCTAACAGTCAGTTAGGAAAAACTTTTAAGCAGTACGGGAAGAACAGTAGCGCAATTGAGCAGACCAAACCCTTCTCTATTCTTTTGATGGGGGTCGATACAGGTGATTCTCAACGGAAAGAAACCTGGGAGGGAAACAGTGATACCATGATTTTGGTCACCGTCAACCCTAAGACCAAGGAAACGACCATGACCAGTTTAGAGCGTGACGTTTTGGTTAATTTGGCGGACAAGTCAGGTGATGAGGATCAGGCTAAATTAAATGCCGCCTATGCCAATGGTGGTACTAAGGAAGCCCTGTCGATCATCGGAAAGCTCTTGGATATTGACATTGACTACTATATGCAGGTCAATATGCAGGGGCTGGTTGACTTGGTTGATGCTGTCGGTGGTATCAAGGTCACCAATAATTTTGATTTCCCAATTTCTATTGAAGAAAATGAGCCTGAATACACAGCTAAGGTGGAACCAGGGACCCATCATATCAATGGGAATCAGGCTCTGGTCTATGCTCGGATGCGCTATGATGACCCTGAAGGGGACTATGGCCGTCAGAAACGGCAACGGGAAGTTATTCAAAAGGTTGTGGCTAAGCTCTTGGATATGGGAAGCAGTGTCAGCAACTACCAGAAAATCCTCAAGGCGGTCAGCAAGAACATGCAGACCGATATTGATCTCTCAACCAATAATCTACCTAACCTGCTAGGTTATCAGGATGCCATCAGCAATGTTAAAACCTACCAACTTAAAGGAACAGATGCCAATATCAATGGCGGTTCCTACCAGCTGGCTGATGCAGACGGTCTCTTGAAAATTCAAAATCGTATCAAGAAACAATTGGGACTCAAAGAGAATAGCAAGAAGGATCTTAAGACCAACGCTATCTTATATGAAGACTTTTACGGCGAAGGTAGTTTGGAGTCTTCGTACAGCTCTGATAGTTCTGGTTCATCTTCATATGGCAATGGTTACGATAGCTACAACTCAGGCCCAGCAGGTGGTGACACAGGCGGAGCAACCAATGGCTATAGTAGTGGTGGAAATACCGGAGGCTATGCCCCAGCCCCATCCAGCGATGCTGGTAGTGGCGGTGGCTATAATAGTGGCGCTGAAAGCGGTGGCGGAGCGACTGGCTACTGATACCTCGGACATAAAGAAAAAAGGCAACTCAAGAAGAGCTTGAGTTGCCTTTTTCTATGTTGGCGGACGTATGCCTAGGTCAAAGTCTAGGGAAAATCCCAAATACACGGGAGCTCATATTCAATCCCAGCTAGCAAAATAGTCCCTAATATAACAAGATACAAAGGGCCGTATCGCTTTAGCGATCTTTCTGTAGAAAAATAGGAAACTGACGATGTGCGAGAATCGCACAAGGAGGTTTATCTTTTTTCCTAAGAAAGAGGCCCGTGTTCAATTAAAAGGCTCCCAGAATTGAGAGCCTTTTTGGCTAGGCAGATTTCCCTAGTCTCCCTGCCATTTTTCTAGTCTTTGGTTGATTTGGTTGAGGCGGGATTGGGCTTCTTGGTTGAAGACTTTGAACTTATAGGTCAGGTCTTCTTTGTAGTCCTTGATGATGTCGGCCTCTTGGCTGATAATTTGTAACTGGTCCTGAATGATTTCCCAGTCCATCTGAGCCCTGTCAAAGGCCTCCAAGCTTTTTGCCAGTCCTGCCCTTATTTTTTCGCGATTGTCGTAAGCCTTATAGGCGCCATAGGCTAGCAAGCCAAGCAAGGCTAAGTTGCGGATTTTCATGCTTTCACCTCACTAGCGATGGCTTGGGCCAATTGTCCCAGAGCTTCAAAGTCGGGTTCATGTTCGGTAAAGGTAATGCCAACTTCATCCTGATCGCTGTAGCGAGGAATGATGTGAATGTGGGCATGGAAGACCGTCTGGCCAGCAACTTCCTCATTATTATTGAGAATATTAAGGCCCTTGGCTCCAGTTGCGGTCTTGATTGCTCGTGCTAACTTAGGTAGGCGAGCGAAGACATCAGCTGCAGTCTGGTCAGACATCTCCAGCATATTGCGAACGTGCTCCTTGGGAATGACCAGGGTGTGTCCCTTGGTGGTTTGCGAAATATCTAAGAAGGCTAAAACCTTCTCGTCTTCGTAGATTTTAGATGAAGGGATTTCTCCAGCAATAATTTTACAAAAAATACAATCAGACATAGCTTTCCTCACTTTTCCTGTTGGCTTTCAAAGGGGGCAAACCCCAAAGCTTATCAAGTTTTTGATATAATGATTATATCAAATTTTAGAAGAGAAAGTTATGTTGAAAATTGACAAGATGACAGGGGGATACCGTAATATCCCTGTCTTAAAAGAGATTTCCTTTGCGGTTCCTGATGGTCAATTGGTGGGTCTGATTGGCCTCAATGGGGCAGGAAAATCAACAACCATTAAGGAGATTATTGGACTTCTGACTCCCTATCAAGGGAGCATTAGTATTGATGGTCTCAGCTTAGCCCAGGATAAGGAAGCCTATCGGAAAAAAATTGGTTTTATCCCAGAGACGCCTAGCCTCTACGAGGAATTGACTCTGAAAGAGCACCTAGAAACAGTAGCCATGGCCTATGATATTGCCTTGGATGTGGCCTTGGAGCGTTCTCAAAAATTGCTTAAGCTTTTTCGTCTGGAGGATAAATTGGACTGGTTCCCTGTCAATTTTTCTAAGGGGATGAAGCAGAAGGTCATGATTATTTGTGCCTTCATTGTGGAGCCCCGTCTCTTGATTGTGGATGAACCCTTCTTGGGTCTGGATCCACTTGCCATCAATGATTTGACCGCTCTTTTAGAGGAAGAAAAGGCTAAGGGGACCTCTATCCTTATGTCCACCCATGTCTTGGATTCAGCTCAAAAGATGTGTGATAGCTTCGTTATTCTCCATAAGGGACAAATCAGAGCTCAGGGAACCTTGGCAGACCTGCGGGCTAGTTTTGGTCAGGCAGATGCCGACCTTAATGACATCTACATGGATCTGACAAAAGAGGGCTGACTATGAAAGAAGTATTTGCTAAACGTCGCTTGGATTTCAATCAGCAGTGCCTCAAGTATCTTCGTTATGTTTTCAATGACCATTTTGTTTTAGTTTTGGTCTTCCTCCTGGGTTTTATCCTATATCAATACAGCGATCTGCTCAAGCATTTTCCTAAAAATCATTGGCCCATGATTGTCGGACTGGCTCTTGTCAGTTTGGTCCTGCTCTGGATAGGACGGGTGGCGACCTATCTGGAGCCTGCCGATCAGGTCTTTCTTTTGCCCCAGGAAGATGCCTTGCTTGGCCTAGTCAAGCAGGCAAGGTTGCGGAGTTTCCTAGTCTGGGGAGGCTTGCAAACCTTCTTCTTATTGATTCTGGCGCCCCTTTTTCTCGCCCTAGGCTTGTCAAAAATCGGCTTTGGAGTCTTGCTCCTTGCTATGCTGGTCATCAAGGGAGGCCTAGTTCTTTTCAAGAGTCGTAGACTCCTGACCGGTGGATATTTGAATTGGGAAGAAGCCCTAGCTCAGGAACAGGGACGAAAGCAGGCTATCCTGAAATTTTATTCCCTCTTTACCAAGGTTAAGGGAATTTCCAGCCAAACCAAGCGCCGAGCCTATTTAGATTTTCTCCTGGCTGGTTTGGCCAAAAAACACTCCAAGCTCTGGTCTAATCTCTATTTGCGAGCTTATTTACGTAGTGGGGATTATTTGGCCTTGACCCTGCGTCTTCTCTTTCTCAGCCTAATCAGCCTGATCTTTATCAAGACTGGCCTGGTTGCCCTAGCCCTGACCCTGCTCTTTGATTACCTCTTGCTCTTTCAACTTCTGGCTTTAGCCAAGCATTACGATTATCAATATTTAACCCAGCTCTTTCCTCTTGAGATGAGCCTGAAAAAGGCCAATCTCAGGCAGGTCCTACGTGGCATTCTCTACGGTCTGGTTTTGCTTCAAGGAATTTTCTTGCTAATTTTTGCCTTTTCCTGGCAAAATTTGGTTCTCTTACTTGGCATCAGTCTCCTGCTAGTGGAGCTTTATCTGCCCTATAAGCTTAAGCATTTACTTGCTTGAAGCAGTCTAATAAAAAGGCTAGGTCTTCATGTTGACGCAGCCTGATAAAACCAGTAAAATAAGAGAGCGATAAAAAGCTGGTCTCCGCTGGACTTGTGGAGGATTGGTTTATTCTGGATGAATGGGCTTGGGATAAGAAGTGCTGTGGTCCAGCCAGCCATCTTTAACGTTTCAGTCCTTAAAGAAATATCATGGAGGAAAATGATTTGGTTACAACCGATTCAGATTTAACCCTAAAACCCCTTCGGGGCAAGAGTGGTAAGGCCTATGTTGGGACCTACCCTAATGGAGATCGGGTCTTTGTCAAGATGAATACTACCCCAATTTTGGCTGCCCTAGCTAAGGAGCAGATTGCCCCTCAACTCCTCTGGGCCAAACGTATGTCCAATGGCGATGTGATGAGCGCTCAAGAATGGCTCAACGGTCGCATTCTCAACAAGCAGGATATGACTAGCAAACAAATTATCCAGATTCTTTTGCGGATGCATCGCTCCAGGACCTTGGTCAACCAACTCATGCAGCTCAATTATCGGATTGAAAAGCCTTATGACTTGGTTGTGGATTGGGAAAATAATGTTCCTGAACAACTGCGGGCCAACTCCTTCTTGCAATCTATTGCTAGGGAATTGAAGGATAACCTGCCAGAATTTGACCGCGATAAGGCGACTATTGTGCATGGGGATTTGCGGCACAGCAACTGGGTCATCACGACCAGCGGTCTCATCTATTTGGTGGACTGGGACTCAGTCCGCCTGACCGACCGCATGTATGATGTGGCCTACATGCTTAGCCACTATATTCCTTACACCCATTGGAATGAATGGCTCAGCTATTATGGCTACAAGACCAATGATTTGGTCATGAACAAGGTTGCCTGGTTCGGACAATTATCCTACTTGACCCAGATTCTCAAGTGCTACGATGAAAATGATATGGAGCATGTCAATCAGGAAATTTACGACCTGCGCAAGTTCCGTGAAATTATTGGGAAGAATTAGATGCGAGCTAGAAGACGTAAGGGTGCCGAAGAGCACCTCGCCAACAACCCACATTTTGTGATTTTGAACCCCGAAGATGCCAAGGGGCATTGGCGGGAGATTTTTGGCAACGATAAACCTATTCATATTGAGGTCGGTTCTGGCAAGGGAGCCTTTATTACGGGGATGGCCCTGCAGAATCCAGACATCAACTATATCGGCATTGATATTCAGGTCTCAGTCCTTAGCTATGCCTTGGACAAGGTTCTAGCTAGTGGGGCAGAAAATATTCGTCTCCTCCAGGTTGATGGTTCCAGCTTGACCAACTATTTTGCGGATGGCGAAATTGATCTCCTCTATCTCAATTTCTCAGATCCCTGGCCCAAGAAAAAACACACCAAGCGTCGGCTGACCTACAAGACCTTCTTGGATACCTATAAACAGATTTTGCCTGAGCATGGTGAGATTCATTTTAAAACCGATAACCGAGGCCTTTTCGAATACAGTCTAGCTAGTTTTTCTCAGTATGGCATGATTCTCAAGCAAGTCTGGCTGGACCTCCATGCTAGCGATTTTGAGGGTAATGTCATGACCGAATATGAGAAGAAATTCTCCGACAAGGGTCAGGTCATCTATCGGGTGGAAGCTCACTTTTAGCTCTATGGTCAAGTTGCTAGTCTAATCTGTTCGACGGGGTTAATACCCCTTTTAGAAGGATTGACCTAGGACTAACACAAGCCTCCATCAAGCCATAGTAAAGCTGTCTCGAAAAAATCATTTTGAAAAATTGATAATTCATGTTATAATGTCATTCGTTGACATTTCTTGGAGAGGTCGCATAGTGGCCGAGTGCGCACGCTTGGAAAGCGTGTAGTCCTTAACGGGGCTCGGGGGTTCGAATCCCCTCCTCTCCTTAACTAAGATACTAAGGGCGTTAAAAAAGACGTATGATTTTAGGGTCTACTTGAGAAATCCTGATTTTTCGATAGGAGACGTCTAAATCACTAGTCTTTTAGCCCGAGTTCAATTCCACAATCAAGATGGCTAAGTCTCCTTTGCGGTAAGACTTGCTAGGAAAACCGCTGAGGCGGTTTTTTTGTATTGTGAAATGAGTTACGAAGGCGCAGTTGAGATTTATTATTTAGAATAACCTGGTTAGGTTTAGCCTAGACATAATTAAAAAGTTTACTGTTGAAAATTTTTTAGAAGAAGAGAATCAAGCTTGAAAGGGAACACTGACCTCAATAACGGAACTGAAGAGAAATACTCTATGAGACTTGTTTTCTTTTAATCAGCAAGAAATAATTAAAATTAGTAATTAATTTAAGAAAACACTTGCAAATGCAACTATTTCACCTATAATAGGATTGAAAGGGGTTGAAGATATGAAAAATTTAAGATTTTCACCATGGCACTATGCTAAAAAGTATTTTGTTGGTCTATCGTGTGTTACTGTGCTGGCAGCTGCTAGCTTTATTGCGAAGCCAGTTCTTGCAGACACTGTAGAGACAGAACCAACAAATACAAGTGAAATACTCATGACCACAAATCAAAGCCAACCTAGTACGGATGTTGAGACTGTTACCCCTCCTACTACAGAAACTAGTTTGAACACCCTAAAGACTGAACTTGGCTCCCAGGCTTCTAATGGTACCTCAGAGGATACTGTTCCTCAAGCAGTATCGTCCAATTCTGAAGTTCCCGCTACCTCTTCAGCAGATTCATATACAGGAGGAGATAATGTTTCTGTCTCAGCCAAAAACAATTTAGTCACTTCCGAATCTAAGGGTTATCATAGTGACGAACAGGGGAATTGGTATTACGCTGATGGCAATGGGAATAAGTTAACCGGGGCTCAGATCATTGATTCTGTCAAGGTCTACTTTGATGAGAACGGCATCCAAGTCAAAGGGAACTTTGCCCCCGATGGCCATTATTATGACAAAGATAGCGGGGCTATGTTGACTAAACGTTATGTCGAAGTGGCCGGCAATTGGTACTATGTTAATGACAAGGGCGATAAATTAATTGGTACCCAAACGGTTGACTCTGTCAAGGTCTATTTTGATGAGAACGGCATCCAAGTCAAGGGGAACTTTGCCCCCGATGGCCATTATTATGACAAAGATAGCGGGGCTATGCTAACTAAACGTTATGTCGAAGTGGCCGGCAATTGGTACTATGTTGATGGCAATGGAAATAAGTTGATCGGTGCTCAAACGGTTGATTCTGTCAAGGTCTACTTTGATGAGAATGGTGTCCAAGTCAAGGGTGCCTTTGCACCAGCCAAAGAAAGTATTTTTTCACCAGATAGACATTACTATGATAAAGATAGTGGTGCCTTGGTGACGAATCGTTACGTTGAGGTGGATGGCAATTGGTATTATGTTGATGAAAACGGCAGGATGTTGACGGGATATCACACGATTGACGGTGTTGAAGTTTACTTTTCTGAATATGATGGTCATCAGGCTAAAGGGGAGTTTTCAGGAAATGGTGATACTGGAGACTTCTATGATTGGGATTCTGGAGCTAGAATTACTGGTAAAGAAGGAACTCCAAAATTTATTAAAACTAGGTCAGGTCACTGGTATTATCTCAATGAAAAGGGGAACAAAGTGACCAGCATTCAGATCATTGATGGAAATATTTACTATTTTGGTCTTCCAACTAAAAAATATTACTATGGTATGCAATCAAGGGGCGAGTTAGTCTATGCTTATTATAGTGATTTTATTCCTAATAGTAGCCACATCTACTATACCGATCCTGAGACTGGTGCGGCTTGGAAAAATCGCTACGTCGATTGGGAAGGTAGCCGTTATTACATGGGACCAGAAGGCTATGCTCTAATCGGAGAGGCAGTTGTCAATGGTCAAACTGTTTATTTCCATAGAGACGGTAAGCAAGCTCGGGGTGAATTGATTACCGAAAATGGCGTAACTCGCTACTATGCCCCTGATTCTGGGGTGCGAGTTCGCAATACTAAACTGACTATTGATGGTGTAACCTATAGTTTTAATGCTGATGGGGACGGAACCATCATCTCCGATTAAAAGCAAGTTGTTAGGCGGGTAGCTAGTATCATTGACTGATGTTGGTTACAATTTGTGATTTTGATAGTTGACTTCGGCGATATCGTTAGACAACTATCATCAAAGGGTCTCAGTTTCTAGAGAAAAGAGAAGATGTGACTAGAGGTCCGTTGTTAAACCGCCAATTCTCCCATTTTTGATTGAAATGCTAAAAACTTACTAGCCTATTCCTTGCAACAGGTTAATCATACAGTCGAAGATATAGCCTGATAAAAGTTAGTAAGGGATATAGAAAACTTTTCAAGAATTCTTGGTCAACAGTCTAAGAATACGTAATAGGTTGACCTTGTCCCTTGCAATTAGGGGGCTGACGTGCTATACTATAGGAAATAATACAGAGAGGGGCGAAGTTGGATGACTTCGCCTCTTGTCTATGTATGGATTTGTTTTCCTTTTCATGAGGGGAAAACTAGAAAGCAGAGGTAAATCTTATCGCTAATCAGACGCTTATTGATACGGTTACTCAGGTTGTTGCTCCTGCTATTCCCCAGCCTTTTGAGCTGGTTGATGTGGAATATGAAAAGATGGGGGCTGATTATGTCCTGTCTATTCTGGTAGATAAGCCAGAGGGTATTACGGTGGATGATACGGCTGAGTTGACGGATATTATTAGTCCGCTCTTGGATACCATCAAGCCTGATCCCTTCCCCAGCCAGTACATGTTGGAAATTTCCAGTCCCGGTTTGGAGCGGCCCTTGAAGACAGCTGAAAGTCTCGAGGCAGCTATCGGCTCCTACATCAATGTCAGCCTCTACAAGGCCATTGACAAGGTTAAGGTTTTTGAAGGAGACTTGCTTGATTTTGATGGACAAACCTTGACCCTGGAATATCTGGATAAGACCCGTAAAAAGCAGGTGGAAATTCCTTATTCGACTGTTGCCAAGGCTCGAATGGCTGTCAAACTTTAGGCAAAAGGATGACCCCCTAGCCAGTTGCCTTAGGCTTTTGCTGGGAATCTAGGTCTAGTCAAAATTGTTAAAGACTTTGAATTTCATTGGGAATTCAAGATGATTGAAAATATAGAAAGGATGCCTAGTCCACTTAAAGGTGGACGAAAAAACTTATGAGCAAAGAAATGCTAGAAGCCTTCCGTGTTCTGGAAGAAGAAAAACACATCGACAAAAACGACATCATTGATGCGGTGACCGAATCGCTTAAATCTGCCTACAAGCGTCGCTACGGTCAATCCGACAGCTGTGAGGTTGAATTTAATGAAAAAACTGGTGATTTCCAAGTCTACAGTGTGCGTGAAGTTGTCGAAGAAGTTTTTGATAGCCGCTTGGAAATCAGTCTAGCTGATGCCCTCAAGATTAGCTCAGCCTATGAGCTGGGGGATAAGATTCGTTTTGAAGAATCTGTCAAAGAGTTCGGCCGTGTGGCTGCCCAATCCGCTAAGCAAACCATCATGGAAAAGATGCGTCGTCAGATGCGGGAAATTACCTACAATGAGTACAAGGAGCACGAAGGTGAAATCATGACCGGAACGGTTGAGCGTTTTGACCAACGTTTCATCTACGTTAACCTGGGCTCGATTGAAGCCCAGCTCTCCCACCAGGACCAAATCCCTGGGGAAACCTTCAAATCACACGACCGCATTGAGGTTTATGTTTATAAGGTGGAAAACAATCCTCGCGGGGTCAATGTTTTCGTGAGTCGGAGCCATCCACAATTCATCAAGCGCATCATGGAACAAGAAATTCCAGAAGTTTTCGATGGTACTGTGGAAATCATGAGTGTCTCCCGCGAAGCTGGCGACCGGACCAAGGTTGCGGTTCGTAGCCATAACCCTAATGTGGATGCCATCGGGACCATCGTTGGTCGTGGCGGTGCCAACATCAAAAAGGTTGTCAGCAAGTTCCACCCAGTTCGCCTAGATCCTAAGTCAGGTTTGGCTGTTCCTGTTGAAGAAAATATCGACGTTATCCAATGGGAAGAAGATCCAGCTGAATTTATCTACAATGCCATTGCCCCAGCGGAAGTTGACTATGTTATCTTCGATGATGAAAACAGCAAACATGCAACGGTTGTTGTGCCAGACAATAAATTGTCCTTGGCTATCGGTCGTCGTGGTCAGAATGTCCGCCTAGCGGCTCATTTGACTGGCTACCGCATTGATATCAAGTCAGCGACAGAATACGAAACCATGGAAGCCCAGGCTGAGGAAGCCTATGAGGCCGATGACCTGGCTGAAGAGTCAAGTTCAGAAATTCTGGAATCAGCAGAAGGCCTAGAAGAGGTTCAAGAGGCTGATCAAATTGACGCAGAAGCTCAAGAGCAAGCGGAAGTTGAAGAAGCTCAAGACCTTGACGAAGCTATAGAGAGCCAAGAGATTGAGGCTGAAGCTCCAGTAGAAGAAGCTGAGTCAGCGGACCAAGACTAAGAAACAAGGAAGGTCTTATATGGCTAAAACCAGAAAAATACCTTTGAGAAAATCAGTTGTTTCCGGTCAAGTGATTGACAAGCGAGACCTGCTTAGGATTGTTAAAAATAAGGAAGGTCAAATCTTTATTGATCCAACAGGCAAGAAAAATGGTCGAGGAGCCTATATCAAGCTAGATAATGAAGAAGCTCAGTTGGCCAAGAAGAGACGGGTTTTCAATCATAGCTTTTCCATGGAAGTTCCTGAAAGCTTCTACGATGAATTGATTGCCTATGTTGATCACAAGGTTAAAAGAAGAGAGTTGGGCCTTGACTAATTTAGAAAAATTATCCAATTTACTGGGTCTAGCCCAGCGAGCAGGCGCCCTAACCTCTGGTGAGGATTTGGTCATCAAGGCCATCCAACAGCACCAGACTAGGTTGGTCTTCCTGGCTCATGATGCGGCTCCAAATTTGACCAAAAAAGTAACTGATAAATGCCAATATTACGCTATAGAAGTCTCCACAGTGTTTTCAGCACTGGAATTAAGCGTTGCCATCGGTCGCTCCCGCAAGGTTCTGGCCGTGACTGACGCTGGATTTGCAAAGAAAATGAGGACTCTTATGAACTAAAGGAATAGGAGGACATGATTTGTCTAAGAAAAGATTGTACGAAATTGCCAAGGAACTTGGCAAACCAAGTAAAGATGTGGTGGAAAAGGCCAAGAGTTTGGGCTTGGATGTCAAGAGCCACGCTTCTAGTGTCGAAGATGCTGATGCCAAACGCATTGCCAGCAGTTTCTCAGCTAGTCAGGCTCCAGCTAGTAAACCAGTAGCTCAAAAACCTAAGGCGTCAGAAAGTTCTGCCCCTGCCAAACCTGCTCAAGCTCCAAAGGCGGAGCAGGAGGCTAAGGCCAGCTCGACTCAAGAAGTCAAGCCAGCCCAAGCCAGCCAGTCGGTACCAAGTCAAGCAACTCAGGCTAAACCTGCTACCAAGCCCAAACCAAAAATTCGCAACTTTAAGGCTGAGCGTGAAGCTAAGGCCAAGGCTGAAGCTGAACGCCGCCAAAACCAAGGGGGCAAGGGCAAGCAGAATAATCGAGGCGACCGTCGCAATAATGAGCGTCGTAGGGACAACCGTCCAGGAAACCGCAATGACCGCCGAGATAATCGTGGTCAAGCTAATAACCAAGGACCACGGATTGATTTCAAGGCCAGAGCAACTGCCCTAAAAGCTGAACAAAATGCGGAGTACTCTCGCCAAAGCGAAGATCGTTTCCGTCAGGAACAAGAAAGCAAGTCTGTGGCAGCCCGTCGTCAAGAAGAGGCTCGTCAAAACAAGCGGAAAGCTCAAGAAGAAACTCAGGCTCAACCAAGTAAGCCAACGCCAGCAGCGGCTCCAACAGTAGCTGCAAAACCAGCCCCAGCCAAGGCCAAGGATACCCGTCGCAAGAAAGCTAATCGTTCAGACAAATCACGTGACTTTTCACATCAGAATGAAGATGGGCCAAAACAAAGTAAAAATAAGAAGTGGAATAATCAAAACCAAGTGAGAAACCAAAGAAACAGTAACTGGAATCATAAGAAGAAAAAAGGAAAGAACAACCGTAAGGATCAAGCTCCAAAACCAGTCACCGAACGTAAGTTCCATGAATTGCCTAAGGAATTTGAATACACTGAAGGAATGACGGTTGCTGATATCGCAAAACGTATCAAGCGTGAACCTGCCGAAATCGTTAAGAAGCTCTTCATGATGGGTGTAATGGCTACCCAAAACCAATCCTTGGATGGTGACACCATTGAACTCCTCATGGTGGATTATGGTATCGATCCTAAGAAAAAGGTTGAGGTTGATGATGCCGATATCGAACGTTTCTTTGTTGATGATGACTACCTCAATGAAGACCAATTGGTTGAACGTGCACCAGTCGTAACCATCATGGGACACGTTGACCATGGTAAAACAACCCTTCTAGATACTCTGCGAAATTCTCGGGTAGCCACAGGTGAAGCCGGTGGTATTACTCAACACATCGGTGCCTATCAAATCAATGCCAACGGTAAAAAGATTACCTTCCTAGATACCCCAGGACATGCAGCCTTCACTTCGATGCGGGCTCGTGGTGCCTCGGTTACTGATGTCACCATCCTGATTGTTGCTGCAGACGACGGCGTTATGCCACAAACTGTTGAAGCGATTAACCACTCTAAGGCTGCCGGTGTGCCAATTATTGTTGCCATCAACAAGATTGATAAACCAGGTGCCAACCCTGAGCGGGTTATCGGTGAGCTGGCTGAACACGGTGTTATCTCGACCGCTTGGGGTGGTGAGTCAGAATTCGTTGAAATTTCAGCTAAATTCGGTCAAAATATTGATGAACTTCTGGAAACTGTCCTTCTGGTTGCTGAAATGGAAGAGCTCAAGGCTGATCCAACCGTTCGAGCTATCGGTACCGTTATTGAAGCTCGTTTAGATAAGGGGAAAGGAGCTGTTGCAACTCTCTTGGTCCAACAAGGGACTCTACATGTTCAAGACCCAATCGTTGCGGGTAATACCTTCGGTCGGGTTCGGGCCATGACCAATGATCTGGGGCGTCGGGTGAAAGAGGCAGCGCCATCAACACCAGTATCTATCACAGGTCTTAATGAAGCCCCAATGGCTGGTGACCACTTCGCAATTTATGAAGATGAAAAAGCAGCTCGGGCTGCCGGTGAAGAACGGGCTAAGCGGGCTCTGCTCAAGCAACGTCAAATTACCCATCGTGTCAGTCTTGAAAACCTCTTTGATACCCTCAAAGATGGCGAAGTTAAGTCTGTTAATGTCATCATCAAGGCAGATGTGCAAGGCTCTGTCGAAGCACTAGCGACCTCTCTGCAAAAGATTGAAGTCGAAGGGGCTAAGGTCACCATCGTTCACTCGGCTGTCGGTGCTATCAACGAGTCTGACATTACTCTGGCTGAAGCTTCTAATGCCGTTGTCATTGGTTTTAATGTCCGTCCTACCCCACAAGCGCGGGCTCAAGCAGAAACTGATGAAGTTGAGATCCGTCTCCACAGCATTATCTACAAGGTTATCGAAGAAATTGAAGATGCCATGAAGGGAATGCTGGATCCTGAATTCGAAGAAAAGATTATCGGGGAAGCCCTTATCCGTGAAACCTTCAAGGTTTCTAAGGTCGGCACCATCGGCGGATTCTTGGTTACCAGCGGTAAAGTTACCCGCGACTCCAGTGTTCGGGTTATCCGTGACGGTGTCGTTATCTACGACGGTAAATTAGCCAGCCTGCGTCACTTCAAGGACGATGTCAAAGAAATCGGCAACGCCCAAGAAGGTGGTCTCATGATTGAAGGCTACAACGACATCAAGGTTGACGATACTGTCGAAGCCTACGTGATGGAGGAAATCAAACGCTAATCAGAATTGAAACTAAAGCTTCTAATTCTGATACGAGAACTGCTATGGCAGTTCTCTAAGCGTTATACTAACTCGAAGCATTAACTATTATCGAGTTAATGCTTCAAGCGTCGCAAGCGTTTGTTATTAAAACTGGAACTATCTTCCTAGTTTTTACACGGCAGCTACTAAGGTAGTCTGCCTAAACGCTATACTAGCATTCAAGCTCAACTATTATCAACTTGAGTTCGAATGCGTCGAAAGTCTAATCAGAATTGAAGCTAAAGCTTCTAATTCTGATACGAGAACTGCTATGACAGTTCTCTAAGCGTTATGCTAACTTGGAGCTTTAGCTATTATCGAGCTAAAGCTCCAAGCGTCGTAAACGTTAAGGGGTGAGAAAGTCTTGGTATGGCGAAGCCATCAATTTCGTTGTCTCACCCCCGCACAGTTGATTAGGTTGGCCGCTGTCACTTGTGACAAGGACAGCCAAACAACCACTGCGCTAAAATCGTATCAACGAATTTTTGAGGACTGGTAGCTATTGTCCCCCCAGTCTTATGTCAGCTACTATGATTACCTGACTAAGCGTTAAAACACTAATCAGAGTTGAAACTAAATGGAAAGAAGGCAAAGGATGGCTAATTCTTTTCGGACGGATCGGGTTGGTATGGAGATTAAACGAGAGGTTAACGAAATTCTACAAAAGAAGGTTCGTGACCCCCGTGTCTCTGGTGTCACCATCACCGATGTCCAAATGTTAGGAGATTTATCCCTGGCCAAGGTCTACTACACCATTATGAGTGACCTGGCTTCGGATAATCAAAAGGCCCAAACAGGTCTAGAAAAAGCTAAGGGAACCATCAAAAGGGAACTTGGCAAGAATCTCCAAATGTATAAAATTCCAGATTTAACCTTCATCAAGGACGAGTCCATTGCCTATGGTAATAAAATCGACCAGATGTTGCGTGATTTGGAAAGCAAGAAATAAAAAAGGCTCTCAAGGGAGCCTTTTCTCTTAGCTCATTCAAACAACTATTGAGGACCACTATGGAGCTGGAAAAATTATTAGCTGCTGATCCAGACATCATGAGAATTTTGTCAACTGTAAGAGACCTTGGCCTGTCGGATTCTTGGCTGGCTGCAGGAACCTTACGAAATTTCATCTGGAATAAATTATCACATCTGCCGGCTTTTGATGAGACGACCGATGTCGATATTGTATTTTTTGACAGAAAAGTTCCCTATGAGAAGACCAAGAAAATTGAAGCTCAGCTTCGACAAGTCTATCCGACCTACAACTGGGAGCTAAAGAATCAGAAAGATATGCACGGTCACAGCCCTCACACCTTACCTTATACCAGTTCTAGGGATGCCATCAGTAAATATCCAGAACGCTGTACAGCAATTGGGGCTAGGCTCGATGAAGAAGGACAGCTAGAAGTATTTTTACCCTATGGCTTAGAAGATATTCTGAACTTTGTCGTGAGGCCGACGCCACATTTTAAAGCGGACAAAGATAGAATGGCTCTGTACCAGAAGCGGTTGGCCGAAAAAAATTGGCAGGCCAAGTGGCCACAATTAAAGATAGAGAACTGATAAAAACAGACGTTAGAATTGACTTGCTCATTGGCAGGTCGATTTTTTATATAAAATTTTTATATAAAAAACCTTGACAAAGTTGCCATCAAGAACTATTCTATAGATGAGAGCAATGTATATTATTTTTATATATTTATAATTTTATATATAAGGAGGACAAGACTATGTTGATAAGTCGACATCTATCTTTCGGTTTTAACCGTCATAAAATCCTCAAGGATCTATCGCTTAACCTTGAGAATCGTAATCAGATTATTGCTCTGCTTGGTCCAAATGGAGCAGGGAAGACGACTCTCCTAAATATCTGGGCAGGATTCTATCAAAAATATAAGGGACAAATATCTAAAGACAGTTATAGAGCTTTTCTTCTACCTGATAGTCCTTTTATTCCCAAAGATATGACAATTGAATCTTGTCTCAAGGACTTTAAAAGTCTCTACTCTCATTTCAATGAAAAAAGAGTTAGACAAATGTTGAAGGATTTAAGGCTGGATCCTAAAAAGAAGGTAGCTGATTACTCGAAAGGAATGAAAGAGCAACTACACCTTGTTTTTGCTCTTGCTCAGGATGTTGACTATTACCTACTAGATGAACCCTTGGCTGGGGTTGACCCGCTGACACGGGAGATCTTGATTGATTTGATTAAGCGCTATCGTCGTCCCAATAGTGTTGCCATTATTAGCACCCATTTGGTTCAGGATATGGAAGAACTTTTCGACGAGGTTCTTATGATTAACGATGGAAAATTAATTCTGTATGAGAACGTTCGGGCTTTACAGGATGACTATCGAGGATTGGCTCTGGATGATATCTATAAGGAGGTGAACCGCAATGTTGGCACTTATTAAAAGGCTGTTGAAAGATAACGCCGGACTCTTTTACTATATTTATTCACTCGAGATTATCCTACGCTTGATAAAAAATATCTGGAAACAAGAAGCAATGATAGACATGATCCATAGCTTATGGGTCATGGTTGCGGCCACCCTCTTAATTATTTACTCAACCTACCGATTATATAGGCTAGCTTATACCAGAGATTCTTATTTTTACTACAGTTTAAAATACTCCATTCATCAGGTACTTTTAACCGGAACAGGGATAAATATAATTTTGAATTTAATCTTTTATTTGTTATACTGTCCGGCTAAAACCTTCGATTTGTTCGGTAAAACACTATCCCTAACTTCTTACTTTGTCCTCGTTGTAACCTTTCTCTATTTATTCCGAAGCTTATCTCATAAGGTTTTGGCGAGAAATATTTTCCTATCAACTTTATTAGGAACTCTAATCGCTTATCCTTTAGCCTTCTATAATACTTTTCAAGATAAGATGAAGCCGTTTTTCATCGGTGCCTCTTCTGGGATGGAAAAAGTCCATCAAATTTATACTTCGATTTTGCCAATCACTATTGAGAGATCGAGTGGCCTTCATATTTTGACTAGCACGAGCACGATGGTTAACCTTATTATCATCGGTTTAGGCCTCCTTGTTTATTTTGCTTCTAAGCCCTTGAAAGTTAATTGGTAAATCTACCTTATGAATGAAAGATTAGCAAAATAAGTTTGAACCACTTTTGTGGTTCCTTTTAAGTTCTTTCAGTTTACAAATGTAAATCATTCTGCTATAATACATCTACAAACGTAAACGAAATAAGTTCAAGAAAAGGTGGTTGCTATGATTTCAAATGCCGAATGGGAAGTACTGCGGGTGGTCTGGGCCAAGGGTCAGGCAAGCAGCAAGGACATCATTGGAGTTCTTGCTCAAAAGATGGACTGGTCTGAGTCAACTATCAAGACCCTGATTGGTCGTTTGGTGGAGAAAAAGATTCTCCAAAGCAGGCGGGAAGGTCGGTCCTTTATCTATTGGACAGAAATTTCCGAAGAGGAGGCCAACCTAGCTAATCTGCGGACGGAGCTGGCCAAGATTTGTCAGACCAAGCAGGCTGGACTGCTGGGACAAATCCTAGCTGAGACTCCTATGACAGCCCAAGACCTCCAAGGCTTGCAAAAGATTTTAGACCGCAAGCAGGTTCTGGACCAGGTTCCTTGCAATTGTACACCTGGTCAATGTCGCTGTCAGGAACATGTTAATAGTCCTGAAAAGGAAGAGGTGGTGATTTAGATGGCTCAAGAAACTTACTTAATTGATGGCATGACCTGTGCCTCCTGTGTGGCAACGGTTGAAAATGCCGTTAAAAAATTGCCGGGCATGACCAGCTGTTCGGTCAACCTGACGACCGAAAAAATGGCGGTCTCCTATGACGACAGCCAGGTCAACCAAGAAAAAATTGAGCAAGCTGTAGCAGATGCTGGTTATGGAGTCAAGCTCTTTATCGAAGGGCAAGCAGCCAGCCAGGAAGAGCGGGAAGAAAAACGCTTAGCGGGCATGAAGCAACGGTTGATTTGGTCAACGATTTTCACCTTCCCCCTGCTTTATATTTCCATGGGCTCGATGATGGGTCTCCCCCTGCCAGCCTTCTTAGAGGCGGCCAGTCATCCTCTGACCTTTACCCTGGTTCAGTTGGTCCTGACCCTTCCGGTTATGGCCATTGGTTGGCACTTTTACCGGACTGGCTTTAAGACCCTCTTCAAGGGGCACCCCAATATGGATAGCCTGGTGGCTGTGGCCACGACTGCAGCCTTTCTCTACAGTCTGGCTAGCACCTACCACGTTTTTCTGGGGCACGCTCATCATGTCCACCAACTCTACTTCGAGTCGGTCGCTGTCATCTTGACCTTGATTACTTTGGGAAAATTCTTTGAAACCCTGTCCAAGGGTCGCACCTCTGAAGCGATTAAAAAGCTTATGCACCTCTCCGCCAAGGAAGCCCTAGTAGTCCGTGACGGTCAGGAAATTTTGCTGCCCATTGAAGAACTGGTTTTAGGGGACCAAGTTCTGGTCAAACCAGGGCAAAAGATTCCTGTTGATGGTCAAGTTCTCTCAGGCCACTCTTCGGTGGATGAGTCCATGTTGACAGGAGAATCTATTCCTGTAGAAAAGGCCATCGGCGACCAGGTCTACGGCGGTTCGATCAATAGTCAGGGTGCCCTAACCATTGAAACCCAGAAGCTGGGCAAGGATACCCTGCTGTCACAAATTATTAAGCTGGTTGAAGACGCCCAAGCCACCAAGGCCCCAATTGCCAAGATTGCTGACCAGGTTTCTGGTGTCTTTGTTCCCGTGGTTATGGGAATCGCCCTAGTGACCGGTCTGGCCTGGTTCTTCCTGGGCGGTCAATCCTTTAGCTTCACCCTGACAGTGGCTGTCAGCGTGCTGGTCATTGCCTGCCCCTGTGCTCTGGGACTGGCAACACCAACGGCCATTATGGTCGGGACAGGCCTAGCCGCTAAAAATGGTATCCTCTTTAAATCAGGAGACAGCCTTGAGTTGGCCCATCAGGTTGATACCATTGTCTTTGATAAGACAGGGACCCTGACCCGAGGCAAGCCTGAATTGGTCAGCCTGACCAGTTACCGAGTGGACTGGAACCGTGAGCAGCTCCTTAGAGCTGTGGCCAGCCTGGAAGCTCAATCCAGCCATCCTATTAGCCAGGCCTTGGTCGATAAGGCCAAGGAAGAAGGTCTGAGCCTGTCAGCCGTTCAGGATTTTGAAAATTTGGCTGGCTTTGGCCTTAAAGGCCAAGTCGCCGGTCAAGAACTTCTGGTCGGCAACAAGGCCCTTATGGAAAAGGAAGAGGTGGACTTATCTTCTGCTCAAGCTGATTTTGTCCAGCTGACCCAAGAAGGGCAAACGCCAATCTTTGTGGCCAGCCAAGGGCAACTGCTTGGCCTCCTGGGTGTAGCCGACCAGCTTAAGCCCGATAGCCAAGCGGCCATCCAAGCCTTGCAAGCCAAGGGAATTGAGGTCGTTATGTTGACTGGTGACAATGAACAAACCGCTCAAGCTATCGCCCAAGAGGCTGGTATTAATCGGGTCATCAGTCAGGTTCTTCCTGACCAGAAGGCTCAGGCTATCTCGGACCTGCAAGCGGCTGATAAGAAGGTGGCCATGGTTGGGGATGGCATCAATGATGCCCCTGCTCTGGCGACAGCCGACTTGGGGATTGCCATGGGAGCAGGAACTGATATTGCCATTGAATCAGCTGACATTGTCCTCATGAAGCCTGATTTGCTAGATGTCCTCAAGGCTCTAGAAGTTAGTCGAGCGACCATTAGGACCATCAAGTTCAACCTTTTCTGGGCCTTTATCTATAATATCTTGGCTATACCGGTTGCTATGGGTCTGCTCTACCTCTTTGGTGGCCCCCTTCTCAACCCCATGCTGGCTGGCCTTGCCATGAGCTTCAGCTCAGTTTCTGTAGTTCTCAATAGCCTAGGGCTGAATTACCATAAGGTCTAAGCAATTAAAATGAAAGAAAATTTGTCTCATTAGGTCCTTGCCGAAATCTCAATGGCCTAATAAAGTGTATCTGAAAGGAATCTCTTATGTCAAAAACCTATCACGTTAGCGGAATGAAATGTGACGGCTGTGCCAAAACCGTTCAAGAAAAATTAGCAGCTGTCAAGGGTGTCGAGTCAGCCCAAGTCGACTTGAACAAGAACCAAGTGACCATTGAAGGCAATCCTTGGAAACTGTCACTTAAACGAGCCCTCAAGGACACCAAGTACCAATTGGGTAGCCAAGTCTAAACAAAAAAACTTTGCTAGGTGGGGCAGACCAAGTTTCTCCTTTCTGTTGCCTGGTTTTAGAAAGCTTAGAGGCAATCACTCCCCTATGCTTCAAATTCCGTAGCAAATAATTGGCAAAGCTCCGAAAATTCGTTAGAATGACAGTAAAAATAAGATAGAAAAAGGTGATTCTATGGCAGAAGTCGTAACTGATAAGACATTTGAAGAAGAAACCAAGGATGGCTTGGTTCTCGTGGACTTTTGGGCAACCTGGTGTGGCCCTTGTCGTATGCAGGCTCCAATCCTAGAGCAACTCTCAGAAGAATTGGACGAAGATGAATTGAAAATCGTCAAATTGGACGTAGATGAAAATCCTGCTACCGCCCAAAAATTCGGTATTATGTCCATCCCAACCCTGCTCTTCAAGAAAGACGGCCAAGTCGTCAAGCAGGTCGCTGGTGTCCACACCAAGGACCAACTCAAAGCCATCGTAGCAGAGCTGGCCTAAGCCAGATTTCGGCCTGACTGCTCGGCTAGAACAGTAGCCCACAAGGTTCTTGGAATCTGGAAATCAGTAAAGGTCCAGCCTCCTTTGAAGTCAAGGCTGATCTTAGCCTAAATGAAAACTAGAGGACCGCGAGGTTCTCTTTTTTGAATTTCCATATTTTTTGATTTTTGAAGAGGATAAGCAAGGCCTATTCTTCCAGGTTGAGCATTCCTTTGCTTCTTTATTGTCAAGGCTTCTTATCTCATACCAAAAGTCTGGTATCTGGTAGTCCCTATCCTTGTCACCAAATCTTAATCCTTTAAGAAAACCAAGTATTATGGAAAGCTAGCCCATCAATGTTATAATGACTACAAATAAGAAAGGATGCAAATCTTTATGAAAACAACTGTGTTTGTCAAAGCTGGCCAAGTGGCCGTGCAAGAAGTTGAGAAGCCCCAATTGCTTGAGGCTGATGATGCCATTATTCGTGTAGTTCGGACCTGTGTCTGTGGTTCAGACCTCTGGGGATACCGCGGTGATGATGATAAGGCTGAAGGTTCACAAAACTCTGGCCATGAAATCATCGGAGTCATTGAAGAAGTTGGTCCTGAGGTTACTACCTTTAAAAAGGGAGACTTTGTCATTGCTCCCTTCACTCATGGCTGTGGTCACTGTCCTGCCTGTCTAGCTGGATTTGAAGGTGGTTGCCAAGGTCATGACCGTTCAACGAATTTCAGCTCAGGCTACCAGGCCGAGTATGTTCGTTATGCCCATGCCAATTGGTCTTTGGTCAGGATTCCTGGTCAACCAAGTGACTACAGCGAAGGGATGTTGGCTTCCCTGCTAGCTTTAGCTGATGTGATGCCAACTGGCTATCATGCTGCTCGGGTGGCCAATGTCCAAAAGGGCGATACCGTAGCTGTTGTTGGTGATGGCGCTGTTGGTCTCTGTGCTGTTATTTCTGCCAAACTCCGGGGAGCTAAACGCATTATTATTATGAGCCGTCACGAAGACCGACAAAAATTGGCTCTAGAGTTTGGGGCGACCGATGTCGTGCCTGAACGGGGGCAAGAAGGCATTGACAAGGTGCTTGAATTGACCAATGGTGCTGGTGTCGATGCAGCTCTTGAATGCGTTGGTACCCAACTCTCAACCGAAATGGCTCTTAAGATTGCCCGTCCAGGTGCTGCCATTGGACGGGTTGGTGTTCCTCACACCCATGATATTAATCTCAGTGATTATTTCTTCCAAAATGCCATCATCGCAGGTGGTCCAGCTTCGGTAACCACCTATGATAAGGAAGTTCTGCTCAAGGCTGTTCTGGATGGCCAAATCAATCCTGGTAAGGTCTTCACCCAAACTTATAGCCTGGACGCTATCGACCAAGCTTACAAGGATATGCAGGACCGTAAGACCATCAAGGCTATGGTGACCCTCTAAAGATAGAACAAGGCTAGTAGCTGATTGATACTAAATGAAAATCGAAATTCACTGAGGCAAGGAGTAATGACATCAAGTCACTAAAGTGACTGATGTCGCAGTAGGTGTCTGCTATCTTTGCACCACTTCGTGGCACAGCAGACAACTAGTCACCCTTGCTGGGGTAGTAAGACAGTCCGGTGGACTGTCTTAGCCGACACCTTAAAATAAAAAGGTGTGAGGTGACGAAGAGCCTGGGACAAAACTATCCCTCAGCCGACGAAAAAGCAACGGTTTTGATGCCGTTGCTTTTTGCTTGACATAGGTAGTCTTGATAAAATATCGTTGACAAAAAAATAATAGAAAGGCTACCTCATGTACAGTCACTATAACACAAATCAAACGACTCTGCCACTAGAATTAAGCGCATTCTTACCCCACAACCATCTCGTTTTTACGATTGAAAAGGTGGTCAATAAACTAGATGATAATGCCTTTCTAAACTTTTATCATGAGGTTGGGCGGCCTTCTTACCCTCCCCAATTACTCCTAGCAGCCCTTTTATTTGCTTATTCTCAAGGGATCTTTTCCGGACGAAAGATAGAAAAAATGATGGTGGAAAATCTTGCCCTGCAATACTTAACAGGTCAGCTGGTGATTTCTTATCGGACAATCAATCGTTTTCGTGTGGCTCCTGGGATGGAGGAGCTGATTCGTAATCTCTTTATTGACCTCAACCTTCAGTTGAAAATGGAGGAATTAGTGTCCTTAGAGTGTTTGTTTATTGACGGGACTAAGATTGAGGCTAACGCTAACAGGTACAGTTTTGTTTGGCGGAAGGCTGTTGATAAATTTTCTGCCAAACTTCAAGCGACTCTAAAAACCTATTTTCAAGAGGAAATTAATCCTTTGATTCAAGAGGCCATTGTCTTAGATGACCAAGAGCCTGTAACTTCTGAACAATTGACAGAGTTTTCTCAAATCCTTGAGGAAGAATGGAAATCAGTTAACCAAGCCATCGAAGAAAATCCTGTCAAAGGAAAGGATGAGCGTCAAACAAAGCGTCGGAAACTCAAGAAAGTCCTTCGAAAGGTAAGGGAGGATTTTTCAGCCCGTGCACAAAAGTACGAGACCTATCAAGTTACTTTCACTGGTCGCAATAGTTTTTCAAAGACAGATACAGACGCCACTTTTATGCGGATGAAAGACGACCACATGAGAAATGGTCAACTGAAGGCTGGCTACAATCTCCAAATCGCTACTGAGAATCAATTTGTTCTCCACTATGATATCTTCCCAAATCCGACAGACACCAAGACCCTCTTACCATTTTTAGACTCCTATCCCCATGACGCCAAGACTATTGTCGCAGATGCTGGTTATGGTAGTGAAGAGAACCTACTAACTCTTGACCAAGAGGAAATTAATCACTTGATTAAGTATGGCAGGTTTGATAAGGAACAAAAGAGGACCTACAGAAAGTCTGACAAGAATCTAGCCAATTGGCACTATAATGAAACAGAGGATAGCTACACCCATCCGGAGGGCTGGAAATAGGTGTTTCATCATCTCAAACACCAGAAAACGCAAACAGGTTTTGAACAAGAGATTAAGGTCTACCAGGCTGAGGAGCCTGAATTAGCTCCTCAAAAGGGGCTATATATCAACGATCGGTACCAATACTTAAAGCAAAAAGAAGCTCAAGCGCTTTTATCTCCTGAGGGTAGTCAAGTTTTCGCACAACGCAAGGTTGATGTGGAGCCTGTCTTTGGGCAGATAAAGGCTTGTTTGGGTTACAAAAGGTGTAATCTGCGGGGGAAACGACAGGTCAAGATTGACATGGGATTGGCCCTTATGGCCAATAATCTCATCAAATATAACAGGAGAAGCAACCGAACCTAAAAAATAGAGGGTCACCAACAAGTGATCCTCTGTTTTTATGGGGGCAAATGGGTTTTGTCCCAGGCTCTTCTGTCTTACTCCCAAACGGCGATCTCCGTAGCGATTGCCTAGCTCCCTTACTAACCTCGCAAAGTTGGTCGATTTCACCAACTTTGCTCCGCATCGCACGAACTGCAGGTAGCTCAAAAGGTCTGGGAGACCTTTTGAGGTTGGAGATGCAGAAAACTTCGCTCTCTTTATCTATGGGAAAATTTTGATTTTCGAAGAGTATAAACGAAAAAGAAAAGCCCAGACCATCTGGTTCTGGGCGGGTGGGACACATTAGTGCCCCCTTTTCTTTTGTCGGCGTTTCTCCTGCTTGAGTTGAAACTGTTTCTCCTTGTATTCCTGCTTTTGCTGGCGTTTGGATGCCTTTTTCTTCTTTTTCAGCAACTCATAGCTGGCCTGCATGGCCCGCTGAGCCTTGGAGGACAGGGCAGGTTTTTTCATCTGCCTGCTGACCTCCCTTTGCATCCGCTTGGGATTGATGGACTTATGGCTCATAGATTTGTCGGGCTCATCAATGACTAGTCCCAGCTCCTCTTGTCGCCTCATCCATTGGCTCAAACGGCGATTAATAAAGTCAAAGACCTCCTTGTCTTTGGGCTCCTTGCCAAAAGAATAGCGGAAAGCTTGGTAGCCCAGTTTCTTATCTTGATATTCAAGCAAGGCATACCAGAAACCGCCGTCAAAATATACTGTCATTTTCATGCCAGCCCTCCAAAAGGATAAAAATTTGATAAGGGACGACCTGGAGGGAAGGTTACTGGCACCAAAGGTGCTTGCAGACTACCCAACTGCAATGTGTTTTTATATCACCTCTATTATAGCACAGACTAGTTTTGCTGACTCAGCTGATTTTTAAAAATTTTCCCCAAGGCTATGCGGGGTCTTGCTTTTCAGAGTCGAGGAGATCGTGATTCTAGTCCAAAGTTCTATCTTGGTAGGCCTCAATCATCTTTTTCTGGGGAGTCGCCATGGGATACGCATCGAAAGCCTCAGGAGCCACCCAGGCTAATTCCTTATCCCCCTTTAGGAGGGCTCCTTCTTTAAGTTGACCTTCAACTAGTTTAATCTGCCATTTTTGATGGCTAAAGGTGTGTTTGACGAGTGGGAATTTTCCTTTAGTCCAGCTGGGCTTGAGACCATAGTCTTCTTCGAAAATTTTCTGCAAGGAGGGGGTCTCCAAAATTTCCTTATCCTTGAGCGTTTCAAAGAGATCTATCTGCCTGGCTACTAATTGGTTTTCCATCAAGGGGAAGGACCAAAAGCCAGACAAGAGACCAGATTCTTGATTTTTCTCCAAGAGAAATTGTCCCTGGCCATTCTTAATCACAAAGGCCTGCAAGTGTCTGGGTCTAGGCTTTTTCTTGGGCAGTTTAATGGGGTATTTGTCATAAGTGCCATGTAAGTAGGCAGCGTTGAAAGCCCGAATCGGGCTCTCCTCTGGTCGGGGATTCTTGGCAGACTCAATATCAGTTCCCAGATCCATCAAGGCCTGATTAAAATCACCTGGCCGCTCAGGATCAATCAATTCCTCCATAATGGCTTGAAAAATCTTGCGGTTACTGGGGTTTCCGATGTCATAATCTACCTCGAAAAGTCGAGCCAGGACTCGCATGACATTACCATCAACAGCAGGCTCAGGCAGGTCAAAGGCGATGCTGGCAATAGCCCCAGCCGTGTAGGGACCGATTCCCTGGAGGCTCAGAATTTCCTCATAAGTCTTGGGAAAGTCTCCAGCAAAAACCCTCATAACTTGCTGAGCCCCTTTTTGCAGATTTCTCACACGAGAGTAGTAGCCCAGCCCCTCCCAGGCCTTGAGCAATCGCTCTTCAGGAGCCTGGGCCAAATCTTTTATGCTGGGGAACCAGGCTAAAAAGCGCTCATAATAAGGAATGACGGTTTGAACTTGGGTCTGCTGGAGCATGATTTCTGAGACCCAGATAGGGTAGGGATTTTTCGTTCGACGCCAAGGAAGGTCCCGCTTTTCCTGGTCATACCAGGCCAAGAGGGTGCGACGAAAGGATTCGATGGTTTTCTGGTCCCACATTTCTACCCCGAAATCGTCTAAGTTCAGCTTTTTCTTCATAGAAAGAATTATAACAAAATTCTACTTAAAAAATAGGGTTTAAATCTTGACAAAAGAAAACGCTTACATTATAATAAAAGTGTAAATAAGATAAGAACTTAATCAAGGAGGAAATTCCCATGATTAGACAAAACGTTTCAAGGTACAAGAACGGTGACAGGCCATAGACGGTAGGCAAAAAAAGATTAATTTTACAGTAAGTATTGTCGCTAGTTCGTATGAGATATTGTGTTAAGAGGTGAATGTAATGATTAACATGAATAAATCTCGGTACAAAAATGGAGACAGTAGTTCCAAGATAAGCGAAAGTGACCTAGTAGTGGTTGATTGCTCGTTCTAGTTTGAGATAAAGTTGTTAGCAGAAGTTTTTGAAAAGTAAGCTCATAGTCCTAACAGTAGTTAATCATTTCAGTCGGTTATAAATCTTGCAAAAGTGCTGGAGGAACGCTTATGTTGATGTTTGACCTAAGTCGTTATAAAAATGGAGATTCCTTAGTTGTCGCTGAAAATAGCTAAAGGAGTGGTACCCATGCCAAGTTTAGTGTAAGTTGATCAAGAAGAAGGTGTGATTATGCTGGATTTTAATCAAGGACGCTATAAAAACGGAGACATCATAGGCTGTTGCACAAAATAGCTTAAGGGGTGAAACCAATGTAATGTTAACATTTAATAAAAACTGCTTGATGAAGTCTGATTTTAGATTGTAGGCTGGAAGTAAAAGTACTCAGCAAGGTAAATGATAAAAAAGGATAATGAGGCATTCATAGAGCAGAAAAAAGTACTTGTCATTGAAAAAGGTGGCAAATGTTACAGATGAATTTAAACCGTTATAAAAACGGAGATATTTATAGCACTTAACCTCCTTATGAGAAAAAAGAAAGGCGTGATGCTAGTTTGACAGAAATTGAAACAGAAAGTTAGAATCCGATTCTAAGTGTGCAAGAATCGGATTTTTTTGTGGCCTTTTTTGGTTGCTGTACCAAGCCTTTGAAGAGATTCTAACACTCGCTTTTATAAGACATTTAACTTTAAAGGAACCTTGGGAATAGCAAAGAGCCAATTGGATATGTGGTCTAGGCTGGTGCTCTTCCAATCAACTACTGCGTCTAGATATTTAATGTTAGAAACTAAGGAGTAACGGAGCTTTATCCCAAGCTCACTAGCCTCTTATTACAGTAAAAATAAAGTGGTTTCATTCATTTTTTCCGCCCTTTATCTTGGGGTCTGTATCTATTTTGCTATTAATTAGGGGCTATGAATAGCAACTTTGTGACTGGCCAGCGAACGATAAGTTTTTACCTCGTGAAAGGGTCAGCAGTTTCAAGATTAAAAAAGATGATGAAATGCCCGCAAAGAATTGAAAATAGTTAAGGAATATACGATGAAGTATCTTGTAATTTTTACCCTTTGGTTATTCTTGATAATCATAGATACAATATTAATAAAATTCTCTAAAAATGAGAAACTCAAGACCTTGTTCTCTACAGCAATCTTAGTGACGATAGTCTTACTAGCCATCTATGATATATTTGTCTCTTGAGGATAGGGTCTGGGAATTTCTTGCAATTCTTGGAGAATTCCTCCCCTTCTAAACTAGTATTGGACGATGCTTCTGACTTTTTGGAAGGGGGACTCGATGAACGAGATTTGCAATCACATTTGACAAAAGTTCCTATCATTTGTTAAACTGATAAAAATTTAAGGAGGATAACTAAATGAATTCAGAACCTAAGAAAACAGGCGCACCATTGGTGCTCGGCATCCTGTCAGTCATCTTTTCAGTCGTATTTGCTATTATCGGGCTTATCCTTGGAATTATTGGCATCTCACTAGGCCTTAGCAAGAATGGTAATCCAGAGTTCGACTATAAAATCGCTAATATCTTAAATGGCGTTGGTATCGGCGTTGCGGTTATCAATATGATTATCAGCTTCATGATGACTAAGGGATAAAATAATTGTCCCCATCTGACGATTGTTAGGACGGATAGGTGATGGTAATGTCACCTACCAACTTTGGTTAGTTTGAAAGAGACGAAATAATGTAAAGACAAGGATTGAATTTTTAGTTCAGTCCTTATTTTTTATTATTGATTTGGTTTAGTAGCTCGGTCACTTTTAACAATAATTATCAGAAAATTTATGTTCGAAAATGATGCTAGTTGAGTAAGATAAAAAGTCAATAGTTTTCGTGCATAATTTGAATTGGTAGTGTATAAAAGTTTGATTACTTGGGGGAAAGGTTCTTCTAGGATGCGATACAAATAAATGGCAAACTAACTCAAGGTAGAAAGCTAAACACAAAGAATAGTCTTGTAAAAAGTTAGAATATTTTAGTTCCTGTATCAAATATTTTCATTATATTAAAATGAACTGAAATATATTGTCAAATGAAACTATTTCTGATAAACTGACTTACGTCAAGTAAAAAGTTGACAAATTTTAAATTAAGGAGAATTTTTATGAATACAGCAACATTGGATACAATGGCTTTTGATAACTTTGAAGTAGCTGACACAACTACTCTTTCTGAGTCAGAAGGTGGAGGTCTTCTGCTAGCTGGTCTTGGGGCTGTCACAGGTTTCTTTGGTGGAGGTGCAGCAGGTGGTGCAGTCGGTACTGTAACACTTCCAATCGTCGGCACAGTTGCAGGAGCTACAGCAGGAGCTGTCGGAGGTGCCGGTGCAGGCTTTATTGCCGGCGCTGCTGTTGATACTTGGGGACCTTGGATTTAATTCTTCCCTTCTATGGAGGAGGACAACTTATGTTATCACCAAGGATGGGACAGTTTGTCCTGCTAAGTTACCTTATCTTACTACTTATTCCACTATTATTTCCGATAAAAAACATTAAACTCATTGTATTTATTGTATTTATGTTAGAGAATTTAGTAGTAGTAACACTTTATTTAAAGGGCAAGTATTTTAGTTAATATGTTAACTCAGTACCTGTCGTGATAATTTTTAGCCTGCCGTCTAACTATGTATAGGAGTCAGGCTTCTTTTTATTCTAGCAAGGAATTTTGAGGGTAGCAAAATGATAGGCCCCTAAAATTCTAGATCGTTTTAACAATTAGGAAAACTAATATGAAGCAAATCACTTATATCATTCTGATTGTAGCGCTTGTCATAGCGGTCAATATTATTTTGGAAGCTTTTAGGCGTTACTTTAGATCTAAAGGCACAGCCTCCTACCCTGAGAGTCAAAATCAATCCTCAGCCAAAAGTTACGGTTCGGTCGGTCTCTTTCGCCGTCGGCGCTACCGTCTAGTGCCCCAAGTGGATACCCGAGACTGTGGTCCGGCAGCCCTGGCGTCAGTGGCCAAGCACTATGGCTCAGACTACTCACTGGCGAAATTGCGGGAGCTCTCTAAAACGGATAAGCAGGGAACGACAGCTCTTGGTTTAGTCGAAGCCGCCAAGGCCATTGGCTTTGAAACCCGCTCCATCAAGGCGGATATGACCCTCTTTGACTATACAGACTTGACCTATCCCTTCATTGTCCATGTGGTTAAGAACAAGCGTCTCCAGCACTATTATGTCGTCTATGCCAATGCCGGTGATAGCCTGATTATTGGGGACCCAGATCCTACCGTCAAGGTAACCCGCATATCCAAGCAGGACTTCCAAGAGGAGTGGACTGGTCTAGCTATCTTCTTGGCGCCAACACCTAACTATCAACCCAAGAAGGATGAGAAAAATGGTCTCTTGAGCTTCTTCCCTCTGATTTTGAGGCAGAAGGCTCTCCTGACCTATATCATTTTTGCTAGCCTGATTGTCACCCTGATTGATATTGTCGGTTCCTACTACCTCCAAGGCATGCTGGACGAGTATATTCCCGACCAGCTGACCTCAACCTTGGGGATTATTACCATCGGCCTGATTATTACTTACATCATCCAGCAGGTGATGAGCTTTGCCAAGGAATTCTTGCTCAATGTTCTCAGTCTGCGACTGGTGATTGATGTCATCCTTTCTTATATTAAGCACATCTTTACCCTGCCCATGTCCTTCTTTGCGACTAGGCGGACTGGTGAGATTACCTCACGCTTCTCGGATGCCAATCAGATTATTGTGGCCGTAGCCTCAACTATCTTTTCCATTTTTCTTGATGTCACCATGTTAATCTTGGTTGGTGGGGTTCTCTTGGTTCAAAATAACCACCTTTTCCTTTTGACCCTGCTGTCCATCCCCATTTATGCCCTTATTATTACGGTCTTCCTCAAGCCCTTTGAAAAGCTCAATCATGAGGTTATGGAAGCCAATGCTATGGTTTCTTCTTCCATTATTGAAGACATCAATGGGATGGAGACCATCAAGTCCTTGACCAGTGAGTCCAGTCGTTACCAAAACATCGATGGTGAATTTGTGGACTATCTGGAGAAAAACTTCCGCCTGCAAAAGATGAATGCCCTCCAGACCTCCCTTAAGACTGGGGCCAAACTCATCCTTAATGTGGTCATCCTCTGGTATGGGGCTAAGTTGGTCATGGATGGCAAGATTTCTGTCGGGCAGTTGATTACCTTCAATGCCCTCCTCTCTTATTTCCAAAATCCGATTGAAAATATCATCAGCCTGCAAACCAAGCTCCAATCAGCCCGGGTAGCCAATACCCGTCTCAATGAAGTCTATCTGGTGGAGTCCGAATTTGACAATGATGGCGAGCTTTCCGAGGCCAACTTCTTGGACGGGGATATCTCCTTTGAGAAATTGTCTTACAAGTATGGCTATGGCCGGGATACCCTGTCCGATATTAACCTGACCATTGCCAAGGGCTCTAAGGTCAGCTTAGTGGGACCGTCAGGTTCTGGTAAGACGACCCTAGCCAAGATGATGGTCAATTTCTACGAGCCTAATCGTGGGATTGCTCGTATCAATGGCTATGACCTCAAGGTCATCGACAAGACCGCCCTGCGCCAGCACATTAGCTACCTACCCCAACAGGCCTATGTCTTTAGCGGGTCCATCATGGATAACTTGACCCTAGGTGCCAAGGAAGGGACGACCCAAGAGGATATTATTCGGGCCTGTGAAATCGCTGAAATTCGCTCGGATATTGAACAGATGCCTTTGGGTTATCAGACTGAGCTCTCTGACGGGGCTGGGGTTTCTGGTGGTCAGAAACAAAGGATTGCCCTGGCTCGTGCCCTCTTGACTCAGGCGCCTGTCTTGATTTTGGATGAGGCTACCAGTAGCCTGGATGTCCTGACCGAAAAGAAGATTGTCGATAACCTCATGGCCATGACCGATAAGACCATCATCTTTGTAGCCCACCGCTTGAGTATCGCCCAAAGAACCGAGCGGATTATCGTCATGGACCAAGGCAAGATTGTGGAAGAAGGAAGCCATAAGGAACTCCTAGCTAACAAAGGCTTCTACTACACGCTATTTAACTAAGGGAGGAAGCTAACATGAATCCAAAATTACTGGAAAGTGCGGAATTTTACCGCCGTCGCTATCATAATTTTGCGACCGTTTTGATTGTGCCCTTAGTGGTCCTGATTATTTTTATCGGTGTGTTCCTCTGCTTTGCCAAAAAGGAGGTCACCGTTATTTCCCAGGGTGAGGTTGCCCCAACCAAGGTTCTAGCGGTCATTCAGTCTGCTAGTGACACCTCTGTTGCCCAAAATAAATTGGACGACAATACCAAGGTAGAAAAAGGCGACCTCTTGGTCCAGTACAGCGAGAATGCGACTGAGCAGGAAAAAGAGGCCCAAAAGAAGACCATCAAGGAGCGCAATGAGCGACTGGATAAGGCACTAGAAAAAGAAGAGAAAAAGACCAAGAAAAAGTATAAGAAGCTCTCCAAAAAGGAAAGAAAGAAGCGCGAGAAAAAGGATAAAAAGAAAAGGGAAGCCGACAAAAAGGACCGAGATGACGAGGATAAGAAGGAAGCTGACCATGTTTCCCTCTTTGCCCCTGAGTCTGGCATTATTCATACCAATAGTAAGTATGAAGGCCTCAATCTCCTGCCCAAGTGGTCAGAGATTGCCCAGATTTACCCAGATATTCAAAAGACCAAGACAGCCCTAATTACCTACTACGTCTCTTCAGATGACGTGGTCTCCATGAAGAAGGGACAAACGACCCGCCTATCGCTGGAGCGCAAGGGTAATGACAAGCTGACCGTAGAAGGCAAGATTAATAATGTTGCCTCATCAGCAACCACCACGAAAAAAGGCAACCTGTTCAAGGTCACCGCTAAGGTCAAGCTCTCAAAGAAAGAGAGCAAGCTAGTCAAGTATGGCATGACCGGAAAGACCGTCACGGTCATTGACAAGAAGACCTACTTTGACTACTTCAAGGACAAATTGCTTCACAAAGTGGAGGATTAAGGTCAAAAAAGCAGTTCAACTAATAAAGTTGGATTGTTTTTTGTTTTCAAATGAAAATAATTCAGAAAATTACTTTCTACTTTTCGACAATATTTTTTTGATTAAACCTCTAAAAATCGCTTGTCTAGTCCGTCCTGGTCTGTTAGACTAGGCCGTATCAGTCGGAAGTATTCTTGACTGATAAGAAATCAAGAGGTCAGAATTAAGGCCAAAAAGGAGATCAACTAATGAATACAGTCGCATTTGAAGAATTTACAACCCTTAATACTCAAAACCTAGCAACAGTCAAAGGTGGCGAATATGAGCACTTTATGGATTGTGCTAACGGCTATGCCTATCGAGATGAGAATGGTCACTGGAGCTACCAAGTGACCAAGAGTCCTCTGGAAGCAGCCCTTAATATCACGGTCAATAGCTGGGCCTCTGGTGTTGCTAGCTTTGCCGCTTATTAAGCTCATCCTGAAGGAAGTTTAAGAAAGCAACCTTTAGCCACAGACCAATTTAAATCAACTCTAGCTTCTAGGGTTGACTTTTTAAAGTAATTTCAAATGAAAATAATTCTGAAAAATGAAGGTCCTGTATTATCTTTGTTGCAGGCTCTTTAAATCGCTCGGAAACGCTTGCAGAGGAAGGCGGATTCCGTTAGAATATTTATTATCAATTGAAAATAAATTTGATTGATAAATAAAAAACAGGTCAAATTACATGAAGTAGTAGATGACCAAGAAATAATAAGGAGGTATTCCTATGAATACAGTCGCATTTGAAGAATTTGAAACCATGAACGCAGAAGCGTTGACTACCTTTAATGGTGGAGAGTATAAAGATGATTTCCGCTGTTTTGAGGCCACCGAAGGTGGCGGAATTGCTGCAGGTACTGCAGCAGCTATTGGATTAGGTTTAGCCTCAGGTCCAATTGGCTGGGGTGGGCTTGCCCTTGTTGGACTTGCTAGTCTTGGAGGAGCAATGGGAGCAAATGGTAGTGCGGATGCATGTACAATCCAATAAGAAACAAGTAATTTAACTAACGAGGAGATTATTATGAATACAGTCGCATTTGAAGAATTTGAAACCATGAACGCAGAAGCGTTGACTACCTTTAATGGTGGAGAGTATAAAGATGATTTCCGCTGTTTTGAGGCCACCGAAGGTGGCGGAATTGTTGCAGGTACTGCAGCAGCTATTGGATTAGGTTTAGCCTCAGGTCCAATTGGCTGGGGTGGGCTTGCCCTTGTTGGACTTGCTAGTCTTGGAGGAGCAATGGGAGCAAATGGTAGTGCGGATGCATGTACAATCCAATAAGAAACAAGTAATTTAACTAACGAGGAGATTATTATGAATACAATTGCATTTGAAGAATTTGAAACTATGAATGCAGAAGCGTTGACAGCAGTATCGGGTGGCTTTTTCCCATTCCCACCAACTCCACCATATCCAGTATATCCTATTTGGGCGGGCTCTGGTGCAATGATTGGCTCTGTAGTGGGAGCATTAGGAGCTGAACTCTACTAGAGACCTTTAAACGACTCTACTCTTCTAGCAATATAGATAACCTGCTTGGATTTCTAACTAGGCAGGTTTTTCTATAGCTCTTAATGAATCGAGCCAGAATGGCGAAGCTGAATTTAGAGCTATTGATGCAGTTTGAGCTAAAGCGAAAACTAGGTTCCGCAATTTCTTGAAAATAGCTTTCTCCTATCTTATAATAGCAGGGGAAAAATAAGAGGAAGCAGGCTGTTAAGATTATGCTGGAAAATTTAACCAAAAAGTTTGATACCCTTAGTGATGGTCTCTACACCATCATCATGACCATTTTGGTTTTGAGTATCAAGGTTCCTGACAAAATGAGTCAGTTGCCCCAATTTGGGACGGATATTCTTTGGTTTCTCATCAGTTTTATCATCATTGCCAATCAATGGTACCGTAGCTAGGACCATGGTTCTGGCGGAAAAAATATCGGTCCCCCTTATGACTTGGGACATGATTAATCATATGCTTATCTGCCTGGTTCCACTTTTCCTGCAGCTCTTGACTAAGTTTGAGAATTATTCCCTGGCGGTTTTGGCCTATGGCATTTTAATTACGCTGATTTCTATCTCCAGTAATTTTATGCTTTTTCAGGTTGGAATTAAGCAGCTTCATGCTGAAAAGAATCACTCACAGGGCCAGCAGGTTAGACCTAATCCCAGAAATAAGGGTGGCCTGATTCGACTAGGCATCCTTCTTTCCTTTATTGGGGTGCTTCTTCTGGCCTATGTTTTACCGCGTTTCTCCATTTTTATCTACATTCTGCTCCCTGTCATCATTTTTATAAATAATTCAATAGCTGAAAGAGATTTAAGTCATCAGGATGTCCAGACCATGAGCGACTACATGTCCTATCGCTTTGCCAAAAAAGGGGAGAAATAGCTGATTCGTAAAAAGCATACCTATTATTCCCTGCAAATAGATTTTTCTATGATAAATCTATTTTTGTGGCAAATGTAACAAAAATTAAAGCCTCTGTCTGCCAGAGAAAACGGTCTCAGAAATAGCTGAATGGACTAATTATTTCCAGGTTAAATTTCAGTCCTCTCTATTTGGCAAGCTTGATTTTATCCCTTGCAATTGGTCTGGCTTTCCTGTATAATAGTGTCTTGTGAGTATCCCTCACTTACCCCTTGCTAGGACTTGGGGTCATTAGACCAAAAGGAGGAAAACATCAATGGCTAAATACGAAATTCTTTATATTATTCGTCCAAACATTGAAGAAGAAGCTAAAAACGCTTTGGTAGAACGCTTTGACGCTATCTTGACTGACAACGGTGCAACTGTTGTTGAATCAAAAGATTGGGAAAAACGTCGTCTTGCTTACGAAATCCAAGATTTCCGTGAAGGGCTTTACCACATCGTTAATGTTGAAAGCCAAGACGCTCATGCTCTTAACGAGTTTGATCGCTTGTCAAAAATCAACAACGATATTCTTCGTCACATGATTGTTAAGCTTGACGCTTAAGAAGGTAGATTATGATTAATAATGTCGTACTCGTGGGTCGCATGACTCGGGATGCCGAACTTCGTTACACCCCATCCAATCAAGCTGTTGCAACTTTCAGTCTAGCTGTTAACCGCAACTTTAAGAACCAAAACGGTGAGCGTGAGGCCGATTTCATCAACTGTGTAATCTGGCGTCAGCAAGCTGAAAACTTGGCAAATTGGGCCAAGAAGGGCGCTTTGATTGGGATTACAGGTCGCATTCAGACTCGTAATTATGAAAACCAACAAGGTCAACGGGTCTATGTAACTGAAGTTGTCGCTGACAATTTCCAACTTCTGGAAAGTCGTGCAACTCGTGAAGCTAATGGTACAAGTTCTTATAATGCTGGGGGCAATGCTTCGTCAAACTTTGGCGGTGGCCAACAGCAAACAACACCGAACTTTGGCCGTGACGAAAGTCCTTTTGGCAATGCCAATCCAATGGATATTTCCGACGACGACCTACCATTCTAAGTGGCAAGAAAACAGGACAAGGGGCTTGCCTAGACAAGTCAAAAAATAAGATAAAGGAGAACAAACATGGCTCAACAACGTCGTGGCGGATTCAAACGCCGTAAAAAAGTTGATTATATCGCAGCTAACAAGATTGAATATGTTGATTACAAAGATACAGAATTGCTTAGCCGTTTCGTTTCCGAACGTGGAAAAATTCTTCCTCGTCGTGTGACTGGAACTTCAGCTAAGAACCAACGTAAGGTAACAACAGCCATCAAACGCGCTCGCGTTATGGCACTTATGCCATTCGTAAACGAAGATTAAAAAAGAGGTCCGGGTGGACCTCTTTTTCGTGCGACAGTCAACTAACAAGCTCGATAATAGCTTGCTAGTTGACTTAGTCAGGGACATAGAGAGCGGGACCAAAATCGCGATTTCCTAGAAATCGATTTTGTCGTCCCGCCTCCGCACAGTTGATTAGGGTAGCCGCTATCACTTGCCTAGCAAGGGATAAGGACCTCCAATCAACCGCTGCGTTAATGTGTCTGATGTTGAAAAAGTAACGAGGCTAGGACTTTTTGTCCCAACCTCGTAGCAAGTCTAAAAGGTCAAGTTGACTTGCTTTGTCCGTGGAGCCTAGAAATTGGAAGGCGAGCCAGGCTCCAGTGTGAGCGCTTTTTCTCTACTCCTAAAAATGAAAGAGAGCAGACAGAACCGGGTGGACCTCATTTTCTTACAGCGAAATGCGTGTACAGAGCATAAAGAAAGCTCAGTAGGGGTGGCTGAGCTTTCTTTATGGTTGAAATCATTTTCTTCTAGTGTTTGTAGGTGCTTGAGTGGCCAAGGCACTTTGGATGTTATAACGCTTTTTGAGGTAGTATCTCAGTCCTAGACTAAGGGCACCGATAATCAGGGTAGCCAGCCAAGGTAGAACAGGGTTAAGCACCTTAGGAATCAAGGCCGTTAGCCCAACTGCTAGAATCCAAAGTAGGGTGAAGCCGGCCATATAGGCTAGTGACTTCCACAGGCTTGGGCGCTCTTCCTTGGGTTTACCAGAGTGTTGATAGATAAAATGGTAGAGGCCATAGAAGGCGGCAGCACCGCTAAGAGCAATAACCAAGATTGACGTGATTCCATAAATTTGTTGGGTCGCCTTGCCGTTGGTTAAATTGACCAGCCCATAGAAGAGGGAGAAGCCACCAAAAAAGAGGAGACTGCTGTCCATCCACATGAGCCAAGGGTTCTTATTGGTTTCAGTCGCTACTGCTTGTCCACTTTCGATGGCGGTATCGCTAAAGGACTTGGCCCAGCTTGTTGGAGCACCCAGTAGGTAGCGAGCCGTGTGACCCTGCTTTTGATTTTCGATAATGCTTGGTAGGACATCGCCAAAGATGGCTTGGATTTCTTCGTCGGTCTTGCCGTCTTCCTTCAATTGATGGGTGGCAATGGTAACAAATTCTTGATTTTTCTTGGTTAATTCTTGTAAATCCATGGTGTTACAGGACTCTCTTTCTTAGATTTAGCAATAATAAGATTAGAACCAGCGCTTGCGGATGAAGTAGATGACGACGGTTATACTCAAGGCAGCAGCTATGGCGGTGATGTACCAAAAAGCATGGGGCAGACCGTTGAGGGGAAGCCAGTTGTTTTTGAAGTTCATGCCATAGGCGGAGAAGATAACGGTTGGAATGTCCAGAGCCATGGTCATTAGGGCCAGGGTCTTCATAATGGAATTCTGATTGTTGGAAATAATGGAAGCAGACGTCTCTGTCATGATATTGAGGACATTTTCGTAGATGCTAGCCATCTCAATGGCCTGTTGGGTCTCAATCAGAGTGTCTTCCAGCAAATCCTCATCATCCACATACTTTTTCAGGCTGGAAGCTTTACCGCTCAACTTTTTGACGATTCGCTCGTTAATCTTCAGAGACGCTTTCAGGTAAATAATGGATTTTTCTAGCTCCATCATATCAATTAGTTGTTCGTTGCGAGTGGCATCCTCCAGTTGAGCTTCGATACGGTCGCTCTGACGGTCAATGGAACGCAAGGCGGTCAGAAAGAGCTTGGCATTGCGGTAGAGGAGCTGAAAGACGAAACGCGTCTTCATAAAGGTGTAGAAGCCTCTAATTCGATGATTAAGAAATTTATCAAATAAATCCAAGGGCTCCAAACAGGTGGTAATCACCACATCCTCGGTCACCACGATACCCAGAGGAATAGTAACATAATAACTCTTGCCATTACGATCCTCTTGGGTAGGGACATCAACAATAATCAGAGTATAGTTATCTTCAACACTAATCCGAGAACTTTCTTCCGCATCCAGCGGTGCTCGTAAGTCGGTAATATCAATCTTAAATTTTTCAGCCAGGCGAACCGATTCTTCCTGGGAAGGGTTCACGAGATTAATCCAAGCTCCTGGCTCGAATGTTTCAATTTCATTGAGTTGATTGTTTGCAGAAAGAAACAGTTGTTGCATGAGAACCCCTCCTTAGATGAATGATTTGCCTCTTGGGCATACCATATCATTATACTATAAAAGCCTTGGTTTGTGGGAGCCTTTTTCTTAAAAAAATTTGTTCTAAGAAGGCTGGTTTCATCGCCCTTTTGTCAGTTTGAGCTCGGTCGGGCGCTTGATAAACGGTCCTATTTTTGTTAAACTAAGGCATAAGAAAGATTAAGGAGTCTGCTATGTCCGAACGTGGCTTGTTGATTGTTTTCTCTGGACCTTCAGGGGTCGGCAAGGGAACGGTCCGTCAGGAAATTTTTTCCACACCAGACCATAAATTTGAATACTCGGTCTCAATGACAACCCGGGCACAACGTCCAGGCGAAGAAGATGGCGTTGATTATTTCTTTCGGACTCGGGAGCAATTTGAAGATCTTATTCGCCAGGGACAAATGCTGGAATATGCCGAATATGTTGGCAATTATTACGGGACTCCTTTAACTTATGTCAATGAAACGCTGGACAAGGGTATTGATGTCTTCCTTGAAATTGAAGTTCAAGGCGCTCTCCAGGTTAAGAAAAAGGTTCCAGATGGTGTCTTTATCTTTTTAACCCCACCGGATTTGGAGGAGTTAAAAGATCGCTTGGTTGGGCGTGGTACTGATAGTCAGGAGGTCATTGCTCAACGAATTGAGCGGGCCAAGGAAGAGATTGCCCTCATGCGAGAATATGACTATGCCGTTGTCAATGATGAGGTTCCACTGGCTGCCGAGCGTGTTAAGCGGATTATTGAAGCAGAACATTGTCGTGTTGACCGAGTCATCGGCCACTATAACAAGATGATTAAAGATATTTAAGTTAGAAAAGAGAAATTGCCTTATGATGTTAAGACCTTCTATTGATACCTTGCTGGATCGCATTCCTTCAAAATATTCCCTCTGTATTCTCCAGGCTAAGAGAGCTCATGAATTGGAAGAAGGAGCTAAGCCAACCCAAGGCTTCAAGTCCGTTAAAGCGACCCTACAGGCCTTGGAAGAAATTGAATCTGGAAATGTAACCATCCACCCAGATCCTGAAGCTAAGCGAGCTGCTGTTCGTGCCCGTGCTGAAGCGGAACGCCTGGCTAAGGAAGAGGAAGAACGCAAGATTAAAGAGCAAATCGCCAAGGAAAAGGAAGAAGAAGGCGAAAAGATCTAAGCTGAATGGAACTTGTCTGTTAGAAGAAAAAAGCTGGGATTGGATAATCTCAGCTTTCCTTTATGATGGAAACCCTTTAGGGTGAAGGTCATAAGGGTCAAGAAGAGTTAGATTTAAGCCACTTCGTTCATCAAGCTGAGTGCTTGATATAGCTTTCAGATTTTGATTTTGAGACCTTATAACATTTGAAAATCGAAACTATGGAAATGTAAGTTTTTAATTTTCGTTGTGCATTTCTGAAGTGGCTGAATTTGAGTCGGCCTAGTTCAAAATAGGGAGGGAAAAATGGGAAAGATTGCCAAAATTATTGTGGATGTTCCACTTATGCAGACCGATAAGCCTTTTTCCTATGAGGTGCCAAAAGACCTAGAAGACAGTATCAGTCTGGGCAGTCGGGTCCATGTTCCCTTTGGTAAGGGGAATCGCCTCTTACAGGGCTTTGTTGTAGGGTTAGAAAATGGCGAGGCCCAAGACCTTAAGTCGGTCACCTCTGTCCTAGATTTTGAGCCGGTTCTTAATCAAGAACAGCTAGAGCTAGCTGACCAGATGCGTCACACTGTTTTTTCTTACAAGATTTCCATTCTCAAATCTATGATTCCTAGCCTTTTGAATTCTAATTATAATCGGATTTTAGGGGTTGGAGATGGCCTGTCTCAACAGGATCAGGAAGAGATTTTTGCAGGGCGTGATCAGGTTTCTTATGCTAGTCTTGATGAAGCTAGGCAGGCTAGGGTTGCCAAATTAGTTCGTTCTGGACAGATTAAGGCCAGTTACGTTGCTCATGATAAGAAGACTCTCAAAACAGTCAAATATTATCAGGTTAAGTTAGACCTTTTAGCTGAGCTGGAAATTTCCAAGCGGGCGAAAAAACGTCAGGAATTAAAGGATTACCTTCTGGCCCAACCTGACCGTGCTCCCCTGGCAGATTTGTATAAGACCTACTCGCGAGATCAGGTCAAGTTTTTTCTAGAGACCGGAGCCCTAGAGATTGATGAAGTTGCCGTCAACCGCAGTCAGAACTATTTTGATCAGGTGCAAAAGACAGACTTCTTAGAGCTCAATTCTGAGCAGGCCCAGGCTGTAAAGACCATAGTGGCCGATATCGGCCGGCCCAATAGGCCCTATCTTTTAGAAGGAATTACGGGATCTGGTAAGACAGAAGTCTACCTGCACATTATTGACCGAGTGCTCAAGCTAGGCAAGACAGCCATTGTTTTGGTACCAGAAATTTCCTTGACCCCTCAGATGACTAATCGCTTCATTTCTCGTTTTGGTGAACAGGTGGCTATCATGCATTCGGGCCTATCGGATGGTGAAAAATACGATGAGTGGCGCAAGATTAAATCTGGCCATGCCAAGGTTGTAGTCGGAGCACGTTCGGCTATCTTTGCTCCCCTAGAAAATATTGGCGCCATCATTATTGATGAGGAACACGAGGCTAGCTATAAGCAGGAATCCAATCCTCGCTATCACGCCCGTGATGTCGCCCTGCTCAGGGCTCAACACCACCAGGCCGTCTTGGTCATGGGGTCGGCGACCCCTAGTATTGAGAGTCGGGCGAGAGCTAGCCGAGATGTCTATCATTTTATTCGCCTGACTCAAAGGGCCAATCCGCTGGCTAAGATTCCTCAGGTAAAAATCGTTGATTTTAGGGATTATCTGGGTCAGCAGGCCGTCAGCAATTTCACCCCAATCCTAGTTGATAAAATCAGGGAAGGCTTGGAAAAAGGGGAGCAGACGGTTCTCATGCTCAACCGTCGGGGCTTTTCTAGCTTCATCATGTGTCGCGAATGTGGCTATGTTGATGATTGCCCCAACTGCGATATTTCCCTGACCCTCCATATGGATACCAAGACCATGAATTGTCACTACTGTGGTTTCCAAAAGGGCATTCCTAGAAGCTGTCCTAACTGTGGCAGTTCTAGCATTCGCTATTATGGAACAGGGACGCAAAAGGCCTATGATGAGCTCCAAGAAATTCTCCCTCAGGCCAGAGTTCTGCGGATGGATGTGGATACAACACGTAAAAAGGGGGCTCATGAAAAGATTCTTCAAGAATTTGGCCAGGGTAAGGCAGACATTCTTCTGGGGACCCAGATGATTGCCAAGGGGCTAGATTTCCCCAATGTCACCCTAGTTGGTGTTCTTAATGCGGACACCTCACTTAACCTGCCAGATTTTCGCTCAGCTGAGCGGACCTTCCAGCTTCTGACGCAGGTGGCTGGTCGGGCCGGTCGGGCGGAAAAAGAAGGTCAGGTTCTTATCCAGACCTACAATCCTCAAAACTATGCTATTCAGTTGGCCAAGGAGCAGGACTACGAAGCCTTCTACGCCTATGAGATGAAGGTCCGTCACCAATTGGCCTATCCTCCTTATTACTACACGGTTGGATTGACCCTCTCCCACAAGAAGGAAGAGGTCCTAGTTCAAAAATCTTTCGAGCTACTTAAGCTTTTGAAGGAGCAACTGAGTGATCAGGTTAAGATTTTGGGACCAACCCCTAAACCTATTGCTAGGACCCACAATCTCTACCACTATCAGATTATTATCAAGTATCGCTTTGAAGACAAGCTAGAGGCTGTCCTCAATCAAATTTTGGACCTGACCCAGGATAGAAGTAATAAGGACTTGCGTTTAATTATTGACCATGAGCCACAAAGTTTTATCTAAATTCCTGGTGAAAAATACTTTAATCAAGGCTGGGTAGGTGTTTGAAAATTGCCCAGCCACCCCCTTGCGACACCAGTCTAAAACGAGCAATACAATTGCTCCAGTTGCCTTCTCAGAGGCGTAAAAACTATAATTGTCATTTTGAAGTCACATTCACAAGAAATAGCAAGCTGACTTCATCTGTAACAAAATTTTGATTTTCCAAAGGGATAAGCTAGAAAGGACGGCCGACTAGGCCGATAAGACAGATGAAAAAAATTATTTTTATGGGGACCCCCGCTTTTGCAGCGACTGTTTTAGAAGGCCTAATCAGCAGTTCCGACTATAATATACTAGCAGTCGTTACCCAACCGGACCGCGCTGTCGGTCGTAAGAAAGAAATTCGTATGACCCCAGTCAAGGAACTGGCTATCGGTCATGACCTACCAGTCTATCAACCTGAAAAATTAGCAGGTTCGCAGGAGATGGCTGATTTGATGAACCTGGGTGCGGATGGTATTATTACGGCTGCCTATGGGCAATTCCTACCAAGTAAGCTTCTGGATTCCATGGATTTTGCCCTCAATGTTCATGCTTCCCTCTTGCCTAAATATCGAGGCGGTGCTCCTATTCATTATGCCCTGATTAAGGGTGATGATAAGGCTGGCGTGACCATTATGGAGATGGTCAAGGAGATGGATGCGGGTGATATGCTGGCTCAAGCCAGTTTGCCCATTCTTGATGAAGACAATGTTGGCACCCTCTTTGAGAAACTAGCTGTTCTCGGGCGTGACCTGCTTTTGCAGACCCTTCCGGACTACCTATCTGGTAAAATTCAACCGCAAGCTCAGGACCCTGACCGAGTGAGCTTCTCCCCCAATATTACCCCTGAACAGGAACGCTTGGATTGGAATAAATCAGCCCGTGACCTCTTCAATCAGGTGCGGGGCATGAACCCTTGGCCGGTTGCTCATACCCTTCTAAATGGTCAACGCTTTAAGATTTATCAGGCTAAGCCAGTAGATGGCCAGGGCCCAGCCGGTCAGATTATTGAGAAAACCAAGAAGAGCCTCATCGTGGCTACTGGTCAAGGGGGCCTATCTCTCTTAGAAGTTCAGCCAGCTGGGAAACCCAAGATGAAGATTTCTGATTTCCTCAATGGTTTAGGACAAAAGCTAAAAGTAGGTGATGTCTTTGGCGAATAGACTAGAAAAGTCAGCCCGTGGTCTGGCTTTGAAAATCTTAGAGGAAGTTTTTCAAGAAGGGGCTTATTCTAACCTAGCCCTCAAGCGAGGCTTGTCAGGTTCAAGCCTTAGTCAGCAGGATAAGGCCTTGGTGACCGAATTAGTCTATGGGACCGTGGCACGAAAAATTACTCTGGAGTGGCAACTGGCCCATGTCATTGAGGATAGGGACAAGCTAGAAAGCTGGGTCTACACCCTCCTCATGCTCAGCCTTTACCAACTCCTCTATCTGGATAAAATTCCTAGTCATGCCGTTTTGAATGAAGCGGTTGAATTAGCCAAATCTCGCAGTCAAAGAGGGGCAGACAAATTAGTCAATGCTGTTCTGCGCAAATTAAGTAAGGGTCCCTTGGCCGACCCTGCTAGCATTAAGCGGCAGAATAAGCGCTACTCTGTACAATATTCCCTGCCCGTCTGGCTGGTCAAAAAAACAATTGACCAGTATGGTCATGAGCGGGCCATCAAGATTTTCGAGAGCCTCTTTGTCCGTAACAAGGCCAGCGTTCGGGTAACCAATCCAGCTAAATTAGCAGAAATCCAAGCGGCGACAGGGGCAAAGCGCTCTTTACTCTCACCTGTTGGTCTCGTAAAAGAATCTGGCTATTTCGCAGGAACTAAATATTTTGAGGATGGGGACCTAACCATTCAGGATGAGTCCAGTCAGCTAGTGGCGCCAACCCTCAAGCTTCAAGGCCAAGAACAGGTGCTAGATGCCTGTGCAGCTCCTGGCGGAAAGACAGCCCATCTGGCTTCCTATCTGACTAGTGGTCAAGTGCTGGCCTTGGACCTCTATGACCATAAACTAGACTTGATTAAGGAAAATGCCAGACGCTTGCACGTAGCTGATAGGGTTAGGACTAAAAAACTAGATGCTCGCCTGGTTCACCAAGAATTTGCTCCGGATAGTTTTGACAAAATATTAGTTGATGCCCCTTGTTCGGGGATTGGCCTGATTCGACGGAAACCAGACATCAAATACAAGAAGGCCAGTCAAGACTTTGAGTCCCTGCAAAAGATACAGTTTGATATCCTAAAGAGTGTTTGTCAAACATTGCGCAAAAATGGTATAATAACCTACAGCACCTGCACCATTTTTAGGGAGGAAAATCAAGATTTAATCCAAAAATTTCTTGAGGCCCACCCTAATTTTGAGCAGGTAAAACTGGAACATAGGCAAGAAGACATTCTGACAGATGGATTTATCCAGATTACACCTGAGTTACATCTGACAGATGGTTTCTTTATTGCCCAACTTAAGCGAGTCTATTAGCTTGAAAGGACAGTTACATATTCCATGGAAATTGCTCTGCGGACTGATATCGGCCAAAAGCGCTCTGATAATCAGGATTTTATCAATCAATTTTATAATAAGTCAGGTATTCCCCTCATCATCTTAGCCGATGGGATGGGAGGACACCGCGCTGGTAATATTGCTAGTGAATTGACCGTTACCGATTTGGGAAAAATTTGGGAGGAGACCGACTTCTCCGATTTGACACAAATTCGGGACTGGATGATTGATAGCATTGAAAAAGAAAATCATAAAATTTATGAACTCGGTCAAGAAGAATCCTACCGAGGAATGGGGACAACCATTGAGGCCGTTTCGGTTGTGGATAATGCTGCCCTCTATGCCCACCTTGGGGATTCTCGGATTGGCCTCATCAGAAATGGTCACTATCAACAGTTGACGACGGACCATTCCCTGGTTAACGAGCTCCTTCGGGCTGGTCAAATTACCGAGGAAGAAGCCGCTGTCCACCCTCAAAAAAATATCATTACCCAATCCATCGGCCAACAAGGGCCGATTGAACTTGACTTAGGAGTTCAACAATTGGAGCCAGGCGATTTTATTCTAATGAATAGTGATGGCTTGACCAATATGATTTCTAGCGACACCATCGTCAATGTCCTCATGGCTGACGATGGAGGCTTGAAGGAAAAAGCTGAAGAATTAGTAGATCGAGCCAACAAGGCTGGAGGCCTAGATAATATTACCGTGGGCTTGCTTCACGTAGAAGGTGAGGCTACCTTATGATTCAGATTGGCAAATTATTTGCTGGTCGCTATCGCATTCTCAAGTCCATCGGTCGGGGTGGTATGGCAGATGTTTATTTGGCCAACGACCTGATTTTAGAAGGAGAAGAAGTCGCCATAAAGGTACTTCGGACCAACTATCAGACTGACCAGGTTGCCGTGACACGTTTTCAGCGGGAAGCGCGGGCCATGGCAGAACTCAGCCATCCCAACATTGTCTCTATCAGAGATATTGGGGAAGAAGATGGGCAGCAATTCCTAGTCATGGAATATGTTGATGGCTCAGACCTCAAGCACTATATACAAGATAAGGCGCCTCTTTCTAATTCTGAAGTTGTCAGGATTATGGAAGAAGTCCTCTCGGCTATGACCCTGGCCCACGAAAAGGGCATCATTCACCGAGACCTCAAGCCACAAAATATTCTCTTAACCAAGGATGGAACAGTCAAGGTAACAGACTTCGGGATTGCCGTGGCCTTTGCGGAGACCAGCCTGACCCAGACCAATTCCATGCTGGGAAGTGTCCACTACCTCTCGCCTGAGCAGGCACGTGGCTCTAAAGCGACGGTTCAGTCTGACATCTATGCTATGGGAATTATGCTCTTTGAAATGTTGACAGGGCATATCCCTTATGATGGCGATAGTGCCGTCACCATTGCCCTCCAGCATTTCCAAAAGCCCCTGCCTTCGATTAGAGAAATTAATCCGGCAGTCCCACAGGCCCTGGAAAATGTTGTCATCAAGGCAACTGCTAAAAGGTTAACCGACCGCTATCAATCGACCTATGAAATGAGTCGAGACCTCATGTCTAGCCTCAGCTATAATCGTAGTCGAGAAGCCAAGCTGGTCTTTAGCGATGTGGCCGATACCAAGACCCTACCTAAGATTGATACCAATACTGCCAATGCTTCTACTGAGCAATTACTCAAGGCAACCGATAAAAAATCAAAAGCCAAGGCTCCTGCCAAAGCTGCTCCCAAGAAGAAGGTTAAGCCCAAGCGTAAGCACAAGGCTAGTGTTTATAGCAAGGTTGCCATTGCCCTGGTTCTAGGGATAATTGTCCTTGTTGCCTTTCTCATGTTGCGCAATCCATCCTCTATAAATGTTCCAGACGTTTCTGGCCAGGATTTGGCAACCGCTCGGATGACTATCAAGAAGTCTGGCCTCAAGGTTGGTCAGGTCATCAAGGTAGAGAGCGATTCGGTTGATAAGGGGAAGGTAGTTCGGACCGACCCAGCCGCTGGGACTTCTAAAAAAGAGGGAAGTTCTGTTGACATCTATGTTTCTGGTAACGGAAGTAGCTTCAAAATGAAGGACTATACCGGTAAATCAATTGATTCGGTCAAAAAAGAATTAGAGTCAGATTACGGTGTCAAGGAATCTCAAATTGAGGTCACAGAAGTGTCCACCTCCGATTATGATGAGGGAACCATCATCAGTCAGAGCCCTTCTAAGGGGGATAAATTTGATACCTCGGGTGACGATACCATCAAATTTACCGTTGCCGTTTCTGGGTCAACCACCATGCCTAACCTAACGGGAATGACCTATTCTCAAGCGGTCTCTACCTTAACGGCTATCGGTGTTAAATCCTCACGGATCAAGATTTATTCCTCATCAACAGGAGCAGAGACCTCCCCATCATCTTCTAGTATTATTTCTGGTCAGACCCCTTATTATGGGGCTAGTCTAGACTTATCCTCTAGCGATGATATTATTCTATATGTACAGGACGCTTCGTCAAGCTCTTCTAGCTCGTCAAGTAGCTCGTCGTCCGGTCAATCAAGTTCTTCAAATAGTCAACCAGACAATCAGGTACCAGACTCAAGTTCGACCGATGAAAAACAGTCGGGTAGCGAATAGTAATGATGTTTTTGGACAACAACAATTTACCGTATTACAAATCAGCCTCTCTCGGGCTGATTTTTTCGGACTTAGGACCTATATCAAGGCTTCTCAGGCCAATTACTACTGCAATTTGGGGGGATTTTTGATACAATGGGCAGGTAAACCTAGTGACCTTTTTAAGGTCCTCCCAGAGGAAATCTATGAAAAAATTTCAATTTTTCTTGTTGGTTGAGGCCCTGCTTTTATGCATGGCCCTGCTGACAATCCTGTCCAAGAGCCTGACGGCTTTTGTACTCATTTTGGTCCTGACCCTCCTGGCCCTCCTTTTCTTTAATAAGGACAATCGTGGAAGTTTTCTGCTGACGGTCAGCTCCCTCTTTCTCTTTATGATTTTCATGCTCAATCCCTACATGATTGCGGCGGTCCTACTAACAGTGGCCTATACCATCATCAACCATTTTTCTGAGGTTAAGCACCGCAACCGCTATGCTGTCCTAGAGTTTGAAAAAGATAATTTGGTAGCCAAACCCCAGCCTAACCAATGGATTGGGGCCAGTCGTCATATCAGTCAGGACTTTTATACCTTTGATGATATCAACGTCATCCGCATTAGTGGCTCGGATACCATTGACTTAAGAAAGTTAATCGTTACGGGTCGTGATAATGTTGTGATTATTCGAAAAATCTACGGACCAACCAGGATTCTTGTGCCAAGGGATGTCGCCGTCAAGTTGGATGTTAGTGCCATCTATGCCAGCGTTTCCTATTTGGGCTTTCCCGAATATGATTTGCGCAACCAGTCTATCAAGCTGGAGCAAAAGGATGATCAGGAACTTTTGCGGTCGGTTAAGGTAGTTGTCAACATTTTTGCAGGTTCAGTAGAGGTGGTGCGGGCATGAAAAGAAATGATTTTCTCCTGATTTTCCTCTATGTCTGTGTGACGGTCGGCTTCATCATCTTTATTATTTTTGATAGCCTCAATTTGGATAGTAGGTTGGTCTTTGCTGACCCTAGGGTTCTGGAGCAGTTCGTTTTTTCCGTTGTCCTGCTCATGTTTTCTGTTAGCTTCCTCTTGATTTTAGTCTGGCTGATTGTTGATGACAATAGTAAACGCCAGCTCAACAAGAGCTTGCGGCGGATTATCAATAACCAAGCGGTGGGTAAGCAACCAGAGTCTGAGGTTGGCAAGAATATCGAGCGTCTGTCCAAGCAAATGGCTAGAATAACAGCCAATTTGCAGAAAACTGAAAACGCCTATATCTCCAATAGCCGAACCATTGTCACCCAGGAGCGCAAGCGGATTGCCAGAGATTTGCACGATACGGTCAGCCAGGAGCTCTTTGCCTCCTCCATGATGCTTTCGGGGCTTGCCCAGAATTTGGATAATCTTGATAAGAGTCAGCTTAAGGAGCAACTTGACCTGATTGAAACGACCCTAATCAGTGCCCAAAATGATCTGCGGGTTATGCTCCTGCACCTAAGGCCAACTGAATTGCAAGGGCGGACGCTCTCTGAAGGGATTTCCATCCTTCTCAAGGAGCTAAAGGACAAGAGTAATATCCAGACAGTCTTTAAGGAGGATGTCGACCAACTGCCTAAGGTGATTGAGGATAATCTCTTCAGAATTGCTCAAGAGTTCATCTCTAATACCCTTAAGCATGCCCAGGCTAGTCGTTTGGAGGTTTACCTCTACCAGAGCGAAAATGAAGTACAGTTTAAGATGATTGACAATGGGAAAGGCTTTGATATGGATGCCAGCCGTGAGCTCAGTTACGGCCTGAAAAACATTCAGGATCGGGTTGACGATTTAGCGGGCACCATGATCATGCTCTCTAGTAAGGGCAAGGGCGTTTCCATGGATATTCGCCTGCCAATACTAGATAATTTAGATAAGAACCAAGAAGAGAAAGCTGAGGACGAAAACGATGGACAAGACTAAAATTATTCTGGTTGATGACCACGAGATGGTGCGACTAGGCTTGAAGAGTTTCTTTAATATGCAGCCAGACATTGAAGTTGTTGGTGAGGCTGATAATGGCAAGGATGGGGTTGAGATGGCTTTGAATTTGCGCCCAGATGTAGTCGTAATGGACCTGGTTATGCCTGAGATGGATGGCGTCGAGGCTACTCTAGCTATTCTCAAAGAATGGAAGGCGGCCAAGATCCTCGTGTTAACCTCCTACCTGGATAATGAAAAAATTTACCCCGTGATTGAGGCTGGGGCCAAGGGCTATATGCTCAAGACCTCTAGTGCCGCCGAGATTCTAAACAGTATTCGTAAGGTTGCCCAAGGTCAAGTGGCCATTGAGACTGAGGTGGATCAAAAAATTAAATACCACGACCAACACCCAGACCTGCATGACGATTTAACGGCCCGAGAACGTGACGTTCTGGCCCTTCTGGCCAAGGGTTATGACAATCAGACTATTGCTGATGAGCTCTTTATCTCACTCAAGACAGTCAAGACCCACGTCTCCAACATCTTGGCCAAACTCAATGTCGAAGATCGCACCCAAGCAGTTGTCTATGCCTTCCAGCACAATCTGGTCCCTCAAGAGGAGCAATAAGAGGATACCTACCTAGGGCCTCACTCTTTATCGGTTATAAAGCAAAAAGCATGAAACTAGGGCTATACCAAGACCAGATTCATGCTTTTTAGTTTATACTCTTCGAAAATCAAAATTTTCCCACGGATAAAGTCACTCTATGATTTCTCATTAGAGTGACTACGAAAACTACGATTGTAGTTTTCTATATCCCTGACTAATTTCATAAAAACTGTAATATTGACAGTTTTTACTCCATGTCGCATCGTTAACTCACCTTGCCGTACTTGCTGAGTAAAGCAAAGCATTCCCTATTTCCACCCTCAAAAGGTCTCCCAGACCTTTTGAGCCACCTGCATTTCGTGCGATGCAGAGCAAAGTTGGTCAATTTCACCAACTTTGTGAAGTTAGTAAGGGAGCTAGGCAATCGCTAGGGAGGATTGCCGTTTGGGAGTAAGACAGAAGGGCTTTGACAAATGTCAAAACCCTTCGTCACCTCACACCTTTTTATTTTAAGGTGTCGGCTAAGACAGTCCACCAGACTGTCTTACTACCCCAGCAAGGGTGACTAGTTGTCTGCTGTGCCACGAAGTGGTGCAAAGATAGCAGACACCTACTGCGACATCGGTCACTTTAGTGACTTGATGTCATTGCTCCTTGCCTTGGCTAGATTGATTTTTATTGAGTATAAAACTGAGCTAATCCCAACTTGGAAGCTATAAAGTCTAGTCTGGTCCCCTTTATAAAATATCCTTTCCCTCATGGATGGGTGTGCGACGGATAAAGTTTTTCTTGCATAAAATGCTTGAGTTTGTTATGAACGAACTTGATCTCTTTGAAAAGCGTGATGGTGATGTCTTCTATATTACTGAAGAAACCAAGGAAGAGTCGCGTAAACTTGCGCCCTTCTGGGAAAACAATAATTTACGGGCGCGTGCAGGAGCCATGCTTCCAGATGAAGTTCAAGTTTATATGGAAACGGGCTTCTTCGGTATGGAAGGTAAGATGAATTCTGGCGATGCCCACCTAGCAGTAAATTATCAGAAAGTGTTGGAGCTGGGGCTTGTAGGTTTTGAAGAACGCACGAGACAAGCTAAGGCCAATCTTGATCTGACGGATCCAGCAAGTATTGATAAGTACCATTTCTATGATTCTATTTTGATTACAATAGATGCGGTTAAAACTTATGCCGATCGCTTCGTTGCATTAGCCAAAGAAATGGCTGAAACAGCTACTGCCAAACGTCGTAAGGAGCTTTTGGAAATTGCTGAAATCTGTGAACGGGTTCCTTATTATCCAGTTAGGACTTTCGCCGAAGCTGTTCAATCAGTTTGGTTCATCCAATGTATTCTTCAAATAGAATCAAACGGCCATTCCCTATCTTACGGACGTTTTGACCAATACATGTACCCTTATGTAAAGGCGGATTTGGAAGCAGGGCGTGAAACTGAGGATTCCATTGTTGAGCGCTTGACCAACCTCTGGATTAAGACTCTGACAATTAATAAAGTTCGCAGTCAGGCTCACACCTTCTCATCAGCTGGTAGCCCTCTTTATCAAAATGTGACGATTGGCGGTCAGACACGCGATAAGAAGGATGCGGTCAATCCCTTGTCATTCTTAGTCCTGAAATCAGTAGCTCAAACCCACTTGCCACAACCAAACTTAACGGTTCGTTACCATGCTGGGCTTAACCCAGACTTTATGAATGAGGCCATTGAAGTGATGAAACTTGGCTTTGGAATGCCAGCCTTCAATAACGATGAAGTTATCATCCCATCTTTCATCAATAAAGGGGTAGCTGAAGAAGATGCTTACGACTACTCTGCCATCGGTTGTGTAGAAACGGCAGTACCTGGAAAATGGGGTTATCGTTGCACGGGTATGAGTTATATCAATTTCCCTAAAATCTTACTCATCACCATGAATGATGGGATTGACCCAACGTCAGGCAAACGCTTCACGCCAGGTTACGGTCATTTCAGGGATATGAAGACTTATGCTGAGCTCAAAGAAGCCTGGGATAAAAACCTTCGCTATCTCACTCGCATGAGTGTCATTGTGGAAAACGCTATTGACCTCAGTCTTGAACGTGAAGTGCCAGACATTCTGTGTTCAGCCTTAACAGATGATTGTATTGGTCGTGGTAAACATTTGAAAGAAGGCGGAGCAGTTTACGATTACATTTCTGGCTTGCAAGTTGGCATTGCTAAACTTTCTGACTCCCTAGCTGCGCTTAAGAAATTAGTCTTCGAAGAAAAACGACTCGCAACTGATGAATTATGGGAAGCCTTGCAGAGTGATTATGCAGGTGAACGTGGTGAGGAAATTCGTCAAATGCTCATCAACGATGCTCCAAAATACGGCAATGATGATGACTACGCTGATAGCCTAGTTTGTGAATGCTATGACGTCTACGTTGATGAAATTGCTAAATACCCTAACACCCGCTATGGTCGTGGACCAATCGGAGGTATTCGTTATTCAGGAACCTCATCTATTTCAGCTAATGTCGGTCAAGGTCGTGGGACCCTAGCTACCCCAGATGGTCGTCATGCTGGTACACCGTTGGCAGAAGGTTGTTCACCATCTCATAATATGGATAAGAAGGGGCCAACTTCTGTCTTGAAGTCTGTTTCTAAATTGCCAACTCAAGAGATTGTTGGTGGCGTTCTGCTCAACCAAAAGGTCAACCCGCAAACCCTGGCCAAGGAAGAGGATAAGCAAAAACTTATTGCCCTTCTCCGAACCTTTTTCAATCGTCTACATGGCTACCATATTCAATACAATGTCGTTTCGAAAGAAACCCTAATTGATGCGCAAAAGCATCCAGAAAAACACCGCGACTTGATTGTTCGAGTGGCAGGCTATTCAGCCTTCTTCAATGACCTTTCTAAGGCAACCCAAGATGATATTATTGCCCGCACGGAACATTCTATTTAGGAGGAAGATATGGAATTTTTATTAGATAGTTTGAACTTAGAGGCTATAAAAAAATGGCAGGAAATTTTACCCTTGGCTGGTGTTACCTCAAATCCCAGTATTGCCAAAAAAGAAGGAAAAATTGATTTCTTCCAACGGCTGAAAGAGGTCAGACGAATTATCGGTTTGGATGCCAGTCTCCATGTCCAGGTCGTTGCTAAAGATTATCAAGGGATTTTAAGGGATGCTCAGAAGATTCGTCAAGAGACAGACGAGCAGATCTATATTAAAATTCCAGTGACTCCAGATGGTTTGGCAGCCATTAAAACCTTAAAGACTCAAGGTTATAATATTACAGCGACAGCCATTTACACTACCATGCAGGGCCTGTTGGCTATTTCTGCAGGGGCTGATTATTTGGCACCCTACTATAATCGCATGGAAAATCTGTCCATCGATTCTGGACAGGTGATTAAGGAATTAGCTCAAGCGATTGAACGAATGGGTTCGTCCAGTAAGATTTTGGCAGCTAGTTTCAAAAACGTTGCGCAAGTGACTAATGCTTTGGCTCAAGGGGCACAAGCCGTAACAGCTGGACCTGACGTTTTCGAGGCAGCCTTTGCCATGCCTTCAATTGACAAGGCTGTTGCTGACTTCGCAGCAGATTGGCAGGCTTGTCAAGGTAAGGATAGCATCTAAAAAAGTAGATTTCTCTGTTTTTTACCTTCGCTAACCAAAGTTCTTTAGGCTGAGTGGTAGACATTCTATCCAGACAGTGCTATTTCTCAATGATGGCATCCGAGTGATAATGATGAGTGGTCAAGAGTCTATTATTGGCCACTTTTTTCTTCTTTCACACGAAAAAATGCTAGCAAATATTTGAAGACGAGATTGACTTCTTAGATTTGCTCTAAACTTGAGGCTTTTTCAAGGGAGCTCCTTTTATTTTTTGAGAAAGATTGACTGGGGCTAAACCTTTCTAACTTGATGAAGTTCCTGCCCTACTTTTGGAGAGTTTTTGCTATAATGGTAGTTACAAATAGGAGTGATTGTATGGACGCAAAAACAAAGTATAAGGCGAAAAAAATTAAGGCGGTCTTCTTTGATATTGATGATACCCTTCGTGTCAAGGATACAGGTTACATGCCGGAATCCATTAAAAAGGTTTTTAAGGAACTAAAGAAAAAAGGGATTATCACGGGTATCGCCTCCGGTCGGGCTCGTTACGGTGTCCCCCAAGAGGTTCAGGATTTAAATGCCGATTACTGTGTCAAATTGAATGGGGCTTATGTCAAGGATAAGGATAAGAAGATTATTTTTCAACATCCTATTCCTGCTGACTTAGTCCGCTCCTTTAAGGCTTGGGCGGATGAAATCGGGATTTATTATGGACTAGCAGGTCGCCATGAGGCTGTCTTATCTTGTCGCAACGATGTTGTCAGTGATGCCATTGATATTGTTTATTCCGATTTAAAAGTCAATCCAGATTTTGATAAGAACCACGACATTTACCAAATGTGGACCTTTGAAGATACTTTGGAGGATTTGGAATTACCAGCCGATTTAGCTGAGCAATTACGCTTGGTTCGCTGGCACGACCATTCCTTTGATGTGGTGCTTAAGGATACTTCTAAGGCTTTAGGGGTCTCAAAGTTACTTGATTATTTGCATCTGCAACCAGAGAATGTGCTCTTCTTTGGGGATGGCCCCAATGACCTAGAAATGTTTGACTATGTTGGCCTCAAGATTGCCATGGGGAATGCCGTTCCCGAACTCAAGGAAAAAGCAGACTTTGTTACAAAAACAGTAGAAGAAGATGGTATTTTATATGCCTTGGAGGAATTAGGTTTGGTTGAAAAAGAATTACACTTCCCACAATTAGATTTAGAAAAGCATGACGGGCCCACCGCCACTATTAAAACGAATCAAGGAAACTTGAGGGTGAAGCTCTTCCCTGAGCAGGCACCTAAAACCGTGGCTAATTTTATTGCCTTAGCTAAGGATGGCTACTATGATGGTGTCATCTTCCACCGGATTATTCCTGATTTTATGATTCAAGGAGGAGACCCAACTGGTACCGGCATGGGTGGCGAGTCCATCTATGGCCAAAAGTTTGAAGATGAATTCTCTGAAGAGCTCTACAATCTGCGTGGTGCTCTTTCCATGGCTAATGCTGGTCCCAATACCAATGGTAGTCAGTTCTTCATTGTTCAAAATAAGAATTTCCCCTACTCAGCCAAGGAGTTGAAACGAGGAGGTTGGCCTGAAGCGATTGCTGATGCCTATGTAGCAGGCGGAACGCCTCATTTGGACCGTCGTCATACGGTCTTTGGCCAATTGGCTGACCAGGAATCTTTTGAGGTTCTGGATAAAATTGCTGCGGTCGAAACAGGAGCCCAAGATAAGCCACTTGAAGACGTCTCTATCGAAACAATTGAGGTTGAAGACTGATGAAAATTGGGGAAAAATATAAGGGGGTTATCACCGGTGTTAAGCCTTACGGTGCCTTTGTTGCCCTTGAAAATGGGACAACGGGTTTAATCCATATCTCAGAAATTAAGACTGGCTATATTGAAAATATCTTTGATACTCTTAAATTGGATCAGGAAGTTCTTGTTCAGGTTCTTGATTATGATGAATTTAGCCAAAAAGCCAGCCTATCTATGCGGACCCTGGAAGAGGAGAGACACCACTTTTCTCACCGCCATCGCTTCTCTAATAGCCGCTATAAGATTGGCTTTAAACCCCTAGCAGATAATATGGACACTTGGATTCAAGAGGGCTTAGATTATCTAAAATAAGTAAAAAGGGGCTGGGCAAAAAGTCCTGAATTAACAAAATCGCATGAAATCTTCCGTTTAAAAACGCTGATTTCATGCGATTTCTTATTTTTAAAATCCGAGAAAATTAGTGAGATTTTGAGTTTTTGCCCAGCTCCTTTTTTGGCTTTTTTAGGTCCTGTGACCATGAAATTCGTTGAAAATCAATCCAGCAATTGATGCAAACAAGATAGATTTCTATGAAAAGGTGACTTCTGGATCTTGAGAAAAATAAAATAGAAAATCAAAAATGCCCCAAGCGAACTTGAGGCATTTTCTATATCACTTAGCGAAAGGAGTCAATCTTCAACGAGGTTGAGCTAAGTGGCTTTGACGCAGTTTTTGCTTTGCTAAGGCAGTGACTCTCTATTTTTTGAACGGCAACTAGTTTTATACGTAATCTTCCAAGATTAGGCATTTTTGTGGGGGGAGGAGGAACTCCTCATGACTGTCTGTCTCATCCTCTAGCTTCTTCAATTTATGTCTTTCGAGAAAGTCACCAAAACCCTTTCGAAATTACATCTTCGTATTATTCGAATGGCTAAGCAAGCTTAGCTTTCGAAATCATAGAGATTGGTGGATAAGTAGCGTTCTCCGTTATCAGGTAAGAGGGCCAGAACTTTTTTACCAGCTCCTAATTCTTTTGCAACTTGAATGGCTGCATAGATGGCTGCAGATGAAGAGATGCCCGGCAAGAAACCTTCTTGGCCACCAATGACACGGCCTGTTGCGATAGCATCATCGGACTTGACCCGAACGATTCCATCGTAGGATTTGGTATCCAAGGTATCAGGAATAAAGCCGGCAGAGATTCCTTGAATCTTATGGGGTCCTGGCTTATCACCTGAAAGAATGGCAGACTCATCTGCTTCAACAGCGTAGATTTTAACCTCTGGATTAACTTTTTTAAGGGCGTGGGAAACCCCAGAGAGAGTGCCGCCTGTGCCGACACCAGCAACAAAGGCATCTAATCCTTTTGGACCGAAGGCGTCAATAATTTCCGCCCCAGTAGTAGATTCATGGATAGCAGGGTTAGCCGGGTTGTTAAATTGCAAAGGAACCCAACCGCCGATTTCGGCAGCCAAATCCTTGGCCTTCTGAATGGCCCCCTTCATCCCTTCGCTACCAGGTGTCAGAACCAGCTGAGCACCATAGGCCTGAATAATCTTGCGACGTTCGACACTCATGGTTTCAGGCATAGTGATGATAACCTTGTATCCCTTGGCAGCCCCGACCCAGGCTAAACCGATACCGGTATTTCCGCTGGTTGGTTCAACAATGATACCGCCTGGCTTTAAGAGCCCTTTTTGTTCGGCATCTTCAATCATGGCCAAGGCAATTCGGTCTTTGACAGAAGAACCAGGGTTGAAGGACTCTAATTTAACATAAACATCAGCAGCACCTTCAGGGACACTTTTATACAACTTGACAATGGGCGTTTTGCCAATCAATTCCGTAACATTATCATAGATTTTTGTCATAACTTTACCTCTCAATGATTATAGAATTGTTATTAGTATAGTCGCCAAGGTGGTATCTGTAAAATATAAATTCCCTATCAAGCGATAGGGAATTATTATCGGTTTATATCCTTATTAATTTAAGGGGACCTCAACAATTTGACTGCCAGCCTTTTGACCCTTGACCTTTCCTTGGTAAAATTCTATCAGATCTGAAAGGCACTTGTCTACCTGATGGGGGTCAACATAAATCGTCGTGCGAACCTTGTCGGAAAATTCGGTGTCCTGTTCTTGCAGACCCTGATCAGCTAAGAAATTGGCTAGGGTCTGATATTGGGGGTAGGTCAATTCCAGTAGAATACCTTCTTGTTCTTTGACCTCGACCAGACTCCCTTTCTCAATAGTGTGGGCGACCACGCCAGAATAGGCACGAATGAGTCCACCTGCTCCCAGTTTAATGCCCCCAAAATAACGAGTAACGACGGCAAGAATATTGGTTAATCCTTGTTTCTCCAAAATCGTCAGCATAGGCACCCCAGCCGTCCCGCTAGGTTCGCCATCGTCACTAGAACGCTTGATCTGAGAATCCTGGCCAATAATCATAGCAGAACAGGAGTGGTTGGCCTTATGGTGCTCTTTTTTGATAGTTGCGATAAAATGTCTAGCTTCCTCTTCTGTTTCGACTCGTTTGAGCTGACAGATGAAGCGGGATTTTTTGATGTCTTCTTCAAAGCTAGTATCTTTACCAATGGTTCTATAATTCATAAGAAAATTTTATCATAATTCATTTCTTCTGCGAATAGATAAGTAAATGGAAAAAATAGAAAATTACTATGGCCGTCAATTCACCCCTGACCAGTTACCTGCTGATCTAAGTGAAAAAGCCTCAGCAATTCCTGCGACTATAAAAAAATCGGGAAAATATTATTGCCAGCGCTGTAATAGTCAACTGTCACTAGATTGGAACCTGCCAGATGGCTCTTATTATTGTCGCAACTGCCTTGCCTTTGGCCGTTTAACCACAAACGATAAGATTTACTTCTTTGCGCAAAGGTCTTTTAAAAAAGCAAACTATCTTGCCTGGCAGGGCGAGTTGACTCCCTTTCAAAGAGAGATTTCTGAACAGCTTATTGAGGCCGTCAAGGCCAGAGAGAATATCTTAGTTCATGCCGTAACCGGTTCTGGAAAAACTGAAATGATATACGGAGCTCTAGCGACTTGCCTGGATAAAGGGGATGCTATTGCCCTAGTCAGTCCGAGAATTGACGTGTGCCGAGAATTATACCAACGCTTAAAGAGGGATTTTACTTGTCCAATATCCCTTTTATATGCCAACTCAGAGCCCTACCAACGCTCTCCCCTGGTTATTTCAACGGTCCATCAGCTCTTTAAATTTTATCGGGCCTTTGATTTAATCATTATTGATGAAGTTGATGCATTCCCTTTTGTTGATGATCAAAGCCTTTATCATGCCGTCGCTAATGCCCTTAAGCCAGGGGGCTCAAAAATTTTCCTGACAGCGACATCAACGGATAACTTAGAAAAGCAGGTTAAAAAGGGCCAATTGCGAAAGCTGGATTTAGCCAGGCGTTTCCATGCCTATCCTCTTGTTGTGCCGAAATTCGTCTGGCTGGGCGACTTGGAGGAAAAGATGAAAAAAGGATTTCTTCCAATTAGACTTCTTAAGGATATTCGTCAGCAAAGGACAAGTGGCTATCCTCTCTTGCTTTTTTATCCAACTATTGCTGAGGGAAAAGAATTCACTCAGCTTCTACAAAAAGTTCTGCCCCAGGAAAGAATCGCCTTTGTCTCTAGCACCTCTCCTGAACGGCAGGAACTTGTTCAGGATTTCCATGACGGTCAGCTAGACATTTTGGTCTCAACAACAATTTTAGAGCGGGGAGTTACTTTTCCTAAAATTGACCTCTTTATTTTGAAAGCCAACCATAAGCTATATACCAAGTCAGCCCTCATTCAAATTTCTGGGCGAGTTGGGCGTAGTAGCCAGCGTCCGACAGGTCTCTTGCGATTTTACCATGCAGGAGTGACGCGCTCAATGCGACGGGCCCTTCTTGATATTAAGGAAATGAATAAGAAAGGGGGCTTCTCATGAACTGTTTGCTGTGTGATACGCCAATCTTGCCCAAGGAGACCTTCTCATCCATTCTCCTGATGCAGTCAAAAAAAGTTTATATTTGTGAGGAGTGTCAAACTCGTTTTGAAAGAATTAAAAATCCGCATTGCCCGACTTGTTGCAAGTCAGGCATTAAGAAAACCTGTCAAGACTGCCTATACTGGCAAGATAAAGGACAGGAAGTTTGCCATCGTGCCCTTTTTACTTATAACGATATGATGAAAGACTATTTTTCTCGCTATAAGTTTCAAGGCGATTATCTCTTGCGGAAAGTCTTTTCAGACGCAGTCAAATCTGCCTTGAAAAATTATCCCGGTTACACCATTGTCCCCATCCCCTTGAGTGCAGACAGTCTACAAAAGCGAAAATTCAATCAAGTAACCGGCTTTCTAGAGGATGCCTCAATTGCTTACTGCCCCCTTTTAAAGATAAAGGAAAAAAATAAAGTCAGTCAATCTAGTAAGACTAGGGAAGAACGATTGGCGACTCAACAGTTTTTTACTTTCAATGAAGAAGAGAAGATACCTGATAAAGTTTTGCTAGTTGATGACATCTATACTACTGGGGCCACTCTCATGTTGGCCCGACAAATTCTCTGTGAAAAAGGAGTGAAAATTATAAAAACTTTTTCATTGGCACGCTAAAAATCCTTGCAAAAAATTCCAAATATAGTAAAATGAAGTAAAGAAAGCGTTTTAACGCAAGAAAGAGGAAGCCTATGATTAAATTTAGTATTCGCGGTGAAAATATCGAAGTTACTGATGCTATCCGCAGCTATGTAGAATCAAAATTAGCTAAAATTGAAAAATATTTTAATCCTGCGCAAGAATTAAATGCAAAGGTGAACTTGAAAGTTTATCGTAAAAAAACGGCTAAAGTTGAAGTAACCATCCCAGTAGATTCAATCACTCTGCGGGCAGAAGACGTTTCTCAAGATCTCTACGGATCTATTGACCTGGTTTCTGATAAAATTGAACGGCAAATCCGTAAGAATAAAACCAAAATTGCTAAGAAACACCGTGAGAAAGTGGCAACAGGAGAAGTTTTCTCAGCTGAATTTGTCGCTGAAGAAGTTGAAGAGGCGCCAGAACCAAAAATTGTTAGAACTAAGAATGTTGACTTAAAACCAATGGATGCTGAGGAAGCTATCCTGCAAATGGATTTGCTCGGTCACGACTTCTTCATCTATACTGATGCAGAGGATGGTACAACGAATGTGATTTACCGTCGCGAAGACGGAGACTTTGGACTTATCGAAGCAAAATAATTAGCCCAAAGAGCAACCACTATAGGAAATCATCTGTTAAAGAAAACTCTTGAAAAATATTTCAAGGGTTTTTACTGTATTCTATTGACAGTCCATTTAGTTGATGATAAACTTAAAAAGCTGAAAAATTAAAGCGAAAGAAATTAGTTTACAAACATCTTTCAAAACTATTGACAGATGTTTAAAAAGATAGTAAACTATAAAAGTTGCTTTTAAAGAAAGCGCAAAGACCTTTGAGAACTGAATAGCGAAGCAACCAAGACGTGCGGGTTAAGGAATTAACCTGTCAAGAAAAGCCATAAATCTGTCAGAGACGGATTGAGTAAAGATTAAATGAGAGTTTGATCCTGGCTCAGGACGAACGCTGGCGGCGTGCCTAATACATGCAAGTGGAACGCATTGATATCACCGGAGCTTGCTCCACTGATATTAATGAGTCGCGAACGGGTGAGTAACGCGTAGGTAACCTGCCTGATAGCGGGGGATAACTATTGGAAACGATAGCTAATACCGCATGAGAGTGTTTAACACATGTTAGAGACTTAAAAGATACCATTGTATCACTATCAGATGGACCTGCGTTGTATTAGCTAGTTGGTAGGGTAGCGGCCTACCAAGGCACCGATACATAGCCGACCTGAGAGGGTGATCGGCCACACTGGGACTGAGACACGGCCCAGACTCCTACGGGAGGCAGCAGTAGGGAATCTTCGGCAATGGACGAAAGTCTGACCGAGCAACGCCGCGTGAGTGAAGAAGGTTTTCGGATCGTAAAGCTCTGTTGTAGCGGAAGAACGAGTGTAAGAGTGGAAAGTTTACACAGTGACGGTACGCTACCAGAAAGGGACGGCTAACTACGTGCCAGCAGCCGCGGTAATACGTAGGTCCCGAGCGTTGTCCGGATTTATTGGGCGTAAAGGGAGCGCAGGCGGTTTAGTAAGTCTGAAGTTAAAGGCATTGGCTCAACCAATGTATGCTTTGGAAACTGTTAGACTTGAGTGCAGAAGGGGAGAGTGGAATTCCATGTGTAGCGGTGAAATGCGTAGATATATGGAGGAACACCGGTGGCGAAAGCGGCTCTCTGGTCTGTCACTGACGCTGAGGCTCGAAAGCGTGGGTAGCGAACAGGATTAGATACCCTGGTAGTCCACGCCGTAAACGATGAGTGCTAGGTGTTAGGTCCTTTCCGGGACTTAGTGCCGCAGCTAACGCAATAAGCACTCCGCCTGGGGAGTACGACCGCAAGGTTGAAACTCAAAGGAATTGACGGGGGCCCGCACAAGCGGTGGAGCATGTGGTTTAATTCGAAGCAACGCGAAGAACCTTACCAGGTCTTGACATCCCGATGCCCGCTCTAGAGATAGAGTTTTACTTTTTGTACATCGGAGACAGGTGGTGCATGGTTGTCGTCAGCTCGTGTCGTGAGATGTTGGGTTAAGTCCCGCAACGAGCGCAACCCTTATTGTTAGTTGCCATCATTGAGTTGGGCACTCTAGCGAGACTGCCGGTAATAAACCGGAGGAAGGTGGGGATGACGTCAAATCATCATGCCCCTTATGACCTGGGCTACACACGTGCTACAATGGTTGGTACAACGAGTCGCAAGCCGGTGACGGCAAGCTAATCTCTGAAAGCCAATCTCAGTTCGGATTGTAGGCTGCAACTCGCCTACATGAAGTCGGAATCGCTAGTAATCGCGGATCAGCACGCCGCGGTGAATACGTTCCCGGGCCTTGTACACACCGCCCGTCACACCACGAGAGTTTGTAACACCCAAAGTCGGTGAGGTAACCTTATAGGAGCCAGCCGCCTAAGGTGGGACAGATGATTGGGGTGAAGTCGTAACAAGGTAGCCGTATCGGAAGGTGCGGCTGGATCACCTCCTTTCTAAGGATAAACTAAGTAACAGAGGGCGCTAAAAAGCGACTTGATTTTAGGGACTGACCAAGAAATCCTGATTTCTTAGGGCAGTCATCTAAATCACAAGCTTTTAGCCCGAGTACAATTTAGCCAAAGTGGTTAATAGAAGTACCTGAAGCTTAGTACCGGAAGCACGTTTTGGGGACGCTATTTAGTTTTCAGAGGTTTTGTGGGGCCTTAGCTCAGCTGGGAGAGCGCCTGCTTTGCACGCAGGAGGTCAGCGGTTCGATCCCGCTAGGCTCCATTAGGATACGGAGGACGATTCGCTTTAGCGAAAACTTCTGTAGAAAAATAGGAAACTGACGCCAGTGTCCTTAAGGACACGAGGAAGTTTCTCTTTTTTCCTAAGAAGTTAGTCCGGAGTTCAACTATTCTCAAAGAGCAGTGACCCCTTATCCTAAGAGGCAACGAAGTTGCCAATTGTTCATTGAAAATTGAATATCTATCAAATAGTAACAAGAAAATAAACCGAAACGCTGTTATATTTTAAAGAGACCAAAGAGAAATAAGGTTAAGTTAATAAGGGCGCACGGTGGATGCCTTGGCACTAGGAGCCGAAGAAGGACGTGACGAACGACGAAATGCTTTGGGGAGCTGTAAGTAAGCTGTGATCCAGAGATGTCCGAATGGGGGAACCCGACAACTAATGGTTGTCATCCATGACTGTTAAGGTCATGAGAAGGAAGACGCAGTGAACTGAAACATCTAAGTAGCTGCAGGAAGAGAAAGCAAAAGCGATTGCCTTAGTAGCGGCGAGCGAAGAGGCAGGAGGGCAAACCGAAGTGTTTACACTTCGGGGTTGTAGGACTGCGCAGTGGACGTATAGATTATAGAAGAATGTTCTGGGAAGGACAGCCAAAGAGAGTAAGAGCCTCGTATTCGAAATAGTCTATATACCTAGCAGGATCCTGAGTACGGCGAGACACGAGGAATCTCGTCGGAAGCTGGGAGGCCCATCTCCCAACCCTAAATACTCCCTAGTGACCGATAGTGAACCAGTACCGTGAGGGAAAGGTGAAAAGCACCCCGGAAGGGGAGTGAAAAAGAACCTGAAACCGTGTGCCTACAAGAAGTTCGAGCCCGTTAATGGGTGAGAGCGTGCCTTTTGTAGAATGAACCGGCGAGTTACGTTAATGTGCGAGGTTAAGTTGAAGAGACGGAGCCGTAGGGAAACCGAGTCTGAATAGGGCGGAATAGTACATTGACGTAGACCCGAAACCATGTGACCTACCCATGAGCAGGGTGAAGGTGAGGTAAGACTCACTGGAGGCCCGCACCAGAGTACGTTGAAAAGTGCTTGGATGACTTGTGGGTAGCGGAGAAATTCCAAACGAACTTGGAGATAGCTGGTTCTCTCCGAAATAGCTTTAGGGCTAGCGTCGACATTTAGATTATTGGAGGTAGAGCACTGTTTGGGTAAGGGGTCCATCCCGGATTACCAAACTCAGATAAACTCCGAATGCCAAGTAATCATGGTCGGCAGTCAGACTGCGAGTGCTAAGATCCGTAGTCGAAAGGGAAACAGCCCAGACCACCAGCTAAGGTCCCCAAATAATTGTTAAGTGGAAAAGGATGTGGGGTTGCACAGACAACTAGGATGTTAGCTTAGAAGCAGCTATTCATTCAAAGAGTGCGTAATAGCTCACTAGTCGAGTGACCCTGCGCCGAAAATGTACCGGGGCTAAAACAATTTACCGAAGCTGTGGATCCTTTAGGGGATGGTAGGAGAGCGTTCTATGTACGCAGAAGGTATACCGTGAGGAGTGCTGGAGTGCATAGAAGTGAGAATGCCGGTATGAGTAGCGCAAGACAGGTGAGAATCCTGTCCACCGTAAGACTAAGGTTTCCAGGGGAAGGCTCGTCCGCCCTGGGTTAGTCGGGACCTAAGGAGAGACCGACAGGTGTATCCGATGGGCAACAGGTTGATAGTCCTGTACTAGAGTATAGAGTGAAGGAGGGACGCAGAAGGCTAACTCAACCAGACGAATGGAAGTGTCTGGCCAAGCAGTGAGGCGTGGTATGAGTCAAATGCTTATACCTGTAACGCCAGGCTGTGAAGGGGAGCGAAGTTTAGTAGCGAAGTGAGTGATGTCACGCTGCCAAGAAAGCTTCTAGCGTTAATCTATACTCTACCCGTACCGCAAACCGACACAGGTAGTCGAGGCGAGTAGCCTCAGGTGAGCGAGAGAACTCTCGTTAAGGAACTCGGCAAAATGGCCCCGTAACTTCGGGAGAAGGGGCGCTGACTTTGGTCAGCCGCAGTGAATAGGCCCAAGCAACTGTTTATCAAAAACACAGCTCTCTGCGAAATCGTAAGATGACGTATAGGGGGTGACGCCTGCCCGGTGCTGGAAGGTTAAGAGGAGTGCTTAGCGGTAACGCGAAGGTATGAATTGAAGCCCCAGTAAACGGCGGCCGTAACTATAACGGTCCTAAGGTAGCGAAATTCCTTGTCGGGTAAGTTCCGACCCGCACGAAAGGCGTAATGATTTGGGCACTGTCTCAACGAGAGACTCGGTGAAATTTTAGTACCTGTGAAGATGCAGGTTACCCGCGACAGGACGGAAAGACCCCATGGAGCTTTACTGCAG